>NZ_BAAGSQ010000033.1:0-150730 GCF_054782355.1 Paraburkholderia jirisanensis | reverse complement strand
CTGTTCCAGGGGCTTTCGGTAGGCGGCGAGTATGGCACCAGCGCCACCTACATGAGTGAAGTCGCGCTGCAGGGGCGTCGCGGCTTTTTCGCTTCGTTCCAGTACGTGACGTTGATCGGCGGCCAGTTGTGCGCGCTGCTGGTGCTGGTGATCCTGCAGCAGACGCTCAGCAACGACGAGCTGAAGGCATGGGGCTGGCGTATTCCGTTCGTGGTCGGCGCCGTCGCCGCGCTGGTCGCGCTGTATCTGCGCAAGTCGCTCGACGAAACGTCGAGTGCCGCGACCCGCCAGCGCAGCGATGCAGGCACGCTGGCCGGCATGTGGAAACACAAGAAGGCGTTCATGACGGTGGTGGGTTTCACCGCCGGCGGCTCGCTGATCTTCTATACGTTCACGACGTATATGCAGAAGTATCTGGTGAACACCGCGCACATGAATGCGAAAACCGCGAGCAGCGTGATGACCGTTGCGCTGCTGGTTTATATGCTGATGCAGCCGCTGTTCGGCGCACTGTCCGATCGCATCGGCCGGCGCCAGTCGATGATCCTGTTCGGCCTGTTCGCGACGATCGGCACGGTGCCGCTGCTGCATGCGCTGAAGGACGTGACGAGTCCGGTCGCCGCGTTCGTGCTGGTCGTGATCGCGCTGGCGATCGTCAGTTTTTACACGTCGATCAGCGGGCTGATCAAGGCCGAGATGTTCCCGCCGGAAGTGCGCGCGCTGGGCGTCGGCTTGTCGTATGCGGTGGCCAATGCGATCTTCGGCGGCTCGGCCGAGTATGTCGCGCTGTGGCTCAAGCAGGCAGGCAACGAATCGATGTTCTACTGGTATGTAACGGTGCTGTGCGCGATTGCGGGCATCGTGTCGTTCCGTATGCGCGATCCTTCGAAGGTAGGGTATTTGCGCGACGTGCCGTGATGGCGAGGGCGACGCGCAGCGAAGCTTGATTGCGCGCGCCTGGGTCGCGACGCAGCAACGCGAGAACGGCGGCCATGGGATACCCCGGGCCGCCGTTTTTCTGAGCAACACGTCGTGCAAACCACGCGTACGTCGCTACGCCGTGGTTCAACCTACCGGCGTCTCACCTTCGCCCGATTTCTTTCCTGGCTTGTCCGCGGGCGATTGCTTGCGGCCTTCATCGTGCCGCTCGGGCATTTTGCTTTTCTCGTTGTCGCTGTGCGCGGGCTGCTGCGGATGTTCGAGGTCCGCGTCGGACTGCTTCGTCGATCCAGTCGATTCGCTCATTTTGCATTGCTCCCTGATGGTCTGAATGCTTTACAGCGAGCAAACAGCGCGCCCGATGCGGTGCGAAGCGAATCGTGTCCGGGTACCGCATGCAGTAACAAGCGGGGGCATGCCGCGACGTAGCAGGCACGCGCGTGCGAATCCGCGCTATTTTCCCGACACCACCAGCTTCAGCTTGTTCGCGCCGGCAGTGGTCGCCGTGATTTGCGTGCGTTGCGCGCGTTCGCCCAGGTAGAAGTGCTGGCGCGGCGGCGAATTGACGTCGTGGGTGGCATCGGGCAGGCAAGCGGCGATGTCGGCGGCGACCGCCTGCAATGCTGTGGCGCTCGAACCGGCGTCACCATGCGGCGTCCATGTGCACTGGTAGCTGGCGCGCGTCGCGCTGCAGCTGGCGTCGTCGCCGTACGGTTGCGCGACGCCGCGGCCGTCTTCGGGTGCGAGCTGGGTGAAACCGCTGGGTGCCGCCGCGACGATGCGTTTGAGTGCCGCGCAGGGGCTGGGCGCATCGTCGGCGTGGGCGGCGCCGGCCGGCAACGCGAGGGTGGCAATCGACGCCAGCGATGCCGCCGCAAAATGGGTAAAGCTGAAAAAGCGACTGTGTTTCATGAGCGCCTCCGTCGGGTCTGCTGCGCGGCTGTGCTGGAGCGCGGCTGCGCAGTGAGTGCAGCAGTCTTCAGCAACAAACTTGCCCGCTCGTTGGCAAGCGCATGTGCTGCTGCAACTACGCATCACACGCATCACACGCATCACACGCATCACACGCACAGCACACCTACCGCCGCCAGCCCCCCGCGCTACGCCTGACTCCCCGCAACTGGCTCTTCTTCGCGCTCGAGCGAGCGCGTACGCTTCAAATCCGGAAAGAGTCGCATCCAGATCAGCGCGACCGCGATCGTCGCAATTCCCCCCGCCAGCACGGCGGGCCGCGCGCCCCACCAGCCGGCCGTGACGCCCGATTCGAATTCGCCCAGCTGATTCGACGTGCCGATAAACAGCGAATTGACCGCGCTGACGCGGCCGAGCATCTCGTCGGGCGTGCGCAACTGCACGAGCGACAGCCGCACGACCACGCTGATCACATCGGATGCGCCGAGCACCATCAGCGCAAGCAGCGACACGATGTACTGATGCGACAGCCCGAACACCGCGGTAGCGACGCCGAACACCACGACGCCACAGAACATCGCGAAGCCAGGGCGGCTTTTCAGCGGGAAATGCGCGAGCCAGATCGTGCCGGCCAGCGCGCCCACTGCCGACGCCGAGCGCAACAGCCCAAGGCCGAGCGGGCCGGTGTTCAGGAAGTCGCGTGCGAACACCGGCAACAGCGCGGTAGCGCCGCCAAACAGCACAGCGAACAGATCGAGCGACAGCGCGCCGAGAATCACCGGTTCGCGGAAGATAAAACGGATACCGGAGAACACCGATTCGAGCGTCACGGGGGCGCGCGACGCAGGCTTCGCGACCAACGGAATACTCCACACCAGCAGCGCGGAGGCCGCAAACGTGATGGTGCATGCGAGGTACGCAGGTGCGGCGCCGACGCCGTACAGCAGGCCGCCGAGGGCCGGGCCGGCGATCTGCGCGGCCTGGTTCGCGGAGGTCGACCACGCGGTCGCGCGCGGCAACTGCGCACGCGACACGACGCCGGGCAGCAACGACGACATGGCGGGCGATTCGAACGCGCGCGCCGCGCCGACACAGGCGGCCAGCGCATAGATGATCGGCGCATCGAGCCAGCCGCCGTACGTACCGAGCGCGAATAACCCGGCCGCCGCGCATTCGATGGTCTGGCACACCGCCGCGATGCGGCGCCGGTCGTAGCGATCGGCAACGTGGCCGACGACGAGCGTCAGCACGAACATCGGCAGGAACTGCGCGAGACCGACGAGGCCGAGTGCAAATGCGCTATGCGTGAGTGCGTAGATATGCCAGCCGATCGCAACGGCGAGCATCTGAAACGACAGCGACGACAGCACGCGCGTGCACCAGAAACGCTGGAACGCGCCGCTGATCGGGCCGTCGCTTATGGCCAGGTTGGCCGGCTCTGCGCGATCGGGCCGGTCGTCAGCCGTGCTGGCCGCAGCCGCCGCGCTGACCGCGTGTGCGGCGGTTAAAGGGGGATTGCTGTTGACGTTGCTGTGCGCCGAACGTTCGGCTGGCTGGTCGTTCATTATCTCTGTTGTGCGACGGGCAGGGCACCGGGGGCGGCACCGGGGGCGGCACTGCAGGCAGGCCGCGCTGGACCGCATTGGGCCATGGCGCGGCGCGCAACGCAAGAGCAGGCTGCTGCCGACCCAGCGGCAAAAGCCGAAATTCTAGTGCATGCGGCGGGCGCCCGTCGCTAGCCGGCGGAGCAATCGAAGCCCGCCGGCAGGTCAGGCGCGTATTACTGAGCCTGTACCTTCTGCGGCTTGGCCGGCTTGTCGACCTTGCTGTACTCGAACGCCGGCGTGGCTTTCAGCGCATCTTTGGTGGCGCCGGCCAGATAGAAATTGCCGTCGCGGATCTCGAACGCGCCGATCGGCACGGCGACGTTATGCGTTTTCACACCGAGAAAGCCGCCGGTCGAGATGATCGCGGCCGACAGCGAAGCGTCCGGGGCGATCACGAGGTCGAAAATCGAGCCGATCTTTTCGTTCGAGTCGTTGTAAACCGGCTTGCCGAGAATCGCCTTCTTCGCGCTCCAGCCCTGCAGCAATGCCTGCGACTGCGCGACCGTCACGCCGAGCGGCTGGGTGCCGGCAACCTGCGCGTAAGCGCTACCAGCCGTCGCGGCAAGCACGGCGGCGGCCAGAACCGCCCGATGAAACACTTTCATATTCACTCCTTTTGATAAGCCCGAATGGGCGGAAAGCAGTTCGCGTACCAATCTACGCGCAAACCCCTAGGTAAAAACCCTTATATGAGATAAAATGCGCCGATACGCCGTTCCAACTTCGAGAAAGATCATGCCGCACCGGTATCAAGTTATTGAAAAGATTGCATTTTCACTGGTCTGCCTGTCCGCTGCCCTGTGTTCGTCGTTCATCGCGTACGAGAACAGCCCCGATCTGCAAAACGCGGTCAAGGCGACTAAAAGCATGAACTGGGTCGCCGACTACTCGGCCGTTTGCGTGGCGCCCACCACCACGCCCTGCGAGCAGTTTCCCGGCGATTAAGCGGCAACCAGGCGGCAACCCAGGCGGCAACACGCTGTGAGAATCCAGATGCGCCGCCTGCCGCTGCGGCTGTCGCGGCTTCTCTCAGCTTCTCGCGACTTTTCTCAGCTTCTCGCGGCTTCGCCTGGTAGCTTTCTTCCGCTTCAGCCGCAACGATCTACGCGCGCCGCAATGGCACACCCTGCGCCCGCGAGCGCGGCGCTACGCCGTGCCGCTCGGCTCTCTCGAAAGCACGATCACCGCACGCAGGAACGCCCCGTAACGGCACACGTATATCCACTTCCAGCCGTTGCGCCGACTCGCGCCCCGATTCATGCAATCCGCTACCGTACACGCTCAGCCGCGATCTTGCAGTGATGGTCCGGGCAAGCACCTGCGTGAAGCTCCGCTGGAAACCACTGCGAAGTGCGTTGTGTCGCAAAGGCGGCCGGACGCGCAGGTCGATCGCGCGGCATACCGCTCGAGCCTCGAGCGGTATGCATGGCCCGGCACGCAGGCGATCGCGCTGCGCGCGTTACTCGCTGACAGCAATGCCTTTTTTCTTCGCGAGCTGCTGCGCCATCGCATAGTGATGCTCGATGGTCGGCAGTGCGTTTTTCGCGGTCTTCTTCAGGCTGGCATCCTGACCGTTGTCAGCTTCGTCCTGGAATGCGGCAATCGCTTCCTTGTGGCCCTGCACCCCGAGCTTGCTGATGTACGCGGAATCGAAGTCGGCACCCTTGAGCGGCTTCAGGCTGTCGAGGGCGGCGCTGTCCGGACCTTTCGGCAGGTCGGTGCCGCGCGGCACGGCCATTTTCAGTTGCGCGGCAAGCTTCGTGTGGTCCGCGATCATGTGGCTCGCGAACATCTTTACGTCCTTGTCGCTCGATTGATGCAGCGCGAGCTTCGCTGCATCGATTTCGGTCGTGCCTGCGGTCGCTGCAGTTTGTACGAATTTCTGGTCGGTGTCGGACAAGGGCGCGCCGCCGGCCGGTGCCGACGAGCCTTGCGCGAACGCTAGCGAAGCAATGGGCGCGAGCGGGGCGGTGCACAGTGCCGCGACCAGCGCAGCGGAGTAGCGAAGCTTCATGAATCCTCCATCGTGTTGGGGTTGAGCGGATGGCGCAGCGATGCGCCGTCTCGATGTCGGGTCAGCAAGTGCTGTACCGCTCGCACGACAGATGAGCGAGGTCGTGGCGCGCATGAAAAAGCCAGAGCGCCGCCCGCGGCCGCTCTGGCTTCACGACGCGCATCAGCGCCGGACATCAGCCTCGCAGATCAGCGCCGCAATTCCCCACGACCGCCCTCGAGCGCATCGCCCATTTCGCCGAGCGGATCGTGCAGCACCGCGCGTTGACCACCCCAGTACGGCTCGCTGCCGTAGTAATCGTGGATCGACGCTGCCCATCCTGCATCGGCCATCACGGGCCAATGGTCTTTATCGAATCCCGGCGCGTCCTTCAGATGCTGCGATGACACGCCAAGCACGAAGCATTTGCGATCGGTATCGAGCGTCAGCGCATTCCATGGGACCGCGTAAAGCCGGTCGCCGACGCCGAGAAAACCGCCGCTCGACAGCACTGCATACGCAACCTGGCCCGTGCGTATGTCGAGCATGATGTCCTTCACCTTGCCGATCTCGTGGCCGTCGGTGCTGAGCACCTTGTTGCCGTCGAGCGTGGCGGCGGCCATCACGTCAGGGCCTGGGCCCTGCGCGGTCGCCGCGCCCTTGCCGACGATCCGCGCGCCTTGCGTGCGGGTGCGGGTGGTTGTCTGGTCAAGCGTGGTCATGATGGACCTCCGTGGTCGTTATGCGGCTGCGATTGAGTCGATGACGAATGTCGTGCCATGGATCGATCTCCTTCGCTTCAATGAAGACGTGGCTTGGAAGAAGGGCGTTGCGCAATGGAAGGGCTCGCAGGCTGCGCGGCGCGCGCGTCGGGTTCGGCGGGCGCGTTGCGCGGCAGCGTAGTGCGCTGTGAGGTGGACTGCGAAGCGGGCTTTGAAGCGGGCTTTGAAGCGGGCTTCGAAGCGGACTGCGAAGCGGACTTCGAAGCGCCCTGTGAAGCTGAAGCGCCCTTCGAAGCATGCCGCACGGCAGACTCCGCCGCATGCTGTGCCGCCGGCTGCGAGACCCCTTCAAGCGTATTAGCCAGTTCATCGCGCGACACGCTGTCGCCCCGCGTCGCGATATCGCCGAGCGACAACATGCCGACCAGCCGGCGCTGACGATCGATCACCGGCATCCTGTGCAATTGCGCGATCGACATCTGGCGCTGGATCGCGTCGACATCGTCATCGTCGAAGCACCACTCGGCGCCGTGACTCGCGACTTCGCGCACCGGCGTATCGGGCATCATGCCGACCGCCAGCGCACGCACGGTAATGTCGCGATCGGTGAGCATGCCGATCAGCCTGCGGCCGTCGCACACCGGCAGCGAGCCGACGTCGTAACGCTCCATCAGCTGCGCGGCGCGGCCGATCGTATCGGATGGCGCGACGGTGACGACGTCGCGAGACATGATTTCGTGGATGCGATTCATGCAGTCCTCCTTGTAAGTTGAAATTTCGCAAGGCCGACAAAGTTCGAGCAATGGCTGTTCCTTCACAGCGCGCAGCATGTGGGAACGGTGCGTGCACTGCCGTGAGGTCCACGGAGAAAACGCACACGCCGCCAGACCATCGCACGCATGGTGTGGGCATGCCGTGCGACGCGCGCCGTTGTCAGCACGCGACACGCACCTGCCTGCTCAACCACGCAGACGTCGTGACACGACGTGCGGTGGACGCCCGTCAACGATCGCGCAAGCGTTATGCCTGGCGAATGCGCGGGACTTCACAAGTCAGGGTGGTACACCGCGTCATATCCATCCCGCGTACAGAGCATCAGGCCTGATCGTCATTCGGATGCCGAACTATAGAGGTGTGCGATCACGCCATATCCGGATCGATCCAGATCGAGTAAAAACTGACTCGCGATGCATAAGTAATAAATGCGCAATCAAAACGCATAGGAAGTCGAATTTTCTCTATTTTTTATTGTTTCGAGACGGACTAGCCGTTTCATCCGATCTTCATTAGGATGGGTGCCAGTTCAACTGTGTCCGGCTCGCGCCGGATGTCGGCTTTCGGATGGCGTCCTCTCTGGCCGGGAAGATCGCGCGCATCGCAAGCGTGGCAATTGCCGCGCTTGTGCTCATTGCATCGGGTGCAGCGAGGGCGGCCACATCCGACGCGCCGCAAAACGCATCGACGCAAGCGCCACTGGCCGCCGCAAGTGCTGCAAGCGCATCGAACGTATCCGATCAACCGAGCTTCGCGCTCTACTACGGCGCAGACCCGCCAGTCGAGATGCTGTCTGCGTACGACGCCGCGGTGGTCGAACCGGACAGCGGTTTCGACCCGCGCGCACACCGGTTGCCGCACACCACATGGTTCGCCTATACCAGCGTCGGCGAAGTGCTGCCGTCGCGGCCGTACTACGCAGCGTTGCCGAAGGCGTGGCTCGCCGGTCACAACGAGGCATGGGCATCGCGCGTGGTCGATCAGAGCCAGCCGGGCTGGCCGGCGTTCTTCGTCGACCATGTGATCGCGCCGCTATGGGCGCGCGGTTACCGCGGCTTCTTTCTCGACACGCTCGATTCGTATCACCTCGTGGCCGGAACAGCCAACAACGCAGACGAAGCGCGCAAGCAGCAGGAAGCCGGCCTCGTCGCGGTGATCCGCGCGATCAAGGCGCGCTATCCGGACGCGAAACTGATCTTCAACCGCGGCTTCGAGATCCTGCCGCAGGTGCACGACCTCGTGTACGCAGTCGCGTTCGAATCGCTGTTCCACGGCTGGGACCAGGCGCAGCAGCGCTACACCGAAGTACCGGCGGCCGACCGCGACTGGCTGCTGGCGCAGGCGCGCACGATCCGCGACCAATACCACCTGCCGGCGATCTCGATCGACTACTGCGCGCCTGCCGACCAGCAATGCGCGCGCGATTCGATCGACAAGATCCGCGCGCTCGGCATCGTGCCGTACGTCACCGACGGCGGCCTGCAGACGATGGGCGTAGGCCTCGCGCAACCCGTCAAACGACGCATCCTGCTGGTACAGGATCCACCGCCGCGCACGTCGCTCAACACCTCGGCGGGGCTACGCTATCTGGCGATGCCGCTCAACTATCTGGGCTACACGATCGACTACCAGGACGTGCGCGATCCGCTGCCGCAAGGCGATCTGTCGAAGCGCTATGCCGGCATCGTGCTGTGGCTGAACAACGAAGTGCCGCGTCAGAACGAATACCGCCGGTGGCTCGAAGCGCAGGTCGACGCGGGCATCCCGCTCGCGGTGTTCACATCGTTCGGCATACAGATCGATGCGCAGCTCGCGCACAAGCTCGCTCTGCAAACCGTGGACGGCGCGCCGGCAGGGCGGCTCGCGGTCGAGTCGTACGACGCGAAGCTGATGGGCTTCGAGATGAAGCCGCAGCCCGATCCGCACGACTACACGCCGGTGCGCGCGGGTCCTGGCAGCCGCTCGCTGTTGAGGCTGCGCGCGGGCAGCTTCGAGATCGACGGCGCCGCGCTGACGCCATGGGGCGGCTACGCGATGCGGCCGTTCGGCGTGTTCGATCTCGGCGCAGTCAACCAGGCGCGCTGGGTGCTGCAGCCGATCGCGTTCCTGCGCGCCGCGTTACGCCTGCCATCCGACATGCCCGTGCCCGACACGACCACCGAAAACGGCCGGCGCCTCGCGATGTCGCATATCGACGGCGACGGCTTCGCGTCGCGCGCCGAGTTCCGCGACAGCGCGCAGCCGAACACCGATGCGCAGCCGGAGTTCTCCGGCGACGTGCTGTACCGCGTGCTGCGCGACACCGGCATGCCGACCACGGTGTCGCTGATCGAAGGCGAGGTCACCGACGACGGCCCGTACCGCAAGATCGCGCCGCGGCTGCGCGAGATAGGCCGGCAGATCTTCGCGCTGCCGAACGTCGAAGTCGCGACGCACACATACACGCATCCGCTGCAGTGGATGCGCATCACGGGTCTCGGCGATCCGGATTCGAAAGACGTGACCACCGAAGGCGGCGGCGCGGCGAACACTTCGGGGCTATCGATCGACATACCGGGTTACCGCTTTTCGATCGACCGCGAAGTGGGCGGCTCGATCCGTTACCTCGACACACACGTTGCGCCCACAACCAAGCCGGTGAAGATGGTGCTGTGGAGCGGCGACTGCCAGGTGCCGGCGCCGGTGCTGAAAGCGGCATACCAGGCCGGCGTGCTGAACATGAACGGCGGCGACACGGTGATCACGAAGTCCTATCCGAGCTGGACCGCGATCGCACCGCTCGGCGTGCGCAAGGACGGCTACTACCAGGTGTTCGCGCCGAACCAGAACGAAGAGCTTTACACCGATCTGTGGCACGGGCCGTACTACGGCTTTTCGCGGCTGCTCGAAACACTCGATATGACCGACAAGCCGATCCGCTTCAAGCCGATCGACGTCTATTACCACATGTTCACCGGCACCAAATACGCCGGTGTGCACGCGTTGCAGCAGGTGCTCGATGCGGTACTGAAGCAATCGGTGACGCCGGTGTTCACGTCCGACTATGCGCAGAGCGTGCTCGACTGGGAAGACACCAGCATCGCGCGCGACGGCGCGTTCTGGGTAGTGCGCAACGGCGGCGATCTGCGCACCGTGCGCTTGCCGACGGGCAAGGCGCCGGACCTGTCGAACGCACAGGGCGTAGCCGGTTATCTCGCGGGGCCGGGCGGTACCTATGTGCATCTGACCGGCAGCGCCGCGCGCTTCACGGTGATCGACGCGGCACGCGCGCCACACGTGCCGCATCTCGCCGATGCGAACGGCCGCCTCGAACATTTCGCGCGCGACGCGAACGGATTCTCTTTCGACCTGCGCGCGCTGGTCGCGCCGCAGTTCCGGCTGGCCGACGCAGGCGCATGCCGCGTCAGCCGGCGCACGCTGTCGGGCTATCCGTACGGATTACATGTCGACGTCTCCTGCGCCTCCTGAACGGCAGCGGCTGTTTTCGCCGGCTGTCCTCGTGCTGCTCGGTGCGTTTGTCGCGCTGATGCTGGCGCTCGCCTTTCCGCGCGGGAGGCTGGAGGCGCGTCTGCTGGACGGCAGCAACGTCGACGGGCTGACGATCGCGTATCTGGAAGCATGGCTGCGCGTCGACCCGGACAATTCGGACGTGCTGTCCGAGCTCACGCGCGAGTATCTGAAGGGGCAGCGCATCAGCGACGCCGAACGGATTCTCGAGCGGCTTGGCCGTTCTCGCGAGCCGGGCGCGGCGCAAGCGGCGCTGGCGATCCGGCTGTCGATCGCGCAGCAGCGCCTCTACGCGCTGCAGCCGTCGGACCCGGCGCGCGCGGCGCGCATTGCGCAACTCGATGCGCTGCTGAACGACGCCGCGGGCTACCCGTGGGACCTGGAACAGCTGAAGGCGCTCGCGCGCGAGGCACGCGGCCTGAACGACGGCGCGCTGGCGAGCCGCTTCTATGCGCAGTTGATCGCGCGCGATCCCGATGACGCGCAGCAATGGCGTATTGCGAGCGCCGAGGTGGAGCTGGGCAACGGCCACTACCAGGCCGCCGCCGACGCATGGTTTGCCGCGCAGGCGCAGGCCGCCACGCGTGACGAGCGGCGCACGCTGTTCCTGTCGGCGCTACGCGCGTTGCAGGCGGGCAATTTGCTGCCGCAGGCGCTCGCGGCGGCCGAGCGCAATCTCGGCGAGCTCGCGAACGATGCGCCGACGCTGCGCTATCTGGCGAATCTGGCGATGGCCGCGGGCCGGCCGGATATTGCGCAGCGTTATGCGCAGCGTCTGCTGCAGCTGTCGCAACGCGAACGTGAACGTGGCGTTAGCGAAGTTGCCGTGCATGAAGATGCGGTGCGGACGACGCGTGATGAACCCGACGAAGGTTCCGGGCATATCGAAAGGGCTGCGTTCCGTGTCGAACGCGCGGCGTATCCGTTGCGGCCGCAACGTTTCGGCGTGCGCGTGATGCGCGTTTCGGCAAGCGACGACGGGAGCGACGCGCGCGTGCCGCGAGCCGAACCGGCCACGCATCATGCAGGGGTTGCGCAGGCAACGACCATGGCTACGCCGGCGATAGCAACAACGACGCGACGCGCGATGCCTGCGCCGATCATGCTGGCAGCCACGCCCAACCCGACGCCCAACCCGACGCCCAACCCGACGCCGGCCCCGCAGGCAGCCACACCAAAAGCCGCCTCCGCCCCCGACGCCCCGGTGCCCCCCAACACCGCCGACGAAGACCTCGCCTACCGCGTGTTCCTCGCCAACGGCAACGTCGCCGAAGCGCAACGCGTCGCGCAGCGCGCGCTCGACAAGGCGCCGGACTCGGACCTCTGGCGCGGCCGTCTCGCGCAAGTGGCCGAATGGAACCATCAGCCCGACGTTGCACTGCGCAACTGGCTGGCGCTCGCGCAATCGCGCGGCGACGACGCGTCGTGGCAGCAGGTCGCGCGCCTTGCACCAGGCCTGAACGACGACGCCGCACTGCTCGCGGTACTGATCTACCAGGCGGACCGCGACCGCGGCAACCTGAAGCTGATCGACGGCGTAGTCGCGGCCTACGAGCGCCGCGCCGACCCGGACGCCGGCCTGCGCTTTCTCGCCGCCCGCGAACAGGGCGCGTTGCGCCGTCCGCTGCTGGAACGCTACGCGGCGCTCGCCGAGCGCAAAGGCGACGACGACCTCGCGCTGCGCACCTGGCAGCAGCTGCAACGCGAATACGGCCCCAACGCCGGCTACAGCCTGAAGATCGCGACGATGCTGTATGCGCGCACGCAGTTCCGCGGCGCGCTCGCCGCGATGCAGCAGGGCGAGCGTGCGCCGGGCCGGCGCGATGCCGACTTCTGGCGTTTCTACGCGCTGCTCGGCTCGCTCGACCAGCAGCCGCCGGCCGCTCGCGCGGGCTATCGCGGCCTGATCGAAAGCGGTTCAGCCAACGCGGACGACTACGACGTGATGATCGGCTTTTTCAACGATTCGCCGATCGATGCCGGGCGGCTGGCCGAGCTCGCGTATCGCGAACGCGGCCAGGTGCGCATGCTGCAACAGGCGCTGTCGAACGATATGCGCGCGCATGCGTGGGGGCGCATCGATGCACTGCTGGGATCGCTCACACCGCAGCAGCGCGCGACGGCCGAGCAATCCGCGCCGTTTCTGCTGGTGCGCGCCGACTACCGGCGCCAGAGGGGCGATATCGCGGGCGCGAGCGCCGACATCCGGCGCGCGGTGGCGCTCGCACCGGACTATCCGGACGCGCAGGCCGCCTACGTATGGAATCTGGTCGATAGCGGCAGCAGCGCGGAACTGCGCCGCACGCTGCGCCGTTTTGCCAGCAGTGCGGCCGGTACGCCCGCGCTGTGGGCACCCTATGGCGCGGCCTATATGCGCCTGGGCGATGGCCGCCACGCGTTGCATTATCTGCATCTGCAGGCGGCTGCATCGCGTCGCGACCCGCTGTGGCGGCTCGCCTGGGCCGACGCGCTCGACCTGAACGGCCGCAGCGACGATGCATGGACGCTGCGCCGCCAGGTGTGGCTCGAACTTGCGCGGCAACGCCGCGACCCGCGCGCAGCGCCGCTGCCGCCGGCCGAAGCGGACGATCTGCGCGGCCGCATGGTTGCGTTGACGCAGAGCTTCGCGGGTGGCGACGTATCGCGCGCGGTGCTGATCGAAATGTTGCGCGCGGACCGCAGGCAGGCGAATGGCGCGAATGGCAGCGGCACAGACAGCAGCGGCACAGACAGCAGCGGCGCGAACGGCAGCGGTGCGAACGGCAGCGGTGCGAACGCCAGCGGCGCGAACGCCAGCGGTGCCAACGCCAGCAGTGCGGACAGCAGTGGCACAGACGCGAATGGCACGAACGACAGCGGCACGCGCGTAGCACGACGCGATGCTAACGCCGCCGCAGCAGCATCCGCACCCGAAGCCCGTTCCGAACTCGGCGACCTGAGCGAATTCCGCAAGCTGCCCGCAGCGACCCAGCAATCGTTGCGTAAGCAACAAGTGGTGTACTCGGCGATCGCCCGCGAAGCGGCGGTCTCATGGGCGCAAAACGAAGAAGAGAGCGATCTCGAGCGCGCATGGCTCGCGAAGCTGTACACAGACAGCAGCACGCGTCCGGTGTACGCAGAAGCGCAGCTCGCGATCAACGATGGCGATGTGAACACGCTCGAACGTCTGCTCGACGATCTGCCCGACCAGGTGCCGCGCCAGAACAAGGTCGACGCGGAAGCACTCACCGGCCGCTACGCCGCGGCACAAAGCGACGCATTCGATTCGCTGACGCGCCTGCCCGACGACGAGGTGATGCAAAGCCAGTTGCGCGAGCAACTATTGCGCAGCGAGCAAACGATTGCGGCCGCGCTGCGCTACGTCGACCAGGGGCCACTGCGCTTCACCGAGGAAACCGTCAGCGGCGGCGTGCGGCTGACGCCGTCGCAGGGGCTGCAGTTCCGTTATCGCGAACGCGACCAGTGGGCAGATGCCGGTTCGCTGCCGAACGTGCCGAAGCACGACCGGCTGTTCGAAGGGCTATACCAGCATCGCGGCCAGTACGACGACGAACGGCTGTCGGTGGGGCGGCGCGACGCACTCGAGGATTTCACGACTGCGCGTCTCGAAGGCGATTACCAGTGGACGCCATCGCTGACGCTGACCTACGCGTTCGGCTACAACCAGCCGGCGAGCGAAACCACGCAACTGCAGGTAGGCGGCACCAAAGACCTCGCGTCAGCCGGCTTCACCTACCGGTTCGATCCGCACTGGTTCGCCGGCGGCCGCTACGAATATGCGCGCTTCCATGGCCAGGACCGTTCGACGCTCGGCGACGGGCATCTGGTCGAGTTCAATGCCGGCTACAAGTTCAAGGTCGATTACCCGGACTACACGGTGCGCGTCGTGCTGTCGCACGGGCAGTACAACGCGACCGGCACGCCGGGCGAAGCGTTGCGTCAGCTGCTGCCGGCCGGCACGCCGTTTACCGCTGCTTCGTTCATGCCGCAGACCTTCACGCAAGGCGGCCTGCTGTTCTCGTTCGGCGACGACCTGCCGGAGACGTACAGCAAAGGCTGGCGTCCGATGTTCACCGCCGGCCCGTTGCGCGATTCGCGCGCCGGCTGGTCCGGCGAAGTGGTGCTGGGCGCAGCCGGCAGCGTGTTCGGCAACGACCAGGCGGTGGTGTATGCGTCGTATCTCGGCGTGTCGTCGACCCGCTCGACGTCGGTGAAGGAGGTTGGCGTGCGCTACCGATGGCTTTACTGAGCGCAACAGCAAACTCAAAAGCGAACTCAAAAGCAAACCCGAAAAAACTGAACCCAGCACTCGAACTGCTTGAACGGGAGAATCAAATGGACCGAACCCAAGTCCCGCACGATCATCGGATGCCATGCGCGGCCGACTCTATGGCCAACGACACGACCAGCCGCATGACGACACACACTGCGACCGGCATGGCCACTGGTATAACGACCCGCGCTGTTGCAGCCGCACTGCTGTGCGCGGCTGCGACGCTGTCGGGCTGCGCGGTGGTCGATCAAAGCCAGGCGCCGGCGTTTTCGAAGAACGACACCTGGGTGCTGTTGCCGCTGGCGAACAACACCGAGACGCCGCAGGCCGGGCAGCGCGCCGGGTCGATTGCACAGAGCCTGATGACGTCGTATGGCTACGCGAATCTCGCGCGCTATCCGGCTTCCGCCGACGACGAGACGCTGTTCGACCCCGCTAAACCCGATCAGCAGCAAGCCGCACTCGCGTGGGCGCGCCAGCAGAACGCGCGCTACGCACTGACCGGCGCGGTGAACGAATGGCGCTACAAGGTCGGCGTGGACGGCGAGCCGGCGGTCGGCCTGAGCTTTGCGGTGGTCGACGTGCAAAGCGGCAAGCAGGTGTGGAGCGCGGCCGGCAGCCGCACGGGCTGGAGCCGCGACGCGGTGTCGGGCGTTGCGCAGAAGCTCGAGCGCCAACTGCTCGCGCCGCTCACGCGCTAGGCGGCGATGACGCGCGCTGAAGCGAGGCCGCGTTCGGCGCGCCGCAGCGTGCGGTGCGGGCACGTCGAGCACGTCGAGCACGTCGAACACGTCGAACACGTCGAACACGTCGAACACGTCGAACACGTCGAACACGTCGAACACGTCGAACACGTCGAACACGTCGAACACGTCGAACACGTCGAGCACGTCGAACACGTCGAACACGCGAGGCCAGGCCACCGCATCGACCCGCGCATCAACCGCATCCAGCCGAACCGATCTCTCAGGCGATCACGATGAACACAAGCGCACCCGATCACGCGAAAGCAAGGCCGCATCGGCAGAAGCGCCGCCAGCAGCAGGGCGTCGGCGCAGGTTCGCGCTGGGCCCGCATCACGGCGCCGCCCGGCGGGCTCACGCGGCGCCGCGCGTGGGCAGTCCTCGAAACGCTGGTCGCCAGCGTCGCCGCGGTCGCACTGTGCGCCGCGTTCGCGCCGCACGATCCGCTGTTGATCGACAGCGGCTTCGGCTGGATCTGGCTGGTCCCGGTGCTGATCGCGCTGCGCTACGGCAGTATCGTCGGCGGCGTATCGGGGCTGGTGCTGCTGGCCGCGTGGTATTGGCTGTATCCGATGCGCGACGGCGCGCATCTGCTGCCGGTCGGGTTTTTTTTCGGCGGCTTCGTGCTGACGCTGCTGTGCGGCCAGTTCGGCGATATCTGGATCACGCGGCTGCGCGAAGCGCGCATCGCCAACGACTACCTGGCCGAACGCCTGTCGATCCTGACACGCAACCAGTTCATGCTGCGCCTGTCGCACGAGCGCCTCGAACAGGACCTGATGAGCCGGCCCGCGACGTTGCGCGATTCGCTGGTGCGGCTGCGCGCGCTGGCGCTGACCCAGGATCCGCTCGCCCAGCAGCAGGGCGAGATTGCGTTGCGCGGCGCGCAGCCGTTTCTCGATACGGCCGCGCAGGCATGCCAGTTCGACAGCGCGCGCGTCTATGCGTGGCGCGACGGCAAGCCGCTCGCCGAACCAGCCGCGTCGGTCGGTACGCCGTTCGAACTCGACCATACCGACCCGTTGCTGCTTGAAGCGCTCGAAGCGCGCACGCTCGCGCATATCGGCTCGGCCGCGCAGCAGCAGGCGGCGCAATCCGCGTATGTGGCCTGCGTGCCGCTGGTCGACGCGCAGCAGCAGATGATCGGCGTGCTGGTCGTCAAGAGCATGCCGTTCCTTGCGCTCAATAACGACAACCTGCAGTTCCTGCTGGTGCTGTGCCATTTCTATGCGGACGGCGTGCGCCACGCGGACGTCACGCGCGACGTGCTGCACGCGTTTCCTTCGTGCCCTTACGAGTTCGCGCTCGACTATGCGCGCCTCGTGCATCTGGCGGGTGCGTCGCGGGTCAAGTCGTCGCTGGTCGCGCTGGTGTTCAACAACGATGCAAATAGCCAGACGTGGTTCCAGCACGTGTTGCGAACCCGCCGCGCGCTCGACGCGCAGTGGGCGATCCGCGACGAACGCCAGCAGGCGATGCTGACGCTGATGCCGTTGTCGGGCGACGGCGCAGTGGATGGTTACCTGTTGCGCGTCGAGAGCAATATGCGCGCGCAGTACGGTGTCGATTTCGAAGCGGCGCGCGTCGCCGTGCATACGGCGAAGGTGCCGGCCCATCTGCAGGAGGGCGCGGCGGTCGAGACGCTGCGCGATCTGCTGGAGCGTTGCGATGTCCATCTCTGACCCGGCTTCCGGCAACGACGCGCGCGCCGAAGCGCATGGCGCAGGCAGCGCGAGCGGCAATCGCAGCGGCAATCGCAGCGGCAATCGCAGCGAAAATCGCAGCGAAAATCGCAGCGACGGCGATCGCGGCCGCAATGGCAACGGCGAAAATCGCGGCAACGGCAACGGCGGCGGCAACGGCAGCAAAAATCGCAGCGGCGGCGATCGCAGAGCCAACGACAACGACACTCGCCATGCCCGCGGCAGCGCCGGCGGCGCAGCACTCGCCGCGCTCGCCCTCGTGGTCGGCGTCGTGCTGCAGATTGCGGCCGCCGCCGACGCCGCGCGCAGCCTGTCCGACCCATCCGCGGAGCAGCTTGCCGGTCTCGTGCCGCCGGCACCCGATGCGCTCGCCGCGCACACCAACACGGCGCTGCTGCTCAGCTGCCTCGCGTTACAGGCAGCCGGCGCGCTATGCATCGCAGCGGGCAGCGTGCGGCTATTGCCGCCGCGCTATCGGCGCCCGCGCCGATCCCCGCTGGCCTATCTATGGCTGTTCAGTTTCGCGGTGCCGTTCGGCGGCCTGCTGTGCACGCTCGGCGCGTTCGCTCTGGCGGCGGCGCTGCCGCGCACCGAGCGCAACCGGCCGATCGACCTGATCTACGAGCCGGAGTTCGTCGCGAACCTGATGGGCACCGTCTCATACGGCCGCGGCGCGCGCCTGAAAGCGGAACTGCAGAACGCCGAGGCCTCGACGTCGTTTCGGATGACCGCGCTGCTGGCGATGCAATCGATGCCGGTGCGCACCGTATCGCCGTTATTGCAAAGCATGCTGGCCGATCCGCTCGACGACATCCGGCTGCTCGCGTACGGCATTCTCGACAGCCGTGAGAAACAACTGACGCAGCGCATTCTCGCCGAACGCGCGAGGCTCGACGGCAAGAGCCAGCCACCGGCGACCGGCGATGCATGGCGGCTCGCCAACAAGACGCTGGCCGAACTGTATGGCGAGCTGATCTACGAAAACCTCGTAACCGGCGACGTGTACCGCAATGCGGCCGAGCAGGCCGATGCGTATGCGCGCGCCGCACTCGAAGCCGACCCGGACGATGCCGCGCTATGGCGGCTGCGCGGGCGCCTCGCGCTCGACGCGCAGGATTGCGATGCCGCACAAACGCTGCTGGAACGTGCGATCGACCGCGGCTTCCCACGTGAGCGGATGTTGCCGTATCTGGCGGAGACCGCTTACGTGCGCCGCGATTTCGCGCACGTGCGGCAACTGCTTGCGCAGATCGATGCACGCAGCGCGCTGCCGACGCTGCAGCCGGTGCTCGCGTACTGGCAAACGGGCGCGGATACGCGCGGTTCAGCAGCGAGCGCCGCTGGATCAGGTGCAGCTGCTGGGGCGAACCCCGCTGCGTCGGGCCCTGGTAGGTCAGTGAGCGGTACGTCAGGCGCCGCAGCATCAGGCGCGGCTGCTTCGAGCGTCGCCACCCCAGGCGCCACCCAGCGGCCCACGTCCACATCGACACCCAGCGCCCGCTCAACCTGACGATGCCCACCCACGCACCGCTGCCATGACCCAGCCGACCTCCGCACCTGCCACCAGCGCACCCGCCGCGCCCGCGCATCCGCGCGCCGCATCGGCCGACATCTGCCTGCTGCTCGAAGGCACCTTCCCCTACGTGAGCGGCGGCGTATCGAGCTGGGTCAACCAGATCATCCGCGCGTTTCCGCAGTACACGTTCGCGCTGTGTTTTCTCGGCAGCCGCGCGCAGGACTACCCGAAGATGCCATACGCGCTGCCGGACAACGTCGTGCACCTGGAAGTGCACTACCTGTACGACTTCGCACCGCCACCCGCGGTCGCGCGACAACGCGGCGACGCATCCGCGTTCGTACGCGTGCGCGAACTGCACGAGCATCTGCGCATTCCGGCGATGCGCGACACCGCCGCGCGGATGCTGCGCGACATGCTCGACGACCTGCGCCCGGGCGGCGCACTCGGCGAGGACGCATTCCTGTACTCGAAAGAAGCGTGGTCGTACCTGACCGACCAGTATCGTCAGTTCTGCACGGACCCATCGTTCGTCGACTACTTCTGGACCGTGCGCGTGATGCACAAGCCGCTGTGGCAACTCGCGCAGATCGCCGAAGGACTGCCGCGCGCCGGCACCTTCCACACGGTATCGACCGGCTACGCCGGCTATCTTGGCGCGCTTGCGCGCTATCGGCAACAGCGCCCGCTGCTGGTGTCGGAGCACGGCATCTACACGAAGGAACGCAAGATCGACCTGTTCCAGAGCCAGTGGATTCGCGACAACCGCACCATCTTCGAGCGCGACGTCGCGCAGATCGGTTATTTCCGCGACCTGTGGGTGCGTTTTTTCGAAACGCTCGGACGGGTCTGCTACGACGCCGCGCACGACATCATCGCGCTGTACGAAGGCAACCGGCAGCGCCAGA
Organism: Paraburkholderia jirisanensis; assembly: GCF_054782355.1. Classification (NCBI taxonomy): domain Bacteria; kingdom Pseudomonadati; phylum Pseudomonadota; class Betaproteobacteria; order Burkholderiales; family Burkholderiaceae; genus Paraburkholderia; species Paraburkholderia jirisanensis. The sequence goes on along the minus strand of NZ_BAAGSQ010000033.1, from coordinate 131,133 downwards.
TCGGCGACGGCGCGCCGGCCGACAAGACCGCGAGCATTCCGAACGGCGTGAACCTCGCGCGCCTCGCGCCGCTGCGCGACAAGCGCGCACCCGGCGTGCCGAAAACACTGTGTCTGATCGGCCGCGTGGTGCCGATCAAGGACATCAAGACCTTCGTACGCGCAATGTTGACAGTAGTGCGCAGAATGCCCGGGGCCGAAGCGTGGATCGCCGGCCCGGAAGACGAAGACCCCTCGTACGCAGCCGAATGCCGCGCACTGGTCGAAAGCCTTGGCTTGCAGGACAAGGTGAAATTCCTCGGCTTTCAGAAAATCGACGAACTGCTGCCGAAATGCGGCGTGCTGGTGCTGAGTTCGATCTCCGAGGCGCTGCCGCTGGTGGTGCTCGAAGGCTATGCGGCGGGCGTGCCTTCGGTGACCACCGACGTCGGCTCGTGCCGCCAGCTGATCTACGGCCTGCCCGGCGACGACGAGGCGCTCGGCGCGGCCGGCCGCGTGGTGCAGATCGCCGACCCGCGCGCGCTGGCCGAGGCCGCGCTCGATCTGCTCGACGATGCGCACTGGCACGCGGCGCAACAGGCCGGCATCGCGCGCGTCGAGCGCTATTACGCGCAGGACCAGATGATCGGTTCGTACCGCACGCTGTACGAAAAACTGATCGCGCTGCCCGCGCTCGAGGCCGGCAGCGCGCCCGACGTGATCACAAAGATGCACGACCTGCAAACCGGATAAGGAGTCTCGCGTGGCCGGAATCGGATTCGAACTTCGCAAGATGCTGCGCCGCGATACGCTGCTGGGTCTGATGCAGGCTTACACGTACGCGGGGCTGATCAGCTCCGGGCCGTGGATCCTGTCGATCGTCGGGATCCTGATGATCGGCATGCTGAGCCTGCCGTTCGTGGTGCCGTCGTCGCTGATCGTGCAGTTCCAGGTGTCGGTCACGTATCTGATCGCACTGTCGCTGGTGCTGACCGGGCCGTTGCAGCTCGCGTACACGCGCTTCACGTCGGACCGGCTGTTCGAAAAACGCGACGACCTGATCCTGCCGAATTTCCACGCGGTCGCGCTGGTGATGACGGCGGCCGCCACCGTGCTCGGCGGCCTTGCAGTGTGGCGGCTCTTTCCCGCGCAAACCGCCGGCTACCGGCTGCTGATGCTGGCCGGCTTCGTGATTGTCGCGAACATCTGGATCGCGACGATCTTTCTGTCGGGCATGAAGCAGTACCGCGCGATCATCGTGGTGTTCCTGATCGGCTATGCGCTGACCACCGGCGCCGCGCTGACGCTGAACCGCTTCGGCCTGAACGGCCTGATGGGCGGTTTCGTGCTCGGCCAGACGGTGCTGCTCGCCGGCCTGCTGGTGCTGATCTATCGCGACTACCGCAGCGATCACTTCATCTCGTTCGAGGTGTTCGAAAAGCGCTACCGCTATCCGACGCTGATGCTCACCGGTTTGCTGTACAACCTGGGCATCTGGATCGACAAGTTCATGTTCTGGTATGCACCCGGCACCGGCCAGCTGGTGATCGGGCCGCTGCGCGCGTCGATCATCTACGACATCCCGGTGTTTCTCGCCTACCTCGCGATCATTCCGGGCATGGCCGTGTTCCTGCTGCGCATCGAAACCGACTTCGTCGAATACTACGACTCGTTCTACAAGGCGGTGCGCGAAGGCGCGTCGTTGCAGCATATCGAACGGATGCGCAACGCGATGGTCGCGTCGCTGCGCATCGGCCTGTGGGAAATCATCAAGGTGCAGACCATCGCGGCACTGATGCTGTTTGCCGCCGGCGCCGCGTTGCTGCAATGGCTGCGCATCTCGACGCTGTATCTGCCGCTGCTGTATATCGACGTGATCGCGGCCAGCATGCAGGTGGTGTTTATGGGCGTGATCAACGTGTTCTTCTATCTGGACAAGCGGCACATCGTGACCGGTCTGGTCGGCGCGTTCGTCGTGTTCAACGTGGTATTCACGTCGATCACGCTGGCGCTGAATCCGGCGTGGTACGGCTATGGCTTCGCGTGCGCGCTGCTTATCGTGGTGCTCGCGAGCCTTTATTTACTCGACCGTAAATTAAATACGCTCGAGTACGAAACGTTCATGTTGCAGTGAGCACGCCGAAAGCGGGAGGGCCGCGTGAAATATGCAATGCCTGTTATTGGCTACGTATTTTCCCGATCTCCGGCAGGCAGTGTCCTGATATTGCCACGCATTATTTGCATTGCATATCCGGCCTGCATATTGTGAAGAAAATTAATCAAAGCATCTAGTAACGATTTAGCGCCCCATATAAAGTGGCTAAAAAAAGTGACGACTAACAAATTCGGCGCGGCATAAGCGCATGGGTGCGCACTGCATGCGCCCGAACCTGAGGGAGAGCAAATGAAGAAGCCATCACGCGTCGTGGTGATGCTAGCGGCTGCGGCGCTGGTCATCGGTCCGCTACAGCCGTTGGCGGAAGCCGCGGTGTATTCGAACGGCACGGCAACCGCCACCTTCACCGTCACGCTGACGTTGCAGGCGAACTGTTCGATTACTGCCAACCCGCTGAACTTCGGCACCAATGGCGTGCTCGGTACGGCGATCAACCAGCAGACCACCGTCGCGGTAACCTGCACGAATACCACGCCGTACAACGTCGGCCTCGATGCGGGCACGGTCACGGGTTCGTCGGTGACCAGCCGTCTGATGGCCGGCACCGCGACCGGCAACACCACCACCACGGTCGGCTTCCAGCTGTATCAGGACGCGGGCCGCACGGTGATCTGGGGCAATACGCAAAGCACCAATACGGTGGCGGGCACCGGCTCCGGCTCCGCGCAATCGCTGACCGTGTTCGGCCAGGTGCCTGCGCAAGCGACGCCGCGTCCGGACACGTATCAGACCACGGTGACCGCAACGGTCTTCTTCTGACCGTGCGGCGCATGACGATGCAGCGCGCCGCTCGCCGGGCCGCGCGGCTGACGGCCGTATGGCCGGCGCCGGCGGTTGGCTGTGCGGTGCGCGACGAGACGCACGATGAGGCGCGTGACGAGACGCGTGAAGCGATGCGCGGTGCCGTTCGTGCGGTTCGTTTTGCTTGGCTTCGCAGATCGCTGGCCCGTTTGCTTGCGCTGCTTGCGCTGCTTGTGCTATTCGCCGCCGCATGTTGCCTTGCCGACCGCGCCGCCGCAGCGACGCTGCAGATCTCGCCGGTCACTGTCGAGATCGCACCGGACGTCAACGCGGTCGGCATCACGCTCGCCAATCCGGGCGATACGCCGCTGTACGGCCAGGTGCGCGTGTTCCGCTGGGACCAGCAGCAGGGCGACGACGCACTGACGCCGACCCAGGACGTGGTCGCCAGCCCGCCGCTGATCCAGGTCGCCGGACACGCCGAGCAACTGGTGCGGCTGGTGCGCACCGCGCCGCGCACGGCCGGCGAGCAGTGCTACCGGCTGCTGATCGACGAATTGCCGCCGCCCGACCAGCCCGCTGCCAACGGCGTGACGATCCGGCTGCGCTACTCGGTGCCGGTGTTCGTCGAACCGGCCGGCGCGGTGGCTGCACCGCGGCTCACGTGGCGGATCGCGAAGAGCGGCAACGACTGGCTGTTGCGGGTCGACAATGCGGGCGCGAAGCGCGCGCAGATCGCCGCGGTGCAGCTCGTCACCTCGACCGGCAAGGTGTACGAGCTCAACAAGGGCTTGCTCGGCTACGCGCTCGCAGGTCGCGGCCGGCAGTGGCAGATTCCGCTGCCCGGCGATGCGGATCTGAGCGGCGCGGTGAAGGTTCGCGCGTCGGTGAATGCGCTGCCCGCAGAGGCGCTCGTCACCATCGATCAGGGAGGCTAGCGCGGCCGCCGCCCGGTGCGCGGAACGGAGGAGTACAAGCATGACCAGTCGCCAAACCAGGGATGAAAACCAGACGACAGTCGGACCGGCTTGGACATGCAGCGCGCGCTGCCGCGCTGGCGGCGGCGAGCCTTGCGGCGACATATGCGGCGCAGGCGCAGGTGCAGACGCAAACCGGCGGCGGTGCGGGCGTGGCGCGCGGCACAGCGCAGCCCGCGGTGCCGTTGCAGGCCGTGGCGGGAGCGACAGCGCAGGCCGTGGCGCAGCCATCTGCGCAGGTCAGGGCGCCGGCTTCGGCACAGCCCGTGGCGCAGCCGTCAGCACAGGTCCTGGCGCAGGCTTCAGCACAGGTCCTGGCGCAGGCTTCAGCACAGGTCCTGGCACAGGCTTCAGCACAGCCGGTGGCGCAAGCTTCAGCACAGCCGGTGGCGCGGGCAGCACAGGTCATCGCACAGGCCGTAGCGCAGCCCTCAACGCTGCAACTGGGCGCGGCCGCGGCGGCGCCCAGCGCAAGCGCGCCGGCCATGACCACCGCATGGGCCGCGAACCCGGACGACCCGAATGCGCCGCTGCTGCGACTGGCGGACGCGAGCGTGTCCAGCGCTGCCGCCCCGCGTGACCTGTACCTCGAAGTGAAGGTGAACGGAGAACGCACTTCGTCGATCGTGCATCTGCGCGAGGAAGGCGGCCATCTGATCGCGACCGGCCGCGACCTCGACGAACTCGGCGTCACCACCGACCGGCTCAATCTGAAGCCCGATCAGGACGTGCGGCTCGACGCCGTGCCGGGCCTGCAATACCACTACGATCCGGCGGCGCAAACCATCGATCTGCACGTGGCCGATGCGATTCGCAAGCCATTTCGCTTCGATACGCGCGAGATCGTGGCGCCGCCGCCGGCCGCATCGTCGCGCGGTTTCCTGATCAACTACGATGCGTTCGTGCAGTCCGAAACGGATGCGCAACTGTCGCTCTACACCGAGGAGCGCTACTTCGATCCGAACGGCGTGTTCAGCAATACCGGTGTCGCCTATCTGTACAGCGGCAACCAGCGCTACACGCGTTACGACACGTCGTGGAGCCATTCGAATCCGGCCACGCTGACCACCACGGAGCTGGGCGACACGATCACGTCGTCGCTCGACTGGACCCGCTCGATCCGCATCGCGGGCTTCCAGTGGCGCAGCAACTTCGCGCTGCGGCCGGACCTCGTCACGTTTCCGGTGCCGTCGCTGTTCGGCACCGCGGTGGTGCCGTCGTCGGTGGACCTGTATATCAACAGCGTGCGGCAATTCAGCGGCAATGTGCCGAGTGGCCCGTTCATCGTCAACGACGTGCCGGGCATCACCGGCGCCGGCAATGCGACCGTGATTACGCGCGACGCGCTCGGCCGCACGGTGTCGACCTCGGTGCCGCTCTACGTCGATACGCGGCTGCTCGCGCCGGGTCTGTCGAGCTATTCGTTCGAAGCGGGCTTTTTGCGGCGCAACTTCGGCATCGAATCGTTCAACTACGATCCGGTGCCGGCCGTCAGCGGGTCGCTGCGGCGCGGTGTGTCCGATTCGTTGACCGTCGAGGCGCACGCCGAAGCGACCGGCGGCCTCGTCAATGCGGGCGGCGGCGCGCTGCTGCGCCTCGGCATGGGCGGCGTGTTCAACGCAGCGTTTGCCGCCAGCGCCGGGCGTCTGAACGGCGTGCAGGGGAGCCTCGGCTATCAGTACATCACGCCGCATTTTTCGCTCGACGCGCAGACCATCCGCGCGTTCGCCAACTACGGCGACCTCGCCGCGCGCGACGGCACGCCGGTGCCCGACGCAACCGACCGCGTGACGCTGACGCTGCCGGTATTCAGCGGCCAGACGCTGTCGCTCAGCTACATCGGCTTTCGCGTACCGCATACGCCGAGCTCGCAGATCGGCTCGGTCGCGTACATGCTGAATCTGGGCACACTCGCGTCGCTGAACCTGAGCGCATATCAGGACTTCCACCAGCGCGGCACGCGCGGCGTATTCGCCACGCTGTCGATCGGCCTTGGCCACAACACGTCGATCAACGCGACGGTCGGCCGGCAAAACGGCGAGTCGAACTACAACGTCACTGCGCTGCGGCCGCCCGATTACAACGGCGGCTGGGGCTGGGGCGTACAGGCCGGCGGCGCCGGCGCGGTGCCGTTCCGTCAGGCGCAGCTGCAGTATCTCGGCCGTTATGGCCAGGCGACGGTGGTCGGTCAGCAGATCGACGGCCGCGCCAGTGCATCGCTCGACCTGAACGGCGCGTTCGTGCTGATGGACGGCGCGCTCGAGGGCGCGCGCCGGATCGACGACGGTTTCGCGCTGGTGTCGACCGACGGCGTGCCCGGCATTCCGGTGCTGCACGAGAACCGCGTGATCGGCATCACCGACAACGGCGGGCATCTGCTGATTCCGGACCTGAACGCGTACCAGCACAACCAGGTCGGCATCGACGCGATGAAGCTGCCGGCCGATGCGCGCATTGCCGATACGTCGAAAGACCTGGTACCGCAATCGCAGTCCGGCGTGCTCGCGCATTTCGGCGTGACGCGTTACAGCGCGGCATCGATCATCGTGCACGGACCGGACGGCAAGGTGTTGCCGGCCGGCGCGCGCGTGCATCACGTAGAGAGCGGCAAGGACTCGATCATCGGCTACGACGGCATCACGTTTATCGACGGCTTGCAGCCGGACAACCATCTGCTGATCGATAGCGGCGCGCTGCACTGCGAGGTCGAGTTCGCATACCGGCAGCCGCGCGACGGCTCGCTGCCGACCTTCGGGCCGCTGATCTGCGAGCCGCGCCCGATCGCGCAAAGCGGCGCGGACGGAGGCAACCCGTGATGCGCAGGCTGTTCGTCGTGCTGGTGTTTCTGCTGTGCGCGGGCTTCACGAGCCATGCGCAGGCGCAAAGCTGCACGGCGAGCCCGTCGGGCGTGATGTTCGGCACGGTGAGCCCGATCGCGCTCAGCGCGGTGGCCAACACCGGCACGATCAATATTACGTGCACGTGGCCGGCCATCACGCTGACGCCGAGCGTGCTGGTGTGCCTGAATCTGACTGGCCCCAGTCCGCGTGCGTTGACCAATGGCACAAACTCGCTGAACTACGACCTGTTCACCGATTCCGGACACACGGTGAAGTGGGGTTCGGCACAGGCGGGCGGCACACCGTTATCGGTAACATTGAACAAGCCTGCCGGTACCGTACAGACCGCGAGCGTCACCTTCTTCGGCCAGGTGGCCGCGAACCAGCCGACCGTGCCGAGCGTGAACAGCTCGGACACCATTTATAGCGAGACGGTACCCGCGGCGAATACGTCGCTGAATTTTAGCTTCTACGTGCTGATCGCGCCGACCTGCGCGACGCTTGCGACCAGCAACGGCAGCTTCTCGTTCACGAATACCGCGACCGTGACCAACAACTGCAACATCACGGCGACCAACATGGGCTTTACGCCCAGCGGCGTGCTGAAATCGGCGCTCACGGCGAGCAGTTCGATTACCGCGCGCTGCACCAACGGCGACATGTGGCGCATCGGGCTGAGTGCAGGGTCGAGCGGCAATGTGGCTGCACGGCAGATGCAGCGGGCGGGCGGCGGCGGGGCGGTCAACTACCAGCTGTACACGGATTCGGGCCGCACCACCGCATGGGGTGACGGCACCGGCGGCACGACCACGGTGACCGGCGCGGGCACCGGCAACCAGCAGGTGATCACCGTGTTCGGCCAGGTGCCCGCGCAGACCACGCCCGCGCCGGGCGACTACAGCGACACGATTACCGCGACGATCACGTTTTGAGCTGAGCTGATACCAACCGGATCAGAAACCGACCGTCCAGACCGCCCCGCGCCCATTGGGCGTAGCGAGCTGCATGGTGGACGGTGCTTCGGTCGGATCAGCGGGCGTTTGCGCGATGCCGTACGGCTCGCCGTGCAGGCAGGTGACGACCGGCTTGAGCAGCGCCACGCCGTTGTCGGACTGGATCATGCAGCTTTGCGGCACGACGAGGCTCACCGCCATCGACGCATAGTCGGTGCTGTGCGCGGCGAGCGGCGCGACCGAGACGGCAAGCAGGACGGCGCCGCGCGCGGCGCGGGCGGCACGATGCAAAACGCAACCAGAATCAGGACGGCACATGGCAAAAGGGCGGACAGACGTTAAACAGAAAAACTCGCAGAAGACTCGCGAAAAACTCGCGCAAATCCAGCCCGCGTTAACGGCAGATCGTCCCGGAAGTTTAGACCGAAGCCGCGCATCGTAGCGGCATCGATCCGGCAAATGTGACGCGTCTTGTTGCGCGTTGCGACAACGAAGTTGCGCCGCCCGCAATCGGAGCCGCGCTTTGTGCTGGCGGGCCGCCATTCTTCAGCCAGAATGTGTGGCTGTCGCGCGGCCTGAGGTCGGCGCTGCGGCCAGGTAATGCATCTGCGCGTTACACGTGAGCGTCGCTGCGCTCACGCATCAGTTACGTCTGAATCTCACACCCATCCCGCGCGCAGCAGTGCCTCGCATCACGCGGCGAACGCAGGCACGCGCCGCGCGGTACCTTCGTCGTCCGCGAGCCGGAACACCGCGACCGCGTCGCGCAGCGTGCGCGCCTGATCCTCCAGCGCATGCGCGGCGGCGCTCGCCTGTTCGACCAGCGCCGCGTTCTGCTGTGTCACTTCGTCCATCTGCGTGACCGCGTGCGATACCTGGTCGATGCCGTTGGTCTGCTCATTCGTCGCGGCGGCGATCTCGCCCATGATGTCGGTGACGCGCTTCACCGAGCCGATGATGTCATTCATCGTCTGGCCCGCTTCGCCGACCAGCGTGGTGCCGACCTTCACGCGCTCGACCGATTGCTCGATCAGCTGCTTGATCTCCTTGGCCGCGCTCGACGAACGCTGCGCGAGGCTGCGCACTTCCGCGGCGACCACCGCGAAACCGCGCCCCTGTTCGCCGGCGCGCGCCGCTTCCACCGCCGCATTCAACGCGAGGATGTTGGTCTGGAACGCGATGCCTTCGATGATGCTGATGATGTCGTTGATCCGGCCCGAGCTTTCGTCGATGCCGTTCATCGTGTCGACCACGCGCTGCACGACGTCGCTGCCTTTGTCCGCGGTGCCGGACGCGCTCTTCGACATGGTGGCCGCTTCGCGCACGTGGTCGGCGTTCTGTTTGACGGTGCCGGACAACTGCTCCATGCTCGCCGCGGTCTGTTGCAGCGACGCGGCCTGTTCCTCGGTGCGGGCGGACAGATCGAGGTTGCCGGCCGCCACCTCGCGCGTCGCGGTGGCGATCGCGTCGCTGCCCTGGCGCACGGTGCGCACCGTATGAATCAGGCTGTCGCGCATTTTCGCGAGGCCCGCCATCAGCTGGCCCATTTCGTCGCGCGTCAGCACGTCGACGCGATGCGTGAGGTCGCCCGCCGCGATGTGTTCGAAGTGCGCCAGCGCGGCCTGCAGCGGCCGCGCAATCGCGCGGCGCAGCGTGTGCCAGCTGACGAATGCGGCGATGAGGCCGAACCCCAGCGCGCCGACAATCACGCCGCGATACAGCGTGAATGCGTGCTGCTGCGCTTCGTAATCGGCTTTCGCCGCGGAAATCTGGAACGCGCGCAGCTTGCTGCCGGCACTGTTGAAGTCTGCGTACAGATCGTTGTTCTTCAGCGCGGCGCGCATGATGGACGGCCGGTCGCCGCTGCGGATCGCGTTGGCGAAATCGTCGAGGCCCTGGTCCATCGCGGCGCGGCTCTTCACGACGTTCTGGGTGAGCCGGTCTTCGTCGGCGCTGCGCGGCAGTGCCAGATATTGGGCCCACAGCGCCTGCGATTGCGCCGCGAAGCCATGTGATTTGGTGATGATGCCGTCGATATCGGGCGCGCCCGGGTCGAGTGCTGCGCGCAGCAGCGCGGCGCGCTGGCGGGTGAGTACGATCTCCGAATCGCCGATGTAAGTGGCGCGTGGCAGCTTGTTGCTATACGTATCGCGGTTTGCGTCGTTGCTGCTCGACATGCCGGTCAGCCCGAGCAGGCCAACCAGTAACAACAGACAGCCAAGCAAAACCATTGCGACGGCCAGTCGCGTCCTGATGGATATTTTCATGGAGTCTCCAGCGCTGCGGCGGAGTGCGTTGCGGCTCGCACTTTCGTTTGTTGTTCAGTGGGTAACGGCGTGCCGCGCGGGAAACTTTAGGGCTTAGGGGCGCCGGGTGTGGGATGTGCCGTGCGAGCAGCAGGTGGCGACGGAAAGCATTGAGTGTCGCGCGCGAATTTGACCTGCGCTGGCAACGGCGCTTTCCTCGGGGCAAGCGGCGCCGGCGCGGTACGCGGTACGCGGTACGCGGTTTGCGCTCTGTCATGGGTGTCGCAACCGAGATGAAGGAGGTCCGTATGAGCAGCACCTTGAACCCCGATGAACAGGAACCGCAAGTGGTCAGGCAGACCGCGCACACCACCGGCGCGCTTGGCCCGAGCGATTCGTCCGATAGCGGCAGCGATGTGCAGGGCGCGAAGCGCCATGAATTCGACCGCGACAGCGAACTCGACAACCATGCGCTCGAAACCGGAGACGAAGAGCTCGCGAGCGATTCCGACCGCGCGGGGACTGGCGAACGCGCCGCGGCCGATGGCGATTCGACCCTCGACGTGAACCGCGATATCGACGTGGATCGCGTGATCGACCCGTTCGAGCGCGCGGCAGCGGATGACGGCGATGCGGTGGAGGGCATCGATGACGACGATGACGCGCCCGGCCGCGATGACGACGAGCCGGTGCCGCGCCGAAAATAGTGCGCGGTGTGCGGCCGGCCGGGCGCGCGCCTTGCGCACCGGACAGTTGCCGCACGGCGCCGCGCGTGCCGCGCCGAAGAAGGGCCATCTTTCAACCTCATGCGTTGAGTAGACGCTGGATAGAGGAGGCATCATGTCGCTCATTGTTGCCGCACGTTTCACTACGTTCCCGGCTGCCGAGGCAGCCGCCGGGCGCCTTTTCTCAAGCGGTTTTGTCGAACAGGACGTGTCGCTGTTTTTCGTCAATCCGAGCGGCCAGCACGCGCGCTACCCGATCGGCGGCGACCAGAACAAGGACGCCGCATCTACCGACGCGCCTAAAGGTGCCGGCATAGGTGTCACGCTCGGTGCGGTGGCCGGCGCGGCCGTTGGTGTAGCGATTTTCGCAACGTTTGCCGCGCCGCTGCTGGTTTCTGCGATCGCCGCGGGCGTTGGCGCTTATGTAGGATCGCTGATCGGCGCGATGTATCGCACGCGCGGTGGCGGCAAGCATCCGCATGTCGAACCGGTGGATCACGAGACACGCGAGTCTGGCGTGCTGCTCGCGGTACACGTGACGCCGGAAACACAGCACAGTGCCGTGCAAACGCTGCGCGAAGCGGGTGGCGTGGCTATTGAACGCGCTAGCGGCCGCTGGCAGCAGGGACGCTGGGCCGATTTCGATCCGACCCGGGCGCCGGTCGAGCTCGACGAACGGCACGCGTGACAGAAGCGGCGGCGAAAAGCGGCGGCGAAAAGCGGCGGCGAAAAGCGGCGGCGAAAAGCGGCGGCGAAAAGCGGCGGCGAAAAGCGGCGGCGAAAAGCGGCGGCGCGCCGCGATACCGGCGGCGCGCCGCGCGCGTGGTCGGTGGCGGCGGCGGAACTGCCGCAGGCGGCGCTACCGCGGCACAAGCGTGGTTTGTGCCGCGTCCGCCTGCGAGGGTGGCTTCGTGCCAGCCACATCGGCCTGTTCTCCCCACCCGCCGCCAAGCGCCTTATACAGCGCCACCAGATCGGCACTGACCTGAGTCGTACTCTGCGCGTATTGCTGCCGCACCTGCGACAACTGCCGCTCCGCATCCAGCACATCGATAAAGCTGACGATGCCTTCGCGATAACTATCGCGCGCCAGCTCGAACGCATCCTGCTGCGCGGCGCTGCTGCGTCCGAGCGCCGTGCGGCGCGCCTGATCGGTGCGATACACAGCAAGCGCGTTGTCGACGTCGCGTAGTGCGAGCAACACCGTCTTGCGGTATTCGAGCGCGGCCTGCGCCTGTTCGGCCTTCGACACCTTCAGGTTCGCGACCAGCGCGCCACCCTGAAAAACCGGCAGCGAGATCGACGGCCCGAACGAATAGAACAGATTCGACCAATGCGCCAGATCGCTCGCATGGGTACCGCGCAGGCCGATCTGTCCGGTTAGCGAGATGTCCGGGTAAAACTGGGCGACTGCGACGCCAACGTTCGCCGTAGCCGCATGCAACTGCGCTTCCGCGCGGCGAATGTCGGGACGCCGCCGCGCCAGCGTGGCCGGTACTCCGGTGGCCACGCTCGGCGGCACCGGCGGCACCGCGCCGGGCGCGGACAACTCGTTGTCGAGCGTGCCTGGCGGCTCGCCGAGCAGATACGCGAGGCCGTTCAGCGCCTGCACGATCTGTTGCTCGAATTGCGGCAACTGCGCACGCGTCTGTTCGAGTTGTGCCGCCGCGTTCTGTACATCCTGCTGGCTCGCGAGGCCGACCTTCGCCTGGCTTTGCGTGAGCGTCAGCACGCCGTTCTGTTCGTCGACCAGACGCTTCGCGATGTCGAACTGCGCCTGCGCGCCACGCAACTGCACGTAGGTCTGCGCGACCTCGCCTTCGAGCGACAATAACGCGTCGTTGCGGCTTTCGATGGCCGCCTCAGTCTGCGCGTTGGCCGCTTCGACCGAGCGCCGCACGCGGCCGAACAGATCGAGTTCCCATGACGCGTCGAAGCCGGCCTGCCACAGGTTGACCGGCGCGCTCAGCTGGTCGAGCAGGTCGTTCGCACCGCGCTGCGCGGCTGCGCCCGCGCCCGGCGAGATCTGGTCGAGCGGTGAACCGGGTGCGCCGAGCTGGTTGACGCGGCCATACACGTCTTCCGATTCGAGGAAGCCTTTGATGCCGAGCTGTTCGCGCGTATAGCTGCCGGTCGCGCGCAGGTTCGGCAGGCCTTGCGCGGCGGCGCCTTGAGTCTGCGCGCGTGCCTCGGCGATGCGCAGCACCGCTTCGCGCAAGTCGAGGTTGCTGCGCGCGGCGCGCTCGATCAGCTGGTCGAGTGTCGCGTCGTGGAAATTGCGCCACCACTGCGGATCGGGGTCCGAGTCTTCGGTGGGTTGCGACGGAACCGGGTCGGGCGCGGCGGTGGGCGCCACCGACGATGCGGCCGACGGCGCGGCCGAAGTGGATGGCGCGGAAGCCAGTATCGGTGCCGCTGCCGCGCCGGTCGCACGCGGCGCCGAGGCGCTCGTGGCAGGCGCGTTGGCATAGGTCGCCGCGCCGTTCGCACCGCCGGCTGCCGCGCGTTGCGGATCGCGCCAGTGCGCGGGCTGCTCGGCGCCGAGTCCGTCGGGTGCCTTGAAGTCCGGGCCGACCGCGCAGGACGCGAGCAACGATGACAAAAGCGCTGACAGCAGCGCAGCGCCGGCGCACTGGATCATGCGCGGCGCGCGAAGAGCGCGGCGACTGACCGCGTCAACGTCGCCATCGCCGCGATCGCCGCCATCACCGCTGTGCGATCGATCCGCTCCATCACGAAAGCCTCTGCCTTCGTCCATATCAATGTGCTCCGCCGCCGGCCGCCTTGGCCGGCGAAAAGAAAAACGTGAGCGGGATGCAGAGAATGCAAAAGATCGACAGCATCGCGAACACGTCGACATACGCGAGAATCGTCGCCTGCGTGATGAAGGTGGTATAGAGGCGACCGGTGGCGGTCTGCAGTGCCTGCGCCATCGGCTGGCCGGTGAGCTCCGTCACCGTGTGCGCGCTCCTTTGCAGCGCGTCGTTGAAGTTCTGCGACAGCGGCGTCATGTGCTCGGCGAGGTGCGCCATACGCGCCTGGGTGCGCTCGCGAATCAGTGCGGTCGACAGCGATATGCCGATCGATCCCGCCACGTTGCGGCACATCGTGAACAGCGCCGAGGCGTCGTTGTTCAGGCGCTTGGGCACGGTCAGATACGCAAGCGTCGTGATCGGCACAAACAGAAAACCGATCGCGAGCGATTGCGCGCTGCGCATCTGCACCAGCGTCGTGTAGTCGATGTCCGGTGTCAGCGTATGCGCGTAGGCGAGCGCGAGCGCCATCAGCAGGAAGCCGACAGTCAATAGCGAGCGCGTCTGCACATACGGCATCAGGCGGCTGACGATCGGTATCTCCAGCGTGATCAGGATCGCGCCCGGCGACAGCACGAGGCCCGCGAGCGTCGCGGTATAGCCGAGCTGCTGCTGGGCGAGCTGCGGCACCAGCACCGCGCTGCCGTACAGGATCACCGCGAATACCGCGATCGATGCGCAGCCGAGCGCGAAGTTGCGGTCCTTCAGGCAGCGCAGGTCGACCACCGGTTTTTTCGTGTACAGCAGCCACACGATCGCGCCGCTGATGCCGGTCACCGCAAGCGCCGTGAACAGGCGAATGAAGTTCGAACTGAACCAGTCGTCGTCTTCGCCGCGGTCGAGCATCACCTGCAGGCAGCCGAGGCCAATCGCGATCAGCCCGATGCCGATGTAATCGATGCTGACCTTGCCTTTCTTCTTGCGCTCCCAGGGAGGATCTTCGACCAGTTGCATCACCGCCAGCGAGGTCAGGATGCCGACCGGCACGTTCAGCAGGAACACCCAGCGCCACGTGAAGTTGTCGGTGATCCAGCCGCCGAGCGTCGGCCCCAGCACCGGTGCGACGACGATCGCGATCGCCGAGATCGAGAATGCGCGGCCGCGCTGCGCGGCGGGGAAGGTGTCGAGAATGATCGACTGCTGGTTCGGCTGCAGCCCGCCGCCGAAGAAACCTTGCAGCAGACGGAACAGGATCAGCTGCCACAGGTCGGTGGCAATGCCGCACAGGAACGAGCAGATCGTGAACGCGATGATGCAGATCACGAAGTAGCGCTTGCGCCCAAGCAAGCGGGCGAAGAACGCGGAGATCGGCAACACGATGCCGTTGGCGACCAGATACGACGTGAGCGTCCAGGTCGCTTCGTCGTAGCTTGCGGACATGGTGCCGGCGATATGCGGCAACGCGACGTTGACGATCGTGGTGTCCAGCACTTCCATGAAGGCCGCGAGCGTGACGACGATTGCAATCAGCCACGGGTTCGCGGAAGGGCGCCAGGTGTCGTCGCGCGCGGGGCTTGGTCCGTTCGCGTCGTTATGGGTTGTGCTCATTGGCGTCTCTATCGCGCGCGCAGCGCGCGCGTTTCCTGTCGATCATCGATGGTTTCCGCAGTGAGTGAGTTGGGTGAAAAAACCGCTGGAAAAAACCGCTCAGCCGGATCGATCAGCAAAGACCACGCCCGATGCTTTCAGGCGCCGCGGTGCGCGACGATCCGCGCCACCAGCGGCAGATGGTCCGACGCCACGCGCGCGAGCGCGCTGCGATGCACATGCACGTCGAGCAGGCGCTCGACCGGGTGCATCCAGATGCGGTCGAGCGAAAACACCGGCCAGCGCGACGGAAACGTGCGCGGCGCAGGCGCGGCCTTGAAATGCGTGACGAGCATGCGTAGCGCGATGCCCCACACGAACCATTCGTTGATATCGCCCAGCAGGATCACCGGCAGCGCCGGCGTATCGAACGCGGCGATCAGCGATGCGATCTGCGCGCGCCGCTCGCGCGCGGATAGCCCGAGATGGGTCGCGACGATGCGTAGCACACCGCTCGCGCTGTCTACATCGACGTCGAGCGCGCCACGCGCCTCGCGTTTGCCGAACGACAGGTTCAGCGTGCGCGCGGCGCGCACCGGCAGACGCGTCAGCACCGCGTTGCCAAAGCGGCGTTCGGGCGTATCGAGCGTCGGCCCGGCAATCGCGTGCATGCCGGTGGCCGCTTGCAGTTCGGGCAGCACGTCGGGCCCGTGCGCGCCGCCGAGCGGCACCTCCTGCAGCGCGACGATGTCCGCGTTCAGTTCGCCGATCACTTGCGCGATACGTTGCGGTGCGCGCACGCCGTCGCAGCCGATCGCACCATGAATGTTGTAGGTGGCGATGCGTAGCACGCTCGCAGCGGTGTCAGCTGCGGCATGCACGTGGGCAGGTTCGACGAGAAACGGGCTCGGGCTCATCAGCGGCGCGCGAAGAAGCGTTGCAGCGCGATCGACATGCCCACCAGCACCGCGCCGATCGTAGCCACCAGCGCAAGCCCGGCCGGCGACGGATGATGCACGGCGGCGACCAGCTGATGGGCAAAGCTGGTGGCAAGCACGATGCCCGGCGTCATGCCGGTCAGCGTGCCGAGCATGTAATCGCGAAAGCCGATATGCGATGCGCCGGCCACCAGATTGAGCACGGTGAACGGCGCCACCGGCACCACCCGCGCGATTACCACCGCGACGAAGCCTTTGCTGCCGAGCCGCTCGCTCAGACGGTTGATCCGCGTGCCTGCGAGACGCCGCACCGCGTCGTGGCCGAGCGATGCGCCGGCGTAGTAGGTGAGGGCGGCGGAGATCAGCGTGCCGGCCAGCGCATACAGACTGCCGGCGAGCGCGCCAAACACGAAGCCGCTGACGGCGATCAGCAGCGTGACCGGTACCGACACGCTGGCCGCCAGCGCATACACCACGACGATCGCCAGCGGGCCGAGATGCGAGTCTTGCAACTGCTGTGCTTCGTGCACCAGCGCGGTAAAACTCAGCAGATCGCCGAGCGGCGTGAAGCGCCATAACACCGAGACAAGCGCGACCACCAGCGCGAATCCGCCGAGCACCAGCAGCTTGCCGCGCAAGGGGCGGCTTTCGGCTTCGGGCAAAAACTGGCGCACCAGTTCGCGTGGTGCGAGCGGCGCTTCAGCATCGAACACCGACATCCGCTCGCTTAGCTCGTCGAGCTCGGCGGGCGCGTCCGGGTCGAGTGGCGACAGCGTGCGTTCGCCGTGGCGCAATGCGGCGATTGCCGCGTTCAGGCGCGAGTGGGCGAGCTTATCGGCAACTGCTTCGGGCGTGACGTCCAGATGCTCCGCGAGCAGCCGGTTGCGCACGGTCGCGATCATCGCGCGTACCCGCGGGTCGCCGCGTGCATCGAGCGCGATATTGCATTCGGTGTCGAGCACCATCGAGCGGTTGTTCAGATTCGCGCTGCCGATTACAAGGTATTCGTCGTCGACGATCATCAGCTTGCTGTGCACGTTGATGAATTCGTCCGGGCCGATGCCGCCGATCGCCGGCGCATACATCGCATAACGGCCGTGGCGGTCGGCGCGCTTCATCAACTGGTGCAGCCGCGCGCGCATCACGCCCATCGTCGCGTGCTGCAGCCAGCCGGTCTGCCGTTCGGGGCCGACCACCGCGATGTCCGGACCCTCGGCCGCTTCGAGGCGCGCGGCCAGCGCGTTGCCGATCCCGCTGGCGGTGAAGTATTGGTTCTCCAGATAAATGTGCTCGCGTGCCGCGGCAATTGCCTCCAGATATTGCTGCTCGATCTGGCGTACGGCTGGGCGCCCGTCGTACGCGGGTTCGGTGAGCGCGATGCCGAGTTCGACGTCGCCGATGTCGGCGCGGACGTGGGGCGGCCACGGGTCGGTGTGGTCTTCGGCGGCACGCGGTTGCGGTGCCGGGGCGGCAGCGTCTGCCAGCGGCGGCACATCGACCGGCTGTGGCGACGCGCGGCGCCAGCGCTCGCGCACCAGTTCGCCGAGCGCCTGCGCCGCCGCGCCGTCGAACATCGCCTGCACGTCGTGCATCGGCTGGTACTGTGCCGCGTCCGGATTGCGCCTGAGCAAGGTCTGCGGATGATGCGCGGGTGTATCCCAGCGCGAACTGGTCAGGTCGATGCCGCCCGCGAACGCGAGCCGGTCGTCGATCACGACGAGCTTCTGATGATGCGACGCGCCCAGCGGATGCCGGCCATCGAGCTTGAATGTGATGTGCCGGTGCGTGCGCCAGCCGAGCTTGTAGACCGGCAACCATTCGCGTTCGAATGCATACAGCATGGCGAAATCCCATGCGAGCACGTAGATACGCAAGTCGCGCCGCCGCTCGACCAGCGCGCACAGAAAATCGGCGAGTTTGGCGGGCAGGCCGTCGCGCGCGCCGGCGGGGATCAGTTGCAGACGGCTATCGATGTCCCAGCCGACGATGAAGATCGTGTCGCGCGCACGTAACATCGCGGCGCGCAGCGCCGTGAAGTAATCGGCAGCGTCGATCAGCACGCGAAAGCGCTCTGCATGACGCAGCCATGCGCAGGTGCGGCCGGGCGCCAGCCACGCGCCGTCGCTCGCGCTTCGCGCATTCGCATCGGCCGGCAGCGCTGCGGTGTGGCCGTGTTGCAGCGGAAGCCCGGCGTCGGTCGGATCGGCCAGGGGCGTTTTCATCGGTGTTCAGGCAACCAGGATGGCTCGGCCCACTGAGGCGGCTGATGGGTCAAGCCTGCCCGCATTTCACGGCGCCGGGGCGGGTTTTCCCGCCGCCGCGTTGGCGTGTGCCTTCTTTTCCGCGTTCTGCAAGTTCTGCGGGTAATGCTGATCGTCGGTACCCGGTTGATAGCCGTTTTGCTCGAGTTTCTTGACCTCTGCTTTTTGCGCGGCGCGCGTGGTCGTCGAGCCTTGCGAAGCCGGGTTCGGTTGCTGTGCCTGTGCGGCGCTGCCGGCCGCTGCAGCGGCCACGCCGAGCGCTGTGCACACGGCGGCGATGAGCGCGGCACTTGCACCGCGCGGCTTGCGGGAATGGGGAATCATGGCGAAATGCGTCCGAAGGGTTATCATGCATTTCCGCCTAGCATGGGGTGTGCCGCGGCGGTCCAACGTCGTACTGGAACGGCGTTTGCTTTATTCGTCAGGCTGGCCTGTTCACGCCACTCGGGAGAAGCGCATGACGCAATATGAAATGCAGGTCTTGCAGGCGGATATGACGATGCTGATCGTCGCCCGCGAAAACGCAATCGAACTGTTTCCGGCCGCCAGCACCGACGGCAAAGCCTACGTGGCGCTGCATACCGACTCGCTCGCCGAATTGAGCGGCTGGCGCGAGGTGCTGCAGGCTGGCGGCCGTCCGCACCGGCTCGTCAACCATGCTTACGGGCATCGGCAGGAAGTGAATAATCCGGACTGGTAATCGGACGCTCGATACGACGGCCGGCGCGTTTGCGGAAGGAATTCCGCGCACGCGCCGGCTTTTTCATTGGACTTCATTGCATTTTTCGCTGGCGTTGTTTCCGTCGGGCTTTGCTATTTCAGGTAGACCTTGGGCGTCACCGACAGCCCGAGCGGCAACGGATGATCCTGCGGCAGCCCGCGATCGATCAGAATCTTTACGGGTACACGTTGCACGATTTTCACGAAGTTACCCGTCGCGTTTTCTGCCGGGAACGCCGAGAAACGCGATCCGCTACCGGCCTGAATGCTGTCGACGTGGCCGTGCAGTTCGAGGTCGGGATACGCATCGACGTCCAGCTTCACCGCGTCGCCGGGGCGCATACGGGTCAACTGCGACTCCTTGAAGTTCGCGGTCACCCACACCTGCGGCGCCACCACCGAGAACAGCGATACGCCTGCCTGCAGGAAGGTGCCGAACTGCACGCTGCGCCGCGTGATCCAGCCGTCGGACGGTGCGCGGATCTCGCAATACGACAGGTTCAGTTCGGCCTGCTCCAGTTGTGCGCGCGCCTGTTCGACCTGCTGGCGGCGCTCGGCCACCGTGGCTTGCGCCTGGCGGATCTGCTGCGGCACGAGGCTCGCAGTCTGCAATTGCGCGCGCGCCTGCTGCACGCCGGCACTGGCGGTTTGCTGCTGCGCGGTGGCGGTGTCGATGTTCTGCTGCGTGGTGGCGCGCACGTCGACGCTGTGCTGTCGCTGGTAGGCGGCCTGCGCCTGGTTCAGCGTCGCCTGCGCGGAGTTCACCTGTGCCTTCGCCTGCTGGAATTGCGCGGGGTACTGCACGCGCGCGATGTCGAGCTGGATGTCGGCGGCGTTCAGTTGCGCCTGCGCGAGCCCGAGCTGCGCCTTCGCCTGATCGACTTGCGCGATGTAGTCGCGCTTGTCGATCACCACCAGCAGGTCGCCCTTGTGTACGCGGGTGTTGTCGTCGACGTTCAGCTGGACCACGTAGCCGGATA
This sequence comes from Paraburkholderia jirisanensis, assembly GCF_054782355.1. Taxonomy (NCBI): domain Bacteria; kingdom Pseudomonadati; phylum Pseudomonadota; class Betaproteobacteria; order Burkholderiales; family Burkholderiaceae; genus Paraburkholderia; species Paraburkholderia jirisanensis. The sequence goes on along the minus strand of NZ_BAAGSQ010000033.1, from coordinate 111,258 downwards.
CTTTCGGCGCGATGGTGATCGCGTTGCCGTCGGTGTAGGCGTCGTCGGTGGTCAGCTGGTTGCGGGTGGCGAAGGCGTAGATGCCTGCGGCGATCAGCAGGATTACTACGCCGGCGGCGAGGATGTAGAGCGGTTTGCGCGACTTGTGGCCGCCTTCCTTGTCGCCGCTGTCATCCTTGCCGCCTTTGCCATGCTTGTCGGCGTTGTCGTCCTTTGCGTCTTTGCTGTCGGCTGCACCGCGCCCGGCATCGTCACCCGCAGTGTTTTGCGATGCGGTGTCGTGCGCACGGCCGTCGTCGTTGTCGCTGTTGCGGCCGTTGTCCCGATCGTGCTCGCCCCGTTCCTGCGCCGGACCTTCAGCCATGATGCAGCACTCCCGCGAGTGCGTTGACCGGGCCGCGCATCATCGTTTGCTTCCTTTGTCGCTCGAGTGCTCCGGTTTGCCTGGGCCGTCGCCGCGCGGCGACGGACTGGCAGGATCGATGCGCGTCGTGCCGCCGGTGGCAGGCGGATCGCTGGCCGGGAAGGTATCTTCGACGCTCTTGTCGATCTGCTTTTCCGAACGGTCCGCGTGCGGGTGCTGCTCGTGCTGGCGCTTCGGCGCGCCGCTGCCGGCGGCGCGCACGTCGTGCGCCGCGCCTGTCCGGTGGTTGGACTCTGGTTGACCGAGCATGGAAATTCTCCGTGAAGTGAACCTGGAGACCCGTCAGCAAGGAGCGTTCCTCAACGCTTGTCTCCAGTCAGCACGCGCCACGCTCGATCAGCTTCTCGGCATCCGCTCGACTCAGCGGTTCGCGCATCGCCTCCCCAAGCCGCCCGATGTCGGCATCGCGGCCGCAGCCGAGCGCGCCTGCGACATAACCATGCTTGCATAGCAGCGCGATAAAGCGATACGCGTCAGGGTCACCCAGCATCACGGTTTCATCCCACGACTGCGGATGGCCGAGATAATCGAAAGTCTTGTCGAAGTGGTAAGTCCAGAAGAACGGCGGCGCGGCCGGCACCGCGGGCAGACCGAGCATCGCCCGCGCGGCGGCACGCCCATGCTGTTGCGCGACGCGCCAGTGTTCGATGCGCACGCGCCGGTTGTCGCCGAACGGGAACGCGGCGATATCGCCCGCCGCATACAGATGTTCGGTCACGCGCATCGATTCGTCGACGTTCAGGCTGCCGTCATCGTTGCGCGCGACGCCGCTGACAAAGCCGGTGGCCGGCGTCACGCCGGTGCCGATCACGACGAAGTCGCATGACAGCGTCTCGCCGCCCTTAAGACGTACATCGAGCGGTGCGCCGGCGGCGAAGCCTTCGATCTGCGAGTTCATTCTGAATACGGTGCCGTGCGCTTCGTGCAGGCGCATGAAGATGCGGCCGAGTTCCGCGCCCATCTGCTTTTCGAACGGCACCTGTTGTTGAGCGACGACCGTCACCTGCACGTGGCGCTTAGCCAGCGACGCCGCAATCTCGAGCCCGATGAAGCCACCGCCGAGTACGACCGCGCGTTTGCCGTGTGCGGCATGTTCGGCAAGCCGTTCTGCATCCGCGCGGTTGCGCAGCAGCAGCAGGCGCGGTTTGACGGCTGGATCCTCCGCGCCATCCAGCTTCGGCATGTTCGGCGTGCCGCCGGTCGCGATCAGCGCGGCGTCGTAGCGCAGCGGCGCATGGTCTTCGAATTCGATCTCGCGCTGTGCGGCATCGAGCCGCGTGACGCGCGCGTCAAGCCGCTCGATCCGTGCTTCGTCGAAGAAACTGTCGGGCAGCAGCGGCGGCACGTCGGCCGGTTCCATCTCGCCGGACGGCACGAATTTGCTCAGCGACGTGCGGTCGTATGGCGTCTGCGCTTCCGCATCGATCAACACGATGCGCTCACGGCAGCCGAATTCGCGTAGTGCCGCACAGGCGGCTGCGCCGGCTGCACCGGCGCCGACGATCGCGAATACGCGTTGCGCCGACGGCGGCGCAACGCTGCGCAAGTCGGCGCGGTTGTCGCACACGGGCGCTGGTCTGGAGGGCTGCTCGGCCGTTGCGCCGACCAGCACGTCGCCGTTCTCGATCCGCACCGGATAGCGCGGCAGCGGCTGCAACGGCGGCGGCTCGACGAGTGCACCGGTTTCGATCTCAAAGGTGCCGTTGTGCCACGGACAGATCAGGTGGCCCCGGCATACCGCGCCTTCTTCGAGCGGCGCGCCCGCATGCGGGCAGTCCGCGCCGAGCGCATGAACCGTAGCGCCACTGCGGATCAGCAGGATCGGCGTGTCACCGAGTTTGACGCGGCGTGGACGCGCTTCTTCGAGGTCGGCGAGTGCGGCGACCTTTTGCATGGGGGCGGGAGTGGACATCGGGGAACCTCGGTTGGAAACGCGCCTTGCGGGCGGCGGATTCAGATGTTGTTGCAAATGCTGTGCCGCTGCGGCGGGCCGTATTCGTCTGCGTAGCGACGGGCGCCCGGTGCGGTAGCGGGTGTGGCGCGCGCAGTGCCCGAGGTGCATTCAGCAGTCGCTCCACGTACGAAGCGGCCAGGTATGTCGCTTGCAGAACCGCAGATACAGGATCCACCGCGCGCTGCCGTCGCGTGCTTCGCCACTGTCACGGAGAATGTATGAGCGACCTTGTCGACGAAGCGACCCACAGCACACGTGCTGCTGCTTCAATCAACCAGAACCGGGCGACGCCGCGTGCCTCGCGAGATAGCTGCGTGCACAACCATTTCCCGTTACGCGATCTCGAAGAGCGGCTTGCGTTACTGCGCTTCGATTCAGATGACGCTGCAAGTCGCGCACAGGCGCTGCAAGCACTCTGTGCTGCCGCGCTCGACCGCCTGCCGCTGCCCGGCCATGGCCACACGGCGCTGCGCTGGAGTGCGCTCGCCGCGGTCGCCGCTTGCGATCTCGCGCTGGTCAAACTGTACGAAGGACACACCGACGCGCTCGCGATCCTCGCAGAACTCGACGCCGCGTCGCTCGCGGTGCCGCACAGCCGTTGGGGCGTGTGGGCCGCCGAGCCGCCGCAACCCAAGGTAAAGGCGCGCGCCGGCAGCGGACGCGCACTGCTGCTGCAAGGCGTAAAGCCGTGGTGCTCGGGCGCGGGCGCGCTGACCCATGCGCTCGTCACCGTGTCGCGTGACGATGGCGCACCGGTGCTCGCTGCAGTCGACCTCGCACAGCGTTCGATCAGCGTGTCCGACGCAGGCTGGCAGGCGGTCGGCATGGCTGCTACCGGCACTGCCGAAGTGCGCTTCGACGGTGCCTATGCGGAGCAGGTCGGCGAGCCCAACGCCTATCTCGAGCGGCCCGGTTTCTGGCACGGTGGAGCGGGCATCGCGGCATGCTGGTACGGCAGTGCGGCGCAGCTTGGCGCACGTCTGCGCGCAGCGGTGGGCCGGCGTCGCGACCCGCATGCGTGCGCCCATCTCGGCGCGGTCGATACACAACTGGCCGCGGCCGGTGCGCTGCTGCGCGAAACGGCGGCGGAGATCGACCGTCATCCGGATGCCGACGCGATGCACGGCGCGCTGCGCGCGCGGCTCGCGGTCGAACACGCGGCGAACGCGGTCCTCATGCATGTGACGCGCGCGCTTGGCGCGGGGCCGTTGTGCGGCGAGCGCCGGTTTGCGCGGGCTGTGGCAGACCTGCCGGTGTTTGTGCGGCAGAGCCACGCGGAGCGCGACGAAGCGGCACTCGGCGCGGCGCTCGTCGATGCCGACGTCGCGCCGTCAGGAGAGCCCTCGGCCAATGCGTGCGCAACGCTCGATTCGGCCTGGCGGCTCGACGACACTTAACGGCGCCGCGCGTGCACTGCGGTGAACCCGCTGGCCGCGCACCGTCGCTTCATCGCACCGCCGTGTAACCCGGCCCGGCTAGCGATCAACCCGCGAGGTCGCCAGCCGGCAGACGGTTACGCCGACACGCCGTCACGCCGTCGCAAGAGCCGCCGATATCACACCATCGCCATCACCAGGGAACCACCGATGCCGCTTTCCGCCGCCTATTTCGACGACATGTATCGCGTCGGCGACGACCCATGGGGTTATCGCCACCGCTGGTACGAGCGCCGCAAGCAGCAGCTGACGCTTGCCGTATTGCCGCGCGAACGTTACCGGCACGGCTTCGAGCCGGCCTGTGCGAACGGCGAACTGGCTGCGTTGCTGGCAGCCCGCTGCGACACCTTGCTCGCATCCGACCTGAGCGGCAAGGCGGTGCGCGCCGCACGGCGGCGCTGCGCCGGTCTGCCGAACGTCAGCGTCGAGCAACGCGTGATGCCGCACCAGTGGCCGCTGGCGTCGTTCGATCTGATCGTGATCGGCGAACTGGCGTACTACCTCGATGCCGGCGAAACCGACGCGCTCGCCCGACGCGTATGCGCATCGCTGGCTGCGGACGGCACGCTGCTCGCGTGCCACTGGCGCCACGCTTTCGCGGAAAGCCTGCAATCGGCCGTCGACGCGCATGCGGCGTTCGACCGCTGCACGTCGCTCGTCAAGCTGGTGCATCACGAAGAGCGCGATTTGCTGCTCGACGTGTGGTCGAAGGACGGACGCTCGGTGGCCGAGCACGAGGGGCTCGCATGATCGGTATCGCGATTCCCGCGCACAACGAAGCGGCGCTGCTCGATGCCTGCCTGCAGGCGGCCTGCGCGGCCGCTGCGGATGCCGCGCTCGGCGGCGAGCCGGTGCGCATCGTCGTCGTGCTCGACGACTGCAGCGATGCGTCTGCGTCGGTGGCGAGCCGCTATCCGGTCGACGTGCTGCATCTGGCGGCGCGCAATGTCGGCGTCGCGCGCGCGGCCGGTGCTGCCGCGCTGCTGGCAGGCGGTGCGCGCTGGCTCGCGTTTACCGATGCCGACAGCCGCGTCGCGCCCGACTGGCTGGCCGCGCAACTCGCGTTGCATGCCGATGCGGTATGCGGCCCGGTCAGCGTCGACGACTGGAGCGCGCATCCGCCGCATGCGCGCTCGGCGTTCTATCTGTCCTACCTCGATGCCGACGGACACTCGCATGTGCATGGCGCGAATCTCGGCGTGTCGGCGGCCGCGTATCAGCGTGCCGGCGGTTTTCCGCCGCTCGCGTGCAGCGAGGATGTCGCGCTGGTGGATCGGCTTGCGGCATCCGGCGCGCGGATCGCATGGAGCGCGGCGCCGCGCGTCGTGACGAGCGGGCGCCGCGATGCGCGTGTGCGCGGTGGTTTTGGTGACACGCTGGCCGCGCTCGCAGCGGGGTAAGTGGCGAACCCCGTGGCAAACCCCTTTGCGAACCGCATGGCAAAGCCCGTGACGAACCAGTTGGCGAACCAGTTGCCGAACCGCGAGCCTACATATTCGTGTACGAACTGCACCAGCCGGCAGCGGCCACCTGTTTCGCCCCGAACAGCGTGCAGCCGCCCCATGCGTCGCTGGATTTACCCTGAAACAGCGAGCAATTGCCGCAATTCTGGCTGGCCGACCACGTCGGATATTTACCCTTGTCGACCTGCGCGGCGGCTTCGGTATAGCCGACTGCGCGCGCCGCCGGATCGGCCACACTGAGTTTGTCGCCATCGGCGCGCGCGGCGCGGGCCAGCGGCGCAAGCACCAGTGCCGAACCGAGGCCGGCGCTGCGTGTGAGAAACGTGCGGCGCGAAAACGTCATGGTCAACTCCTGCGATGCTGCACGGCGGCCCGCGGCGCTGCTACGCCACCGCAAGCCCCGTGCAATTATTGCGGTTCCCGCTTTACCGTATGCTTTTGCGTCGGCCCTCGCGGCCGCCGGTGATTGATCGCGACAAACAGCGCCGCGAGCCCGACGAACGCGCCGACCAGCAGTATTTCATTGCGCAGCACGCGCGCGTAGCCGAGCTCGAGCACATCGATGAACGGATAAGGATAGAAGTCCGAAAGCGCGCCGCGCGCCATCGTGATGGCCACATAAGCGAGCGGATAGATCAGCCACAGCAGGCATTGCCGCAGCGTCAGATGAAAGCGCGGCACGAACAGCAGCCAGTAAATCGCGCACAACACCGGTAGAACCGTATGCAGGCTCTCGTTGACCAGCGAACGGTAGCCGTGCAGCGTCCACATCCCGCGCAGCAGCAGGTTATACGCAAGCCCGACGAACACCATGTAGACGACGGTCGCCGTGACCACCGTCGGCGCGCGAAAGAACCGCGCGATCGGCGTCGGCGGTCGCAGCGCGATGCAGGTGAAGCAGATCGCGCACGCGAGTGCCGTCAGGTTGGTCAGGTAGCTGCTCATCCGCTCGAACGCATCGAGCACACCGTAACCGCGCGCTGCGAGCCGGCCGATCGTAATATCGGCCTGCGCAGCAAACGCGAGCCACGCGATCAGCGCGATGACGCCGGCGCACAGCCGCGACGCGGCGCTCGGCGTAGGGAGCGGCAATTCGTGCCGCGCGGCGGCGGGAGGAGTCGGATTTAGAGCCATTCGTCGATTTTAGCCGTGCCGCGGGAGCGGTGCAGAATGCGCAGCGATAAGGCTCAGCGCGCCTTGCATGCATATTGGGTACGGTGCGCCATCTCGGGGATTGCTTTCAAGAAATGCTTGCTGGATGCCGTAAACCTGACAACAACCGTTCTTCCTTTGTGCCGTCGGCAGAGATCCTGCGCGCGGCTCGCCGCCCATGAATCTCGCTACTTCACCGCGCTTCGCGCCATGCTAGATCCGGTTAGCATCCTGATCGTGACGGTGCTGTCCGGCATCATCAGCATGGCCGTGCTCGGCTCGCTGCGACCGGCGCGGATTCCGGGCGTCACGTACTGGATCAGCGCCAATGCGCTCGCGATCGTCGGGCTGATTCTGTTCGCACTGCAACGCACGACGCCGCCGTATCTATCGGTGGTGTTCGCGAACGGCGTGTTTTCGCTGGCGGTATTGCTCATGCTGCAGGGTTGCCGGCAGTTTTTCGGGCAGCCGGCGTTCAATCGCGCGGAATACGCACTGTGGGCCGCGATGTTGCTCGGCATGATCTTCTGGACTTACCGCGTGCCGGATACCAGTGCGCGTATCGCGCTGTCGTCGGGATTTCATGCGTACGTCTATGCGTCGGTGGGCTGGAACGCGTGGCATGGGCACCAGCCGGGCCGGCCGAAATACAGCTATTACTTCGTCACCGTCACGGCATGGCTCGGCGCGTTCGGGCATATGACGCGCGGGCTGGTGTATGGCTTCGGTCTGGTCGCGCAGCCGGCGCTGCTGCAGCCGACACCGGTCAATATCGCGTTTCTCGGCCTGGGTATTCTGGCGCTGCCGTCGTTGTCGATCGGCATGGTGATGCTTGCGCAGGACCGCATGGCCGAGCGGCTCGAGCGCTGGGCCAATATCGACGAGCTGACCGGCGCGCTGACGCGCCGCGCGTTTCTGGCGCAAGCCGAAGCGCGGCTCGCGAACGCGGCAGCGCAAGGCCGGCGGCTGTCGATTGCGATTCTCGATATCGACCACTTCAAATCGATCAACGATGCGTACGGGCACGCGTGCGGCGACGAGGTGCTGGCGCATTTCGGCCGGCTGGTGGCCAGCAATATCCGCGCGGCCGATCTGTTCGGGCGCCTGGGCGGCGAGGAGTTCGCGGTGCTGTATCCGGCCACCGGACGCCCCGACGCGGTCACCCAGCTCGACCGGATGCGCGCGCTGGTGGCCACCAGCGGCTGCCGGATTGCCGACGAGCGGCTGCTGGTCTACACGTTTAGCGCCGGCGTCGATGAATACCAGCGCGGCGAGACGCTCGCGCATCTGATGGCGCGCGCCGATGCGGCGCTGTATGCGGCGAAGGCGCGCGGCAGGAATTGCGTGATGGCGGCGTGAGGGAAGTGCGCGGCGGCACGTAGTGCAGGTCGTGACAGCGCGCATCGCGTACGTCGCAACCGCGCGCTCGCAGCGTGAGCGAAGTACGCGCGATACGCGATGGGTGTGACGGTTTGGGCAAGCGCTCGACGCAGGAACTGCACGACGGCGCTTCGTGAGCAACTCACACGTCGGCAACCTGCGGGACGGCAGCCCGAAAACGCGGTGCGTGCGCCGCCGCGCTCACCGCTACAACGCCACGTCCACCCCGATCGCGTCAACCGCCTTGCGCCGGTAACCGCCGGTTGCGAGCAGTAGGCTACGCGTGTACTCGTGCTGCACCTGCTGCGCGCGAATCGCTTCGACGCCCAGTTCCTCGACGACCTCGCCGTTGCGCATCACCGCGACGCGCGAGCACAGAAAGCCGATCACCGCGAAGTTATGGCTGACGACGATCATCGTCAGCCCGCGCTCGCGATGCAGCCGGCGCAGCAGGTTCAGGATCTCGGCCTGCACCGACACGTCGAGCGCGGAGGTCGGCTCGTCGAGCAGCAGCACGCGCGGCTCGACGATCAGTGCGCGCGCAATGGCGACGCGCTGGCGCTGGCCGCCCGATAGCTGGTGCGGGTAGCGGAAGCGAAAGCCCGGCCCGAGCCCGACCTCGCGCAGCGCATCGGCGATGCGCTCGTCCTGGCGGTCGAGCCGGTTGATCGCGAGCGGCTCGCGCAGCGTCTGGTCGACGGTGAAGCGCGGATGCAGCGAGCCGTATGGATCCTGAAACACCATCTGCACGTCGCGCCGCAACGCGCGTGCTGCGACCTGCCGGTTGGCACCGGCCTCGTGCACGCCGATCGACACGCGCCCTTGCGCAAGCGGCACGAGGCCGGTCAGCGCGCGCAGCAGCGTCGATTTGCCGGAGCCGGATTCGCCGACGAGGCCAAACACCTCGCCCGCGTCTACCTTGAAGCTGGCGTTGCGCACCGCGTCGAACGGCCCGGTTTTGCTGCGAAAACGGATGGTGGCTGCGTCGACGTCGATCATGCGGAGGCTCCGTGCACGCCGGTGTGTGCCTGATCGGAAGCGTCATGGCGCGCTTCGTCGAGCCAGGCCGGGTCGCGCGCCAGCACCGGTAGTTCGTCCGGCGGGTTGGCAAGCGGCGGATTCGCGGCCAGCAGCCCGCGCGTATAAGGATGTTGCGCATGCAACAGATCGCGCGCCGCACAGGTTTCGACCACGCGCCCCGCGTACATCACGACCACGCGGTCGCAGAACGACTGCACGAGCGGCAGGTCGTGGCTGATGAAGATCAGCCCCGTATCGTGTTTCGCGATCATCTCGTCGAGCACGCCGAGCACCTGGGCGGACACCAGCACGTCGAGCGCGCTGGTCGGCTCGTCGGCTACCAGCAGACGCGGGCCGGTGGACACCATCATCGCGATCATCACGCGCTGGCCCATGCCGCCCGACAGTTCGTGCGGGTACGCATCGGCGACGCGCTCAGGGTTGCGGATATGCACCGCGGCAAGCGCGTCGACGATTTTTTCGCGCAGTTCGCGGCGGCCGGCTTTCGGGGCGTGCCGTGCGAATGCTTCGCGCAGCTGCGCGTCGACCGTCATCACCGGGTTCAGCGAGTACTTCGGGTCCTGCAGGATCATGCCCATCTGCCGGCCGCACAGCCGGCGCCGCTCGCGTGGCGACATCGCCAGCAGATCGGCGCCTTCGAAGCGCAGCGCGCGGGCACTGATTTTCGCAGCGGGCGGCAACAGACCGAGCAGCGCGCGGCCGGTCAGCGATTTGCCGGAGCCCGATTCGCCGACGATGCCGAGGCGCTCGCCTTTTTTCAAGGTTAGCGACAGGCCGCGTACCGCGTCGACGAGTGTGCCGTCGTGGCCGCGAAACGCGATACGCAGCGCGTCGATTTCGGCGAGCAGCGGCGACGTGTCGGCGGCGGACGCTGCGGCTGCGGCGGTATCGGTATCGCGAAGGTCGGTGGTCATCCGTCAGTCTCCGTGGCGCGGATCGAACACGTCGCGCAGGCCGTCGCCGAGCAGGTTGAAGGCCAGGCTCACTGCGAGAATCGCGCAGCCGGGAATCGTCGCGACCCACCATGCGTCGAGCAGCACATTGCGACCCGAGGCGACCATAAAGCCCCATTCGGGGCTTGGCGGCTGCGCGCCGAGGCCGAGAAAACCGAGCCCCGCGACCGTCAGGATGATGCCCGCCATGTCCAGCGTCGCGCGCACGATCACCGACGACGAGCACAGCGGCACGATGTAGCGCAACAGCAGCCGCATGCGCGACGCGCCTTGCAACCGCGCGACGTGGATGAAATCGGCCTGCACGATCCGGAGCGTTTCGGCGCGCGCGAGGCGCGCATACGCGGGCCATGCGGTGATCGAAATTGCGATCACCGCGTTGATCACGCCGGGGCCGAGCGCGGCGGCGAAGGCGAGCGCGAGCACGATTTTCGGGAACGCCAGCGCGATATCGGTGATGCGCATCAGCAGGTTGTCGAGCCAGCCGCCGAAGAAGCCCGCGGTCGTGCCGATCAACAGGCCGATCGGCACGACGATCACCACCACCAGAATCGCGATCGACAGCGTGATGCGCGAGCCGTAGATCAGCCGCGACAGGATATCGCGGCCGAGCTGGTCGGTGCCGAGCCAGTGCGATGCGGAACCGGGCGGCAGCAGACGGTCGGACAGCACCTGGTGCAACGGGTCGTGCGGCGCGAGCAACGGCCCGCACGCGGCGACGAGGATCAACAGCAGCAGGATCGCGAAGCCGAACAGCGACAGCGGATTGCCGGCGAAGCGCTGCCAGCGCCGGTACGCGCGGCCGAGCGCAGCCTGGCGGCGCGACGCGGGCGTGTCGGTCAGCAGCCAGGCGCGCCAGCCTGGCTGCGCGGCGGGGTGGGGCGAATGCTGGGGCGAACTCATCAGCGGGCACGCGGATCGAAGACGCGATACAGCGCGTCGGTCAGCAGGTTCAGCGCGATAAAGGTCGCGCCGATCACGAGCGTGCTGCCGAGCACGGCGTTCATATCGGCGTTCAGCAGCGCGCCGGTCAGATAGGAACCGATGCCGGGCCACGCGAACACGATCTCGGTCAGCACCGAGCCTTCGAGCAGAAAACTGTACGACAGCGCGATCACCGTCAACAGCGGCACCATCACGTTGCGCAACGCGTGCACCCAGATCACGCGCCGTTCCAGCAGGCCCTTGGCGCGTGCCGTCGTGATGTATTCCTGGCTCAGCTGGTCGAGCATGAACGAGCGCGTCATGCGGCTCAGGTACGCGACCGAGTAGTAGCCGAGAATGCCGGCCGGCAGCGCGATATGCGACAGCGCATTGAAGAACACCTCCGATTCGCCGGCCATCAGCGCATCGATCAGCAGGCTGCCGGTGTGCGTATCGACCATGCCGTCGAAGGCCGGATCGAGCCGGCCCGGGCCCGACACCCAGTGCAGCTTCGCGTAGAACAGCAACAGGCCCATCAGGCCGAGCCAGAACACCGGCACCGAGCTGCCGACCAGCCCGATGAAACGCGCCACATGATCGATCAGCCGGTTGTGGCGCACCGCTGCGATTACGCCAAGCGGTACGCCGATCAGCACGCCGATGAGGGTGGCGAGTGTCGCGAGTTCGAGGGTGGCGGGAAACACGCGCAGGATGTCGGTGAGCACCGGGTTCGACGTCAGCAAGGAAGTGCCCAGATTGCCGTGCAGCACGTCGCGCGTGTAGATCCAGAACTGCACCGCAAGCGGCTTGTCGAGTCCGAGCGCGGTGCGTGTGGCCGCGTACGCGCTCGCCGACGCGCGGTCGCCGATCACCGCCAGTACAGGATCGATCGGCACCTTGCGGCCGATCACGAAGGTCACCGCGAGCAGCCCGACGAACGTGACGGCAAGCGTGACCACCCAGCGCAGCGCGAACAGCGCGGCGCGCGCGCCGGCACTGCGTGCGGGCAGCGCGCGCAGCCGGTCGAGCGCGGTGACGGGAGTCGACATCGATTCAATCCTTAAACGACGTGGCGCGTGCGCTATGCGTCATTGCTTGTTCACATGCAGATACGAGACGAGGTCGTTGATCGGCCCCACTTCGAGCCCGCTCACGCCCGGCCGCGTCGCCACTTGCGACACCTGTTCGAACATGATCACGAACGGCGAGTGCGCGAGCATCTGCTTTTGCATCGTTTCGTACAGTTGCGCGCGCTTCGCGCTCGACGATTCGGCCAGCGCCGCGTTGGTTTCTTTCGTCAGCTCGGGAATGTCCCACGAATTGCGCCATGCCAGCATCTTGTAGCTGGATTTATCCGAATTGTCCGGGTTCCATGTGAAGCCTTGCGCGTTGCTGTGCGGATCGATGTAGTCGGCCGACCATTCGCCGATGTAGATATCGTGCTGGCGGGCGCGGTATTTGGCGAGCGTCTGCTTGTTGTCGCCCGGAATGATGTCGACCTTGATGCCGCCTTGCGCGAGATTGGCCTGCACCGCCTGCGCGATCTCGTTGTACGGGTAGCTGCTGCGCACGTCCATCGTGACGTTGAAGCCGTTCGGCAGACCAGCCTTGGCGAGCAGTGCTTTCGCCTTCGCGACGTCCTGGTGGTACGGGTTGCTGTTCAGCGCGCCGAGAAAGCCTTCGGGCAGGAAGGTCTGGTGCACCTTGTAGGTCGACTTCGCGATGTTGGTCTGGATGCCGTTGTAGTCGATCAGCCATTTCATCGCTTCCTGCACTTCGGGCTTCGCGAGATTCGGATTCTTGACGTTCAGGCCGAGATACAGCAGCGTCGCCTGCGGCACCGCGACCGCGCGTGCCTTGCCGGATTTCGCGAGCGCGGTCAGATCGTCGGGGCTCAGGTTGCGCGCGACGTCCGCATCGCCGTTCTCCAGCAACAGGCGCTGGCCGGAGGCTTCAGGCACGTGGCGCAGCACGATGCGCTTCATCGCAAGCGGCACACGGTAGCCGTCGAAGCGCTGCAGGATCATGCTTTCGTTGGCGGTCCACCTGACCAGTTTGTACGCGCCCGAACCCGCTTCGTTGGTGCGCAGCCATGCATTGCCGAAGTCGTTGTTCTGCTGGTGCGTGAGCAGCAATTGCTTGTCGACCACCGATGCCGGCCATGCGCCGAGCACGTTCAGCACGAAGGTCGGCGCGTATTTCTGATCGGTCGTCACGCTCACCGTGGTGTCGTCGATCTTCTTCACGTTCTTCAGCACGTTGTCTTTGGTCAGGCCGATGCCTTGCAGCACCGCCGCCGCGCCCTTGTCGAGCAGCACGGTGCGCTGGATCGACCACGCGACGTCGTCGGCGGTGAGCGGGTTGCCCGAGTGGAACTTGAGCCCGCTCCTGATCTTGAACGTGAGGGTCAGGCCGTCCGGGCTCACGCTCCACGACTGCGCGACGTCGCCGTTGAATTTCGACGGATCTTTCAGATCGACGCGTATCAGCCGGTCGTAGGTGTTCGCGATGTACTCCTCGGGCACCAGTTCGTAGACTTCGGCCGGATCGAGCGTCGAGAATTCGTCGAGCATGGTGGCCATCACCAGCATGTCCTTCGGTGTGGCTGCGGCCGCGGGCTGCAGCGCCGTCAGGCTCAAGCTCGCCGCGCCGGCTACCGCCGCAGCGGCGAGCGCGTTGCGCAATACCCGTTTCATATGGGGTTCCCTGGAAGAGAGTGGAATGGAAACTGTTGTAAATCGCGACCGGTTTGCTACATCAGCCGCAATGGTCCGCTGTCCGCGTTGTCGATCAGCGGCAGCGCGAGCGAGCCGGGCAGTTCGTAATGCCACCATTCGCTCGCGATATGCGTGAAGCCGGCGCCATGCATGATGCCGAGCAGCAGCAGCCGGTTGCGCTGCACCGCGGCGGGCAGGCCCGCGTGGAAGTGCCATGAGTCTTCGGTCATCGCGTCGAAGGCGGTGCCCATGTCGAGTGCGGTGCCCGCGGCATCGACCAGCGTCAGATCGACGGCCGTGCCGCGGCTGTGATTCGAGCCGCGCTTGAGGTCCGCGATGTAGGTCGGGTCGGGCAGAAAATCCCACAACACCTGCTGTGCTTGCGGCGGCCGGTACGCATCGAAGATGCGTAGCGTCAGGCCGCTTTTCGCCGCGATATCGATCGCGCGGCGCAGCGCGGCTTCGGCCGGCGCGAGCAGCAGACAGTGCGCGGCCTGGTAGATCGGCTTGCCGGTCAGGTTGTTCGGGCTCGCGTAGGCGAGGTCGATTTCTACGCCGTGGCTGGCGGGTGTGATCGGAATCAGCGTTAGGTGGTCTGTCATGAAGCGGGGCGGTGAGGGTGACGTGGGGCAGCCGGCAGGTCGAACCGCTCGAGTTCGCGCTGCAGTTCGCGATTGCAGGCCACGCGCGCATCGAGCGCCGGGCCGAGTCGTTCGACTACCGATGTGATCAGCAGATTGAACAGGCAGGTGAGCGGTGCGAGCGAGTCCCAGAACTGGCCGACGTCGGTTTTTACCTGCAGCAGGTCGCAGGCGAAATCGCGCGCCCATGGGCAATACGGGTCGGTGACCAGCGCAAAGCGCAGGCCGCGGCGCGCGGCTGTTTCGCAATAGCGGCGTGCGATGTGCGAATGAGGCGAATAAGCGCGTGTGTCGGTGACGATCAGGTACGGTGCCGCGAACTCCGAGTTCAGCGAGTCGACGTACGAGCCCGACATGCCGTCGCAGTAGAACACGCGCGGGCGGATGTATTCGAGGTGACTGAAAAACGCGTGGCTGATGCCGCGCGTCGACTGGATGCCGACGATATACACCGCATCCGCACGCGCCAGTTGTTGCGCGACGCGTGTAAAGGTTTCGCCTTGCGCAAGCGCGTACACGTGGCCGATGGCGTCCTGCTCGAGTTGCAGCGACGCGGCGAGTGTCGTGCTGGCGGCAGAGGGCAGCGGCGGATTCGCGCGGGTGTCGGTCAGGTTGGCGGCGTCGCTGTGGGGCGCATGGACATGCGGCTGGCTTCGCGTTTGCGTGTGCGTGTGCGTGTGCGTGTGCGTTCGCGGCTGCTGCGTGCGCTCGTCGCGCGGTGCGTCGTCGAGGGCTGCCGCGCGCCGGCGGTATTCGTCGAGCCGGTCGGCGATCATCCACGGCCGCTCGAGCGTGCCGCGTAGTTCGCGCTTCAGGTGGTCGAGATTGCGATAGCCGACGCTGCGTAGAAAACGCCCGACCGAGATGCCGCTCGTGCCGGTGCGTTGCGCGATTTCATCGGCGGTTTCGAGACCGACCCGGTCGAGGTTCGCCAGCATGTAACTGGCGATGCGCTTCGCCGTCGGTGTGAGTCCGGCAAAACGGGCTTCGACGGTTTGGGCGAACGCGGTCGGCATCGCGGCGATGGTTAGTTATCTGTCGTTGGTGTTGTGAATGTCATGCATCTAACAGGGCCAATAAGATGCGCGCCAGCTTAAAAAATCAATTGGCGTTGTGGTGGTAATAGGTTTAGGCGGTTGCGCGCATCGCGCGACGGGTGGCGCGCGGTTCGGCGGGAGGGTTTTGCGGAGGTCGCCGGGAAGGACGCGGCCGCCGCGCGCAAAGGCACGGAACGCCCGGGCGGCGCGGGCGGCCTGCGGGATGTCGTTATGCGCGCACGCCGGTGGCGGGCGGCGGTTGGTCCGGTTCCGGCTCCGGTGCGCCGATGTCTGGCAGGTCGGCGGGACGGCCGGGACTCGGCTCGGTCGGCGACGGTGTACCGGGCGGCACGGCAGGTTGGTCCGGGATCGGCGGATCGGACGCTGGATCGGATGCGTAGTGCGGCAGCATAAGGACTCCCTTCGCGGGTGCCTGCGTGGCAGGCGGGTCGCGCATCGCGCGCCGGATGGCGCGCGTCGTGCGCCTCTTCATGGTCCACAGCACATGCCGTACCCGCTGCCACGCCAGCTGCGTTACGCGCCCTGTTTCTGGCCCTTCAGTTCGTCGCGAATCTCACGCAGCAGCAGCACGTCTTCCGGCGGCGGCGGCGGGGCGGCCGGTGCCGCGTCGGCCGGCTTTGCTTCCAGCTCGCGCAGCCGGTTGATGAACTTGACGATCAGAAACACGATGAACGCAAGAATCACGAAGTTGAGCACCACGGTGATGAACGAGCCGTAGCCGAACACCGCGACGCCTGCCGTCTGCAGGTCTTTGTACGAATCCGGATTGCCTTTGAAGGTGGCCGGTATGTGCCCGAGCCTGAAAAATTTGTTCGAAAAGTCGATATCGCCCGACACGATGCCGACGATCGGCATGATCAGATCCTTGACGATCGAATTGACGATCGTCGAGAACGCGCCGCCGATGATCACACCCACCGCCAGATCCATCACGTTGCCCTTGATTGCGAACTGCTTGAAGTCTTGAAAAACGCCAGCCATGTTGAACCCTCCGTGGTAGTCGACGATGAAACGGTTAGCGAATTGCATTCCTGCGCTGGCGCCGCTGCGCGCGTGCGATGCCGTTGCACGGGCGAGCACGCCAACGCCCCGCGGTGCGCAAGGCGCGGACCCGCGCGGGGCGCCTGGTGCATGGCGTGGGGGTGTGGATAGGGTCCGCCCGGCGCACCCGCAGACCGCCGCGTACGTTGCGGCGCGAGCGCGTTGCACGTCGTCGCTCGCTCGTTGTGCGTAAGCGGCGCCTAATATGCAGTCACGTACGCAGTCGTGCGCAAGCAAGGGCTCATGGGCAAGCAAACAAGCCCACGCGCGTGTGCCGCCGCACGGCAGCGCAGCACGAACCACCAGGATCGAACCACGTTTCATTCGGTCCGCAGCTGATGCGTTTTATTGTTGTGCGAACCGGCGCGCCCAGCCTCTGTAGCGCCGGAACGTGCTCACGCAGGTCAATCCGCCTCGAGGCGTGCCCGATGATCAAGCGTAGAACCTTCCTGCTCGGTGGCGCTGCGACAGCCGGTGCGCTGGTGGTCGGCTGGTCGGCGTTGCCGCCGCGCCAACGGCTCGAGACGTCTGCGCCGTTGCCCGTGCAGCCCGCGCAAGTGGCATTGAACGGCTGGGTCAAGATCGCCGCCGACAACCGCGTCACCGTGATGGTGTGCCGCGCCGAGATGGGCCAGGGCGTGCACACCGGGCTCGCGATGGTGCTCGCCGAAGAGCTCGATGCCGACTGGTCGAAGGTCGCCGTCGACTACGCGCCGCTCGACAAGATTTACAGCAACGTGGAAAGCGTGCTCAGCAGCCTGCCGCTGCGTCCCGACGACGACAGCACGATGCACGGCCTTGCCACGTGGTTCACGCGCAAGGCGGTGCGCGAGTTCGGCGCGATGATGACCGGCGGTTCGAGCTCGCTCAACGATGCATGGCAGCCGATGCGCGAAGCCGGCGCGGCGGCGCGCGCGCTGCTGGTGAGCGCCGCCGCGGCGCAGTGGCGCGTGCCGGCCGGCGAGTGTCGCACCGCACTCGGCCGCGTGCTGCATCCATCGGGGCGTAGCGCGAGCTATGGCGAACTGGCAGCGCTGGCTGCGCAACAGTCGTTGCCGCGCCACATCGAGTTAAAGGATCCCGCGCGTTTCACGCTGATCGGCAAGCCGCTGCCGCGCATCGAGGCGCAGGCGAAGCTCGATGGCAGCGCGCGCTTCGGTATCGATGCGTTGCCGGATGGGCGTGATGTGCGCGGCGGCCCTGAAGTGCGCAATGGCCCGGATCGGCCCGAGGACATGCTGTATGCGAGCGTGCTGATGTGTCCGACGCTTGGCGGTTCAGTGGCGCGCTTCGACGGCTCGGTGGCGGCCGCGCTACCGGGCGTCGCGCGAGTGTTCGCGCTGCCGCCGTTTCATGGCGGCACCGGCGGCGTCGCGGTGATCGCCGACAACGCGTTTCTCGCGATGATCGCGCTCGACGTGCTGACAGTCGAATGGCACATCGACGATGCCAGCAAAGTATCGAGCGCCGACGTCGAGCAGCGCCTGTCGCGAGCACTCGACGACAGCGACGGGCACGCATGGTATGTGCAAGGCGACGTCGACCACGCGCTGGCCGGCGCGGCACGCACCGTGCACGCCGAGTATCGCGTGCCGTATCTCGCGCATGCGGCGCTCGAGCCGGTCAACTGCACCGCGCAGGTGAACCGCGATACGGCCATCGTGTGGGCCGCCACCCAGGTGCCCGATGTCGCGCGCCGGTGCGCCGCGCAGGTGCTCGGCATCGCGGATGGCCAGGTCGACCTGCGGCAACTGCTGATCGGCGGCGCGTTCGGCCGGCGGCTCGAGATGGATTACATCGCGCAGGCCGTGGCGATCGCGAGCCGCGTGCCGGGCACGCCGGTGCAGACGCTGTGGACGCGCCCGCAAGACATGACGCACGACTTCTACCGGCCCGCCTGCGTGGCCCGCTTCACCGCGGGGCTCGACGCAGCGGGCGCGGTGGTGGCGTGGCACAACACGTCGGCAAGCCAGTCGATCGTCGCCAGCTGGCTCGCGCGCAACTATGGCGTGCCGGCGTTCGGCGCGCATCTGGGGCGCGGCTTCGACAAGACCAATGCGGAGGGCGCATTCGATCAGCCGTATGAATGGCCGAACGTGCGGGTCGGCCACAAGGCGGTTGAATTGCCGGTGCCGGTCGGCTTCTGGCGCTCGGTCGGGCATTCGCATCAGGCGTTCTTCGTCGAGAGTTTTGTCGATGAGCTGGCGGCGGCCGCGGGCAAGGACCCGGTCGCGTTTCGCGCCGCGATGCTCGCGCATCATCCGCGCCATCTCGCGGTGCTGCATCGCGTGGCGGAACTGGCGCGCTGGGGCACGCCGCTTACGACCGACGCGCGCGGTCTCGCGCAGGCGCGCGGCGTCGCGTTGCACGAAGCATTCGGCAGCATCGTGGCGCAGGTCGCCGAGGTGTCGGTGGACGGCGACCGCACCATTCACGTGAACCGCGTGTTCTGCGTGATCGATTGCGGCTTGCCGGTGAATCCGAATCTGATCGCGCAGCAGCTCGAGGGGGCGATCGTGTTTGGGCTGTCCGCGGCGCTGTTCGGCGCAATTACGCTCGATAACGGCGCGGTGCAGCAGAAGTACTACACCGACTATCCGGTGGTGCGCATGAACCAGTGCCCCGAGATCCGCACCGACATCATGCAAAGCGGCGCGCATCCGCAAGGGGTCGGCGAAGCGGCGACGCCGCCGGTTGCGCCGGCGCTGGCCAATGCGCTGTTCAAGCTGACGGGGCAGCGGCTGCGCGTGCTGCCGCTGCGGGTTGCGTGACTTTTGTGATGCGGTGTCGGGCGCAGCGCGTGTGCCGCTGTGTCGATGCCGCTGCTTCTACGCTGATGCCGCCCGCCGGCGCGGGCAGGGGAGGAGACGATGCTGTCGCTCGACATCAACGGCGTACCGGCTGAGGTGCGCTCCGATCCGGCCACGCCGCTCTTGTGGGTGCTGCGCTGCGAGCTGAAGCTGACGGGCACCAAGTTCGGCTGCGGCGTCGGCGTGTGCGGCGCGTGCACCGTGCATATCGACGGCCAGGCGCAAGCGTCGTGCATGCGGCCGGTGAGCGAACTGCCGGGCCGCAAGATCATTACCATCGAAGGGCTCGACGGTGCAGAGGCGCGCGCGCTGAAGGCCGCGTGGACGCGTCTGGACGTGGTGCAATGCGGCTATTGCCAGAGCGCGCAGCTGATGGCCGCCAGTGCGCTGCTCAAGCGCAACCACAAGCCCGGCCCGGCCGACATCGATGCCGCGATGACGCCGGTGGTGTGCCGCTGCGGCACTTATCCGCGGATCCGCCAGGCAATCTACGAGGCCAGCGGGCAGAAGCCTCGATAGGGCCACGCGCGGTGCGCCGGCGGGCCTTTCACACACCGCGGGCCTACTCTCTGCAACCCATCTGTAATCGCGCTTGCGCCACGTACCGATATATTCGGTAGAATATAACGAATCGACCAATGGTTTCCCCGGGAGGATGGTGCCGTGAGCAGCCATCGCATTGCAATCGGATACATGGGCAAGCCCGACGCGCCGGCCAGCGCGCTGGCTGCGCATATCAGCACGATGAAGCCGTCGTCTGGATACGACCGCGCGGCGCTGCTGCGCGACGTGATCGACGGGTTCGTACGGCTGCGCAACAGCGTGCTGCGCTTTGTGCAGCTGTTCACCAGCGACGCGAGTGCCCCGCGCGCGCATGAAATGGCGGCGGCCGCGTCGCTGCGCGGGCTGCTGTCGCTTCTCGCCAGCGAGGCGCAGGCCGCGCAGTTCGACCGGATGCGCGAATTGAAACGCGCGATCCGCGATGCGCGCTCGCTGGAAAAAACCCGCGATGCGGTGTTTTCCGAATCTTTCAGCAATGATCCGGTCGCGCTGCAGGCCGCCGCGGCTGAGCTCGAGCGCGTCGATGCGCTGCTGGTCGGGTTGTGCGTCGAGCACGTGCTCGAACGGCATCTGGCCACGGCGATTTATGCGCCGCGGGCCGATGCGGTGGCCGAGCAAAGGCCGCGGGTTGCGCCGCGACGCAGCCGGCGCAAGCTTGCCGATGCGCGGCTCGCTGCGCCGGCACGCGCTCAGGCGGGTTAGCGACAGCGCGGCTCGACGCTGGAGCGCCAGAGCCGAGAGCCGGGAGCCGCCCAGCGCGATGGGACGTGCGGTACCACGTTACCGCCGCAATCATGCCGGTCGTGAAGTGCGATTCGTTATATTCGATGATATATTTCGCTGTGAGTAACCGTACCGCCTCGCGTCAGGCGGTACAGCGCGCCCCGGGCGCGACTTGAACCGGACAAGAGGCCCTCATGCAAGCACCTCCGTTCCGCCTTGCTGCGCTTTCCGGCGTGGAACGAACCGATGCCTACCTTGGCGAGCGCCTACGCGCGGCTGGCCCCGACGCCTGCTGCACGCCGGCGCAGCCGCGCGCCGACAAGCCGCAGAGCACGAAGCGCCGCACGCGTCTAGGCGAGCTCGACTCGCACCTGCACTGTTCGATCATCGGTACCTGCCTGACCACACACGAACTGCGCAAGCTGGTGCCGAAGTTCACGCAGCTGGACCGGCAGAAAGCCACCGATCTCGAGATTCACCATGCGGCGGTCGAACTGGCCATCGAAGGCGGTGCGGGCGGCAAGGCGCTGCAAAAGGCGCTCGACGAGCGTTATTCCGGTGCGCTGCGCCGCTTCGACGCAGCCAAAGACGACGAAGCGCTGCTCGCAATGTGGAACGAGTCGTTGAAGAGCGGCGATATTCCGCCTGCGTACTGGGCGCTGATGACGCATCCGCAGGCCACGCTGCAGGTGCGCCAGGCGGCGTTCGGCGAATTGCACATGCTGTCGCATCTGGTCGGCGCGGCCAATCGCGCGGACATCCGGCGCCTCGTCGCGCTGGAAGAGGAAAACGCCACGCTGCACGCCAAGCTCGAGCGGCAACAGCAGCGGCTGCGCGAAATGAGCATCGAACGCGACACGGCGATACGCGAACTGAACGCGCAGATCGCGCGGTTGAGCGCACGCCCCACCGAAGCGAACCACGGTGAACTGCAGACGCAGATCGACAGCCTGCGCGATGCGCTCGCGGCGCGCGATGCACGTGTCGCGCTGCACACGAGCCGGCGGGCCGCGGCCGAACAACGCGCGGCAGCAGAAGAAGAGCGCGCGCGCACGCTGCGTGAAAGCCTCGAACGGGCGCTCGATCTGCTGACGGTGCTGCAGGACGAAGCGAACGCACTGGAGCGCGCGCTGCATGCACCGAACGATGCATCGGCGTCGCGCGACGACGCGCTCGATGCGTTGCAGGGCAAGCGGGTGGTGTACGTCGGCGGGCGGCCGGGCTCGAACAACGCGCTCAAACGCCTCGTCGAATCCGCCGGCGGCCAGATGACCGTGCACGACGGTGGTATCGAAGACCGCAAGGGGCTGCTTGCCGCGGCGCTGCCGAACGCGGACATGGTGGTGTTCCCGGTCGACTGCATCGACCACGATTCGATGAACATGCTCAAACGCGTGTGCGAGCGCAGCCAGGTCGCGTACTACCCGCTGCGCACGGCGAGCGTGGCGAGCTTTGTCGAGCTGATCGCGCGGCTAGCTGCTGATGCGTCGGGCGCCGATGCGTCGGGCGCCGGTGCGTCAGGTGCTGTGCCGGCCTCGCGTTTTTGCCTGCGTCACGGCTGAACCCTGGGCTGAACCGCGGGCTGCCCCCGGGCTGAACGCGAGGCCGGGCGCGGCAACCTGCGCCGGGTGCGACCGGCGAGCGCCTGACCCGACCGGCTAGCGCTTGATCAGCTTCGTCAGCGACGAAATATCGGCCGCGCAAGCTTCGTAAGCCTGCGCCTCGATGTTGCGATAAAGGCGAATGATCTCTTCGCCAACCGGCGTCAACACACTGCCTCCGCCGCTTTGCCCGCCGTGTTCGGCAAGCGTGGCGGGCGACTTCAGCGAGCGGTTCAGCTCGTCCATCAGCAGCCATGCGCGGCGGTACGACATGCCGATGCTGCGCGCCGCCGCCGAAATCGAACCGTGTTCGCGCACGGCTTCGAGCAGTGCGACCTTGCCTGGACCAAGCGCGATCGTGTCGGCTTGCTGGATGCGCATCCGGAACTTGACCTCAGGCCGGACGCTGGTGGAAGTCTTCATCGTTATGGGCTGGATTCGTGATCTGCGCAAGCATACACGACGCGCCTCGCGTCGTTCGATGCATCGCGTCGTGTGCATACGGCGACGCATGCGTGCCACCGCATGCGCGGGCTGTCTGCAAAAAGATACAGCGCGCTTGCAAACCCTTTATTGAGACGTAAGGCCGCGCTACATTGCCTGGCACATAACGCATCGCGCACACTCCCCATACCCTGGCGGACCCGCGGGCCGCCCGTTGCGGGCGATAAGAGCCGGCCATCGAGCCGGCTGCCGAGCCGCCATCGTTTTCTCCGAACCGGATCGTCGGGAAGCTGCATCGGGCAGTTGCATCGAGTAGCTGCATTGGGCAGTTGCATCGGGCAGTCAAGTCAGCCAGTCGCGTCTGGCGGTTGCGTCAATCATGCAACCAGCTCATGCGCGCCGCGGCCTCGTTGCGTCCTGACGTTTTGTCCTGACGCCTTGTCTTGACGTTCCTTCTGACGTCCGTCTTGCAGTTCGTTCTGCAGTTCGTTCTGGAAACGCCGGCGCGCTCCGTATCGCCGCGTCCTATTCCGACCGCCATATCGCCCCGGCACGCATCGCTGCGCGCCGGCGGCCGCATGCGCGCCGCGATAAGCACGGCATCCGCTTTGCAACCTCCGCCGCGCGATGTCTTTGCAACATGCGCGCGGCTTCAATAAAAAAGGATCGCTAATGAAAAAGACCCTCGTTGCCGCCGCTGTGCTCGGCAGCCTGAGCGCCACCGCCACCACCGTCGCCCACGCGCAAAGCAGTGTCACGTTGTACGGCATTCTCGACGCCGGCATCAGCTACGTTTCGCATTCGGCCGCGCCGAACGGCTCTTCGCAACTCGTCAAATACGGCGACGGCGTCGCGTCGGGCAGCCGCTGGGGCGTGCGCGGCAGCGAAGACCTGGGCGGCGGCCTGAAGGCGCTGTTCGTGCTCGAAAACGGCTTCTCCACCGCCGACGGCGCACTCGGGCAGGGCGGCGCGCTGTTCGGGCGGCAAGCGTACGTCGGCCTGTCGAAGGACGGCATCGGCGCGCTGAGCTTCGGCCGCCAGTATTCGTTCTCGACCGAATATCTCGGCACCAATTACACGATCGGCAGCCAGACGCCAGCCGGCAACTATGGCTGGCACATCAACGACGTCGACCAGTTGATTGCAAGCCGCATCAACAATTCGGTGAAGTTCAGCAGCACCCGTTTCGCAGGCTTCACGTTCGGTGCGATGTACGGCTTTTCGAACCAGGCCGGCGCGTTTGCCGGCACGCCGACCGTTACCGCTGCTGGAACCACGCGGCAAGGTTCGTCGAGCGCGTATAGCTTCGGTGTCAACTATCTGCAAGGGCCGTTCGGGATCGGCGCGGCGTACACCAACTTCCGCTATCCGAACGGCGCGACGCCGCCGGTTTCGGTCAGCATCGCAAACGTGAACACCGGCGGGCTGCGCGATCTGGAAACCTATGGGGTCGGCGCGCGGATCGCGCTCGGCGCCGGGCTGGTATGGGGCAACTGGACTCACACGAGCTTCGAACCGCTCACCGGCGGCGCGTCGCGGCTGAACAACTACGAAATCGGCGCACGCTACGGCTTCACGCCGGCGCTTGCCGCGGGGCTCGGCTATACGTTCTCGAAGCTCGACGACCGCTTCACCGGCAAGTGGCATCAGCTGACCGGCGCGCTCGACTATTCGTTGTCCAAGCGCACCGACGTGTATCTGCTCGGCGTCTGGCAGACCGCGGCGGGCAGCAATACGATCGCCGGGCGCAGCGTGCCGGTGCAGGCGCAGATCGGTACCAGCCCGAGCCTGCTGGGCACCTCCGGCACCGGTGCGGACAATCAGGTGGCGGCGCGCGTCGGCGTGCGGCACCGTTTTTAGTCTGCGCGCCCGCTGGTGCGTTTACTCCTGCGCTCACCCGTGCGTCGGCTGGTGCGTTTATCGCCGCGCCTATCCGTACGCCCACCCGTACGCCCACCCGCGCGACCGTCGCCGCCGGCCCCGCGACGAAGCACCGCGTGAGCTCAAACCGTCCTACGGTGCGACCACACGCGCCACGATGCCCGCCAGCCGCTTCACGTGCCGCGGTGCGGGCAGAATATCGGCGGCGGAGAACAGCAGCGGTGCGCCGTCGTCGATCGGGATCGGCGCGTCGCCGCGCTCGAACGCGATCAGCACGCGCTCGCCGACCGGCGTGTTGAACAGTTCGTGCCATGAGAAGGTCACCGCGTAGCCGTCGCGCGCGACCGCGATAAAAATGGTGCGCTTGAAATCGCCGGGCTTCGCATTGCGCAGCCCGGCGAACTCGATCAGATCCTTCAGCAGCACGCCGCGATAGCTGTCCACCTTGCGGATAAAGCGGTTCGTCGTGAAGCAGCGCAGATCGAACGGATCGGCCGCCACGCTTGCGCGCTGCCGCAGTTCGTCGAGTGTCACGGTGAGCGGCCGCAGAAAATCGCCTGTCAGCGAAATGACGCCGTCTTTCGATTGATCTTTCGGCTCATCGGCCGCTTCGCCGGCCCTTTCACCGGCCACGTCGCGGGCCACCTCGCCGGTCAGCGGTGACGTGGCCGCCGTGTCTGAATTCCCCATCGTGCTCTCCCATTGCCGATCGCCGGGCTTCGCTTGCCCGCCGATATGTCGGTAGGTATATTACGCTGCGTGCGGCCGGACAGCTTGGGCGATCCGGACGATCTCGGCCATATCGCCGAACGTATGCCGTGAGGCGGCCGCAAAGCGACACGGATTTCAAACAGGAGCAGGCATGGCGGGTTGGGCGGGATCGAGACGCATGCGCGGCGCACTGGCAGCCGGCATGGTGCTGTGGCTCGCGGCTTGTGCGCTGGGCGGCGGTAAGGGGGCTGAAAGCGCCGCAGGCGCAGCGCCGCAACGCATCGCGGTAGAGGCGCGGCCGAATGGCATCGCGGTGCGTAGCGGCGACGGCGCGCTATTCATTACCGACGACACCACCAACAGCGTGCTGGTCGCGACCGACCAGCACAGCTTCACGCGCTATGCGGCGCTGCCGGCAGGCGACGCGAACCGCAGCCTCAGCCAGCTTGATTTTGCGGAGCCGCGTCTGCTGCTGGTGGCGCGCTTCGGCTTCGGCACCGCGGGCGCGCTGCTCGGCGTGGCGGGGCCGCAGCAGATCACGAGCTTCGCCGGTCCGGACCCGGTGCGGCGCCGTCTCGGTCTCGCGGTGATCGCGCCGGGCAAGGTGCTGTCGACGTGGTTCGTCAAGCGCGACGACCAGCCGGCCAACGCGCCGCACAGTGCGGGCTTGAGCGTGCTGATGTACGACACCACCACGGGCGGTGCGGTAGAACGCGATCTGTTGACGGGCTTCGGCAAGCCGGTCGGCGTGGCGATTGCACACGGCAATGTGTACGTGGCCGACGCGGCCAATAACCGCATCGTCACGGCGCGCCTCGATACGCTACTGGCGGCTGCGCAACCGGCGCCCGCAGCCTCGGCCACGGTGTTCGCGCAAGTCGATAGCCCGGATCTGCTGGCCGCCGACAGCAGCGGCGCGCTTTACACGAAATGCGGCAAGACCGGCTTTTGCCGGATCGGCCCGGACGGCAAGCTCACGCAGCTGGCCAACGATTTTCATGACGCGCGCGGCGTCGCGCTCGACGAGTCGCGCCACACGCTGTATGTAGTGGATCGCGCGGCGGCCGGCGGCACCAGCTACGTGCGCTCGCTGCCGCTGCGATGAAATGCCGCGCGATACTTCAACGCGCGGCGTACCGCTTACTGGTCGACGCCGACGATCACGCTCGAAGCCTTGAAGATCGCGCTGGCAGCCTTGCCTTGCGCGAGCCCGAGGCGATCGACGCTGTCGTTGGTGACGATCGCCACGATCTGCGCGCCGCCTTGTGCGGCGATCACCACTTCGGCGTTCACCGCGCCCTTGTTCAGCGCGGCGACCGTGCCGGCCACGCAATTGCGTGCCGACACCTTGCTCGCGTCCGTATCGACCATCACCAGCACCGACGATGCCTTGATCAGCGCGAAAGCCGGCTTGCCGGACGCGAGGCCGAGCGAAGCGGCGCTGCCGTGCGTGATGATCGCGACGATCTCCAGGCCGTGCTGGGTGCGCAGCGTGATTTCGTCATTGACTGCGCCGGTCTTCACATCGGTGACGGTGCCGGCGAACTGGTTGCGGGCGCTGGTGCGCATGGGGGAACTCCTTGAGTGGGGTTGAGTGCGGGCGAGTCATGCGATGCATGCCGTGCGAGACGCATCTCAACAGGTTGAAAGGGCTTGCGCGAGTCTAGCGGCAAGTCGTGGCATGGCAAAGGAAAGCGCCGCTCGGAACGCATTAAATTGCACTCAAGCGGGTATCGAAGTCGATGCAGTGTTGCGCATAGTCATCGTAATATATGCGCCTTAATAACGGTGCGGGGAATGAAATGATTCGTAAGCTTTTGATTTCGGCGGCGGTTATGGCAGGGATGTTCGGCGTGCAACAGCAGGCGTCGGCGCAGGACAATACCGTCAACGTGCTGTACGCCGGCTCGCTGGTGAACCTGATGGAGCGCAGCGTGAAGCCCGCGTTCGAAAAGGAAACGGGCCTGCACTTCGACGGCTATGCCGCCGGTTCGAACAAGATCGCCAATGAGATCAAAGGCAAGCTGCGTCGCGGCGACGTGTTCATCAGCGCGAGCCCGAAGGTCAACACGAGCCTGATGGGCGCGGCCAATGGCGACCACGTGAACTGGTACGTGACCTTCGCCGAATCGCCGCTGATGATCGGCTACAACCCGCAAAGCCGTTTTGCCGCGCAGTTCAAGACGAAGCGTTGGGACCAGGTGCTGCAGGAGCCGGGCATCCGCATTGGACGCACCGATCCGAAGCTCGATCCGAAGGGCGCCTTCACGGTCGAGATGATGACGAAGGCCGCCGAGCTGTACAAACAGCCGGACCTCGTGCAAAAGACGCTCGGCACGCCGGAGAACCCCGAACAGGTGCTGCCGGAAGAAACGCTGGTGGGCCGTCTGCAGTCGGGGCAGCTCGATGCCGGCTTCTTCTACTCGACCGAAACCTCCGATCTGAAGATTCCGGCGATCCACCCGGCGCCTGAACTGCAGGCGAAGGCAAGCTACACGCTGACGATCCTGAGCGACGCACCCGATGCGAAGGGCGCGACGCGCTTCGTCGATTTCCTGCTGAGCGCGAAGGGCCGCGAGTTGCTGAAAGAACACGGCGTGGACATCGTGAAGCCGACCGTCACGGGTAACGCACAGGCGATTCCTTCGTCGGTGCAAGCGGTGATCGATGGCGCGCAATAAGCGCGGCGCGGCGCGGCGGCGGGGCGACTTGCCGCACATCGGCGCATCTCGTATCGACGTGCCTCGCATCGACGTGCCTCGTATCGACGTGCAATGCGGCCGCGCGCGGCCGCCGGCATGCGCGCGGCGCACCCCGCCGACGCTATCCGAAGCGAACTCCACACGCGGCGCGGCGCCGGCCCGCCGCGCTCAAACGCGATGACCCGCACCGTAGCCAGGCCCTTGCTATGGCTCGGCACGCTGCTCGCGGTCTACCTGTGCGCGCCGTTCATCGCCAGCATCCCGCAGATCGGCCACGCGGACTGGGCCGGCGTCGACTGGCCCACCATGTGGTCGGCGGTCGGCGTGTCGGTGGGGAGCGCGAGTGTCGCCGCGTTGATCATCCTGATCGGCGGTGTGCCGCTCGGCTATTGGCTGGCGCGCTCGTCGTCGCGCGCGGTGGCGCTGCTCGGCTTCGTCGTGCAGCTGCCGCTGGCACTGCCGCCGCTTACCAGCGGCGTGCTGCTGCTGTTCCTGCTCGGACCGTATAGCTTGTTTGGCCGCCTCGCGGGCGGCATGCTGACCGATTCGTTCGCCGGTGTGGTGTTCGCCGAGACCTTCGTGGCCGCGCCGTTCCTAGTGATCGCGGCGCGCTCGGCGTTTGCCGCGGTCGATCCGGTCTACGACGACGTCGCCGCAACGCTCGGCCATCACGCCGGCAGCCGCTTCTTTCGCGTTACGCTGCCGATCGCATGGCCGGCGATCCGCGCGGGCCTCGCGCTCGCGTGGCTGCGTGCGTTCGGCGAGTTCGGCGCGACCGTGATGGTCGCGTATCACCCGTATTCGCTGCCGGTCTACACGTATGTGGTGTTCGGCGGCCAGGGCTTGCCCGCGATGATGCCGCTGCTGCTGCCGACACTCGCGATCGCGGTGCTTTGCGCCGTGCTGTCGGTATATCGCCGTGCGCCGCGTGCCGACGCAGACGTCGAACTGCTGGACAACGGCGACGAACTCACCGCGCCGGCTACGGTTAGCACGCCGGAGCCGCCGAATGCGCAGCAGGATGTGCGGCTGTCGTTTGCGTTGCGCCGCAATCTCGGCGGGTTCGATCTCGATATCGCATGGACGCCCGCGACGCGGCGGCTGGCGCTGATCGGGCCGTCCGGATCGGGCAAATCGCTGGCGCTGAAATTGATCGCCGGGCTCGAGCGCAACGACCACTGCACAGTGCGGCTCGGCGAGCTCGACCTCGCGGCGCGCGCGCCCGAGCAGCGGCAGATCGGCTACATGCCGCAAGATTACGGGCTTTTCCCGCACATGACGGTCGCGCAGCAACTGGCGTTTCCGGTCGATGCCGATGCGTCGAGCGCGCGTTACTGGCTCGAGCATCTCGGCCTTGCCACGCTGACCCGGCGCCTGCCGCGCGAGCTGTCGTTTGGCCAGCGCCAGCGTGTCGCGCTGGCGCGCGCGCTGACGCGGCACAGCCAGCTGCTGCTGTTCGACGAACCGTTCGCGGCGCTCGATACGCCGCGCCGGCGCCGCCTGCAGCAGTCGCTGCGCGCACTGCAGCGCGAAATCGATGCGGTCACCGTGCTGGTCACGCACGATCCGGACGAGGCCGCGCTGCTCGCCGACGAAGTGCTGATCGTCGAACAGGGGCGCGTGTTGCAGGCCGGCGCGATCGGCGCGGTGTTCGAGCGGCCGGCGACGTTGCGGGTGGCAGAGCTGCTGGGTCTGCATAACGTCGGCGATGGCGTGCTGCGTGCCGACGGGCGGATCGAGACGCCGCGTGGTCTTGTGCTCGATTGCGCGCCGCATCGGTGGCCGGAGGGGCTAACTGCAGGGTTGACTGCGGGCCAGCGAGTGATGTGGCGGGTGTCGCCGCGTGCGATCGCGCTGGTGGGCGATGCGTCGGAGCAAGGCGGTGCGCGCAGTGCAGGCGCGGCGCGCGGCGCGTCCGTAGCGCAAAGCCTCTCGCCCGAAGCGCGCCTGTACGAAGGCACACTCGCGGGCATCGAACTACGTCACGGCGACCGCTACGCGGTGCTCGACATCGGCGGGCACCGCTTCGATATCGCGTGCGACGACAGCGTACCTGTCACCGCCGGCGCGGCGCGTTTCAGCATCGATCCACAGCAGGTGTCGGTGTGGCCGCACGCGACGGAGCAGACCCGCGCGTAAGCGCCCCGGTGCGCCAGCCGCACGGCTAATGCGGCGCCTCTTCGACATCGCCCCGCTTGCCGCGCGCGATCTCATCGCCGGCATTCGGCGCCAGCCGGCGCGTCACCGGAATCGACGCGAAGGTCAGCAGCCCGACCGTCACGAACGCCGGCCAGAAGTCCGACCACTGCACGGTGGCGTGCCCATGCAGCGAACGCGTGATCTGCAACACGATACCGGCCACCGTCACGCCGAGGCCGAGCGAAATCTGTTGCACCACGCTGCCCAGACTGGTTGCGCGGCCCACGTCGCGGCTCGCGATTTCCGCATAGGTCATCGAGTTCAGGCTGGTGAACTGCAGCGCGGGGAAAAAGCCGCCAAGCAGCACCACCAGCCAGATCACCCATGTCGGCGTGCCGGGAAAGAACATGCCGCACGCGGCAATCGCAATGCCGGAAAACGCCGCGTTATAGATCAGCACCGTGCGAAAGCCGAAGCGGTGCAGCATGCTCGACGCGAGCGTGCGCATGAACAGCCCGCCGAACGCCGATGCGCAGGTAATCAGCCCCGACTCGAACGCGCTCATCGCGAGCCCTTCCTGCAGCAGCAGCGGCAGCAGAAACGGCACGGCGCCGAGGCCGATACGAAACAGCGAGCCGCCCATCACGCTCGCCCCAAAGGTTGGCACGCGCAGAAAGCGCAGATCGAGCAGTGGCCGCGTCGCGCGCTGCGCGTATAGCGCATAGACGATCAGCATCAGTGCGCCGGCCAGCGTCATCAGCGCGGCGGTCGAATCGGACGCGAGCTCGCTGCCGATCAGCGACAAACCCAGCAGGAACGCCGACGCGCCACCCGCCGACAGCACGAAGCCGAACCAGTCGAGCGGCCCGGGATGCGGCTCGCGCGTGTTTGCGATGTGCTTGTTGGTCAGATAGATGCCGTACAGGCCGACCGGAATATTGATGAAGAAGATCAGCCGCCAGTGCAGATAGGTGGTGATGAAGCCGCCGAGCAGCGGCCCGGCGGCGGGGCCGAGCAGGGATGTGAAGCTTAGATAGTTCATCGCGCGGATGAAGTCCGAGCGCTCGACCACGCGGAAGATGATGATGCGCCCGACCGGCACCATCATCGCGCCGCCGACGCCCTGGATAAAACGTGCGGCGGTGAACAGCGCCAGCGACGACGAAGCCGCGCACATCAGCGAGCCGGCGACGAAAATACCGATCGCGGTACGAAACACCGTACGCGCGCCGAAACGGTCGGCCAGCCAGCCGCAGACGGGAATGAACACACCGAGACCGAGCACATAGCTCGTCACCGCGATTTTCAGCGTGACCGGATCGCGGCCGAAGGTGCGCGCCATTTCCGGCAGCGCGGTGACGATCACATTCGCATCGACGCTCTCCATGAACATCGCGAACGCGACGATGAATGGAGCAATGAGACCCTTCTGGGCAGACGACATGGGCGGCGAGCGTCGGCGATGCGCGGGAGGCGAAGTGAGGATTATTACATAGGTGTCGGGGGATTTAAGCACGCGCTGCAGGGTTTTGCCGCTTGCGACGGTTTCAGCGCGAGCTTGTGCGATGCGGTGCGCGGCGGCTCGCCATCGCGCATCGCATCTGTTTCGCTCAACCGAGGGCCAAAGGTTCGGCGCTTTGCATCGCCCGTTACGCGCGCGGCGGCACCTTCGCGAACAGCAGGTTCAGGCCCTCGCCGATCGTCGGGTGGCTCAGGATCGCGTCGCGCACCGCCGTGTAAGGCAGCTTGCCGAGCATCGCCATCTGCACGGTCGACACCACTTCGCCTGCTTGCGCGCCGAGCATCGTAAAGCCGAGGATTTCGTCGGAGTTGGCGGCCACCAGCGCTTTCATGAAACCGGTGGTGTCGCCGTTGGTGCGGGCGCGCGGGACAGCCGCCATCGGCAATTGCGCGACGCGCACGGCGATGCCTTGCGCCGCGGCTTCGGTTTCGTTGAGCCCGACGCGCGCGAGCTCCGGCTCGACGAACAATGCATAC
The DNA here is from genome assembly GCF_054782355.1 of Paraburkholderia jirisanensis. NCBI lineage: Bacteria > Pseudomonadati > Pseudomonadota > Betaproteobacteria > Burkholderiales > Burkholderiaceae > Paraburkholderia > Paraburkholderia jirisanensis. The sequence goes on along the minus strand of NZ_BAAGSQ010000033.1, from coordinate 79,504 downwards.
GGGATCACGCGCTGCGCGGTGGTGTAGCTGCCGCCCGCGAGACTCGACTTCAGTACCCGATAGTCGTCAAACGACGCATGCGTAAACATCGGTGTGCCGGCTACTTCGCCGATCGCCCAGGTGTTCGGCGCAGTGGTCGCAAGGCGCGCGTCGGTCTTGATAAAGCCGCGCGCATCCAGTTCGACGCCGGCGGCATCGAGGCCGATGCCGCGCGTGCTCGGCGTACGCCCGGCCGCCACCAGGATATGCGAGCCGCTGATCGTCGTGCCGTCGGCGAGCGTCACTTCGACGGCGTTGCCCGAGCGGCCCGTTACGTTGACCGCGCGTACGCTCGTGCGCACGTCGATGCCGTCGTGCTCGAACGCGGCGACGATCGCCGCGGCCACATCCGGGTCTTCGCGCATCGCGACGCGCGGGCCTTCTTGCAGCACCGTCACGCGGCTGCCGAGACGGCGCAACGCCTGGGCCATTTCAAGGCCGATATAGCCGCCGCCGAATACGATCACGTGCTCAGGCAGCGTCTCCAGTTCGAGCGCTTCGACGTGCGTGAGCGGCGCGGCCTGGGCGAGGCCGGGCACATCGGGGATGGCCGCGGTGGTGCCAGTGTTGATAAACGCATGCTCGCCTTCGACCACGCGCCGGCTGCCGTCGGCGAACGTCACTTCGAGCGTGCGTGGCCCGATAAAGCGGCCTTCGCCGATCAGCAGTTCGAGACCGGATGCGTTGAACGCGCTCAGATTGAGATCGACCATGCCGTCGACCACGCCGCGCACATACTGATACACGCGCTTCATATCGAGGCCGGCGGGCTGCGGCGCGGCGCCGAGTTTTTCCGCTTCGCGGGCCGCATGCAACAGCCGCGCGGTCTGGATCAGCGCCTTGGTCGGGATACAGGCGACGTTGATACACGAACCGCCGATCATGCCGCGCTCGACCACCGCGACCTTCTTGCCGGCTTTGGCCAGTTCCATCGCGAGGGTCTTGCCGCCTTTGCCGCCACCGAGGAACACGTATTCGAACTGCTCGACCGTCGTCATGAAAACCTCCGTTGAATTTTTTGACGGGGGCGGGCGTGGAGGCCCGCCAACGTTACGGAGAGTACTTGGCGAGACCTGACGACGAGACGTCCGATCGGCGCATTCGGATGCATCGATCGGCTCAAATGGTGCGATGCGGGCAAAACGGACCGGTCGGTGCGATTGGTTCGGTTGGTTCGATGGGTTCAGCCGGACCGGGCGGGCCAATGGCTGGATGATTCAGCCGGCGATCGGCGCAATGGCTGAATCGGCTGAATCGGCTGAACCGGCTGAATCGCGTCGATCGGCGCAATCCGCGCATGCTCGGGCCGTACCCGCCGCGTTTGAATCCCCTGCGCCACCGGCCTTGCCGAGCAGCGCATGCGTCTTCAGCGCCGCGCCGCTAGCGCCCCGGCTCAGCAGTCGGGCCGTCCGCGTGCACGTGCGCCGGCGCAACCGCCGCGCCCGGGTCCAGCGCGGCATCGTCGCTCGCATCCTGCTGCGGCGCAGCCTGCGCGCCATCGTCCAGCATGCCTTTCGCCATTTCCATCGCCTGGCGCGTGAAGAGCCGCCGGTACAGCCCGTCGCGCAGTTCGATCAGCTGCTCGTGCGGGCCGTCCTCGACGATGCGCCCCTTGTCCAGCACCAGCAGCCGGTCGAGCGAGCGCACCGTCGACAGCCGGTGCGCGACCACCAGCGTGGTGCGGCCCGCCATCAGCCGCTCCATCGACTGCTGGATCAGCACTTCGCTTTCGCTGTCGAGGCTGGACGTGGCTTCGTCGAAGATCAGCACCGGCGCGTCGGCGAGAAACGCACGCGCGATCGCGATGCGCTGCCGTTCGCCGCCCGACAGCTTGATGCCGCGTTCGCCGACCAGCGTGTCGTAGCCCTGCGGCAGCGCCGCAATGAACTCGTGCGCGCTGGCCTGTTGTGCGGCACGCACGATATCGTCGTGGCTCGCGCCGGGCCGCGCATACGCGATGTTCTCCGCGAGCGAGCGGTGAAACAGCACCGGCTCCTGCTGGACGATCGCGATCTGCCGGCGCAGCGAAGCCTGCTGCACCTGCGCGATGTCCTGGCCGTCGATCGTAATGCGGCCCGCGTCGATGTCGTACAGGCGCTGGATCAGCTTGACGAAGGTGGTCTTGCCCGAGCCCGAATGCCCGACCAGCCCGACCCGCTCGCCGGGCGCGATGCGGATCGACAGGTCCTGATACAGCGGTGTCGGATGCGCGCCGTAGCGGAACGTCACGTGCTCGAAGCGGATCTCGCCGGGGCCGATCGCGATCGCACGCGCACCGGGCCGGTCTTCGATGCCGAGCGGCTCGTGCTCGAGCGCAACCAGCTCTTCCATATCGTTGACCGAGCGCTGCAGGTTGCGCACGTGCTGGCCGATGTCGCGCAGATAACCTTGCAACATGAAGAAGGTGGTCAGCGCGAAGGTGATGTCGCCGACGCTCGCATCGTTGCGCTGCCACAGCAGCAGCGCCGTACCGACGATCGCCGCCTGCATCGCGACCAGCATCACGCTTTGCAGGCCGCCGTTGGTGGTGCCGCGCTGCCATGTGCGGCGGGTGCGCTTACGCCACTTGCTGATCACGCGTTCGAGGCGCGACTCTTCGCGCTGTTCCGCGCCGAACGCCTTGACCACCGCATTGCAGCTGACCGCATCGGCCAGCGCGCCGCCGAGGCGCGTGTCCCACATATTGCCCAGGCGCGCGGCCGGCGCCACATAGCGCAGCGACAGCGTGCCGGTGATCGCGACATACAGCAGCGAGCCCGCGCCGACGATCGCGCCCATCACCGGCCAGTGGCTGCCGAGCAGCACGGTGGTGCCGATCAGCATCACGCACGACGGCAGCAGCGTGATCAGCAAGGTGTCGTTGAGCAGATCGAGCGCCCACATGCCGCGCGTGATCTTGCGCACGGTGGAGCCGGCGAACGCATTCGCGTGCCAGTCGGTCGAGAAGCGCTGCACGCGGTGAAAACCGCTGGCGGCGATCTCGCTCATCATGTGCAGCGTCATCGTGATGATGTTGCGGTACACGGCCTGGCGCAGCAGCATGCCGGCAATGCCGAGCGCGATCAGCGCGCCGAACGCGGTGCCGGCCGCATGTGCGGCGAGCGAGCGCGCGGTCGTGCCGGCGGCGCCGGACGACAGCGCGTCGACGAGGCGACCGGCGAACAGCGGCGTGAGCACGTCGGCGAGCGCCGAGCACAGCGCGACGAGCATGATCGCGCCGACCCGCACCGGCTGCTTGCGCCAGTGCTGGAACGTGAAGGTCAAAACGTTGCGAAACGCGGCGGAGCCGGCGTTGGTTTTGTTGTCAGCCATAAGTCACAGGCGGCGGCGCGTGGGGCCGTGAGCCTGCCATTCAGAACGGGTGGAGCGGAAGCCGGGCGCGCGGCGCGGAGGGCGCAGTGCACGCATGGGCGGCGCTAAGGACGAAGCGATGTAGGAGGGCGCTCGTGAAGCACTGCCGGGCCATGTTGAGTGGCTCGCCGTTCGGCTTGCCGTCCGGTTCGCCCTTGGGCTGGCCTCATGCTCGACGGACGCACAGCGCCGACTGCGAAACGCGATTGTACCTCCGCGCCGCCTCGACGAAGCGGGTCTGGTCACGCGCCAGTATCGTGCCGCGGTGCGAATTTTTGAAGACCGATCGGCAACAAGGGCTATGAAGCAGGACTGCTCCCGTCACTCCACAAACGTCGTAAAACTCGCCACCGCCTCACGCTCCGTGCGCAAGCGATTCACCGGCGCATCCGGATCCGCATAGCCGAGCGACATACCGCACACCAGCTGCTCGTTTTCCGCCAATCCCAGCATCGGCGCCAGCACGCTATGAAACGGCGTAAACGCCGCCTGCGGACACGTATCGAGCCCACGTCCGCGCGCCGCGATCATCACGGTTTGCAGGAACATCCCGTAGTCGAGCCAGCTACCCAGCTCGAGAACCCGGTCGATCGTAAAGAACAGCCCGACCGGCGCATCGAAGAACCGGTAGTTGCGGCCGAACTGCGCATGCATCTTGTGTTTTTCGGTCTTGTCGATGCCGAGCAGCCCATACATGCTCCAGCCAACCTTGCGCCGCCGGTCGATATAAGGCGACACCCATTGACGCGGATAGTACGGATACTCCTCCTGATACCGCTCATCGCGCGCCGGATCGTCGTGCGCTTCCAGCAGCGCCTGCGAGATGCGCGCGAGCGCGTCGCCGCTCACCACATACACCTGCTTCCACGGCTGCAGGTTGGTGCCCGAAGGCGCTGCGCTGGCGGTCTCGAGGATCGCTTCGATGTCTTCGCGTGCGACCGTTTTGGGCAAAAACGCGCGCACCGAGCGGCGCGATTTGATGACGGTGTCGATCGGGGTATCGGTACGACTCATGCAGGCTCCTCGCGAATGTCGGAACGGCGTCGCTACGTTGTGGCAATGCGCGTGGCATGGTGCCGCGCTGGTTGCTTAAAGGCCACGTCGATTCTAGCCGCTCGCCGCAGCCGCTGCCTATCGTCGCCTGTCGCTGCGTACCGTTGCCTGTTGCCATGCAACCGTAAGCCGCACTGCCGTTTGCAATCGCTGCCCGACGCAACGATACTGGGTGCCTTGCATCGACGAGGACGAGGGGTGTTCCGATGAGCGGCCACGATCCGCAGCACCGCGCGCAGCAGCATGAACATGACGAGTCCGATCATGCCGCCAGCAGCGCGCACGGCCATGCACACAGCGATCCGCATGACCACGACCACAACCACACACACGCAGGCAGCGAGCTGTCGGAAATGGACCTGCGCGTGCGCGCGCTCGAATCGCTGCTGGTCGAGAAGGGCTACGTCGATGCGCCAGCGCTCGACGTGCTGATCGAAACCTACCAGCACCAGGTCGGCCCGCGCAACGGCGCACGCGTGGTCGCCCGGGCATGGAGCGACCCCGCATACCGCAGCTGGCTGCTCGAAGACGCCAGTGCCGCGATCGCATCGCTTGGCTACACCGGGCGCCAGGGCGAACACATGGTCGCGCTCGAGAACACGCCGCAGGTGCACAACATGGTCGTCTGCACGCTGTGCTCGTGCTACCCATGGTCGGTGCTCGGTCTGCCGCCGGTCTGGTACAAGTCGGCGCCGTACCGCTCGCGCGCGGTGATCGACCCGCGCGGCGTGCTGAAAGAATTCGGTTTCGAACTGCCGGCCGAGGTCGAATTCCGCGTCTGGGATTCCACCGCGGAGTTGCGCTATCTGGTGCTGCCGATGCGTCCGGCCGGCACCGATGGCTGGAGCGAGGCGCAACTGGCCGAACTCGTCACGCGCGATTCGATGATCGGCACCGGCATCGCGCTCGAACCCGGCGCGCTGCACGCAATGCAAGGAGCGCCCGCATGAACGGAGCCCAGGATCTCGGCGGCATGCAATCGTTCGGCCCGGTGCTGCAGGAAGCCAATGAGCCGCTCTTTCATGCGCCATGGGAGCGCCGCGTGCTGGCCTTGACGCTGGCGATGGGCGCCACCGGCAAATGGAATATCGACACGTCGCGCGCCGCGCGCGAGAGCCTGCCGCCCGCGCAGTATCTGTCGAGCAGCTACTACGAAATCTGGTTTGCAGGCTTGCGCAAACTGCTGATCGACCATCAACTCGCCAGCGCCGCGGAAATCGATTCGGGCCGCTCGACGCAGCCGCCCGGCGCGCTGCCGCGCGTGCTGCAAGCCGCCGACGTAAAGGCTGCGCTGGCGCGTGGCGCACCCACCGAACGGCCGGCGTCGAGCGCGCCGCGCTTTGCAAACGGCGACTTCGTGCGCACCCGGCAAATGAATCCACCCACTCATACGCGCCTGCCGCGCTACTGCCGGGACAAACGCGGGCAGATCGTCGCGGCGCGCGGCGTGCACGTGTTTCCCGATACCAACGCGCTCGGCCAGGGCGAGCAGCCGCAGTGGCTGTACACGGTACGCTTCGACGCGCGCGAACTCTGGGGCGAGCACACCACGGCAGCATCGGTGTGCGCCGACTGCTGGGAGTCGTATCTCGAGTTTGCCGACGCGCGCGAGGAGCCGGTATGAGCGCATGCGTTTCCGATGCATCGGAACTGTACGATCAGTTGCCGGAACTGCCGCGCAATGAAACCGGCCCGGTATTCGGCGCACCGTGGCAAGCGGCGGCCTTTGCGATGACGCTCGCGCTGCATCAACGCGGCGTGTTCACGTGGGCCGAGTGGGCGCAAGCGCTGCACACCGCGATTCGCGACGCGCAGGCAGCCGGCGACCCTGATCGCGGCGACACCTACTACCTGCACTGGCTGACTGCGCTCGAACGCATCACCGCGGCCAAAGGCTGTGTGACGCCGGACGGTTTGCGCGAACGTCAGCACGCGTGGGACGCCGCCGCGCGGCGCACGCCGCACGGCATGCCGATCGAGCTTTGAGCGGATCGTACGAAGCGTGATCAGGCGTGAAGCCGGCGCGCCCGCGCTTGAAAGCGCGGCGGCCGGTCTATTGCGTGAAAGCGCGACAGCCGTGCGGGATTTATTGCTTCGGCACGTCGGCAGACGAATGCACTTGCTGCGCCACCGCGGGCTGCGCGCCTGGCGTAGCCGCAGCGGGCGCCGCGGCTGGCGGGTTGGCTTGTGAGTTGACCTGGTTAGTGGCCTGCATGGCTGGCATCGGCTGTGTCACCTGCCGCATCACGCCACCGCTGTATTGCGTAATGACCCTGCCATCGTCGGTCTTTTCGGTGGCATCCCACGGCGCGTTGTTCCTGAATACGCCGCTCAACGTGCCGCCTTCCGAATTGTGGATGGTCGCTTCGCCTTCCAGCTTGCCCTGCACGAAATTGCCGACCACCCATTCGCCGGTCGGCCAGCGTTTGATGCCTCTGCCGTCGGGCTTGCCATCGCGCAGTCCGCCTTGATAGACAAACCCGTCGCCGAGAATCACGGGGCCGCCGATATCCGGCGGGCCGGCATTGGCCTGGGCATCGGGCGCACTTGCAGCGGGCTGTGCCGCGGTCGGATTCGCCGTCGGTGCAAGCGGTTCAGCAAGCGGTTGAACTGTCGGTTCAGTGGCGGGCTGACTGCTCACTGCAACAGGTGCGGCGCTGTCGGCCGCGGCAATGGTGGATGCCGTCATCGAAATGGATGCGGCTGCAACGATCGACACGCCAAGCGTGATACGGCTTTGCCAGTTTGCGGGCAACACGGCTAGTCTCCTGTGAGGTCCTTTATGAACTCGATGCCGGCCTTGAAACTAGCGCGTAAACACATGCAAGGCAACTCTGCGATGTGTGCTTTTGTGCGCTTATGCACACAGCTGCATCTGACAAAAAAGGAACTGCAAGGAGACTGCCGCTTCGTCATTTGATATGCGTTTAGCGTGCCGCGTGCGCTTAAAACCGGCACGACAGATGTGGCTTAACGCGCGACATGAAGCACGGCTTAAAGCCGTGCCTTAAGCACGGCGTAAAGTCTGAGTTTACGTCATCACACCCCATAGCAAGAGCGTCAACGCAAGGCCGACCACCGACACGATCGTCTGCAGAATCGACCACACGAATACCGTCTGCTTCAACTGCAGGCCGAAGTATTCGCGCACCATCCAGAACCCCGCATCGTTCACATGGCAGAAGAACACCGAGCCCGCGCCGATCGCCAGTGCGATCAGCGAATTGTGCGTTGCCGTGAGCCCCACGACTACCGGCGCGACGATGCCCGCGGTAGTGGTGGTCGCAACCGTGGCCGACCCGGTTGCCTGACGCAGCGCCACCGCAATCAGCCAGGCCAGCAGCACCAGCGGCAGATGCGCGCCGACGGCGATCTTGCCGATCGTCATACTGATACCGGCGGCCACCAGCGTCTGCTTGAGACCGCCGCCCGCACCGATCGTCAGCAGTAGCGCGGCGATCGGCGGCAGGCTGCGGCGCAGGATCGCGCCGACCCGTTCGCGCGGCATGCCACGCGACCAGCCGAGCGCGACGATCGCGAACAGCACGGTTAGCCCCAGCGCGATCAGCGGTTCGCCGAGAAAATTCAGCGTGTCGAACAGCAGCGTGTCGGGTGCGAGCAGCAGCTTCGCGACGGTGCGCCCGAGCATCAGCACGACCGGCAGCAAGATCGTGATCAGCGAAATCGCGAAGCCCGGCGCTTCGCTTTGCGCGGTGTCGCTGCGAAACAGCTTGCCCATTTCTTCGGGCTCGGCGATCTGCATATGTTTCGCGAGCAGATTGCCGTATAGCGGTCCCGCCAGGATCACCGCCGGAATCGCGACAATCAGCCCGAGGCCCAACGTGATACCAAGGTCAGCATGCAGCGCGGCGACCGCGATCAGCGGGCCCGGGTGCGGCGGCAGCAGTGCATGCAGCGTGGTCATACCGGCTAAGGCCGGAATCGCGACGCGCAGGATCGGTTGCTGCGAGCGGCGCGCCATCACGAAGATGATCGGCACCATCATCACGAGGCCAACTTCGAAGAACAGCGGCAAGCCGATGATCAGCGCGACCAGCGCCATCAGCCACGGCAGCCGGCGCGGCGTGCTGTGCTCGAGAATCGTCGTGACCAGACGGTCGGCCGCGCCCGAATCGGCCATCAGCGCGCCAAGCATCGCGCCTAACGCGATGATGATGCCGACGTCGCCGAGCAGCGCGCCGGCGCCTTTGCTGAACGAGCTTGCCACGGTGTCGAGCGGCAGCCCGGCGGTGAAGCCCGCGGCGAAGGTACCGACCAGAATCGACAGGAACGGCGCAAGCTTCAGCGCACTGATCGCGACGATGATCACCACCAGACCGAGCAGGCAGGAAAGGATCAGCCGCGTGTCGTGTGCCGACCACGGCGTGAAGGTTGTTGTCAGATGCACGGGGTCTCCTGCATGTCGATGGATACCGTGAGGCGCGGCAGCGCGCGAGCGCGCAGCCGCGGCTACCGCGCCACCGGTGCCTCTCCGGTGTCTCTCCGGTGTCTAGTTCTTGCCGCCGTCGATCCGATGCGCGGCGAGCGTTTCGATCACCTGACACAGCGCCGAGTGATCGGCGTCTCCGAGACCGAGCGCGATGCCCGCGTTCATCAGTTGCGCCATGGCGCCGGTGTTCGGCAGCGCCACGCCCAGCGCCTTCGCGCCTTCGTTGGCGAGGCCGATGTCCTTCTGATGCAGCCCGATCCGGAAGCCCGGGTTGAAAGTGCGCTTGATCATCCGCTCGCCGTGCACTTCGAGCACGCGCGACGCCGCGAAGCCGCCCATCAGCGCTTCGCGCACCTTGGCCGGATCGGCGCCGGCCTTCGACGCGAACAGCAGCGCTTCGGCCACCGCCTGGATGTTCAGCGCGACGATGATCTGGTTGGCGACCTTGGCGGTCTGGCCGTCGCCGTTGCCGCCGACCAACGTGATGTTCTTGCCCATCAGTTCGAACAGCGGCTTGACCTTGTCGAAGGTCGCTTGCGGGCCGCCGATCATGATCGTCAGCGTGGCGGCTTTCGCGCCCACTTCGCCGCCGGACACCGGCGCGTCCAGATAGTCGCTGCCGAGTTCTTCGATGCGTTTGGCGAAGCCCTTGGTGGCGATCGGCGAGATCGAGCTCATGTCGACCACGGTCTTGCCTTTACCAAGCGTCGACGCGACGCCGTTCTCGCCGAACAGCACGGCTTCGACGTGCGGCGTGTCGGGCACCATCACGAACACGATGTCGGCTTCGCGCGCGACCTCGGCGGGCGTCGCGCAGGCCTTGCCGCCTGCCTTGACGAGCTCGTCGGGCACGCCCGAGCGGCTATGCAGAAACAGCGTATGACCGCCTTTGATCAGATTGGCTGCCATCGGCGCGCCCATGATGCCGAGCCCGATGAATCCAGCTTTTGCCATGTTGTCCTCGCTAATCGGTTGGGGAAACGGGGTGGGGAGAGTGTGGATGGTACAGAAGGTGGCGCGGATCGCGCGACTGCTGCGCGAGGGCTGCCGCCCGCCGACTGTAGGCAATTTGAAACCAGAAAGCGGTTTCCTCAGTATTTTGCGCGCACAAAACAGGGAACTGCAGCGAATTATGCTGATACGGGTATACACTGCTGACTATCGACATAGCAACTTGTCATACTAGTTGAACGCCTGCGCAGCCGCTTTCGGTCGTTCAAAACAATCTCGTGCGACGGGCGCTTCCACCGAAGGAGACATCATGGAGTTGCACCTGAACAGCCCGCGCGCGAGCGGGGCTCGAACCCGTACCGCCTCGATGGGCGCACGCGCCCTGAACGGCTCATTGACGGCATTGCGCAATGGTTTGGCGATGCTGGCGCTGGCCGGCGTGGGCCTGCTGGCCGCCAGCCACGCGCACGCGCAAACCCGCGCGACACCATTCGACGCATGGCCGCAGCCGCAGATCCGCAAGACCCTTTCAGTCGACGAGGCGAAGACCCTCGTCAAGCAACGCACGCAGCCGCAAACCGACTGGAAAGGTCCGACCAGCGGCCCGCGCGCGTCGACCAAACCGCTGACGATCGTCTATGTGTCGGCCGACCAGTCGTACGTGTCGTTCGTCAACTGGGGCCGCGGCGTCACCGATGCGGCCAAGGCGCTCGGCTGGAACGCGGTGGTGCTGAACGGGCAGGGCACGGTAACCGGCACGCTCGCCGCGATGCAGCAGGCGGTGGCCAGCAAGCCGGCGGCAATCGTCACGTCGGCCGACGCCAGCGCGTTGCAAGGTCCGATCAAGCAGGCGATCGCGGCCGGCATTCCGGTGATCGGCATTCACGCCACGGCGTTCCCGGGCCCGGATCCGAAACTCGGTCTGTTCAACAACATTTCGTCGAACCCCGCCGAGATCGGCGAAACGCAAGCCGCCTATCTGATCGCGCAAAGCAACGGCACCGCGAAACAGCTGCATTTCCTCGACAACAGCTTCGCGATTGCGCGCTTCAAGGCGCAGGCCGCGACCGATCCGATCAAGGCCTGCAGCGGCTGCAAGTTCGTCGATATGGTGAACATTCCGATCGCCGACCAGACGCGCCGGATTCCGTCGGTGATTTCGGGCATCGTCGCGAACCAGGGCAAGGGCTGGTGGGGCACGACCTGCTGCGACAACTTCTATCCGTATGTGGCCTCCGCGCTGCGCGCCTCGGGCGTCAAGCCGGATGAAGTGCATCTGGTCGGCTCCGACGGGCCGCCGTCCGCATACGACATGATCCGCAAGGGCGAATACGAAGTCGCCACCGTGCCGGAGCCGAGCACGCTGTTCGGCTACGAAGCGGTCGATTCGATCGTGCGCGCGATGGCCGGGCAGGAACCGTCGAAGTTCGTGCAGCCGACCTATCTCGTGACGAAGGAAAACGCCGATAGCGAAGGCGGCAAGAGCAACGAGTTCATCCCGAGCAACGGCTTCGCGTGTCACTACCAGAACATCTGGCGCGGCTCGAACACGCCGTGCGGCAAGAGCTGAGGTTCGTACCATGAGTACCGGCACCGTGCCATTGCTATCGGCGCGCAACGTCACCAAGCGCTTTTTCGGCGCGCTGGCGCTCGACGCCGCCGCGTTTGAACTGCGGCCCGGCGAGATTCATGCGCTGATCGGCGAGAACGGTGCCGGCAAATCGACCTTCATCAAGATTCTGGCGGGTGTGTACCAGGCCGACGGCGGCGAGTTTCTGCTCGACGGCAAGCCGGTCGATCCCGCCGTTGCGGCGTTGCCGCTCGCGTTCGTTCACCAGGATCTCGCGCTGGTCGACGATCTGAGCGTGGGCGAAAACATTGCGCTGATCGCGGGCTATCCGCGCAAGGGCGGCATGATCGACTGGCGCGCGGTGATGCGCCAGGCCGCGCCGCTGTATGCGGCGATGGATGTCGAGCCGCCCGATCCGGAACGGCTGGTGGTGACGCTGAGCCTGCCGGAGAAAGCGATTCTCGGCATCGTGCGCAGCCTCGCGGGCAAGCCGCGCGCACTGGTGCTCGACGAGCCCACTGCAGCGCTGCCCGAAGCCGATGCGCAGCGCCTGTTCGAAGCGATCCGCAGGCTGCGCGATGCGGGCACCAGCATCATCTACGTATCGCATCGCCTGAACGAACTGTTTGGCCTCGCCGATCGCGTGACGGTGTTTCGCGACGGCCGCCACGTGCACACCACCGACATCGCCAACACACGCCCTGAGCAACTGATTGAGCAGATGCTCGGCCGGCCGCTTGCCAGCGTCGAGCAGGCCCGCCACGATGCAACGCGCCGGCCGCCGGTGCTGCGGGTCGACAAGCTGATGGTGGAAGGGCGCGGGCCGCTGACGTTCGATGCGAGCCCCGGCGAAGTGCTGGGTCTGGTCGGTCTGCGCGGCGGCGGTCAGGAAGCGGCGGGCCGCGCGATCTTCGGCGCGCTCGCGGCAGATGCGGGCCGCATCGTGCTCGACGGCAAGACGTTGGCGCGCCACGACGATATCGGCGCACGGATTCGCGCGGGCATCGTACTGCTGGCCGGCGACCGGATGCGCGAGAGCACCTTCCCCGGTATGACGCTCGCCGAAAACCTGTTGCCCAATCCGCTGATCTCCGCGCGCAGCCCATGGCGTTTGCGCGCGCCGGCACGCGAGCGCGCCCAGGTCGAGGCGCGCCTCGAACAGTTCGACGTGCGGCCGCGCAATCCGGCCTCGCTGATCGACTGGTTGAGCGGCGGCAATCAGCAGAAAGTCTGTCTGGCGCGCTGGCTCGAAGCCCGTGCGCGGGTCGTGATACTCGAAGAGCCGACCGCCGGCGTCGACATCGGCGCCAAGCTGTCGATTCACCAGATGCTGCGCAAGGCCGCGGCGGAAGGGGCCGCGGTGATCGTCGTGTCGTCCGATCTGGAAGAAGTCGCGGCAGTCTGCGACCGCGCGCTGGTGATCGACCGCGGCCGCGTGGCCGGTGAAGTGGCCGGCGCGGCGTTGACGATGGATGCGCTGATCGCGCGCTCGTCGCTGGGCGAGAGCCGCGGCGCTCGCGGGCCGGCCCAGCCCAACAACCTGGATAACGTATGAACAGCACCAGCGGAAACGGCATTGGATCTGGTAACAGCGCTGGCAACAGCGCAGGCAGCGCAGGCAGCGCAGGCAGTGGCGCCGACAACAGCAACGGTACGCGAGACTCGCGCGACACCCGCGAGCCCGCGCGCAAACCGCCGCCGGGCGCCGCCAAACGGCTCGCCGACCTGTTCGCGAACTACGGGCTGATCGTCGTCTTCGCGCTGGTGCTGATCGTATTCGCATCGCTGCGGCCCGATACGTTTCTCAGCAGCGGCAACATCGGCAACCTGCTGACCAGCCAGTCGGTCACCGCGCTGCTCGCATTCGCGGTGATGCTGCCGCTCGCCACCGGCCGCTTCGACCTGTCGGTCGGCTATCACGTCGGCATGGCGCAGGTGCTGGTGATCGGCTTCCAGGTCAACAACGCGATGTCGTGGCCGATGGCCGCCGCGCTGGTGATGCTGATCGGCATCGTGGTCGGCCTGATCAACGGCGTGCTGGTGACGAAGTTCAAGATCGACTCGTTTATCGCGACGATGGGGATGGGCTCGCTGCTGTACGGCGTATCGAACTGGTACACCGGCGGCCAGCAGATCGCCGGCTTCAATCTGCCCGACTCGTTTGCGAATTTGTCGCAGGTGCTCGGCTATGTGCCGCTGCCCGCGGTCTACGTGGCCGTGGTCGCACTGGTGCTGTGGGTCGTGCTGGAGCGGCTGCCGGTCGGCCGCAGCCTGTACGTGATCGGCTCGAATGCGCGCGCCGCCGAATTGTCCGGGCTGCGCACCGGCCGCTACATCGGCGGCGCCTTCGCCGCGTCCGGCGTGCTATGCGCGGCCGCTGGCGTGCTGCTCGGCAGCATCCTGCGCTCGGGTACGCCGTCGGTCGGCGCCGAGTATCTGCTGCCGGCCTTCGCCGGCTCGCTGCTCGGCGCGACCTCGATCAGACCGGGCCGCGTCAACGTCGGCGGCACCGTGCTCGCGATCCTGATTCTTGCGTTCTCGTTTTCCGGCGTGCAGCAGCTCGGCGCGCCGTTCTACGTCGAATATTTCTTCAATGGCGGCATTCTGATCGTCGCGGTCGCACTGTCCGTGTACGCGGCGATCCGCCGCCGCAAGGCTGCCGTCAAGGCAGCCAGCTAACCTTTATCGGAGTAAATCCTCTATGACACGGATCGCGGTAGTCGGATGTGGCGTCGTCGGCTCGTCGTGGGCGCTCGTGTTCGCGCGGGCAGGGCTCGATGTCGCCGTATGGGACGCGACGCCGGCAGCGGTACAGCACACCCTGACGTTCGTGCGCGACTCGCTCGAGAGCCTCGTGCAGCAGGGCCTCGGCGGCGCGGAAAGCGCCGACACGGTGTGTGCGCGGCTGCGGCCGTGCGCGACGCTCGAAGAGGCGCTCGCAGGCGTCGACTACGTGCAGGAAAGCGCGCCGGAGCGTGTCGAGATCAAGCGCGAGCTGTATCTGAAACTCGATGCGCTGGCCGCGCCGAACGTGGTGCTGGCCAGCTCGACGTCGGGTCTGCCGGCTTCGTCGTTCACCGATCATCTGAAGCATCGCGAGCGCTGCCTCGTCGTGCATCCGATCAACCCGCCGCATCTGATTCCGCTGGTCGAACTGGTGCCCGCGCCGTGGACCGAGCCGGCCGTGCTCGAGCGTGCCGCGCAGTTGATGGAGCAAGTGGGCCAGGCGCCGATCCGCCTGTCGCGCGAGATCAACGGCTTCGTCGTGAACCGCCTGCAAAGCGCGCTGCTTGGCGAAGCGTTCCGGCTGGTCGAAGACGGCATCCTGTCGGTGGCCGACGTCGACAAGGCAGTCGCGGATGGTCTCGGCCTGCGCTGGTTCTTCATGGGCCCGTTCGAAACCATCGATCTGAATGCAGCCAACGGTGTCGCCGAGTACTGCCGCAATCTCGGCCCGATGTACTACGGCCTCGCGAAAGAGCAGGCCGACCCGCGCGAATGGCAGGCGCCGCTGGTGCAGGAAATCGAGCGTCAGCGCCGCACGGCGACCGCGGCCGCAGCACTGCCGCAGCGCCGTGCCTGGCGCGACCGGGTGCTGGCCGCAGTGGTTGCCGCAAAACGGCGCGTGCTCGCACAACAGGACAGCGTGTAGCATTGTCAGCTTCCCCACCGTCATCCACGGACGCGCTCCATGTCTAGCTCCACGCCGCCCTTCACGATCAAACGCCAGCGCCTGTTCGACCAGGTCGCGCAACACCTGGAAGCGATGATCCTGTCGGGCGAGGTGGGCGTGGGCGACGCGCTGCCGTCCGAGCGCGAACTGATGGAGCGTTTCGGCGTGGGCCGCCCGGCGGTGCGCGAAGCGCTGCTGTGGCTGAACAAGAAGGGGTTGATCTCGGTCAGCGCGGGCGAGCGCGCGCGGGTGGTCGAACCGGATCCGGGCGAACTGCTCGAGCATCTGTCGGGTGCCGCGTTGCTGTTTGCATCGACGGCGCGCGGCATGCAGCAGTTCCAGCAGACGCGCCTGTTCGTCGAGGTGGCGCTGGCGCGCGAGGCATGCCGCTGCGCCACGGCCGAGGACCTGAATCGCCTCGAGCTGCTGCTGCGCGACAACGAAGCGAGCGCTGGCGACACTGAAGCGTTCGCGCGCACCGACGACGCGTTTCATTTCGGCGTCGCCAGTCTTGCGCACAATCCGCTGATCGACGCGTTGTATCGCAGCGTGCTGAGCGTGTTGCAGGATCAGCGTCACACGTCGTTGCAGCACGCCGATGCGCTGGCTGCGGCGATCCGCTGCCACACGCAGCTGTTCGAGGCGATCGTCGCGCGCGAGCCCGATCGCGCGGAGCAGGTGATGCGGCGGCATCTGACCGAGGTCGAGACGTACTATTGGGACGTGCGTAAAGAGGTGCGCACGGATATCCCCAAAGACGCACACGGCAAGCATGGGCCGCACGGCACGGCGGGCAAACACGGCAGCACCGACTAGAACGAGCCAGCCGGCATCACGCCGACGGCCGGCTTTATCACAACGGAGACAGTGTTGATGGCTTACTTCGAAGCGATCGATCCGAAATTCATGCAGTACATCATCCCGGTGTGCGGCCTGGAGACGTTGTACAAGGGCACGCGCTGGGCCGAAGGCCCGGTGTATTTCGCGGATGGCCGTTACCTCGTGTTCAGCGACATTCCGAACGACCGGATGCTGCGCTGGGAAGAAGAGAGCGGACAGGTCAGCGTGTTTCGCTACCCGTCGGGCTTCTCGAACGGCAATACGCGCGACCGGCAAGGGCGGCTCGTCAGCTGCGAACACGGCAACCGGCGCGTGACGCGCACCGAACCGGACGGCACGATTACGGTGCTGGCCGAGCGCGTGGGCGGCAAGCGGCTCAATTCGCCCAATGACGTAGTGGTCAAATCGGACGGCAGCGTGTGGTTCACCGACCCGCCGTACGGCATTCTGACCAACTACGAAGGCCACAAGGCGGACAGCGAGATCGGTGGCTGCCACGTGTATCGCTGCGATCCGCAAACCGGCGAGATCAAGCAACTGACCGACGACTTCGTCAAACCCAACGGGCTCGCCTTTTCGGCCGACGAACGGCAACTGTTCATCGCCGATTCCGGGCGCTCGCATGGACCGGATGCGCCGCATCACATCCGCGTGTTCGACGTGGCCGACAACGGCACCCTGAGCAACGGGCGCGTGTTTGCGGTGATCGAGCCAGGCGTGCCGGACGGCTTCCGGCTCGATGTCGACGGCAATCTGTGGGTTGCGGCCGGCGACGGCGTGCAGTGCTTCGATGCGAGCGGCAAGCTGATCGGCAAGATCCTGACGCCGGAAACGGTGGCCAACGTCACGTTTGGCGGCGCTAAGCGCAACCGGCTTTTTATTGCGGCCAGCTCGGCGCTGTATGCGGTGTTCGTCAACACGCAGGGCGTTCAGACGCCGTAACGCCTCACGCGCGCCGCGGCACCCGGAACAGGTGCCGCGCGCCCGCCGCTGCAGAGCCCCATCGCCGGACCATGCACTGTGCATCCATATGGTCACGCGCTAAGCGCGCCGCATTGCGGCGCGTTTTTCGTTATTGAATGCGCTGCCGCACTATCTGTTTGAATAGGTAGAAGCGTTTGAAAATCCGCTAGAGTGAGGTCATCCGAGACCACGCGACGTCCGCTCAAACGCAAGGACGTCTTGAGACCTTCCACATGACTACATCGACCCTGCGCGCTGCCGCTGCGCGTCGTACGCGCACGCGATGCGCTGCGCTTCATGCGCAATCCGCACCTCGCTACGCATTCGATTCGCGCGTGTCGCCGCACCCGCGAAGTCGACGCAGCGACCACCGGTAAGCCAGCCATAACCGGATACCCGACACCAAAACAAGAAAGCCGGGTCAAGCACATCAAGGGGCACGTCATCATGGTACCAGGGGTACTGACGCAAGCAATGCTCGAACAGCTGACTACCATCAGCACCGAGCAGGACATGCGCAGTCGTCTCGCCGACATCGCGGCGATGCTCGACTTCGATTCCTTTCTTTACGGCGGTATCTTCAGCCTGGGCAAGCAGAAAAGCATCCTGAAGATCGTCTCCGGTTATCCCGCCGAGTGGCGGCTCAAATACGACGCGGAAAACTACATCCAGATCGACCCGGTGATGCAGCACTGCAGCGCGCGGCTGGTACCGATCGCGTGGGGCGACCTCGCGTGTACGTCGCGCCAGCAGCATGAATTCATGGAGGAAGCCGGCGCGTACGGTCTCGTCAGCGGCATCAGTTTTCCGATCCATTCGAAGCAGGGCGATATCGGTGTGCTGAGCTTCGCACGCCGCGTGCGCCAGACCACCGGGCCGGCCGACGCGCAGCGCGCGATGCTGACGCTCGCGCAGGGCGTGCTGGTCGCGGCATTTATGCACGACGTGATGACGCGCATCGTCAACAAGCAGGAGAACGTGCTGCGCGCACCGTTGACGAGACGCGAACTCGAATGCCTGAAGTGGATCGCGATCGGCAAATCGACGTGGGAAATCTCGTCGATTCTCGGCATCTCGGAACATGGCGTGCTGTATCACGTCCGCAACATCATGCTGAAGTTCGATGCGCAGACCCGCCACGTGGCGGTGCTCAAGGCGATTGCCTGCGGGCTGGTCTAGGGCGCGACGCATAAGCGTCACCGGCACGTCACCGCGAGGTCACCGAGGCGTCATCGCGACGTCACTGAAGCGTCGCAGCAGTCGCCGCCGCGGAGCACGACCCTACCCGTTCTTGTAGTGGAAGCAGGCATTGCGCTCGGATCAAATCATGCTCCAAAGCCCTCCTGGAGATGCGATGTGACGATACAGTTCAAGCGTTTGACCGGTGCGCCGTGGACTGCCGACCACGAGGCGATGTTCCGCCTGCGGCATGGCGTGTTTATCGAACGGCTCGGCTGGGACCTGCCGGCCAGCGCGTCGCTCGAAACGGACGGCTACGATACGCCGCTCACCCATTACCTCGTGGCGTTTCGCGACGACGTCTGCATCGGTTGCTGGCGCCTGTTGCCGACCACCGGGCCGTACATGCTGCGCGAACCGTTCGCCGGGCTGCTGCAAGACACCCCGGCGCCCTGCGACGCGGCGGTGTGGGAGCTCAGCCGCTTTGCGATCCGCGGCGACGTGCAACATGCATTCGGTTTCGGCGATGCCGCCAAGGCGATGTTCAGTGAAGTGCATCGCTTTGCGCTCGAGCACCGGATTGCCCGCTATGTGACCGTCACGACGCTCGGCATCGAGCGCATGCTGCGCCACGCCGGCGTGCCTTGCGAACGGTTGGGGCGGCCGCAGCGGCTGGGCGAGAGCCCGGCGGTCGCGATCCTGCTGCGCCCCGAGGATCTGGGCCGCGTCGGCGCGGGGCTGCCGCGCACGCTACCGACGCTTGCGCCAAGCGACGAACCGGTGGCAGGCCATGTCAGCGCAGCCTGAGTGGCGACAACGGCGGTTTTGACGCCCGGCTTCGCGCCCGTTTTTGACGATTCGATGAACCCATGCACCACGCTGGCGCCTGCGCACCGGCGTCCTGGCATTTGAGCGCACCCGCATAAGCGCATTCGATGCGCTGCGCAATAAAGCGCAAATAATCGCTCGCCAAAAATATAAATGCGATAACGCAATCGTTTGCGAAGCCCGCTTTATTGTCATCCCCGGAGAATTATGCGCACTGCGTAAATTGAGCTGTCCAGCTCATTTCGCAGGCAATCACGTATAGCCATCCGGCATAGCTCGGCAATTCGGATTGATTGGAGGAATCGCCATGAAATCATGACGTTACTTTCGATATGTCACCCCCTTAGGTTCGTGAGACTCTTAGCGAGTCGTGCCCGGAAATGCTTTTTGCAAGGCACGACTAATTTTTTCACTAACTGTAAATGGGGTTATTCATGGACCGTATTAATCCGGCTGTTCTGGCCAATCAAGCCTCCTGCCACGCCAATGTCACCGGCGAAGACCAACCGCACGCACAACTCAAGAAGACGGAGAGACTGCCGTTTACTATAAGCATCGTGAATGACGAAGCGGGCTTGCAGAAGGCCGTCGACATGCGGCGTGCCGCGTACCGGCGTCACTTGCCGGAGTTCGCCGACACGATGTCCATCGAGGCAGCCGATCGCGCGACCGATACCGTCGTGATGCTTGCGCAATCTCGTCTGGACGGCGCGGCGCTTGGTACCATGCGCATCCAGTCCAATGTCGAGCGGCCGCTGGCGATGCAGCAGTCCGTGCAGCTGCCCGACTGGCTGGCCGGCGCACGGCTTGCCGAGGCAACCCGGCTGGGCGTGGCGGGCGGGACGATTGGGCGGATGGTCAAAATCGCGCTGTGCAAGGCGTTGTTCATGTATTGTGGACAGCAGGAGATCGACTGGATGGTGATCACCGCACGCTCTCCTCTCGACCGGGAGTACGAGGCCATGCTGTTTGGCGACGTGTTTGGCAAGAACGAGTTTTTGCCGATGGCGCATGTCGGCGGGATGCCGCATCGTGTGCTGGCCAAGCCGGTTGCTGCCGCACAGCAGCGTTGGGCGCAGGTCGGTCATCCGCTGTACAAATTTGTGTTCGAGACTTTCCACCCGGATATCGACGTGATGCCGAACAGTTTGAAGCTTGCGGCCAGTACGTTGCGATCCGTCGAGGATATGCATATTGCATAAGTCTTGGGTAGCATCGAACGTCCGGCCGACCGGCTGGATGGTTTGATTGACCGGTAGTTCAAGCCACGGGCCCGCCTTTCGTCACGGCGGGTCCGTCACCCGACCACTTGTCGGTACGAGAGGAATTCGACGTATGAGGTGGGCGAGGGAGTTTCCGCTTTCGAGGTCAACGCGCATCGGCCGCACGATCGACTGGCTGCTGTACCGGTTTTCGATCTACCTCGTGCCGGTGGTGATTGCGCTCGGAACGCTGGTCGCACTAGTGTGGATGCCGCGCGAGTTCGGCACGCCGCAGGCACACCCCATGCAATTTCGCGCGCTGCAGGATACGCGCTCGGCGCTCGATCCCGATGCCGCGCTGCGCGCGGTGCAAAACGCGCCGCTGACCGCCCGCTTCGGCACCCATCTGGCCGAAACGCCGGTGTGGTTCGTCATCGATCCGCCCGCGCGGGCGCCGAACGCCACCACCAGCTTTATCGATTTTCCATCGCGCCATGCGCAGGCCATGACCTGCTGGTCGGCACGCTCGCATGCATGGCTCGGCACCGCCGACCGGGTCGGCGTCAGCGGCAGCCTGCGCGCGGTGAAGGCCGGCTTTTCGCTGAAGCTCGATGCGCAAAGCGCGAGCGAACCCGTGCTGTGCAAGGCCAGCTTCTCCGGCCCGGCCTATCTGACTGCCGACGCAACCGACGGCCGCGCGCTGGCGGCGTCCGCGCTCGAATTCGAGCGCAGCACCGCGCTGATCACCGGCGGCCTGATCACGCTGTCGGTATTCGTGTTCGTAACGGCGATCATCAATCACGAATGGACCTACGTGATCTTCGCCGCCTGGCTGATCGGCAACCTGCGGCTGAGCGCCAATGCGCTCGGCTTCGACATCGGCTGGGTCGGGCGGCAGATCGCCCCTGAATATCTGGGCCTCGTGCGGCAGCTGACTTTCGCCGCCTATTACCTGCTGACCGCGACGCTGTTTGGGCAGCTATTTCGCCGCGAACTGCGCCAGGTCGGGCTGCAGCCCGTCGTGCGGGCGGTGCAGTGCGGCGGCCTGCTGTTGCTGGTGGCCGCGTTCGCGCTCGAATACCGGCAGTTCATTCCGGTGCTGTGGGCACTTGGCAGCATCGGCATGGCGGCGCTGATTTTCCTGCTCGTGCAGTTAGTGTGGAAAGCACGCTCGCGCACGGTGCTGTGGTACGTCGCGTCGATGGCGGTGGTGCTGTTCGCGACGCTGTCCGAAGTGCTGGCGGCTGCCTTTGGTACGCGCATGCTGTTCGGCGGGGTGAATCCGGTGGTCACCGCGTTGTCGTCCAGCATGATGGCCGCGTTCGCGATCGCCGAGCAGATGCGCGCGGAACGCGAGCGCCGCCGCCAGATGCAGATCGAATTGCGCAACACCTATGACGTCGCGCCGATCGGGCTGTTCACGCTGCACAACGACGGCCGTTTCGTGCGCGCCAACCCGGCGATGCACGCGATGCTCGGCCTGCGCGGCAGCGAGTACAAGAGCCGCCACCTGCGCGATTACTTCGAAGACGGCGCCTGGGACACGCTGATGCTGCTGGCCGGCCAGGGCAGCACCGCGTCGATGGAGATCAACGGGCTGCCCGGCGCCGATGGCACCGCGCGCCGCTATGCGCTGAAGGCGATTCTGGCGAACGGCTCGATCGAAGGGGCGCTCGAGGATGTGACGGAGCGCTCGAAGGCGGTCGACCGTTTACATTTCCTCGTCGATCACGACCCGCTCACAGGCTCGCTGAACCGGCGCGGCATCGAGAAAGCGATCGCGCGGCTGTCCGACGAGAGCCGTTCGTGGTCGCTCGCGTATATCGATCTGGACCGCTTCAAGCTGATCAACGACCTGTTCGGCCACCCGGCCGGCGACGAGGTGCTGAAGCTGGTTGCCGCGCGTCTGTCGAGCCATCTGGAGGTGCGCTATCCGGTTGGCCGGATCGGCGGCGACGAATTCGTGTGCGTGTTCGAGGACGTCGCGATCGATCAGGCCGCGGATCAGTGCCGTGAGCTGGTCACGGCGCTCAGCACCACGCCTTATCAGATCGGCGCGCGCGCGTTCCAGGTGAAGGCGTCGATCGGCGTGGTCGAGTGTTCGCCGGGCGACCGCGTGCAGGATGCGCTCGCGCACGCGGACCGCGCGTGCCGCGCGTCGAAGCGCAACGGCCACGGCCGGCTCGTCACGTATCGCAAGGGCGCCGCCGCGTTCGAGGAGCGCGCCCGCGAAATCAACCTGATGGAGACGCTCGGCGAAAGCCGTCTGCCGGAGGGCTTGTTCCTCGTGATGCAGCCGATCATGTCGATGCACGAGCCGTTCGAGTCGCTCAACTTCGAGGTGCTGCTGCGGCTGCGCGCGCCGAACGGCTCGATCACGCCTGCCGGCCAGCTGATCGCGGCCGCAGAAGACTCCGGCAATATCGCGGCGATCGACCGCTGGGTGCTGACCTCGGTGCTCGAATGGATCTCCGCAAACCGGGCCGGGCTCGGTCACACGCGCTTTATCTGCGTGAACCTGAGCGGCGGGTCGCTGAACGACGAGCAGTTCATCGAAGACATCTTCGAGTTGCTGGGGCGTTACCGGTCGGTCGCGCACCTGCTGTGTCTCGAGATTACCGAAAGCGTCGCGCTGCACGATCTGGAAAACACCCAGCGCTTTATTGCGCGCGCCCACGATCTCGGCGCGAAGATCGCGCTCGACGATTTCGGCGCGGGTCATACGTCGTTCAAGTATCTGAAAGAGCTGTCGGTCGATGCATTGAAGATCGACGGCGCATTCGTGCGCACGATGTGCGAGCACCCAGCCGATACCGCGATCGTCGAAGCGATCGTTGCGCTCGCACACAATCTCGGCATGCGCAGCATCGCGGAGTGGGTCGAGGATGTGGAAACGCTGCGCGCGCTGAAGGAAATCGGCGTCGACTACGTGCAGGGTTTTGCGATTGCGAAACCGCAGCGTAGCGAGGCGATTCTGGACGCCTCGTCGGCGGCGAGCTTCGTCGAATGCGAAGAGGTGGCGGTATTCATCGAGGAACTGGGCACGCCGCGCGCGTTCGCCGACGATGGGTACGGCATGCGCAACCGCACCGCCTGAAGTTTCCGCGCAGCACCGCTCGCGAATTTAAAACCGCCATCAAAACAAGGCGCTAGGGTGTGTCGCTACCGCCGGCCGGCGCTTGCGATATCGTAGAAGCGTGTTGGCCGGATCGGCAGGAACCTGCCCGGCCTGCTCTCGCTCACGCCTATCCCTTCAGTTTCATGATGTTCATGATGTGCGGCCATGTCTGATTCCAGTCACGATAAATCCGGTCAGGACCCGCGCGCGACGCCGGCCGATCAAGCCCAGACCCGACCCCAGGCTCAAGCCCAGGCCCAAGCAGCGGATACCCCGTCGACGGCGACACGGCGCCTCGTGCCGGACCGCTACGACGTCGAGGAAGCCGCGCAGCGCACGCAGATCGAGCGGCGCAGATACCAGATGTACCCGCGTCTGAGCGAAGCGCGCATCGCGAAGATTGCGCGCTTTGGCTGCACCGAATACTGGAAAGCCGGCACCGTCATGTTTCGTACCGGCGAGCCGAGCGAAGGCATGCGTGTGCTGGTGAGCGGCAGCGTGGAAATCACCGCGCGGGACGGCTTTGGCGCTTCGCGGGTTTTCGAGGAGATCAGCGCAGGGCAGTTTCTCGGGGAAACCGCTACGTTGAGCGGCAAACCGTATCTGGTCGACGCGTTGGCGCTGACCGACGTCCAGGTCATCCTCGTGTCGCCCGAACAGTTACGCTCGCTGATGGTCGCGGAAGCGCAACTGGGTTCGGAAATCATGCGCGCGTTTATCTTGCGGCGCGTGGGGCTGATCCAGGACGGCAGCGGCCCGATCGTGATCGGCCGGGCGGCGGATCCGGCCTTGCTCGCGCTCACCGATACGCTGCGGCGGGCCAATCATCCGCATCGCGTGCTCGATCCGCAAGCGGAGCGCGATGCGGCCGAATTGCTCGCGCATGTGTCGCTCGACGATGCGCAATTGCCGATGGTGGTGCTGGTCAACGGCACGATCCTGCAGAACCCCGGCGAAGTCGGTCTGACGCGGGCGCTGGGCATCCTTTCCGGCTTCGACGAAGCGCGGCTCTACGACGTGGTGGTGGTCGGCTCAGGGCCGGCCGGGCTCGCGTGTGCCGTGTATGCGGCATCGGAAGGCTTGTCGGTACTGGTCCTCGATGCCAAAGGTTTTGGTGGACAGGCGGGCGCCAGCGCACGGATCGAAAATTACTTCGGGTTCCCAACCGGAATCTCGGGGCATGTGCTGGTGAGCCGCGCGTTCGAACAGGCCGTCAAGTTC
This sequence comes from Paraburkholderia jirisanensis, assembly GCF_054782355.1. Classification (NCBI taxonomy): domain Bacteria; kingdom Pseudomonadati; phylum Pseudomonadota; class Betaproteobacteria; order Burkholderiales; family Burkholderiaceae; genus Paraburkholderia; species Paraburkholderia jirisanensis. The sequence goes on along the minus strand of NZ_BAAGSQ010000033.1, from coordinate 55,066 downwards.
GGTGCGGATATCGTGATCCAGTCGAAGGTGACGCGCCTGAACTGCGCGATGACGCCGCTGCAGGTCGAACTCGCCGATGGCCGCATGGCGCGATCCCGCACCGTCGTGATCGCCAGTGGCGCGGCTTACCGGCGGCCGCGCATCGAGGGCCTCGAGCGGGTCGCCGGCCGTGGGGTGTATTTCTGGGCATCGTCGATCGAAGGCAGGCTGTGCCGCGATACCGAGATCGTGCTGGTCGGCGGCGGAAATTCGGCGGGGCAGGCGATCGTGTTTCTGGCCAGTTATGCGTCGCATGTTCATGTGCTGGTCAGACGCGATGGCTTGAGCCACTCGATGTCGCACTATCTGATGTCGCGCGTGATGGCGCTGGCGAATGTGTCGATTCACACGCAGGCCGCGCTCGAATCGGTGGATTGCGACGACGACGGCTTGACCGCTTTGACGTTCACGACGCCGGCCGGGCAGAGGTCGATTCGAACCCGGCATCTGTTCCTGTTCACCGGTGCGGAACCCAGCACCGACTGGCTGCACGACTGCGGCGTCGAAGTGGACGACCGCGGTTTCGTGTTGACCGGCAACACTGAACGACCGGACGGCTCGGGGCAGCGCTTTGCATTCGAGACGAACGTGTCGGGCGTGTTCGCGGTGGGCGATGTGCGATCGTCATCGATCAAGCGGGTCGCGTCGTCGGTCGGCGAGGGCGCGGCCGTGGTGTCGGAAATTCATGCGCTGCTGGCGGCGCGCCGTTTACAACCGCCCGATGGTGCGGGCGCAGCCTAGTTCGACAGGGCTCGCCTCGCGCTCGCGTTGCAACCGGACGGCGAGATCGTGGACAACGGCCGCGGTGTCGCGGGGCGGCGCGCTTGTCGACTTTCAGGGTGCCGCATTGCCCGAAGGCGGCGCACCGATCGTCGTGCGGTCCGCCGCCCCGCCGGGATTTGCCTGCGATGCCGCGTTCCATTGAAGAATGCGTGCCTGGGCTGCGAGGATATCGTCAGGATAATTCGGCTCTGCGCTGCGAGCGGGGTTATAGCCGGCTCGTTCAAGCTGTTCGAGTTCGGCGCGTACTTGCGCGCGGGTGACTGTCCCGTCTCCCTGCGCAGAGGACGTGACGGCTGGGGTGGCGAGTACAGAGGCAATCGCAATGGCGCGGATGAGCGTCTTCATGATGATGAGCTCCGGTGTTACTTCAGACAACGAACAGCAAGCACCCCGACTATTACCCCGTTCAAGCATTATTCGCTTTCTAATGAATCGATCTTCAAACAGCCGCGGCTGCGCGAAGACACGGATTCGGCGCATCGATGCGCTGGACAGCCGGGGCGGTCAGGGAGGCAGCGTGGTCGCTGTGAGAACGGATGGGCGCTCGAGTCTTCAGCATAGGCGCGCGCAGCGGATGCGGCCACGGCGAATCGCTCGCTATGCGCGGTAATGCCTGTTTGCTGCCTGCAACCGGCGAATGCCGGCGCAAACGCGCGGGTCGCGCGGGCAGTGGTATGAGAATACGCCGGCGTGAGTGTGAGATGCCACCCAGCGCCGATGACGTGCGCGGCGCGCGGCCGGCGCCACGCAGTCATCGGCATGGCCGACCTCGCGGACCTCGCGGATCCGCCTCTGCCGGTCGACGTCCGCCGTTAGCGGCGCGCCGATGTGCGTCCCGGTCCCATCGTCTGAAATACGCCGTCGCGCCGGATCAGCGCGTGATAAAGCGCCGCGGCCAGATGAACCACGATCAGCGCAAAGAAACACAGTGCCAGAAAATGATGCGCATTCCACAGCAACGTGTGCAGCTCGTTGCTATGCGGCGCGATCGGCGGCAGGCGCATGCCGGCCACCACGACCGGATAGTCCGCAGCCGACAGCATGCCCCAGCCGAGCAGCGGCAGCGCGATCATCAGCGCGTAGAACACGAGGTGCGACAGGTGCGCGGCGAGCTTCATCGGCGGCGGCATATCGAGCGGCAGCGGCGGCGCGCCGCGCATCAGCCGCACCACCAGACGGATCAGCGCGAGGATCAGGATGGCGATGCCGAGCGGTTTGTGAATCGACACCAGCGTCAGGTATTTGGGCTTGACCGTCGACACCATGCCGACGCCAATGAACAGCATCGCGAGGATGCAGATCGCCATCAGCCAGTGGAGCGCGCGTTGTAGCGGCGTGAAACGCGTAGCGGGTGCGTTCATGGTGCGGATCCTTTCGCCGGGGTATGCGGATAGTCGCGGTCTTCAGCGGTCCTGCGGTTGAACGACACGGCATACGCAGCCGAGCGTGCGGCGGGAAACGGATCGTCGGACACATGCATGCCCGGCGGCAACACCGTCGGATCGAAGTTCAGATCGCGGCACGGACCGTCGGGTTCGGGCTCGATCGCCGTCACGATCAGCGTGCCGGCTTCGATCTTGCGGCGATCGTCGGGCCACACGCGGGTCGGGTCGGCACTCGGGTCGCCGGGGTTCGCGACGGTGACCACCAGCGTCCAGCGTTGCGGCGCACTGCCGACCCGCTGCGTGATGTCGGTGTCGAGGAAGTCCGGGCCGCGCTGCTTCAGTTCGTCGGCGCTCAGCAACTCAGGCTTCGCCGCGGGCACGAACGACCAGCGCACGATGCTGTCCTGTCCGCCGGCATTGGTGAAGATGAAGCTGTTCAGGCTGTTGTACTGCTCCTGCGCATACGACGCGGTCATCGGCGTCTTGCTCGCCCACTCGGCGAACGGGGCGAACTCAGGATGCGCGGCCATGAACTGCTTCATCGCATCCGGGTCGTCCTTGCGTCCGGCGGCTTCCAGCAACGCGTAAAAGGCCTGTGGCGTCGACACCGCGAAGAACGGCGCATCGATCATCGCGGTGCGCCATTCGGTGCCGTCCGGTGCGACGACACGCAAGCCGAGACCGCGTACACGAACGGTCGGGTCGGCGGCCTTGGGGTTTGGCGTTCCAAGATTGAACCGTCCGACGACCGGATAGGAACCGGCTGCGAGAATCGGCGCCTTCGACACCGACGCGGCCGTGCCATTGGACTCGAACGTGCCGGTGAAGCAGATGCCTTTGGCATGATTGCGCCGGTATCCCAGCGCGGGGCCGCCGGGCGGCGCCAATGCATCGACGAGGCCGGCTGGTGTGAGCCGACGTGGCGTCAGCCAGCCGGCGGTGTAGGCAAAAATGGCGACCAGCACCACGACGACAACTGCGATAAGCACGAACGAAGCAGCCGCAGGGCGGCTGGAGCTCGGTTTGTCATCCATCGGACTTCTCCGGGCAGCGATTGGGGGGCAATCTATCGGGCGCAGTCTGTATCCAGTCCACCGATGGCACGGGCAAAGTTCGCCTTGCCTCGCAGACAACCGTGATTGTGCCGCGTTTCATAAATGTTGTCGGCGCCGGCTGCCGGGCGCTGCGTGGGCAGGCTTCGCGTGGCATCGCTCAGTGCGCAACGCTGGAGTCAGCTCGGCCAGGCCTTCAGGGCGGTCTCGACGGTGCGATAGAGGTCGTCGCGCGTGACCCCTGACTGCGCGGCGAGCGCCAGTCCCCATCCGACCACCAGCACGAAGTCCGCCAGTTGGCCTGGATCGCAATCGGCCGGTAGATCGCCCGCCTGCTGGGCGTGTTGCAGACGCTCGCGCAGTCTTCCTCGCCGTGCCTCGCGAAGGGCGGCGAGTTCATGCCGCAAGGGTGTTGCGCCTTCGTTATAGGGAAACGAGCAGTTCACCGCTAGGCAGCCAGGCGGACAGTCAGGGTCCGTATAAAGCTGCGCGAGCCGGAGCAGGGTTTGCTCCGCGACCTCGCGCGCGCTCGGCTGGTTCAACGCATCTTCCGCATAGCTCAAACGCGTGCGCATGTACCGTTCGAGCACGCGCTTGAACAGCCCCTCCTTGCTGCCGAACGCAAAGTAAAAGCTGGGCGGCGTAACCCCCATCGCCGTGGTCAGGTCGGACAGCGACGTGCGTTCATAGCCATGTCGCCAGAACAGGTCGGTGGCGATTTCCAGCGCCCGGTCGATCTCGAACACCCGTGTTCTTGCCATCAGTTGCATGCCTCGTTGCCAGCGTGATCCCGATTATAGCCTTCACTATATTTCTTCCCTGGCCAGCCGTGTCTTGCTAATATAGTGATCGATATAATTGAGCCGCGCGAGTGGCTCATGCGATCGGCAGCCGCAACAAAGGGCTGAGTGTTTTCTCTCTCAATGACGGAGGCAACGTGCAGTTCAAACAATTCGGCACAACCGGTTTGACGGTATCTCGTCTGTGCATAGGCACAGGAACATTTGGCAAGCAGACGGACGAAGCGCAGGCGCATCGAATGCTCGATAAGGCGGCCGACGCCGGCGTGAACTTCATCGACACCGCGGACATCTATCCGCCGGGTGCGGAGGTGGGCGGCGCGGAACTCATCACGGGCCGCTGGCTTGGCAACCGGCGCGGACGTTTTATCCTCGGCACCAAAGGCGGCGGCCGCATGGGGGCCGCCGCGTGGGATGTGGGCAACTCGCGCAAGCACCTGCTCGACGCCATCGATGCATCGTTGCGCCGCCTCAGGACGGACTACGTCGACCTGTATCAGCTGCATATGGACGACCCCGCCACACCGCTCGACGAAGTGGCGCACGCAATGGACACCATCGTGCGTACCGGCAAGGCGCGCTATATCGGTGTCTCCAACTTCCTCGCTTACCGGCTGGCCCGGGCACTGGGACGACAGGACACGCTCAGGCTGGTCCGTTTTGTGTCGGCGCAACCGCGTTACAACCTGCTGTTTCGCGAAGTCGAGCGCGATCTTTTCCCATTGGCACAGGAAGAGGGGATCGCGGTGATTCCGTTCAATCCGCTCGCCGGCGGACTGCTGAGCGGTCGATACAGGCATGACGAGACGCCTGACACCGGCCGCTTTTCGTCGGAACTCGGCGGGTTCGGTGCGATGTATCACGCGCGTTACTGGCATGAGCGTGCGTTTGCGACGGTCGAGAAAATCCAGCAGATTGCCGCGCAGCGACAAACGCCGATGCCGACCTTGTCGATTGCTTGGGTGCTGGCCCATCCCGCGATCACTTCGGTCATTCTCGGTGCCAGTCGGCTCGAGCACCTGACCGACACGTTGGCTGCCGTGGATTACGCACTCGACGGCACGGTAAAGGCGCAACTGGACGAGGTCAGCATCGAGTATCGCAAGGGCGACGCGGGGAAGTAAGCGGCACGCCCGCGCTTACTCCATCGGATGGATCGACGGCTGATCGCGCCGCTGCGCTTGCACGCGAAACGGCTGGCCACGGGTGAGTGGCCCAGCCGGGAAGCTTTAGTCCGGGCGTGCCGCTCGCTCAATGTCCCGCGATCTGGCCGCCGTCGACGTGCAGGATTTCGCCGGTGACGAAAGCGGCGTCTTCGAGATACAGGATTGCCTGCACGATGTCGTCGACTTCACCCATCCGGTTGAGCGGGTGAAACGCTGCCAGTGCCTGGTACGCTTCGGGGGCGTGCATCGGAGTCTTGATCAGTCCCGGCGCCACGGCGTTGACGCGAATATTGCGGCGCGCGTATTCGATCGCGAGGCCGCGCGTCGCTGCAGTCAGGCCGCCCTTTGTTATCGATGCAAGCACGGCAGGAATGGCCGAATTGGCATGCTCGACCAGCGTCGTCGTAATCTGGACCACGTGCCCGCCGCCTTGCTCGAGCATGGCCTCGATGGCAGGCTGGGTGATGAAGAAAAAGCCGTCCAGATTGGTCGCGAGGACGTTCCGGTATTGCTGCTCCGTACACTTGACGAATTCGCCGGCGACAAAAATTCCGGCATTGTTGATCAGCGTGTCCACGCGCCCGAAGCGAGACAGCGCTGCGTCGATGACCTTCTTTCCGGTAGCGGGGTCACCGATATCGGCTGCGATCGTCAGATAGTCAGGGTCATCGGATGGCTTGATCGAGCGCGACGTGCCGACGACACGATAGCCCCGGTTCCGCAAAGCCTTGACGATACCTTCGCCCAGACCCTGCGACGCGCCGGTTACCACCGCTACTTTCGAGTTGGTTTGCTGCACGGTTCACCTTGCTTCGTTGGGTTGTAGAGGCGCTGATTGTCGCGATTCTTTCACCGTCGGCGTACCTGAAATGCCCGAAACAAGTATGGGCGTGCGAGTTTGACAAGACCGATCGTGTGAGAAACGGGCAACCGCTCGCTTCAGCGCGAGCGGCGCTTCGCCATCGCGCTATCGCCATTCGATTGCGTTGGCCGGCACAGCGGGGAGCGCCTGGCGGATCGCCGGAAAAATCTGTCGCTCGAGAACCTGTCGTGTGACCATCGCCACTTCTTCGGTCAGGGTGGTCCACTCGCCTGTGCGAAACAGCAGAAAGAAGTTACGGCAACCCAGCGGGCTCGCCGGCAAGGTCAGGACCTGCACGTCCGGCAAGCAATGGCGCGATTGCCACAGGCACAAGGGTGTCGTTACCGCATAGCCGAGTCCTGACGCGACCATGCTCAGCAGTGCATCGGTTGCGTCGAACTCAAGCCTGCGGGGTGCAGCGAGCCCGATATGCCGCAGATAGCGGTCGATCTGCTGTCCGATGATCGAGCGCCTCGAATACCGCAAGAGCGGCAAATCTGCAAATCCGCTCAACGCCGATGTCGGCATCGGGTCCAGCGATCTGGGCGCGACTGCGACGAACATTTCAGTGAATAGCAGCCGCTGCTCGATCTTCGGATCGGACATCGGCCATTCGGTACAGATCGCCAGATCGAGTTCGCGCTTTTGCAACTGCTCGCTGAGCATCGGCGTCAGGCCTGTCCATAGTGCGATCTGCCCGGCGGTTCCGGACATCGCGCGCACCAGCGGCGGGCCGACTGTCGCGGCGAACGAATCGACCGCACCAAGCCTGATCTGCGCGTGTTCGGACTGCGCAACATCGAGCAGTCGCTCCGATACGGAATGGGCATGCCCCAGCAGGTCTTTGGCGAGTTCGAGCAGCAGGCGCCCCGCGGCAGTGGGTCGCGATGGCCGGAAGTCGCGATCGAACAGCAGCACGTGGTTTTGCGTCTCGAGGTTCTTTACCTGCTGGCTGATCGCGCTTTGTGTGACGTTGAGCTTGCGCGCGGCGTCGATCATCGAGCCACTTTCGCAGATCGCGACGAAGGCTTCGAGCGCATGTAAATCGAAGGTGAGCTTTTTCATACCATGACGACGTGTGCACGAAACAGGCTCATCTTAAGCTTGTCTTCATCAGGTGGCAAAGCTGCCACGCTCGCGGCATGTTGCGTGCGTTGCATGCGTTGCGTGCGACGAGCCGGTTTCATCGCATGCATCAGACTTTGCGCACGTCGGCGAATCGCGTGTAGACATTAACGGCGCCCAGCGAGATGCCCGACACGCCGTTGCGCTGTACGGCAATATCGCGCTTCTGCAAAAGGAAGATAAACGGCGCAACCTCGGCAAAACGCTTTTGTATGTCGGTGTAGATCGACAGTCGCTTGACCGGGTCCATTTCCTCTTGCGCGGCCAGTTCCGCGGCATTCAGTTTCGCGTCGACGAAGTGCGCGTTCCATGCGCCGTTCCGGTTGTGGCTGTTCGCGCTGTCATCGCGATTCGTGCAGTAATACGACGTGAATGAGCTGGGATCCAGGTGGTCCGCGCCGAAGCGTCCCAACGACATTTGATGCGTGCGCGAGCGACGCTTGGCAAGCACCTGCCCGTTGCTGCCCGAAAGCAGTTCGACGCGAATGCCGATCTGTCCAAGATCGGATTGCAGTGCCTGTGCAATGTCGACATACGGCCAGGTGTTCGGGTGATCGAGCGTGACCTGAAATCCGCCTGCCAACCCAGCCTGTGCCATCAGCGCCTTTGCCTTGCCGACGTCGTGCTGGAAGAACCGTGTGCCGATCGCGCCGGGCGCGCCCTTCGGAAGCAGAGATTGCCACACGGTCCATAGCCTCGGCGTGATGTTGTGCGCGATTGCGTCGTAATCGATTGCCCATTTGATCGCCTGACGCACCTCTACCTTTTGAAATTGCGGCACGGCAGTGTTGACCTGCAGTAGTAGCAGCGTCAGCGCGTCCTTTTCGATCACGTTCAGACCGGGGTCGCCGGCAAGCGTCTTCAACTGGTCCGAGCCCAGTGAGCGGCCGATGTCCATATCGCCGCGCCGCAGCAGCAGCAACTCCGTCGCCGGCTCGGGCATATGACGGAACGCGAGACGCGGCGTACGCGGTTTGATCGCCGCGTTCGGATTCGCATCGAGAATAATGTGGTCGCTTGCCTGCCACACGGAAAGCCGATATGAGCCCGCTCCGGCCGAATGCGTACGCAACCATGCATTGCCGAGGTCGGCGTTCTTTTCGTTGGCGAGCACGGTCTTCCGGTCGACTACGGCGGCACAGGTGGTGCTCAGCGTCGCAAGCACGAGGCCGCTTGCGCGCGGCTGGGGCAGTGTCAAGACAACCGTGTCGGGCGCGCTCGCGCGCACCACGGTATCCACGTTGACATGATTGATCCCGAGCGGGATCAGCATGAAACTGGCAGCCCGGTTCAGACGCATCACGCGCTGCAGACTGAACACGACATCGTCTGCCGTGACCGGCGCGCCGCTCTCGAAACGGTTGCCCGGACGCAATCTGAACGTGTACTGCGTGCCGTCCGGCGACACACTCCAGCTCTGTGCGAGATCGCCGGTGAGTTGACCCGGGTTCGCGGGATCGGCGGTAAATAGCATGCGGTACAGGTTGCCGATCGTCTCCGAGCTGACGTCGTAGGCTTCCGCGGGATCGAATCCGTTGACAATGCCGTCAATCGTCTGGCCGACCACAACCATCGCTTTGGGGGTGGCAGCGCCAGCCGGTTTCGACAGTCCATATACGCCGGCGGTGAGGGCCGCGGTCTGGGCAAGAAAGGTCCGGCGGCTCGATTGCATAGAAATCCTCTTCGTAGTCTGACGATTGTTGTGATCCGGCCAAAGCGGTCGTGCCGCGATCGTAGTGGCGCCGAAAAGCGCGGCCCGGTGGTTCGCGCAAACTGATGGTTAGCATAAGGTGAAACTTAACAAGCGCTGCCTGGGCCGGTTGGATTGACTGCGGGGTAGTCGCATTGGCGATCAGCTTCATGCACGATAAATCAATGCATTAGAAAAACTTAAGCTTGGGACTTTTTGTTTCTGGCGTCTTACGCTGCGCTCATTCCGTCGAGTCAAAAGTAAAGCGCGTGCGACGGAGCCCGCAGCGCGCAGAAGATTGCGTGATCATATAAATCGCAAGGCCCTGTCGCCAGTGACAGGTACCCTGAGGAGACACAATCGTGGTGAAGTCATTTCCGCGCAAACGCGCGCCCCGGCGAAGAGGGCCAGGCCGCGCGCTTGCCTCGCTTTCCAGCATGCTGGCGACGCTGTTCGGCTTGATGCTGGCGACGTTTCTGATCGGGCGAACCATTCCGGTCGACCCGGTCATCGCGATCGTCGGTGAGCGTGCGACACCTGATGTCGTGGCGCGTGTCCGGGAGGAGCTCGGACTCGATCGCCCGCTGCTCGAACAGTTCTGGATCTATCTGAAGCATCTTGTGCATGGCGATCTGGGCGCATCGGTGATGACGTCGCATACCGTCGTCGAGGACGTGCTGCACTTCTTTCCCGCCACACTCGAACTCGCGAGCATCGCGATGATCATCGCCGTGCTGGTAGGCGTGCCGCTCGGCGTGATGTCCGCGTCGCGACAGGGCTCGGTGTTCGACAATGTGGTGCGCTTCGTCAGTATTTCCGGTCAGTCCACACCGGTCTTCGTGCTCGGTCTGATTGCGTTGCTGATGTTCTACGTCAAACTGGGCATCGCGCCCGGTATCGGCCAACAGGATCTGGGTTTCGAGGGCACCGTGCCGGAGCACACCGGCGCGCTCATTATCGATGCCGCCCTCGACGGGCAGTGGGACGCCTTTCGCGATGCGCTAGCCCATCTGGTCCTGCCGTCGCTGGTGCTCGCGTACGTCAGCTGCTCGATGATTACCCGAATGACGCGCACCTTCATGCTCGACGCGCTGGGCGGCGAATACGTCGTGACGGCGCGTGCGAAAGGGCTATCCGCGATGCGCGTACTGTGGCGACACGCATTCCCGAATGTCGCCGGACGTCTGGTGATGGTGATCGTGCTCGGCTATGCCGGCTTGCTCGAGGGCGCAGTGCTGACGGAAACCGTATTCGGCTGGCCAGGGCTTGGCCTCTATCTGACGCAATCTCTGCTCAATGCCGATATGAACGCGGTGCTCGGCGCGACGCTTGTGATCGGCGGCATCTATGTCGTCCTCAACCAGGTAGCGGACGTCGCCTATCTGATTCTCGACCCGCGGGTGAAATCTTGAACAAATCGCTTTGCGTCGCCTATTCGAACCGCAAACCAGGCCGCCTGCGTGCGTGGCTGCTCAGCGAGACACCGGCGTCTCGCCGGCACGCCGGCTGGGTGCGAGCCTACCGTGGTTGGCTGCAGTTTCGCCGCAATCATCTCGCGATGGCCGGGCTCGTGGCACTGCTGTTGATCGTGTGCGCATCGCTTTGTGCGCCGCTGTTCGCGATGCATTCCCCGGTTGCGCAGGATCTGTCGCACCGGCTTGCGATGCCATCGGCCATTCACTGGCTCGGCACGGACGAGCTCGGCCGCGATACGTTCAGCCGCCTGGTATATGGCGGACGCGTCACGCTCGGGATGGTCATCGCGGTGGTGATCGTGGTCGCACCATTTGGGCTGATGATCGGTGCGGTCGCGGGCTACGCGGGTGGCTGGATCGATCGTGCGTTGATGCGTGTCACGGATCTGTTTCTCGCCTTTCCGAAACTCGTACTCGCGCTTGCGCTGGTTAGCGCGATGCGGCCGGGCCTTGGCAGTGTGGTCGCCGCGATTGCGCTGACCGCGTGGCCGCCGTATGCGCGATTGGCCCGCGCGGAAACGCTGTCGATCCGGCATTCGGACTTTATCGCGGCGGTCCGGCTCACGGGCGCCTCGGCGCCGCGTATTCTGCTTCGGCATATCGCGCCGCTGTGCGTGTCGTCGCTGATCGTGCGGGTTGCGCTCGATATGAGCGGCATCGTGTTGACCGCTGCCGGGCTGGGCTTCCTCGGCATGGGCGCGCAGGCGCCGACGCCGGAGTGGGGCACCATGATCGCGAGTACGCGCAGCCTGATCCTCGAGCAGTGGTGGGTGCCGACGATTCCAGGCATCGCTATCTTCATCGCTTCCCTATCGTTCAATTTACTCGGCGACGGTCTGCGCGACGTGCTCGACCCGAAATCGGATTAAGTTCATGAAGCTCACCGTCAACAACTTGCGCGTGACATTTCCTTCGCCACACGGACCCGTCGAAGCGGTTCGCGGCGTTTCCTTTGAAATGGGCGCGGAAAAACTCGGTATCGTCGGCGAGTCCGGCTCCGGAAAATCATTGTCGGCGCGTTCAATCCTGCGGCTGTTGCCGCCGCGTGCCAAGGCGAGCGCCGATGCGCTGACGATCGACGGCACCGACATCCTCGCCGCAAGCGAACGCACGATGTGCAAAATCCGCGGCAAGCGCGTCGGGCTGATCATGCAAGACCCGAAGTTCTCGCTGAATCCGGTGATGACCGTCGGCAGCCAGATCGCCGAAGCGTGGCGCACTCATCGGGGCGGCGGACGCAAGGAGGCGAAGGAAGCGGCCGTCGATCTGCTGGTGCAAATGCAGATACGTTCACCCGAACGGGTCGCGGCGGCGATGCCAGGCGAGCTGTCGGGAGGTATGGGGCAGCGGGCCATGATCGCGATGATGCTGGCGCCGGATCCGGAATTGCTGGTCGCCGATGAACCGACCAGCGCACTCGACGTCTCCGTTCAGGCTGAAATTCTGCGGCTGCTCGAAGAACTCGTCGATCAGCGCGGCATGGGACTGATGCTGATCAGTCACGATCTGCCTATGGTGTCGCGCTTTTGCGATCGGGTTCTGGTGATGTACGCAGGGCGTGTGGTCGAAGAGCTGAAGGCTTCGGAGTTATTGCACGCACGTCATCCTTATACGCTCGGCCTGCTCGGCTGCCTGCCGTCGCTGAAGCATCGGAGGGCTCGACTGCAAACGCTGACCCGCAGCCCGGAATGGAGTGCCTCGTGATCGATCTCAACAACCTGAGCGTGCATTTCGGCGATTTCGAAGCAGTCAGGTCGATATCGCTGCAAGTGAAACGCGGCGCGGCCTTTGGCCTGGTGGGCGAAAGCGGCTCTGGAAAATCGACGGTGTTGCGCGCGATCGCGGGCCTGAATGCGTCATGGAGCGGACACCTGAGCGTGGACGGCATACCGCAGACGGCGAAGCGCTCGCGAGCGTTCTACCGGCAGGTGCAGATGGTGTTCCAGGATCCGTATGGTTCGCTGCATCCTCGTCAAACCGTCGACAGGGCGCTCAGCGAACCTCTGCTCGTGCATCGCATCGGCAATGTCGATGCGCGGATTTCGCGCGCACTCGACGAAGTGTCGTTGCCGGCGTCGGCGCGGTTTCGCTATCCGCATCAGCTATCCGGCGGTCAGCGCCAACGCGTTGCGATTGCCCGGGCCTTGATCGCGGAACCGCAAGTCCTGTTGCTCGATGAGCCAACCAGTGCACTGGACGTTTCGGTGCAGGCCGAAGTATTAAACCTGCTTTCGGATCTCCGCGAATTGCGCGGTCTGACTTACATCATGGTCGGGCACAACCTTGCGGCGGTCGCACATCTGTGCAGCACGATTGGCGTGATGCAGAACGGCGCGCTGCTCGAAACCGTATCGGCCGACGACCTGTGTGCGGGACATGTCCAGCACACGTACACGGAGCGCCTGCGCGAACTGAGCGTAGAGATTGATGCCATATAGCGAGGAAAAACACGACATGAGCAGTAAAACGGTAGAGGCCGTCATCAGCCGCGCTTTAGTGTGGGACAACCACGGATGCATGCCGCTACGAGCCGACGACGAATTTCTCGGACAGCTCGAACGCTATCGTCAGAGTGGGCACAACGTCGTATCGCTGAATGTCGGTTACGACATCAAGACGATAGAAGAGGATTTTCGCGTGCTTGCCCATTTCCGGCATTGGGTCAAGCGTCACCCGGACCGCTTTATTCTGGTCGAGACCGTGGATGACGTGATGCTTGCGAGGCGCACAGGCAAGCTCGCGGTAACCTTCGATCTCGAGGGGACGCGAGCGCTTGGCGACCAGTTGAGCATGATCGAGGCTTACTACGACCTGGGCGTTCGCTGGATGCTGATGGCCTATAACAAGAGCAACTCCGCCGGAGGCGGTTGCCAGGACGAAGACAACGGTTTGACCGCATTCGGCCGCGACGTACTGGACGAGATGCGACGCGTCGGGATGGTGCCGTGCTGTTCGCACGTCGGGTGGAAAACCGCCCGTGAAGTGCTGGCGTACGTCGATGGTCCGGTTATCTTTTCGCACTCTAACGCTTATGCGGTGTTCAATCACCAGCGCAATATTCCGGACGATCTGATCAAGGCCTGCGCTGCTTCCGGCGGAGTGATCGGCCTGAACGGCATAAGCCGCTTCATCGGCAAAAAAGCCGACGGCGAGCACGACAACAGTACCGGCGCAGTGTTTCGCCACCTCGACTATATGGTTCAGCTGGTCGGCCCCGATCATGTCGGGCTCGCGCTGGACTATGTGTTCGATCAGAACCAGTTGATGCATCACTTCAAGTCGAGACCGGATCTATTCCCGCCCGAGCTGGGATATATCAAACCGACGCCGATGGTCGAGCCGGAACGACTACCGGAGATTGTGCAGACGATGCTCGATCACGGTTATCCGGAAGAGGCGATGCTGAAGATTCTCGGTGGTAATCATCTGCGCGTCGCAAAGGCTTGCTGGAAATAGCCATTTGCACAGGCGGCGACAAAGCGAGGCATGAGCGCGGCGTATCGAGATGCGTCGCGGTCACTTCACATAAATATCCAGAATAGACTTTGTTTGTCATTCATATTATTCAAATTACTTCGTATAACGAAATGGCCAAAAAACTTGCAGGCTTCGTCACTCTGCTGGGTGCATTCGGAACGTCGATGACCGCTTCGGCGCAGAGCTCCGTTACGCTGTATGGCGTGGTGGATAATTCCGTTCAGTACATCCACAATGCCGGCGGCAAAAGTACCCGTTTTGCGATGCAATCGGGAAGCCAGACGGCTAGCCGCTGGGGAATGGTGGGAAGCGAAGATCTCGGTGGCGGCATGAAGGCAGTATTTCGCCTCGAGAACGGCTTTAACGTGGATACCGGCGCGCTGGGGCAGGGCGGCCGGCTGTTCGGTCGTCAGGCGTATGTCGGTCTCGCTTCGCCGAAGTGGGGCACGGTGACCCTCGGTCGCCAATACGACGCGATGCGCGATCTCGTCGAGCCGCTTCAAGGCAATTGGCAACTAGAATATTCGAGCACACCGGGCGATATCGACAATACGGACAACACGGTTCGCTTTAACAATACGATAAAGTGGACCAGTCCCATATGGGCGGGCGTGCAGGTCGTCGCAACCTATTCGGCCGGAGGCGTCTCGGGTTCCGTGGCGTCGGGCCAGTCATACAGCGCGGCGATCGACTACAAGCTGGACAAGTTCGCTATCGCAGGCGGGATGTTCCATATCGACAACGGCAGCGCGACCCTGTCGACGCGAGGCACGACGACGGCGGACAGTCTGTTCGGGTCGTCGGTGAACAGCGCTTACTCAACCGCCCGTTCGATCACCGTGGCGCGTATCGCTACGCAATACACGCTGGGCCAGGTGATGATCGGCGGTTACTATAGTTTTTCCGAGTACACCTCGGACGCGTCGTCGGCTTTCCGTGGAAGCGAACGTTACAACAATGGCTCGGTGTATGCGTTGTGGCATGTGACGCCGGCCTTCAGTGCGCAAATCGGTTACGACTACCTGAGGTCAAGCGGACATTCGTCGGCGACATACAATCAGGTAACCGGTGCGATCGACTATCTGTTGAGCAAGCGCACCGATCTCTACGCGATGGCCGGGTGGGTGCATGCGTCCGGCACCAATGGCCAGGGTGCCGCGCAAGCTGTGATCGCATCGTCGAACGTCAATGCAGGTGCAAACTGGCAGGCGCTGGCGGCGCTCGGTATCAGGCACAGGTTCTGACCCGGTCGCGACCGCCGGCATCACATCCGCGGCATCACATCCTGACTGGCTGGAAGAAATGGTGGGGATCGTACTTCTGCTTCAGGTCCTTCAGTCTTTGCAGGTTAGTGCCGAAGGCCGCCTCGATTTCGGAGGCTTGCCCGATTCCCACGTAGTTCAGAAGCGCGGCGCCGCTGGAGAACGGCCCGAGCTTCTGGCCACCTGTGCGCGCCCAGTCGATATGCCGGTCGCGCTCGCCGCGGTCGGTCCATTGTGCGGAAATCTGGATGTTATAGGCGACATTACGGTGCGCAAACGCGGTTGCCGTCGGCGCGATCCGGTTCGCCGCGCCGCCAAAACATTCGATAACAATCGAGCTCAACGGCGACCCGGCTTGACCGGCGTGCTCGATCAGCACGTCGATCAGGTCGTCGGAAAACTGCGTGACGAACGACGATTTCCAGTAGAAGGACGCGCGAGGCGGCCCGAGTTCGTCGATGGCTTTTTGCATCGCAGGCAGCGGCATGGCCTGCAAGGTATCGGCTATCGGATTACCGAAGTCGCGCAGCGGCTTTACGATACGTTCACCACTGGCTGGATCGCCGCAGTAACACAGTAACAGCCCCGCGGCAGGCGTACCGTCAGGCAGGGTAATCAGACCGCCATAGACGGTCAACTCATCCGGAGCGCTTTTCATGAACTCCCGGTAGTGACGCAGCACGGCGCTCGCATCGGCACGCGCATGGAGCACCATGCCGCCAAACACGGTAGATACAGGATGAGCGCGGTAAAGGAACGAAGTCACGACGCCGAAATTGCCTCCGCCGCCGCGCAATGCCCAGAACAGGTCCGCATGGTTGGTCGCATCGGCGGTCAGCACGGTACCTTCAGCGGTCACCACTTCAAAAGACAGGACGTTGTCGCATGTCAGGCCGTATTTTCTGGTGAGCCAGCCAACGCCGCCACCGAGTGTCAAACCGCCGATGCCCGTCTTCGACACCACGCCGAAAGGGACCGCAAGACCGTGCAAATGAGTCTCTCGATCGACATCACCGAGCAGCGCGCCACCTTGCGCTCTGACGGTACGATGCGCAGGGTCGACATAAACACCTCGCATCAGCGACAGGTCGATGACCAATCCGTCGTCGCAAACCGCACGCCCGCCGACGTTGTGGCCGCCACCGCGCACGACGGCAACGACGTCGTTGTTTCGGGCGAAGCGAATCGCGTCGATCACGTCTGCTGTTCCGCGACAACGTGCGATCAAGCCAGGCCGCCTGTCGATGTCGGCGTTCCATATCTTGCGGGCGTCGTCGTAGTCTGCGTGATCAGGCGGAACCAGTTGGCCGGAAAAATTCGCCGAGAAGGTTTCGATCACTGAGCGTTCGACTTCGCGGCCATCGCGATGCCTGAGCGTAGTGCGGTCAGCCATGGTCGGAATCCTGTTGCATGTGTGGGTGGGCGACAACGAGCAAAAGCTCCGCATGGGTAAGCGCTGTGACGCTGATGAGGTTCACTTCGCTGATCAGCGCGCCCTCGCGTTGCTCGATACGAACGCTGTTTACCCGCACCGATCCGACCGCCGGCACGAGATAGGCCGTGTCGTCCATGGCGATCGCGATTTCCGTTGTGACTTCCGGTCCCAGCAATGCGCCATAGACGTCCGCGTCCGCGCGGATCGGCAGCGCTTGCGGCAAAGACCGACCGCTAGCGAGTGGAACGAAGCGGTCTGCGCGGTCGTGGCGAGGGAAAGACTGGGAGCGCCAATGTGGCGGGCCACCCCGATGCGGTTTGATCCAGATCTGGAAAATCCGGGTGGTCGTCTCGTGTTCGTTTCGCTCGGCATGTTGAATGCCGGTCCCGGCACTCATGATCTGCACGTTCCCTGCTTCGAGCTGCTCGCGATTTCCGAGGCTATCCGTATGGGTAAGAATCCCGTCGCGGACATAGGTAATGATCTCCACATCGGAATGGCTGTGGAGTGGAAATCCGGATTGAGGGGCGATCTCGTCGTCGTTCCAGACATATAGCGCACCAGCTGGCAGGTGCGCCGGATTGCCGTACTTGCCTATCGAAAAATGGTGTTTTGCATTGAGCCAGCTATTGGTGGTGCCACCAATTTCGGCAAGAGTTCGATGTTCAACCATGTTGCCCTTTGGATGCTTGCGTTACGACACATGGGGCCGGATGTTACTGCTTTGCAGCCGGATATCGTCAGGATGCCTGCCATCGCGAAGCTAATTGACGTTTCTTATTTGTATCAGGTGCGTATGTTTAAAGCAATATCGTTACCTGGCCGGACCGCTATTTTAATTCGTGATTTACGGTCAACACAGAACATATATAAATATATTAAAACGGTTTGATAAAAAAAGAATGCCATTAAATGGAATTAAAACATAACCTGCGTTGTTGAAAGACCACCCGGACATTCACAAGGTCCGAGATGCGAAGTCGCAACAACCAGGAGAGCAGGGATGCATATCGGCAAGCGTGCGGTGGTGATCGGCGCGGGGATGGGCGGGCTGACGGCTGCGCAAGCGCTAGTTGGCAAATTCGAGGAAATCGTCGTGCTGGAACGGGACGTGTTGCCGGCCGGCGCGACACCGCGCGCCGGTGTTCCGCAAGGACGCCACCCCCATGCGCTGCTGCCTGGCGGACTCGCCGCGCTCGACGATCTGTTCGACGGCTATAGCGCGACGATGCTCGCGGCCGGCGCGAAAGTGGCCGACATGGGGATGCGTTTTCTCTACGAATTCCCGGGCCAGCGTGCGCTGCCCGAGCGCGAGCTCAACATCACGCAGCTCAAGGCGTCGCGGCCGCTGATCGAAAGTGCGATGCGCGGCTACGTTCAGCAGCACAGGAGCGTGGTGTTGCTGGACGGCCGCCGCGTCACCGGGATCGTCGCCACGCCAGCGGGCGATGCGGTGTCGGCGGTCAGATGCGAAGCCCGCGACGGCACACAGGAATTGCACGACGCAGAGCTGGTCGTCGATGCATCGAACCGCGGCGATCTGACGCTCGCTTTCCTGTGCGCGACCGGGCGCGCGGCGCCCGAGGAAACCACGATTGGCATCGATTTGACCTATTCCACGGCACTCGTCGAATTTGCCGACGGGCACATCCCCGACTATCACGTGATGGTGACGTTGCCCGAGGCGCCGCTGAGCAGCCGCTACGGCGCGATAGTCGTCCGCGAGGATCAGTACTGGTTCGCGGTGTTAGGCGGACACGGCAAGGACGCGCCGCCCGCCGACTGGGCGGGCTTCGTCGACTTCGCTTCGGCGCTGTCGACGCCGACGCTGCACAACGTGCTCAGGCACGCGAAACTGCACGGCAAGGTGATCCAGTTCGCGTTTCCGGAAAGCCGGCGCAGGCATTTCGAGCGCTGCGCGAACTGGCCGGTCGGTCTGGTGCCGTTCGCCGATGCGATCTGCCGCTTCAACCCGGTGTACGCACAGGGTATGACCGCGGCGGCGCAAACAGCCGTGATCTTGCGCAACCTGCTGGACAGCCGGCGCCTGCGCGTGCGTCCCCTCGCCGGTCTGTTCGAAGCGTTGATGGATGCAGTATCGCCGCTGCTGGACAACATCTGGCGCTCATCCGTGCTGCCCGATCTCGGTTACCCCGAGACTCGCGGCGAGCGACCTGAGAATCTCGACGAGATGCTGCAGTACAACGTCGCGCTCCACCGCGCGGCTTACCTCGATGCCGACGTTCACCGGCGCTTGTTCAACGTGATCTCACTGCTCAAGCCGCCCTCTGAAATTCAGGCCGAAGAGGTGGTCGCGAAGGTGAAGCGTCTTGCCGCGGAGTTCGACGCGGCCCGCGACAGCGCACCGGATTTTCCGCGCGACGACAAGCGCCGCGACTCTGGTAAGTAACGCTTCATGCCGATATTAGTATGTCTAATATTGCCGAAGAAGCGGCAGCCGTCTGGCTACACTGCGATCTCGGATTTTCGACGAACGACATGAGCGATCACGAAGGCAGTGCTTCGTGGGAAATCAAGGCCGCAGTGACGTGACTCGTTTTCCGTGTCATCCAGGGTGACACGCCGTGTCGCCACAGCTGCCGTACACAAACAATGTCTATCTTCAGTGGCTCGCAAAGAATCTACCCGTCGTATCAGAACCCTGCCGGCTGGAATGCTCTCCTTCCCAAACGGGGCGCATCGACTGCCGTACCTTTGAACAAGCGCTATCACACGATCGTGATTGGAGCCGGGTATACCGGCCTGGCGGCGGCGCGACGTATTGCGCAGGCAAAGCCGGACGCGGCAGTACTGATTCTGGAAGCGAGTACGGTAGCCGAAGGATCAGCCGGGCGGAATTCCGGTTTCGTGATCAATTTGCCGCACAACACCCGGCTAGGCAGTCACCAGAGCCCGATAGAGAGCGCGAGGACGCAGATCCGCGTGTACGCCCAGGGGCTGAGCTGGCTTGAAGAGCTGATCCGCGAGCACCGGATCGAATGCGGCTGGAATCCGGCGGGCAAGTTTCACGCGGCGGCGACCGAACGAGGCGAGCGCAGCCTCAAGGCGACACTGGACCAGTACCGCGCATGGGGCATCCGGTTTTCCGAGTATGACCGCGAAGGATTGCGACATAAGGTGGGAACCGAATACTTTCGCTATGGTTTTCACTCGCTGAACAACGTGTTCGTGCAGCCGGCCGCGCTGATTCGCGGGCTGGCTGAGAGCTTGCCGCCGAATGTCGTGGTGCTGGAGCAGACACCGGTGCTGTCGCTTTCCGCGGAGGCTCCGTTTTGTGTCTCGACATCGAAGGGTGACTTCACCGCCGATCACGTGGTGGTGGCCAACAATGGGTTTGCCCGATCGCTCGGTTTGCTACGCGACCGTCTGTTCACCATCTACACGTATGCCGCGCTGACACCGCCGCTGCCTGAAGAAGAACGGGCCCGGCTAGGCGATCTTGCCGAATGGGGAATCATTCCCGCCAACCGGCTTGGTGCGACGTTACGGCGAACCGCGGATGGACGCCTGCTGGTTCGAAGCGCCTACTCCTACGAGCATGAGCAGTCGCTGCGCGACACAGTTGCCGTCTTGACCGATATCTATCGGCGACGCTATCCGAAAATGCATTCGCACGCGTTTGAACACGTCTGGGGTGGGACGACGGCACTCACGCGCAACGGTGCGACGTATTTCGGCCAGCTAAAACCTGGGCTCTATGCGTGCGCAGGATGCAACGGCGCAGGCATCCTTAAAGGAAGTACTTTCGGCAGGCTGTTGGGCGACATGCTGCTTGGCGCACAGTCGCAGGAACTCAGCGATGTGCTTGAAATGGAAGGGCCCGCCTGGCTTCCGCCTGAACCGTTCCGACGCATCGGCGTCATGTCCTCGATTCACTACCAGGCCGCACTCGCCGGCCTCGAACGCTAAACCATACGGATTCGATATGTACCCGCTAAAGAGAAGCCACGTCGGCAAGCGCCTGTCTCAAGTTGCCGAATACAACGGCCTGCTGTTTCTGGCTGGACAGGTGGCGTCGGACGTCACACGCGGCATGGCCGGCCAGACGCAAGAGGTGCTGTCCAAAGTCGATCGACTGCTTGCCGAGCACGGCAGCGACAAGACCCGGATCCTCAGCTGCCAGATATTCATTTCCGACATCTCGCTGTTTTCTGAAATGAATGAGACGTGGGACCAATGGGTCGATCCGGAACACACCCCGCCTCGCGCAACAGTAGAAGCGCGCCTCGCGGCTCCCGACAAGCTGATCGAAGTGGTGGTGATCGCGGCTCGCCGATAAGCCGATAAGCCGGCGAGCCTGCACCTTGCCATCCTGCAGAACATCAATACCGGAGCAACTCTCCATGCTTAACCCGAATGTCCAGCAACTGCTGGAAACCTCTATCGGTCGCGACAAAGCTGGCCATCTGGCATCGATCCTCAATTTTCCCGCTGTATTGCTTCAGTACGAGCCGGGGTGCGTGACGCGCGCGGAGCTCGCGCAGGCCATGAACATGGCACTGTTCGACGATCTCCTCGATCGTTCGCCGTCGGGCCGCGCCTATACGAAGGAAGCGATCGCATCGGGCGGCAAGGTGTTTTTCGATCACGGCGCGCTTCGCACCGTCCGCTGGGAGCGCAACGGCGCGCTGCCTCCGGGCGAGGCAGCGTTCACGCGCATTCTGCTGCCGCTCGGATTCAGGCTGAATGGACGTTACCCGCTGGACAAGCTAGGGATGACGGGCCGCGCGTATTTGCACGAAGACGCCCCTGACGAAATCGCCCAGTTCTTCGTTAGCGAACTCCATCCCGAGCGCTTTTCCGCTGAGTTTCAGGCTACCGTAACCAAGGTCGTCGGTTCGTCGCGCGATCCGCTCACACCGCTTGCGCAAGCGCAGTTGCTGGATCTGCAACGCGACGGCTTCCTGCCGGTCGATATCGCTAAAGCATTGCTACCCGTTCTGCTGGCCTGCTTTGCGCGCCAGCACGATGTGCCGAGCGTCACGGATTACGAAGCCTTGCGGCACGTGTCCGCGGAGATGGCGTGGATCGCGACCGAAGGGAATGCGTTCAACCATGCGACCGATCGTGTCGCCGACGTATTCGCGCTTAGCGCAGCGGAGAAAGCCAAAGGCCGACCGATCAAGCCGGAGGTCGAGCGCTCGCGCTCGGGGCGTGTGTTCCAGACTGCATACCACGCAGATATGGTCGAGCGCGAATTCATTGGCGCTGCCGGCGCGATCGTGGTGCGCAATGTGCCGGGTTCGTTCTATGAATTTATCACTCGCCATCGCGAACTGGACCGAGGTACCGGTGCGTGGAAGACCGACCTTCGTTTCGACGCAGGTAACGCACAAGGCATCTTCAGGATGACTGCGGGCCAGGCCGACAAATAATGCAAGGCGCTACAGCATTTCGTATTCGACCGGAAGTCCTGTCGGCACTGCAGGTCGATCTGACCAGTCAGCTTCGCGGCGAGGTCCGGTTCGATCGCGCGAGTCAGGCTATCTATGCGTCGGATGCATCGAATTATCGTCAGGTGCCGATTGGCGTCGTTATTCCCAAAGACGTGGATGATCTCGTGTCGGCCGTGGCGCTTTGCGCGCGGCATGATGTGCCGGTTCTGGCGAGAGGCGGCGGCACGTCGCAGAATGGTCAGGGCGTCAACGTTGCGGTCGTGGCGGACACGAGCAAATACCTGAACCGTGTGCAAATGATCGACGCCGAACAACGGTTCGCATGGGTGGAGCCCGGCACGATCTGCGATACCTTGCGCAATGAAGCCGAGAAGCATGGGCTGACCTTCGCTCCCGACCCTGCCACGCACAGCCGTTGCACGCTTGGCGGCATGATCGCCAACAACTCGTGCGGCGCACACTCGGTCATGGCGGGCAAGACGGTCGAGAATGTCGAAGCGCTCGAGATCCTCACATACGATGGCGCGAGATTCTGGGTCGGGCCCACCAGCGACGCGGAACTGGCGGAGATCATTGCAGCCGGCGGCAGACGCGGGCAGATCTATGCGGCCCTCGCATCCCTTCGGGACCGGTATGCGAACCTGGTCCGGCAGAAGTTTCCCGACATCAAGCGCAGGGTGTCGGGCTTCAATCTGGATCAACTGTTACCCGAGAATGGATTTAATGTTGCCCGCGCGCTGGTGGGAAGCGAGGGCACGTGCGCCGTTGTCCTGAACGCGAAAGTGCGCCTGGTGAAGAGTCCGCCGCATCGCAGCCTGGTGGTGGTGGGTTTCGCAGATATTTTCTGCGCCGCGGATGCCGTTGCTCATTTCATGCGCCTCGGGCCAATTGCGATTGAAGGCCTGGATCGCGGGATTATTCGCGGGCTGCAGGCGCGCGGCCTCAAGGCCGAGGAAATTTCGCTGTTGCCCGACGGCGACGCGTGGGTCGTGCTCGAGTTTGGCGGCGACACCGGTGAGGAGGCGGCGATGCTCGCCGGGGCCGCGCAACGCTATTTCGAAAACGGCAGTGCGGGTCCCCGCGTGACCACCAGGCAGTTCCTCGAAAAAGCGGCTCAGAGCCAGATCTGGTCGATCCGCGAGACCGGCGCATCAGCGGTCGCGTTGACGGTCGAGCCAGGCAAGCCCGATCCGATTGTGGGCTGGGAGGACGCCGCAGTCGACCCCTTACGGCTTGGCGACTATCTGCGCGCGTTCCAGGCGCTGGTCGACCAGTATGGATACGAGACCTGTCTGTACGGCCATTTCGGCGACGGTTGCGTCCACGCCCGTATCACATTCGCAATCCGGACCGCGGAAGGCATTCGCGAATGGCGCGCGTTTCTGCGCCAGGCCGCCACGCTAGTGGTGGAGTTCGGCGGTTCGTTGTCCGGCGAGCACGGTGACGGTCAGGCCAAAGCGGAGTTTCTGCCGATCATGTACGGTCCGGAACTGATACAGGCGATGGAAGAATTCAAGGCCATCTGGGACCCGCGAAACCGCCTGAATCCCGGCAAGGTGGTCCATGCGTACCGGGCAGATGAGAATCTCCGGATGGGCCCGGACTATAAGGTCGTCAATCTCGTCACCACGTTGAACTTCCGTAGTGCAGAAGGCGACGGCTTTCAGCGCGGCGTTGAACGGTGCATCGGCATGGGAAAGTGCCGCTCGCTCGAGGGCGGAACCATGTGCCCGAGCTTCCGTGCAACCCGCGAAGAGCGCTTTTCAACACGCGGGCGTGCACATCTGTTGTGGGAGATGCTGCAGGGCAACGTCATTGTCGACGCATGGAAGAGCAAGGAGGTGAAAGCGGCGCTCGATACGTGCCTTGCCTGCAAGGGATGCCGATCCGACTGTCCGACGCACACCGACATGGCGTCGTACAAGGCGGAGTTTCTGTCCCAGTACTACAGGTTTCACCGCCGCCCGCGTCAAGCGCTGTTTATGGGGCGAATCGGGCAATGGGCACCGATTGCATCGAAGCTTCCGCGCCTCGCGAATCTGGTCACATCGGCTCCAGGGTTCGCGTCTGTCGGAAAGTGGCTGGCCGGTGTCGCTGCCGAGAGAAGCTTGCCGAAATTTGCTGCGTCGGGCTTCAGAAAAGGAATGCGGCAACGTCCGGTGTCTCGCCGGCACCTGAACGACACCGCCGGCAAGGTGATCCTTTGGGTCGATACCTTCAATGAAAATTTCACGCCTGAAATTGCGCGCGCTGCTTACGCGGTGCTCGAGCGGCTCGGCTACGAAGTGATCATTCCGCCGGCCGGCCTTTGCTGCGGCAGACCGTTGTACGACTTCGGTCTGCTCGACAAGGCAAAGGAACAACTAAAGGCGATCATTGAAAATCTGGGCCCGGAAATCCGGGTGGGCATTCCCGTGGTCGGGCTCGAGCCGGGCTGTGTATCCGTGTTCAGGGATGAACTGCTCAAGCAGTTCCCCGACGATGCATTGGCCCGCAAGCTCGCTTCGCAAACGCATCTGTTTTCGGAATTCGTCTGCAACACGCAGATGAAGTGGCCGACGCTCCAGGCGAAAGTGCTGGTGCACGGGCACTGTCATCAGAAATCGGTGTTTGGCATGGAAGGCGATGTTGCTCTGCTCAAACGCATCGGCGCACGTTTTACTGTGTTGGACTCCGGATGCTGCGGCATGGCCGGCTCGTTCGGGTTCGACAAGCGGCACTACCCGCTTTCGCAACAAATTGGCGAAAGCGTGCTGTTTCCAGCGATCCGCCGCGCAGACGGGGAAACCATCGTCGTCACTAACGGCTTTAGTTGCCGCGAGCAGATCGCGCATGGGACCGGACGGCGTGTGATGCATATCGCGGAACTGCTGGCCCAGTTACTGGACGAGGCCGCATCCGGCACAGCCAGTGACGAACCGCAGTTTGCACAACAGGTTTAGACCGACGCAGCAAAGAGCCATTGCATTTAAGGAGCTATTCGTCAGCCATGTACGCTTTCAGCGCACCGTTTGCCAATCCAGCCGGGTCTCCGATCCGCGAGTTGTTCAGGTATCTGGGCGAGCCCGGCATGATCTCGTTTGCCGGCGGTTATCCGGCCATCGACCTGTTTGACAAGGAGGGCTTGCGAGACGCGGCCGAAGCAGCCTATGCGGATAGCGGCACGTGCCTGCAGTATGGACCGACGGACGGCCTTCCGGCGCTAAAGAACGCGATCACGCAATTGATGGCGCAACGCGGTACCGCACCCGCGCAGTCTGAGCTTTTGATCACGACAGGGGCTCAACAGGGATTCGATCTGTTGCTGCGCGTGCTGCTGGAGCCGGGCGACACGGTGCTCGTCGAACAACCTGCTTACCCGGCCACGCTTGCGGCTTTAAGGCTGCAGCAGGCGACAATCAGACCGGTGGGGATCGACGCCGACGGACTCGATGTTGCCGCGCTGGAGACGTTGCTGGCCGCGCTTCCCAAAGCTCAGCGTCCAAAACTTCTCTATACGGTGCCCACATTTGCGAATCCGACAGGCGCAACCCTGTCGAAAGAGCGGCGAGTCCGGTTGCTCGAACTGGCCGTGCGTTACAGGTTTGTTGTTGTAGAGGACGATCCGTACGGCGATCTGCGATTTACCGACGAAAGGGTTCCCTCTATTTTGTCGCTTGCCGATCAGGTGCCGGGCGCCAGGGCCTGGGTGGTGTACTTGTCAAGCCTGTCCAAAATCGTCGCGCCAGGTCTGCGGACCGGCTGGACCATCGGTCCGGCCGAAGTGATCCGCCGTTGCGTCATCGCGAAACAAACCGCTGATCTATGCAGTGCGCCATGGACCCAGTCGATTGCGGCCAGGTACCTGGAAAGCGGCAGGCTGGTTGGACACCTTCGCGATATCACCCGCGCGTATCACGCAAAGTGTCAGGCACTGTGCAACGAGCTTCGCACGCAAACAGACGGCGCGATCGATTTTATCGAGCCGAAAGGCGGGATGTTCGTATGGGCGCGACTGCGTGACGGGGGCAGCGCCGCCGATCTGTTGAAGCACGCAATCGGACAGAAGGTCATCTTTGTTCCCGGCACTGCCTTCTACGCGGACAACGCGGACAGCGCAACCCTTCGACTTTCGTTTGCCGCGCCCTCGATACCGGAGATCAACGAGGGCGTGAGTCGCGTTGCGATTGCGGTTCGTGACACCGCACAGTAAGTGGCGGTGCAACGAGGTCATGAGGAGCATGCGATATGAAGGATGGGGGCGATTGTTCGGTGGTCGGCAATGTCAGCAATGACAGCGGCGAGATTGTCTACGTGATAGACGATGACGAAACGATGCGAGGATATACGGCATCGCTTTTTGCGTCGGCTCGTCTGCGCGTCGAGACATTTGCGTCCCTTGCCGATTTTTTCGGTACCGATCGCGTTCGGGGCCCATCGTGTCTTTTGCTGGAGACCTGGGTGAGGGGGCGCAGTGGCATGACGGTGCTTACGCAGATGATGGCGGAGCCGCTTCCGATGCCTATTGTCTTCATTACCGCATACGGTGACATCGAGATGGCGGTGAAAGCGATGAAGATCGGCGCGTTTGATTTCCTGACCAAACCATTCCGCGATCAGGAATTGCTCGAGATCGTGTTTCAGGCGTTGAGTGTCGACCGGAGGCGCGTTGAGATGGAAGACGCCTATGCGTCGCTACAACGCCAGTACGAAGCGTTGAAACCGCGTGAGCGCGAGGTGATGTCGCTGGTAGTCGGCGGCCTGTTGAACAAGCAGATTGCCGCGGAACTGGGGCTCAGCGAGATTACGGTTAAGACGTATCGACGAGAAGTAATGCGAAAAACAGGCTCGAGAACGGTTGCCGATCTGGTCAGAAAAGGGATCAGCATGGGCCTCGGAGCGTCTCGTCGAGAAGTTGTGCCGCGGGAAGAGTGGGTCAGGAGAGAGCAGGCGATATGGGTTTCCGCCTGCCGGCCGATATGGCGCTCGTGAGCATGCACCGAGCGCATTGCGGCAGCACGCGTAGGCAGCACGGATACGCAGCAGGGTCTGCCGGCAGACGCACGGCAGTCGTTTCGAATTGCATCAGTAGAGGACATTCGGTCGCGTAGCAAACGAATGTGCGCGCCGGCTGTAACCTGTGCGAAAGCCATTTCGCTTGCAGGTGGTGCCTGACGAGGCTAGTTCAGCTAGTTCACGACGCTAGTTTAGCGGCCAGATTCGCCGCCAGGTCATCTAACGCGTTGCCGGCCTGGTCGGCACGTATCTCAAGTGGCTCGCTTACAACGATCCAATGCGTGCGTAAGCGAAGTCACCGTAACTGTGCCGCAGCGCAGCAGCATCCACAACGTGACCGGCGTACGGCCGTCCCGCCGCGCGATACGCCCGAACTCCCATCTTCCGGGCACCCATGCCGCATGCGAAGCGGCTTCGCATCCTGTTAAGTTTCACAGTTGAGGCACGCGGCGGCATAGCCTAGTCTCCAGTTCTGACGCGAACCTGATAACGATCGGCTGACAGACATGGCGTGCCTGATTTCCCCGCGCGCTGCGCGGAAAAACGAACGATGCACGACGTGATGCTGCCGCGACCGATGCCACAAGCGTTGGCTTTGCCATTGCGCCGCACGGATCTGCCGGCCGACGAAGTGCACGTATGGTGCGCATGGGTCGACGCATGGAACCGCCCGCCGTTGCGCGCGTACTACCAGTCGCTGCTAGGCGTGGACGAGACAGCCAGGCTGAACCGGCTGGCGCTCGAGCGCGTCAAGAGCGAATTTCTGGTCACGCGGGCATTGTGCCGCAGTGTGCTGTCGTTATACGCGGACGTGGCGCCTGCTCACTGGCGCTTCCGGAAGAACGGCTTCGGCCGCCCGGAAGTGGACAGTGGGGGCGCGGCGCCGCCGCTGCGCTTTAACCTGTCCAACACCCGCGAGCTGGTGGTGTGCGCGGTCACGCGTAGCGCGGACGTGGGCGTGGATGTCGAAAGCCTGTCGCGGCAGGCCGATCTCGATGAGATCGCCCGCCACTATTTTTCGCTCGAGGAGCGCTTGGCACTCGACGCGTTGCCGCTTGCGGCACGCAACCGGCGCTTCTTCGAACACTGGACCTTGAAGGAGGCGTACGCGAAAGGGACCGGCGTCGGCCTGACACTCGGCCTGAGCCAGTTGTCCTTTGCGCTGGCCGAGGGCACGATTCGCGCCACTTTCGATACGCGAATCGACGACCGGGCAAACGAATGGCAATTCGAGCTGCATGAACTGGGCGGCACGCATCTGTTGGCGCTCGCGGTGCGGTATGGCAGCGCAGCGAGGCTGGCAGTGCGCATCCGCGAAGCGCCGCCGCCGGGTCCCGAAGTTGCGAAAGTTAAATGAAAGCAGTGGCGAGCAGGGTGTGCGGAAGTCGCGTATGAATATGCGTTCGCACTTGCGTATGTATTTGAGCGCGGTATAGACATGGGCGGAAAAAATTTTTTGTAGCAATATGGCAGTTCCCGGTCGCCGTCTTGCGGCGCCGGATCCTGCACGAGCGGCGCGAATTTCAATTGCAGGCTCTGCGTGTCCATGTCTACATCAACCGGTGTGCACCCAATCGCCGGTCAGCAAGATTAAACCATCGTGGTATTTGCAATAGTGGTGTTCGTACGGACAATGGGTCGTCAATCAATCCCCGCATTTTCCTTAGGCGCGGCCAATGTGCTGCCGTGGGTGCTGCCGTGGGTGCGGGCGTGTTTCTGCATGGCCGCCCGACGGCGCGGCGCCGAAAACACCGTATGTGCGATCGGTGTAATCCGGCTTTACCGGCATTTGCCGCATTTGCGCGAGACGGCTATTACAGTAACGAAGATTCAGGGAGAGAGGAATAAATGCGGGTGGACGGATATTTGAGGCTCACGATACCGGAGTTCAACGCGCTTCGGCTGACCCATTGCTGGTCAGTGCCGGACGACGACGTGCAGGCCGAACTGGTAACCGCCGGCCTTGATTCGAAGTGCGGCGGCTATACGGAATGGATGGGCTCGCGCGACAGCGATCCGGTGACGGTCGGCTGGACCTGGTATGAGAGTTCCGCAGGCCGCTTCGAAATGGCGCCGCGGAAAATCGGTGCGATCGGCACGAACCTGATGCTGGTCGGAGCGGGTGGCGAAGATCTGGGCCGCGGTGTGACGGACGACTTTCTGCGCTCCCGTATCGCGACCATGCAGTGGCAGCAGAGCGTGCAGTCCGGGCTCGACGAGCACTGACGCAATCGAACATAAAAAGGCCGGCCTGCTGTCGCAGGGCCGGCCGTGTTGCGCATCGGTGTATACGCACATCGCAGCGCATTTGCCGCGCGTTTGCCTATCCAAAACCGGGTGAAGCGGTGATATGAGTTGGTGTGCCGGTCTACCCGGCAGAGGCTGCCGGGTAGACACTGCCCGTTACGCCATTTCGAGCTGGCGCGGGCTGGTAGCCATCGCCAGCGCGTTGCGGGTCTGGTCGTCGATCTCGATCCAGCATGCGAAGATCGGCTTGCCATCGCAGCGTTGCGGCGCGCCGGCACGATGCGCATTGACGCCCATGCGCGACAGCAGCCGTTCGATGCCGAGCGGCGACACCGTGATCAGGCGTTCCGCGGCATGCTCTTCGGCACAGGCGATCGCTGCTGCCAGCATGATACGGGTGCTGGCTTCGACATCGATGATCGCGCGGCTCGAGTCGCCGGCGCGGCTCACCGAGAAGCGCGACAGTTCCCAGATGCTGTCGCTGCAAGGCGGCGCCGCGGGCGCGACCAGATGCGGAAATATTTCGGATAACAGATAAGGATTGCTGGTGGGCAACAGGCGTGCGCAGCCGTGAATCTCGCCGGCTTCGTCGATGCCGACCACATAGAGCGTGTCGTCCAGGTCGAACTGATCCTGTTCGATGCCGTCGCGTGTCGGCAACTGCCAGCCGAGTTGTTCGATGAAGATCTTGTAACGGTACTCGCCGAGCGCGCGCTTGAGTTCGGCAAGGTTCCTGCCACTTCTTGTGATGGTCGTGATCATTTCTGGGCTCTGTCACTGAGTGAGGGGGTGACTCAATTAGAGCGCTATTGGCTTTGGATAAAAACTAGCATTCTTCACAGTAAAGTCGATGTTGCGCATGGCATGATTTTTTAATTGTTCGCGGTTAGCTTCGTATTGGGAGAAAAATCCATTGGGCGCGCATAAGGAAGGGGGTGTTTGCGAACGGATAACGGCGCCGGCGAAAGCGGAGAACGGGGTGTTTTTACGCTGTATTTAGCGAATGGATGCAGTGTGAAAGTATTGTTGAGAATGTGAGATTAGTTGAATTGTTTTACCAATTCATGAGGCTGTCATTACCTGATGTGTTTACGCGTAAAGAACAAACAAACGGGGAATATTTATTTGAAAAATTCGGTGAAACGGGGGGAATAAAAAAGCGCCGTCGGCGGCGCTTTTCTGTCGATGCATCGGGCATTGTTTTAACCGCGCTGACACGGCCTCATTCGTACCAGCATGAGCTCTGCTCAAACGGATAAGGCGGCAGCGGCACCACATTGCCGCGTGTGATGCCATATAGCGCCTGCCAGTCGATCGGCATACGGTTGGCCCAGCATTGCGCCAGCACGGTGTCGACCAGGGCCGTTTCCTCGCCGGGCAGCAGCGTGGCGAAGCGCACTGCGCTTGCATGATGCACGGCTTGCACGGTGCGTGCGGGCGTACCGGGTCCGATCTCGATCAGCACGTCGCAACCATGTAGCAAATGGTTCGCGTCTGCCGGTGCGGCGAGGGCGTCGCGCCGCGTGCGCTGCAGCCAGTAGTCGGGCGTTGCATAGGCGCCCGCGTCGTCGCTGCCGTCGGCGGCGACCAGCCGGAAATACGGCGCGCGCGGCGCGCAGTCTTCCAGTGCCGCTCGCAACGACTCGCTGCCGTCGCCGCTTGCGGATGGCGATGCAACGCCTGCGTCGCGCGGCCGCCGGCGCGCGAGCCTGGCCCGCTCACACATCAGCCGGATCGCGTCCTGCTGGCTGAATACACCGGCGAGAGTCGCAGCCGCGTATTCACTGGTCTCGTCGGCGGCGAAGGCCGCGCTGACCGGCAGGCCGGCAGCCGAGAACATGGCCGCCAACGCGTACTGCAGCGAGAACAGGAAGTGCGGATAATGCGCGGCATCGGCCGCCGGCGCTTCCGTACCGGTAAGCAGTTTGCGCGCGTCGGGCCAGCCGCGCGCAGCGAATTGGGCGGCGCAGTCGTCGAAGGTCACGCGGAAATGCCCACCGCGCGCATGCAACGCACCACCGATTCCCGCATAAAGCGCTTGCCGGGCGTCGAAGATCAGTCCGACGCGGGCCTGCGACCAGTCTTGCGTGCGCCGGATCGAGCGTAGCGACGCGCTGGCGTCTCGAGCATCTGGAGCGTCTGAAACCTGGGCGGCGTTGGCTGCTTCGCCGGCGAACACCAGTGCTACCCGATGGCCGTCATGCCGCCGCTGCAGCTGTGTGGTGTAACGCAAGTCGCCGCGCCGCTCTGGGTCGTGCACGACGATCGCGCGCGTGTCCTGTTCGAGCCGGTGCAACGCGCGAACCGTATGCGCGCACAGCAACAGCGGGCCGGTATCGATCCCGCGCGCGAGCTCGCGTGGCGCCGCTTCTTCGATGATCAAATGGGCATTGCAGCCAGCGTCGAACGCGCTGACGGCCGCGCGCCGCGGATGGTCGGGTGCCGCGCTCCAGGCGGTCGCGACCGTCGACACGTAGAACGGCGACTGCACGAACAGCGCTTCGAGTTCGGCGGCGCGCGCGCCGTTGAACGGCGCCTTGACCGCGAATTTCACGCACAGTGCCGCCTTCAGCAGACTCGCGAGTCCGGACACGACACCCAGCTGGCCGACCTCGGGCCGCGTCGAATTGAACGCGCAGTAACGCTTGCGCGTGGACCATGCATCGAACACTGCCTTCAGCGCGGCAGTCTCCACTGCATCGCCGCGCGCGAGCCCGGTGCCGTGCGCTTCGAGATAGCCGATCGTGTCGGGCGCCGTGCCCGAGCCTTCATAGGCGCGTCGAATCGCTTCGCTGTAGCCGTCGTAGCTCGGTTCGGCGAATGAGCGCTTGCGGCGCCCATCGTGATTGATCGTGGAGCTGCGGATCAGGCCGAGAATTTCGTTGCCGTCGCGTAGCGCGGCATGCACGGACTTCAGCGCGACCATCACGGCACCGCTCGCCGGCAAATTTTCGGGCGGCGTGCCACCGGCTACATCGCGCATACTGCGCGCGTCTTTCGCACGCGTCGACGCCGCGGCATCCGTGTGGTTTTGCGCGAGCCGCAGCGAGGCCGCGCCGACCAGTGCGACCTGGCACTGTCCGGTAAGAATCGCCATGCGCGCCATATGCACGGCAAGCAATGCCGATGCACTGCCGGCCTGAATCGACATCGCGGGGCCGTGCAGGTCGAGCTTGTACGCGATGCGCGGCGCCGTGCGGTCGGGGCTGTTCTCGGCGATCAGTTCGGCAACCGGGGTTCGCAGCGGCGGCGACACGGCGAGGCAGCGCAGCAGGTAATACGGAAAGCCGACGCTGGCGAAGGTGCCGACGCTATCGCTGGTGATGCCGACCTGTTCGAGCAGGCGGTACGCAAGCACCAACAGGATGCGTTGCTGTGGGTCGATCGCCGCGGCCTGCGCGCGCGTGTAGCCGAACAGGCTGTGATCGAACAGATCGATGCGACCCGTGGTGCCGGGCCACGCAAGCCGTGCGGGTCCGTCGAGCAGTGCAGTTGCGTCGTAACCGGTGCCGTGGTCCGCTGCCGCGGCAGGGCTCGCCGGCGTACCGAGCGCGTTGGCCCAGAAGGTTTCCAGCGAGTCCGCGCCCGGCAGGCGCAGTTGCGCGCCGATGATGGCTACCGGGTCCATGGCGGCCCCGCTTGCTGGAAACGGCCACCGCTGCATCGGGCACACGGGCAACAGAGCGTCATGGCGAAAGCTTCGGGAAAAGTGAGGGCAGTGCGGCCGAGCATAAGAGCTGCGCGAGTGGCCGGGCACTATGAGAGTTCACAGGTGACAGACGCGCGCCGCTCTGTATTGGCGATGCGTGTTGCGCGCGATTACCGTGGAATAGAAGCAGCGTCTGAAGCGTTATGTCACCGGTTGCGGATCCGATGCGTCCCCATGCATGTGCAAGTTGTTGCGACAAGCGATAGCATCGCTTGCGATATCGCAGGAGGACGGGATCAGCAACGGACCTCTATGCTCATGTGCGCTGCTTATGCAGCGCAGTGTCATCGTGCGGTAACCCCCGGATGCTGGCATGTAAGGTGTTGAATGCCGATGCATTGCTCACCAGAGTACGGAAATGCATGAACTACTGTTGTCGTGGATCAGTGAAGTCTCGGCCAGCCGGACCGAGGCCGACGTGCTGTCGGTGTTGAACCGGGCAGCGCGTCAACTGGGCTTTGAGTACGCCGCCTACGGCATGCGGCGTCCCTTTCCGATCACGAAGCCGCAGATCATCATGGCGTCGACCTATCCTGACGAGTGGAAGGCGCGCTACATCGAAGGCCGCTATATCGAAGTCGACCCGACGGTCAGAAATGCGCTGGGTGCCGACGGGCCGGTCGCGTGGTCGGGCAAGGACAAACGAGGCGATGGTGCGTTCTGGGATGAGGCTTCGGCGTTCGGCATCGTGCACGGCTGGTCCGCGGCATCGCGCGGCGCCGACGGCACCACCGGGCTGTTGACGCTGTCGCGCAGCACCAGCCCGATCACCGCAACCGAACAGGCGATCAACGAGCAGGTGATGGTGCTGCTCGCACAAGCCGCGCATACGGTGATGGCACCGCTGCTCAATACCGGGCAGTTCGTCGAAGGCACGCTGACCGCACGGGAAACCGACGTGCTGAAATGGACCGCCGACGGCAAGACCGCATATGAAATCTCACGAATTCTGAACATCGCGGAAAGCACGGTCAATTTTCACATCAAGAATATCGTGGCCAAGCTCGGCTGCACCAACAAGATCCAGGCGGTCGCCAAGGCCGCGCTGATGGGGCTGCTACGCTAAGGTGTCGGGCAAGGGGAAACCTTGCCCGACTCGAGTCCCCCGACTCGGTAACATCGGTACTGTGACTATGATCAGTTTGCAGGCCGATGGCCTGTTTCATTGCGCCATAGGTGTTCCTCCAGAAGGTCGATGAAGCCGCGAAAAGCCTGGGCGAGGTAGCGCGGCCGGTGCGACGTTGCGATACAGCTACGTTGCGTCGTCGTGAATCTATTAGAGTCTTTTGCCACCGCGTTGTATGTCACCTTAAAGCGGGACACTTGCCCCACCTGTGTGCGGGGCGCCGGATCGCGCGACGCTGTCACGGTATGCCGTGACAGACGCGCGCAGGGTGGACTGTTCAAATGCGCTAGCGGCCATCGCGATGGCCCACATCCCCTATTGGACCTGACAGGATGGTGCGCACGATGGAACAGACCCTTACGCTGGAACAGCCCGATACCAGTGAAACCCGCGATACCCCCGCAACCGGCCAGCACGCTCGCTGGCATTTCTCAGGTTTCCCGAACTACCAGCACGCGCTGCCGGTCGACGAGATCCCGGCCAGCAAGATCACCGAGAAAGAATTTCTCGACAACTATGTGAACCGCAACCGCCCGTGCGTGCTGAAGGGCGCGGCACGGCACTGGCCGGCGTTTGCGCGCTGGCGGCAGATCGACTACCTGAAGAGCCGCACGACCAATCACAAGGTCGAGATCGCGTCGTCGCCGGGCCCGGAACTGATCGCATGGGCCGAGCCGAAGCTCAAGCAGACGCTGCTCGACAACGTCGCCGCTACGCACCGCGCGATGCCGTTGCACGATTTCCTCGACGAAGTGCCGAAACAAGGCGACTACTTCGTGCTGCCCGCGTGTCCGATCGAACCCGGCTCGCCGATGGCGCAACTCGAGGGGGATATCGGCGGTTATCGCTTCCTGCCGTCGCCGAAGCGGGCGCTGCTCTATACGCCGTATCGCGCGTTCATCTACCGCGACTCGTACACCGACTGGCACTTTCACTCGACCGACGAAACGCTGATGACCCAGGTGGTCGGCGACAAGGAAGTGTTGATCCTGCCGCCGGATAACGCGTCATGGCAGGCGTTGCTGCCGGTGATTCGCGAGAACGGTTACCTGTTCGACGTCGATGCGCGCAAGTTTCCGCAGTTCGGCCAGCTGCAGCCGATACGCGCAGTGGTGGAAGAGGGCGATGCGCTCTACATCCCGGTGTTCTGGTGGCATGCGGTCGAATCGATCGGCACCGATTTCGGTATCACGGTGGCGTCGACTTTCATGACACCGCTGCATATCAACGGCGATTTGCGTTTTCCGGCGATGCGCAAGCTGTTCCAGACCTACGTGCGCACGCGCTACGCGCCGCTTTTGCTGGGCGCGATCGCGTACTCGCTCGGCTACCGGATGCTGCGGCGCTGCCTGTCGGTGCTCGACACGCCGCAGCGCGCGTAACCCACGCGCTCGCGAAAGCCACGAAAACGGCGCAGCGGCCCATCTGCCGCTGCGCCGTTTTCGCTGCAGCAACGCCATATCGACCAGGTTTTTGCCGGCTTTGCGCAGCGCATAAAAAAAGCCGGCTTACGCCGGCCAAGCACTACGGGAACTTCAGGGAGAATCAGTTGACCGCTTCCTCGCGTGCGGTCTCGAGGAACTCCAGCAACAGCGTGTGCAATCCGTCCGGTACGCTAAACAGGCCCTCATGATTGCCGCCACGCTCCAGATGGAAACGCGCGCCGGCGATCTGCTGCGCGATGAATTGCGAGCCGCCGCAGTGCGTGGTGCTGTCGTTGTCGCCGCTGACCACCAGCGTCGGTACGGCGATGCCGTGCAGGGCCGGCATCAGCTGCGCAGCGTAGAGCCCGGCGTTCAGCCGCGCATAGCGGTACATCAGCTCGGGATTGGCGTACGGATAGAGCGCCAGATGCGCGATGCTGCGCGGCACCGTGCCGAGGATCGACGGATCGGTGAACAGCTGCTGCATCTGCCCGGCCTGTTCGCGGTCTTGCGCCGCGGTCTCCATCAGCCATTCGAAATTCTGCTGATGCTGCGTGCGCAACGACGCATCGCCAAGCTGATAGTCGCCGTACCAGAGGCTCAACGAATCGATCCGCTGCGCGAGCCGCGGCGCCGCGCACAACGCAACCGCTGCGCCGCCGCAGATGCCCATCACGTGTGCCTCGTCGAGCCCGAAATGATCCATCACCGCGACGAGGTCGCCGACCTGTGCGGCCATGCTGGTGTCGGCACGATCGAAGTCGGTGCATTCGCCGAACAGCGCGCGCGTTTCCCAGCTGACCACAAAGTAGCGTTGCGCGAGCCGCACGAACCAGTCGCGATACAGACCGAACGGCATGCCGAACGGCGGCACCAGCACCAGCGCCGGCCGGTTGCGTGCGGCTGAGGCGTACACCGAAAGGGCGGTGCCCGCGCCGACCGGCAGCCGGCTGTGCACGACGTGCGCCGCCGGCTGCACGAAGTCGAACGAGCGCACCGCCCGCAGCGCGGCGTCGCTGCGCGACGCATGAGCGAAGCCGTCGTAACGGTATTCGAGTGCCTGCGATACGGTCTCGCTGATCAGCATTTCGAACGACGAAAAATCGGCTTGCCCGGCGGGCGCGAAACGCAACCCGTCGATGCCTGCCGCTGCAAACGCAGCGCCGACCACCTCGTGCACGGCGTCGGCAGCATGCGGTTCATGCGCCGCCAGGTCGGCCAAGGCAACTGGATCGGCCGACGCGGCGGGGTCCGCCAGCAACGCCACGCGCAGCGGTCGCGGCAGTTGCGCCGCGAGCGGCCGCAGTGCGGCCACGGCGCGCAACAGTTGCGCGTTCAGGCGCGCGCCGTCCACATCAACTCTGTCAGGTATCGACATCGGTATTCCTCAAGATGCGTTTCGATGGAGCGGGAGCGACGCGCGCTTCAGTTGCGCTTGAACGGCTTGCCGCGCGTCGTATGGGTGGCGATGCGCGAGTTGTAGGCCGGCACATGGTCGCCTGCTACCTGCACCGCGCCGTAGCGCTCGAGGCTGATCTTGCCGCCGTATTCCTCGACGTAGTCGGTATCCGGATAGACCTTGACCATCGACGGCACGTAGCGCGATGCAAAGCCCATGCGCATTTCCTGCGATTTGCCGTTATGCGGATGCGACGCATGCATCAGCGTCGACCAGAACACGATGAACTGGCCGGCCTGCATCACCATCGACCGGGCCTTCGATTCATCCGGCTTCCAGTCCTTGTCGATCTGCAGTTCGCGGTAGTCGTAACCGAAGAAGCCGCGGCGCGTGCCTTCCTTCAGCACGCCGGTGGCCTGTTCCGGGTCGTACTTCATGCGCTTGGTTTCGTCGTAGTTCATGCTGTTCTGCGTGCCCGGAATGAACTGCAGCGCGCCGTTGTCGAGCGTCGCATCGGTGAACGCGGTCCACACGGTGATCGTGCCGCCGAATTCCTCGTGTTCCGGCCACAGGATCTGCGGCGTGCCGGATGCATTGGCGAAGGTGTCGGCCTGATGCCAGTCGGTGCCTTCGTCGCCCGGGTACTTCGGGAAAAACTCGCTGCGCCAGCACAGCAGGTCCGGCCCGAGAATGCTTGCGACGCGCTCGCAGATCTCCGGGCGCGTGATGTGATCGGCGAGGAAGTCGTCGTCCAGATGACGGTCGTAATTGGCGATGTTGGTCGCGCCGGAAATCGCATCGAGGTCCTGGTACACCGCGGCGCTGCGATCGAGCAGGCGCAGCCGCGCGCGCTTCCAGTGCTCGCGCATTTCTTCCGGCGAGTACAGCGTGAACGGGCCGATAAAGCCGTTGGTCCTGAACGATTCGAGTTCCTGCTGCGAGAGGGCGAACTGCCGGGTCGGCGTGTCGAGAAGTTCCATGGTCAAGCTCCTGTCAGTCGGGTTAGGCGTGGTTTGAGCGCGGATGAGACGCGGGTTCAGACGGCTTGGCTCAGCGACGAGCCGATGATCCTGGCGAGCGTCTCCACGGTGGCACCTTGCGCAAGCATGCTTGGGTCGAGGCGGGTCTTGTAGTGCGTCTTCAGCAGCGCGAGCGAGCGGATCAGGCTCAGCGACGTGCCGCCGGCGTCGAAGAAGTCGTCGGTCAGGCCGATGCCGCTCAGCCCCAGCTCGCTCCAGACCTGCAGCACGTGGCGTTCGATGTCCGACAGCGGGCGGTCCGCGTGCGTCTGGCGGCTCCATGCGTTCGTCTCGGGCGAGGGCAGCGCGCGGCGGTCGATCTTGCCGTGCGGCGTGAGCGGCAAGGCGGGCAGCAGCACATACGCGGAAGGCCTCATGTAGTCGGGCAGGTCCTGCGACGCGCGTTGCATCAGCTGGTCGATAGCGGCGTCGTTCCAGTCGGCGAGCGGCGTGTGCGGCACCACGTAGGCAACCAGACGCACGTCGCCGTCGCCATAGTCGTGCGAGTCGACGTGGCATGCGGCCACCGCCGGATCGCGTTGCAGGCAGGCTTCGATTTCCTTCGGTTCGATGCGAAAGCCGCGGATCTTCAGCTGGTCGTCGGCGCGGCCGGCGAACATGAAGTCGCCCGCCGTCGTGCGCAGCGCGATGTCGCCGGTCTTGTAGACGCGCACCGGCTGGCCCGCTTCGCCGAGCGGCAGCGTGACGAAGCGTTCGGCGGTGAGTTGCGGCTGGTTCAGATAGCCGCGCGCGACACCCGGGCCTTCGATATACAGTTCGCCCGGCACGCCGTTGGGCACCGGCTGAAGCTGCGTATCGAGCAGATGCATGTGCAGGTCCGGGATCGCCACGCCGATCGCGCTGCCTTGCGCGTCTTCGATATCGGCGCGCGACAGACGCTTGTACGACACGTGCACGGTCGTTTCGGTGATGCCGTACATGTTGATCAGCGCCGGCTGCGCATCGCCATGGCGTGCGAGCCACGGCTTGAGCATCGCGAGGGTCAGCGCTTCGCCGCCGAACACGATGTGCCGCAGCGCGAGCGGCGCGCCCGACGCGCGGTCGGCCTGGTCGAAGTTGCGAAACGCGGACGGCGTCTGGTTCAGCACGGTCACGCCGGTCTGCGCGACCAGCTGATGGAACTGGGCCGGCGAGCGCGACACGTCGTACGGCACCACCACCACCTTGCCGCCGAACAGCAGCGCGCCCCAGATTTCCCATACCGAGAAATCGAAGCCGATCGAATGGAACATCGACCACACGTCGTTCTCATCGAAGCCGAACCACGCATGCGTTTCCTCGAACAGGCGCAGCACGTTCGCATGCTCGATCATCACGCCCTTCGGGTTGCCGGTCGAACCCGACGTGTAGATCACGTAGGCGAGGTCCTGCGGCGTGCAGCGGACCGCGATGGGTTCTTCGGCGCGCGTGAGGTTGTCGGGGGCGACCAGCTGGTCGACCGCCAGCGTGTCGATGCCGTGCGCGCCGATGGCTTGCACGCTGCTGCCGGTGCCCAGCACCAGTTTTACGCCGCTGTCCTTCAGGATGTAGCGGATGCGCGTCTCCGGATAGGTCGGGTCGATCGGCAGATACGCGCCGCCCGCCTTCAGGATGCCGAGCAGGCACGCGATCATGTCGATGCTGCGCTCCATGTACAGGCCCACTAGCGCGCCGCGCCCGACGCCCTTGCGCACCAGTTCGGCGGCGAGGCGGGACGACGCGCGTTCGAGTTGCGCATAGGTGATCGAGCGCTCGCCGTCGGTGGCGGCAAAGCGGGCGGGGAAC
Source organism: Paraburkholderia jirisanensis (assembly GCF_054782355.1). Classification (NCBI taxonomy): domain Bacteria; kingdom Pseudomonadati; phylum Pseudomonadota; class Betaproteobacteria; order Burkholderiales; family Burkholderiaceae; genus Paraburkholderia; species Paraburkholderia jirisanensis. The sequence continues at coordinate 15,394 of NZ_BAAGSQ010000033.1, read as the reverse complement.
TGCCTGGCGCGGGCGCTGAAAACTTCGGGAAGCGAATCCGCAGGGAATCTGAACCCGCTGGTCGGATCCGCCGCGTTATCGCTCGTAGACATCTGCATTGCTGATTCTCCTAAAGGGTGAAGAGGGGCGCGCACCCTGTCACCCGAAGGTCGAGGGTTGTCGCAGCGCTTCGTCCGGCTGGCGCGAGAGTCCTTGGACACGATTGATTTAAGCATCGGCAAGCGGCGCGGTATGTCACGGCATTCGGGGACATCGGGGCACCTGCGTGCGTGTCACGGATTGCAGTGACAGACAGCACATGCGCGGGATGCTGCAATGGGCGGGCGTGTTTTCGGGCTGCCAGCGAGGGTGCCAGGCGAAGGTGCCAGGTGAGGGCCGCCAGGGTCGGGCGGCAGTGGCCGTCCGATCAATCCAGCAACCGTCTACGAGGATGTCCATGAATGGGAGGAAGCGATGAATGCGACCAGCAAGCAGCAGCACACCGCGTTCGACAGCGCTGCGCAACAGGCGCTGCTACAGGTGTCGGCTGCGCAGTTCGGCGCGTCGGTGACGCTGTCGCAGTTGAGCGGGCAGCATACTTTTCCGGTGGTGATCGAGCCGGTGGGCGAACTCGACCCGGTAGCATGGGCGGCAGAGCACCGCGGCGACGTCAGCGATGCGTTGTGCCGGCATGCGGCGCTGTTGTTCCGCGGTTTCCAGCTACCGGCGCCGCCTCATTTCGAGGCGTTCGCCGAGGCGTTGTCGCCGGGATTGCACGGCACCTACGGTGACCTGCCGAAGAAAGAAGGCGGCAAGAACATCTACCGCTCGACGCCGTACCCCGAGCAGCAGATGATCCTGTATCACAACGAGAGCTCGCATCTGGAGAGCTGGCCGCGCAAGCAATGGTTCTATTGCGAGCAGCCGTCGCTCAAGGGTGGCGCGACACCGCTGGTGGACATCCGCCAGATGATCGGCGCGCTGCCCGCGGAGGTGGTCGAGCGTTTCGAGCAGAAGGGGCTGATCTACATCCGCACCTTCACGGAAGAGCTGGACCTGTCGTGGCGCGAGTTCTTCAAGACCGATGAGCGCGCCGAGGTCGAGGCGCGCTGTCGCGCGGTGGGCACCGAATTCAGATGGCTCGACGGCGACGCGTTGCAGATGCGTACCGCGTGCGCCGCGGTGATCCGCCATCCGGTGACGGGCGAGCGCGCGTTTTTCAATCAGGTACAACTGCACCACCCATACTGCCTCGGGCCGGGCATCCGCGAGGGGCTGCTGGATCTGGTCGGTCTGGAATACATGCCGCGCAACGTGTGTTACGGCGACGGCACGCAGATCGACGACGAAACGATGGCGCTGATCGGCAACGCGTACGAGGCCTGCGCGGTGCGTTTTGCGTGGCGCAAGGGCGACGTCGTGATGCTCGACAACATGCTGACCGCGCATGCGCGCGATCCGTACGAAGGGGCGCGCAAGATCGCGGTGGCGATGGGTGAAATGATGACGCGCCCGGAACTGGAGAAGCTGATGGGTGCGTGAGATGGTGTGCTGAACCGATTGTCTGAAGAAGGGGGTAGACCCGCGGCACGAGCGATCGTCCGCGGGTTTTTATTTTCATGCCGGTGTGGCATCAACGCTGGCAAGCAGCGCAAGGCCGTTCCCGGGACCGATAGGGTGAATTCCTGTCGGGTAGCTCACCTTGTCAGCGATGATGAAATGATAAGCTATCCGATTTGTCTAGCCAGATAGAAGCCAGACGGATCGCAGCGCTGCGTCATTCACCCGGCGAATCAGGGAGAGGGATTACCGGGGGCGTCGCCTGTCGCGACACTGGCACGGCAGGTCGCCTTCGGGCTCGCTCGACGGCGGATTGGATAGATGGAAAAGTATGCCCGTTTCGGGTATAGTAATGGAGTTGAATGGATATGAAAGTCCTCAAGCGCAAGGACTTCGCACGGTGGCAGGCAGGCGAGAAACTGCCGGATGCCGCTCTTTGCAAGGCGGTCAAGGAAATGGAAAGCGGTCTGATTGATGCGGACCTGGGTGGCTTCCTTTACAAGAAGCGGGTTGCACGTCCAGGCGGCGGCAAGAGTGGCGGATACCGCACGTTGCTGTCGGCGAAAATCGGCAGTCGTTATGTGTTCCTGCACGGGTTCCCTAAAAGCGACAAGGCGAACATCACGCAGGAAGAGAGAAGGGCACTGCAATATGCCGGCAAGGTGTTCCTGACGCTGCCCACAGTAGCGTTGTCGAAGGCGTTGCAGGCGGGCGTGTTACTGGAGGTGTGTTGTGAAGAGCAAGATCATTGAATCCCTGCGGGACGACCTGGCCGCATTGCATGAAGCGGGTGCAATCAACAAGGTGACGATGCGCGAGTTTGACGCGATCAGCCCACCGCCAGTGCGGGAGTTTAGTGCCGACGACATCAAGCGTCTGCGCGAGCGGCTGAAGTTCAGCCAGCCGGTGTTCGCGCATCATTTACACACCACCGCATCGACAGTACGCAAATGGGAACAAGGCGACACGCGCCCCGCCGGTCCCGCCCTCAAGCTGCTCAACATCATCGCTGACAAGGGCTTGCAGGCCATCATCTGATCGAGCCGCCGGCGTGTTCCAGGGTGCGCGCAAGATCGCGGTGGCGATGGGTGAAATGATGACGCGCCCGGAACTCGAGAAGCTGATGGCGTGAGATGGTGTGCTGAACCGGCTCGCCCGTCACCTCGATTGCTCAGAAAGTGATGCTGGTTCGCACGCCAACGATAGCCTCATCGCGCACGCGCTCCGTCGGGTGGTCCGGATCCGGAATGCCGCCCGCTGGACGGAACGCGTACTGCACATCTGCCTGCAGTTGCCACCACGGCGCGACCTGGTACTGGTAGGTGGCCTCGACGATGGTCTCGGCACTGCGCAACGGATACCCTCCTGTGCCAAGAGCCGCCATGTCGCTCGCGAGGCGCTGTGCGTGTCCGCCGATCTTCGCGTAGCCGAGTGCCAGTCCCATCACATCGTGGTCGCGCCCCTCGAACGGCGCGCCGAGCGTCACCCCCGCGTTCAAGCCCAGATCGACCAGGTTGCGATCGCCCGGTGCGCCCGTGATTCTTGCGAACACCGACACCGCTTGCGCACTGTTCGCGCGTGCACGCCAGACCGTCTGGTCGGCAACGGCGTAGACGCTGTAGTTGCCGTTGTGACTCGCGGCGATGCCCGTGCTTGCGGGATTGGCGAGCGACAGGCCGGTGTTGTCAAAGCGCGGGTCCGCGAAGTGCCCGGTGTCGTACCAGAAGCCCAGCTTGTAGGTGCCGGGCAGACCGACCGGTTGTGGACCGGTTGCGTTAGCCGACGGCGGGTTGAGCGCGTATTGCACTTCGCCGATAACAAGCGCGCCGTTGGACAGGTTGAAGTGGGTGCCGTGCCGGTTGAGTTGCTGCGGGTCGCCCGGCTCGCCACCCGCCGGATAACCGTCGAACACACCCGCCAGCACCGTCCATGCATCGGCGGGCCGCGCGCGCACCCGCACGCCCAGCGATGAAAGCGGATAGGCCGGGCCGCCCGCCGGCAGATCGACGGATGGCAGCACCGGCCAGCCAAACGTCGCGTTGATGAATGGCGTGGCGGTCTGGCTCACCATGAACTCCTGGTCGAGACTCTGCTGGCCGACCTTCACGTCGATCTTCCCTGCGGCAAGCGATTGCTGATACCAGAGTTCCCACAGCCGTGTGGCACTGTCGGCTTCGATGCCGCTCGCACTCTGCAAGGTGAGCAGGTTGCGCTGGGTCAGACTGGTGCCGTGAATCTGCAGGCCCGAAACGTTGAAGGTGCCGCCCGGCAGTCCGATTGCCTTATCCGTATCGACGGCGACGCCGAACTGGGTCAGCCCATCGTAAGCGCCGCCGCGCTTCACCCCGCCGGACAGGTTGCCGAGATATTCGCTGGTTTCCTGCAGGTTGAACGTCACACCGTAGTGGTCGAGCCACGGCCGCAAGCCGCCGATGTCGCCGAACAGGTTGGAGCGATCCCAGAAGCCGCTTGTGTCGCTTGAGTCGCTTGTTGCCGGCGGCGTAACGAGCGTCGCACCGCCGCTCGTTTGGGCGAGCGCCGGCGGCGTGATAGCGAGCGTCAGCAGCACCACGGCGACAGGGCCACGCGCCATCACCCCGCCACCGAAAGACATCACGATCGATTTGAAGAACATAAGCCCACTCCCGTCCAGCCCGACCCGGTCAGGCGACGTATGAAGACGTGACTGCGTCTCGCAGACAGACGTGCGAAAAGCGGAAAAACAGCGAAAAAAAGCGGAAAAACAGAGGGAGCGTGCGGCTGACAGACCGGCAGAAAGCCAGTCGGCAATGAAGCGCGCTAACTTGACCAGTGCGAGCGAGCGGCGAAGGAGAGGGTCCTGCGGCTGCTATCTCGCGGTGGGGTTGCCGGCACGAGCCGGCATCGGACTGCCACTACTGCATGCGTCCACGAAGGACTCCTTGTGTAAAGACGGGCGAATTTTAGTCGCCACGCAAGCGATGCCGCAAGCAAAAAAACCATATAAACATCGCGCCGGACAAGCGGTCGCGAAGCGCGGTAGCGAAGCGACTGCAAGCGGCCTGATGTGCCTTGCAAAAATCTTTCGTTAATCGTGAAAAAGCAGCGGTTCCGAAAGACTGATGCAGCCGTTCAGACGGGGATTGCCGCGACTTGCCGACGCGCGTCGCAGCGATCCTGGCTCTGCTTATGGAATCATGTTGACTTCCGTATTCAGGGGTGTCTAGAATTCGCCGGTCGTCACAAAAGGGGCTAATGCCTTGGACAGTAGCAGTAGTCGATCTTCGAACAGTTTCGCTGCCTGACCGGCAAGACGTCCGCGCTTTCTTCTCTTAGCCGCCGTCTCGCCAGCAGGCAGACGGTGCGCGCCGCAGTCAATCGCTTCCGTGCACCCTTGATTTTTGCGCCATCTGGACGCAGCGGATTCGCACGTCCACATGGCATCGCGTCGCGAGCGTTCATTCGTTCATCCGCTCGCGATGGTGTTCGTTAGCGCCAGCCCGAGTGGCTCGCGTATCAGAACACCTGGACCCACGTGCGCCCGTCTCGCGCACCTGCACAAAGGAGCCGATATGCCCGACAGTGATAGTTGCCCCTTACGTTGCCTTGCCCAACCCTTACCCGAGGGAAGCGGCTAGACAGTCTGTCGCTGCGCGTTCGAACTGCGCAAGCTGCGTGTCTGCCGACTTTCCGTGAATCCGTTCAAGCCAGACACGCGGAGAAATATCATGAACTTCGGCCTCCTCCTGCCGCACCTGCCGCACGTCCACGAGTCGCGCGCCCACTACGACAGCATGCTTGCGTTGCGCGCCCGCGAGCCGCATCGATTCACAGCCTGCTGGCACACCCTTACGGCGCTGTTTTCGTCAGCGCCGAACCACGATCGCGGCGGTGCCTGATGGACTTCAGCTTCAATCCGAACCGCACCGCCCATGCGTCCGCATGGCGCGTGCTGCCCAACCGCTGGGACTTCGTCGCGTTCCCGCTGATCATCTGCGTGATCGCGATGGTGGCGATCGGCTTTCACCAGACCATGGCGCCGATCGCCGCGCTGAAGACCCAGGTCATCTCGCTCGATCCGGCGAATCTGCCCGAGTATGCGATGCGCACCACGCTGCGCATGCTCGCGGCAATGGTCGCTTCGCTGTTCTTCACGCTGGTGTACGGCACACTCGCCGCGAAGAGCCGTCGCGCGGGCACGGTGCTGGTGCCGATTCTCGACATCCTGCAGTCGGTACCGGTGCTTGGCTACATATCGTTTACGGTCGTGTTCTTTCTCGCGCTGTTTCCGGGGCGTGTGCTCGGCGCCGAGCTGGCAGCGATCTTCGCGATCTTCACGAGCCAGGCGTGGAACATGACGTTCAGCTTCTACCAGTCGCTGCGCACCGTGCCGCGCGATCTGGATGAAGTGTCGCGCGGCTTTCATCTGACCGCGTGGCAGCGCTTCTGGAAGCTCGAAGTACCGTTCTCGATGCCCGGCCTGATCTGGAACATGATGATGTCGATGTCGGGCGGCTGGTTCTTCGTCGTCGCGTCGGAAGCGATCACGGTGGGCGACAACACGATCACGCTGCCGGGCGTCGGCGCGTATCTCGCGCAGGCGATCGCCGACAAGAACCTGCATGCGGTCGGCTGGGTGATCCTGACCATGACCGTCGTGATCCTCGCGTACGACCAGCTGCTGTTCCGCCCGCTGGTCGCGTGGGCCGACAAGTTCCGCATGGAGAACACCAGCTCCGGCAACGCGCCCGAATCGTGGCTGCTCGGCCTGATTCGCCGCACGCGGCTGATCCACCGTCTGCTGGTGCCGCTCGGCTGGCTGTTCGCGAACGCCGCGCGCGTGCCGATGCGGCTGCCCGCGCGCAGCCGTATGAACTTTCCGAAGCTGCAAAGCCGCAACGTGTCGAAGCTTGGCGACATCGTCTGGGCGATCGTCGTGATTGTGGTCACGCTCTACGTGGTGTATCGGGTGGTCACGTACGTGCGCACCGGCGTGTCGCTCGACGAAGTCGGCCATGTGCTGGTGCTCGGGCTCGCTACGTTGCTGCGGGTGGCGTTGCTCATCGCGATTGCGTCTGTAGTGTGGGTGCCGATCGGCGTGCTGATCGGGCTGCGTCCGGCGCTGGCCGAAAAGGTGCAGCCGATCGCGCAGTTCCTTGCGGCGTTCCCCGCGAATCTGCTGTTTCCGGTGTTCGTGATCGTGATCGTCAGGTTCCATCTGAACCCGGATATCTGGCTGTCGCCGCTGATCGTGCTCGGCACGCAGTGGTACATCCTGTTCAACGTGATTGCCGGCGCCAGCGCGTATCCGAACGATTATCGCGAGGTGGCCGCCAATTTCGGCATCCGCGGCTGGCAGTGGTGGCGTCGGGCGATGCTGCCGGGCATCTTCCCGTATTACGTCACGGGGGCGATCACCGCTTCGGGCGGCGCATGGAACGCGAGCATCGTTGCGGAGTTCGTCCAGTGGGGGGACACGAAACTGGCCGCGCACGGTCTCGGCGCATACATCGCGCAGACCACGGCCGCCGGTGACTTTCCGAAGATCATTCTCGGCATTGCCGTGATGTCCCTGTTCGTCACGCTGTTCAACCGCCTGCTGTGGCGTCCGATGTATGCCTATGCCGAAGCGAAGCTCCGGCTCGATTGAGAGTGAAATGCCATGCTGAATCCTGAAGCTGTATCCGCCGACGTGCTCCGCACGCCACTGGTACCCGGCGACGAAGTGCTGCGCGTAAAGGACGTCACCCGAGGTTTCAACAAGACCCAGGAGGAGCTGCTTGTTCTGGACGGCGTCAACCTGTCGCTGCGCGAGGGCGAGATCGTCGGCCTGCTCGGCCGCTCGGGCTCGGGCAAGTCGACGCTGTTGCGGATCATCGCCGGGCTGATCGAGCCGACCGACGGCGAAGTCACGTACATGGGCAAGCCGCTCGATGGGCCCGCCCGCGGTGTCGCGATGGTGTTCCAGACCTTCGCGCTGTTTCCGTGGCTCACGGTGCTGCAAAACGTCGAGGCCGGGCTCGAGGCGCAGGGTGTGCCGGCCCGCGAGCGGCGCGAGCGTGCGCTCGCGGCAATCGATCTGATTGGTCTGGACGGCTTCGAGAACGCGTATCCGCGCGAACTGTCGGGAGGCATGCGGCAGCGCGTGGGTTTTGCGCGCGCGCTGGTGGTCGACCCGACGCTGCTGCTAATGGACGAGCCGTTCTCCGCGCTCGACGTGCTGACCGCCGAGACGTTGCGTACCGATCTGCTGGACCTGTGGACGCAGGGCCGCATGCCGATCAAGTCGGTGCTGATCGTCACGCACAACATCGAGGAAGCGGTGTTCATGTGCGACCGGATCCTCGTGCTGTCGTCGAACCCGGGCCGCGTGATCGCCGAGATCAAGGTGCCGTTCAACCATCCGCGTAACCGTCTGGACCCGGCGTTCCGGCGCCTCGTGGACGACATCTACGCGAAGATGACCGCGCGCCAGACCGGCGAGGCCACCCGGAAGGAGCTCGAACTGCATAGCGGCCTGCCGCATGTGTCGACCAACCTGATGGCCGGTCTGATCGAGACGCTGGCCGCTGCGCCGTATCACGGGCGTGCGGACATGCCGGAAATCGCGCGCTCGCTGCATCTGGAAGTGGACGATCTGTTTCCGATTGCGGAAATGCTGCAGCACCTGGGCTTTGCCGACGTGCGCGAAGGCGACGTCTTCCTGACGCCGCCGGCGCGCGTATTTGCCGAGTCGGGCACGCAGGAACGCAAAATGATGTTCGCCGAACATCTGCTGCGGCATGTGCCGCTGGCGGCGCGGATCAAGAAGGTGCTCAATGAGCGGCCGGGTCATCGGGCGCCGCGCGTGCGCTTCGAGCAGGAGCTGGAAGACTTCCTGTCGGACAGCGCCGCTGAAGAGACGCTCGACGCAGTGATCAACTGGGGCCGTTACGGCGAGATTTTCTCTTACAACGACCAGAGCGAGCTGTTCAGTCTGGAAGACGTCGAGTCCTGATCGGGCGACGAGGCGCCGGCGTATCCCACCCGCCGGCGCCTCGCTGCGCTCGAGCCGTGCTCAAGCTACCTCCAGACCACCTTCAAGCCACACTCAAGCCGCGACCGCCTTCGGCGCCAGCGCGAACGACAACGCCTTGCCGAGGCTGTCGACCTGCGGCGCTTCGACCATCGTCAGATGCGTGCCATCCACTGGCACGACCTGCAGCCGTTCGCCGAGCAGCGCACCCCAGCCGAGCGTACGGTCCGCGCGTTCTACTGCGCTCGCCGCCAGCAAGGTAACCGGTGCTGCGACGAGCGGCGCGGGCCGGTACGCCAGCAAGGCTTCCTGGATGCCATGCGCGACCGCAAGGTGACGATGCAGCATGTCGACCTCGATGTCGTGCGCGATCTCCTTCGGCAGCAGCCCATGCGCCTTGCAGAACGCGAGCGCCGCGCGCGTGTCGCCGCTTTCCCCGAACGCCGCGAACTGCTGCGCGAGCGACTCGGGCAGGGTCTGCGGCAGCCAGTAGCGCAGATACTCCATTTCGCTGAAAGTCGACACGCCATCGTCGCGCGGCGCCGGGCACGACGCATCGAGCAGGCCGACAAACTCGACCCGCTGATGCGCGGCCAGCAGCCTGCGCGCGATTTCGTAGGCGATCAGGCCGCCCGCCGACCATCCGGCGATCCGGTAAGGCCCCTTGTTCTGCACCTGACGGATCGCGTCGAGATACACGTCGGCCATCGCTTCGACCGTGCGCAGCGGCGTCTCGCCGTTTGCGAAGCCCCGTGCGGCGAGGCCGTAGACGGGGATGTCGAGATCGAGCACGGCCGCGACGCTGCGCGCGTACTGCACTTCGCCGCCCACCGGGTGCACGAGGAACAGCGGCGTGGCGCTGCCGCCGGTCCGGATCGGCACGAGGTTCGGATGATGCTTCGCCGCCGATTCACGATCGAGGCTGGCGGCAAACGCCTTCAGCGTCGGGTTCGTGAACAGGTCGCGCAGGCTCGCCTGGATGCCGAGCGGGCGCAGCTTCGACACCATCTGCACCGCCATCAGCGAGATGCCGCCCAGTTCGAAGAAGTCGTCGTGACGGCTGATCGAATCGCGCTTGAGCAACTGTTGCCAGATCTGCGCAACGGCGCTTTCGATCCTGCCTTGCGGCGCTTCGTACGGGAGCTGCACGGCTTCGGCTTCAACCTGCGGTGTGGCGGCCGCGGCCACAGCACCCGCAGCACCCGCAGCGCCCGCAGCGAGATGCGTCACCGCTTGCGCCGGCTTGGGCAACCGCGCAGGCAAGCGCGCGCCCAGATCCGCGACGCGCTGCTGCGGATCCGCCGTGAAGGCCGTCAGCACGTCGCAGAAGCGCGCGCCGATCGCCTCGACCGTGGCCGCATCGAACAGGTCCGCCGCGAAGATCAGCGCACCGGCCACCGCGCTACCGTCGTCGATCATCGACAGCGACAGGTCGAACTGGTTGGTGGTCTGCGCCTGCGGCACCGAACTGAGTGCCAGGCCCGGCAGCGACAGTTCGACGTCCGGCGTGTTGTTCATGCTCAGCATCACCTGGAAGATCGGGCTGTGGCTCAGGCTGCGCACCGGCTGCAGCGCTTCGACCACCTGCTCGAACGGCAGGTCCTGGTGCGCATAGGCGGCGAGCGCGGTCTCGCGGACCTGGGCCAGCAACTGCTCGATGCTGGAGTTTTCCGTGAACCGTACGCGGATCGCCAGCGTATTGACGAAGAAGCCGAGCAGCTTCTCGAGGTCCGGATGCTGGCGGTTCGCCACCGGCGTGCCGACCACGATGTCGTGCTGACCGCTGAAGCTGCCGAGCGTGACCGCCCAGCCGGCCAGCAGCGTCATGAACAGCGTGGTGCCGTGCTGCTGGCTCAGCTGTCGCAGCGCATCGCTCAACTGCGGCGACAGCGCGAACGGCACGCTGTCGCCGGCGTAGCTCTGCACCGCGGGGCGAGCCCGGTCGGCCGGCAGGTCGAGCAGTGCCGGCGCGCCGTGCAGATGGCTCTTCCAGAACTCCAGCTGCTGTTTCAGCACATCGCCCTGCAGCCACTGGCGCTGCCATGCCGCGTAGTCCGCATACTGAACCGGCAGCGCCGGCAGCGGATCGGGCTGCTGCTGGCAGAACGCGGCATACAGCGTGCTGACTTCGTCGACCAGCAAGCCGATCGACCAGCCGTCGGAGATGATGTGGTGCTGCGTCACCAGCAGGATGTGATCCGCTTCGCCCAGTTGTAGCAGCTGGCCGCGAATCAGCGGGCCGTTGGCGAGATCGAACGGCGCGCTCGCTTCAAGCTGGCTGATGCGTTCGACTTCGTTGTGCTGCGCGAGGGGATCGAGCGCGCGCAGATCGGTTTCGACCAGGGCGAAACCGGTGTCCGGCGGCGCGATCCGTTGCACCGGATAATCGTCGTGCACCGCGAACGACGTACGCAGAATCTCGTGACGTGCGACGACACGGTCGAGCGTGGCGCGCAGCGCGTCACGCTGCAGCTCACCCTGCAGGCGCAGCGCGGCCGGCATGTGATACGCGGCACCGGCCGCGTGATCGAGCTCGTTCAGGAACCACAGGCGTTGCTGCGCATACGAGGTCGGCAGCACCTCGCTGCGCTCGGCCTTCACGAGTGCCGGCAGCGGCGCGCGGGTCGCACAGGTGACGATGCGCGCGAGGCTTTCGACGGTCGGCTGCGCGAAGAAATCGCGCAGCGCGATCCGCACGCCGAGCATCTTGCGCAGCCGCGATAGCAGTTGCACCGCGAGCAGCGAGTGGCCGCCGAGCTCGAGGAAGTGGTCGTAGCGGCCAACCTGTTCGAGATCGAGCAGGTCCTGCCAGATTTCAGCGACAGCCACTTCGATACTGCCTTGCGGCGCCACATAGGCACGCGTGACGAGCGCCGACGAATCCGGCGCCGGCAACGCGCGCCGGTCGACCTTGCCGTTCGGATTGAGCGGCAACTCGGCGAGCACGACGAACGCGGCCGGCACCATATATTCGGCGAGCGCCGCGCCCAGACGGTTGCGCAGGCGCGCGACCGACAGCTCGTAGCCTTCGTGCGCAGTCAGATACGCGACGAGGCGCTGGTTGCCTGGCTGGTCTTCGCGGGCGATCACCACCGCTTCGCGCACGCCTTCGCAGCGCGTGAGCAGCGCTTCGATTTCGCCGAGCTCGATGCGGAAACCGCGGATCTTCACCTGGAAGTCGTTGCGGCCCAGATACTCGAGCGTGCCGTTGGCGATATAGCGGCCGAGGTCGCCGGTTTTGTACAGGCGCGCACCGGGCGTCGTGCTGAACGGGTCTGGCACGAAGCGCTCGGCGGTCAGCTCCGGACGATCCAGATAACCGCGCGCGACGCCGGCGCCACCGATGTACAGCTCGCCGGCCACGTTGATCGGCGCCGGGCGCATCTGCGCGTCGAGCACGTAGACCTGCGCGTTCGCGATCGGCCAGCCGATGCTCGGGCGCTCGCCGAGCTCCGGAATCAGGCCGATGGTCGCGTCGACCGTGGCTTCGGTCGGGCCGTACATGTTGTAGAAGCGCGTGGTGCCCGACTGGCGCAGCTTGTCCCAGGTGGTCGCGTTGATCGCTTCGCCGCCGAGCAGCACGCTGACCGGCTGGTAGTTGGCACGCTCGAGCAGGCCCGCCGCGAGCAGCCCTTCGAGCTGCGACGGCGTGCTGTCGAACGCGTCGACGCGGTGCTTTTCGAGGAAGTCCAGCAGTTCGGTGCCGCTTGCGCGCACCGCCTGCGGAATCAGCACCACGCGATGTCCGGACAGCAACTGCGACAACCCCTTGATCGACATGTCGAACGAGAACGCTGCGTTCACCGCGACGCTCGAGTAGGCCGGGCAGTAGCGATGCGTGGTCTGGCCGAGCACGCGCCAGAAGTTCACCACCGACTTGTGTTCGACCATCACGCCCTTCGAGCGGCCGGTCGAACCGGACGTGTAGATCACGTAGGCGAGGTTCGACGACGTGATGCCGAGTGCGGCGGCGTCCGGGTTGTGCTGGAACGGGGCGTCGCTGCTGGCGGCGTCTTGCACGCCGTCTTGCGTGCCGTCCGGTGTTCCATCCAGCAGCAGTGTCGGCACACCGGCTGCGGGCAGCGTGTCGCGCAGCGCCTGCTGCGTGACCAGCGCCACCGGCGCGCTGTCGCTCAACATATAGGCAAGACGCTCTTCCGGATAGGCCGGATCGAGCGGCACATAGGCGCCGCCTGCCTTCAGGATGCCGAGCAAACCCACCACCATGTCGACGCTGCGCTCCGCACAGATCGCGACGCGCTGGTCCGGCTTCACGCCGAGCGCGATCAGCTGGTGGGCGAGCCGGTTGGCGCGGCGGTTCAGTTCGCCGTAGGTCAGCGCGTCGTTTTCATAGACGATCGCGACGGCCTCCGGCTGCGCATCGACGCGGGCTTCGAACAGCTGGTGGATCAGCTGGTCGTGCGGCCAGTCCGCAGCGGTGGCGTTGAACTCGTCGAGCAACTGGTATTGCTCGTGCGCCGGCAAAATTTCGAGCGCGCTGGCCGGTTGCGCGTCGTTGCCCTGCAGCGCGTCGACCAGCGACTCCATCGCGGTTGCCAGATATGCGGCGACGCGCTGCGGATCGATGCCGGGCACACATTGCGCACGCAGCGAGAAGCTGTTGCCGAGATCGTCTACGCCCACGTCCAGCGCATAGTTGGTGCGCGTTTCGCTGGCCAGCACGTGCATGCCTTGCGAGGTCAGCCGCTCGGCGGTATCGCGGTCGGCGACGTTGCTCAGACGGTAGTTCAGCAACGCGGTGAACAGCGGCATCGAAGCGGGCACCGCGCTGCAGCGCTGCGCGAGCGACAGCGAGGTCTGTTCATGCGCAAGCAGTCCGCCAAGGCGCTGGTAGGTCTGGCTGACCAGTTCGGCGGCGCTGCATTGTGCGACCGAGATGCGTACCGGCAGCGTGTTGATGAACATGCCGAACACCTTGTCGGCGCCTTCCGAGCCTTGCAGACGGCCGGACAGCACGGTGCCGAACACCACGTCGTCGCGCCCGGTGCAGCGTGCGAGCACCTGCGCCCATGCGGCATGGAACAGCACCGCCGGGGTCACGCCGCGCTGCCGCGCGCATTCGCGGATGCGCTGGCCGAGGCTCGGCACCAGCGGCAGCACCGCGATGTCGATCTGCTCGTCGTCGGTCTTCACGTTCAGAATGCCGAACGGCGCGGTCGGTTCGTCGATGTCCGCAAGCTGCGTGCGGAAATACGCCTCATGATCGGCCGGCGCAATCGCACGGGTGCGGGCGATGAAGTTGCGGTACGGCAGCGACGGCGGCAAGGTGTCGCCGCGGCCTTGCAGCACCGTTTCGATTTCGGCGAGGATCAACTCGAGCGTCACGTTGTCGCTGATCATGTGATGATCGACCAGCGACAGGAACCATGCATCCGAATGCGGATCGGCGGCCTGGTAGACGCGCAGCAGCGGCGCGCGCTGCAGGTCGAGGCGCAGCGTGCGCGGATCGGTCGCGTCGAGCAGTTGCTGCAGCGCGTCGCCGGTTGCGTCGAGCGTGACGGTTTGCACTGGCAGTTTCGCTTCGCGATGCACGACCTGTACCGCTTGCGGCAGGCCGGACCAGTGCACCGAGCTGCGCAGGATGTCGTGCCGGTCGATCACGGTTTGCAGCGCGCCGAGGAAGCGCTCGAGACGCTCGCGTGCGTCGAAGCTGAGCACGGTGCGCATCAGGTACGCGTCGCCCTCGGTGCCGAGCAGGTGATGGAACAGGATGCCTTCCTGCAGCGGCGCGAGCGGATAGATGTCCTGGATGTCGGCGACGCCTGCGGGCACTTCCGCGACGATGCGTGCGATCTCGGCCTGCGTGAGCGTGACGAGCGGCAGCATGTCCGGCGTGATCGCGCTGCAGCCGGCCGGGATGCGATTGGCCGGCACGACGAAGGCACAAGCCTCGCCGCGTTCGACCGACGCAGCCATCGCGGCGAGCGTGGGCGACGTGAAGACCGTCTGCACGTGGGCGTGCAGGCCATGCTGACGCAGTTGCTCGATCAGGCTGATGACGAGCAGCGAGTGACCGCCGAGTTCGAAGAAGTGGTCGTTACGGCCGACGCGTTCGAGGCCAAGTAGCTGCTGCCAGATCGCAGCGAGTGCGGTTTCGATATCGCCTTGCGGAGCTTCGTAGTCGCGGGTGATGACTGAAGAAGCATCCGGCGCAGGCAACGCGCGGCGATCGAGCTTGCCGTTGGGCGAAAGCGGCAGTTCGGTCAGCACGACGAACGCAGACGGGACCATGTACTCGGGCAGTTGCGTGGCAAGCTGTACGCGTAGCGCGGCCGCGGTGACGGATTCGATGTCGTCGGCTGCGAGATAGGCGACCAGACGCTTATCGCCGGGAGTGTCTTCGCGGGCAATCACAACCGCTTCGCGCACGCCTTCACATGCGGCAAGCTTCGCCTCGATCTCGCCGAGTTCGATACGCAGACCACGGATCTTCACCTGGAAGTCGTTGCGGCCGAGATACTCGATGTTGCCATCGGCGAGGAAGCGGGCGAGGTCGCCGGTCTTGTACAGACGGGCATCGGCGTCATCGCTGAACGGATCGGCGATGAAGCGTTCGGCGGTCAGCTCCGGCCGGTTCAGGTAACCGCGTGCGACCTGTACGCCACCGATGTAAAGCTCGCCTGCAACGCCGAGCGGCACCGGCTGCAGATGCGCATCGAGGATATACATCCGGGTGTTAGCCACCGGCTTGCCGATCGGCACGATGCCGGGGTGCAGCGTGTCGGAGCAGACCCAGCTGGTGACGTCGACGGCGGCTTCGGTCGGGCCGTAGAGGTTATGCAGGCCGGTGTGCGGGAGTGCCTGCATGCAGCGCTGCTGCAGCGCGTAGGGCAGCGCTTC
>NZ_BAAGSQ010000032.1:26466-97634 GCF_054782355.1 Paraburkholderia jirisanensis | reverse complement strand
CATCAATCGCGTCGACGAACTTACGCCTTGGCGCGTTGCTGATCAGCTCCGCGTAGACCGATAGCTCCAACGTCGCGTCAAGACGTCACCGGCTACACGCTTACACTCCAGTGTGCTCGCCTGCATAAAGGCCGCTTCCATCGCGGACGCGACCGGCCCCGCCTTCGCCTTCCTGACAGGAACGGCATCCGAGGTCGGCATGTTGCTTGTATCCCCGAGCGCGCCTACGTCTTCCTGTACCGCTTCACTGCTGGTCGGCATGCCCTCGGGACGCAGCAACTGCGCGGGCTTGCAGTGAAATATGCGGCACAGCTTGCGATGCGCTGCATGACCTCGCGTGGCGGGGCTTCTACGAACTCGCGATAGCCACGGTAGGTATTACGAATGCAAAGCGCAACCGGGTGGCACTTCAAAGTAGGAGCTGCGGGGTGTTTGTCGGTATCGCGCAAGCCATTCCCGCAAGGGCTAGCAGCAGCTGATAGGTGTTAACCGGGGAGTTTTAAGCGATTGCTCCTGCATCGCAAAGCCGACCGAAACGCTTGGGATTTGCCACTCTTGGCACGGTCAAGATTTCCGATGACGAAAAGGTTCATCTGACAGGTATGATATTAGGGTCAATTTCAGCCTAACATGTCGCGCAGTGAATATCTACGATCTCTACAAGCCGTTTAGGAACGACCTTCGCCGGACTGCGTTGCAACCCGCACTGATGGAGATATGGCATTGTCAGAAGCTGGTTGCTGCCTCCGGGGTCATTACACGTCCTATCGCGTGGAACGGGTCAGCAATAGTTTTCTACGTGTGGGAGTTGCACACGTTGTGCCGAGAACTACTGCTTAATGCGAGCGGAACCGACGACATACTTTCCACACGGAACGGTCTGGTCAGGATGATCAACCATATTCGACGGATCAGCCAAGGTATCTCCGAGCGGACGATTAGCTCTGGCGACGACGCCTTCAATGCGCTGCATACCCTGATCCATCAGCAAGCGCGATGGCAATATTCACGCGATGAAGCACGTCTCTTCCGCGCATATCACATCTTCAACGATTCCGAGTTGGCCCCGATATTCAAGCAAGCGACCGGTCTTTCGGTTCGAGACATGTTTTTACTGGCGATCGCCATCTCCGGGACCGGCACGCGGCAACCGGGAACTAACGCATCACAAGATTATTCCGGATTTGGTATCTCGCACGATGCTCGTGACACATTCTTTCGGATGACTGGCACAACGCTTCCTACTATTCGTCAACGGCTTGAGGAGTTGCGGCGCGATGACGAGGGCTGGGAATTTACGTGGAACGCTTTGGAAGCCACGCCATTCGTGAATATCGATCCGATGCAACCCAATCGGCTTTGGTGCCCGCTGCCGCATCTTCTGCTCCGGCGTGTTACCGAAGGTCTCTTTTACGATCTGCTGCAGGGTGTTAATACCAAGACTATCAAATACGCCAATGAGTACGGCCACGCGTTCGAGCGCTACGTTGGCCGGGTCCTTGGTGACGTTTTCGACATCGACAGATTCTCGATAACCAGCGAGCAGCCATACAAGGTCGGAAAGCTAAACAAACACGGCGTAGATTGGATCGTTAGCGATGACACCGGCAATTTGTTCATCGAGTGCAAGACACGTCGGATGAAGCAGGAAGCCAAAGAGAGCCCTGGCGAGGCACTTGATAAGGCGCTTGACGACCTGGCTGAAGCGGTCGGCCAGCTATATGCGAACATCGACGAAGCTCGTAAAGGGCTATCGAAGTGGGTTCCGAACGGACTGCCGATTTATCCTGTCGTTATCACTTATGAAGACTGGTATCTCCTTACTCCCTACGTCGTCGGAGCGCTCAACGCATACGTTCGTGCAAGGCTGGAAATAAGGGGGCTTCCGAAAGAGTGGGTGGAGGCCATGCCGTTCTTCGTTACATCGGTGAATGAATTCGAGATGGCGTCACAAGACATCAACTACCTGAGCATTCACCGCTTCTGTTCGGCAGGCACAGCGAAGGAGTATAGGCATTTTCAACTGAGTGCACTTGCGACGGCCGAATTTCCAACGGAGGCACAACCGCATCGCCGTCTGCTGGAAGACAGTTGGGACGAGATATTTCCAGAGATGAAGCAATGGGGCAGTATGTCCGGAATGCCTGATGATTGGTGGAACCCGACATAACGCTATATGCCACCGGTCCGGCCTGCTGCCCACGCGATCCTTTCGAAGCGAAATCAAAACAGGAATGCATGAACCTCACCGCCTTCACAATCCAAAAATTGGCTGACTTCGTTTGCGGAGGTACGAACGGATGGCCATATCGGTCAGGGCCGGATCTCGTAGCCCTTTTCAATAGCTACGGCTATCGAGACGTCTATGGATCAGGTTTTCCGTCTCGCTCAGCCTTCGCCCGAGAGAAACTCACCGAACTAGCGTCCAAGCCCGCCATAGAAAAACTGCTTTGCGAAATCATCAACGCGCGCAACTGGATCGGAATTCACCAGGACGTTCTTCTCACTGACCACGAATGTCTAGGGAAATTGAACGAACTACTTGTTTTCGAAAATTACGAAGTTGTACGTTTAGGGCCGTTCCACAAGTTGCAGTTGATCACAGGCTCTCTTGTTACGGTGGATGCTATCCCCGAGACGTTGCCCGAGCTAACGGCGACATTCATTGAGGAGCAGATCCAGAAGTGCCGCAGCAAGATTGAATCTGGCGATTACGACGGAGCGATCACCAACGCCCGAGCGTTGCTTGAACAGATGCTTCTAGCTATCGAAGCCGATCTGAGCATGGAAGCCCGGCCGTCTTTCGATGGAGACCTCGTCAAGCTCTTCAACCGAGTTCGGACAATGCTAAACATGGATGCGAGCCGCAAAGACATCTCCGACAGCCTCAAGCAGGTATTGAGTGGCTTGAGTTCGATTGTCAATGGCCTCTCGTCTATGCGAAATAGAATGTCGGATAGCCATGCAAAAAGTTACAAACCCGAGCGGCATCATGCGAAGCTCGCTGTCAATTCAGCGAAGACGTTGGCAGATTTTCTGTTCGAGACAAAGAGCTATCAGCAACAAAAAGGGTTGCTTAAGCCATCTGGCGCGTAAGGCAGTAGCCTAGGCCAGACAGAATCTTCGGCGCAATCAACGACGGGAGCCTTTATGGGATCGATGGTCTATCTTTCTGCAGGACATATTCACATCGACTGGGGCAAAAATCGAGGCTATACGGATCACGGTGTGCTTTTTCAGCCCGGCGACGAAGCGTTAGGCCCTTACGAATACGTCGGAGATAACAACGAGCGGATCATTGAAGAGAAACCTTGCCTGTGCAGGTCATTGAGTCGAATCAAACCACGCTTGGAAATGCTCGGTTATACACTCACTGCCTGTCGTAGCTGGTCTGAACCTCCATCAAACGATGGTGAAAATGGTATGCCTCGCCCGTCTTTCGAAGCGTTGAATAGCTTTTTACGCTCATTACCATGGGAGACGGAAGGCGTCTATTTCGATTTCGACCAAGCGGTTATCGGGACTTTTGGTCGACCGCTAGACACCTATCTTGTATTACGCCTCCTGGCTGAATTCCCCGAGTTGGCGAATCTTCCGATCCGTTGGGAATATGCGGACATCGTCGAAAACGGATGGATTTCGGCTAGTGACATCGTTCCCGGTAGCGGTGCTGAGCGGTGCTTGATCGTTACCGAGGGCTCATCGGACGTGCATATCCTGCAGCGCAGCCTTCAACTTCTCTATCCAGAAGTGGCCGATTTTTTCGACTTCATCGACATGAAGGACGGCAACCCATTCCCCGGGGTTGGAAACCTAGTCGCCTTTTGCCGCGGGCTCGCTCGTATCGGATATACGGGCCGGATGCTTATCGTACTTGACAACGACACCGCCGGACGAGGCGCGTCGGAGGCGATAAGTTCGCTGGACATGTCGACAAATGTCAAAGTGACGACACTTCCATCGTTGCCAGAATTCAGCCGTTTCAGGACGCTCGGACCATCTGGAGATGCCGTCGAAGACATTAACGGCAGGGCTTGCGCAATCGAGTGTTTTCTTGACCTGAGTGTCATCGACGCAGAGCCTGCTGTGCGATGGACAACCTTTGATAAGAAGTCGAAGTCGTACCAAGGGGAACTGGTGCAAAAGGACGACTATGCACGCGCCTTTAGTGACCAGTTTGGTCGAGCCGATACCTATCAGACTCGCAAGCTCCATGCACTATGGGCACACCTCATCGCAGAAAGTACTGTGAGCAGATCGTATTTCCCGTATGAAGAGGATTGGTGACAATAGCCGCGATGAAGATAGCTCGCGCAAATAGTGCGAGCTAACAGCGTTTGATCTGCAAAGGAGAAATCACGATGCCTCGCTTTGATGCGACTGAGCAAATTGGCGTCAATGCTGTCCAAGGCATATGTCTGAACGAGCTTGGATGGATATTCCGTGAACAACCTGTCATCGACATGGGTATCGATGCCCAGATCGAACTCGTTCAAGAGGGGAACCCGACAGGCAAATTGGTCGCCGTGCAGATAAAGACCGGTCCCAGTCATGTGCGGGAGACCGACTCAGCATACGTCTTTCGCGGGAGGCTCACTCATCTCGATTATTGGACGAACCACTCGTTGCCGGTGTTGCTGATTTTGCATCTTCCAGAAGCTACAGGGACATTCTGGGTCCATGTTGACGGTGACCACATCACGCGCACGGGAAAATCCTGGACTATAGAAATTCCGAAGGCAAACAGGTTCGGAGTAGCGAGCATGCACGCGCTATCGGCAGTCTTTGACGGATCACCCGCACAGCAACGTATGCGGAGGCTAGCGATTAACGAGCCGCTCATGCGGCACATTAAGGGCGGAGGCAAGGTATCCATCGAACTCGAACACTGGATTAACAAAGGCCTAGGGCGGTCCCCCGTGCAAGTCTACGTCTACGACGACGATGGCAACGAAACCCTGCAGCAAGACTGGGGCGTGACATACACGGGGTACAAACCGAAAGCGTTAGCGGAAGCGCTTTTCCCTTGGGCAGTAGCTTACGTGGACGAAGATTTTTACGAGCAGAACGAAGACGAAGAAGACGCTGATGCGGCTTTCTTGCGGGTAAGTGCCATAGCCGATGGATATTACCCGCCCCAGCGCGACCCTAAGGACGTGTATCCATATACGAACAGCGGCGGTGAAGTCGATCATTATCGCTTGCAGCTATTTCTAAATTCGCTCGGTGAAGCATACCTCGTCATGGCCAAGTACCTCGCTACCGGCGGATAAGGACCGTTGAGTTGGTTGACTTTTCCTTCCTAACCTTCGCGCGGCAGCTACCGGTGAGAGCAAGGGGTTGTAAGAATCAAATGGCGCCTGTTCCGCCGATTGATGCAGGTTCTCCGCTGACACGCCCAATACCAGCGTTTGACAAAATCGCACAAACCCTTATTCCATAAGGCTTCCTGCTGTTCGTCAAAAATTATATAGCGGGATGGCTTGCAAGCATGCGGTGGAAGGCTTCACGAAGTCGGCTGCACTCGAAGTAGCTAGCACCGGCGTACGCGTCAATGCGGTGGCGCCGGGTCCGACCGACACCGGGATGCTCGATCGCTTCACCGGCACAGCGGAACGCAAGGCGACGCTGGCCGGCTCGGTGCCGCTTGCACGCATCGGCAAGCCATCGGACATCGCGGCCGCCGTGCTGTACCTCGCGTCTGACGGCGCTGCATTCGTCACCGGGCAGATCGTCAGCGTCGATGGCGGCAAGACGGCGGGCTGAGTCGTCCTGTTTCAGGCTCGTGCACGACACCGACTATCCGGCCGCACAGGCCGTCCAATTTCAAGGAGCAACGAACATGACTATCTTGACCGGCAAGACCGCGCTGGTAACCGGCGCATCGCGCGGCATCGGACGCGCCAGCGCGCTGGCACTCGCAAAGGCAGGCGCACAGGTACTGGTGCATTACAGCAGCGGCGCTGCGGAGGCCGACGCGGTGGTCGCCGAGATACTGCAGGCAGGCGGCAAAGCCGAAAAGATCGCCGCAGACCTGCGTCTCGCCGATGGCCCGCATACGCTTGCGCAGCGCACCCGAGCGATCATCGGCGGCCGCCTCGACATCCTGGTGGCCAACGCGGGCATCTCGCGCGCAGCCACCATTGAAGACACCACTGTCGAAGATTTCGACAACCTGTTCGCGGTGAACGTGCGCGCGCCGTTCTTTCTCGTCCAGCAGTCGCTGCCGGTGATGTGCAAAGGCAGCAGTGTAGTGCTGCTTTCGTCGCTGGCTGCGCGCACGTCGGTCGGCACGCTGGCCGCGTATGCGTCGACTAAAGGCGCCATTGACACGCTTGTCAAACATTTCGCTGTCGCGCTCGGCGAGCGGGGTATCCGCGTGAATGCAGTAGCGCCGGGCGTCGTGCCGACCGATATGTCGAGTTTCGCGAAAAGCGAGGAAGGGCGGAATTTTTCGATCGGAATGCAGGCGCTCAAACGTATGGCCGAGCCCGATGACATCGCCGCGGCTGTCGCGTTTCTTGCTTCAGATGAAGCGCGCTGGGTAACGGGCGATACCTTGCATGTGGATGGAGGTTCGAAACTTTGAACCGCTGTGCGGCTGTGCACGGCACCGCAAGCAAGCTTGACTAGCGTCTCACGCGATCTCGTCGTCTGCCTGCGTCAGGCGACGCTCGAGATCGTGCACTTCCATCATCCGCGTGAAGAGCTGTACTTCATCGCGGCTGAGCCGCGGCACCCCTGTATCGGCAACTCGCGTCGCCTGCGCAACGCGCTCCCAGCACAAGATGTGCGCCGAAGTCGGAAACGGCGTATGCAGCGGATCGCGATAAACGATACGGTACAGCTCCGGCTTCTGTGTACGCGACGCGCGCCAGAGATCGCTCACATGCTGCACGCTGCCGTCGAACCAGAACCTCACCCGCGTCACTTCGCCATTGGCGTCGCGGCTGGTCATAAAGCCGGCCATCACTAACAGCACGTAGGGCAGATCGCGCCGGTCGAGCGCCGGATGCGACCATAGATTGACGACGTCCGCGTACTTGATCAGCGCCGCGAAGCGTTCGAGCGTGAGCATCGGCGCCAGTGATCGCGCAATGCGGTAATGCCGCTGCCACGCGTCGAGAAACCGCATACGGTGCTCGACTTCCACCAGCGGATTGCGCTCGCATCCAACCAGCATGCCGAGCAGTTGATAACTCGAAGTGGACAACGGACACCGTTCGCCATCGGCTTTCTCGCGATGCGCAAAGTAGCGATAGCCCTGGCGCCGCCGCGCGGACCGCTCCAGCGGGCCATCGCAAAGCGGGCAGCGCACGGGCGACGGCAGCGTCGCCATGCAATCCGGCGACGACTCGGCACGCGACGCGTACGCGTCGATATACCGCTGGTCGAGTGGATGAACGCCCTTTTCCAAAATAAGCGCTTCCCGCTTGAAGAAGCCGCCTCCCCGAAAATCGCGGCCGGCGCCTGGACAACGATCCAGGTCCCCATGCCGCTGTTAGAGCTTCATCGTATCCATGGATAAGGGCAGATTTAAGGCAAATGGTACGTACAAAGACCGCGTTGGATTGTATGTACCATTCGTCAAGATGCCGAAATAGAACGGCCCTATGCTGCAGCGGAACAGTTGTTGGCGGTTTGCCGCGAAAGCGCAGGAGGAAGCATGCAACGAGATACGACGCTGCACCGCAAGCGGGGGCCTGCCGCGAAGCGACGTGAAGGCGGCATCGCGATCGTCACCGCTTTACTGGTAGTCGCACTCGCGGCGACTTTGGCGGCCAGCGTCGTGTGGCGCGAAATGGTTTCCATACGCGACGTCGAGAATCAACGCCTCGCTGTCGAGACGCAGTGGGTGGAACGCGCCGCGGTGCAATGGGCGCGCGCAACACTGCATGCAGAGGCGGCCGTCTCGAACGTCACCTATGTCGGGCAGCCCTGGTCGGAAAAGGTCAACGATGCGCAGCTTGCCGATTTCCTGCCACGCGACGTCGCCGCGACCAATGCCGAACTGGCAAACGCGTGGATATCCGGCGAGGTCGAAGATGCGCAGGCACGCTTCAATCTTTCGGACCTGGTGTCCCGGCCCGGTCCGCACGCGCCCTGGCAAGTCAATCCCGATGGTCTGATCGCGTACCGTCAACTGCTCAGCAGCGTGTCGCTAAGCCCCGCGCTTGCGCAGGCCACCGCCGACTACATGCTGCATTCGTTGACCGAGACACGTGGCGACGCTAACTGGCCGCTGCAACTCGTCACGCCCGACGACCTGATCCGCGTGCCGGGCTACGACCACGATGCGATCCACGCGCTCGCACCGTTCATCACGATCTTGCCCGACTACACCTACGTGAATGCCAACACGGCCTCAGAAACGGTGCTGGCAGCGTCGATTCCGACGGTTTCGGCGGAACTGGCTCACAGGCTGGTAGAGCGGCGCGCCACCGCGTGGTTCAACAGCATTACGGATGTCGCGCTGGTGCTGTCACCGCTCGGGCTCAACGCTTCGCTGCCTGCCGGCTCCATTGTCGCCGTGACCAGCGGCTACTTCATCGTTCATTGCCGCATCCACTCGGCCCGCATCAACGCACGCCTCGATACGCTGATCGCCCGCTACGGGATTGGCGATTTCTCGTGGACCTCGGTCATATGGGTTCATCGGCTCGCTGCGTAGAGCCTGCATGATTTCGTTGTAGTGGCGTTCGTCGACGACACAGAAGTGCGGCACGTGCCCGGCTTCGGTGCTGGCTTCGTCGAACGCACTGGCCTGCGCCTGCCTGAGCAGCGTACGCCAGTACTCCACTGAACTGAGACAGGCCACCGGCTGGCCGTATTTGGTGATCACCAGCACGCTTTCGTCCACTGCCTGCTTGAGCGCCCTTGACGGATGCTTGCTGAACTCACGTGTTGATGTGGTTGATGCTGACTGCCAGAAATCCAGATCCACCGTGTGACCCCTTCTCTCGTCCCATCGCGTCGAGGCGATGGCTGCTTCGTTTCCGATGCATACAGCCGCATCGGTCCATGGCCATTAAATCAAAGCAAAAATCGAGGATCGGCATTAACTTCTTTTAGAGTTGGGGATTATAGATACAACAATCCCGAGCGGCAACCAACTTTTGTTTCTTTGATTTTCGTGTAATCTGGGCGACGCATTTTGCAAATAAATGCCGCACTGCTGCAACTCGGTAGATCGTACTCTATACGTGTGGCAGGCGCACGTAAGGCGCTTCCACCTTGGGCGAGCCGGATGGACCCCTACTGAACGCTTACGCAGGCATGCTTGTACGTACAATCTGACATATCTCATTCACAATAGGGACGGCGATGGGTGGCCATTTCGAGGTGCCCGATTGCCGACATGTTATTTGATTCGCTATGGCCTTGTTATAATGGAGACCGCGCAGATAAAATTATTAAACTTCAAATTTCCCGATACCGTATTAATTACGAGATAAAATGCCGGACATTGATCAATTTCAACATCAGCGAAATCCCGGCATAGATATGGAGAATGCGGTCTGATTGGTGGATCGGGATATTTTTTAATCGCCGCGCGGTGCGGGTTTCCCCTTCTCAATACGTTACATCCATAAAGCGAGGCAGGACAAGGCAAACGAGCCTATGCGCCGCTCTCGCACCCCGCCTCGCGCGCCCCCTCGTCAAAAAATATCGCTCGAGGCCGTGTTTATCCGTGATCCTAATGATCACGGCAAAGCTGACGTCGATTGCGGTGTCGTGAATTTTTGTCGTGCACAGCAAGGTCTTTCGAGTGCTTCGGCCGCTGACGCAAACGGACGTTACGCGCATTTCTGCCGCATACATGCGATGGCGACGAAGGAATCATTGTTGCCCGATATGTCGCCGCGATTTACATCGGTGATGTTTTTTTCGCGTACGGACCATCCGTGCAATTTGTCCGGATATTTCCGCTGACCAGAAAGCGTGACAGGTGACGCGGCGCCGCAGGCAGCGGCACCCGTTCGCCGCCGGCAACTTCACGCCACATTGCTGTGCATATTCGATGCGTATTGCCTGGCGTTGCCATTGCATTGTCATGCACGGCAATACATACCGGCCCACCTATCCGCATGTAATAGAGGTGTGAGCTTTGCGGATTGCATAGCGAAACGCTAAAGAGCATGTGCCGCAGCCTGAACGGGCGGCGTCGGATCGCACCATTGCAGCCCAGCTACGACCCGGAAGCAGGTTCGAGCGTCACCGAGACACTTACGCGGCCCGGCTGCTCCTGCGCCGTGACATGCGTGCCGACCACGCGAACGTGACGGGTACGCCTGACATCGTCAAGCCACGTCATCCACGTGTTGAACGAAACCGCCTTCGCGTCGACCTGGACGCTCTTTCCGAGCACCGTTAGCTGCGGGTTGGCGATACCCGCTTCGACTAGCGAGTTCGACAGCGCGTCGCGCAGCGCCGGACCCGACGGTGTACTCAACGCCGCCGCTCCTTTCAGCTGGCGTGCGCGGTCGGCCTGCATCTGCATATCGGCGAGCTGCCCTTCAAGCAATGGCAGACTCGCATCGATGGATGCCGCGCCATCGGAGGCCGGTTGCCAAAGTATCGTGTAGACGAGCACGGCCATCAGCAATGCGCCGCCCGCAACCAGCAGTGCCTTTTCGCGCGGTGCGCGCGCGCCGAACCATTCGGTCAGTGCAACGCGGAGTTCGCGGATTTGAGTGTCCATTTGCCCTCATTCTCTTGCGCGGAGATACCGATGCGCATCAAACGGCGCTGCAGTTCGGCCGAGTCGATGTTCGTGCCCGCCTTGAACGCGACCTGCAGCGATGTATTGCTGTAGTCGAGCGCCGCAATCGCGGCCGATGGAATCGGCGGCATCGCCCGCGCAAGGCCCGACGCGAGCGCGAGAAAATCGTCCGCACGCACCTCGCCGGTCGCGGCCTGCAGCCGCGCTACGCCTGTGATCATCTGCGCGTGCGGATCCAGCACGACAGTGCTTTGCGGAAACACCGATTTCATCAGCGCCGTCATCTGCGTCTGGATCGCATCGCGGCGCTGCCGCAGCTGGAACCAATGCACATTGATCGCGACGATGGATACGGCCAGCGACATCGCGAGCAAGGCCGCAGCCGGCCGCCATGGCCGAAATCCGCCCGCGCCGATGCGGCTGCGACCGGCGTTAGCGAATTCGAACTGGCAAAGGTTGAAGCGGCAGGCGAGCGCGCGGCTCGCAAGCGCAGCTAGCGACAAGGGCTGCGCTTGCCCGAGCCGTGCTGTCGCTGCCGTTACCGCGCTCGCGTCTACACCGTCCAATGCCCACAGCGTCAGTGCATACCGGCCCGATAGCCCAACCAGCGTCGCTTCGAGCTGCTCCGACACGATGTTCAGGCCGAAGCCGAGATAGTCCTGGCGTACCGCAAGCTCCAGCCGTCCGCTCGCGTCATCCCCCGCAACCACCGCTTCGGTCACCAGCGCCACTGCGGCTGAAGCTTGCGCGTGCACAGCCGCCGCTGCAACGGGCAGGTTCGCAATGGATCCGGAAGCGGTCTTTCCAGCCGCGACCAAGGTCGCTTCAGTGCCGCTAACGCGCGCATCGACTGCATCGACGACCACTTCGGCGGTGTACATGACAGGCTCCAGCACGTCGCCCACGTCGGCCTGCGTTGCTTCTGCCGCCTCGTTCTCTCTCGTCGCCTCTTCCCACGGAATGCAATAAAGCAACGGCACCACGCGCAAACGCTTATGTCCAGCCTGCGCGAAGCGCTCGAGAACCGCCGCAAGCCAGCCGCGCCTGACGACGGCGAGGCAACGCTCGCCGGGCGTCCCGGTTTCCGGACCGATTGCGATGTGGCAGCGCTGAGGATCCTCCAGCAAACGCTCTTCGACCATATTGGGCAAGATGCGTTGCAACCGCACACCGGTGACGGGCGGAAGCTGCGCAAGCAGCAACTGCACGTCTCGCGCGGCCACGATCAGCACCGTCGCGTCGGACTTTGACGGCAATGTCGAAAATGGCGCCCTGCCGCTATCGAGCAACTCGCCTTTGCCGTCGAGCAATGCAAACGGCAGCGCGACCTGGTCGGCGTCGGCGGCAGCATCGCCGCCCCAGCCCGCAGGCAGCAGCACGATCAGGCTCGCCATGGCCGCTCCGTCGTCCGGCCCGCCGTCCACAATGGGTAACGCAATGCGCTCATGGCCGTTGCACCGCGAAATTGCCCACCCCCGTACTCACCACTTTCAGCTCCTCCTGTCCCGAGATCAACGTCACCGTCACCGGCACGTTGACGCTCTCATCGCCGAAGATCACGCGCGAGGTCGACTCGCCGCTGCCCGCATAGCGGATCGCGACACCTGTCACGTCCGTGCCCCACCGGTGCGGTTTCAGCAGATCGTCGGTCATCGGCCGCCACGCGCCTCCGGCGACACGCTGCAGGAATTCATAGCCGCCGTTCACCGGCTGCCACGCGATAGGCGCCGAGCGCACTTGCGCCTCGTCGTCGGCGGACTCGAGCATGGTCGCGAGGCGCTGCGCCTCCTCATTCAAATCGCTGCGACGGTTGCGCGTGGGCACGAGCGCCACGGCCGCCAGCAGGATTCCGGCGATCATCAGCACCACCAGCATTTCCAGCAGCGTGAAGCCGCGCTGCGCGGTCCTTGCCGCCCCCGCGCTGTGCCCCGTGCCGCCGGGCTTATTGCCACGAGCCGATGTCCGCATCGTTGGCCTCCCCACCCGCCTTGCCGTCGGCGCCATAACTGAACACGTCGATCGTGCTGTGCACGCCGGGACTCAGGTACTGGTACGGATTGCCCCACGGATCGTTGGGCAGCCGTTCGAGGTATCCGCCATCTTTCCAGTTGTTCGGTATCGGGTCGACCGTCGGTTTCTGCACCAGCGCCTGCAGGTTCTGGTCTTGCGTCGGGTACCGGCCATTGTCGAGCCGGTACAGGTTCAGCGCCTGCATCACCGAGCCGATGTCCTGCTTGGCCGCCACGCGGCGTGCCTCGTCCGGCCGGCTCATGATCTTCGGCACGATCAGCGCGGCCAGAATGCCGAGGATCGCGATCACCACCATGATTTCGATCAGCGTGAAGCCGCGCTGATCGCGCCGTGCCCGCTTGCCATTGCAGCGAATGCGCGCCGGCATATTCCATTCAGTCATCATCGATTCACCTTCGTGTCGAAAAATCACTGCGCAAAAGCCAGCGCCATACAGTACGCTGGCGCAGCCAACCCGATGACGTCCTCGTCACGCCACGCCAACCCTACCGAGACCGCCATGCTCACCCTCCCTTCCTGGCCACGCGCCTTGCCACGGGCACCCATGCTTGCCACCGCTGCGTCCGCCATCGTGCTGCTCGCTGTCGTGGCCTGGTGGATACACGTGTTTCGCGCGCCTGCTCCGCATGCTCCGGTATTGCCCGCGCCTGCCGCGCCGATCGACGTGCAGGCCGGCGCCACGCTGTTCGGTGCGCAGCCGGAGCAACGCATCAATAACCAGATCCAGGTGCTCGGCGTGCTGGCCTTCGACGCGAAGCATGCGGCTGCGGTAATCAGTGTCGGCGACGGCCCCGCGAAAGTCGTGCATGTGAACGGTGCGGTCGACAACGCCACGACGCTCAGCGAAGTGCGCGCGCATTCGGTCGTCGTCGAGCACAACAATGTGCGGCGCGAGATCCCGCTTGCTGCGGTCCAGAACGCGGACGTGTTTATGCACTGAAGCGGCTGGCCATGTGCCTGCGAAGCTCGTACCTTCGCAGGCCAGCGCGGTGCAAGCCGCGTGTTTGCGATCGTGAAGCCGCATTACTGCACCAGGTTGTTCAGCTCGATGATCGGCATCATCACCGCGAGAACGATTACCAGCACCACGCCACCCATCGCCAGAATCAGCAGCGGCTCCAGCAGACTCGTCAGAAACATCGTGCGGCGCTCGAGTTCGCGCGATTCCCCTTCGGAAGCGCGGTCGAGCATCGTGGTCACATCACCGGTCGCTTCACCCGAGCGGATCAGGTGCACCAGCACCGGCGGGAAGGTTTTGGTCGTGCCGAGCGCGCGCGACAGCGACGTGCCTTCGCGCACGCGCACGATTGCATCATTGATGTTCTCGCTCATCGCGCGGTTGCTGAGCGTTTCGCCGGCGGCCTGCAGCGCGCGCAGGATCGGCACGCCGGCTGCCGTCAGAATGCCCAGCGTGCTCGCGAAACGCACCGTGTTGTAGCCGCGCACCAGCTTGCCGAACAGCGGCGAAGTCAGCACCCAGCGATCGAACGCAAGCCGCGGGCCGGCCTGCGCAAGAACACCGCGCACCAGCCACACTATGACGATCACGCCGAGCAAGGCGGCCCACCACCAATGGCGCACGAAATTCGATAACGCGAGCATCATCACCGTGAGCAACGGCAACTGCTGTTTCGTGCTGACGAATACGTTGGCCACCTGCGGCACCACGTAGCTCAACAGGAACGTGACGATGCCGAATGCGATCAGCGTAACGACCGCCGGGTACGTAAACGCCAGCACGATTTTCTGCTTCAGCGCATTGCTCTGCTCGATGTAGTCCGCAAGACGCGACAGCACGAGACCGAGCTTGCCGGTGTGCTCGCCGGCGGCCACCAGCGCGCGATAGATGTCCGGGAAATCCTTCGGATGCTGCGACAGCGCATTAGCCAGCGAGTGGCCGCCCACCACTTCGGAGCGAATCGACGCCATCAGCTCTCGCGTATAGTCGCGCTCGGCCTGTTCGCTTAGCACGGTCAGCGTTTCGCTCAACGGCAGGCCCGCAATCAGCAGGCTGGCCATCTGGCGCGTCAGAATCGCCTGCTCGCGCTGCGACAGTTTGCGGCCGAGCGACAGGCGCTGGCCACGCGCCCCTTGCGAACGCGCCGCAGCCAGCTCGACGAGCAACGGCGTCAATCCTTGCGCACGCAACTGGCTGCGCCCAGCGCGCGCACTGTCTGCGTCGAGTACACCCTTCAGCGTCTTTCCCGCAGCGTTGATCGCTTCGTACCGGAATGCCGACATGTCATTCTCCGCCTGTTACTCGCAAGACTTCTTCGAGGGATGTGTACCCGGATGCAAGCCAGCGGTTTGCATCGTCGCGCAGTGTGCGCATGCCCGCGCCGCGCCCGGCAGTGAGAATTTCGGCGTCGGACGCGTTGCGGTGGATCAGCGCGCGGATCGGTTCGTCGATCAGCAGCAGTTCGTATACGCCGCGCCGGCCGGAGTAGCCTGTGTGAGAACACTTCGGGCAGCCGACCGGATGCCATTGCTTGTGGCCGTCTTCTTCGCGCTCTTCCTTGCATACTGGGCACAGGCGCCGCAACAGGCGTTGAGCAAGCACGCCAAGCAGCGATGAGGCGAGCAGATACGGTTCGACGCCCATGTCGGTCAAACGTGTGACCGCCGAAGCGGCATCGTTCGTGTGCAGCGTTGCGAGCACCAGGTGGCCCGTCAGCGATGCCTGTACTGCAATCTGCGCCGTTTCCAGATCGCGGATTTCGCCGATCATGATCACGTCCGGATCCTGACGCAGGATCGAACGCAGCGCACGCGCGAAGGTCATGCCGATCCGCTCGTTCACCTGCGTCTGGCCGATGCCGCCGAGGTCGTATTCGATCGGGTCTTCGACGGTCATGATGTTGGTCGTGGCCGTCTCGAGACGCGACATCGACGCGTACAGCGTCGTCGTCTTGCCCGAACCGGTCGGGCCCGTGACCAGCACGATGCCGTGCGGGCGCGCGATCAGCTTGTCGAACTGGCCGAGCGTATCGGCGGCCATACCGAGCGCTTCGAGGTTCAGGCGCGCCGCGTCCTTTTCCAGCAGACGCAGCACCGCGCGTTCGCCGTGGCCGGTCGGCAGCGTCGAAACGCGCACGTCGACCGGGCGGCCGCCGACGCGCAGCGTGATCCGGCCATCCTGCGGCAGACGCTTCTCCGCGATGTCCAGCTGCGCCATGATCTTGATCCGCGAGATCAAAGCGCCGTGCAGTGCCTTTTTCGGCCGCACGACGTCGCGCAGCGTACCGTCGACACGAAAGCGCACCACCGACGAATTCTCAAACGGCTCGATGTGAATATCCGAAGCCTGTTCGCGCGCGGCCTGCGTGAGCAGTGCGTTGATCATCCGGATGATCGGCGCGTCGTCTTCGGACTCGAGCAGATCCTCGACTTCCGGAATGTCCTGCATCAGCCGCGACAGATCGACTTCGCCTTCCACTTCGCCGACCACCTGCGCCGCACTGCCATCCTGGCGCGCGTAGGCAGCGTTGATCGCCTGCGCGAGTTCGTCGGCCGGCACGCACACTAACGACACCGTCGATGCGTGCCGCGACACCTCGGCAATTGCCGACATCGGTGTGCGATCGCTGATCCACACTTCGGTGGTGCCCTCATCCTGATTGGCAATCAGAATCTGCGCGTTGCGCGCGAAACCATAGGGCAGCATCCGCGACGATTCGACGTGGGGCTCACGCCGGCCGGCTGTCGTTGCAGCCACGGGAGTCATCACGGTTTCGTCTGTCATGGCTGCTGCGTCCGTTGAACGCTCACGCCCGCGGCGGCGGGAGACGGATCGACAGGCTGCGGCGCACGCACCGCTGGCGCGATGGACGCTCCCGCGCCAGCATCCGTTACGACAGGAACCGAAGGCACCGCCGACACGGACGCACCGCTGCCCACATCGGGCACAGGCGCCGCCCCAGGCGCCGGATCTGCCGGCGCGCGCGGCACCGGCCGGGTCATCTGGTTCAGATCGAAAATTCCTTCTTGCGCCGGCACACCTTGCGAAGGCGTCGGCGCGGGCGGCGGCAAGGCCGGACTATCGTGGTCACGCTCGATGCGGTTATCCGACTGGTAGCCGGTAGTCTGTTGCCGCACATAGTCGTAGCGGTTCAACGAGATGTCCGACGCGGTGCGGCTATCGCGAATGACCACCGGCCGCATGAACACCATCACATTGGTCTTCGTGCGAGCCTTGTTCTCCGCGCGGAACAGCTGGCCGATCCACGGAATGTCGCCAAGCAGCGGCACCTTGTTGTTGCCGTCCGCATACTGGTCCTGGATCAGCCCACCCAGCACGATAATCTCGCCATCGTCGGACAGCACGGTCGATTGCACCGAACGCTTGATGATCGTCACGCCGCCCGGGTTATTGGTCGAATTCGGATCGACCGACGAATCTTCGGAATAGATTTGCAGCTTGATCGAACCACTCTTCGCGATTTGCGGCTTCACGTGCAGCACAATGCCGACGTCCTGGCGATCGAAGGTATTGAATGCACTGACGCCGTTACCGGACACCGCAGTCGCCGTCGCGAACGAACCCGTCTGCACCGGCACGTTCGAGCCGACCACGATGCGCGCCTCTTCGTTATCGAGCGTGATCAGATTCGGCGAAGAAAGAATGGTCGCGTCGCTGACCGTTGCCAGCGCCTGCACCAGCGCACCGAGCCCGAAGAAATTGCCGAACTTGTGCAGCAAGCCGATATTCACGCCGTTATTGAGCAGCGTGGTGGCCGCCGCCGTCGACAGGTTCTGCGCGATCGACTGCCCCTGCGCGGTCAGATTGACGATGCCCTGGCTGGTCGGCGGCACATTGAAGTTCGACGAGCCGTAGAGGATGTTGTTGCCGCCATTCGATTGCAGCGCACCTTGCCACTGCACGCCGAGATTCGCGGCGGACGTCGCGCTCATTTCGACGATCATCGCTTCGAGATAGACCTGCTCGCGGCGCACGTCGAGTTGGTCGACGGCATTGCGGATGGTCTGATAGACAGGCTCCGGCGCGGTAATCACCAGCGAGTTGGTAGCGGGGTCGGCCGCGATCGATTCGCCATTAGGGTTGCCTTCGCCAGAGCCGCCGCGCGCGCTTGAGATCAGGCCGCCTGAGCCGCTGCTGCCCGAACTACTGCTGCCGAAGCTGCCGCCGCCTGCGCTACCCGACGATCCGCCCGATGAAGTACCGGGCAGCGGCGGCACGCCAGAGGTGCCGGTTGAAGAGTTTGAGGAAGTGCTACTGCCACTGCTTCCTCCGCTGCTACTGTTGCTAGTACCACCGTCGCGCTGATTGAAGCCTTGCGATGATGACGAATCCGATCCTGAGTCGCCGTCCGATGACAGCCCGATCATGCCGCGCAGCACCTTCGCGAGATCGCGCGCGTTGGCGTTCTCGAGACGAATAACATGCAGATTGCCGGGCGTCGACGTCGGCGCGTCGAGCTGCGCAATCAGTCCTTTAGCAGCAGCAATCCGCGAGGGATCGGATGCACGCAGCAACAGCGCGTTGATACGCGGGTCCGCGGTCACCGATACCTTGAGCGTGGCGTCGGCATTGCCGATGCTGCTCGGATCCAGCATCTTTGCGACCACCGGCTCGATGTCGATTGCGTTTTCGTGCTGTAGGCGCACGACGGCAATGTTCTGCGACGAGCCTGCGTCGATGCCGGCGATGACCGCGGCGATGCGGCGCACGTTGTCCGCGTAGTCGGTAATGACGAGGGTGTTGTCGTTGCCGTAAGCGACGATCGAGTTGTTGGGGCTGATTAAAGGCTTGAGCACCGGCGCCAACGCGGTTGACGATTCATTGCGCAGGCGGAATACCTGCGTGACGACCGTATCGCCAGTAGCATGAGCTTCGTTGCCGACGTAGGTCGGCACGCCCTGCAGCTTGGCGTCTGCTTCAGGCACGACCTTCAGGATGCCGTGATCACGTACGAGTGTGAAGCCCTGCATGCGCAACGCCGCCTCGAGCGTCTTGATCGCGTGATCGCGCGAGACGGTGCCGTCGGCGACGAGGCTCAGCTGTCCTTTCACACGCGGGTCCACGATAATGGTCGTGCCGGTTGCCGCGCCGATCGCCTTGGCAACGTCGTTGATCGACGCATTCGAAAAGTTTAGTGCGACCTGCCCATGAGCGAGCTGCACCGCGAAAAGACCAACCAAAAACAGCGCGCGGCCAATGCGGCGCGAAGAAGTTCGGGCATGACCACTCATGAGCGCAGTCCGCTCCCCGAGCCGCGAACGCACAACATCGCGCCAATCTTTGCCTGTTGATGTGCTGCACTACTGCATGTCATCCGGTGGTCTCCCGCGCATATCGCCGTGCCGATACGAAGCGCACCCACAGGGTGTCGCTCGCCACGGCAAGGCTCCAGATCAACAGGACGGAAGTCAGGCCGGCTGATGCCGGCGACGTTCGTCCCTACCCCGTCACATTCTTTTGCAGACGCCATCAATCAATGCGCGGACCACACGTCGAACGCCGCTTAGCCCCGTTACGCTGCCTTCACAAACTAGGCTTAGATCGCGGCAAAAATATGTCCGATGGTACGTACAAGTCGTTTATGCCCTTTCCGGAAAAGCGCTTGCGAGGCGGTTTGGCTATAACCATCCGCTTTCCACGCGGTGCCAAGCGGCTTTATGAATTTTTCTTGTATGCGATGCATGATGTCGTTCATTGACTAGACGCGAATGAACCTTATGCTTGCGTCACGAAGTGCTAACAGATGAAACCCAATTCGGCGCGACTGCGCGATACTTATCGTGCACGAAGCGGGCAAAACACATCAAACATAAAAAGCGACACGAGGACCAGACGATTCCGGACACGATGCAGGTCCGGCAAGCGTGCGTGTGGCTTATTGCGAGGATTGGCTACGCGACCATGAAAGAAAGACTCACGCTGGAGTACGCGCTGTTTGAGTCGGGCCAGCAGAGCATCGCTGCTGACAAGTATCTGGAACAACTCGAAACCTATGAGCTGATACAACCGCGGCTGCTATGCCCCGTGTGCCGGGAAACGGTGATCTTCGCGCGCCGTCAGGAGCGTGGCCATCATCGGCACTTTGTTCATGTGGCGGGGGAACATGCGTTGTGCCCGTTGGTGAACCCACAGTTTCCGGTTACAACGTTTCTCAGGCCGCATGCGTATGACGCCGATGTCAGCTTGCGGCATCGGCATGCGTTTGCGGGCAACTGGCAAAGGCATCTGGCGGAGATGCGGCGGCTTGCACCGGGTTTGACCGTGCGGCGCTTTGTGCATGCGGTGGAGCATGCGGATGTGCTGCGTGTGTGGTCATGCAGGACGATTGCTGACGCGGATGTGCCGTATGTGCTGCTTGCGCTGGCGTCGTTCGTTGCGCAAAGCGCGGGAACGCCGCAGCCGCAGTCGTGGCTGCGGTTTGTGTTCGATGCTTCGGTGAAGGATGTTGGTGACTTCGGCAGGCTGGATGGGGTGCGGCCGCGGTTCTTTCGGCTGCACTATCGTGCTTCGCCTGGGTCGATGTTTCCTAATGCCAACCAGTTGCTTGACTGGTGTGAGGTGCCGATGTCGGGGGAGTTTCTTTTGCGGGATCAGCCGGTGCTTTCGGGGAACGATGTGGTGTTGTTTGCGCGGTTTATTGAGGCTGTGCCGCAGACTGAATGAGCCTGTTTTTTCTTTAAAGCATTTTTCTACTGTGAATTCTGCGTGAAGGATTGTACGTACAATTCTTCCCATTCAAGAAGCA
The DNA here is from genome assembly GCF_054782355.1 of Paraburkholderia jirisanensis. Lineage (NCBI taxonomy): Bacteria > Pseudomonadati > Pseudomonadota > Betaproteobacteria > Burkholderiales > Burkholderiaceae > Paraburkholderia > Paraburkholderia jirisanensis. The sequence goes on along the minus strand of NZ_BAAGSQ010000032.1, from coordinate 77,156 downwards.
TTGGATTGCTATTCGCATAGCGTTTTATGCGTGCCTTTTAGATTCCTTGATCGTTGTTGTTGGCAATACGTAATGTACGTACCTTTTGTTGCCAAACTGCCGTTTAAGATTCCTGAAAACTTAACCCTGCGAAAAGACGAGACCTCTATATTTGGAGTCGCAGTGAGCGACGCAGCTCGCCTCTGCTCCGAATGTCATTCTCTTCAAGCAGTCTCCTTCACAGGGGTAGGAAATGAAGTTCTCCAAGACTTATTCGGCTATTCTTCTGTCGCTCGGTATGATCGCGGCTTCGGCAGCTTCGGCTCAAACGGTTCCGGCTATCCATGGTGGTGGCTCGTCGCTGGTTGCTCCGTCGATCAACTCGGAAATCGTCGACTTCGGCACGACCGAAGCGATCTTCGGTTACACGACGGCAAGCTCGGGCGTTGGCCAGGCCGCGTTCCTGAGCAACGATCCGTCGCAATTTACGCTGGCTGCAGGCACGACGATCCATTTTGCCAACAGCGATGCCGCACTGCTCGCAACGCAAATTTCCGCGTACAACGCAACGACCGGCCGTGGCCATACCGATGGCCCGCTGATCCAGATCCCGTACATCGTCACGCCGATCACGATCCCCCTCGTGAACGCGCCCGCAGCTCCGGCCAACAGCATGACGCCGTCGACGACGCCGGGCCAGACGCATAGCGTTGCGCTGGACGACGCCGACCTGTGCGGTATCTTCTCGGGCCGTATCACGGATTGGGCCGGCCAAGGCGATTCGCATACGAACGCCGTTCTGATTCCGGGCACGACGACGCCGTACACGACGACGTCCAACCCGATCACGGTCGTCTACCGTTCGGACAGCAGCGGCACCAGCGAACTGCTGACCCGCCACCTCTCGACCGTTTGCCCGGCGCTTTCCGGCTCGACGAAGCGCGCTGACAACACGACGATCACGTTCTCCGACTCGACGACCTTCGCAAATTCATTCCCGAACGGTGTGCCGAGCAACTTCGTGGGCGCAAGCGGCAGCGGTGGCGTGCAGGGCGTATTGACTCCTGCCACGGCGCCCACTACTTCGTCGCTGATCGGCTACCTCAGCCCGGACTGGACGAACACGACGCTCGCCCCGCGCAGCAGCTCGGCATCGCACGAGCTGGCTGTTGCTAGCCTGCGCAACCCGCACACGAACAAGGACGTAGCACCGACGTTCACGGAAGCTGACAATGCGCTGGCGAGCGCCGTCGTGCCGAGCACGCCGGCAGCCGCGGCTGATCCGACGCAATGGGATCTCCCGAGCGGCAACCCGGCAGCCAACCCGACGGCCGGCTACCCGGTTTCGGGTACGTCGCAGATCATCGTGAGCCAATGCTACGCTAACGCGGCGGCGGCGACGGCTGTGATCGACTTCCTGAACGACCACTACAGCAACGCCACGTTCACGTCGGTTGTGAACGGTAACGGCTTCGATGTACCGTTGAACTTCGTGTCGGCGATCCAAAACAACTTCCTCTTGCCGGGCAGCGGCCTGAATATTTCGACCGGCGGCCACGCTGGCGATTGCAAGAACTTTGCTGGCCGTTAAAAAGGAAGGGTAGTCGTTTTTCTTCCGCATGCCTCGCGGCGCTTGTTTGCGCCGCGAGGCATTTTGCTGATGCAATTGCGTCGCGGCATCGTTTTCCACACGCACCGCCTGCCACGCCGAGTGATCGAATTCAGGCTGGAAAGTCTATGCCCTCTGGCAGCTCTGCAGCAAGGTAGATGGTGATGGTTCGTCGACGGCGGCGCCGATGGCACTTCGCCTGCATTCCGCTATCTTGAACTATCTGTGTCGCTTTTCGCCACGTAAGTGTTTTTCCACTGGGAAAGCTCATGCGCGACTCGTTCGATCACCGACTGCCAATCGCCAGTCTTGCTCTGACGGAAAAGACGTGCCGCGGGGTACCACGGACTATCCTCTCGATCTAGCAGCCAACGCCAATCGGGGACATGACTTAACAGCGCCCACACCGGAAGATTCATTGCGCCGGCGAGATGAACTACCGATGTATCGACTGAAATTACAAGGTCGAGTTCGCTAATTAGCGCGGCAGTGTCGGCGAAATCCGTCAGGGCGCTACCAAACGTCACAATGCTGCTATTTTCGAGTGCAACCCGGTCACTTTCGCGCTCATATGGCTGCACGCTGACAAACGTGAGGTCTTGTCGATACAGCGGCTCGAGATCGGCAAGGGCAATCGATCGGTTCTCGTCGTTTGAATGACGTTGGTTACCCGCCCAGACAAGTCCCACCCGTAGTCTTCCCGGTACGGCCTTATCCTCGAGGCGCTTCGACCACGCGCGTTTTCCACCGGCGTCTGTGTGCAGATACGGGACCCTCGCGGGCACACTATCCACTCGGGTGGAGAATGCGAAAGGTAGACTCATTAGCGGGCATTGAAGATCATATCCAGGAAGCGCTTCTCCCTGTTCAAATACCCGGGCGACACCATCCAGAGATGCGAACAACGTCTTCAATGGTGCCGGCACCTCAAGCAAAACTGTCGCGCCACGTTGCGCAGCGAGACTCGCATAGCGACAGAACTGTATGGTGTCGCCAAAGCCCTGCTCCGCGTGCAACAACACCGTCTTGCCTGCGATCTCCTCGCCACGCCATTGCGGCCGGTCCGCGTGTCTGTGGGCCAGCAGCGTCGCACCGTCAAGCCAGCGCCTTTCGTGCTGCGCCCAACCTCGAGCAAAGTCCCCCAGCAACAGCCGGCAAAATGCGTCGGCACGGCGCACGCCATGATGGTTCGGATCGAGCTTGAGGCCATGCTCATACACCTTCAGCGCGGCTTCGTGACGGCCTAGCTGCTGTAGCGCCATCCCCTGCGCGGCACATCCCTGCGCAGTCGCAGGTGTGATGGCAGCAGCCCGCTCGTAACTTGCCAACGCGTCGTCGTAGCGCTTGAGCCGCTGCAGCGCAATTGCGCGATTGCACAGCAGCTCCGCATCCGGACCTGCAATTGCGAGTGATTCATCGTAGTCGGCCAGTGCCTCGGTGTAACGCCCCAGCACGCGCAGCGCTGCCGCCCTGTTGCGCAGCGCATCGATCGTACCTGGCGCATACTGCAGCACCTTGCTATATGCATCCGCTGCTTCGCCTGGCCGATCGAGTCCGAGCAATGCGTTTCCCCGGCCGAGCCATGCGGATGGATATTTCGGATTCGACGCCAGCAGGCGGTCGCAGCGCCTCAACAACTCGTCATGCCGCTTCAGAAGATCCAGTGCAATGCAGCTTTGGTACAGCGCACGCGTATCCTCCGGACGAACCATTAGTGCTTCGTCAAAGTAAACCAGGGCTTCGAGCGCATGCCCAAGTTCAATCAGTGCTGTACCGCACAGCGTCAATAGTTCAGAGTCGCGCGGCCGGATGACAAGCGCGAGCCGATAGCTCTCCAGCGAGTCTCCATGCCGCCCGAGGTCCCGCAATGCATGTCCGCGCTGAACACATGTCTGCGCGTCTCCAGCGCTAATGCGGTGTGCGGAATCGAAGCTGATCAACGCATCCGCGGGCCGCTTCAAACCTCGCAGTGTCCTACCACGATCGCGCCAGGCATCGGATAAGCCCGGCGCCAGGCGAAGTACTGCATCGTACGTCGCAAGCGCGTCATCGTAGCGACCAAGCCCGAGCAATGCAGCGCCTCGCGCCATTAGACCCGATAGATTAGTCGCGTCCACCGCAACGGCCTGATCGAGCACCGACAGCGCTTGCTCATAACGGCCAAGCGCATTAAGCGTCGCGCCATGGTTCGCGAAATGCCACGCCTGCTTAAGGCCAAGTTGAATCGAACGCGAAAGCAGGGGTTCGGCACGACGCACATCACCTGATTTGAACAATACGACGCCGAGCAAATGTAGCGCTTCCACGTTATCGGGCGCGAACGCCAGCACGCCCTGGTAAAGCCGCTGCGCTTCGACGAACTGACGTTGCTCCAGCAGCGTCCTCGCGCGTCGAAGCGTATCGGCGACCGCGCGCTCGGCCGCGTTCAATCGCTCCCCCGCCATCGGATGGATCCGACCATCGCTCTCGCCCTTCATCGCGCCTCCTCCAGTCCATGCCGTTCAATGACATCCTCACATTGCGTGCGCTTCGATCTCGGGCAAAGCCAGCCTGATCTGCTCGAAGACATCGCTCCACTCTCCCGGCGAGGTTTGGCGGAATAAACGCGCCTGCGGATACCAGGGGCTGTCATCCCGATCCAGCAGCCACCGGAAATCCGGGGTATAAGGCAGCATGAGCCAGAGCGGCCGGCCGAGTGCGCCGGCCAGATGCGCAACCGATGTATCGACACTGAGCAGACAGTCCACCTCTTGAAGCAGCGCAGCTGTATCAGAGAAGTCTTCGATGTCGTCACCGAAGTGTCTGACCTGAGATGCGGCCACTGCATCCCGCTCGTCTTCGCGTATCACCTTCTGCAGGCTGATCCACTCGTAGGCGTCGGACATCATGGGCGACAGACTATCGAACCCGATCGACCGGTTATGATCGTTCAGATGCTTTGGATTACCCGACCAGACGATGCCAATACGCGGACGGCTTCGCGGACCGAGCTTATCCTGCCACTTCTGCCTGAGGCGGGTATCGACGCTTAGGTATGGAACGCCAGAAGGAATCGTGTGCAAGTCGGTTCCGAATGCATGCGGCAAGCTCAACAACGGACAGTGAAAATCGAACGGTGGAAGCGGCTCGCCGTAGCGCACCAACACATCTACGCCGCTCAGCGTTGCAAGCACGGATTGCAGCTCTACCTGCGCTTCAAGGACGACTGTCGCCCCTAGCGCCTTGACCATCACCAGATAACGACAAAACTGAAGCGTATCGCCAAGCCCCTGTTCTACATACAGCAAGATCGTCTTGCCGATGAGCGGCTCCCTTCCGTTCCAACGCGGCTGCACAAAGTTTCGCACCGCGCCGCTCATGTTCGAGTCACGCCAGCGCCATTCGTATTCTTCCCACCCATTTGAAAAATCGGCCACTGTCAGACACAGGAAAGCACGCATGCAGTGCGCATGCACGTATTCAGGGTCGAGTGCTATTGCTTGCCCATATGCATGCTTTGCCTCTTCGTGGCGACGCAGGTCCCTCAACGTATTGCCGCGCTGGAAGTGCGCAATCTTGTTTTCCGGTTGAATTGCGAGCACGCGATCGAAATCCATCAGCGCATCGTCATATCGATGCAGCGCCTGAAGCGCCCTGCCTCGCGCAAAACGTGATGCGACACCGTCTCCGCCGAGTGCCAAAGCGCGCTCGCACGCGAGCAACGCTTCGTCGCGCCGACCGAGATATCGCAACGCGCTCGCCTGATTGCACAACACCTCGATTCCGTCCGGTTCCAGCGCTAACGCCTTTGCGTAGCTTTCCACTGCCTGACCATTTCGTCCAAGCGACTGCAGCACGTTACCGCGATTCGCGTAGGCTTTTGCATGTGCCGCGTCCAGGTCGATCACCCGGTCACAGCGCGCGAGCGCTTCTTCGAGTCGACCGAGCCGTTCCAACACGACCGCGCTGTTGTAAATCGCACTTACAAGTCGCGGTGCGCTCGCGATCGCTTCATTGAAGCTAGATAGCGCTGGTTCGAGACGGTTGAGATCCAACAGCGCAAGGCCACGCCTGAACAGCACATCGATGTCGCCAGGCTTGACCGCAAGCGCCCTTTGGTAGCTTCCGAGCGCTTCATCGTGACGCGCCATGTCGCGCAACACGTTTCCATGTTCTTTCAGCGCCTCGAACGAGCGTGCATCGAGATTCAATGCGCGCTCGCACGACGTCAGTGCCTCCGCATGCCTTGTAATCGAACGGAGCGCTGCTGCTCGCCACGCGTATCCATCCGCGAACGTCGGTGCTTGCGCGAGCAGCCGATCATAGGCCGTAACGGCGTCTTCGTGCCGCCCCAATTCCGCGAACACGCCCGCGCGCTGAACCAGCGCTCTCGGATGATCTGGATTCAACGCAAGCGCTTCATCGAGTCGGGCAAGCGCGTCTTCGTATCGGCCCAAGCTTGCCAGCACGGCAGACAGATTCGCCAGTGCAAGCGGCGACGGTGCCTGCGATATCGATCGCCAGATCAACTCTTCCGCCTCGCCGGGCCGGCCCATCTGAAAGCGCAGGGTGCCAAGTAAATGGCATGCTTCCGGGTGGAAAGGATCGTCGGAAAGCAGTTCCATGTAACCCCGCTCGGCTTCCGCCAGCGCGCCTCGCTGGTGTGCCGCCCTGGCCCGCAGCAAGGTGCGCTCGTCGCGCTTCGGGTTGCGCCCACCGTCGGTCCCGCTCATTGCCGAAGTGCCGGCGCGCGGCGTCGATTCATCACCTGCTTCGGGTGTCATGCTCTCTCCATCCTCAGATAAGCGTGTTTGCACCGGGGCTCTCCGTTACGCATGGTTGCTATGCGCGAGGCGCGCGATCTCGTCCTTCAACAGGTCGACTACCGCACTCCAATCGCCCGGCGCCGGCTGACGGAACAGGCGCGCGGACGGATACCACGGGCTGTCGTGACGTTCAAGCAGCCAGCGCCACTCCGGTGGGTTCGCCAGCAGCACCCAAACAGGCCGGTTTAACGCGCCTGCAAGGTGGGCGACAGCCGTATCGACCGTGATCACCAGATCGAGTGACTGCATCAGTGCGGCCGTGTCTGAGAAGTCGCGGATTTGCGTATCGAGGGTGCGTATCGGCAAACCTTCTAGCATCTGCGCATCCTGCCCTCGTACGACCTTCTGCAGGCTGATCCATTCAGCGTCACAAGCAAGCAGCGGCAGCAGCGCCGTCAACGACATCGAGCGCTGCCGATCATTGCGGTGTACCGGGTTTCCCGACCATGCAACCCCCACTCGCAAACGCCGTTTCGGGCCAAGCAGCGTCGCCCATGTGTCGACAAGGGCAGAATCCGCAAATAGATAAGGCACCTTCGCTGGGATGCTGTCCAACCCGGTGCGAAGCGCCAACGGAAGACTCAGAAGTGGGCAGTGAAAATCCGTTTGCGGCAACGGTTCACCGCGTACAGTCACGCGCGCCGGAACACCTAGTGTAGAAATCAGGGATTTCAGCGGCAACTGCACCTCGAGTGTCACCTGCGCACCGCGTTCAGCCAGCATCGCGACATAACGGCAAAACTGCAGTGTGTCGCCAAAACCCTGTTCCGCGTGGACGAGGATCGTGCGTCCATTGAGCGGTACGTCTCCGCGCCATAGCGGTTGCACAAAGGTTCGCTTCGCAAGTTCCCCGTCGGGATCCCGCATGCGCCACTCATATCCGGCCCACCCTTGTTCGAGATTACCCTGTACCAGGTGCATCGATGCCTGAGCAAAATGCGCATCCCGATAGTTCGGATCCAGCGTCAGTGCCTGCCCATAGGCCTGCAGTGCAGCTTCCGGCCGCCCCATCTCGTACAGGACGTTGCCCCGGTTGAACCAGTGCAGGGCATGACCCGGCCGCAACGCAATCGCGCGGTCGAGCGAACTCATCGCCTCGTCGTAACGATGCATGTCCTGCAATACGTTCGCGCGATTTCCCCACGCCTCTGCAAACTTCTCGTCGGCAGCGAGCGCAGCGTCATAGCTTTGCAGTGCGTGCTCGTATTGCCCAAGGTAACGAAACGCAGTGCCGCGATTGCAGTGCACGTCCACCGAGCGCGGATTGACATCGAGCGCCTGCTGATAGCTCGACAGCGCCGCATCATATTGTTCCGTTTGCAGATGGATGTTGCCGCGGCATGCCATAGCCGGCCCATGGCCTGGGTCAAGCGCAAGTACGCGATCTACACGTTGCAGCGCTTCCTGATGACGGTTCAGCCGCTCAAGTGCGACAGCGCTGTTGTACAGAGGCTCGACAAATTCCGGCTGGATCGCAATCGCCTCATTGAAACTGGCAAGTGCCTCGTGCACACGGCCAAGTTCGACCAGCGTGCGCCCACGCATCGACAACATCGCCGCATTGCCGGGCTGAATTGCGATTGCGCGGTCGTAACTGTCCAGCGCTTCCGGATGTCTTCCAAGGTCGCGTAGTACGTGGCCGCGGTTGTAGAAAGACTCGAACGAGCGCGCGTCGACCGTGACGGCACGGTTATAGGTATCTAGCGCGTCCAGATTTCGGCCAAGTGCACGCAGCGCGCTGCCGCGATTGCAAAGTGCGTCGACCGATAGCGGCGACACTTCCAGCGCACGGTCGTAATGCTTCAACGCTTCATCGTAAAGACCTGTGTTGAGAAGAGTGTTGCCCAGTCGAACCAGGGAATGCAAATGGCGAGGATCTATTTCGAGCGCAGCATGAAACTGTTCGAGCGCTTCCTCAATGCGTCCGGATGCCGCGAGCACCGCACCAAGATCGGACTGCGCCATCGCATCGCGCCGCAGCGACACAGATCCGCGCAACAGCGCTTCTGCCTCAGCCGCTTCGCCGCGCTGATATTGCAGCACCCCATACAGGTGTAGTGCCTGTGCATCATCAGGATGCGCCTCGAGCACCGCCTTGTATTGTTCGTAGGCGTCGCTGAACCGGCCTTGCTCGTGCAGCTCCCTCGCCCGTGAAAGGCTGGCCACGGGTTTTCGGGGCATGCTATTGAAGCTCTGTGTGCCTGTACGCGAAGGAAGTGACGCGTCGGTACTCATTGTTTCGCTCCTCGGTTAGTCGTGTACGCATCGATCGGTCAATACGCTCGCGCGCAACTAATATGTTTTCGTGCTCTACTTCGTTATCGGATTTCTGGTTATTGATGCAACGGAATCGTTCTGACGTACGACGCTGCAGGATGAACCGTGGTCAGTGTGATCCGTAGACCTCGCGGCAACGGCACACCGCGCGAAGCGACTGCGGCAATGCCGTGCGCATCGAGAAAACGTGCATACGCATCCGCGATTACGCTCTGGCTATCCGTCCATCCCGTGGGCGCGAGCCATACCGATACGCCAAGCGATTTAACATCGTTGCTCACAATCGCCCCAGCGAATGAATCCATATGTGTCAATGCATCGCTCAACTGCGACAGCGAGGACAGTGGCGCGGAGGCCGTACGCGACAATTGGCTTCCCTTGAGCTGATAGCGGATAACCTGAACGCGGGTCGCGTTCGCACCGATGCCGATATGCCTCACCAGCACCAGTTCGTTGTGCCTCATCCGCAACGGCGGCCCAAATACTTCTTCCGGCGCGACAATATTCAATGCGTCGAATTGAAGCTGAGAGAAGTAGCGCCCCAAGGTCCGCGTTCGGACAAGACTACCGACCAGGTCGTCACGCCCGCGTATCGTGGCGTCCAGTCCTCGCCATGCGATCACCGCGACAACTGCTAGCAAGGCGATCGCGACGAGCATCTCAATCAACGTAAATCCGGATGCGCGACGCGAACGTGCGGGCACTTTTACGCATTTCATTTCGATCACCATGTCGCTGCGGCACACATGTCATGTTCGACGCATGCCTCGCAACGATACGGGCACGAAACAAACAGTTTCATCCTAGGTGCGGCCTATGGCGATACCGTGTCGAATGGTACGTACATCGCCTCGCATGACGGATGGATGTCGCTCTTGTCGCAATGCATATGTGCAACGTAAAGACGTCAAGCGTCAGCAGCGGTTACTGCGTAGCCATTAAGCGGCGGTCTTGCGATGCGCCAGGAGAGCGCTATGGAAGGAAAACGATATCAACGGGTTTCGTTGTAAATGACGGTCACTGTGTCAGCCAACACGTCGGAGCTTCCGGCGCTGTCAAAGACCTGCACCTCGACTTGCTTGATCGAGGGAGTGCTCAGTTGGGTGATCGACTGACGGCACACGAACCGATATTCGCCTTGCGGGCAGGCAAAGGTGCTGCGTCCGGGAGGCGGCCAATCCTGCGCCACAGTGATTTGTCCAAGCGCATTGTCCGCGCTCCACAACGCAAGCAGCCTTGTGCGCGCTGAATGGACGTTGGAGGCCAATGCGCCGATCGCCGACACGACGGCACCTAGCGCAATCGCGACGATGGCGAGCGCAACCAGCACCTCGATCAGCGTGAATCCTCTTGCGCGCCGAGGTGCCATTTTCACCGGTTTTTTAACACGCGTCATTCGCCAGGCTTCTCCAAAGGTCGTTCTAACATCCTGACCTTTGGATGTCGACTTTCGATTCCACTGCGTAGTGTTGCTACCGCCTACTGCTCGACAGTGGCAACACTACGATCGGTCCGATTGATCCTAGAAGGCGGCTGTGGCAAATGCGTGTCCGAAGGTACGTACAAACTCAAGCTGAGTGCAGCAGTATGGATTAGCCGCCCAACTTGCTTCTCTCCTCCCTGGTCAAATAGGCACGCTGCGCATCGCCGATGCCGCCAAACCCTAAAACGACGATCGAACTCGATGCGTTGTAGCCCACTGATACTGGTTTGCGCTTTTTACGGCTGTCATCGTCATCAGCGTCGCCAAAGCCTTCGACCTGGACACTGATCACCCAGTGCCGCGGTTGCGTTTGCGATGCGTTGTTTCTCGCGAGATTCTGCGCCTGCGCTGTTACACCCGAAGTTGCCGCGCTCGCAGCCGTCAACGCACCGGTGTCGACTGACGCAGCGACCGGAATACCCGTCGACTGCCCTTGTACCTGAATGTTCGCAGCGTTCAACACCGCAATAGCGGCAACATTCAGATTGCCCGAAACGCGAATACCTGCAGCGCCTGCATCGATAAAGCCTCGTGGCGCAAGCAGATTGGCATCGCCGGGCGGCGCGCCTGCGATGGTCTGCAGCGTGCCGATACCTGCGCCAGTTACTTCGCCCTTCGCGTCCAGAGCACAGAAGTGGTTGACATCGCAAACGTAGAGTGGCGGCGGAATATCTGCCACGGTCGTCGAACCTTGGCCCGCGTTGATGTTGCCGTTCGAGCTCCAGATCGTGATGTCGCCGCCCTGTTCGGTAAATACGCGGCTTTGCGCGAGCAACAAGCTTTGATCAGTGAAGACATTGATGTTGCCCTGCTCGAGAGTCAAAACGCCCATTGTTCCGGGGCCCGCGATAACTATCCCCCCACTCACAATCGCGGGCGGTGCCGACGAGCTCCCGACTAGCGCCTGCCCTCCAGGTCCGAGGATCGAGACGTTACCGCCTTGCTGCGTCTGAATGGTCGAACTTCGAATATCGAGGTCACCCGTATGAACTGGCGCGTTCGAACCGTTGGTGCCGCCGCCCAGGCTATTAGCGGTATAGCCCAGCGACGCAGGAAACAGCGTGTTGATTGCCGTGAACCCGCGAGCATACTGACTGAAAAATGGGCTCGCCGGATTATTGAAGTCGTTGCCGACATCCGTAAGCACGCTAAAGAAAACCTGCTCCACAAACAGCTGTTGCACGGATTTTGGCAACGCCTTGAACTGTGACCATGCCTCGCCTGCTGTCAGTACGACCTTGGGCGGCGCATCAACCGCGAGGCCGGTATCGACACCCTGCCCCTCGTCATACTGCTGCATGAAATTAATCAATGCGCCTGTCTGGCTCGGTACCCCCATCGCATTGGCGGTATCGGGATCGATGTAGCTGGAAATAAACGCCTCATCGTCAATGCCCGGACCGACACCAAACAACACCTGCACGTTGGCGCTCTTGTGCGGCAAGTTCGGGTTGTTGGCATTCCCTATCGCATCAATACCGGTAAGAGTATCGCTCGTCGCATTGCTGGCGGTGGTGAGCGGCCCAATGTTGCGCCCGGCCTCTACATCGAACGTTCCTGGCCCACCCAGCACGAGACCTGGCGCGACCAGCCCACCTCCGAACGGTGAGTCGAAGATGTCGCGTCCCGCGATCACGCTGGTCACATCGTCATCGCGTAAATTCTGTCCCTGGAACACGAGATTCTCGATGTCCTGCCCAGCCCGAACGACCGCAGGTTTATCGACGGTCACGCTGACGAGGCGACCGATGAATTCTCTACCGCCTGACGTGGACGGAATGACAACTCCGTCCGTGATGCTGCCGTTCAGGCTATAGATTCGCGCTGGTATGAGGTCGCCACCATGCAGTGCGGTATTGTCGTGGCCGCCCTGCTCATTGTTAGCCGCACCATTTGGCTGAAGCGGCGACGGCTGGTTCGCAGGATTCGCATCCGACATCCCGAAGGTCGTGACGCTGAAGTCGCTTTGATCGGAAATATTGATCGATTGTCCGGCGATCAAACTCAGTTCACCGGTCGGCGATGGCGCCAACGTACCGCCCGACGCAACGGTGATTCCACCGGTGAAGGCGGTAAGCTCGAGAGACGCGGGCAACGAGCTGCTGCTCGGTAGGCCCTCGACACTGCCTACGGTGCCGAACTGTACATCGCCAGTCGTCGACTGAATGGTTAATGCGGACGCAGTGGAGTACGACTGCAACGGAGATGGATCCGACACGCCACCAATGTTTGCTCCGAGACGGGCGCTGACGTTCAGCGTACCGTCTTGTGTCGCCAGAAGCGTTGCAATGGGCACCGCGCCGAGAGACGTCGAGGACAGGCTGAAGTCCGGCGCAATCTGGCCACCAGCGGTCATCACTCCATTCCCACGTGCGACGAAGTAGTCTCCGCTCAGAATGTCTGCGCCTGCCGCCACAATCAGGTTGCCCCCTCCGACAACATTGAAGGTAGTTGGACTATCCAGGTACCACGTCGTCGGCAGCGAAACCGCAAGGTCTCTGATATTGCCTCCGGCCGACACCGATACATTGCCGCCGACACTCATGACGCCTTGATCAAAGGCACCGAAATTGATGGATGACTGGCCGGACGCATTGGCCGCGCTAGAGGAACTTAGCCACTGACTCCAGAACTGGCTCGCATTTTGTCCATTTGCATTTGTGACGTTTTCGATGCCCGTAATGTCGTTCTGTGCTTGAATCGATACATTGCCGGCAGCTTCGGGGTTCACTGCGGGCGTCAACAAAGTGTCCTTGGTATTTGGAATACCCGGCGCCCCGTTTCCGACGATAGTCGTGTCATCTCCACTAATCGCGCCTGATTCTGGAGTACCGGCTGCATAAATCACCGCAGGCGCGGTCGTATCCTGCAACGTTACATTATTGGCAGCAGCGATTTCGATTGAACCAACACCGGTGCGGATCGTGGTTGGTGCCAGCAGTGTCAAGCCGTTGGTGTCCACGTACGCGAAATGGCCGTCGACAGTTACGCTCCCCGTGCTATCCGTCTGGAACATCGATGCCGCCTGGAGCGCTAACGGATTAGCACTGGAGACGTTAGCACCGGCGACGATGCGAAACGACGAACTTGCACCGGCATTGAGGGACGCCTGCTGCAGCGGTAAGCCATTGGACGATGTCGAGACAGGAGACGGCGAGTTGTCGGTCGGTATGGTCCCGACCGTAGTCGTTCCGCTCTGAATCAGCGCAGTCAAGATAACCGGTGGTGCTACCGGCTTCACAACTTGATACGGGTCCCCACCATGGGTGAGGATCCACGTAGCCAGTTGACCAATGTACTTTTCGTAGTCGCTCAGATAGATCGGGTAAAGATTGGGATTGTCGAGCTCTTGCGCTGCCGTTGGCGCAGTTTCTGTGAAAATGGGCTGCCCCGCCACAGGCGCATTATTGAAGTGTCCAGCACGCGCACCTTGGGCTATCACTACGTTTTTCCCAGCAGACGTCAAAAACGTCAGATATTCCTGGTAAAGCCCATAGTATTGCTGTATTTCCTGGGACGCTTCGCCTGCATTCACTGGGTCATTGAAGGCTGGATTATTGGCTAATGCAGGAGGCGTAAGTGCGTTATGCCAGAAGAACTTATTCTGGTATGCCACGCTATAGTACCCATTGTTGTAGCCATCAATCGCGTCGTAGTAGAACGCCGTGTATGTCTGAGCGGCCGTCTGAGGCGCGGGTGCCGTCACCGTAATAACCTGAAGCGGCGGCGCAGTCGGATTCGAAATCTGGAAGAACCCGTCCGACAGGCTGGCGTCCACCTGAACGTTATTGACGGCCCGGAACGTAATCACTGGCGCCTGGCCGTTAAAGCGGAACGACAGATCGGTCGGCGAAGAACCCGCTCCAAGATTCCAGTTGCTCAGGATGGAAATATTGCCGTCGTTGATCGCCGTGCTCGGATTGTCGAGGTCAATGCCCGGTGTAACCTTGAGGTTCGCAACGTTCGAGTTCGCAAACTGCGTCGCAACCCCAGTCTCGCCGTTCTCCACAAAACCCATCAACGTACCGGGCGTGGTCGTCGTCGAGCCATCGGAGTTTGTCGTCGTGACGCTGCCGTAGAACTGTTGATGATCTGCATTGGCAGAGGTCGGCACGAAGAAGTCGTTTTCGAGATCGGTCTGGATCTGATCGGCCGTTGCCGTGGTCGTGGTTCCATTGCTGGTGAAGGTACCCAGCGAGCCATTCGGACCCGCGGTATATGTAATTGCGTTGCCGCTCTGGTCGGTAAACGTGCCGGACACGAGCAGCTGGTACGGACTGTCTATCGGCTGGCCGGCAATCGGCGCACTGAAGTAGCCGGCCGGATCGACCACGCTATCGAAATGCTGTGCGCCGGTGGTCGCATCGGTGGTGCTCCACACCGCATACGCTTCCATATTGACGGCCCGCGCGCCGGTAATGCCGGCGTTCGGCCCGGTCATATCGAGATCGACGTTGACGTAGCGGCCGCCATTGGTCGCACCGTCGCTTAGCAGTGGAGCACGAAGGTTGATTACACCGCCCATCAAACCATCGCTGATCAGCGTCGCGATACCGCCGCCGGAGACGTCAATGTGCGCGTTATTGCCCAACCTGATTCGTCCGGAGTCGGCGAGGTCCACGTTCTCATAGCCGTACTGCGCGTTGTACGTACCCGTCGGGGTTCCGGACGTGCCGATGTTGATCGTCCCGCCTAGTTGCGTCGAGTTCGGATTGATCGTGGATCCTGTCAGATAGGCATCCGAGCCCTCGGCGAGCAAGGTGCCCTCGACATCCACACCACTGCGACCATACAGATCGATAGTGCCGCCTTGTGCGCCGCCGGACGCGGTCGCGACACCATTCGCGTTGATCGTTCCGTTGATGTTCACATTGCCGTTGGCCGTATCGGATGCATTGCCAGCGCCGCCGTCGGCGGTCAACGACACGTTCAAGGCGGTCAGCGTGTTACCCGCAGACAGCGTCAGATTGCCCGCACCGGTTTCGACATTGATCGATTTCGTTACACCACTCGAGGCGAGCACCTTTGACAAGCCGTCGAGATCGACTGCCCCACCGGTATCCAGAGAGAACGAGCCGCCTGCAAAGCCGGAAGCCGCGTTGCCCTTGATGGTGCCGCCAAGATTTACCACCTGTTGTGGCGCGGACAGGTTCAAGCTGCCCGCCGCTCCGCCGCCTTGCGCGCCGGAGAAGTCGACTGTCGAGCCCGCGGCCAGATTGACGCTGCCTGCGTCCGCGGTCAGCGTGATCGAACCTGCCGGTGCGTATTCGGTGACGTCGAAGAACTGCTTCGATACGCCAGCGGAACTGATCAACGCTCCGCTTGCGACATTGAGATCGCCGGTTGTGGCTTCAAGGCTCACATTGCCAGCCGGAGCGGCGATGGTCGCTCCATTGTCGTTGAGCGTACCGCCGGCAAAACTGATCGCCCCACCTACAGGGTTCAGCGCAAGCGCCGTCCCTGCCGCGGCGTTCAGGTTCAGCACACCAGTGGTCTTGATGGTTTGCGACGAGCCCGTATCGGCGAGGAACACAGGCGCATTCAGCGTAAGCGGCACGGCTCCGAAATCGAACGTGCCGGTGCCTTGTCCGACAATGCCGGCCGTAGCATTCATGGTCACCGCACCAAAGCCATTGACGGTGCGATTACCGCTGCCCAGATCAATTTCGCTTGCGTTGACGGTAAGGCTGCCGGAGCCGCTGGTCGAGGCCGGCACCGGCGCGCCCATCTCATTGGTGAACGCGACTTCGTTTGCGTTGATGACAGTCGAACCACCGTCGCTCACGAAAGTACCGGCGCTCAGATCGACGTTCTTGCCGAATGTCACATCGACATTGCCGTCGAAATTCATTGCACCGGCACTGCGCAAGATCACGTTCTGCGCATTAGCCAATTGCGCGAGTTGCGTGGCACCGACCACGAAACCCGGTAGCGCGGCTGCAGCTGCACCCGTCTGGTCCGTGAAGGTGATCGCGGAACCGTCCACCGCAATCGTATTGCCTGACAGCGTAGCTGCCGGATCGAAGGTGAGGTTGCCTGAAGAGTCCAGAGTCAGCGCTTGCCCGCCTGTGAGTGCGGCGCCAGCACCGACAGTCAATACGCCGGTGCCGCTCGTATCGAGACGCGTCACGACCGACGGCCCGCCATTGGAGACGCTCAACAGCGCTCCATCACCGGATACCGCTGTGGCTCCCGTTGTGCTGTCGGCGTTTTGTCCAATTGTGATTGGCAGATCTTTCGCTGCAGGGTACGAGCCCTTTGCCGCAATGACACTTCCCGGATCCACTTGCAGGTTGTTCGACGAGACCAGAATGATCTCGGGACCCGTCAACGGATTTGCCGCGTCGTTGGATACGACCACATTGGTCGCAACCGGATCGATCGTAATGCCGCTCGACGTCTGCGTACGTATGCCGCCGATCAGCAGACTGCCTGCGTCGAGCGCGTTGAGCTGATCCGAGCTGATCTGCAGATAGCCTGGCAACGCGGTTTCGCCGTTGCCGACAATCTGAATGTTTTGCGATGCGATATCGACCTCGGCCGGCGCGCCGCCGGGAGCCGCCGCCGTATCGAGCGTCGCGCCCAACTGCAGGCCTTTGCTTGCGGCGAGCACCAGTTGTCCTGCGTCCATCGGCAACGGCGGTGTGACGTTCCCAGAGTGGGCAGCCAGTTGCGGGAAGAATGCGTTTGCGTTGGTCGTGGTGTACTGCGAGTACTGCTGCCAGACGGCGCCGGACTGCACGTTGAAGAGCGTCGGCGTGGCGCTGCGGCTGCCGTTCAGCGAATTCCCCATGTAACCCGCTACCACCACCGTTCCATCGGACAAGGTCTGGCTCGAACCCGCCGCTACCGCTCCGGGGGTGCTGGACACCGTAACCCGATATGCGCCAGGCAAAGTCGCGTATTTCGCCGGCAGCAACGTGTAGTAGCCGGCTGCGAGCCCCGGCACACCCGAAAGATAAACGGACTGACCCACTGCACCGTCAAGCGCGGAATGCCCCACTCCAATGCTGTCCGTCGTGGTGCTTACGCTTCCATTCGCATTGGTCGATGGTTGGACTGTTTGCGCGAACACAGGATCGTACGCGGCAACCGGTGTCTGTTTGCCGGGCAGAATCGCGTAGATGTTAGACGCGCCGATGTTGGTCGGAACCGCGACACCGCTCGGTGTCGTGGCGAAACTGACGTTGTATTGCGACAGCACATCGCGCGTGCCGCCCGTGCCTTGCACCCACTCCTCGGCTTGCAGGTTGCCGCCGCCGGAGAGGTCGACTGTCGCGCCCTGGTTGAGCGACACGGTGCTGCCGTTCAAGCTCACGAATTTGGCAGGCGGCCCGGTCAGATCGGGAGCGGCCTGAAAATTGGGCACAGGGTTAAATTGCCACTCGACACCATCGACGGTGGTACCGAATGGAACGACAGTATTGTCCAGCGAAACCGAAGTCACACTGCCGCTACCCAACGCAACCGAGTTGGTTGCAACGAGCGGCAACGAGTTGAATTGTGTCTGCGTGCCCGCATCGCTCGTGTCGCCGACACCGAAGATCAGGCTGCCTGAAGGCGCTCTTACGGTACCTGATTGCACGATATCGGTCGCATCGACCAGCAGCGTGCCACCCGCTGACAGCGGTACGCCCGATGAACCGTTCGACAGGAACGTGACCGTTGTCGGGGCGGGGTTACCGGTGCTTGCGTCGGTCAGCCCAACCGCGTCGATGATAAAGGTGCTGCCTGTTGACGGATAGACGTCCGCTGCCTGGAAGGTCAGATTGCCCCGCGTAAACAGTTCGCCGGGAGTAAGAGCGTTGCTGCTGTCCGCCACTGCGTTCGTCGACGTCAGCCGGATGTCGCCGCTGCTGACGAAATTTGCCTGACCGAAGTTGTTTAGCTGAAGCTGATTCTCAAGATCGATAAACGATGCATGAACGTTAAAGGTTGCGTCCGAGGCCATTTCCGCCGGTGACAGCGCTATCGGTTTGCCATTGGCGAATTGTGGGCCAACAAGAGCGACATAAGGTGCATCGATAGAAACCGTCGTTCCGATGGATGCGGGTTGATTCGAAAGCAAGTCCGATAGCGACTGCGGCGCAGTGCTGGTCGAGGCTCCTTGCCCCGCAAACAGTTTGGAAGCCTGGTCGCTGCTCAGCGCGACAAGCTGCCCGGTATTGATCTCAACTGAAGCCGGCAACTCCAGGGCGACGTTACCAGCAAATGCGACAGGCGTCGGCGCAGTGCCGGCAAGCGAGCCGTTTCCGATTATGAGGGTTGAAATTCCGGATCCACTCAACGTATCAACCGAAAACTCGTTCACACCGCCTGACACCTGCTGCGTCGATACATTGCTTACGGTCGCCGTATATCCGCCAGGAATCACCTGCCCTGGCGCCAGACCAGCGGGAACGAGATCGCCACTTTGCTGCAACAGCACTAACTTTGCGCCGGGGCTGGCCAATTGCGTGCCGTCCGCCTGCGCCACTGTGACCGGCGACTGCAGCTCCGTAATCGTCAGTGTCCCGCCTTGTGCCTGCGCTGCGCCGGGCTTGCCCAGCAGCGTACCGTCAAAGAGCAGACCGTCCGACACGCCCAGCGTAATCGAGCCTGCGTCGCTCCACACCTGCTGCGCGACATACCGGCCGCCCGCTTGCAGTTCGTCGAGTGTCCCGGTTGCGCCAGATACGTTAACGACTGCGCCCTTTTCTGCGATCACATAGCCGGTATCATCGGAGAGGGTGATCGAGCCTCCCGGCAGAATCTTGCCGGTGTTGGGGACGACACTCTGTACGCCTTCGCGCACCGGAGCGGCAAGTGGATCGGTCAGCGTTACGCCTGCAACGTCGAGCACGGCATTGGAACCTAGCCAAACGGACTTGCTCGCGGATGTATATCCCCCAAACCCGGCGTCGCCACTAATTTCCTGCCCCGGCAATGCAAATGCGCCGCCCGTTGAGTCCGCGCTCAACGTGATCGAACCGCCCGGAGCGATGATGGAACCCAACACGGTGACTTGAGCGGGTGAGCCAATGCCGATGTTCGCTCCAGCGTCCGCAACAATCGATGCACCTGCGCCGACAGTGACGCCACCCGTCACGCCCGCGGCGGAATAGTCCGGCCTTCCCGTAGCCGATTGCCATGCAAGATATCCACCTGCCGTCATCTCGAGATCGGTCGCCTGACGATGGAACGGATCGACGGTGCCAACCGTCGTCAGCCCGGCAGCAGAGATGTCAGAGCCGGTCGGTGCGGCCTGCAATGCGACAGCATCTGGAATGAGGTTGTGCTGCGTCACTGCGATCGTCGCACCGGGTGCGACGTTGATGTCGTACATGGCGTTGAGCACATACTTGCCGAAACCTTGCTGCGCGAAAAAGCTGGCAGGAAGGTAGAGATCCCAAGCGGGCGTTGTGCTCGGATCGCCGCCGAGCTGGAAGCCAAGCGCCTGCAGCGTCAGCGTTCCCCCACCAGAAAAGCCGAAGCTGCGGATCGTGCCATCCATCTCGATCTGGCCGGCCATTGGCTGCCCTGCTGGCAGGAGGGGACCGCGCTCCGAGCCGAATGGATTGGTCGTGTTGCCCGCATAAGTGATCAACGACAGGCTGCCCGCGGTGCCTTCGGCGATGCCGTTCTGCATCAGCATCTGGCCGTTTGCCTGTACTTCGCCGCCGCTCGACACATCGAGCAGGCTGCCCGGCTGCAAGATGATTGACCCCGTCGTGTCCGTCGGTTGCCCGCTGACTGCCGAGCCCGTCAGGGTGGTCGACAGCGAAATGCTGCCGCCATTGATGAATTCGCTACTGCCCAGCGCGGTGTCTGCAGCCGTCTGCGTATCATTATTGACCCATTGCCCGGCCACGCTAATAACGGCGTCGCTGCCAACTACGATCCCGCCACCGCCAAGCCCACTACCGCTCGAAATCGAAACCGTTCCCGACGGAGCAACCAGCGAGCCCTGTACATTCACTGGGCCATTAGGGCTGGAAAGCTTGATCGAGCCGCCCGGCTGCACGGCGAGCTGAGTGCCGGCAGCGACGACGATGCCAGCACCCTTGGCGTTATCTTCCGAAATGCTCACGTTGGAGAAACCGCCGTCATTCAACATGCCGACCGGCACGACGGTTGTCGCGAACAGGTTATTCGGGTCGGTGCTGGAAAGCGAGCCGAGCGATGCGGCGGTGAGCGGCGTGTCGGCGGAAAAGCCCGGCAGGAGGTCGCTTAACTGTGGCGCAGTGTCCTGCAGGATCACCGTTCCGGACTCGCCCGTCACTGTACTGGACGCGCCCTGTGTGAGCGCCGACAAGGACGTCTGCGTGGCAGCAGCAGGATTGGCGCCGAGATTGAACGTACCGCCGATCGGCTGGTCGTTGCCCTGCACCTGCTTGGAGCCGCCGAACGCCTGGCCCGTGATGCTGCCGTCGAGCACCATGGTCTGCGATGCGAACACGTTCAGCGTGCCCGCGTTGCCGCCGACTATGTAGTCACCCTCGTAAACGCCGGCGGAAAGTAACGGGTCAAGGTAGGTGAGCCTGACACCCCAACGCGGGTGATTGTCGACGAATTGCCCAGCGATACCCACATAGTTGTCGTATGGGCTTGCCTGACCGATCGGCACAATCGCCCCGTTCGCATCGACGAGGCGCGTGGTGTTCACCATACCGCCCAGGTAGTGAACATAACCGCCATTCAGGTTCAGCGACGATCCGCTGGCGGTCATCACTTCATTGCCGGACAGCGTTATCGATCCACCGTTCGTCAGTAGCTGATCGATCGTGCGGGGAATCAGGCTCACTGCACCCGCGAGGTTCAGGATCGGACTGCCCACCCACGGTAGCCCGTCGGCGTTCGTGCCCGACAGCGTGCTGTCCACGATCACGCCTTTCAGGCCATTCAGGAAACTGTCGCGCAACAGCGGCGAATTGGCGAGATCGTTCGCGTTGATCGTTCCAACGTCCAGCAGGATGGCCGAAATGGGCAGTTCGACGTTCGCCAGGCCGGAAACGTCGATGGTCGCACCGTTGTCGACGTAAATGCGCCCCTGGATCGCCGTGTCGCCTGGCGGGGCGTGTGTGACCGATGGTGTCAATGCGGCGATGGAAACCTTGGAGCCCGGCGCTTCAACCAGTGAGCCGCTCTGAAACCACACCGAACCAGCGGTCATCGTAATGCTGCCGGGCGAAAAGGTCGTCTGCCCCGGCGATGACGTGGCAGACGCGCCGTCGGCATCCGGCAACACCGTAGTGACCGATCCTTCTCCGATAGTCAGTGCGCCCGCGCGATTCGTCGCGATACCTCCGGTCCCGACGTCCCATTGCACCGGTCCAATGCCCTTCCCGACATAAGCGGCGCCCGTCGGCGTATTGGCGATGTTTTCGTCCACCGTCGAGATCTGGATGTTGCCCGGCGTGTTGACGTCTGTCGTTACGCCCACCACGCCATTTTGCGCAACACTGCTGCCGAGCAGATTGATGTTGCCTCGCTGCGCCTGAATGATGCCGGTGTTGATCAGTGTGCCGGCCGGCGTGATGTCCGTGCTATCCGCACCCAGCCCAACGCGGCCGGTCAGCTCAGGCTGAAGCAGCTGAGGGGTGCTGCTATTCGGTATCAGGCTCACACCCACACCGGCTGCAAGCACCACCTGCCCTGTCGGCGCCACCGTAATGTCGCCACCGTTAGTCACGTTGGGCGCCGCAATTACGACGAATCCGCCGTTGCTGACGTTGCCTTGCGCTGCTGTCGTGATCAGTGCGCCCGGTTCGATCGTAATGTCGCCCGGCGTCTGTAACTGGCTCGTAGACGAAACCGATACGACGTTGCCCAGCCCGAGAATTTCCGTCGGGCCGCCATTTCCATTCGGTACCGTCGACGAAGTCCCGGCCTCCACCGCCGCCAGGCCACCATTCAAAAACGCCTGATTACTCGCGACGATATCCGTCGCGCTTTGCGTCATCGGCCCACCAGCGTCGAGCTGATCCTTGTAGTCATTCAGATTCAACAAATCCAGCGACGAAGCCACCAGCGAATGCACATTAACCTGCGACCCGGCACCAAACAGAATGCCATTGCGGTTAATCACCAGCACCGTCCCCTGCGCATTCACCTTGCCAAGAATCTGGCTAGGCGCCCCGGTCGGATCCTGAATCCGGTTCAACACCACCCAGTTATTCGCGCCGTTGACCTGCGTCCCACCCGACTGATCGAAATTGAGCGTGGTCTGTTTACCAACGTTCATCGTCTGCCACGTCAGCACCGCATTCGCGCCGTTCTGCTTGACGTCCACATCGACGGTACCGTTTGGATTCACCGTCTGCGTAGGCAGATTCGCGTTGTACCAAAGGTTCGCGTTATTCGTATCCGCAGTCACCCCCGGCGCAACCTGCAAGCCCCCCGGCGTCAACCCATTAGGCACATTCGAAGGCGCCGCCAACCCAGCCGCGGCAGCAGCCTGCTGCGCCGCTATCTGCTGCGCGATACCACGCGCCGCAGCCGCCAGATTGCGAATCGAAGGCTGGCTGGCCTGCAACGCCTGCTGCGGCGAAACCCCCATGCCCAGATTTGCCGGACCAGGCCTGCCCGCCACCCCACCCTGCGCCGCACCCGCGCGGTTCGACACATTCCCCAGGTTCGTCATCCCCGCATGCGCGTGGCTCATCGCGCCCGTTGCCAGCATCACCGCGATTGCCTGGCAAACCGGCCGCAATATCGGTGCAGCCGGCCGCGCCGACTTGTCGACATGCGTTGACCGTATGAGTGTTTGAGCGCTCATGAACAACATCCCCTGTGGCAATCGATTTAAACAACGTTGTTGAATGGTGTGTAACGTCTGGCGCGTGTGGACTTAGGCAGCCTCTGTGCGGCCCGTCCATCGGCATCAGGAGAGAAGATCTCTCACACCTTCCAAAACGTGCTGAATTGCGTGATACCGCATAGTTTTTTATGACGGTGGATTTCGGCAGTACATCGCACATCCACTCGCGAACATCGTCACGAAACCGACATCGATGCACGCCGTATCGCAGCGCTTTACAGGAGGGCGGTTTCGAACGAAACGCCTTATCGTAGGGAAGGAAAATGGCAGTACGCCGACAGTCCTGCTCGCCGCAATGCGCAACGGATAACTGAATGTCGACGCGTGAATATCGTCGACCGCAGCAGCAAGCAAACCGCCCGCTAATCTCGCTTTATGACAGGACGTGCAGCACGGCAAGCCCAACGATGACAGAACCGTGACGGTCCGCTCGGCAGCAGCCGGCAACAAGAAAAATCGCGTTCACGATGCCGCATCGCTACGACAGCCGGCGACGCGTACAACGTTTCGTCGCCTAGCACGCTCCATAGCGCAGCCAGCTCACGCACGGCCTGTTCGTGTTCGCTGCCTTGCGTACGCCATTGCTGAAAACTGTGTGCATCCGCAAGCGTCGCTTCTCCCGATCTCAATCGGACCAACCACGTAATCGCGCTTGTTTCGGAAGCCATACAATCGGCATCATTCGGCTTCCGGCTGAACTTCCCCGTTGGCGTACTCATCGCAGTTCCCCTCGCCCGTGGGAACATCGCGGCAGCGGGCGTAACGGTGTGGCTTCCCGCCTCGTTATGCACCGGCCATGCAATGACGATGGTCACTGCGCGACGGCATGACACAAAGACCACTTGTTCACGGGCTTCTATTGTCTTTAACGGGTGGCTTGCGCGAATACCGCACGCGCGCGCGGTTTCACGTTGACGCGCACGTGCGGCTATGCGGTGGCGATCAGCTGAGCAGCACGATCTTGCCGGGCAGCTCGGTGGCTTGAGCGCCGGAGTATTTGCAGATCATCGCGATCGCATCGTCGAGGTTGGCGATGGCGAATTGCGCCTGCACATTCATGCGCCGGAGTTGCGCATTGCGCAAAATCAGCTTGCCGGGCCGGTAGCGATTGATTTCGTCGACCACCGTCTGCAGCGGCACGCCGTTGAACACCAGCTTGCCGCGGCGCCATGCGGTAACGCCGTTGATATCGACGTCCTCGACGGGGCGCACGCTGCGTGTGTCATATACCAGTTGCTGGTTTGCGTTCAGCGTCATGCGTCGCTGCGGATGCTCGAGCGTCAGCGAGCCCGACACGCAAGTGACACACACTTCGTCGCCCACGCGCCGCACGTCGAAGCGCGCAACTTGCGCCTGCAGCCGGCCGGGTCCCGCCACCACCGTGACCGGACGCAGCGGATCGACCCGTCCGGCACCGGGCGCGGCCGCAACGATTTCGGCCTCGCCGGCGACGAGTTCGATGCTGTGCTGCGTGGAGGGGTCGGTCTGTGCGTGCAGCAGGTTGATGCGGGTCTGCGTGTTCATATCGACCACGACCCGCTCGGACAGTGCCACCTGACGTTGTTCGCCGGTGCCGGTGCGGAAGTCGGCTGCGTAGTCGCCCAGCGCGGGCCATAGTTGCAGCGGCGGGCGCACGGCCAGCCACGTTGCGCCCGCTGCCACGGCGAAGCCGACAAAGGCGCGCCGCCCCTGGCGCACGCGCCGCTGCCGCGCGAACTGCGCGGCGCTCGAGCGGCCTTCCAGCGCATCTTCCGCGGTGAGTTCGGCCATCACGTCGCCAAGCGCGCTCCACGTCTCGCTCAGCTGACGTACTTCGCTGGCGTGCGCAGGGCTTTCCGCGCACCACGCGCGGAAAGCCTCGGCATCGTCCTGGGTCGCGCGGCCCGAGCGCATGCGGATCAGCCACGCGCGGGCGCGGGCCTCGATCGCTGCATGCGCATCATCAGCTTTGCTCATCGTGATGGTATTCAAAATTTTCGCCGCCCTTTGGTATTGCCCACGTCTTCAGCGGCCATCTCGCGCATACGCGCATTGCAATATTGCAGCGCGTAGCTTAATTCCTTTTCAACCAGGCGCAGGGAAATGCCTAGCCGCGCGGCAATTTCCCGGTTCAGTTCGCCGTCTACCCGTGCTGCCCGCAAGATTTCGCGTTGACGCGCTGACAGACCGCGCACCACCACCTTCAGTTCCGCAACCTTGCGCCGCGCTGCGACGATCCGCTCCGGATCGGCCAGTTCGTCCTGCACCTCGAACATCTCGTCGACTTCGCCATCGGTCAGATGACGTTGCTCGCGCCGGTATTGATCGATGGCGACATTCTTCGCCATGCGCATCAGATACGCCTCGTTGACCGCGGGCCCGCGGGCGTCGGGCATCGCTTCGAGGCGTAGCCAGGTTTCCTGCAGCGCGTCGGCCGCATTTTCCTTCGAACCGACCATTCGTTCCAGCCGCTTGCACAAGATGGCATAGCGGGAAACGAACAGCGTCTTCAGGTAGGCGCGGGTGCTTTCCGCCATGCTTATCCCCCTCGCCCATCAGGTTGGCTACATTCGGCGGCCGCGCTGTCTTGTTGCGGACGCAACAGGATCGTTACCGGTTGCTGCAACGCAGGCGGCGGCGCAGCATCCAGCACGAGGCCGCGCAGTGCACCGCTGATCGCTGCATCGCGTGCCGCGGTACCGGTCGATTCGAGCAGTTGAGGCGCCACCACGGCGCCCCTCGCGTCGATATGAAATTGCAGCAGCAGCCGGTAGCTGCCCGGGCGCGTTTGTGCGGAACGGCACAGCGCCTCGGCAAGGCGTACCTGGATCATCGCCGCGTACGACTGGTAGTCGTTGCCTGCCACCACGGCGCCGGCAATCGGCGGCGCGGCGTCCAGGCCGGTGCCTTCGGGCGCCGTGACGGGCGCCGGCGCCGCGGCCGGCGGCGTGGCTGCAGGCAACAGCACCGCGGAATTCTCGCTGATAAAGCTTGCCTGCAGGCCGGTTCCGTCAAGCAGACGCTGCAACGCTTCGCGTGGCGAAAAGTCGCCGTCGAGCGGCGCACTGACACGGCCGTCGAGCACGTTGCTGCCGGCCAGCACCGACAGGTCAGTCATGCTTCCCAACGCCTGCAGCGCGGCCGCAAGCGGCTGTGCGGGCAGCGCGAAATGAATCGCGCCCGAAGCAGTACGGTTCGCCCGCCCCGTATCCTGGGCTTGGGAGCTACGTATCACCAGTGCGAAAAGCATGATGTACGCAGCCAACGCCAGAATATGGGTCGATGGCCGTCTGCCTGTCATGAAGGAAAGCCGAATGTAGGATTGCGATGCCGCGTCGCATCGACGGCATCGTGAAGGAAGCCAGATGATAGAAACCTAGTATGACAAACGAGTGTCACAATTCCGGCATTGGTTTTTCGGCCGCGCAACGCGGTTTATGATCGCCAACGGGCGGCGCGGTCCGCCACCCGCTTAACCGAAGCTGTCGGAACCCTTCATTCGCGCCCACGCGGCAGGGACGCCATGCGCTTTGATCTGTTGTCACTGAAGCTGTTCGTCGCGGCCTGCGAGCATTGCAACATCGCGCGCGCGGCCGAGGCCTGCAATATCGCGCCTTCTGCGCTCAGCAAGCGGCTGTCGCAACTCGAAGAGGCGCTCGGCACAACGCTCTTCATGCGCAGCAACAAGGGGCTGGAGCTGACTACCGCGGCGCACGCGTTCCTGCAGCATGCCCGCGTGATTCTGCGCGACCTCGCGCAGATGGAAAGCGAAATGCTCGGCCAGGGCAACGGCACGCGCGGCCAGATCCGCATGCATGCGAGCGTGTCCGCGATCGTGCAGTACATCGCCACCGATATTCGCGAATTCCTGCGCCTGCATCCGCATGTGAGTATCGACTTGCAGGAGAGCCTGAGTCCTGAAGTGGTGCGTGCGGTGTCCGACAACGTCGCCGATCTCGGCGTGTTTGGCGGTGTCGAGTTTGTGCCGGATTTGCAGGTGTTTCCGTATCACAGCGACCGGCTCGTCGTGATCATGCCCAACGACCATGTGCTAAGCCGCGCGCAGCGGCTGAAGTTCCGCGAGGTGGCGGAGCACGACCTGGTCGGGCCGCAGCAAGGCAGCTATCTGAATGCGCTGGTGCTGAAGGCCGCGGCCGATCTCGGGCAGCCGCTGCGCTTCCGGATCCGCGTGAATGGGTTCGAGCCGGCCTGCAGTATGGTCGAGGCGCGGCTTGGCATTGCGCTGGTGCCTGAACATCATGCGGCGCGCTATGTCGCGGCGGCACCGCTGGTTGCTGTGCCGCTAGACGAGAAATGGGCGGAGCGGCACTGGAACGTCTGCGTGCGCGATATAGATTCGGCGCCGATGGCCGTGCGGTTGTTGATCAGGCATCTGACGGCGCCGCGTGAAGCGGCTGCACGTGAGGCGCTTGCGGTGTCGGGGTAGCACGCGCGGCGCAGCTGACAGTGGGCCGCGCGCAATTGCGTGCTGCGTGCTGCGTGCTGCGTGCTGCGGGCTGCGGGCTGCGGGCTGCGTTATGAATACGCGAGGCGCAGACCCGGCTCCGGCCAATCCAACGTGACCAGCTGCCCCGTGCCGGACATCGTGACATAGGCCGTCTTCAGGTCCGCACCGCCGAAGCATATGTTGGTCACCATCGGGTCCGGAAACATCACCTGGCGCAGCACCTTGCCTTCAGGCGCAATCACCGTGATGCATCCTGTGACCAGCGTCGCGACGCAAATATTGCCGTGCGCATCGACCGCCATGCTGTCAAAGCGCTGATACCCGGGCAACCCGCAAACGAGCCGTCCACCATGCGGCGATGGAGACGGATGCTTGCGCGCACGGCCCGGCGCCTCCAGATCGAATGCCCACAGCCGCGCCGTTTCCGTCTCCGATACGTAGACCACCGATTCGTCGGGTGACAGTCCGACGCCGTTCGCGGTGATCAGCGGATACGCAACTTCGACAATCAGCGAGCCATCCGCGCGCGCATAGTAAAGCGCGCCATGATCGCGATCTCGCGCGCGGTTCTTGCCCAGGTCGGTGAAGTAAAAGCCGCCGTGGCTATCGAATACGATATCGTTCGGCCCGCATAACGGAAAATCGCCGCAACGGTCGTACAGCGTTTTAAGCTCGCCCGTACGCGGATCGAAGCGCTCGATGCGACCGCTCGTGTAGTTCGGGTGCACGCCCGCGCGCGTGCGGTTGAAACCGCCGACAGTCTGAAAAAGAAAACCACCGTTATTGCACACATAAAACGCGCCATCGGGGCCGACCGCCATACCGTTCGGTCCACCACCGGTCTCGATCAACACACCGACAGTGCCGTCGGCTTTGACAAGACTGATCGTCTCACGCTGGATTTCGACCAGCGCAACCGAGCCGTCAGGCAACGCAACGGGCCCTTCCGGAAACTTCAAGCCACTCGCAACGACACGATAGTCCTGCATCTGCTCTCCTTTTCTGAATGGCCCTGTGCAATGCGCTGCGGGCAATGCACTGCATAGCTGGATGCACGCGCAACCCACCCACATGAAAAATCAATGTTTCGCAGCCGCTTTCTGCGCAAAGCTGTTGTCATAGGTCGCGTGCAAATCGATCTGCGCCGTCGCCACCGACGGATCGAATGCGGCCAGCACCGCCCGCACAGTCTGCGGCGCATCGCTTGCCAGCAGGCCGTCTTTCGACAGACAGCCGCGCATCTTCGAAAACGCCTTGACGAACACCGCCTTGTCCGCCACCTTGTATTGCGCGGGCACCGCATCCGCTACCTGGTCGGGCGTCGCCTGCGCGAGCCACTGCTCGGCCTGCACGATCGCATTCGTGATTGCCTGCACGGTAGCCGGATGCTGCGCGACAAACTCTTTCGTCGAATACACCGCAGCTTCCGGATAGTCGCCACCCAATGCGGCGCGCGTGCCGGCTTCGTCGCGCATTTGCACGAGCGGCACCATATCGCCACTATCCTCGAGTACGGTTGCGACTGGATCGTTGGTCATCAACGCATCCACCTGGCCGTTGCGCGCCGCCGCGATCGCGCCTGAAGACGAACCGACACCGATGATCACTACATCCTCGGGCTTCAGCTTCGACTTGCTGAGCAGGTAGTCGACGCCCATATGAAAACTCGAGCCAGGCGAACTCACTCCAACCCGCTTGCCTTTCAGATCGGCGAACGATTTGATCTTGTCGTGGCTCGTTTTGGCCACGCCGAACACGAACCCCGGGCAATCGGCCTGTGTAACGAACGACACTAGATGCTGGCCCTTCGCGGCCATCGTGATGGTGTTCGAATACGCGCCGGCTACGACGTCCGCGCTGCCGCCGAGTAGCGCCTGCAATGCCTTCGCGCCACCGCTATAAACACCGATATCGACATGCAAGCCCTGTTGCGCAAAATACCCGCGGCTGCTGGCAATAACGAACGGCAGATACGGCAAGCCGACACCGGCGGCCGCCAGATGAATATCGCGCTTCTCTGGCGCAGCGGCTTGCCCATGCGACACAACCGGGAACAGCAGGCTCATGAGTAATGCGATTGCTGCGCCTGAGCGTTTCATGGCGTCGGCGTCTCCTTATAGATCGTTATCGGAATGATCGGCTGCATGCGCCGCGTGCCGTTGCAGCGCTCAATAAGTCGCGCGTCCGCCGGACAGATCGAACACCGCACCGGTCGTGAACGAGTTCTCTTCGCTAACCAGCCATGCAATCATCGCCGCAGCTTCGTCGAGTTCGAGAAAACGGCCGCGCGGAATCTTGCCGAGCATGTAGCTGATGTGCTCCGGCGCCTGCTGCATCGCGCCTGGCGTGCGCGCCACCGCGGGCGTGACGCAGTTGACCGCAATATCGTGGCTCGCAAGCTCTTTGCCGAGCGACTTGGTCATCGCGATTACCGCGGCCTTGGCTGCGCTGTACGCGGCCGCGTTCGGATTGCCCTCCTTGCCGGCAATCGATGCGACATTCACGATGCGCCCATAGCGCTGCGAGGTCATGACCGGCGCAACTGCACGGCAGCAGTGGAAGGTACCGTTCACGTCGACGTCGATGACCTGGTGCCAGTCGTGCAGCGGGTACTCGGCAAGCGTGGCGTTAGGACCGACAATCGCCGCGTTATTCACCAGAATGTCGATGCGCCCCAATGCGCGCAGCGTGCCGCTAACAGCTGCTTCGACGCTTTGATAACTGGCGATGTCGGCCTGCTCCGTGTGCACGTCCGCGTTGTGTGCGTGCTGCAACTCCTGCTTTGCATGCGCCAGCTTCGCGGCGTCGATGTCCCAGATCACGAGCCGCGCGCCCGATTCAAGCAGCCGCGCGCCGACTGCAAAGCCGATGCCTTGTGCGCCGCCCGTCACCACGGCGACGCGGCCGGAAAGATCGATAGAATTTTTCTGCAAGAGCGCTTCCTTGTCGAAGAGTTGACCAACGATGGGTGCCGATATGCGCGCGCTTCGATTCGCCTTAAGCGCTGGCGTCGACGGTTTGGCCGCCACCCGGTTGCCAGCGCAGCACACGCTCCTCGAGCAGCGACACGCTGATATCAAGCACGAGCGCGAACAGCGTAAGCAACAAAATGCCCGCGATCACCGAATCGATATCGAAGTTGCCTTCAGCAAGCAGGATCAGATAGCCGATGCCTTTCTCCGAGCCGAGATACTCGCCGACCACGCTGCCGACGAACGCAATGCCGATGGCGTTATGCAGACTCGAGAAAACCCAGCTCATCGCCGAAGGCAGATACACATGCCACATCAGCTGGCGCGGATTCGCGCCCAGCATGCGCGTGTTCGACAACACTGCCGGGCTCACTTCGCGCACGCCCTGAAACACGTTGAAAAACACCACGAAGAACACCAGCGTGACGCCAAGCGCGACCTTCGACCAGATGCCAAGCCCAAACCACAACGCGAAAATCGGCGCAAAGATCAGCCGTGGCATCGAGTTGAGTGCCTTGATAAACGGATCCGCGACAATCGCCAGAAACGGATTGAGTGCGAGCCATAAACCACACGCGAGCCCGAGTACGGTGCCGATCACAAACGCGAGCAGCGTCTCGACGAGCGTCGTGTACAGATGCACGAATACCGATCCCGATATGAACCAGTTCACGATGCGTTGAAACACGCCGGCTGGGTCGCCAAAGAAAAACGGCGAGATCCATTTGCGGCTGGTCAGCAGCCACCACAGGAACAGCGCACTGGCCAACACGGCAATGCGCGTGCCTTGCACAGCTACCTTGCTGCGCGGATCAAACACGGGCGTGCGCATAGCTTTTCAGCACCTCGGTTTTCAGCACGTCCCAGATTTGCGCGTGCAGTTGCAGGAAGCGCTGCGTCATACGGATTTCGGCAACGTCGCGCGGCCTCGGCAGATCGATCGAAAACTCGGCGACTGGATGCGTCGCTGGCCCTGCCGACATCACGACAACGCGGTCGGACAGCGAAATCGCTTCCTCCAGATCATGCGTGACGAACACGATCGACTTGCGATCCAGCGACCATAGCCGCAGCAACTCGCCTTCCATCAAATGGCGCGTCTGAATGTCGAGCGCGCTGAACGGCTCGTCCATCAACAGGATGCGTGGATTCAGCGCAAGTGCCTGCGCAAGGCCCGCGCGTTTGCGCATGCCGCCGGAAAGCTGATGCGGATACTTGCGGCCATGTCCATCGAGGCCCACACGCACCAGCCAGTCGCGTGCCTGCGCACGCGCTGCGTCCTTGCGCATGCCGTGAAACAGCAGGCCGGCGGCGATGTTGTCTTCGGTGGTCTTCCACGGCATCAGCGCGTCGACCTGGAACAGATACGACGCCTGGCGGTTCAAGCCGTCTTTTAACGGCGTGCCGAACACGCTCAGCGTGCCCTTCGACGGCCGGATCAGACCAGCGGCAACATTGAGCAGCGTGGACTTGCCGCAACCGGTCGGACCGACGATCGAAAGAAATTCACCATCGCGTACCGCGAGGCTGACGTCGCGCACCGCCGTATAAGTCTCGGCTCGCGCGCTTCTGCCCGGAAACGTACAGGTGACGGAATCGAAGCGCAGCGCCTGAACGCCCTCGAGAGGCGCGAGCGGCTCGATGCCGCGCGGATAAGCCGCTGCTGCATTTGCAATCGCATGCATGGTGCTGTCTCGCTCCGTCAGTCCGATATGCCGGCGCGGCGCGTACTGTTATCGATAACAGCATCATGCCTTAGCCACCGCCGACTGCCTGTTTGTCTCCATCATGCAATGGGACGTGGCGTATGTTCGTGGTGTTTCGGCAGGGCACCATCGCGAAACGCGATGGTGGGAGACGAGCGGTTACATGCAAGCCGCAACCGCAGCAATTGAAAGGCTCAGCGCACCAGCAGTTCGAACGGAGCGGGATCTTCCCAGCAGAATGCGCCGTCCGGCTGGCGGATCAGTTCCGGGAAATGGCCCGGCACGATGCGGTCGGCCCGTTCGAGAATCCGTTGAATCGTGCGCGTGCCGATGTCGACTTCGTCGAACGCCATATCGCAGCGCTTCAGAATGGCTTCCTTCGCATACTTGATCGCGTCGCCGGCGATGATCACGCGGCCGCGATCGGCGGTCTCGAGTTCAAGGCCGTAGCAACCGGGCGTATGCCCCGGCGCCGGAAAGAAATTGACGCCATGATCGAGTTGCCCTTCGCCCTTCAGAAACTCGACTTTCGACTTGGACAACTGCTCGCGAATGCCCCACGGCATCAGCAGATCTTCCGGGTGCGGATGCGCCGCGTATTCCCACTCGCGCTCGCTCACCACAAAGCGTGCATGCGGAAACAGATCGATGTTGTGCGCATGATCGAAATGCAGATGCGACAGGAACACGGTCTTGATATCGGATGGCGCAATGCCGCGCTCGCGCAGCGCCTTCAGCAGGCCGAGCCGCGATATGTAGCCGCCAGTATCGAACAACGTCAGCCCGTCCTTGCCGCGAATCAGCGTGACGTTGGCGATGCCGAGAAAATCGTTTTTCAGGCGCAGGTTGTTCCCCTGCACCAGAATTTCGTAAGTCGGGTTCATCCGGTCTCTCGTTCCGGCAGTGGCGAAGCCGCGGCGCTGAAGGCAGCACTGGTGCGATGCGCGTGCCGAAACGCATCGAGCGGCGGCAGGATATGGTCGACGGCGAGCGCTACGAAACCTTCGCGGTCTCCCGTGCGCAACTGTTCGATCATGGTGGCGTGATGCTCGCGCGAATGCGCGAGCAGATGTGGATCGCCAACCCCGTACCAGCGGATCCCGGTAGTCTCGACCCACAGCTTTTCGATCGTATCGGCGAGGTACTGGTTCGGGCAGGTCTTCCAGATGCGCCGGTGAAACGCGTCGTTCAGCACGTTCACCTGCAGCAGGTTGCCCGCATCGAGCTCGCGGCAGTACTCAGCGTGAATCGCTTCGATTTCCTTCAGCGCATCGGGCCGCACCGGCATCGGCACGCGCTGGGCCGCTTCGCGCTGCAGGATCATCCGCACTTCGTAGATCTGCTCGACCTGCGCCAGCGAGAAGTCGCGCACGATCACGCCGCGATTGGGCCGCCGTGTGACCAGCCCCATCCGCTCGAGCTGCACCAGCGCCGCGCGCGACACGTGACGGGACACGCCGAACTGGGCGCTGATCTCCTCTTCGACGAGCCGTTGATGCGGCCGCAGACGGCCAATGATGATGTCCGTCTTGATGCCTTCGATCAGTTGCGCCGCCTGAGCGTCCGTTTTTGTAACCAAGCCCTCTCCCACGAATCTTTGTCCCGCTGCACACGGCGCGTCGAGCTGCCGCTTACAGCCATATGACGCGCATTCTACCGTTCCAGATAGGTGACAGCATTGGCGTTTACCTTGAGAACAAGACGATTGACAAAATTGTCGCCAAAATCGAGACTCGGTCTCGACCGATCCGGCGCGCATCGGCGCTGCTGCATCGAACGCATCACAAAAGCATCGCAAACGCCTTACAAACGCATTGAAAAAAGGACGTGGAGACATGCATCGAACTGCTAGCGCGAACGGCATTCGCACCCGCTACGCGCTAACCGGCAAGACCGGTGCGCCGACCGTCGTGCTAAGCCACGGGCTCGCTGCGGACCTGTCGATGTGGGCGCCCCAGCTCGACACGCTGGGCCGTTCGTTCTCGGTGTTGACCTACGACATCCGCGGTCATGGCGGTACTGATGCGACGCCAGGCGATTACTCGCTCGACCTGCTTGCGCACGACGTGCTCGCGCTGCTCGACACGCTCGGCATCGAGCGCGCGCATTACATCGGTCTTTCGTTAGGCGGCATGGTCGGCCAGCAGCTCGGCGCGTGGCACGGCGAGCGTCTGGCGAGCCTCACGCTGTGCGCCACCACCAGCGACGCGCCGAAAGCCGCATGGGACGCCCGTGTGCGCGAAACACGCACCGACGGCATGGCGGCGATGGTGGAGGCAACCGTCGACCGCTGGGTCACCCCCGAATTCAAGCAGCGCCACCCGGACCTGATCGAACAGATGCGCGCGATGGTGCGCGGCACGTCGCGCGACGGTTATGCAGGCTGTGCCGCGGCGATCCGCGATATGCAACTTGTCGACGTACTCAAGCGCATCGCAGTACCGACGCTCGTCGTAGCCGGCGAAGCCGATACGTCGACGCCGCTGCCGGTGCTCGAACGCATCGCCGCGGCAATCCCGGACGCGCAGTGGCTGCAGGTGCCCGACGCCGCCCACATGCCGACGATGGAGCGCCCCGACCTGTGCAATCCGGCGCTCGAAGATTTCCTGCTCGCGGCATCGCGCCGCGGCCAGTAAGCCCCTTTACCTCGCATCAGGAGTTCCTCATGGCAGGCCGTCTCTCCGGAAAACGCATCATCATCACGGGCGCAATCGGCAACATCGGCAAAGAGGCTGTGCGCAGTTTCGTCGCCGAGGGCGCGCGCGTCGTGATCGGCGATATCGCCGAACAGGCGGGCCGCGCGGTGGCTGAAGAATTCGGCAGCGCGACGCATTTCATCCAGACCGATGTTAGCAGCGAAGCGAGCGTCGCGAATCTGATCGAGCAAGGCGCGCAGTGGCTTGGTGGCCTCGATGTGCTGGCACAGAATGCAGGACTGCAGCGCTCGGGCCCGATCGTCAGTTTCGAGCAAAGCGATTGGGATGCGCTGTTCGCGATCAACGCGCGCGCGCATTTCTTCGGCGCGAAGTATGCGATCCCGCATCTGCGCCGCTCGGGCAAAGGCTCGATCGTCAATATGTCTTCGCTGGCCGGCAAGCGTGGCGGGCCGGGGCTGGTTGCGTATTCGGCATCGAAGGGCGCCGTAGTGGCATTCACCACCGCACTCGCAATGGAACTCGCGCCGGACAACATCCGCGTCAACGCGATCTGCCCGGGTTGGGTCGATACCGCGTTCAATCAACCGGCGATCGACTTCATGGGCGGCAGCGACGTGCAGCAGCAAAAGATTTCCGCACTGGTGCCGCTCGGCCGCCAGGCCAAAGCCGAAGAGATCGCGCCGCTGTTCGTCTATCTCGCGTCGGACGAATCGGCCTATGTGACTGCGCAGTCGTTCGGCATCGACGGCGGTGTCTACAATGGCTGACGCGCTCGCGCCGTCCTCTGCGCCGGCATCTTCGCGCGCCGGCGCGACAAAGATTCTCGACATGAGCGGTATCGCGAAGTCGTACGGCGCGACCGTCGCCGTGCGCCGCGTGTCGTTCGACATCGAGCCCGGTGAGATTCACGCGCTGCTCGGCGAGAACGGTGCGGGCAAGTCGACTGTGGTCAAGGTGCTGTCGGGTATCGTCGCGCCGGACACCGGTACGTTGACACTCGATGGTCAGCCCTATGCGCCCGGCACGCCGATGGCCGCGCGCGCGGCCGGTGTCTCCACCGCGTTTCAGGAACTGAGCCTGCTGCCCAACCTGAGCGTCGCCGAAAACCTGATGCTGCCGCGTCAGGCGAAAGGCGCGGCGGGTCTCGTTTCCGTTTCGCAAAGCCGCGAGCGTGCAGCCTCGATGCTCGCCGAGTACGGTCTCGGTCATATTCATCCTGGCGTGCAGGTGCACGCGCTGTCGCTGGCCGACAAACAACGCATCGAAATCATGCGTGCGGTGGCGCGCAAGCCGCGCTTGCTGGTGCTCGATGAGCCGACTGCTGCACTGTCCGACCCGCAGTGGCTGTTCGACATTCTCGAGCGCATCACCGCCGCCGGCACCGGCGTGCTGTACATCTCGCACCGGCTCTCCGAAGTGCGCCGGCTGTGCCGCCGCGGCACGGTGCTGCGCAATGGCGAAAGCATCGAAACGGTGTCGCTGGCCGGCGTCGAAGATGCGCAGATTTTCAAGCTGATGGTCGGTTCGGCCGCGCGCGATTCGCATGCAGCACGCAGCAGCGCACCAAAAGACACCGCACCCGAAGCACTCGCTGTCACGAAACTCGCGGGCGGCACCGTGCAGGACATTTCGCTGCGCGTCGGCAAGGGTGAGATCGTCGGCGTGGCCGCGCTCGAAGGCCAGGGCCAGCGCGACCTGTTCCGCATGCTCGCAGGCTTGACTCACGCGAGTGCCGGCGAGATTCGCATCGACGGCAAGCCGGTGCGCCTGTCGAACCCCGCAGACGCCGCGAAGGCCGGCATCGGCTTCGTGCCGGAAGAACGCAAGACTGAAGGCATCTTCCTCGGCCTGCAGACCGACACCAACATGACGCTGCCGCTGCTCGGCAAGCTGAGCCGCTTCGGCGTAATCGACCGCGCGCGCGAAACCGCCGCCGTGCTCGAAGAAGCCGGCCGCGTCGATATGGCGAGCCGCTATCTGAAGCTGCGCATCGGCGCGCTATCCGGCGGCAACCAGCAGAAAGCGCTGATCGGCCGCGTGCTGATGTCCGGCGCGCGCCATCTGGTGCTGTTCGATCCGACGCGCGGCGTCGACGTCGGCACCAAGGCGGTGATCTACGACGTGATCCGCAAATTCGTCGCGCAAGGCGGCTCGGCGCTGGTCTATTCGACCGAACTCGCCGAACTGATCCATCTGGTCGACCGCTGCGTCGTGGTGTACCGCGGCAAGGTCGCGGGCGTCGCCGCGGGCGACGACCTGACCGAGCCGCGCCTCGTCGCGCTCGCCGCAGGACACGGAGCCTGAACCTGATGAACCACCCTGCTTCCACTTCGATGTCAACTTCCTCCGCGCAGTTGCGGCCGCAGCCGTGGTACCGGCGCATGCTCAGCGACGGCACCACCATCATCGTTGCGATTCTCGTGGTGCTGACCGTGATCTTCGCGGCGACGCAAGCCGATGCGCTGTCGGGCTCGGTGCTCAACGATATCCTGAACAACAGCCTGCCGCTCGCGCTCGCGGCGGCGGGCGGCACGCTGGTGGTGTTGACGCGCGGCTTCGACCTGTCGGTGGCGGGCGTCGTATCGCTGACCAACGTGCTGGTCGCCGTGTACGGCGGCGACGGCCCGTGGGGCGCGCTGCAAGGCGCGGCCATCGCGATTGCGGCGGGCGCCGCGGTCGGCGCGATCAACGGCTATCTGGTGGCGTACTGGAACCTGCAGTCGATCGCGCTGACGCTCGCGTCGATGATCGTCTGCTCGGGCGTCACGCTGCTGATTCTCGACGCGCCGGGCGGCAACGTGTCCGACTTCATGACCTACACGCTGACCGACCGCATCGGCGGCGTCCTGCCGGCGGCGCTGGTGATCGCCGTGATCGCCTATGCGCTGTGGCGCGTGCTGCGTCGCACCGACTGGGGCGTGGGCCTCTACGCCACCGGCGCCGACGAAGCGGCCGCGACGCTGGCCGGCGTCCCGGTCAAGCGCGTAAAGCTGATCGCCTACGTGCTCGCCGGCGTCTGCTACGGCCTCGCCGGCTTCATGCTGACCGCGCAGACGTCGACCGGCACGCCGAACGCCGGCGACCCGTTCCTGCTGCTGGTGTTCGCGGCGATCGCGCTCGGCGGCACGTCGTTCGCAGGTGGCCGCGGCGGCGTAGCCGGCTCGATGCTCGGCGCGCTGACGCTGACACTGCTGCAAAAGGTGCTGTTCTCGACCGGCGTGTCGTCGTTCTACACCGGCATTTTCCAGGGCGTGGTGATGATCGCGGCGGTGGTGGTCGCGGTGGTCTTCGCGCGCATCGGTTCGCGCGGGGAGGCGCTCGCATGACCCAGACTCCAATGACCGGCGGCCGCCCCGCCGACACCCGCGACAACGCCGGCGCAGGCGGCCTGTTGTCGCGCATGGACCGCGACGTGCGCACCGCGATCGCGCTGTTCGTGATCTCGTTCGTGCTGATTGCCGCGTCGCGCCTGCTCGGCCCGAACTTCGGCAGCCTCGCGCAGATGAAAGCGATCCTCGTGATCTCGAGCTTTCTGATGGTGGTCGCATTCGGGCAGCAGATGGTGATTCTGCTCGGGGGTCTCGACCTGAGCGTCGCATCGATGATGACGCTCGGCGGTGTGCTCGCGTTCAAGTGGGTCGGCGGCTCGGACGTGGCTGTCGTATGGGGCGTGCCGGCGATTCTGCTGGTCACCGCTGCGCTCGGCGCAGTGAGCGGCATCGGCGTGAGCATCGTGAAGATTCCGCCGTTCATCATGACGCTCGCGATGGGCGTGATCCTGTATGGCGTCACGCTAGGCTTTACGCAAGGCACGCCGACCGGCCAGCCGTCGGCGGCCTTGTCCACGCTGTTCGCCAATACGCCGTTCGGCGTGCCGATCCTGTACCTGATGGCGGCCGGCACCGCAGCCTGCTGCTTCCTGCAGATGCGCACCGGCTTCGGCCGCAAGATCTACGCGCTCGGCACCAACCCGACTGCTGCATACGTCGCCGCGCTGCCGGTGCACCGGTTGACGATCGCTGCGTATGCGATCAGCGGCGCAAGCGCCGGCCTCGCCGGCATCCTGATGCTCGGCTACGTGCGCGGCGTCACGCTGACGCTCGGCCAGAGCTATCTGCTGCCTTCGGTAGCGGCGGTGGTGATCGGCGGCACGTCGATCGTCGGTGGCCGCGGCATCTATCTCGGCGCAGCGGCCGGCGCTGTCCTGCTCACCACGCTGTCGACCATCGTCGCTTCGCTCGGCATTGCGCAGGGCTGGCGCACGATCGTCTATGGCGCCGTGATCTTCGTCGCTCTCGTGTTGCTGCGCGACGACCTCGCAACGCTTCTGAAGCGCGGCGGATCCAGCCGCAAAAAACAACCCTAAAAACCGGCTCGGCCGGCACCATTCGGAGGAAACATGAAGTTCCGCTCTATCCTGACGCACGGCGCAATCGCGCTGGCCGCGTGCGCGACGCTGGCCGGTTCGGTCGCGCATGCGCAAACGCCGCCGAAGAAGTTCAAGGTGTATCTGAGCATGAGCTACAGCGGCAACGGCTATCAGACCGAGACGTCGAACCTGATCAAGGCGCTCGCCGCGACGCCTCCGTACGACAAGATGGTCGAACTGAAGACTGTCATCTCGGGCACCGACGTGCAGGCACAAGCCGCTGCATATCAGAGCATGGTGTCGGCCGGCGCCGACGCGATCATCACGTTCCCGATCTCGTCGACGGGTTTGAATCGCGCGATTCACGAAGCCTGCGAAAAGCACGTGCTGGTGTACACGTATAGCGCGACGGTGACCGAGCCGTGCGCGCGCACGGTCAGCTACATCACCGCCGGCTTCGCGCAAAACACCGCGCAATGGCTCGTCAACAAGCTGAACGGCAAGGGCAATGTGTTCATTGACCGCGGCGTGGCCGGCAATTCGGTCGACAAGATGAACTACGACGGCGCGATGAGCGTGTTCAAGAAGTACCCGAACATCAAGGTAGTGGCCGAGTACTACGGCATGTGGAACAGCCAGACCACGCAGCAGGAAACCGCGAAGGCGCTCGCCGCGCATCCGGACGTCGATGCGATCTTCGGCGAGAACGGCGAAGACGGCATCGTCGCAGCGATGCTGGCAAACGGTATGAAGAAGCTCGTGCCGGTGACGGGCGAGAACACCAACGGCTTCCGGCTTGCGCTTGCGAATCCGGACCTGAAGCAGCGTGGGCTGGACGGCATTTCGTCGGGCGACCCGATCAACGTGTCGGGCTACGCATTCAAGCTGATGATGGAAGAGCTGACGGGCAAGCGTAAGGTGGCTGTGCACAACATCGAATACCCGCTGCCGTGGGTGCCGGCCGACAAGGTCAAGGTGTGTACGGGCGACACCTTCGTGAACGGCTGCAACGCGTTCCCGTCGACCAAGGTGCCCGACTCGTTCAATACCGAAGTGTTCGACCCGGTGCTGACGCCTGAGCTGTCGCTGAACTCCGCGCTGCATGGCACCGCTACGCCGGGCGCGACGATCCAGCCGTTGCCAGCAAATGTGGTCAAGCAGGCTCCGGATGTGCCGGGCGTGAACTGCCAGCATTGCACGGCGCCGGCGGACCTGTTCAAGTTGACCAAGGTGTCGGCGACCGTGCAACCTTAAGCGCGCTTTGATGTCCTTTCGTGTGATCTGATTTGATCTGCGTTGCTGTGGCTGCCGCTTTCATCGGGCAGCCACAGTCGTATTCGATAACGCCTGCCTTATGGAGAGTTCTACCGTGACCATCCCCGTCTGCGCGCCGGCCCTTCCGCTCACGCGCGCACCGAAGCGGACGCTGCCGCCCGGCGCCGTCGATTGCCATTTCCATGTGTTCGGGCCCGAGCATGCGTGGCCGTATGCGCCGGGCCGCAGCTATACGCCGCCCGATGCGTCGCTGGCCGAATACGAAGCACTGGCGCAAAGCTTCGGTATCGCGCGTTCGGTGATCATCCAGCCGAGCCCGTATGGGATGGATAACCGGCGCAGCCTGGAAGCGGTCGCGCAAAGCCGCTTGCCGATGCGCGCGGTGCTGGTGGTCGAGCCTGATGTCAGCGATCGTGAGCTGGCTGAGTTTCATCGGTTAGGCGCGCGTGGTGTGCGGTTGAATCTGCTGTTTGGTGCGGGGCTTGCGCTCGATAGCGCGCATACGCTCGCGCAGCGCATTCGCGAGTTGGGCTGGCATCTGCAGTTTCTTGCCGATGTCTCTGCGATCGATGATTTGCCCGGCTTTGTCGAGCGGCTGCGCGTGCCGGCGGTATTCGATCATCTGGGGCATGTGCCCACTCAAAAGGGTGTCGGCAACGCGGGCTTTCAGAATCTGCTGGCGTTGGTGCGCGAAGGTCTGGCGTGGGTCAAGCTGTCCGGCACGTATCGCGGCACCGCGCTGGCGGCGACACCGCATGTCGATACGCGGCCGTTTATCGATGCGCTGATCGAAGCGAATCCTCGTCAGCTGGTGTGGGGTACGGACTGGCCGCATCCGTCGATTGCGGTGCCGATGCCGGACGATACCGATCTGATGGATCAATTCAATGATTGGGTCGACGACGCGGCGCTGCGGCAGGCGATTTTTGTCGAGAATCCGGAGCGGTTGTACGGGTTCGAGCCGTTTGTAGCTGGGTAGAACGGATCGCCCTGGAAATGCAAAACGCCCCAACGGTTGACCCGTTGGGGCGTTTCTCTTTGCAACCTAAACCGGCCGCTTAACCTGCCTGCCGCTTAGCGCTGATCAATCGCCTTCGCTTCACGCGGCGTATCGCCAACGAACAGCTGACGCGGACGGCCGATCTTCTGTTCCGGATCCGCAATCATCTCGTTCCACTGCGCAATCCAGCCCACCGTACGTGCCATCGCGAAGATACACGTGAACATCGAGGTCGGGATGCCCAGCGCGCGCTGCACGATACCCGAGTAGAAGTCGACGTTCGGGTACAGCTTGCGCGACACGAAGTATTCGTCTTCGAGCGCGATCTTTTCCAGCGCCATGGCGAGCTTGAACAGCGGGTCGTCGTGCAGGCCCAGTTCTTCGAGCACTTCGTGGCAGGTTTCGCGCATCAGCTTCGCGCGCGGATCGTAGTTCTTGTACACGCGGTGACCGAAGCCCATCAGCTTCACGCCCGAATTCTTGTCCTTCACCTGCTTGATGAATTCCGGGATATTGTCGACCGAGCCGATTTCTTCCAGCATGTTCAGCGCCGCTTCGTTCGCGCCGCCGTGTGCCGGGCCCCACAGGCAGGCGATACCGGCTGCGATACACGCAAACGGGTTCGCGCCCGACGAACCGGCCAGACGCACGGTCGACGTCGACGCGTTCTGCTCGTGGTCCGCGTGCAGGATCAGGATACGGTCGAGCGCGCGCACCAGCACGTCGTTGACCTTGTATTCTTCGCACGGGTTCGAGAACATCATGCGCATGAAATTCGCGCTATACGACAGATTGTTCTGCGGATAAACGAACGGCTGGCCGATGCTGTACTTGTACGCCATCGCCACCAGCGTCGGCAGCTTCGCGATCATGCGGATCGCCGACACTTCACGGTGACGCGGGTTATTGATGTCGAGCGAGTCGTGATAGAACGCCGACAGCGCGCCAACGGCCGCCACCAGAATCGCCATCGGATGCGCGTCGCGGCGGAAGCCGCGGAAGAAGAACTGCATCTGCT
This sequence comes from Paraburkholderia jirisanensis, assembly GCF_054782355.1. Classification (NCBI taxonomy): domain Bacteria; kingdom Pseudomonadati; phylum Pseudomonadota; class Betaproteobacteria; order Burkholderiales; family Burkholderiaceae; genus Paraburkholderia; species Paraburkholderia jirisanensis. The sequence goes on along the minus strand of NZ_BAAGSQ010000032.1, from coordinate 34,760 downwards.
CATGAACCATCGTATGGTTCGTGACGGTCTTGACGAACTCGTCCTTTTCTTTTGCGTTCGGCAGTTCACCCTTCAGCAGCAGAAAGCAGGTTTCGAGGAAGTCTGCGTTCTGCGCGAGGTTGTCGATCGGGAAGCCGCGGTACAGCAGCTCGCCCTTGTCCCCATCGATGTACGTAATTGCCGAATTGCACGCAGCCGTCGACATGAAGCCCGGGTCGTACGTGAACTTGCCGGTCTGGCCGTACAGCTTACGGATGTCGATCACGTCCGGGCCCATGGTGCCCTTGTAAATCGGCATTTCAACGCTCGGCGAATTGTCGCTGAACGATAGCGTGGCTTTAACATCTGACGGGGTCATAGCACATCCTCAATCGAAGTATGGAAACAGGGTTTCGATAATTGCACGCCTTCTTCGGCACGCGCGCCGCAACTACGCGTTGCGCAGCATGTCGAGGACCCGTCTGACGTCCGGGTCATCCAGGTCGCCTTCCGGTTCCTTGCTGGTCAGCAACAAGTCCATCAGGTCGTTATCGCTCAGCTCTAGCAGGCGCGTCAGCGCGCCCACGTCCGCATCACTGAGGTCATGCTCATATCGGCTGAAAAAACGCTCGAAGATCAGATCGTTTTCCAGCAGGCCGCGTCGCGCGCGCCAGCGTAGGCGCGCGCGACGAAGAGGGTCGGACTGATGCGATGATCCGTCCATCTCAGACCGTACGACGCACCATCAATTCCTTGATCTTGCCAATCGCCTTGGTCGGGTTGAGGCCCTTCGGGCACACATCGACGCAATTCATGATCGTATGGCAACGGAACAGACGGTACGGGTCTTCCAGGTTGTCGAGGCGCTCGCCGGTCGCTTCGTCGCGGCTATCCGCGATGAAACGATAGGCTTGCAACAGGCCCGCCGGGCCGACGAACTTGTCCGGATTCCACCAGAAACTCGGGCACGACGTCGAGCAGCTCGCGCACAGAATGCACTCGTACAGGCCGTCGAGCTCGTCGCGCTCTTCCGGCGACTGCAGGCGCTCTTTCTCGGGCGGCGGCGTGTCGTTGATCAGGTACGGCTTGATCGAATGATACTGGTTGAAGAACTGCGTCATGTCGACGATCAGGTCGCGGATCACCGGCAGGCCCGGCAGCGGGCGCAGCACGATGGTTTGCGGCAGGTCGTTCAGATTCGTCAGGCAAGCAAGGCCGTTCTTGCCGTTGATGTTCATCGCGTCCGAGCCGCATACGCCTTCGCGGCACGAACGGCGGAACGACAGCGTTTCGTCCAGTGCCTTCAGCTTGACGAGCGCGTCGAGCAGCATGCGCTCGTGCTCGAGTTCGAGCTCATAACGCTGCATGCGCGGCGCTGCGTCCGTATCCGGATCGTAGCGGTAGATTTCGAAAGTACGCTTGGCCATATTGTGGGTCCTTGAACTTGTGGCTGTACCTTAGAAGGTCCGTGCCTTCGGCGGCACCGATTCGACTGTCAGCGGCTTCATGTGAACCGGCTTGTAGTCGAGGCGATCGCCTTCGCTGAACCACAGCGTATGGCGCAGCCAGTTTTCGTCGTCGCGGTGTTCGAAGTCGCTTTGCGCGTGCGCGCCGCGGCTTTCCTTGCGGGCTTCGGCCGACACCATCGTGGCGCGTGCCGTTTCGATCAGGTTCGCCAGCTCGAGCGCTTCGACGCGCGCGGTGTTGAACACCTTCGACTTGTCCTTCATGTGCACGTGGGCGACGCGCTCTTTCAGCTCGTTGATCTTGTCGACGCCTTCGGCGAGCAGCTTCGACGTGCGGAACACGCCGGCATGCGCCTGCATCGACGCGCGGATATCGTTGGCGATATCTTGCGTGTATTCGCCCGACGACGAAGCTTCCAGCTTCGCGAGGCGCTCGAGCGCGCGGTCGGCCGCATCGGCCGGCAGCGGCTTGTGTTCCTTCATGTCCATCGCGTGCTTGATGATGTGGTTGCCGGCCGCACGGCCGAACACCACGAGGTCGAGCAGCGAGTTCGTGCCCAGACGGTTCGCGCCGTGCACCGATACGCACGAGCATTCGCCAACCGCGTAGAAGCCGTTGACCGGCTCTTCGTGATTGCGCGACGTGCCGACCACCTGGCCATGCATGTTGGTCGGGATACCGCCCATCTGATAGTGGATGGTCGGCACAACCGGGATCGGTTCCTTGATGCAATCGACGTTCGCAAATTTCAACGCGATTTCGCGGATCGACGGCAGACGCTTAAGGATCGTCTCGGCGCCGATGTGCGACAGGTCGAGCAGCACGTGGTCTTTGTTCGGACCTACGCCGCGGCCTTCCTTGATTTCCTGGTCCATCGAGCGCGATACGAAGTCGCGCGGCGCCAGGTCTTTCAGCGTCGGCGCATAGCGCTCCATGAAGCGCTCGCCGTCGGCGTTACGCAGAATGCCGCCTTCGCCGCGTACGCCTTCGGTAATCAGCACGCCCGCGCCGGCCACGCCGGTCGGGTGGAACTGCCAGAACTCCATGTCCTGCAGCGCGATGCCCGAGCGCGCAGCCATGCCGAGGCCGTCGCCGGTGTTGATGAACGCGTTGGTCGATGCGGCGAAAATACGGCCCGCACCGCCGGTAGCGAACAGCGTGGTCTTGCCTTCGAGAATGTAGACCTCGCCCGTTTCCATTTCGAGTGCGGTGACGCCGAGCACGTCGCCGTCCGCATCGCGAATCAGGTCGAGCGCCATCCATTCGACGAAGAACTGCGTCTTCGCTTCGACGTTCTGTTGATACAGCGTGTGCAGCAATGCGTGGCCGGTACGGTCGGCTGCCGCGCAGGCGCGCTGCACCGGCTTTTCGCCGTAGTTCGCGGTGTGTCCGCCGAACGGGCGCTGATAGATCGTGCCATCCGCGTTACGGTCGAACGGCATGCCCATGTGTTCGAGTTCGTACACGGCATGCGGCGCTTCGCGGCACATGAACTCGATCGCGTCCTGGTCGCCGAGCCAGTCGGAGCCCTTGATCGTGTCGTAGAAGTGATAGTGCCAGTTGTCTTCGCTCATGTTGCCGAGCGACGCACCGATACCGCCTTGCGCGGCGACCGTATGCGAACGGGTCGGAAACACCTTCGACAACACGCACACCGACAGGCCGGCACGCGCCAGTTGCAGCGACGCGCGCATCCCCGAGCCGCCCGCGCCGACGATCACCACGTCGAAGCGGCGACGCGGCAGAGAATTTTTGATTGCAGCCATTCTTTTACACTCTCCAGAGAATCTGCGCGGCGTAGCCGGCGCACGCGAGCAGCCATACGATCGTCAGTGCCTGCAGCACCAGACGCAGACCCACGGGCTTGATGTAGTCCATCCAGATGTCGCGGATGCCGACCCATGCGTGATAGAACAATGACAGCAGCGTGACGAAGGTCGCCAGCTTCATCCATTGGGTAGCGAAAATCGAGGCCCAGCCGTCGTACGAGAACGCTTGTGCAGCGAAGAACCAGGCAAGCAGGATGACCGTGTACACCGCCATGATCGCGGCGGTAATGCGCTGCGCGAGCCAGTCGCGCAGACCGTAGTGCGCGCCGACGACGAGGCGCTTCGAACCGATCCGGTTATTGGAGGACATTTTTTTAGAAGGCTCCGAACAGTTTGAGCGCGAAGGCGATGGTCAGGATCGACGATACGACCAGCACGACCACCGACGTCGTCTTGCCGCTTTCCTTCGACACCTTGTTATGGTTGGTATCCATCACGAGGTGACGGATGCCGGCACAGAAGTGGAACAGGAAAGCCCACGCGAGAACCAGCGTGATCAGTTTGACGATGATATTGCCGAGAAACGCCTTGAAGATATCGAAGCTGATCTCTGAAGTGAGACTCTGATCGAAGAGGTACAGCAGGAACGGAAGGAAGATGAAGAGCAGACCACCGCTTAGGCGGTGCAAAATCGATACGCGCCCCGCTAGCGGGAGACGGTACGACGTCAGAATCTGCCCGATACCGATATTCCGGAATTCCGGCCTCGGTTTTTTTACGGCTTCAGCCATGCTAGACCCCTACTTTGTAGTCACACTAATCCGCGATTTTAGCGCCTTTTCATACCGCGCTGCAGCGAACATCTTTCAAGACTGCTTTATATCCGCGGCAATAAAGACGCCGTTCCCAACTCACGCACGCTACGCTCTTTTGGTTGCGTGCATCAGCTGAGGTCGTTCTGATAGTAATAGCCGGTTGTGACATACCATCCACGTCGCACTTCGACAGGACGGTCGCCATACGTGTACGACACACGTTCAACCGACAACAATGGGAACCCTGCGGGCACATGCAGCAGGTCGGCGACCGCCGGGTCTGCCGCCACTGCGCGAATCTTCTCCGACGCGCGGATCATGCGCGTGCCGAACTCGGTTTCGAACATCGCATAGAGCGGCCCCTTGTAATCCGACAGGCGCTCGAGCGTGAGCCCGCGAAACACATTGCCGGGCAGCCAGATTTCGTCGAGCACGGTGGCTTCGCCATCGAATTGCAACAAACGCTTGATCAACACCACCGGCTCGGCCGGTTTCAGGTCGAGCTGCCGCGCGATCTCCGCGCTGGCACGCATGCGCCGGCATTCAAGTAGCTTGCTGATGTGGGGATGCTCGACGGCGTCATCGGCCAGTAACCTGAGAAAGCGAAACTGAGCACGGTCTTCGTTGTGCGTCGCAACAAAGGTGCCTTTACCCTGCCGGCGTACCAGCAGGTTGTCGGCGGCGAGTTCGTCGATCGCCTTGCGCACGGTGCCTTGGCTCACCTTGTAGCGCGCGGCCAGTTCGACTTCGCTGGGGATGATCTCGCCGGGCTTCCATTCGCCGGATTCCAGGCTCTGGGTGATGAGACCTTTGATCTGTTGGTACAGCGGGCTGAACGTAGGCGACGAAGACGATGCGGGGCTGGGCAGGCCTTCGCCTGCGCCCGCCGGGCCGATCGGGTTCGAGGAGTTCGCCTGGTTCGAATTCATGCCGCGCATTTCAACATAAGTGGTTATGCGGAGTCCAGCAGTTTCGCCTCGATACTTATGTCTTATATAAGACATAAGATAGTGTTGACTTTGCATCGTGCCGCTCCTACACTCCTTGGCGAGCAAGGGTTTGCGGGTTTTGCAGCGCGCCGGAAACTGCGCCGCGCACGGTACGCCGAGTGGCCGAGCAGTGCAGCGAGCGGTACACCGATGGTACTCAGAACGCCGCCTTGCGCATGCTGCACCCCTTCAGTCCAGCTTTCGATTCGCCTGTTCATGTCCCACAGACGCTTGCCGAAACGTGCTGTTGCAGGTTGCAGCCGCGCACACGCATAGCGTACTGCCCGCCTCCCGCGCTTGCAGCGACGTTGCGCCCAACGGCTTCGACGCAGGCCGCCATGCCTCCCGTCACGGCTTTCATCACGTATGCCGCATGCCGCTGCGCAATGAGTTCATCGTGTTTTCCCACGTTTCGAGGAACGCGCATATAAAATGTCGTTTTCTTCATAGCGTCTAACGCACTGTCCTGGAGATTTCTCAATGGCTAAGCCCGCAAAGCGCGTTGCCGTCACCGGCGCCGCAGGTCAAATCGGTTACTCCCTGCTATTTCGCATCGCGAATGGCGACCTGCTCGGCAAGGACCAGCCGGTAATCCTCCAGTTGCTTGACCTGCCGCAAGCGCAAGGCGCCGTCAAAGGCGTCGTGATGGAGCTCGAAGACTGCGCGTTCCCGCTGCTGTCGGGTGTCGTGGTCACCGACGACCCGAAGGTCGCTTTCAAAGATGCCGACGTCGCGCTGCTGGTCGGTGCACGTCCGCGTTCGAAGGGCATGGAGCGTAAAGACCTGCTGTCGGCCAACGCCGAAATCTTCACGGTGCAGGGCCGCGCGCTGAACGAAGTGGCAAGCCGCGACATCAAGGTGCTGGTGGTCGGCAACCCGGCCAACACGAACGCGTACATCGCGATGAAGTCGGCGCCGGATCTGCCGAAAAAGAACTTCACGGCCATGCTGCGTCTGGACCACAACCGCGCGCTGTCGCAACTGGCCGCCAAGTCGGGCAAGCCGGTCGCTGCAATCGAAAAGCTCGCGGTGTGGGGCAATCACTCGCCGACCATGTACCCGGATTTCCGCTTCGCAACCGTCGAAGGCCAATCGCTGAAGCAACTGATCAACGATCAGGAATGGAACGCCAACACGTTCATCCCGACGGTCGGCAAGCGCGGCGCGGCGATCATCGAAGCGCGCGGCCTGTCGTCGGCGGCTTCGGCAGCCAACGCGGCAATCGATCACGTGCGTGACTGGGTGCTCGGCACGAACGGCAAGTGGGTGACGATGGGCATCCCGTCGGACGGCTCGTACGGCATTCCGGAAGACATCATTTACGGTGTTCCGGTTACCTGCGAAAACGGCGAATACAAGCGTGTCGAAGGCCTCGAAATCGACGCGTTCTCGCGCGAGAAGATGGACGGTACGCTGAACGAGCTGCTCGAAGAGCGCGACGGCGTGAAGCACCTGCTGTAAGCATCGAATGCAGAACGACCGGGACTTCGTTGCAACGCGGCGGGTTCCGGTTTTTTACGTGCGAGTTTGTGTGCACGTCGATGTGCGAAGGCGAGCTTCCGCTTAGCTTTCGCATCCGATCCGAACGCGTTTTGCCGTGCAGCGGTTTCGCTCGCAGCAGAACGCGCCCGAATCGGATTTCACCCAACTAGAACCTACGCTTTGACGCCGAGAATGCGCGCCCTCACACCCGCCGAAGTGCTGTTTGACGGCGAAGCGCCGCCCGCCATCCTGCCTGCCTGCGATCACTACGCCGGCAGCGAGAAGCTGATGTTGAAATCGCTCGCGCTGCAGCAGCAGCTCGGGCCGGTGTTCGACGTGACGCTCGATTGCGAGGATGGCGCGCAGGTCGGCCATGAGGCCGAGCATGCGGAGCTGGTGGCATCGCTGCTGGGCAGCGAGCATGACCGCTTCGGGCGCGTTGGCGTGCGGATTCACGATTTCGCCGATCCGCATTGGCGCGACGACGTGCGCATCATTCTGCGTGCGGCAAAGCGCGCGCCGGCTTATGTGACGCTGCCGAAAATCCGCAGCGTGCCCGATGCGGCCGAAATGTGCGCGTTCATCGAAGCGACGCGTCGCGAACTGGGTATCGCGCATGCAGTGCCGGTGCAACTGCTGGTCGAAACGCACGGCGCACTGGCGCGCGCGTTCGATCTCGCCGCCCTGCCCGGCGTCGAGGCACTGAGCTTCGGCCTGATGGACTTCGTTTCCGCGCACGATGGCGCGATTCCCGATACCGCAATGCGTTCGCCCGGCCAGTTCGATCATCCGCTGGTGCGGCGCGCGAAGCTCGAGATCGCTGCCGCGTGTCACGCGCACGGCAAGGTGCCGTCGCACAACGTGACCACCGAAGTGCGCGACATGAGCGTGGTGGCTGGCGATGCGCAGCGCGCCCGCAACGAATTCGGCTACACGCGGATGTGGAGCATCCATCCGGCACAGATTCCGGCCATCGTGTCCGCGTTCGCACCGCGCGATGAAGAAATTGTGACAGCGGCCGAGATTCTGCTCGGCGCGCAAAGCGCACAATGGGGCCCCACCCGCCATCGCGACACGCTGCACGACCGTGCGAGTTACCGCTACTACTGGTCGGTCTTGAGACGCGCGAAGGCAACCGGCAGTACGATGCCTGCCGAGACAGCTTCGCTGTTCGGCGACGCATCCGCGCATACGGAGGAATCCGCATCATGAGCAACGCTGCAAACAGGTCTGCAGGCGCGGCCTTTCGTGCCGCTGTCGCCGCGGAGAAACCGCTGCAGGTGATCGGCGCGATCAATGCGAACCATGCGCTGCTCGCGCAGCGGGCGGGGTTCAAGGCGATTTATCTGTCCGGTGGCGGCGTCGCGGCCGGCTCGCTCGGTTTGCCCGATCTCGGCATCTCGACGCTCGACGACGTGCTGATCGACGTGCGCCGCATTACCGATGTGTGCGACGTGCCGCTGCTGGTCGACGTCGATACGGGTTTTGGGCCTTCGGCGTTCAACATTGCGCGCACCGTGAAAGCACTGACCAAGGCCGGAGCCGGCGCGATGCATATCGAAGACCAGGTGGGCGCCAAGCGCTGCGGCCACCGGCCCGGCAAGGCGATCGTGTCGCAGGACGAGATGGTCGACCGCATCAAGGCAGCCGTGGACGCGCGCATCGATGCCGACTTCGTGATCATGGCCCGCACCGACGCCCTCGCGGTCGACGGCTTGCAGGCCGCGATCGATCGCGCCGCAGCCTGCGTCGAAGCCGGTGCCGACATGATCTTCCCCGAAGCGATGACCGAG
>NZ_BAAGSQ010000032.1:0-26456 GCF_054782355.1 Paraburkholderia jirisanensis | reverse complement strand
TACCGCCAGTTCGTCGACGCCGTGAAGGTGCCGGTGCTCGCGAACATCACCGAATTCGGCTCGACGCCGCTGTTCACCGTCGATGAACTGGCGAGCGCCGATGTCTCGCTGGTGCTGTACCCGCTGTCCGCGTTCCGCGCGATGAACAAGGCCGCGGAAAACGTGTACCGCACGATCCGCCGCGACGGTACGCAGCAGGCCGTGGTCGACACGATGCAGACACGTGCAGAGCTGTACGAAAGCATCGGTTACTACGCGTACGAGCAAAAGCTCGACGATCTGTTCAACCAGAACAAGTGACGAGACAACCAGGAGAGCGCTGGAGATGAGCGACACGACGACGCAAACGCCTGCTTCGCAATCCGCCGCACAACCGGGCGGTGTCGGGTTCAAGCCGAAGAAATCTGTCGCGCTGTCAGGCGTGACGGCGGGCAACACCGCGCTGTGCACGGTGGGCCGTACCGGCAACGACCTGCATTACCGCGGCTACGACATTCTCGATATCGCAAGCACCTGCGAGTTCGAGGAAATCGCGTATCTGCTGGTGCACGGCAAGCTGCCGAACGTCGCCGAGCTCACTGCGTATAAAGCGAAGCTGAAGGCGCTGCGCGGCCTGCCCGCGAACGTGAAGGCCGTGCTCGAATGGATCCCCGCTGCAGCGCACCCGATGGACGTGATGCGCACCGGCGTATCGGCGCTCGGCACCGTGCTGCCCGAACGGGAAGACCACAGCGTAGCCGGCGCCCGCGACATCGCCGACCGCCTGATGGCCTCGCTCGGCTCGATGCTGCTGTACTGGTACCACTACTCGCACAACGGCAAGCGCATCGAGGTCGAAACCGACGACGATTCGATCGGCGCCCACTTCCTGCATCTGCTGCACGGCACTGCACCGTCGAAGCCGTGGATCGACGCGATGCATGTGTCGCTGAACCTGTACGCGGAACACGAATTCAACGCATCGACGTTCGCCGGCCGCGTGATCGCAGGCACGGGCTCGGACATCTACTCGGCGATCACCGGCGCAATCGGCGCGTTGCGCGGCCCGAAGCACGGCGGCGCCAACGAAGCCGCCTTCGAGATCCAGACCCGCTACCAGACTCCAGACGAAGCCGAAGCCGACATCCGCAAGCGCGTCGAAAGCAAGGAAGTGGTGATCGGTTTCGGTCACCCGGTGTACACGATCTCGGACCCGCGCAACAAGGTGATCAAGGAAGTCGCAAAGAAACTGTCGAAGGAAGCGGGCAACACGAAGCTGTTCGACATCGCCGAGCGTCTCGAAACGGTGATGTGGGACGCGAAGAAGATGTTCCCCAATCTCGACTGGTTCAGCGCGGTGTCGTACCACATGCTCGGCGTCCCAACAGCGATGTTTACCCCGCTGTTCGTGATCTCGCGAACGGCCGGCTGGAGCGCCCACATCATCGAACAACGCATCGATAACAAGATCATCCGGCCGAGTGCGAATTACACCGGTCCTGAGAATTTGAAGTTCGTGGCGCTAAATAGGCGAAAATAGCGTCCGCTGTGCGCACTCGGGGCGCGTGCAGTCACCCCGGCGGTCCAGCACAGGCTGGCCGCGCACGATTAATCGAAATTAGATTGAAAGGTTCCATCCTATGAAAAAGCTGCTGATCGCTGCCGTTGTCGGCGCACTGTCTTCGACGCTGCTGGTCACCGCGGAGACCGCGTCCGCACAAACGGCGGCGCCCGCCGCCACCAAGCCCGCTGCCAAGGCCACCACGAAGGCCAAGCGCCCGCAACCGAAGCGCCTGTTCAAGCGCAAGGAAAACCCGGCCAAGGAAGCGAAGACCGATCCGGTACCGGAAGGCGCGGAAAAGTGGTCCTGCAACGAAGGCCTGTCGTTCGAAATGAAAGGCGACATGAAGCGTGACCAGATCGTCACGGTTCACTGGGCCAACAAGAACTACAACCTGCCGCGCCAGCCCACCACGACCGGTGCGGACCGTTTCCACGACGCCGCCAGCGGTATGGATCTGGTCGTGATCCCGACCAAGGCGATGCTGTTCTCGGACAAGGACAGCTCGCGTCTGGCCGACGAGTGCAAGACCGCCGCGATGATTCAAGGCGCGCCGGCTCCGACGCAATCGAACGCGATCGACAAGACCCAGTAATCCGCTCTACCGCTCTACCTTAGGAAGCCTCGATGTCCGCACCGATCTCCAACGTCCGCCCCGATCCGGACAAAGTTCTCGTCGATATCGTCGATTACGTGCTGAACTACAAAATCGACAGCGCGCTCGCGCTGGAGACGGCCCGCAATTGCCTGATCGACACGCTCGGCTGCGGGCTCGAGGCCCTGACCTACCCCGCCTGCACCAAGCTGATGGGGCCGATCGTGCCGGGCACGATCGTACCTAACGGCGCGAAGGTGCCGGGCACGCAATTCCAGCTGGATCCGATTCAGGCCGCGTTCAACATCGGCACGATGATCCGCTGGCTCGATTTCAACGACACGTGGCTCGCTGCCGAATGGGGCCATCCGTCGGATAACCTCGGCGGCATTCTGGCCACCGCCGACTGGCTGTCGCGCAACGCCATCGCCACCGGCAAAAAGCCGCTGACGATGAAAGACGTCCTGATCGGCATGATCAAGGCGCACGAAATTCAAGGCTGTATCGCGCTGGAAAACTCGTTCAACAAGGTGGGCCTCGACCATGTGCTGCTGGTCAAGCTCGCGTCGACCGCGGTGGTCGGTCAGCTGATCGGGCTCACGCGTGATGAATTGATCAACGCGGTGTCGCTCGCGTTTGTCGATGGACACTCGCTGCGCACCTATCGCCATGCGCCGAACACCGGCTCGCGCAAATCGTGGGCCGCAGGCGATGCGACCTCGCGCGCAGTGCGTCTCGCGCTGATCGCGAAGACCGGCGAAATGGGCTATCCGTCGGTGCTAACCGCGAAGACGTGGGGCTTCTATGACGTCCTCTTCAAAGGCAACGAGTTCAAGTTCCAGCGCCCGTACGGCTCGTACGTGATGGAAAACGTGCTGTTCAAGATCTCGTTCCCGGCCGAGTTCCACTCGCAGACCGCAGTGGAAGCGGCCATGACGCTGCACGAGCAACTCGCAGCCAAGGGCAAGCGCGTCGAAGAAATCGCGAAGATCACGATCCGCACGCACGAAGCGGCGATCCGCATCATCGACAAGAAGGGTCCGCTGAACAACCCGGCCGACCGCGACCACTGCATCCAGTACATGATCGCAGTACCGCTGATTCACGGCCGCCTGACCGCAGCGGATTACGAAGACGCAATCGCCCAAGACCCGCGCATCGACGCCCTGCGCGCGAAGATGGAATGCGTCGAAGACCCGCAGTTCACGAAGGATTATCACAACCCGGAGCAGCGTTCGATCGCCAACGCGCTGACGGTGGAATTCACCGACGGCACGAAGTTCGACGAAGTGGTCGTCGAATACCCGATCGGCCACAAGCGCCGCCGCACCGACGGCATCCCGCTCCTGGTCGCGAAGTTCAAGACCAACCTCGCGCGCCGCTTCCCGGTGAAACAACAACAAGCGATTCTCGATGTGTCGCTGGATCAGGCAAAGCTAGAAGCGATGCCGGTGAATGAATACGTCGATCTGTACGTCATTTAGTTCAGTTCAGAAACGTAGCAACGTCATTTCCTCGAAAACCCCAGGAAAATACCATGGCCCACAACCTCCACAAAACGCTCAAGGAATTCGACAGCGGTTCCGGCAAAGCCAAGTACTACTCGCTGCCGCAGCTTGGCAAGGCACTCAACGTCAAGATCTCGCGACTGCCGGTCTCGATCCGTATCGTGCTGGAATCGGTGCTGCGTAACTACGACGGCAAGAAGATCACCGACGAACACATCGAACAGCTGATCAACTGGAAGCCGACTGCTGCCCGCGTCGACGAGATCCCGTTCGTCGTGTCGCGTGTGGTGCTGCAGGACTTTACCGGCGTGCCGCTGCTCGCCGACATCGCCGCGATGCGCGGCGTCGCCGAGAAGGCCGGCAAGAACCCGAAGATGATCGAGCCGCTGGTGCCGGTCGATCTGGTGGTCGACCACTCGGTGCAGATCGACCACTTCCGTGAAAAGAATGCGCTCGACCTGAACATGAAACTGGAATTCCAGCGCAACAACGAGCGCTACCAGTTCATGAAGTGGGGCATGCAGGCATTCGACACGTTCAAGGTCGTGCCGCCGGGCGTCGGCATCGTGCACCAGGTGAACCTCGAGTACCTTGCACGCGGCGTGCACAAGAAGTCGGATAACGGCGACACCGTGTACTACCCGGATTCGCTGGTCGGCACCGACAGCCACACCACCATGATCAACGGCATCGGCGTGGTCGGCTGGGGCGTGGGCGGCATCGAAGCGGAAGCCGGCATGCTCGGCCAGCCGGTGTACTTCCTGACGCCGGACGTGGTCGGCGTGCAACTGACGGGCAAGCTGCGCGAAGGCGTGACCGCCACCGATCTGGTGCTGACGATCACCGAACTGCTGCGCAAGGCGAAGGTGGTGGGCAAGTTCGTCGAGTTCTTCGGCGAAGGCACGCGCTCGCTGTCGGTGCCCGATCGCGCGACGATCGGCAACATGGCGCCGGAATACGGCGCGACGATGGGCTTCTTCCCGGTCGACGAAAAGACCATCGATTTCTTCAAGGGCACGGGCCGCACCGACGCGGAAATCTCGGCCTTCGAAAACTACTTCAAGGCGCAAGAGCTGTTCGGCGTGGCGGACGCAGACGAAATCGACTACACGACCACGCTCAAGCTCGACCTCGGCTCGGTGACGCCGTCGCTGGCTGGCCCGAAGCGTCCGCAAGACCGTATCGAAATCGGCAACGTGCAGTCGACCTTCCGCGACCTGTTCTCGAAGCCGGTCGGTGAAAACGGCTTTGCGAAGAAGGCCGCCGATCTGGACGCCGAATACACGACCACCAATGGTGTAAAGGTTCACAACGGCGACATCCTGATCGCCGCGATCACGTCGTGCACCAACACGTCGAACCCGAGCGTGCTGCTGGCCGCAGGCCTCTTGGCGAAGAAGGCGGTGGAAGCCGGCCTGACGGTGGCGCCGCACATCAAGACGTCGCTTGCCCCGGGCTCGCGCATGGTCACCGAGTACCTGACGAAGACGGGCCTCCTGCCGTACCTCGACAAGCTCGGCTTCACGCTCGCCGCATACGGCTGCACGACCTGTATCGGCAATGCCGGCGACCTGACGCCGGAACTGAACGAAGCGATCACGAAGAACGACATCGTCGCGGCTGCGGTGCTGTCGGGCAACCGTAACTTCGAAGCGCGGATTCACCCGAACCTGCGCGCGAACTTCCTCGCATCGCCGCCGCTGGTGGTGGCTTACGCGATCGCCGGCAACATCACGCGCGACCTGATGACCGAGCCGGTCGGCCAGGGCAAGGGCGGCAAGGACATCTATCTCGGCGACATCTGGCCGACCAGCGACGAAGTCAATGCACTGCTGAAGTTCGCACTGGATGCCGACGCATTCCGCTCGAACTACTCGCAGCTGACCAAGAAGGGCGACCTGTGGAGCAAGATCGAAGGCGCCGAAGGTCAGATCTACGACTGGCCGAAGTCGACCTACATCGCTGAGCCGCCGTTCTTCGGCAAGGACTTCGCGATGGAGCCGTCGTCGACGGTGGCAGCAGTCACGGGCGGCCGTGCACTCGGCGTGTTCGGCGACTCCGTGACGACCGACCACATCAGCCCGGCAGGCTCGATCAAGGAAGATTCGCCGGCTGGCAAGTGGCTGAAGGAAAACGGCGTGCAGAAGGCCGATTTCAACAGCTACGGCTCGCGCCGCGGCAACCACGACGTGATGATGCGCGGCACCTTCGCGAACGTGCGCGTGAAGAACTTCATGATCCCGCTGAAGGCGGACGGCTCGCGCGTTGAAGGCGGCCTGACGATTTTCCAGCCGAGCGGCGAACAGATGTTCATCTACGACGCCGCGATGAAGTACATCGCCGAAGGCACGCCGACCTTCGTGTTTGCCGGTGAAGAGTACGGCACGGGCTCGTCGCGTGACTGGGCTGCCAAGGGCACGCAACTGCTGGGCGTGAAGGTTGTGGTCGCACGCAGCTTCGAGCGGATCCACCGTTCGAACCTGGTCGGCATGGGCGTGCTGCCGCTGCAGTTCAAGGGCGCGGACAGCATCCAGTCGCTCGGTATCACCGGCGATGAAACCTATGACGTCGAAGGCCTGACCGACGACTTCAAGCCGCAACAAGACGTCACGCTGGTGATCCATCGCAAGAACGGCGAAACGAAGCGCGTGCAGGTGCTGCTGCGTGTCGATACGCCGATCGAAGTCGACTACTACAAGCACGGCGGGATCCTGCCGTTCGTGCTGCGCTCGCTGCTCGCAGCGTAAGCGTGTTTTTGCAGGTGCTGCGCTCCTCGTGGGCGCAGTAACTTTGGAAGCCCAGCTCTGCTGGGCTTTTTTTTCGTCTGTTGGTGTTGCGGCTGAAACGGTTGCGCTGGCGGCAAGCTCAGGCTGTGGATTCGGCGGTCGCGTCGAGTTGTGCGATCAAGCTGCGCGTGCGAGTCGCCAGTTCATCGAGCAAATGCGTGTCGGGTGCGCGCTGCATCGCGCTTGCGTCGCGCAAAGCCGCCATCAGGTCCTTCGCGCCGACCAGCCCTACCGCACCGCTCAGCCGATGCAGCGTCGCACGCACGCCGGCGGTGTCGCCGTGCTCGATGCGCTCGTCAAGCAGTGCGAGATCCTCGTGCATCGTGCGCTGCCAGCTCCGCAGCATATCGTCGACGTCGATGCCGCGCGCGGATAACGCGTCGAGATGCGAGCGCTCGATGAGTTCGACGTGCACGGCATTGGCTTGCCTGGCGTCGGCGCCGCTGCGCCGCGCGGCAAACAGCGAGTCGATGCAGGCCTGCAGCGCGTCGAGGTTCGCGGGCTTCGGTAGCAGCGCATCGAACAAGCCGCGCGGCATCGCGTCGGTGTCGCCGATATCGGTCTGGCCGGTCATCAACACGACCGGCGTTTGATGCGGCGTAGCGCGCATACGTTGCGCGAGTTCGATGCCAGAGAGCCCCGGCATGTGCAGATCGGTGATCACCAGGTCGAAGCACTGCCGGCTTAGTGCAGCCAGTGCGTCGTCGACGTTTGGTGCGGCAACGCCCGCATGGCCGAGCACCTCGAGCTGCCG
The DNA here is from genome assembly GCF_054782355.1 of Paraburkholderia jirisanensis. Classification (NCBI taxonomy): domain Bacteria; kingdom Pseudomonadati; phylum Pseudomonadota; class Betaproteobacteria; order Burkholderiales; family Burkholderiaceae; genus Paraburkholderia; species Paraburkholderia jirisanensis. The sequence continues at coordinate 19,273 of NZ_BAAGSQ010000032.1, read as the reverse complement.
CAGCACGACCCGGCGATTGATTTCGTTGTCGTCGACTACCAGCACGGTGCGTTGCTCGTGGTTGGCGTCGGTGTCAGCGTCTGCATCGCCGCGTGTCGCGGCTGCAACCATCGCAGGCGCTGCCACCTTCCCGCCTGTACCCGAAGCCGGCCTACATACGCGCTGCAGTGCGCTCCACAACAATGGATTGATCGACAACTCGATCAGCCCTCCCACCACGCGCACGCCGCCTGCGATGAACGCGTCGCGCACCGCGACGACTTGCGCCGCGCGCGTCGGCCCGGCATGCGGCGCAGCCGCAGGGGGCCGGTCGGTAAACCGCACGTGGCCGTACGGTGGCGCCGGCAAATCGCTCGATGAGACCGACACGCCCAGCCTGTCGAGCAAATCGACGAGCGCCTGCCGTTCATCGGGATCGGCCAGTTCGACGACGGCGTGACGCCGCTCGCGCTGAGCGGGCACACGCGGCGAAAGATGCTCGACCGTGAACGGCGCAGTAAACGCCGCGCAGACACCGAACACCCCCGTGTCGCCGACCGTCAACGCTCCGCCCATCGCTCGCGCCAGCAGCCGGCATAGCGTGAGATCCGGCTCGCTGGTTGCGGTGGTGCTTTCCGCACATGCCGGGGCGACGGCATGGGCCCCGGCATGTGCCGTCGGGTTCGCCACCACGCCCACCCCTGCTTCATGCGCTCCGCTCACTAGCGTGAGGTCCGGCTCGTTGGTTGCGGTGGTGCTTTCCGCAAGCGCCCGCGCCGCAAAATTCGTGGTGGAATGTCCCATCGCGCCCGCCGCTGCTTCGCTCGCCCCACCCACTCGCTCACGCGTACCCGACACGCCGATCGAAATACGCTGCGATGCTGAATTAAGCGTCTCCGCGCGCGCAGTCAACGTGACCTGTCCGGTGGGCGTCGCGGCAATCGCATAGTCGAGCAGATCGAACACGATCTGCCCTACCCGCACGCGGTCGGCCAGCACCTGCGCAGCAACCGATCGATCGACGCGCACCCGCAGGCGCAGCCCCTGCGCAACCGCACGCGGCGCAAGCAGCACCACCGCGCTGTCGATCACATCGCGCAGGTCAACCGGCACTTCGTCCAGCACAACCGGACGGGCGTCGACCGGCGAAGGGTCGAGCGCATCGTCAGCGGTTTGTACGAGCGTGGCAAGCGCCGCATGCACGAGCCCCGCAGGCGCCGCATGGTTTGCTGCGACCGAAGCCACCCCGCCCTCGACAGACCGCGCCGCTTCATCGAGCAGTTCGACCAGCGCACGAGCCGGTTCACCGAACCGGCTCCGCGCGCGCTGTGTGGAGCGCTGCGCTTCACGCGCGACGTCGTCGGCGCCTTGCCGCCGCGCCAGCGCGAATTCAGCTTGCACGCGCGCTTCGTTCCGATGCGCCTCTGCCCGCAGACGCGCCGCCTCGTCTTCGCAATCACGCAGCCGCGCGAGCGTCTGTGCCCGCCCCGCGCTCGCGCGCAGCCACTCGCAGGCCGCCGCCAGCGCCGCGCCCAACGCGGCCCCCAAAGCAGGCGCGCCAAGCAGCGCAAACGCGCACAGCAGCGCCAGCGCAACCGCGTAGCCCAGCACCTCCGGATACGGCGCGACCGCGCCCCCGTGGCGCACGCGCCGCGGCCGGCGCGCGCTCACATGGTTCAGACTCATCGTCCTCGTGCTCCGTGGCGCTCAGTCGATCAGCTTATGCAGCGCGGCGAATTCGATGATGCCCGCCAGCGACGTCAAGCCAAGCTTGTCGCGCAACCGGCTCTTGTAGGTGCTCACCGTCTTGTCGCTCAGTTGCAGGCGGCTGGCGATGTCCTTGTTGCTGACGCCGCGCGCAAGGTACTGCAACACTTCCACTTCCCGCGGCGACAGGCAATCGAGCCCGCCATCCTTCGCCGCCGTCGCCGCTTCCGCGGGAAAGCAGTCGTAGCCGAGCAACACGGTTCGCGCGGCGGTAAACAATTCGCCGATTTCGCGCACTTTACTCACATAACCATTTGCGCCGGCCAGCCGCGTATGTCCGGCCATCAGATGTTCGGGTTTCGCCGATAAAACCAGCAAACGAATTGTTTCATTTTGTGCGCGAATCCGGCGTATCAACGAAAGGCCATCGAGTTTCGGCAAATCGAGATCGAGAATGGCAAGGTCGGGATTTTCCCCCAGTATGGTTTTCAGGCCGTCTTCGCCATCGCTGCATTCGCCGACCACCTGCCATTCGGCGTCCGCACGCATTACATTGGCCACGGTGCCGCGCACCATCGGATGATCATCGACAATGACGATTCTTTTCATTAACAGCCCTCAATTTACGACGGCGCTGCACAGTGCGATAAAAAGCCCGATTCAATCGGGCCGGCGGCCTTGCAAAAATCAGGTAGGATTCTAGCAAAATCACACTATGCGGATTCCTTATCATACGACACGATAAATCGGTATTAGGCGTATGAATTTTCCTACACAAGAGTTCTGAAACTGATAAATCAATCATGCAAACGCCGCGCTTCAGCATTATGGTTATCGACGATCATCCCGCCATGCGCCGTGCACTGCGACAGATATTCGACGAAACCGGCGAGTTCGACGTCATCGGCGAAGCGGGCACCGCCGCCGACGCATTGCAGCTGATCAACACGCTCGAGCCGCAACTGGCGATCGTCGATTTACGGCTGCCGGATCTCGACGGCATCGAGCTGATTCCGTCGTTGTGCGCGGCCCGTCCGGACCTGCGCGTGCTGGTGTTCTCGTCGGTGGACGAACGCGTGCATGCGGCGCATGCGCGCCACGCGGGTGCACACGGCTTCGTCAGCAAGGTGCGCGAGCCGACCGAACTGGTGGCGAGCGCGCGGCTGGTGCTGGCTGGCTATACGTGCTTCGCGTCGGAGACCGAGAAAAAACGCGGCGTGACGCTGTCGGAGCGCGAGATGTCGGTGCTGCGGCTGCTGGTGCGCGGCATCGGCAATGTCGAGATTGCGGCGAAGCTCGACATCAGCCCGAAAACCGTCAGCACGTACAAGACCCGGCTGCTGCACAAGCTGGACTTGCGCAACCTGGTCGATCTGGTCGAGTATGCGAAGACGAATGGCCTTGCGCACTAGCTCGCGTACACCGCCGCTGCGGCCTGCAGGACGGCATCGCACCGGATATCGCAGGCCGTCGCTGCGCGTCACGCGAGCTCACGCCAATACGACAGTCGCTTTCGCTCAACCCGCGGCGTTTTCCTCGTCGTCCAGCATCCGCATCGCCGCCTGCTCGGCATTCGCCACGTGCAGTTGCGCGATGCGCTGCGCGTCCTGCGCGTCGCGCCTTTGCAGCGCCCGATCGAGTTCGCCGATCTCGCTCAGGCTGTGTTCGAGACGCGCCGGGTGCATCAGCGAGGTCGTGCGCAGCAGGTTGATGCGCGAATACAGGCTATGCAAAACCTCCTTGACCAGCGCATTGCCGCAATTGTCGAGCAGCACGTCGTAGAGCGCAGCCTTCGCGCCGAGCACGCCGTCCTGGCGTCGCGCCAGCGCGGCATCGCGCAACTCGAGCGCGGCCGCGCTAAAGCTGGCCAGCGCGGCGTCGCTCGCCAGCCGCGCAAATTCGTGTGCAGCAAAACCTTCAAGCAGGCCACGCAACGCGTACAGCTCGCGCGCCTCGGCTTTCGACATCACCGCGACCACCGGGCCCTTGTGCGGCACGTTGCGCACCAGTTTCTCGGCCTCGAGCCTGCGCAGCGCCTCGCGCACCGACGTGCGGCTCACGCCGAGCGTCTCGCACAATTCACGCTCGATCAGGCGCGCGCCGGGCGCATAGCGGCCGCTGACGATCGCCTGCCGCAGCACGTTCTCCACCTGATGACGCAGCGTCTCGGGCCTCACGAGACCCAGATCCGCCGACATGACCGTATCCCCGTCAGACAAGATTTCCTCCCTTCTGATTCTGAAGATCGCATTGATCCGTTGTTGCCACTATGCGCGGCACCCGCTTCAACGCAATACCGGCAGCGCATCGAGCGGCGCACGTGCGGTGATTGCGAGCGTCGCATCGAAGCTCAGCACCAACGGCTGCGCATGCGCGACTTCGAGCGATGCGATCGCGTCGTCGCCGATCCGGTCGAGTTGTTTGAAAAGCGCGCGCAGCGAATTGCCGTGACCCACCATCAACACCGTTTGCCCGCGCGCGAGCGCCGGCGCCACGCAGTCGTCCCATAGCGGCAGCACGCGCCGTAGCGTATCGCGCAGGCTTTCCGAACGCGGCAGCGAGGCCGCACGCGGCATGTCGTCGTCGTTGAGCGCGCGCACCAGCGCATCGTGTGCGGCTGCGTCGAGCGGCGGCGGTGCGAGATCGAAGCCGCGCCGCCACATGCGCAATCGCTCTGCCCCATACGACTGCGCAGCTTCCGCCTTGTCCATACCGGTCAGCGCACCGTAGTGACGGTCGTTCAGCCGCCACGAACGCACGATGCGCGGCGCCGCCGCACCGTGCGCCTGCAACAGATGCGCGAGCGTGCCGGTGGCGCGCGACAACGCCGACGTCACCGCCAGATCGAAAACGAAACCGGCCGCACGCAGTTGCTCGCCGACCTGCTGCGCGTCCGCCGCGCCTTGCTCCGACAAGCCGACATCGCTCCAGCCGGTGAAACGGTTCGCGCGATTCCACACCGACTGGCCATGGCGCAGCACGACGAGCGTGGCGGATCGAGTGGGCATCTGCGCGGCTCCGGGCTAGTTGTAGCCGAGTATCGCGACCGCACGCACGTGCGCGTGGTCGTTGCCATTCGATGCGAGACCGGACAGCGGCGGTCTTTGCAGCGCGCGATACACCGAACTGGTCCGCACGCCTTGTGCGCCGCCCGCACGCGCCGCAACGCGTTGCACGAACTGCGCAGGCGGCCGGGAATACATCGGCTGCCACGCATCGTCAGGCATATACGCCGCCTCGTAAGACAGAAAAGACAACTGTGCGGCATTACGCATGCTGATTCTCCTCGCCGATTCCCGCGCGCGCCAACGCAGCTTCGAGCAGCGGCGCACCGAGCTCCGCGCCGTGAATACCGGTCACGCTGACGATTTCAAGCAGTTCCATCAATTCCTCCGCGGTGGCGCCGTAGCGCAGCGCATTGCGCATATGCAGCTTGAGGCCGGGCACATACAGGTGCGTGGCCGATGCATCGAACGCGCAATACATGAATTCCTTCAGCTTCGGGCTCAGCACGCCGCTGCGCCACGGCACCGAAGAAAATTCGACATACGCCTCGAACAGGTCGGGATCGAGTTCGAGCAGTCCCTCCCAGCTCGGATGCCAGTAGCCGCGGTTTTTCTCGAACGCATGCTTCAACGCCGCGCGGCGTTCGTCGAGCGGCGCGGGCCCGTTGCGCAAGCCTTCTTCCTGCAGAACTTCGAGCAACACCGGCACGCCGACGTTGCTGGTGTGGATGCCGATTGTACTGATTAGCTCGAGCACTTCGACCAGTTCTTCGCGCGTGGCACCGAACGTCAGTGCGCGCTCGATATGCCGCGCGACGCCGGGCGCGTACAACTGCGTCGCACAGGCATCGGCGGCCAGCGCGATAAAGGCACGCGTCTTGTCGTCGAGATGGTTGCGGCGTCGCGGCACGCCTGCGAATTTCAGATAGGCATCGACGAAGCCGGGTGCGAGACGCACGAGGCTATCCCATTCAGGGCTCGCGTTGCCATGCAGACTGACGAGTTCGTCGCGCAAACGCGACGGGTCGTGAAGCGGGCTCGATTCAGACATATGAGCATTCCATCAGGTTTGGTCGGCCGACGCGGCCGGCGGATGCCGAGCGCCGCGCCGAACATGCGACACACGCAAAAAGCGCAAAAACGTTACGAAGTGTGTAGACCGAGCCGAGACTAGCGCGCGAAGCCTTGCGGATAATCGCCGTCCGCCACCTCTTCCTGCCACGTGTTCTTGCCGATCGACGTCGCGATATGCACCAGGTAGCTGCTATCGCTCGCGCCGTGCCAATGACGCTCGTTCGGCCCGATAAACACGATGTCGCCTTGCCGGATCGGCTGCGGCGCTTCACCGTCCTTGCAGATCCAGCCTTGGCCGGCCGTCACCGTCAGCACCTGGCCTTGCTCGTGCGCGTGCCAGTACGTGCGTCCGCCCGGCGCGAAGAACACCGTGTTGATCGTGACGCCGTTGGTGGTAGGCATCACCGGGTCCGCGTACACCGTGCCCGTGAACGTATCGCCGCGACGCTCGGACTCCGCGCCTGCCGCTCTGCCGTGAAAAACCTTCATGCGTGTTTCTCCTTGGGTTGTCCGTCGAACAGCCGCACGCCGCCCGACACGTCGCCGATCGCATCGACGACACGATTACTGATCACATCGCCATAACCGAGCGCCGTGCCGAGACCGAAGCTCGCCAGCGGCCCCGCCGCATTCAGCGACAGCACGCCGAGTTCGCGCGCACGGTCCATGTACAGCACGACGTCCTTGGTCATCAGCTTGCCGGTGAGGCCGCCTTCCAGATAGTCGCCGTCGACGATCTTCGGAAAGCGGTTCAGCGTCGCGAAGTTCACGCCGCTGCTGCTGTTCAATACTTCGAGCAGCAGATGCAGGTCGAGGCCGGCTTTCTTGCCCGCCACCATCACTTCGGCGCTCGCGGCAAGGCTCACGGCGTTCAGGAAGTTGTTGAGCAGTTTGGTGGTGTGGCCCGCGCCGCTGTTGCCCATGTGCGCGACCTTCGCGCTGAACGGCTTGAAGGCCCAGTCCAGTTGCGCCACCGCGTGCGCATCGCCGCCCACCATCAGCGTCAGCGTGCCTTTTTCGGCCGCGGCCGCGCCGCCCGAAATACCCGCATCGACATAACGTACGCCACGCTCGGCAAAGCGCTGCGCGAGGCGAATCGTCGAACTGGCCGCCGCCGTGCTCAGATCGACGACGATCTGCCCGGAGCGACAATGCGCGAGCACGCCGCCTTCGCCTTCAACCACCGCCTCGACCACATGGCTGTCGGGCAGCGACATCATCACGACGTCCGCATACTCCACCACCTCGCGCAGCGCGCCCGCTGCTTGCGCACCCGCGGCTTCGACGCGTTCGCGCGCGGTGTCGTAGCCGAGCACCGCGATGCCCGCGTCGACGAGGCGGCGCGTCATGCGTCCACCCATATTGCCGAGACCGATAAAACCGATCCGTTGCTGGTTCATGAATTTCCTCTGATTGCAGACTAGAAATCGACGTTCCTGGTTTCCGGGCCGAGCAGCGCGCCGATCGCACCAATCAGGCCGCCCACGCTAAGCAGCAGCACTGGAGTCAGATGCAGCGGCATCAATGCGCCAAGCCAGTTCATATAGAACGCGTAAAACGAAGGGATGATCACCGACAGACTGAAGCCCACGCCGAAACCGGTTGCACGCACATCGGTCACAAAACGCTCGTTGATATACGTAACGATCACGCCCCACGGCGACGTGACCAGCACCGCGAGCACACACGTGACAAAAATGATCGTCGCAAACGAAAGGCCCTGCCCGGTTGCAAGCACATACAGCAGCCACGCGCCGACGGTCGCGATCAGCGGCCCGACAATGACGAAGAACGTGCGCCGGCCAATGCGCTGCGCAAGCAGCCCCGCGCCGATATAGCTGAAAAACAGCACGAAATACGTGATCATCAGCGTGGCGGTCATCTGGAAGCCGGTCAGATGCAGCGTCTTCACCAGCAGCCCGGTCGGCAGAAAGATCGTGATGATGTTCTGCGTGAGCCAGAAGCCCGTCATCATCACCAGCACCTGCAGCAGGTTGCGGCCGCTCTTGCCGCGCAGCAAGTCGGTAAGCGGCAGCTTCTCCGCCACGGCCGGTTTGTCGGCCGCTTCGCTTTTCCAGATCTCCGATTCCGCGACCTTGCGCACGTAGTACATCGTCAGCAGGCCGGCGAGCGCCGCACCGAGCACGAACGGAATGCGCCAGCCCCACTGCGCGTACGGCGAATGCATGCCGTTCAGCGGAAACAACGCGAACATCGCCATCGCGACCAGATTGATCGTCACGTACGCGGCCGGAAAACCCGCGATGATGAAACCGCCGACAAAGCCGCGCTGCGCCTTCTTCGAATACTCGATGGCGAGCGGCATCGCGCCGGTGTAGCCACCGCCGAGAAAGATGCCGTCGACAAAGCGCAGCAACACGAGCAGCCAGTACGACACGATGCCGAGCGTTTCATAACCCGGCAGCAGCGCGATCAGCAAGGTCACGACGCCGAAGCCCGACACCGACCAGATCGACGCCATGCGACGCCCGATGCGATCGGCGACCATGCCGAACAGCAACGCGCCGATCGGCCGCCCGAGCAGCGTGGTGATAAACACCAGCGACGCCAGAATCGTCTCCATACCGGTCGACAGATGCGGCGGCTGGAAATAACCGAGCACAGGCGACATCACCACCACCGGCAGGTAAATGTCGAACATGTCGATAAACTCCGAAAAGAACGCGCCTTTGATTGCGTTGCGCCGTTTCGTTTCGATCGACTGTTCTATATCCGTCTGGGCCGCTTCGTTTGCGGTCAACGCTTTCATGTGTCTGTCTCCGTTCGTTATACGCACCGCTCGAGGCGGTGCGGTTCCCCTCTTTGGCTCGTGCTTTGGCTCGTGTGATCCGCGGGGCCGGGGTGCCTGCTGCGGGCGCGCCGGTTAGACGCGGGTCAAGCTTTCGCGGTCTCCGCCTCGTAAGCCTTGATCGCTTCGGTCGCGACACGGAACGCCGCGAGGCCCGCCGGCATGCCGCAGTAAATCGCGGCCTGCATCAGCACGGCGCGGATCTCGTCTTTGGATACGCCGTTGCGCAGCGCGCCACGTACGTGCACGCCGAGTTCGTGGTGCTGGCTCATCGCCGTCAGCATGCCGATGTTCAGGATGCTGCGCGTGCGAAACGGCAGCGCCGGGTCGCCCCAGATATCGCCCCAGCAGCTTTCGGTGACGAACTGCTGCATCGGACGGTTGAACTCGTCGGCGTTGGCCCACGACTTTTCGACGTGCGGTGCGCCCAGCACTTCCTTGCGGTTCTCAAAGCCTTTGTTGAAGCGGTCGTTCATTTCCATGTTGTTCCTTTGCGATTCGTGTTGAAGTTCATTGGTGTCGCGGTGCGCGGTCTTAACGTGCCGCAGCGCCGTCAGGCCGCGCCGTAGCCCACCATCGATTTGGTTTCCAGATACTCGCGCAGGCCCGCTTCGCCCCATTCGCGGCCATTGCCCGAGCGCTTGTAGCCGCCGAACGGCGCGTTGAAATCGGCAGATGGATAGTTCAGGTGCACGCCGCCCGCACGCAGCGCGCGGCCTACTTTGCGTGCTCGCGTGATGTCCGCGGATTGCACGTAAGCGGCCAGACCGTAGTCCGTATCGTTGGCGATTTCGATTGCCTGCTCCACCGTGTCGTACGGCATCATCGACAGCACCGGGCCGAAGATTTCCTCGCGTGCGATCGTCATTTGCGGCGTGACGTCGGCGAATACCGTCGGGCGTGCGTAGTAACCGTTGTCGATGCCGTCCGGCCGTCCGGTGCCGCCGATCACGAGCCGCGCGCCTTCGTCGATGCCCTGCTGGATCAGCGCCTGCACCCGCTTGAACTGATTCGCGTTGACGAGCGGCCCGAGCTGGGTTGCCGGGTCGTCGGTCGGGCCGACGCGATAGGCGCCGGCCGCACGCTTTGCAATCTGTACGGCGTCGTTCATCAAATGGCGCGGCAACAGCATGCGCGTCGGAATCGAGCACGACTGGCCCGAGTTCGTGAAGCACGCGGCCACGCCGCGCGTCACTGCCTGCTCGAGATCGACATCGTCGAGCAGGATATTGGCCGACTTGCCGCCCAGTTCCTGCGCGACGCGCTTGACGGTCGCTGCCGCCGCCTGCGCCACCAGCACACCCGCGCGCGTCGAGCCGGTGAACGACACCATGTCGATCTGCGCGTGACGCGCAATTGCATCGCCGACACCGGGCCCATCGCCATTGACCAGATTGAACACGCCCGTCGGCACGCCGGCCTCGTGCAGCACTTCGGCAAACAGCAACGCGCTCAATGGCGAGTATTCGCTCGGCTTCAGCACCATCGTGCAGCCGGCCGCCAGCGCAGGCGCGATCTTCACGACGATCTGGTTGATCGGCCAGTTCCACGGCGTGATCAGCCCGCATACGCCGATCGGTTCGAGCACGATGCGCGTCGAACCACGCTGCTCTTCGAACTCGAAGCGCACGAGCACGTCGATCAGCGCATTCAGATGCGCCGGCCCGCGCACTGCCTGGGCATTGCGCGCAACCGTGATCGGCGAGCCCATTTCGCGGCGCATCGCTTCCGCAAATTCGTCATAGCGACGCTCGTAGATCGCGACGATGCGCTTGAGCAGCGCGACGCGTTCGGCGACGCTCGTCGCCGACCATGTCGGAAACGCGCGGCGTGCTGCGGCAACCGCGCGGTCCACGTCCTGCGCATTACCGAGTGCGAGCTTGCCGTATGGCGTTTCAGTTGCGGGATCGACCAGTTCGAACCACTGCGCGGCGGCCGGTTCGACCCATTGCCCATCGATATAGAAGCGCGCCGTTTGCGGCAGCGCAAATGCAGCAGCATCAGCGTTCATTGCTCGGCTCCAGGCAGCAGGCGATACAGCTCGGTATGATCGGTCGCAGGCGTCGAGTGCTGCGCGGCTTCGTTCCACACCTCGATGCAGGTGTGCCCGAAGCTCATCGGATGGTCGACCGCCTCCGCCAGCGCATGCGCGATCTTCAGGTCCTTGTTCATCAACTGCAGCGCAAAGCCGGAGCCGAACGTGCCGCTCAACATGAACTGCTTGACCTTGTTCTCCGACGTATTGCTACGACCTGACGAAGCATTCAGCACGTCGGTCATCACGGCCGGATCGATGCCGAAGCGCGTAGCAATCTGCAACGCTTCGACGGTGGCGGCGAGGCCCGCCGCCGACACGTAGTTATTCAGCGCCTTCGAAGCATGCCCGCTGCCGGCCGCGCCGATATGCAGCACGCTGGTGCCCATTGCATCGAGCAGACGCTTGAAGCGCGCCATCACGTCCGCGTCGCCGCCCACCAGAATCGCCAGCGTGCCCTCTTTGGCGCGCTTCACGCCGCCGGAAACCGGCGCATCGAGATAGGCAAGACCACGCGCGTGCAGCGTCTTGCCGAGTTCGCGCGAGCGCTCCGGCTCCGACGAGCTCATATCGATCACTGCTGCGCCTTTCGCAAGCCGCGACGCCCAGCCTGCGCCCGGCCCTTCTCCGAGCAGCACCGCTTCGACGATGGCCGAGTTCGGCAGCATCGTGATCAGTGCGTCGAGCGAGCCCGCGTGGTCAGCGGTGAGACGCTGCGCGCCGGTCTGCGCGGCAAGCGCGTCGGCACGCGCCGCATCCGCATCGTCGACATACAACTCGAAGCCCGCCCGGCACAGGCACTGCACCATCGGCGTGCCCATCATGCCGAGGCCGATAAAGCCGATCCGTTTCGCTTGTGTCATATGCACCGGCCTCCTAGCGCAGTGCCGAGAAAGCGGTCGGCGTCAGGAAGTGGTTTTCAATGCGCTCGACGATCGGCTGGTCCGCTTCAGTCGCGGCGCGTTTCGCGATCCAGCCGGCGTCGGCCTGGAACGCATTCCATTTCTGCTCGCGCTCGGCGAGGCTTTCCCACTTGATCATGTACGTCAGCGCGTGATTGCTCGGGCCGATCAACGTGGTCCAGAAACCAATCTGCTGGATGCCGTATTTCTCGAAGTAGCCGAGCGTCGTCGTGGTGAAACGGTCGAGCAGTGCAGGCAGGCGCGTCGGCGCGCAGTGATAGATACGCATTTCAACGATCATCGATGACTCCTTGTGTGTGTGAAGGGCGGCATCGAAGGCCGCCTGTTGTGTGTGCTGCTTTTTATGGGGTGACGTGAAACGGGGAAGTGAAGCGATAAAGCGAAGCCGTTGCGGTTCAGTCCGGCAGCCCGTCGCGCGACGACCAGCGTTCGACGTAGCGCACCAGTTCCGTCATATCGCGCTGCGCGCCGTCCTGCATCGCGGCGTAATTCCACATCTGGCGCGCGACGCTGCCGACCCACATCGGCACGCCGAGCGCCTGGCATTCGTCGACCGCAAGCCCGATGTCCTTGCACACGCTGCCCACCGGAAAGCCGAAATCGAAGCTGCGCGGCAACACGTGCTTCGGGAATTTGTCCATCGTCGCGCCGTTCTTGCCGCTGCCGGCGTTGATCACCGACATCATCACTTCCGGGTCGAGGCCGCCGCGCATGCCGGCTACGAAGGCCTCCGACGTGATCGCGAAAGCAGTGGACGACAGCATGTTGTTCAGCAGCTTCAGCAACTGCCCCTGGCCCGGCTGCGCGCCGACCACGAAGACCTTGCCTAGCACCTCGAACAGGCCGCGCACCTGCTCGAGCACCTCCGGCTTGCCCGCGGCCATGATCGCGAGCGTGCCCTTGGTCGCACCTGCGGCGCCGCCGCTAACCGGTGCGTCGACGGTATCGATGCCCTTTGCGAGCAGGCCGTCTGCGACTTCTTTTTCGATGCGCGAGCCGACCGTCGACAGGTCGACCAGAATCTTCACCGCGCTGCCTTCGATCAGGCCGCCGGCGCCTAGCGCGACGTCTTTGAAGATCGCCGGCGTAGGCAAGCTGGTGAATACGATGCGCGCGCTGTCGGCTACTTCGCGCACCGATTTTGTTGCGCGCGCACCGAGTGCGGCGAGTTCGGCCATCGCGCGCTCGTCGCGGTCGAACACCACAAGCTGGTGGCCCGCTTCGATCAGACGCCGTGCCATCGGCCGGCCCATCACGCCTACGCCGACAAAACCAATGCTGTTGTTGTTGCCCGAATCACTGCTAGACATGACTGTCCTCATCCGTTGGAGATCTGTTCAATGCACGCTGCGCCATGGGTATTCAAGCGGTAGCATCTGCACACGCGAGACGCATGAACGAGCCGGCATCCGCGGCGCTATCGAAGCGCCATAACGCGTCGATCAGCGGTTGCGTGGCCACGCCAGAGCCGCCGTACGCAGCAAGTTCGCGCAGCTTGGTGGCGAGTTCCACATCCGCGAGCGGCGCGGCGAGACTGCCGCGCGCCGCGTGAATCCGCCGCTCGGCCGTTGCGCCCGAGCGCAGCACGACCGTGACGTGTGCCGCTTCGACCTGCATCGATGCGTCGTCGATAAAACGCAGCCGCGTGCCGAATGCGCGCAGCCGTTCATCGGCGACCGCGCTGTCGCTGAATTGCGCGAGGCCGGCCTTACCGGTCGCAAGCGTGACGGCCACCGCGTGCTGCGCACTGACCTGCGACTCGCGGCCGCTGCGCACGTCGGGACGGTCGGTGCGCTCGCGCAGCAGCGGGTGCCCGGTCAGGTCGACACGCTCGATGTCGTCGAGCGTCCACTGCGCATCGCGTCGCAAGTCTAGGCATGCGTCGATGACGGGGTTCAGCACGACGCCGCACGGATACGGCTTGTAAGTGTTCGATAGCAGCGCCCATTCCTGACCGAGCGCGCGCGTGAGCGCCGCGACGTCCGGTTGTGCTGCGGTAACGCGCAGGAAGCCGCGCGCGCCTTCGAGTGGCGCATCGGGGCCGGAGAAATCGTCGGCGGCCAGCAACGCGGCCAGCAGCCCGTTGCGCGCCGCGTTGCCGACGCTAATGCTCTTCGACATCGTGCCGAGCGTTTCCACGAGGCCGCCCGTTTGCACCGATGCATTGCCGAGCGCCCAGCCCGTTTGCTGCGCGTTCAGCCGCAGCGCGCAAGCCACGGCTGCGGCTGCGCCGAACACGCCGCACGTCGACGTGATGTGCCAGCCGCGCTGATAGTGTTCGGGCGATACCGCGTTGCCGACACGGCATTCCACTTCGACGCCGACGATGAACGCAAGCAGGAACGCCTCGCCTGTTATTGGCTGGGTTTGCGCCAATGCGAACAACGCGGCAGCAACTGGCGCAGTCGGATGGATGATGGTCGGAATGTGCGTGTCGTCGAAATCGAACACGTTCGCGCTCATTGCATTGAGCGCGGCCGCGTTCAGCATGTCGGTACGCTCGCCGCGGCCGATGAGGCCTGCCCGTTGGTCCGCGCTGAAACGGCAGTACGTGCGCACCGCCTTGTCGACAGTCGGGTCCGCGCAACCGGCGAGCGCCACCGCCGCGTAGTTGACGAGCGCGCGCTTCGCTTCATGGCGCACCGCGGTGGGCACGTCCTTCCATGTGCACTGCGCGGTCCATTGTGCGAGGCGCTGCGTGGCCTTTCCGTCGCTGCGGTTCGTGCTGGCGGGTGAAACACTCGCTGATTGCGCTGACATGTACGGTGAAATCCTCGTGTTTGCTGCTTGTATGGCGTTTCAGGAGCGCGCAGCGCTCGCCGGGTTACGCGTACCGGTATGCGCCAACGCATCCGCATCGGCCGGCTCGGCCACTTCGGCTGCGATCGACTCCAGCGAACGACGCCTCGTTTCCGTACCGAGCACACCGACGATCAACGCCTGCACGAGCAGCGTGCCGACGATCAGCGTCAATACGCCTGCGATACCGAAGCCGGTGAACGCGGCGGCAACCGCATAAGGCACGCCGATGCTGACAGCGCGCCCAACCGTATTCGCGACACCCGAACCGCGCAGCCGCAGTTCGGTTGGAAACAGCTCGGGCACATAGCTCGCCACGCTGAACGACGACAGCACGTAAATACAGGCGGTAATCGCAAAGCCGAGCGCGGTGATCGCAACTTCCGATTGTGCAAACGGATAGGCCGTGCCGAACGCCGCGCAGATCAGCGAAAACAGCACGATGCCCCACTTGCGGCCAATTCGCTCAGCCAGCGTGAATGCAATCAGCGAACCGACCGGGCCGCCGGCAAACATCACTGCGGTCAAACCGAGCGAGTTCGAGATGCTGTGCCCTTGCTTGACCAGAAAGGTCGGAATCCAGCTGACAAACGCAAAGTTCACGACGAACAGCGCCACCAGCACCGTGATGGCGGTGATCGTGCGCATCAGCAGCCTGCGCGAGAACAGATCGGCAAGCCGCCCTTGCGTCGCGCCATCGAAGCCACGCTGCGACTGTTGCGCCGCTGCGGCGATCGCGCTCGCCGAATCGACCTTGCAGGCCGCTTCGATGTTCGACACGATGCGATTTGCTTCCTCCGGCTTGCCGCGCGACACCAGCCAGCGTGGCGATTCCGGCATCGATTTGCGCAGGAACCAGACCACCAGCGCGCCGCAGCCCGCGATCGCGAACATCCAGCGCCAGCCGTAGTGCGGCACGATCAGCCAGCCCAGGAAGGTCGACAGAAACAGCGAGGTGTTGATGATCAGATTCAGCACCGTGCCGAAGCGGCCGCGCCACGTGGCAGGAATGAACTCGCTCAGCGTGCCGTAGCCGACCACGATTTCTGCGCCCATGCCCACACCCATCACGAGGCGGAAGAAAATCAGCCAGTACATCGACGGCGCAAGCGCCGCGGCTATCGACGCAAAGCCGTAGATGCCGAGATTGAACTGATAGCAGAAGCGCCGGCCGAACCGGTCGCCGAGCACGCCGGACAGCCACGCGCCGGTCATCATGCCGACAAACGTAACCGAAACGAAAAGCGCGTTGAGCTTGAGCGTCGACTCACCGCTATGGATCATCGCGGCGAGCACCGTGCCGGCAATGTAGATATCGAACGAGTCGAAATACATGCCGGCCGCGATCAGGCCGAGTAAGCGCCAGTGATAACCGGACAGCGGCACGCGGTCCAGTCGGTATCCGATACTTGCTTCGTTATGCATGGCTGCTGTCTCCGTTGACGTCTTTTATTGTCGTCGTGGATTGCGAGGGGTCTGTTGCACCCGCTCGCAATGTGAGCGTTACCATTCCAAGCGATTATATTCGCGTAATACAATCGGTCAAGAAGAGTTTGCCCACTCCGTTTGGTGCATTGCGGCGCAAATTCGCGGCCCGCACTGCACGCGGCCGGTGCTAGGTTGCCAGCCAGCCGCCTTCTACCGGCAGCATCGCGCCTGTGATCTCGCGCGCTGCATCGCTACACAAAAACATCACTACGCCCGCCACATGCGACGCTTCGACGAACTGTCCGGTCGGTTGCTTGCCGTGCAGAAAGCGTTCGATTGCGGTGTCGCGGTCGAGCTTGTCGTCCTCCTCCATTAGTGCCTGAATGCGCCGTTCGCTGGTCGGCGTATGCACAGCGCCTGGGCAGATCGCGTTGCATGTGATGCCCGCGCCAAGAGTCTCCGCGGCGACCGCGCGCGTAAGCCCGAGCAATGCTGTTTTGGTCGTCACGTAATCGACACGATTTGCGGTACCGCGCATGCCATACACCGACGTCATATTGATGATGCGGCCCCAACCGCGTTCGCGCATGCCCGGCAAGGTCAGGCGAATCGTGTGAAAGGCCGCGCTAAGGTTGACTGCCAGCGCCTGCTCCCACTTGTCGACCGGAAACGCTTCGATCGGCGCGAAATGGCGCACTACCGCATTGTTGACCAGCACGTCGATCGGTCCGCTACGCTCGACTGCCTCGAACATCAGGTGTTCAACTGCCCGCGCGTCACCCAGATCGATCTGCAGATAGTCGGTGCGGCGACCGTGCTTCTGCTCGAACGCCGCGCGCGCCGGCTCCACTTCGTCGGGTGGCTCGATGCCTTGCAGCACCACCTGATAACCCGCAGCCGCAAGCGCATCGGCCATCGCATAGCCAAGACCGTGTGACGACCCGGTGACCAGTGCATTTTTTCCTTTCATATTGCAATTTTCCCTTGTGAGTCGCGAATCCTTCGCCGATGCGCTGCGTGAGACAGCTATGCTGGATGGCATTTATGATAGCGCTAACTTAACCAAACTGGAGTGATCCGGCAACCTGGGGATTTGCCCCTGGTCCGAAGCACTGACAGCGACGCACGAGGCGAGTTATGATAGCGCTCTCATATCGAGACAAGGAGACGGCCGCCATGGCATCCGCACCCGACAACTACAAGATCTACGCGATCAAATACGCGCATCACGACCGCCCCGCGCGCGACAACTTCCTCGGCGGCGATCCTCACGACGTGAACATGCCGCTCGACTATTTCGTGTGGGCCGTCGTCGGTGCCGGCCGGACTTTTCTGGTGGATAGCGGCTTCGATGTCGAAGGTGGCGCGCGGCGCGGCCGCACTACCACGCATAAGGTCGAAGAAGGTCTTGGCGCGCTCGGCATCGCTCCGGAATCCGTCGAAGACGTGATCATTACGCATATGCACTACGATCACGCCGGCAACCGCTCGCTGTTCCCGAAAGCGCGCTATCACGTGCAGGATCGCGAAATGGCGTATTGCACTGGCCGTTGCATGTGTCATGGCGTGCTGAGCCATCCGTTCGATCCGGAAGACGTGAAGACGATGGTTGGCCGCGTGTTTGACGGTCGTGTCGAGTTTCACGACGGCGACACGCAGCTTGCCTCCGGTTTGAGCGTGCATCGCGTCGGCGGCCACACGGACGGCTTGCAGGTGGTGCGTGTGCATACCGAACGCGGCTGGGTCGTGCTCGCATCGGACGCATCGCATCTGTACGCGAACATGGATCAGAAGCGGCCGTTTCCGGCGGTCTACAACGTCGGCGACATGCTGGAAGGCTATCGACGTGTGCATGAACTGGCCGACTCCGCGCAGCATGTCGTGCCGGGGCACGACCCTGCGGTGCTGACGCGTTATGCCGCGCATAGCCGCGAAACCGAAGGATGGATCGTGCGGCTCGACGGCGCGCCGCGGTAATGCCCGATGAACCTGACTCTTGCAGCCGTGCGCGAGCTTGCGCACGCATCGCTTGCGCAGCTTGGCTACGATGCCGGCGAAACGCAGATCATCACCGCGCATCTGATCGATTGCGAACTGCGTGGGCTGGGTTATAGCGGGCTCGCGCGCATTCTGAGCATTGCGGAGCGGCTAGCAGCAACGTCGCGCTCGACGCGTCCGATTGCGATCGTCAAGGAATCCGCGGTGTCTGCGCGGCTCGACGGTGCGGATCAGCTCGGCTATCTGGTGGCCGAACGCGCGACGCGGCTGGCCATCGACAAGGCTTCATCTGCGGGCATTGCAATCGTCGGCGCGAGCGATACGTGGTACACGGGCATGCTGTCGTACTACGCGGAAATGGCGGTTGCGCAAGACCTGGTTGTGATGCTCGCGTCGAACGCGTCTCCGTGGGTCGCGCCGCACGGCGGCACCGAGGGCCGCTTCGGCACCAATCCTATCTGCTTCGGCTTTCCATCGAACCGGCAACCGGTGATCTGGGACATCGGCACGTCGTCGATCATTCATGCGCAGGTGAAGCTGGCGCAGCGCATCGGCGACACGCTGCCACCCGGCGTTGCGTTCGATCGCGACGGACAGCCGACGCAGGATCCCGTGGCCGCACTCGGCGGTGCTTTCGCGCCTTGGGGCGGGCATAAGGGCAGCGGACTCGCGGTGGTCGTGCATCTGCTGGGCATGCTGGCCGGCTCGGCGATGATGCCGGGCGAGTTGCGTGAGTTCGGCTTTGTCGCACTTGCGGTGCGGCCGGATCTGCTGGGCTCGCTCGATGACTACAAGAAGAACGTCGATGAGTATGCCGATGCGATTCGCTCGACGCGTCCGGTTGAAAATGGCGAGCCGGTGCGGATGCCTTTCGAACGATCGCTTGCGCAGCGTGCGGAGCGGATTGCGCGCGATAGCGTTGAGGTGCCGGATGAGGTGGTGCTGGCGCTGCGCGAGATGTCTGGGCGTTAGAGGCAGTCCTGGCTTTATCTACTCGGCCGCAACATGCGCCGATACAACCCGCTCCTCTGCGAGCGAGTTGATTCTATGTCGCGACACGCGACTTCTCCCTTAGTGCTTGCTGAAATATCTGCATCTGCGGCGAGCCTATGCCACGCGCATCGATTGCACATTTTTTCGGATCTTTCTGATATCGGCTCCAAGGCACTTCCACCGAGGATCGTCAGCTCGCGACAAACATAGCTGACAGTCCTGTCGAAGAAGACCGGACAGGAGCACATCTCATGAACCTCCACGATCTGATTCGAAGTATCAGCCGAGGCGTGGTCCAGAACGATCGCATGCTGAAGCTGGATACGCCTTTGGGCAAGGACGTATTGCTGCCGTTGCGTGTTGTGGGGCATTCGCGCATCGGCCGTAATTACGGTTTCAAGGTGGATACCGTTTCGACCGCGAGCCAGATCGAACTCAAGCAACTGATCGCGCAGCCCGTCACGCTCTGGATGCAGCAGACTGACCAGTCATACCTGCCGCATCATGGCTATGTGCATACGGC
>NZ_BAAGSQ010000031.1:0-974 GCF_054782355.1 Paraburkholderia jirisanensis | reverse complement strand
TGCACCCACCCGTTGTACGCTTTTCCAATCGCAATGGGCCGGTCGCAATCCCCTCCGTCCCAGTCGACGTATATCTCTTCGCCAATGCGAGGCACGTGCACACCGCCGTATCCTCTCCCGGTATCGGACTGCATCACGCGTATCCAGCACGACGAGGTGTCATCGCCGCTGGCTAACCGGTCCCAGCGGAATTTCACCTTGATGCGATTCAATGCGTCGGTGTAGACCTCTTCACCGGCTGGGCCCACGACCGTTGCCGACTGCATGCGCATGTGCGGCTTGTGGTGTTCGAACGGGCTGTGAAACGGTATCGCCCAACGTTGCGCCTCGATCTGCGTCAGGAAGAAGCCGTCATTCCCCGATGCGTCGGTGGGCTGAGTCTGGTGTGGGGCGCGAGCCTGCTCGAGTGCCGTTTCCAGGCTGCCCGGAAATCGCTGGGTATTTCCGAGCGGCAGGTTGTTCTCAACAAACCAGCGCGTCTCGACGATCAGGAAACTGCGGTCCTGCTGCTTATCGTTCTGATGATCGGGGTGATCTACAAATTCAAACCAGCGTCCCGCGTCGACACGGCGAACGCCTCCAACGCCAAAAAACCGCTTCGCGCGTGATTCCCATTCTTCGATACGGATACGGTTCAGATGGTCGCCCCGATCGAAATCGAGGTGACTATATGCCCCCGTGTATTCGTAAACCTCCATCTGGTCCGGCAGGCTTCCCTGGTTGGGCATTGTCTGACCGTATGTGATCCGGTGATCTCCAGGGGATTTGTAGTCGCCTGTGACTGGCGTGTATTTCACACTCTGCAGGGTACGGGTGCCGGACCATTGAGTTAGCGCGTCGATCTCAGAGGTGATCTCGGATCGCGAAAAAGTAATCTGCGCTGGCTCGAGTGGCTTACAAAAATGCGTCAGGTCAGTAATAACTAATGTGTGGGACTGGCCATCGGGCGCCTGCTCGAAGTAACTCCACAGGCC
>NZ_BAAGSQ010000030.1:234293-434916 GCF_054782355.1 Paraburkholderia jirisanensis | reverse complement strand
CATCAATCGCGTCGACGAACTTACGCCTTGGCGCGTTGCTGATCAGCTCCGCGTAGACCGATAGCTCCAACGTCGCGTCAAGACGTCACCGGCTACACGCTTACCCTAGAACAGCCGGCTCCAATTAAAGATCTTTTCCAAGAGCAAGGCCGCGAGAATGGTCAGTACAACCCCGCCACCGGTAATCGGCATGCAGTGGCTCTATGACGTGATTCCTGCTTTGAAACCACTGGGCTAGTGCCCGGCTGGGTCACAGCACCGAGTAACTCGTCCTCGAAACCGCGCGAGCCTCGTTCAGGCTGTTCACGTAAGCGCCACCTACGAATGCAGGATCATTTGATGGACCTATTCGCCTCGAACGGGCAACTCGTCGCCGTCGCATTTGCTCACGCTTGCGCCATGTTGGAAATATTCTTATCGGCCCATTTGAACATGGACGTGCCAAAGATTCCGTTTAGCGCGCCGATGGTCGAATGTGTCACAAGCCCGATAGGCAAAAAACGATCGCCGAATTTTGTCGTCCTTTCTGACAGGCTGCGCTGTTTCATCACCATCTGACAAGATCATATTGTCTGGGACTTAACCCGAGGCGAAATCTACTCGTAGGTCAAAGCAAAGGCATCTCCAAAGAAGTGCGTGCTCGTGTATTGCATAAGTAATCCTTCAACGAGTTTGGATGCCACTGCCACGGAGTGAAGAATGTCAACCCCATCAAGATGAAGTAAAAAAATATTTCGACGACCATCTCCGCTCCACGACACAAACATGTCCTCGCTAGAGGAGCTCCAAAACTGCACATTTTCAAGCGATCCAGCTTTAATTTTTTTCAGCAACTCTTCCGGGGTAGTAACAATCTGTTCTCCCTCATCAGACCAAGAAGTTATTCTTCCCGTCTCTGGATTTCGGATCACTAACCCCGCCGAACTGATGCAAGCCGCAACGAAATTGAATGCCAATTCCAGATCTCCGGGCATCGAAACACGAAAAATGCGAGTCGTCATTGCTCACTCTCAGCATATTTTATGCCCTTGTCCCCAAAAGACGTGGTTGCGGGGTAATGGCAGGTTGCGATGTTCCTTCTGCGAAACAGACTCGACGAACACACCACGTTGCCCTCGCCTAACTCACCATTTTTGCGAGAACAGTTGGACTACCTAACGCCAACAGCCCGACGTCAGGATCATCAAAAAAGCCTATCCGCTGTAGCACGATGCCGTCAGAGGCTACGATGGACTCGATAAGCTGGCTGTCGTTGTTCCAAATCCCCGACCATCCCGACGAAAGGGGAAAATCTTGCCCTCTCTCGTCAGGCAGAGCAACGATGTACGCGCATGGATGTGGCGTCATTGTCGGTTCCACAAGGGCAAGAATGGTTTCGTCGAGTTTCACGGCACCAAAAAACTTGAGTTTGCCATCCATTTCAACCACGCTCTCAGACCGATCCGCAACGACTTCGAAGTCGATCCCTCGCATCTTGAGTGATCTGAATCTTTTCCTGTAACGTGTGAGCCTTGTATCTGGCTGCCACGCTGTACTGCCCGTAAGCAGCCAGAAACCGTAGTCTTCTAGCCGTTGCTCTACCTGCTCAAAGACAAAAGTCAAAACGCTCAAAAATGGGGTGTGGCTAGCGAGTCGGTCGGTTGTCCATTCGGCTGCCGCGATCGCTGTTCGATCACCGAATGCGTTGCGATCCAGCGTGACCATCTCATTGAGCGAGAAAGCGTCCGAACTCGACTGAATTTTGATGCCAGTTGTCGTAGTGGCTTCCTGCACGGTCTTTGAAGTGTGACCCATGGTTGATCTCCCTATTGCGTGCCGCCTCGCCCGCAAAATCTTCGGGCCAACGCGCGGTTTCTTTATCCGGCCTCTACACGTGCGCTTCACCCAATCGACAATTGATACATGATTATTCTTCGCTTCGATCGGCGCCGCCTTGGTCGCAGTCGCTCTGTCATCCTCAATCCGGCAACGAGGCTATTCGTCAGTCTCTCACGCGCATCACGGCAAGATCGCTGCCTTGCAGATTGACACAGCTACTATGTTGATCCATATCGGGCGCGTCCATTGATACCGAACTCCGTGTGCCATATCAGACAGATCACGGGGTTCGCTGTCGCGAGAATATACCGCTTAATGCTCTTTATTGGACGACTTGTCGATTGCTTCCAGCACAACAGACTGAAACTCCCCAAGTTTCAAAGTAGACTCGCAAACACTGGATAAGTCATCCTTAAATCCGCGTATCAACTTTGCCTGATCACCTGATTTAATCAGGAATACGTGATGCCCCTCATCTAACAGACTTCCCACCGACACCAGATGCTTGTAATCGCTAAATTCAGCGCTGGAATCCATTGAGGGAAAAGCGCGTGCACATAGTTCTGCGTATGCCTCAGCACACGGCAAATGAAACAGTCGATTGTCTTCTGCGTCACCTTCGATGCAGGCCAAAGCACTCAAAAGATTCAAATCGACACCTAAAGTTGAAGCAAGTGACAGCAGCAACCTTCCATCGATGAAGTAGGCAAAGCAGCCATTTTTAAAACAATCAGTTGACCATGACCCGACTGCATCGCACCAGATCGCGAAAACACCAGGGTTACCAATTAACATTTACTCTTCTTTGGTACAAAAATTTACTGATTTATGTATATTCAATGCTTTATCGCTTTTTTAAAATCAATTTCCCACCCCTATTTTATCAGTAATTTTTCCAGCTTTTTTGCGATATCTCTGCTATGCACCTCATCACCGTCAAGCCCAATTCGTTCGACCTCCACCCATCTCAGATACTCATAAATCTGATCCACAGTCTTTCCTTGGCGAAGCATCTGGCTAACGTAGGGCACGTATGAATCGTATTCATCGTCGGCCTCAGGAGAGTCGCTAATGCCAATCGGATCCCATTCTTTTAGCAAAATTTCCTTGACCTCTAAATCTAAGCCACTAAACGTTTTCTTCATTTTCCAGGCGCTCCGGGAATTACTGTTACGACAAGCCCCGTCTTGGAGTTTGTGACGACTCTAATATTGTTTTCCGAGTCATAATATCCTGTAGTACCTTCACGCGTAGGATAGATGACACCTTGTTCGATGGCATTTTTCACAGCGGATGGCGGCACACCTCGTCCTTGCATTTGGTCGATTGCATGGCCGGAATAGTCCACTCCGCCTATGCTGCTCGGTTGGTTTGTACCGCGTGGCACATCCATAGGACTACCGCCAACGCCTACTGGTGTGCTTGAATCTTTGTTGGTCACCGATGTAATGACGTGGTCGACCAATCCCCTAACCGCGTCTCCGACCGGCGTAAAAATCTGGTCGATCAGTCCTGGCCCGGGCAACGGCGTAACAAGCGGCCCCGCCTTGACGCTCGCGTCCAGCTCCGTCGCTGGATCCGCAATGACACCATCACCCTTGCCCGCCGTCTCCCCCTTGAATCCAGGAATCGGAGGCAACCGGAATCCGGTGGCCGTCGACAGCGAAACCTGATTATTCTCCACTTCGATCTGTGCCGCGCCGGCCGCCGTCGCAGCGTTGACACCTGACGCGGTTGCAATCCCCGCAACGAGGCTGTTCACCAGGTTCTCACGCGCCTCACGATCGGCCGCCGACATGTTCGCCGTCGGACCGAGCAGCGAGCCGATCACCGAGCTCGCCGCTGCTCCCATCGCGCCCGCACCGCAGCCCTGACTGCCTGCGGCCGCGCCCGCACAACCGACAATCGCGTGCAGGGCCGCACGCGCGCTGTCACTGTCGAGCGAGTCCGCGATCTGTTTGACCTGGCTCGCACCGAGTTCCTGCACATACGCGATGGTCGCGCCCTGCGCGAACTGGCCCGCACCGCCCGTCACGTTGCCGCCCGCCGCGACTGTCAGCGCCGTCATGACCTGACGGTACGATCCGCCGGGTCCCCACTCCGCGTTCAGCTGGTCAGCCTGCTTCTGCGCTGTGGCGCGCTGCTCCGGCGTCAGGTTCGGATCATTCGCTGCCGCCTTCGCCGCATCCGCTTCCTTCGCCCGGTTGTTCACGAACGTGCCAACCTGGTTGACGAACTGGCTCGCGATATCGAAACCCGCCTCGATCTTCTCTTTATCGAAGATCGGCGCGATGGTCGCCTGTGTGCCAGTCGTGTCGCGGCTGATGCCTGCGACTGCTTCTTCGGCCGTCTGTCCGGTCAGCTGCTGCTGCCGTTCGCTGTCGGTCACGTGTAGTACACCACCGCTGACCGCGCTTCTGGTCGTTGAGCTGGCATCACCCGATGCGCTGAGCACCACCGGAGGCGCCATCGACACACCGCCTGCAGCCGGCAGCGTCGTACCCGGAACCGGATTGACGTTCGTCGCCGTGCCCTTTTGCGTCTTGCCGATGTCACCGCCGTAACCGCCGCTGATACCGACCGATGATCCGCTGTACGACGCACGGTTTTCGATATCGGCGTGCGTGAGTGTCGCGGTCGTCAGGCTGTTCAGTCCGGTCTCAATAGCCGTATCGCTACTGGCGATCACACCGCCTTTCAGATCCGTATTGCCCCTGACACCGATCTGGAATCCGCCATCGCCTGCCCGGATGCCCGACTGTTCGGTCACGCTCGCGTAGTCGCTGTTCAGTTTCTGCTGGCTGATGCTGCCCGACGCGCTGGACGTGCCATAGCAGATCGGCGGCACGCACACGCTGACCGATACACCGCCTGCCACCTGCTTCGAGTCGTAGTGGCTCGTATCCTGCAGGCTTTCGATGTTCAGGTTGCCGCCGACGTCGGCGACGACCTGCCGGGCGTCCGCCACCGCCCCCTTGAGGTTCGTGTCGCCGCCCGATTGCAGCGTGAGCGTATTGCCCGCGTTGACGTGGGTGTTCGTCCACGTCACGTCGTCGCCGTTGCCGCGTCCCTTCGTTCCCGATACGCCCGCCTGAAGCGAGATGCCGTTGCTCTGTCCGAGGCCGATCGTCACGCCAATGCTGCCGCTCGACCCGCTGTTCTCGCCGCGGGTGCGGCTGGTGTTCTGCGCGGCCTGCAGGGTGATGTTGCCCTCTGCGTTCAGCGCCGCGTTGTTTCCGGCCGTGATGTCGCTGCCGGTTACGGCAATCGTGCTGTTTGCTCCGGCGCCTGCCGCGGCAATGCTGACGTTGTGACCCGCACTGACGGTGCTGCCCGCCGCCGTCGTCGACGATTCCGACGTGTTGCTGTGACTGTGGCTCGTGCCCAGCGAAACGTTCACGCCGACTCCGCCGAGATGGCCCGGATCGGCTGCGATCGCGTCGTAGGCGTTCTTGCCCGCGAGACCGGTTGTTGCCGCCGCCAGTGCATTCAGGCGTGCGTCGCCGTTCGTATGCTTTACATCCTGGCGCATCTGGTTTGCGGTCTGCACCGCCGCAATCACCGGGCTGCTCAGGCCCGCCGTGATCCCTGTCTGGCTGAACGAGCGCTGCTCGCCGGAGCTTGCCGTGTTCCGGGCGGCGTCGATCGTCACGGTCGTGCCGGCCAGGGTTACGTCATTGCCGGCGTGCAGGGTGCTGCCGGTGACATGGAGGTCATTGCCTGAGATAACGCTCAGGTTGCCGTTCAGTGAACCAGCCATGCTGCCGTTGTGCGTGACCTGTGCCGCCTGCTGCGCATCGGTCGTCCTGCGCACGCCGATCGAATAGCCCTGCAGGCCGCCGTCGAGCTGGTTCAGCGGATTCAGCCCCGACAGGAACCCGTATTCACGCTTCTGGTAGTCGCCTTGGGTGTGCTGGGTATCCTGCGACGTGGTGAGGGCCACGTTGCCTGTGGCGGCGAACCTCACATCGTTCGTGCCGACGACATTGCTGCCCTGGACAGTCAGATCCTTGCCGGAGCGGATGTTGACCGTATCGCCCGATATCACGCTGCCCACACCGATGTTCGCCTGCGAAGCATGCATTTCGCTGGTGGTCGAGCCGTGCACGATGCTGCCGCGCCTCGATTCGGTGGCCGAGTACGCGTCGTGTTCCTCGCGCGCCTCGTTGAGCGTGACGTTACGCGTCGCGGCGATGCTTGCGGCGCCCCTGTCGGTCGAGAGCGACGCGCCCGTGAGTGCGACATTGCCTTTGGTCGCGTCTGTGCTGACAGCGGCGAGTGTCGCGTTCCCGCCCGCAGTAAAAGACGTGCCGATCGCCTGTTCGTCGTAGCTGTGGTCTTCGCCGCTACGCGTTTTGTCGCCACGCGTGACATCGCTCCGGCTTGCCGTATTCGTCACCGTCGTGGCGGTCAGGTTGCCGCCCGCAACAACCGCCATGTCGCCACCGGCTGCGACCGTCGCGCCCCGGAACGTCACGTCGTTGCCGCCTTGCATCGCGAGGTTCCCGCCCGCGGCGATACCGCCGGTCTGGTACAGGGTCGTGTCGGCGCGCATGAAGTTGCCGGCATTCTTCGTGACCGACTGCGAGGTGTGTGTCGCAACCGCATCAACCGTGATGTCGTGCCCCGCCGCAAGCTGCGCATTACCGGCTGCGAGGATATTTGCACCGTGGGCGCTCAGGTCGTGGCCCGCCGCGATCACCATGTCGCCGGTTGACGCGATCGTGCCCTGGGCGCCGAGCAGCGTCTGGCTGACACGGCTGCTACCTGCGACCGAGCCCGTGCCTGCGTCATCGACCAGCGTGGTATTGACGATGTCGTGACCGGCCAGCACGGCAACCCGGTTTCCGGTGATGCGCCCGGATGCGTTGACCACATCGTTCACGGCTGAAACCACCGTCGTACCATTTCCAGCGCTGCTGCCACTGCCACTACCGATCGTGCCGCCACGGTTCAGCACATCGGTGGCGCTCACCACCGTCTGCGTGCCGCCCCTGATCACGCCCGAATTGATCGTGCTGCCGGTTGCGTGAATCACGATATCGTCGGCGGCAATCAGCGCGCCGGTTGGCTGCAGGTCGTTTGCATGTATATGCGCGAGATAGACAACCGGGACCAGCACCGTCTGCGTCGAGCCGTCCGGCAACGTGACCGTCTGGCTGACCAGCCACACGATGTCGCTCGTCAGCGCATCCATCTGCGCGGCTGTCAGCGCGATACCGGGCGCCAGGCTGAATTCCTCCGCAAAATGCACGCCGCTCCTCATCAGCGCGCGGTATTCGTCTTCACTGTTTGCATAGCCCTGCAGGTAGGCGCGGCCAGTCAGCTGCGTGATCTGGCTGCGGATGAGCTGCTGCTCGTACGCGGCGTCACCCAGACGCTTGAGGATGACCGAAGGATCGATCCCAAGCTGGTGGAGCATGTAGTCGCTTGAGATGAAGCTCGTGTAGCCGGTCAGCCGTGGATCGGTCACGACCAGATAGGACGCATCGGGCGCGGTGTTGTACGTGAACAGGCCGCCTTTCGGCAAGGTGATCGCCAGTGCGCCGTTTGGTCCCGTGACCGACTGTGGCGCATTCACGCCATTTGCGCCGTTCGCCCCCAGCGTGCCACCCGTCGCACCGGTGGCCGAGTTCGCCGCCGCGACATTCGTGTTGCTGATGTCAGTCGCACTGATCTGCACCGCATTGTTTGCGATGATCGTGCCACCGAGACCGCCGATCGCGACCGGTGTCAGGATGACCGACGGCTGCGCGACGGCGCCCCGGTCGCGGCTGATGTCCTCGTTCCACGCATAGGTCGATACGATGTCCTGCCGCTGGTACTGGTACAGCGTCTGCCCTGTGTTGCTGACGAGCGTTGGGCCGTAGGCGTCGCTGCCGATCGTGATGTCGCCGCCCGCGGCAATCGCACTGTAGGCGTTGTCGACCGCGCCGACATTGGCAAGGGTCATGTTGCCGCCCGCGACCAGCTGGGCCTGCTGTGCCTGCGCACCTGTGACGCGGTCCTGCCGCGTGGTGGTCGTCGTGTCGCGTGCGACCTCGACGCGCTGGTAATGGTGGTGCGCCTGGTCGTCGCCGGGATATTCGGTCGCCGGATCGAAATTGACGTGCGGGTCGTAGGCGTCCCAGTAGCTGACGGTTATCGTGCCGCTTCCGTCACCATCGCCATTGGCGGTAATCGTGTTGTAGTAGATCGTCTGCGGCTGCCCGTTGATGTTGACCACCAGCACGCGGTCAACTGCATTCGGACCGTCCGCACTCGAGATGACGTCGGCATTGCTGAATGTCGCACTGAGCGGATTGCGATAGCCGTAATCCCACACCGCCTGCGTACACGACGAATGCGAATCCGCGTTCGTCGGTGCACAGGCCACGTACTTATTGCGTTTGGTCTGGTGGGTTGATTCAACGCCGGTCGTTACGGTTTCGACGGTTGGCGCAGGGCGCGTGTTTGTCAGCGTCTGGGCGGCGATTTCGACATTGCCCTGCGCCTCGATGGTCGACTGGTCGTTCGTCACCGAATTCGCGCGGTTCGCCAGCAGACCGTTCGCGTCACGCGTGTCGTTAGCCGCGATGCTGATGTCGCCAAGGCTGAAGATGCTTGCGCCACCTGTATTTGTGATGGCGTCTCGCGCATACAGGTTGACAGCCGAAGCTGCGGCAATGGCGGCTGCCGCACCCGTGTTGCCGATCGAACCGGCATTCAGCGTGACGGTATTGCCGACGATCGTCGCGATGTTCGACAGCGACGCGCTGCGCGTGGTCACGCTGTCACCTGCGATGCGTCCGGCGTTAGTGATCGCGCCTGCCGCATTGACGGTCGTGTTCGCCGCGTTGAGGGCTGCACCGGACTGGTTATCGACGTCCGCTGCGTTCACCGTCAGCTCGTTCACTGCGCCGAGCGTGCCCTGGTTCGTGAACGCGCCCGCTGTCGTGAACGTCAGGTTGTGATTCGCCTGAATGCTGCTGGCACCGGTCAGCGTGTAGTCGCTACCGATCAAGATCGCGCCATCGTTGCCGGCAATGATCCGGCCGTCGCCTGTCAGCGTGCCGGTTGCGACGTCCAGATTCCGGTCGCTGCCGATCGCACCGGACTGGTTTGCGAGCGCGCCCGTGCTGATTGCAACTGAACCACCGCTACCGGCGTCATTGCCGATGCGTCCGCTGGTGTTGTCCAGTGAAGCCGTGTTGAGCGCGATCGCGCCGTTGCCGTGAATCGTGCCGCCTGCATTGACGAGCGCCGCGGCGGGTCCGTTGAGCATCACATTGTTTGCGCCCGACAGGGTGGCGTTCGTGTTGTCCGCAAGCCGCGCAATGTTCAGCGTGAGGTCGCGGCCTGCGACGAGTCGCGCGCCGTTCGTGTTCGACAGGGTCTGCGCGTTGACTATGACGTCGCCGTTTCCGCCGATAGTGCCGGTGTTGCGGTTCGTGATCGCGACTGCGCTAACAGTCGTCGCACCGTTGCCTGCGTTCACGATACGGCCGTCGGTGTTGTCGAGTGTGGCGCCGTCGACCGCAAGCGTTGCGGCATCACCATCCGCCTCAATCTGGCCGCCGCGATTGTCGATCGCGCCTTGCGACGATACCGACACGGCACGCGCGCCGATATAACCGCCTGCGCTGTTGTCGAGCGACGCAACGTTGAGCGTGGCCGCGGTCTGGGCTGCAAGCGTGCCGCCCCGATTCGTGACCGCGCCTGAGCGCACCTCGAGCGCGCCGCCCGTCACAAGCGTGCCGTGATCGTTCGTGAGTGTCCCGGCCGCGCGGGCACTGAGCGGACCACCCGCCGTCGTCGTTGCACCTGACAGGTTCAGGTCTCCACCCGTCGCCGACAGGTTCATTGCCCCGTTCGCAGACGTCCTGCTGCCCGCGAGATCGATCGATGCGCCCTGTACTGAAGCGTTGCCGCCCGCCACGTTGCGCCCGGTCGCTGCAATCATGCCGGTCGACGTGACAGACAGGTCACCTGCATTCGCAATCGTTCCGTCAGCGTTCACACCGGCACCGAGTGTCCCGGTTGAAGCAACACTGCCAGCGTTAACGGTCGTATTCTGCTGCGCGGCCACTACGCCACTGTTTGCCAGCACACCGCCCGTGTTCATACTCACATTCTGCTGCGCGTACGTCGTCCCGCTGTTGTCGATGCCGTCACGCGCCGTCGCCTTGATATCGCCGCTCGCACTGATCTGACCGGCGAGCACCAGCTTGCCGTCCGCCTGCAGGATGAAGTCGCCCGCATCAGCGGCGAGAATCCCTTTGGTCGAGACCCCAACGCCGTTCTCGGTTCCAACCAGAAAGATCCGGCCCGCGTACATGCTGCCGAGATAACCCACGTCGATCGATACGCCGGTGACCGGGGCATCGCCTTCTCCTGCGATCCGTGTAGTCGCAAGCGTGTCATGATCGACCGCGTTCGCGCCGGTCACCACATTGAGATTCTTCGCAAAGATCGCAGCATTGGCCTTGACCGCCCGCGCGATCAGATCGACCTGATCGATGTTCGACGCATTCAGCCCCGCGCCCTGCACCGCGATATCACCGCCCCTGACGTTAAAGCCCGACAGCGATCCATCGGGCGCGAAGTTCGGCGTACCCGTCGTGAGAATCGCCCGTGACGTGTTGATGAAACCACCGCCGTTCACGCTGATCCCCGAGCCGTTCGCAATAACAACTTCCGCGCGCTGGCCCGCGACCTCGAGATGCCCGTTGATCTGGCTTGCAGCGCCACCGTTGACCTGGTTGACGATCACGCGCGCCGCCTGTCCGGGTCCGAAGTTCGGGTTGCCGTTGATCAACCCCGCCTGCTGCGTCTGTACGATCGTCGGCGAGTTATTGAGGATGGCGCCGCGTTGCGGCACATCGAACTGGCCATAGGTGTTCATCGAGACACCCGCACCCGATGGCCGGTTGATGTTGACCTGGTCGAGGCCGTTTTGCGTCTGGATCACAGAAGGTGCGTTCGCGCCGCCGGGCACCATCTGCGCACTGGAGCATGCGGGTATCACGCCCAGCAACACGAGCGCTGCAAATGCGATCTGTCGGACCCTCAACACCTGGCCTGACGGCGCAGACGAAACGGACGGCACCGCACCGCAAGACCTCTGCCCCGTTTCCTTACTCGCTGCCGCAGCCGTTTCCCCGACAGCGACAGACATCCCTCTGATCCGGCTAAAGACAAGCCGATAGTTATTGCTGTTCATCCGTTACTTCGGAACGCCAAGTTTATGAAGACTTGTAAACTAACGTCCAAAGATACAAATACGGGCGCCTGCCACACCAAATACAACACATTCCACGAAATAGGAGTTTTCTGATCGACCAGTCTGGTGAATATGGGTAGCTCGCCTGTCTTCCGGACGCCATTCCTAAACCGTCGAACTGAATTTAAGAAACAGTTCGGAATACCTGTCCAGAAGACATAGGACAGCGTTTCTGACGCAATAGCTATTGCACCGCCACCCGCATCCACGGAAAATAGCTTGGATCGCTAAACAAGCCAGATCGGGTCTCTTAGGAAAGACCTGACAACAAGGAGAGATGGAAGGAGAAGAAGCGCGGGCCGCATGGGCTGGCACCCAAACGACCCGCTAACCAAAACCAACTCAAGCAAGGAGTTGATCATGGCTAACGCCAATGATAAATCAGTACCCGAAGTTTCAGTAAGAACGTTGAGCGTAGCGCGCAAACACCGCCGCTGGGTTTGTCCTGTAAATTACCCGCGCCATCTGCCTTACGGGGAGGATGGTCCGGACGTGCCGGCGATTCGTCTCATGGGCCAATGGCTTGAGCGAGCGGGATTTGAGATGGAGAGCCAGGTACGAGTGGAAGTGCAGAAGGGCAAGCTGGTGATTACGCCGGCGTGAGTGATGGCTGCCGGAGAGCGAGGCGAGAGTTGCGCGAACCGGCTGCCCAGCAACCTCCAATAAATGTGCTCCGGCGCCTGACAAAAACCATAGCTACATAGTCGGACGCTCATCCCTTATTTTCGTGAAACATCTTCGTAGCGATTCCCCGCAAAGCTCGACTTTGCGGGGCTTAATTCGAGAGCCACCATGCCATCAGAAACTATCAAATCGAAAAGCCAGGCCACGATCCCCGTAGACGTGCGCAGCCCGCTTGGCCTGCAGTCCAGCGACCGGATCGAACTCAGCTTCAACGAGAAAGAGGCCAGTACGAGATCCATCCCGGCCGAGCGTTCGCTCTCGTCACTCAAGGGCATAGTGAAGAAGCCTGCAAAACCAGTGTCGATCGAGGACATAAATCGTATCATTGCCACGCAGGGGGCCTCTGCGCGGTAATCAAACTGAAAGTGGACCTACTGATCCGCTACTTTGCCCAGAACGATATCGCGGCATTCGTGAACCAGGTCACCTGATGCGACGTACACCTCCAGAAAAACAGTCGATCTATTATCGGGACCAAAGAATGAGCGCACTTACCTTTAAGAACCAGACCTCTTACATTGCCCAATTCGTAGCAGCCAGGGGAGAGCAGATCATCGCCCGCCTACCCGGCATCGCGCCGGAAGCTGAATTGCTAGTACCGCTTGAAGACACCTACCAAGTGGCTGCCGCCACAATCATCGACGGCAACACGTATACCACCGCCCCGGTAGCGGTAACCGGCCCTATGAGTTTCCTCGCTCAGGTCAAGCAGAATGCCCAGCAAGGCACCTACGACTTCGAAGTAAAGGTTGGGAATAGTCCCACTGCCGACCAGTTTGTCTTCCAGAAGACCACCATCGGCCCCGTGACTTTCACGTTATCGAAAAATGACCTGCCACTGCAAAACGTCGTGGTTGAAGACTCCTTTCGGACCGAAACGCTCACGGTCGGCAATGTGTATGTCGTCTACGCGGTGATCAACGGCATCACGACGGACACCGTCCAGACCAGCAATCCGAACGCCATCATCACTGCAGTATCAGAAGATACGAGTCTGGAAGCTGGCTACTTCACGCTAATCGTCAGCGCATAGGAAGAGACGTCGCACCCTGATATTGACGCTCGTTGTCAACGGCAGACAGGCGCGTTGACATCGAGCGCACAGCCCCGCGAAGGTCCACAACCCCTACCCAACACCATGCTCACGCCGGATCAAATCCGCCGCCTGTTCCCCAATCATCACGCAAGGCGCCATCGTATTACCAGTCGTGATAGCAGGCATGATTGACCCATCGGCAATCCGCAAGCCGTCGATGCCATACACCTTCAACTGAGCATCGACCACCGACATCGCATCGCGGCCCATCTTCGCCGTGCCAGTCTGATGAAAATACGTACCCGCGGCGTTTCTAAGAAATGTCACCAGCGCTTCACCCCTTAACGGCCCCGGCATCAACTCGCGCCGGACAAACGGCCGCAACAACGGCGAATTACCAATCTCACGGCATATTTCTATCGCCTTAACAAGCGCCGTAATATCCCGTTCATCGCTCAGAAAGGTCGCGTGAATCGCAACCCGATCATCAGCCCGCTTCCCCGTTAGCGCGACATAACCGCGGCTTTCCGGCCGCACCAACCCCGGCGCAAGCGTCCACGCCACAGACGGATCGCTCGGCAACCCATACTGCGCCCGCGTAATCTCGCTACCGAACGCACACTCCTCAAGCACCGGCTGCAGATCCGGCGTAGCAAGCGCCGCATCGCTCTTGCAAAAAAACGTGAATTCAGCGGAGTTATTGCGTGGCGGTTCAGGCGTCACATATTCCCAAACGCAGCCGGCCACCAGAATGTGATCCTGAAAATTGCGACCAACGCCGGGAAGATGCTGAACCACATCAATCGCATGAGCCTTGAGTTGCACCTCATCCCCGATCCCCGAAAGCATCAGGATTTTCGGCGTATTGATCGCGCCAGCCGACAGGATGACCTCCCGGTTCGCCTTGATCGTCACCGCGCTTCCATCGGCCAGCGTCAATTCGACACCGGTCACGCGCTTACCCTGCATGCACAGCCGGTCAACACGGGAATGAAGCGCAACGGTCAGGTTTAGCCGCCCGATAAACGGCCGCACATAAGCACTTGCCACCGACACCCGCTCCCGCTCGCCACGCACGGTGACATTAGGAATGCCGCAGCCGCCGTCGCCTTCCATCGTTTTGCCGTTCAGATCGACAGCCCGTGGAATACCAAACGCAGCGCCAGCTTCTACAAGCGCCTCGGCCACCGGCACTGGCCGTACTGGCAACGATATCTCCATAAGCCCGTCGCGCCCACGCAGATCGTGCTCATCCGGTCCTGTCCACTTCTCGATACGCTTGTAGAACCCGACCACCGACTCATACGACCATCGGGCGTCACCCGCTTCCGCAGCCCAATAGTCGAAATCATGCTTGTGCCCGCGCGCCCAGATAAGGCCGTTAATACTGGAACCACCACCCAGCACTTTTCCCATCGGCAGTGCCGGGCTCCGCCCATTCAACGCGCTCGATGGCTCCGCGAGAAAACGCCAGTCGCGCTCCGTATCGATGTTCGACATCCAGACGGTCGAATCTCGCACAGCATCGATCCGCTCGTCGCCTCCTGCTTCCACCAGCAACACGGTGGCGTCCTGCGCTTCGGCCAGCCGCCGCGCCACCACGCCACCAGCGGCACCGCCACCGCAGACAATAAAATCGTAGTGCGACGCCAGCGCGCCACGGCTCCCAGCCTCAAGCGTAGTCATCAATGATCCTGAACGATGGCCCCATCCAACGCAGCAAGCTTGAGCGACTCCTCCCGAATGCTTTTCAGCACACGTCGATGCGGCTCCGCAAATTCGGGAGCCGAGAACACGTCCCCCACCCGCGGACGCGCGATATCGACCGGAATCACTTCCTTGATCCGCCCCGGCTGATTGCTCATCACGATGACGCGATCAGCAAGAAACACCGCCTCCTCCACGTCATGCGTGACGAACAGCACGGTCAACCGATGCTTTTCCCAGATCGACGTCAGCAGTTCCTGCATATGCCGCCGCGTCAGCGCATCAAGCGCACCGAACGGCTCGTCCATCAGCAGGATCTTCGGCCGGTACGACAACGCGCGGGCAATCGCAACGCGTTGCTTCATCCCGCCTGATAACTGACCAGGCAAGCGGTCCGCAAAACGCTCAAGACCAACCAGCGCAATATGTTCCTTCGCCACATCACGCGCGTCCTTCTTGCTCCACCCTGCCGCACGCAACGCAAACGCCACATTCTCCTGCGCGGTGAGCCAAGGCATCAGCGTATAACTCTGGAACACAACGCCGCGATCACGCCCTGGACCATCGATCGGCACACCATCGACGAGAATCACACCAGCGCATGCGTCTTGCAGACCAGCAATAATCGACAGCAACGTACTCTTGCCGCACCCCGACGCACCGACCAGCGCAACGAACTCATTCTCATCGAGCGTCATGTTGATATCGTCGATCGCGCGCCATTCGTTGCGGCCCTGCACGAATACCTTCGATACCCCTTCCACCTTGAGCTTTGCATAAGTCATCGCCGCGCTCCCTGCGCATAGCCGAACATGCGACGCGACAATACCTTCATGATCTGGTCCGTGATAAGCCCAAGCAAACCCAGCAGCAACACATAGGCAATGATCGTATCGGTCTGGAAATAGCGCTGCGCAACGGTGATGCGATAGCCTAGCCCGGAAGTCGCGGCGACCAGTTCCGCCAGCACCAACCACGACCACGCCCAACCGATAGAGATACGCATCGAGTCCCAGA
The DNA here is from genome assembly GCF_054782355.1 of Paraburkholderia jirisanensis. Lineage (NCBI taxonomy): Bacteria > Pseudomonadati > Pseudomonadota > Betaproteobacteria > Burkholderiales > Burkholderiaceae > Paraburkholderia > Paraburkholderia jirisanensis. The sequence goes on along the minus strand of NZ_BAAGSQ010000030.1, from coordinate 419,392 downwards.
TACCCGGCGCCGCGCACGGCAGCACGATACGCAGCATGATGTCGCGCCCCGGCATCTCAAGCGTACGGCCGACATCGATCAACTCGCCCGGTACACGTTTGACGCTGTCCTGCACCATCAGGATCTGCTGAAAGAAAGTGCCGATCCAGATAATCAGATACTTCTGGAATTCACCAGTACCCGTCCACAGAATAGTGAGCGGAATGAACGCCACCACCGGCATATACCGGATAAAGTTGGTCACAGGTTCGATGACCGCCTCGGCAAAACGCGACGTGCCCATCAGAATACCGAGCGGTATCGCCAGCACGCACGACATCGCGAACGCCACAAAGATGCGCAGCGCGCTGATCGACAGATCCTGCACGAGATCGCCATCGGCGGCCAACTGGATCAGACGCTGGACCACCCGATCGGGCGAAGGCAGGAAGAGCGGCTTGACGAAGCCCGCTCCCGAAATCACCCACCACACGCACCCGATCGCCACGAAGGCGCAAGCGCCGATCGCGGCATAACGCATCCGCCCCATGTGCCTGGGCGATTGCCGCCTACGCCGCGACGGGTTGGCTTGCCGTGTGGCGCCCGAAATCAGGGGACTCGCTGCGTTCGAGCGTGCAAACCAATTCATTTGGCTGCCTTGGCCACGAAGGAATCATCGATCATGCCGGTGGTCGGAACTGGGCCGGTCAGGATCTTCGCAGCCACCGCAGCCTTGTCTACGTCAACCAGGGTCTTCGTCGCAAAGTCGCCGGAAAGATGCGCGTTGTTCTCGGCAATCGAATAGAACTGGACGCCATCGAAAGCCGACGCCAGCTCAGCCGGCGAACTGCCCACGGCCTTCGCGATGATCGCGCGGCCCGCTTGCTGGTTCGCACGGTAGTACTGCAGCCCCTGCCCCCACGACTTCACCAGTGCGAGCACTTGGCCGGGGTGTTTCTGCAGCGCGTCGTCGGTGGCGACCAGTACGTCGCTGACGAGTCCCGGATCCTTGCCTGCCGAATAGATCAACTTGATCTTCTTGTTCTGGTTCATCGCCGAGGTCAGGTACGGCTCATACGTCACCGATACCGGCACCTGTCCGGCGATCAGCGCAGCGCCCGCCTGGGCCGCCGGCATCGGCACCTTCTTGATGTCGTTGATCGTCAGGCCTTGCTGCGCGAGCGCGTAGTTCAACAGGATGTCGCTGGTCGAGCCTTCCTCGTACGCAACCGATTGCCCCTTGATCTGCGCAAACGAGCTGATCTTGTCGGAGGCGATCGCATCGGCGCTAAGGCTAAAGTCCAGCAGCAAGATGATCTTCAGTTTCACGCCGCTTTGTGCGAGCAGTAACGCCGTGTGCGTGGGAATGCTGGCGACATCTACCTGACCACCCGCGATCGCCGCAGCACGGTCTTTGTCCTCGTTGAAGTTCACAAGCTGAACATCGCTCAAACCATTCGCCTTGAAGAATCCTTGGGCCTGCGCGATATGCCACGGACCATAGCCAAGCCAAGGATCGACTGCCATCCGCACAGACCCAGCTTCGGCCTTGTCCGGAATCGTCGCTGCCCCCGCGGCAGTGCCGTTGACCAACATGAAGGCCGCGATAGCGGCGAGTGACCAGCGATTGACAGCAGACCAAGCAGCCATTTCTTCTCCGTTTTGAGGATGCGCCAATAATCCGTGGTGTACCGCAAACATCGTGCCGGAATGTCGGCAACGGCATCGACAGATTCGACTCCCCTTATGGAGAATGACGACGCGCCAGATTAGCCCCGCGCAACGATGCGCGATGCCCCCGATCGGCGCCGCGCACCGCGCACCACGTTGGCGGAAAAGCCCTGGTACAGCGCACGCCGCTCGTGCACCTCGGTGCATTTCGGTGACCGTGTGGTGCACCACTCATCTGGCGGAGGTCGACTTTCCATTGGCATAGAGGTTGCATCGAGCCTGCGCACGTTCCTTCTTCCGACGACCCCCATGGCTCCTATAACTGCGCACGACAATCCAACCAAAGTGGTTCCGATGTATATCGACGGCGCCTGGCGAACCGGCAGCGATGCTGAAACAGCCGACGACTTCAATCCAGCGACAGGCCAGGTCTTCGCGACGGTGGCGCAGGCCGGCGCCGCGGATGTCGAGGATGCGATCGCAGCGGCTCACCGTGCACGCGTCTCATGGGGAAAGATGCTTGCGGGACAACGCGAGGCCCTGCTGCTCGACGCGGCGACACTGATCGCAGAGAAAAAGGATGAGATCGTCGATCTGCTGATCGCAGAGACCGGCTCGACCTTGCTCAAGGCGCCGTGGGAAGTGGGCTATGCGGTCGAGTGTCTGCGTTCGGCGGCGGCATGCATTCGTCACGCTCACGGCGACACCTACCCGATGAGCACGGCAGGACAGATCAGCATGACGATCCGGCAACCGCTCGGTGTCGTGGCCGGTATCGCGCCTTTCAATTCACCGCTGTTGTTGTCGATGAAGAAGATCGCGTTCGCATTGGCGGCTGGCAATACGTTTGTGTTGAAGCCATCCGAGTTGGCGCCACTAAGTGGGCTGAAAATCGCTGAGCTCTTTCACGCTGTCGGCTTCCCGCCGGGCGTGTTCAATGTGATTCCGGGTTCAGCCGAGATCGTCGGAGAGAAACTCGTCTCCGACCCGCGCGTGCGGATGATCACCTTCACGGGCTCCTGCAAGGTCGGCAAGAAGATCGCCGCAGAAGCGGGCAAGCACATGAAGCGCGTCACGCTCGAGTTGGGCGGCAAGAGCCCGATCGTGATCCTCGCGGACGCCGATCTCGACTATGCCGTCGATGCAGCCGCATTCGGCGTGTTCTTTCATCAAGGCCAGGTGTGCATGGCCAGTTCGAGGATCATTGTCGAAGCACCTCTGTATGAGCGCTTTTGCGAGGCATTCGTGCGCAAGGCGAAGAGCATCGTGGTGGGCGACCCGCGCGATCCGGCAACCGTCGTGGGTCCGTTGATCAGGGAAAGCCAGTCCGGCTTCATCGAGGCGCAGCTATCGGACGCGGTGGAAAAGGGAGCCCGCGTGCTATGCGGTGGTACGCACGAAGGACCCTACTGGAAACCCACGGTCGTGACCGGTGTCACCTCCAGCATGCGCCTGTACGACGAAGAATCCTTCGGGCCGGTCACGTCGATCTACAACGCAAGCGATTTCGAAGCGGCGCTTGAGCAGGCTAACGACACGTCGTATGGGCTATCGTCTTCGATCGTGACCAACGATCTGCAAAAGGCGATGGAGTTTGCCATACGCTCCGAGTCCGGCATGGTTCACATCAACGATACGACCATCTCCGATGAGCCGCATATTGCATTCGGCGGCGTCAAGGATAGCGGCTTTGGACGCGAAGGCGGAATGGCGTCGATCGCTGAAATGACCGAAGTAAAGTGGATCACCATGCAACTGGGCAAGCGGGAATTTCCTTTCTAACCCGAATGAGTTGTCTGGGGCTGTGGTTCGGATGAAACCGCTTCCAGCCCCTTCTAAAGCGCGGTAATCCATCCCAGTGTTCGCGTTTCGAAAATGGTGTCTTCTGGCAAGGCCCGTTTCTGAAATTCAGGTGAGTGTTCATACTTCGCGTCATCGATCACGGAGATCAACACAAGGAACTGCGATGTACTCACCGAAAAACGCCAGACGAATTGCGGTCGCGATGACCGCCGCAATTCTGGCCACCACCTCTGCGCTCGCTGCGGCGGCCGGAGAAACCTCCAACCTCTACAACGACACCTCGAAGATCGTGTCGGTTACCGAACTAAAGTTCTATCAGAACAAGGAAGGCCTGACCATCGCCAACGGCTGGGGCGATCCGGCAACCGGCGCCCACAGCAACTACATCAAGATGCCTGGCGGCACTGCCAGCGGCGTGCATACCCACTCTTACTCGTATTACGGCGTCGTGATTTCCGGGGTCGTTGCCAATGAACCGCCTGGCTCAGCGCAAGACCACCCACTCCCGGCAGGCTCTTACTGGTATCAGAAGGGTGGCGAACGCCACGTCACAAAGTGCATCTCGCAGACTGAGTGCGTATTCTTCGTCACGTCGAAGGGCGCATTCGATTATCTGCCTGCCAGGTGATCGTCACGCCTGCTGCGGACCATCGTTCGAAGCAATACGGAGTCTCGCAGCACGACGCAGCGTCAAATTCCGCACAAGGCGCTGCGTCGGCCGATCGACAAAGCAATAGATCAATGCCCCGACGAGCAACGCACAGACAAGCACGACCGCCACACCCAGCGGAGAGGTCGGCTCGAATCCGTGCAAATACACCGGCAACAGCTTGCGCGCCGCCTCGACGACAAACGAATGGCTCAGATAAGTCGCGTAACTGGCGTTGCCCAGGAAAATCATCACCCTCATCACGCCAACATTGGCGAACCACGCTTCGAGGCTAGTGGCACACAGCAACAGCAGGAAACATGGAATACCACTACGCAGCAGCGCGTAATCGGTAATTCCGATCCATTCAACGTACGCCATCCCACAGTAAAGCGTCGGCACCCCCACCGCGGCAAGCTGATGCGGAATACGGTAATCGCGCTTCCAGATACACCACGCGGCAATGCCAAGCGCAAACTCGAGACTGCGCGCCAGCGACAGAAACTCAACCCACACCTCATCGAACGGCATCTCGCTCGCAATAGCAAATACGATCAACAGTACCGCAGAAATCGACGCCAACCGGTATCGTCTAAACAGGATCAGCACCGCGCCCGAGATCATGTAAAACAGCAGCTCATAGTTCAGCGACCAGCCGACAAACAGCATCGGATGAATCAATCCATTTTCTTTCCGGTAAGGAATGAAGAACAGCGACTTGAGCAGATTCGGAATGCTCGCTGTGGTCGAGTTGACCAGATCCGGCCTGACAGATACCGCAACAAACAGCGCAATCGTCATCAGCCAGTACACGGGGACGATGCGGGTCAAGCGGCCCATCAGGAACTCGCGTGCCGAAATCTGCTTGCCATCGATCACCATCGCAATGACGAAGCCGCTCAGCACGAAGAAAATGTCCACGCCGAATTCGCCGAAGCGGGTTCCAGTTGGGCTCATCAGGTGAAAGAAGATCACCGTCGTCGCGGCAATCGCCCGCAATGCGGTCAGGGAATTCAGTCGGGTCACATCCGGTTCCTTGCTATTTTTTTTGCCAGGCATCTATCGGAACCTTGCTTGCCGGCGACGATATGAACTGGATGAGTCGTAGTTTGGGCAGTCTATATGCCCCGACTCAACGCCACGTGTACGTCGTCGCACAGAATGCTTCTTTATCAACCCACCGGCAGCCCCTCGTTTTCACTAGACGGCGCATGTTGAACTTCACCGCGCGGCAGAACCAGTTGAAAGACAGCGCCACGCGGCACGTTCGCACTCGCCCACAGTCGTCCCCCGTGCGCCTCGGCAATCGAACGGCAAATCGACAAGCCCATGCCCAGGCCATTCTCCTTCGTCGTATAGAACGGCTCGAAGACGCGCTTCACATGCACCGCAGGCACGCCCGGCCCAGAGTCCCGCACCGCAATCGTCACGTCGTTCGACGCATCCGCAGCCGTGCTGATCCGCAGCTCGCGCGAACCCACGCTGCGTGAGCTCATCGCTTCGATCGCATTGACGATCAGGTTGAGCATCACCTGTTGCAATTGCACGCGATCGCCCAGCACCAGCGGCAATCCTTCCCCCAGTACCGTCAGCACCGCAACCTTGTGCTTCGCCGCTTCGCCCTGCGTCAGTTCGATCACTTCGCGGACTGCCTCGTTGATGTCCACCCAGTCCTTGCGCGGCGGCGCCTTCTTGACCAGATTGCGAATCCCGCTGACGATGCCGCCCGCACGCATCGCCTCGGTCACGATGTACTCGAGCGTCTGCCTGACCTCCTCCAGGTTGGCCGGTTTGGCACTCAGCCAGCGCAAGGCCGCCGAAGCAAAAGTGGCCGTCGCGGAGATCGGTTGCTGCACTTCATGGGCAATCGAAGCCGTCAGCTGCCCCATCGTCGCAGCACGATTCAGGTGCGCGAGTTCCATCTGCACTTCGCGGTAGCGGCGCTCGCTCTCGCGTGCCTCGGCTTCCGCGCGCTTGCGCTCGGTCAGATCGAGCACGAAACCGACACCCTCGCTGCCGCCCGCTTCGAACATCGCAAGACCAATCAGCACTGACGCGCGGCTGCCGTCCTTCCTGAAGTATTCCTTCTCGAACGGCTGCAGGAACCCTGTGGACTTAAGCTCGAGAATTCGCCGCTTGTCGCTTTCGCGCCATTCGGGTGGCGTCAGCTCCGTCCAGCGCATACGCCCCGACGTGAGGTCTTCGCGGTCGTATCTCACCATGCGGAGGAACGCTTCGTTCGCGTCGAAAATCCGGCCTTCGAGATGGAAGATGATGATCCCGACGATGTTGGCGTCGACGAGGCGCCGGATCCGCGCTTCGCGTTCCGCGAGATCGCGGTACAAGCGCGCATTCTCCAGCGTGATCGCAGCCTGCGACGCCAACAGTTCCAGCACGCTCAGGCGCTCGGGCGTGAACGCGTGCGTGGCCAGGTTGTTCTCGAGATAGAGCAGGCCGATCAACGCGGAGCGCCGCATCAGCGGCAGGCACAACACCGACTTCGGCTGCCGGCTGATCACATAGTCGTCTGCCGAAAACGGGTTGGATTGCGTCGCGTCGTCGAGCAGCACCCGCTCGTGGCTGCGCTGAACATAGTTGACGACCGAGCCCGGCCACGCCGGTTTCGGCGTGCCCGATCCCTGCACGGCCAGCGCAAGCGGTGGCTGGATCAGGTACTGCCGCACGTGAATCGCCTTTTGCGCCACGTTCGCTTCGGCCGCAAGAACCAGATTCTCGTCGCGCGCGAGCAGCAACTGCCCGGTCTGCGCGCCGGCATTTTCGAGCAGGATATGCATCAGCGTATCGATCAGGTCCTCCAGCACGATCTGGCTAGAGATGGCCTGCGAGGCCTTGGTAACCGACAGCAGATCCAGTTGCGCGCCATCGCCGGGCGAAGCGGCAGCACGTGACGCCGACGCCTTGCGCAACGGCGGCATGCGCGCGTCGAGTTGCCGGACCTTGCCGTGTGCGCCGAGGCGCACGAAGCAACTGCGCGCTTCGTCGAAATGGGCACGTGCGGCGGTCGTCCACCCGCAGGCCCTGCACAATCCCGCGGCCAGCTCATGGGCGACGCCTTCGTTCAGCGCGAAGCCGCCGTCGCTGGCCGCTTCGATCGCCGCTTCGTACAGACGCATCGCATCCGCGTGTCGCCCTTCGATGCGTGCAATCTCGGCCGATACCAACGCGTGCTTGTCCGCGAAGGTCGGCGGACACGTGTCGGCCCATTCGCGCAGTTGTAACTGGTGCGTATCGAGGAGTTCGCGCCACTCGCTCTGCTCCGCAACAGAAGCGTTTTCATAAAGCGCCGCGACCGACAGCGCGGTGTAGTAAAAATACTCGAGCAACTCGATCTGGTCGAAGAGCGCCCACAACAGTTGCTTCGCCTGTCTGGAAGCCGCGAGCGCTGCGACGTAGTCGCCTGCCAGAAACCGCGCCTGCAGTTTGGTGACCCAGTACCAGCAGATCATCATGGTCATCCGGTCTCCCGTCAGCTGCGCTTCGAACGCTACCTCGTCGAACTGCGCGTCGCTGAACGTGGAGAAATTCGCGGTCCGGCCCTGCAGCGTCGCCACCAGGCGTTGCTGCGCCACGATCACATCGGCGATGTCGCGAAACCGCGCCTTCTGCACAAAGTCCAGGCCCCTGTCCGACTCGCGCCACACCGTGTCGAGCGGATCGTTGCGCAGCAAAAGCGTCGTGTTGACCTGAAACGTGCTGTAGCAGGCGAACGTCAGATTGCCGGTCTCGATCGCGGAGCGAACCGCCGCCCGGTGGAATTCGATCGCGTCCGCGATCGGCTCGGTCCACACGGAAACACGTCCCATCGAGTGCTCGACGGTTGCGCGGTAAGCGACGAGGCCGTGCTTCTCCACCAGGTCGTAGCCGAGCCTGGCGAACCGATAGCCGTCGCGGTAGCGGTGAAATACCGGGCCGAGCGTAAAGCCGAGAAAACCGTAGGCTTGCGCGCAGTCGCCGCTCGTCCCGTGGTGCACGCTGATGTTCACCATGCGGCACAAAAGCAGACAAAACAAATGGACGTCGGTAACGTAGGCGGCTTCTAACGAAATCGACAGCAAACGCATTGCCGCCTGCAGTTTCGGATCGGTCATCAACGGCAGATCGATCAGGCTCTCGATCGGTCGCGCTCCGAGGTTGCGCCAGACCGTGTCGTATTCGGCCTCGACCTGTTGCTGGGTCGGATGCGCGACGAAGTCGATCTCGAACAGGCGCAGGCAGGTGAGCGCATGCTCGACGGCCTGCGCGTTTTCCGACTTCACGATATGAAGCAGGACCTTCCGTTCATAGACGGCGGCCACGTCGACTTTCGATTGCCCCCGCGGCAGCAGCTCCGCAATCAGGTGCTCGGCCCGGGCAAAGTCGCCGGTCAGAAACGCGCATTCCACGCGCTCGAGCCACAAGCTGAACATCAGCTCGTACCGGCGGTCCCAATCGCTGTCGTCGAGCAGCGCCATGCCGGCCGTCAGATAAACGCACGCCGACGCATACGCTGCCGAGACCTTGGCCCGATGTCCGGCACGCAGATCAAGCGCCGCCACTTGTGCTTTCTCGTCGCGATCGACGAGCAGTGCTGCGCCCCGGTTGAACTGGTTCGCGACATCGAACACATGCTCGGCGAGCTCGTCTGCCGTCATACTCGCCAGCAGCACGCGGCCAATGCCGAGATGAACTTCGGCGCGGTCCGCTTCGGGAATCAGCGAATAGGCGGCCTGCTGGATCCGGTCATGCAGAAACTTGCCGGCGCCGTCGTTGCGAACAATCAGGCTTGCCCGCGCGGCCGCCGCCAGGCCTTGCTCGAACTCGCCGGCGCTCAGACCTTGCCGTACCTCGGCGGCTCCATGTCCGCCGACCAGTTCGAGATAGCGCAGGTCGAATGTATTGCCGAGGCACGCGGCCAGCTTCAGCGCTTCCTGCGCCGCGCCCGGCAGTTGCCGCAGCTTGCTCACCATCAGGTCGACGACGTTGTCGGCAAAGTCCTTCGCCTTGATCTGGGCGAGATCCCACTGCCAGCCCCGAAGTTGTGCATCACGCCGCAGCAGTCCCTCTTTGTGCAACGCATCGAGGAACTGAATGAAGAAGAACGGGTTCCCCTGGGTGCGCTCGCAGACCAGTTGCGTAAGCGGCTCGTGCGTGTCGGGTGGCGCATGAAGCGTGTCGGCTACCAGTTGATTCAGATGCACGACCGTCAGCGGCGCGAGCCGAAGGTCGATGACCGGTGTGCCACTACGGCGAATCGTCTCGAACACGGTCATTAACGGATGCGACACGCTCACTTCGTTGTCGCGGTAGGCGCCGATCAGCAGCAGATACTGCGTATCCGGGTGCGTGAGCAGGTGTCCGATCAATGCGAGGCTCGCCGCATCGATCCACTGCAGGTCGTCGAGGAAAATAACCAGCGGGTGCTCTTCGCTGGTGAATACCGTGACGAATTGCCGGAACACCATGCGGAAGCGGTTTTGCGCGTCAGACGGCGGCAACGCCGGCACCGGCTGTTGCGGGCCGATGATCAACCCGACCTGCGGCAGCACATCGACAATCAGCTGACCGTTGACGCCGACTGCGGCCAGGATCTGCTGCCGCCAGCCGGCGATGCGCGCCTCGCTTTCGGCTAGCAGTTGCTGCACCAGTTCGCGAAACGCCTGTGTGAGGGTGGCATAGGGCACATCGCGCTGATATTGATCGAACTTGCCGGCAATGAAATAGCCATGCCTGGCGAAAATCGGCTTGCGCAACGCGTCGACCAGCGCCGACTTACCGATGCCCGAGTACCCCGAGACGGTGGCCAGCGCGGCTTGCCCGGTGGCGGCCATGCGCTCGAACGCGCCGAATAGCCGCTCGACCTCGGCGTCGCGCCCGTACAGTCGGTGCGGCACCTGGAAGCGCTCAGGCCTATCCTCCGTGCCGAGCGGGAACGGCTCGATTCGACCCGACGCCTGCCATTGCGCGAGACACCGGTCGAGGTCGGCACGTAGCCCGTGAGCACTCTGGTAGCGGTCTTCCGGCAGCTTGGCCAGCAGCTTCATCACGATATCGGAGAGCGGCTGGGGTACTTCAGCCGTGACCTCGGCCGGCAGTACCGGCATGCGGGCGATATGGCAGTGCGTCCACTCCAGCGGATCGTTCGCCTGAAATGGCAACTGCCCGGTCAGCATCCGATAGAGCAACACGCCGACCGAATAACAATCGGTCCGGTAGTCGACTGGACGATTCATCCGGCCGGTTTGCTCGGGGGACACGTAAGCCCAATCGCCTGCGGGCGCGCTGGTGTCTCTCGTCGAGACGGTGTCGGCTTCCCTCGCCGTCGCCATGCTGAAATCCACCAGCAGAACCCGGCCAGTCGCAAGCTCGACCAGAATATTGGCGGGCCGGATATCGCGGTGGATGACGCGCGCGGCATCGATTCCCGCCAACGCATCGGCAAGATGGTGGCCGATGCGCAGGCAAAGCGCGACGTCCATGCGCGGCTCGCGAGCCAGAACGGCTTCGAACAACTCGCCGGCGAAGTCTTCCAGGATCAAGGCCGAGCCACCATGCTCTTCGATCAGCGCGAGGGGTCTGGCGATGCCCACGACATCGAGCGATTGCAGCAGCAGGTATTCGCGCTTCAGGCGAGCGGATTGCGCTGCGTTGACGTTTTCCGCAGCGAGTTTCAACAGCACCGACGTTCCATCCATCAAGCGGCCACGATGGAGGTCCGAGCCCGCTGTCGTGCCGATCCGCTCAAGAATCTGACAGTTCTCGAAAGTCATTTCGCCCTCTTTTTCCCGCCCGGCGACGATGTCTGAAACCTGTGTGTTGCGTTTCCCCTGTTACCTGAAGTGCGGGCCCGGCTGCGTGTGGCCCGATCATCACTGCGTGATGCGCAGCGACCTGACGACTAGTCTACTCGGTCGTTAATATTTTCAAGCCTGGTATGTCCGAGCATTGGGGCGGGAAATCTTTCGTCTGGCGATAGCAGTTGTTTTATCCTACGAATCCTTATTCTGTATTTCGTGACCATGAGCCCCGATAACATGACGCTCGATTCACTCGATACACCCGCGGCCATCATCGACGTGCGTCGCATGAACAGGAACATCGCCGCGATGCAGGCGCACATAAACGCGCTGGGCGTGAAATTCCGGCCTCACGTGAAGACCTCGAAATGCGTCGATGTCGTCGAGGCGCAGATAGCCGCCGGAGCACAGGGCATTACGGTTTCTACGCTGAAAGAAGCGGAAGCCTTCTTCGCGGCAGGCATCACAGATATCCTCTACGCGGTCAGTATCGTTCCGTCCAGGCTGCCTCGCGTGATGGCGCTCAGGAAACAGGGATGCGGTCTGAAGATCATCGTCGACAATGCAAGCGCCGCGACGGGCATCGTGGCGTTCTGCCAAACCGCCGGTGAACCGTTCGAAGTGTGGATCGAAGTAGACACCGACGGACACCGCTCCGGCATCAAACCTGACGAAGATGCATTGCTGCAAATCGGCCGCATTCTGCAGGCAGGCGGCGTCGAGGTTGGCGGCGTCATCACGCATGCTGGCTCGAGCTATGACCTGAACACACAGGAAGCCCTGGCGGCACTCGCGGAGCAGGAACGCGCAGGCTGTGTGCGCGCCGCGCAACGCCTGCGCGACGCCGGCATTCAATGCGAAGCCGTCAGTGTCGGCTCGACGCCGACTGCACTCGCCGCACGCAGCCTGGATGGCGTCACCGAGGTCCGCGCCGGCGTCTACGCATTCTTCGATCTGGTGATGCACAACGTCGGCGTATGTGCGGTCGACGACATCGCGCTTAGCGTGCTGACCACCGTCATCGGTCACCAGCACGACAAAGGCTGGGTGATCGTCGACGCCGGCTGGATGGCGATGAGCCGCGATCGCGGAACATCGAAGCAATCACGAGATTTCGGCTACGGACTGCCCTGCACACTCGATGGCGCCCCGCTGGATGGCTACCTGCTGATTGCCGCCAACCAGGAACACGGTATTCTGGCGCGCGCCGATGCCGACTCCGCAACCCGCGACGTCGACCTCGAAGCCCGCTTTCCGGTCGGCACGCGGCTGCGCATTCTCCCCAATCATGCTTGCGCGACAGGCGCGCAGTTCCCCGAGTATCACGCGCAGGAAGCGAGCGGGGAACTTGCTGTATGGGCCCGCTTTCACGGCTGGTGAACAGCGGTCGCAGCGTCAGGCGGTTTGAAACTGCCTGCCATCAAGCCAGCGCACTCTCAACGCTGCGAACGATCAGTTCCACGTCTTCAGCGAGGTAAGTGGATCGCTGTCTGCCAGACGCGCCGGGTACTCTCCTTGGCGTAGGCGCTCGCGCGGACAGCTCTTTGACAGGAATTCGCTGGTACAACGCATTGCTGTTGTCATCGCCGGTCCATTTCGTGGTTCGCGCGATCTGCCTGTTTCCCACATCTTCGATGAAGCGCGTTCGCATACCCAGTAGCGCAGCAGCGTCCATGGCACCGCTACGCATGCCGAGGTGAACGATGCCGCAATTCCACACTTCGCCGCACATGCGAAGAAAGATCGCATACTCGGCAGCCCGGTTCGGCCCGATGATCTTCTTGTTGGGGCTGCCGTTTTCGAGCTTCCAGTACTCGCCCCAGATATCAAAGGTGCCTACAGCCCCTGCACCGACTGCACGCATGCACTCTGCAACCGGAACGCCAAGCTCGCGCTCGATGGTGGTATTGGAGCGGGGACGTCCCACTACGATCACGTTGAGCCGCTTCTTCAACAAGGCATCGCAGACCTGAATCAAACCCGTCCACGTGTCATCCAGTTCTGGGTGAGCGCCACCGTCTGCTCCGCTGAAGCGGGTCCACACAATTACATATTTCTGGTCTTTCTCGACACCTTTCCGATTGAGAAATTTGTCGATGCGGTATCCCCAGTAGCGATTTTTGTTCGGATCGACGTTGGCCCATTTGGCGATGTTTTCTTTGCCGTCCCCCACGAGCACTGACGCCGCGACCGTGGTGGTAGCGCCACCCACCGGACAGAGCATCGCGAGCTTTCGTGGAATCGAGGTCAGGAACTGGAGCTTTGCATCCGCAATGGTCGGGTAGGCTAACGAATTGATGCGTGCATCGACGACCCCTTCGCAGGTGTCGCAAGCCGCTCTTGAGCTGTCGACCTGAACGGGCAGCAAGCGGCTAGCCGGAACCCCGCAGGACGCCGCGTAGAACGTCACGAGGCGCTTCGCCGCGGCGATCTCGTTCTCGCTGAAAAAGAGGATCAGACGCGAGGTCGCGTCGTGCGCAAGCGCCGCGCCGACTGCAAACTGATCGCCGGACATAAACGCCGCCTGATAGAAGAACACGCATGTCACTGCTGCGAAGCTTGCCTTATTGTTTTTGAGTGCAGCGGTGAATACGCTTGCACCTTTGGCATCGGCCGCGGTCAATATTTCGTTATAGGCACTCTTCGACACCGCGTGCTCGACCGCGTTGACGCATTGGGCGATGCTCATCGTGACTGGCGCGAGCGGCTTGCCTTCCCTCTCAAACCTGAACGCAACCAGCGCAGCTTGATCGGCTAGCGCTGTCACCGCGTTCTGGACCGTGTCGAATTGTACGATTACCTTCGGCGTCAGAAACTTGTCGATGGTGGCCACATACGGCTTCAGCGCGGCATAGGTGGCGGTATTTAACGACCATGCGGTCAGAGCGACATTCCCGATCTTGAAAGTCATGTTATTCCGCTATCAGATATTTTCTTGGAAAACGGATCCGCGGTAACAGACATCGACCAGCCTTGCCCGACCGGCGGAGGGTCAAAAGCATCGGCGCCGATTGTCGCATGCGTTTGCGCGGCCCGCTAGCGCGGCTGTCGGGCGCATTTGCCCGTACCGTCACCGGATGTTGAATAATAGGAGCACGCCCCTGGACTGGTGACGCCATGATTAAAACTGACGACGGATTAGCGCGCTTTTATGCCCTCTCCGACGGCATTTTTGCCGTCATCATCACCATTATGGTTCTGGCTTTTAAGCCGCCAGGCGGTCACGATTTACCGGCGTTAATGAGTCTATGGCCCGATCTGCTCAGCTACGCGGTGAGTTACGCATTCGTCGCCGTGGTCTGGCTGAATCACCACGCCGTGCTCCGGCACGCACAACGCCTGACCGCCACACTGGCGCTCGCGAACTTCGCTAACCTGTTCGCCATTTCTTTCATTCCATTTACAACCGCATGGCTTGCCGAGACCGAATTGGCGAGCTTTCCGCTGACTTTTTATGCGTTGGTCTTTCTGCTGGTGCAGGCCACGTATATGGTCCTGATGCGGGAAAGTTACTCGCACGTCCGGACCAGCGGCGACGATGCGCATGCCCGTCACTGGCAGTGGGTCAGAGCGTGGATCATGCTGGCGGTCTTCCTTGTCGCCGCGGTTGTCGTGGTCATCCCGCCGTTCTTGCGGCTCGCCCTGCTTGCCTCGTTTCTCATCCTGTACTGCCGTCCCGATCCATTTCTGCGCGCCCGCTCGGGTCAGCACAACTGAAGCCGAGGGTTCAGCTAGCAGCGCGCGTTTCAGCCCGATCGGGCGCGCACCGGCCGCACTGGTAAACCACTATCGCGCGCCGCCTGGTATGCCAGTAACAATCCATTCTGTCAGATGGGGCGGTATTCACGCATGCCCTCCGTTTCGCTTCGAAGGGCGCCTTTGATGAGGCCGTTCCGCTGATTCGGCCAGTCCGGTCCAGTTCCGCTTTCGCATATCCGCAAGATTCCCTGCATCACGCACACCGTGTCGGTAATTCACGACGAGCCGTGTGCGCCGGCAGTCGGTAAGTTCAATCCAACAAGACGGAGACAACATGCTTTCAGGAATCCAGGTGTTTCGGGCGGCGTCGACCGCGGCATTGGCGCTGTGCGCAAGCGCAGCTTTCGCACAGGCATCGATCGTGGCGGGCCCACCCAGCGATCCCGCATGCATGGTTCCATGGAAGAGCGACACGAAGTTCGTCAAATACCCGAAGAAGAACGGCCCCTATCGCGTCGCGCTCGTGAACGGCTATATCGCGAACACCTGGCGCATCCAGATGATCAAGACCGCCAAGGCGTATACGGCACAACCGGCCGTCGCCGCCAAGCTCAAGGAATTCAAGGTCGTGTCGACCGGCGAGGACGTGCCGGCGCAGATCTCGGCCGTCAACAACTTCATCGATGCCGGCTATGACGCGATCATCGTCGATGCGCAGAATCCCGCGTCGTTCGGACCCGCGATCCGCCGCGCGAAAAAAGCCGGCGTCGTGCTGATCGCGTTCGACAACACGCTCGACAGCGAAGATGCGATCAATGTCGACGTCGACCAGTACGGCCTGGGCGTGCTGTGGGCCAAGTGGCTCGCGACCCATGTGCCGAACGGCGGCAAGGTGCTCGAGGTCCGCGGGGTGGCCGGCACGTCGGTCGACACCGATCGCCACAACGGCTTCCAGAACACCCTGAACGCGACCGGCAAGAAGTGGAACGTGGTGCAGGTCTACGGCAAGTGGGATGACGGCGTCGCACAGAAGGCCACCGCCGACGCGATTGCCGTGCAGGGCCATTTCGATGGCATGTCGGCGCAGGGCGGTGACACCGGTGTGGTGCGCGCGATGATCGATGCGAAACATCCTTTCGTGCCGTTCGGCGGCGAAACCGAGAACGGCTTTCGCAAGTTCTGCGCACAGTATGGGAGCCAGGGGCTGAAGTGCACGTCGGCGGGCAGCGGTCCCGCGCAGGTCGCCGTGGCGATCAAGACGGCGCTTGCCGCGCTGGATGGCCAGACGATCCCGGTCGCGATCAAGCTGCCGCTCGACGTCACCGACGATTCGCAGCTGAAGGCAGGCGTCAACTATTTCCCCAACGAGTCGGACAACTTCTTCGTCGGCAACTCGTTTCCGACTTGCGGCATCAATTTCTCCGCGCAGGAAATCATGAAGCAGAGCCAGGGCAACCAGTGATCGTGTGATGGCTGGCGACGTGACGGGAGGCGAAGCATGCGGCAGGACCAGCAGCAGCCGTTCTTTCAGATGTCTGGTGTGTCGAAGAGCTATGGCGGCGCGGTTGCGCTCGATCACGCGGAACTCGCGGTGCGTAGCGGCCGCATCCACGCGATCCTCGGCGAGAACGGCGCGGGCAAGTCCACGCTGCTGAAGGTGATGTCCGGCGTCGTACAGCCGGACGACGGCATCATGCACCTCGATGGCCGGCAGGTCGCGTTCGCTTCGCCCGCTGTAGCGAATGCAGCGGGCATCGTCTGCGTGTATCAGGAACTGTCGCTGATCCCTGACCTGAGCGTGGCCGACAACATCTTCGCTGCGAACCCGCCGCTGCGCTTCGGCATGATCGACCGCCGGGCACAGCGCCGCCAGGCCGAGGCTGCGCTCGCCCGCGCGGGCGCGGCCGACATCAATCCGCTCGCGAAAGTCCGCGACCTGCCACTGTCGCGCCAGCAGATGGTTGAACTCGCCAAGGGGCTCGCGCGCGAGCCGCGCATTCTGATTCTCGACGAAGCTACCTCGGCGCTAACCGCGGCCGATGTGGCGCGCGTGATCGAAGTGCTCAAACGTCTGCGCGACGAAGGGCTCGCGCTGCTGTTCATCTCGCACCGGATGCACGAGGTGAAGGCGCTCGCGGATGAATGCACGGTCTACCGGAACGGTCGTCACGTGATGAGCTTCGAGGCGGGCACGCGCTCCGACAACGAGGTGATCGAAATGATGATCGGCCGGACGTATCAGCATGCTTTCCCGGACAAACCCGCGGACAAACGCGCGGACCAGTCCGGGCACCGCGTTGCCGCTGAACCGGTGCTCGCCTGTCGCGATCTCACGTGGAACGACACGCTGCAGGGCATCAGCTTTTCGTTGAAGCCCGGTGAGATTCTCGGGCTTGGCGGTCTCGACGGGCAAGGCCAGCGCGAACTGCTGCTCGCGTTGTTTGGCGTGTTGCGCGCGTGCTCGGGCAAGATCGAGATCGACGGCAAACCTGTGTCGATCCGCAGCCCAGTGGCCGCGCGTGCCAACCCGATCGGCATGGCGCTAATTCCCGAGGACCGCAAGACCGAAGGCCTGATGCTGCCGATGTCGGTACGCGAGAACCTGTCGTTTGCCGCGCTCGATCGCATGTCCACCGGCGGTGTGATCGATCGCGACCGTCAGCAGTCGCTGGTCGACCGGATGATGGCGCTTCTCGCGATCAAGTCGTTCGGCGTCGACGCGGCGGTGGGCTCGCTATCGGGCGGCAACCAGCAGAAGGTGGTGATCGCGAAATGGCTGATCCGGCAGCCGAGAATCCTGCTGCTCAGCGACCCGACGCGCGGCATCGACGTCGGCACCAAGCAGGAAATCTATCAGTTGCTCAGGCGCCTCGCCGACGAAGGCGCCGCGATCGTTTTCTATTCGACCGACTATGACGAGCTGATCGGCTGCTGCGACCGCGTGCTGGTGCTGTACGAAGGCCGGATCAAGAAGGAACTGGTCGGGCCGGAGATCACCGAGCAAAACCTGATCGCCAGTGCACTCGACCTGCCGGTCGGACAGATTTCGCCTTCCACGGGAGTCGCGCTATGAACGGGTTGCGTTACTGGTACGCGGAAAATCGCGGCACGAGCTTCGCGTTCGGCC
The DNA here is from genome assembly GCF_054782355.1 of Paraburkholderia jirisanensis. Taxonomy (NCBI): domain Bacteria; kingdom Pseudomonadati; phylum Pseudomonadota; class Betaproteobacteria; order Burkholderiales; family Burkholderiaceae; genus Paraburkholderia; species Paraburkholderia jirisanensis. The sequence continues at coordinate 401,670 of NZ_BAAGSQ010000030.1, read as the reverse complement.
TGTTCGTGCTGATGTTCGCGATCTATCTTTTCAACTACCCGTCGGCGTTGTCGTCGAACGTGTTTCAGACGGCGGCGAACAAGGCGGTACTGCTCGCGCTGGTGTCGATGGGTCAGGCGCTCGTCGTGCTGACAGCCGGCATCGACCTGTCGATCGGCATGACGCTCGTGCTGACCAATTGCGTCGGATCGTGGATCGTCACGGGCGACGCGCTGCACAGCGCGCTCGGCATCGTCGGCGTACTCGCGGCCGGCGCACTGTGCGGCGCGCTCAACGGCGTCATCATCATTTACGGCCGGCTGCAGCCGATCGTCACGACGATCGCGACGGGCGCCGTCTACTACGGGCTGGCGCTGCTGCTGCGCCCGGTTCCCGGCGGCGCGATCAACGAGGACCTCGCCGACGCACTGACCGGCAAGGTCGCCGGCGTCGTTCCGGCAAGCCTGCTGATCCTGCTGGCGGCGGTGGTGATCGTGTGGGTTTCTTTCAAACGTTCGGCGATCGGGCGTGCCGCGTACGCGACCGGCTCGTCCGAATCCGCGGCCTTCCTGTCCGGCATGCCGATCCGGCGCGCGAAGTTCGCAAGCTATACGCTGGCCGGCCTGCTCGCCGCGATCGGCGGCCTGTTTCTGACGTTCTTCACGGACACGGGAGAAGCGAGCCTTGGCAGCGCCAACTCCTACACGTTGTTTTCGATCGCTGCCGTGGTGATCGGTGGCGTGTCGCTACTCGGCGGCAGAGGCAGCGCAATCGGCGCGATCTTCGGCGCATTCGCGTTCCGCTCGATCGGCGACCTGCTGTTCGTGTTCAACGTCGATGCGTTGTGGCAGCCGCTGTTCCAGGGTGTGATCCTGCTGCTGGCTGTGTCGATCGGCGCGTGCGGGCTGTTCAGGGTGCGCAATCGTCTGGAGTGGTTCCAATGAGCGAGGTTTCCGCCACCGGCTGGACCGCGTTGATGTCGAAGCTCACGCGCAAGGTCGACCGGCCGATCGTTATCGCGTTCGCGTGTATCGTCGCGCTGCTGCTGGTGGGCGGGATGTTTTCGCGTAGCTTCCTGTCGCCGGAATACATTCTGCTGCAACTGAAGGTCGGCGCATTCCTCGGCATCATCGCGACCGGCCTGATGATGGTGATCCTGCTCGGCCACATCGACCTGTCGTTACCGTGGACCATCACCGTCGGCGCAATGATGGCATGTGCCGTCGGCGGGCATGGCCCGCTTGGGAACGTGCTCGCAATTCCCGCTGGAATCGGCTGCGGCGTGCTGATCGGCATCGTCAACGGCATCCTCGTCGCGCTGCTGCGCATTCCGTCGATGATCGCGACGCTCGCAACCAATGCGGTCGCGCAGGGCATCATGATCGTCTACACCGGCGGATCCTCGCCGCAGGATTCCGCCCCCCCGGTGATGCGATGGCTCGCGGCAGGCTGGCTCGTGCCGGGCGTGCCGAATGCCGTCGCGCTGTGGGTGTTGATCGGCGGCGCGACGATGTTCCTGCTGTCGCGCACGACCTTCGGCCGCACGCTGTACGCGATCGGCAACACCGAGCGCGCCGCGTATCTCTCCGGTATCGATACGCGGCTCGTCACCGTCGCCGCATTCGCCGTGTGCAGCGGGTTCGCGGCATTCGGCGGCGTGCTGCTCGCGGGTTATGCATCGAAGGCGGCGCAGTCGATGGGCGATGCTTACCTGCTGCCGGCGATCGCCGCGGTCGTGCTCGGCGGCACGTCGATTCTGGGCGGCCGCGGCTCGTACCTCGGCACCGTAGCCGGCGCGATTCTCATCACGCTGCTGCAGTCGATCCTGTCCGTCGCACAGATGCCGGAGGCAGGACGCCAGATCATCTACGGCGTGGTGATCGCGGCGATGCTGCTGCTGTATGGGCGCAGCAAGCGCGACGCGTAGGTTTCGTGATTGAACCGCTGATTTCCAGCGATCAGAGCGGGCACATTGTCAGGAATCGAAACTGTCATTCAACAACGAGTAACCAGATCGTCGACGACTCTTCATCCATTAGTCGACGGTGACATTGTTGATACGGATTCCCAACTTCAACCTGATCTTCGGGACGTGACGTCCCTTTTATCCCCTCGTGGAATAGGATCTCGCGCTTAGTTGTTCTGCATGGAAGAGATGACGTTGCACCTTGCGTGTGATCGGCAAGGTTCGGGCGTCACCCTTCCAACCATCGATGGTTACCCGGCAGAACAATGAAATCCGATCGTCAATCTGTTTCCGCATCGGGCGTCGTGATATGGCTCACCGGTCTTCCCGGTGCTGGCAAAAGCACGATTGCCAACGCGTTGAGTCGCGAACTGCACGAGAGAGGTAACGCGTGTTTCGTGCTCGACGGCGACGACATCCGCGGCGGATTGAATTCGGATCTCGGCTTCAGCGCCAAAGACCGCCTGGAGAATGTGCGCCGGATTGCGCACGTCGCGAAGCTCATCGCTTCCCGCGGACAGGTGGTCATCGTTGCGGCGATTACGCCAACTCACGTCGCACGTGCGCTGGCACGACAAATCGTCGGTGCGACGTTCCGTGAGGTATTCGTCAATACACCCGCGGCGGTTTGTGAACAGCGCGATCCCAAAGGACATTATCGAAAGGCTCGCGCCGGCAACCTGAAGGCTTTTACAGGTGTATCGGACATCTATGAGCGCCCTGTCTCGCCCGATCTCGTCCTGTCCACCGAGACTTCGTCGCTTGCCGAGGAAACGCAAAGTTTGATCGCGTTGATTCACGCCACCGCAAAATCGTAACCCCTGCCAGCCAGGAGGCTGACTCTATGAATTCGACCAGTATTTCATGGCCGCAAAAGACGCACGACCTTCACAACCATCACTTCGATTCCACCGTCTGGGACGACTTCAAGTTCCGTGCTGACGACGTGGTCGTCGCGACCTACGCCAAGGCCGGTACCACGTGGACTCAACAGATCGTCACGCAGCTGCTGCACAACGGTGCAGAAAACGTCGATCTGTCTACATCGTGTCCGTGGGTTGATCTTCGACTTCCGCCCAAGGAAGAAAAGCTCGCGATGATCGAAGCCCAGACGCACCGGCGATGCCTGAAGACTCACTTGCCGGCGGATGCGCTGGTCTATTCGCCCAAGGCCAAGTACATCTACGTTGGCCGCGATGGCCGCGACGTGCTGTGGAGCTGGTTCCACCATCACTCGAGCGGCAACGACGCGTTCTACCAGATGATCAACGATACGCCGGGCCGGGTCGGGCCGCCGCTCCAGCGGCCGCAGCAACCGATTCGCGACTACTTCCTGACATGGCTCGATCAGGATGGCTATCCGCTTTGGCCATGGTGGTCTCACGTGCAGAGCTGGTGGGAGATCCGCAACCTGCCGAATCTGCTGCTCGTGCACTACGCCAATCTGAAGGCTGACATGCCCGGCGAAATTCGCCGGATAGCGGAATTCATTGGGACGCCGATCGACGAAGATCGTTGGCCCGCGATCCTCGAGCATTGCAGCTTCGAATACATGAAGGCGCACGCTGCACAGGGTTTTTCACTTGCTGAGGGCGTTTTTGACGGCGGCGCCCGTTCATTTTTCAACAAGGGCACGAATGGCCGCTGGCGTGACGTGCTGACGGCAGAGGACGTCGCCCGATATGAGGAAGCTGCACGCCGTGAGCTCGGCGAGGAATGTGCACGCTGGCTCGCGACCGGCAAGTAGGCACGTCGCGAGGCCAAAGCCGACCGTCTTCGCTACGAACAGCAAGACGGTCTTTTCGTTGCTCCTGAACACCGTGGAATTAAATGAAAGTCCTTCTCGTCGCTAGCCCGCTGGCCGGGCACTTCAATCCAATACTGGTCGCCGCGCGATTGTTAAAGCGTGCGGGACACGAAACGGCAATCTACTCGGGCTCGCTGTTCCGCGACAAAGTCGAGGCCGCAAACATCGCATTCTTCCCACTGCCCGCCGACGTCGATTTCGACCTGCGCGATCTGGGTGCAGCCTTTCCAGAATGGAAGCAGTACACCCCCGGCCCGCAGCAACTTCTCTTCACGTTGAGAAACGTGTTCGCGAATTCGATCCCTTCCCAGTTCGAAGGACTCAAGGCCGTTCTGAAACGATTCGAAGCCGACCTGGTGGTATACGAAACGGCCTTTTACGGTGTGCTTCCGCTACTGCTCGGAGCCGATGGGCAGCGACGCCCTGCTTGCGCCTGTCTGAGTGTCACCACCATTCCGCTACCGCGCGAAGACGGGGCGCCGCTCGGTCCGGGGCTGATGCCTGCGGTGGACGCGGCGCAACGCGAGCAGCACCGCGCGGCTGCGCAGCGCATGGCTACCGTGCTGAACAATCCAGTCCGCGAGCATACCGACCAGATCCTCGACAAGCTGGGTGCGCAGAGGCTGCCTGGTACGCTGTTCGAATCGACGGGCCTGCTTTCAGATCTGATTCTTCAACCTTGTGCCCCGTCTTTCGAGTTTCCGTTTCTTAAGCCGCCTGCCAACAAGGTGGGGTTCATCGGATGCCTGTTTCCGGAGGGTTCGGGCGAGGTGCCGGCACAGGTGATGCAGGCCAGCAAAGCCGGCAAGCAGATCGTCCTCGTCAGCCAGGGAACGGTCGTCAACAACGATCTGGGGCGGCTTGTGACACCTGTCATCGAGGCATTCGGCGAGGATGACGACAAGCTGATCCTTGTCACGACCGGCGGTAAATCCATCGATCAGATTCCCGGTCCGATCAGCGCGAACACGGTGGCCGTGCCGTTCCTCAACTTCCGCGAGGTTTTTCCGCATGTCGACGTGCTGGTCGCGTTAGGCGGCTACGGTACCGTTACACAGGCGTTGAGTTGCGGCGTACCTATGGTGCTCGCCGGTCACGGGCAGGATAAGCCGGAGATCGCCGCGCGCATCGAGTGGACCGGCTGCGGGATCCGGCTCGACGCGGACAATCCGACCGTCAGCCAGTTGCGTCACGCTGTCGACGAGGTTCTGTCGGATCCGGATTATCGGACTTGCGCGAAGCGGCTTGCAGCGGAATTCACTTCTCTCGATGCGGCGCACGAACTGCCGCATCTGCTCGAGACGCTGGTCGCGGACCGGCGAGCGGCGTAACGGATAGACGGAGCCGAATCTGGACGCGGGGAAGATAACCGATGCCGTTTGAGCTTATGCGTTGAATCCAAGCGTGTTAGTCAAATCGCCCATCGGCGTTTGCCCCCGCGCGCGCATCGCATCGTCGCGCTCCTTGACGCCATCGAGGGGCTCCAGCCGGAACACTCTTGTGACGAAGCGCAGGATCGACGCGGTGTCGTAGACGGTATGGTCGACGTACCCCTTCTTCGCAAACGGCGAGATCACCAATGCCGGCACGCGCGTACCCGGCCCCCAGCGATCCCCTTTGGGCGGTGCCACGTGATCCCACCAACCGCCGTTTTCGTCGACTGTGACGATCACAACCATGTTCTCCCACTGCGGACTGCTGCGCAGCACCTTTACCGCGTGCATGATATGCCGGTCCCCCGATGCGACGTCGGCGTAACCGGCATGCATGGTCAAGTTGCCTTGTGGTTTGTAAAACGTGACCTGTGGCAGCTTGCCTGCTAGCGCGTCGGCAAGAAAGCGATTGGTGCGCTCGTCGTCGCCCAGCCCGCCGTCGCGCAACCGCCGGGTTCGCGCGGGGGTGCCGGGCGCGAGATTGCGGAAGTAGTTGAACGGCTGATGGTGGTACTGGAAGTTGGGAATCACCGGCACGCCATTTGACAGATTCGCGCCATGCTGCTCCAGCGTTTCGCGAAACGCGCCGGCATACCAGGCCCAATCGATGCCGCGTTTGTCGAGTTTGTCGCCAATGTGTTCGTGCGTCTGCGCAGGCACCGCCATCGCATTCGCATCGAGCCTGAAGTCGACGACCGTGCCGCTCGGGTCCATCGTCATCGGCGTCGGCGCGTAGGGCGGCAACATCGTGTTGACCGCGTAGCTGAGCACGGTGCCGTCGGTTAGCGTCTCCGGCGGTGTCAGCGCGCTGGGTCCGAACTTCGGAATGCCGTCTTTCGCGCTGGCCGGCGACACCGCCAGCGGCTTGAGATTGGGATCGTCCGGCTTGCCGCTCACGGTCTCGGCAATCTGAAACCTCGCGATGCTGTTGACCGGATCGAGATAACGCGGCGGCGTCGCCGAGATCAGATACTGGTGGTTAAGGAACGAACCGCCGAACGTGCCCTGGAAGAAGTTGTCGCACAGTACGTAGTCGGCTGCCAGATCCCAAAGCCGCAGATCGTAGCGCGCGTTTGCGTAGTGGCCCATCGTGAAGCCGGCGGAATCGGCCCACGCGACGAACATGTTGTTCCTGCCACCGTTGATCTGCATCTGGTTCTGATAGAACACGTGCCACAGGTCGCGCGTGACCAGCGACAGCGGCAGATTCTCGCCACCGGGGCCGCGCAACGGAAACGGCGCGTTCGGCAGATGGGTCTGGTACGGCATACCGGCCCGGTAGGCGACGCCATCGGCAACCTGGTCCTTCCGCAGCCAACCGCCTGGCACGTCGGGCAGTTGATCGAGCACGGTCTTGCCGTCCCGGTCCAGTTGCAGATAGTCCGCCGGCTTGAGCGATGACAACGGCTTCTCGACGCCCGGATAGTTGCCGAACAGATTATTGAAGCTGCGGTTTTCCGAGTAAATCACGACTACCGTCTTGACGTTGTCGCGCAACGCCGCGTCGAGATCGTGATGCAGCGCGCGGTTAGCCTGATCGCTGCCGGCACGCTCCGGTGCGATGCAGCCGCCCAGTCCACCGGCGGCCGCGACCGTCGCCATGCCGGTGAGAAAGCTGCGGCGGCTGGTACCCGGCTTGCCGACCGGTTCGGGAGTGTCGTCGGTTTGACCCGGCTTTGGGTTGGCGGGCGATGAGGATGAGGGATTCTTCAAGTCGGTTTCCTGGTATCGTGATCGATCGGGAAGCCTCCCGATCGCTGTCCCGCTGGCGCGTCGGCAACACACGCGTGCACCGCTCGCGCCGGTTGAGAGCCTCGCTGTGCCCCCTGAGCGGCGAATGTCGGACGTATGAACGCCCGGCACGAGCGGCGTCGTGGTCGATTCAATGCTCGACGATCTGCGAGTCGCGGCAGGCAGGCGGCGCATTGATCAGGTCGCACCGCGCCGGCCGCCCCTGCGGCAACTCGACCTTGAACCCCGTGCGCGCAGGTTCGGCGCCCGGATAGTCGGTGCTGATGATCTGCGCGCCACTGGCCAGCGCCGTATCCCGACGCGTCGTATCGTTATGCATCGCCTCGAGCGTGCCGTCGTCGGACCGGGTGCGGATCAGGTAGCCGGCACGCACCAGTTGTCCAATCTGCGCGACGTCGGGCGTGTTGACCTCCACGAACGCCGCGTCCGCCGCACCGGGCGTCGAATTCGTGAACAGCACGCGGCCCGCCAGCGACGGATGACCATCGCGATAGACGGCCGCCAGCTTAGGCGGATCCAGCAGGAACACGACTTTGCCGCGCGCCTGCTCGAGGGTCGGCCAGCCGCGCTGCGTCACCGCGTCGTTCAGCGTCGCAGCGGTACCGCGGACGTCGTCTGGTGTCACGATTTCATCGCGCGGAAACACCGCGAGAATCTCGCGATCGAGTGCGTCGAAGGCCGCGCGGTCGAACGGCTCCGGCACCACGGTGGGCAGCGGCCATTGGCTCTTCAGCGGGTTCTGCTTCGGCTCGATCAGGATGAACAGCGGCACGTGTCGCGGATGGGCGCTCGACCAGCTGCGGATTTCCTGCAGGCACGCACGCAACGGCTGGCACACGCTGCGGTAGTCGACGTCCTGGATGTGCATGACCTTGAAGCCCGGTTTGCGCATTTGCTGCGTGGGATCGAACGGCGGGTCGGCGGGCAGCCCCGCGTCCTTGACCATGCGCGGGCCGGCCGGGTCCGCATAGCGGCCGCCGGCCTTGTCGCCGTATACATCGATTTCGAGCTGCCTCACGCCACTCGATAACTGGCTCGTCAGCGACGGGTGCTGGTACTCCAGCAGCGGCAGCAGGTCGGCATGGTGCATTTGCCACACCTGCTTGTCGCCTGGGGCGATACCGGCGTGGTAACTGTTGTGCGTGCCGATCACCTGGATCTGGTTCATATGGACGGTGCTGGGGTCGCCTTGCGCGTGGCACAGCATCGACACGAGCGCCAGCGCGCCGGGTATCAGTCGGTTGATAAACGGTGATTTCATGAACTTCCTCTGCAGAATGAACGGACCTCGAAGAGGTAAAGGCAGCGGCTGAGCGAGGACACGCGTAAAGCCGCTGCCGCGCATCGACGCCTCAGTGCGCTGCGGCGGCTGCAACACAAAGCGGCGACACCGGATCGGACTGCGACGGCGGCGGCACGCGCGTGCCCCAGTCGGTCGGGGTCGACCCCATCGTCAATTCGAGGGTGCCGCCGTCGGCGATCTGCGCATGGCGGAACCACGCGTTATCGAGCGGCTTGCCGTTGAGCGTCGCCGACTGGACATAGCGATTCAGCCGCTCGCCGTCCAGATTCTTCGCGACGATGCGAAACACCTTGCCGGACGGCATGTCGATCTCCGCTTCGGGAAAGCTCGGCGTGCTGATCAGATAGACGTCCTGGCCCGCGTTCGGATAGATGCCGAGCATCTGGAAGATCAACCACGACGACATCGCACCGGAGTCGTCGTTGCCGGGCAGCCCAGCGCGCGTATCGCTGAACTGTCGCTCGAGCTGGTCGACAATCACGTCGTCCGACTTGTCGGGCCGGCCAGCCCACAGGTAAAGCATCGGCAGCAGGAAGCCCGGTTCGTTCGACATGTCGAAATGCTTGCGGTAAAAGAGCGTGTCGAGCCGATGAATAAAGGCCTCTTTGCCGCCGGACAGACGCATCAGGCCGCGTGCGTCTTGCGGCGCGTAAAGCGAGTAGGTCCAGATATCGCCTTCATATTCGAAGTTCGGCCAGGTGCCGCGTATCGTCAGGTCGGCGGGTGCCCAGCTGCCGTCCCGGTTGCGAGGCCGGATGAAGCCGCTGACACCACCGGTGGACAGACTGCTGTCCCACAGGTTGGCCCAGTTGCCCGCGCGCACCGCATAGCGCTGGGCGTCGGCGTCGTGGCCCAGGCCGCAGGCGAGTTCGGCAATCGCGAAATCGTCGTACGCGTACTCGACGGTGCGCGACCCCGAGCGGGGGTCGGCCGTGCTCACATAACCGTTGCGGATGTAGTCGGCAAGGCCGCCGCGGCCCACCATGCGCGGGTCGGGTGGCGGCACTTCAGCGTCCTTTTGCATCGCGGCGTAGGCAGTGGCGTAGTCGATACCGGTCATGCCCTTCACGTACGCGTCGGCCACCATCACGTCCGCGTTGCTGCCGCCCTGCGTGCGCCCGCTGGTATTGCCGCTGCGCGCGTCGGGCATATAGCCTTCGTGCCGGTAGATGTCGATCAGCGAGCGAATCGCGTCGCGCTCGCGATCCGGCGCGATCAGCGTAAGCAGCGGCCCCTGGCTGCGAAACGTATCCCAGATCGCGTAATAGTCGTCGTAGTAGGGCTCGTTCGACTTCCACAGCGGATTCTCGCCAGTGCGGTCGGACGGCACCAGCAGCGCGTGATACATCGCGGTATAGAACTGGCGGCGTTGCGAATCGCTCGCGCCGCTGATGCGAAGCGGCGACAACGCTGCGTTCCACGCAACGGTCGCGGCGTCGCGCACGCTGTCGAAACGCCATCCCGGCGCTTCGGCGACGACGTTGCGGCGAGCCTGTTCCTCGCTGACGAACGAAATGCCCACCTTGAGCTGGATGACCTGGCCCGCGGTGGTCGCGTAGTCGAGCGACGCACCGAGCGGTGCATCGCCGTCGATTTCGGCATGCTTCGACGACGATAGCGACGCCCCCGCCCAGCTCTGCGCACCGGTGGCCCGCGTATCGGCCACGGCGTAGAAATACACGCGGTATTCGCCGCCTTCGTTCCATCCGCCTCGATAGCGGCCCACCCCGGCCATTTCATGGTCGGACAGCACCTTGATCTTGCCGCCGACAAACTGTTGCGATTCGTCGCCATTGCCGTGGTTCAGCAGATGCGCGACGTTGAGTGTCACGTGCGCCTGCTCGCTGCGGGGAAAGGTATAGCGATGAAAGCCGACGCGGCGGGTGGCGGTCAGCTCCACCAGCGTGTCGTAACGCGTGAGCTGGGTGCGGTAATAGCCGGCGCTCGCCTGTTCGTCCGCACGGGCGGATTTGATGTCGGCGGGGTTCAGCGGGCCCGTGACGGGAGCCACCAGAATGTTGCCGTACTTGCCGGAGCCGCCGCTCAGATGCAGATGGCTGAAACCGTCGACCAGACCGGTGCTCGCATAGCCGCCGCCCGCCGGCACGCCATCGATGCTCTCGACGTCGGGGCCGAGCTTGACCATCCCGAACGGCATGGTGGCGCCCAGAAATACCTTGCCGCCCGCGTCGACGCCAAGAAACGGATAGACCGCACTGGCGTGCCCAGTCGCGCTGTGCGACGCTGCGACTGCCCCCGTGTTACCCGCGTCGGTCGACGCGGCCGCTGCTTTTGCCGCATACGGACAGAGCGCAACCAGCAGCGCCGCAAGCGCACTGCCCGCGGTTTTCATCCGCGCGGATCTGAATGATGATGACGAGTGATTCATTGAGCGAAAACCTCGAAGCCGGCGTGCCCGGCGAAAGCATCTGAAAGTGCGTACCGTCGGCATCAGAAGTACACGGTTGCCTGCAGCGTGAAATTGCGCTCAGGAAGGAAGTAGAAGGTCGGGTCGATGGCCGCGCCATTGCCCTCGGTCGCGGTGCGCCGGTTCAGCAGGTTGTCGATCAGCAACTGCACTTTCAGGCGCTTCTGGTATCGAAAACCGAGCACGAGATCGGTGTAGTAATACGCGGGCAGCTTCGCATTCGGGTTGTTCGGATCTTCGCCCGAAGCGGTAAAGCGCGGCCCCACGTACTTCGTCAACAGCGAACCGAAGAACGGGCCCCGGTCATAGAGCACCCCGAACAACGCGGTCGAACTCGGCGCATTGGCGATCGTCAGAAGCGTTTGCTTGGACTTCGCGCTGTTCAGGCTGCCGTTGACCGTCACGGCAAAACCATGGCCGAGTTCGTAGGTCGCTTCGGCCTCGAGCCCCTTGTAGATCACGCCGCCCTGGTTGAAGAACACCGGCTGGTTCGTGACCCCATCGACGGTCTCGAGCTGGCTGTTGATCTCGTTGCCGAAATTGATGTAATAGGCGTCGAAGTCCGCCGCCAGCGTGTCGCTTTTATAGACGATGCCGGTCTGGTAGTTCAGCGTCTTTTGCGGGTCGAGCGGAGCCTGTTGCGGTGCGAGGCTTTGCAGCACGCTGACCGGAGGCGCCTGGAAACCCATCGCCCACGATGCGTACACGGATACCGGCTGTGTGATCCGGTAGTTCGCGGTGACGGAGCCGAGGTCCGCGCTATACGACGCGCTGTCGTTCAACCCCACGAAGTTCTGCGTACCCTCGAAGCTGCGGTTGAAATTGATGTGCTTGTAACCCGGCGTGATCGTCAGCCCCGGCAGCGGCTTCCACTCGAACTCGATAAAGGTCTGCGCGGTGTTGGTGATGGCCGTGTTGTTGTTGACGAGCGAGCCCATGCCCGGGTTCGTCAGAAACTGCACCGGCGTGTTGGTCCTCAGATCGACGTCCTGCTCGAACTGGCTGATCCGCGCGTGCTCAAGCCAGGTGCCGGCGCGAATCGTGGTGCGCGTCCAGCCGTGGCCGACATCGCCCTCGATCTTGAAGATGTCCCCCCAGGAGCGGTATTGACTGAGCGATTGCGTGCCGGGCACGCCGCCATCCGCGAGATTCACCGAGTTGGGGGTGCGTAGCGTGGTATCCAGGCCGCCCAGACCCTCATCGGAAAGCGCGTACGTGTACACCTTGTTGTCGATCCGCACGACACCCAGATCGCTTTGTACGCCGATGTATTCGAAATCGGCCCGCCGGTGATCGGTGTTGTAGCCCTGGAACGCCTGGCTGGTCGGATCGCTGTTCAGGTTGCCGAAGCCTTTGCCGAAACGGTTGGCTGTTTCCGCCGTGATTGCCGAAAAGGTATTCCAGATGGTGTCGCTGACGCTGGAGAACAGCGTCACCACCGTGTTGTCGCCGATCGGCTGATCGACCTTGAAGGCGAAATTGTTGCGCCTGAATCCGGCGTTCTCGAGCAGGCCGTTGGTGCGGGTGTGATCGAAATTGAGCTGGGCGGTGGTGCCGCCGGTCTGCGAAATCACGCCGGAGTTGAGCGTGCCGCCCTCTTCCCACGATGCGCCGGTGCCGATGGCGCTGAACAGGCTACCGCCCGGCGTCTGTGGCGGGGTTGCCGAGAACAGCGAGATGGTGCCGCCGAAGGTTGCGTTGCCCACCGTGCTGGCCGTGCCGGGCCCGCGATCGATGATCACGTGGTCAAGCACGGCAGCCGGAAAGAACGACACCGTTGCGTGGCCGAACGCGCTCGGGTCGCCGAACGGAATGCCGTCGAAGGTGACGTTGTACTGGCCATCCTGGAAGCCGCGGATGGTGCCGCTTTTGCTCGAATAACCTGCGCCGTTCGGCGTCGCGTTGACAACCGAAGGCGCATATTGCGCGATCGCCAGATAGTCGGAATTGGGTTGCGCGACGTTCTTGATGAAGTGCGAGTTCAACACCGATTGCGGCTGCGTGGCCGTCAGTGCGCTTTGGGTCGGCGCGATTGCCGAAGCGGTGCGCGCCGGCGCGTTCGGGGCATTCGGATCGGAATCCGCATCGGCCGCACCCGTAGCGCCGACCTGACCGAGATCGATGGGTTGGCCTGGGGGACTTGACGGGGCACTCGACGAAGCAGGCTTGTCCTGCGCATTCGCATTGAGTGCGAATGCCAGAACCGCGAGCGAAGCAGTGAAGCGCATGACTACTCCTTGCCGATCAGCAATAGGAAGTGGGTGCCGCTGCGAAGCGGCGAATGGAAATGAATGGAAGCCGCGCGACCTGTGTCGCGCGTGCTCAGGACGACGGCGCGAAGGTCACGACGATCTCGAGGTTGAGCAGATGTCCCTTGAGCTCCGGAGGCGGTGCCGGAAAGGAGGTGCTACTCAATGCGGCGAGTGCGGCGTCGTCGAGCATTTTTTGCCCCGACGATTGCACCACGCGGGGATTCGATATCGAACCGTCCTGATATGCAAAACCGAGCCTGACGTGGCCGGTGAGCCGCATGATCCGCGCTGCGGACGGGTAACGAACGGCCGCCTGCACGGCATCGCGCAGACTCGCCTGAAATAGCGCGGACGGTTTGGCCTCCGGCTGCGCGGTGGCCGACGGCCGGGGTGGCTGCGCTTCGGGTGGCGGCGGCGACGGCCTGGCGGGCGGCGTAGGCGCGTCCTGTGCCGGTGCCTGGTCATGCGCCGGCACCGGCAGTTCGGACGGCGCGGCGGCCTTCGGCAGTTCGGGCTTCGGTACGCTCGCTTTCTCGCTGTGCCTCACGACTGCCGGCTGTCTGGGCTCGTGCGCGGGAGACGGTTTCAAAGGTACAGGCGGCTTCACTGGCGGCGGCGGCGCGGGAGCGGGAGCGGCCAGCGTCGGTGCCGCGATCGTCAGCTTGATCGGCTCGGGCGGTTTGGGCTGCGGCTTCGACGTCTGACGCGTGAACCCTCCCGCCAGGGCGACGACCAGCACCGCCTCGATGACGAGCGAGACGACAAACGCTTCGCCAAGCACCGTCCTCGGCGCGACCGGTCGCGGGTGGTACAGGGTGGTCATCTCGGGATTCCGTTCGGCAACAGGTTCATTGCTGCACCCTGGCAGCCAATGCAAGTTGGGTGACACCCGCCTTGCGGCAAGCGTCCATGACGCTCATCAGGCTTTGCACGGAGGTGCGTTGGTCGCTGGCGATCGTGACGGCGGTCTGTGCCGGGTCGCCGCTCGCGAGCCGACGGGACAACTCAGGCAACGTGAGCGACGTGCCGTCGACCTGCACGCTGCCATCGTTCAACAGCGTCACGAGCACCTTCGGATGCGGCACTTCCGCGGCAGTCGAGCTATGCGGCAACTGGGACACGATGCCGCTGTTCGGGATCATCTTCAGCATCGCGATCACGAAAAAGACCAGCAGGAAAAACATGATGTCGATCATCGGCACGATCTCGATGCGTGCCTTGCGTGGCTCGAGATATCGCATCATGTGTTGCCCTTTGCGACCGATCCGTCCAGACGGTTGATCAACATCGTCTTGAGCGTTTCCATGTCGTGCACGAGCAGGCGCACACGGGTCTGCAACGCATTCAGGAAAACCAGCCCGACGATCGCGACGAGCAGGCCGGACGCGGTCGCAATCAGTGCTTCCGCGATACCGCCCGTGATTTGCGTAGGCGCCGTGCCGGGCTGGCCCAGCACCTGGAACGAGTTGAACATGCCGATGATGGTGCCGAGCAGCCCGAGTAGCGGCGACAGCGTGACCGCGGTGTCGAGCAGCCACAGCGAGCGGTCCATTCTCGGCACCTCGAGAAGGATGGCCTCCTCCAGCCGGTCGCCAAGACGAACGTGATCGCGCAATTCCGGAAAGTTCAGCGGGACGCGCAGGACGCTCGCAAGCGGCTGGCGCTGCACGCTTCGCAGCAGGTCATCGAGCTCCCGCAAGTCGAGGTGAGTGAGCGATTCGACCCGCCTGATGACAAGGCGGCCCTTTTCCTTGAGCCGGGCAAGAAACCAGACGCGCTCCAGGCTGACCGTGAGCGTCATTAAAAACAATAGCGGCATTACAAACAAAATCCCACCAGAAGATGCTGCAACGTTAATTAAATTATTTAAAGACAATTGATTACTCCGGCTTAATTAATTACTTTCCAATTGCTAACACAAACGGTTGCGAACAAATTAAATGCTCGCTGTAACGCGCCACCACAATAGGGTTGACGTGTTTCATGTTTGTGACTGCTTTAGTGAATTAATTTTAGTGTAATTTGTATTGTTTTATTTTTAAACCGGGCAATTTAACCGGCTTTCGCAAAGGGCCGCATCAGCCAATGCGTGGTATTGCAGCGGGATGGATATATGAAGAATGGTTCTTTGAACAGCGCGAACCTGACCTGCGAGAAACGAACGGAGGCTGGCGTGACAATTTTTGCAACGGCTTTGCGTATCAGGCGAAGATCAGACGGCACAGAGTCACCGGCCGGGCTGCCAGCTATCTCACGATGGAAGAACCTTCATCGGTATCAGTATCGGTATCGGTACAATGCGGGCTGGACACAAATTGTCAGTACGTCTAGCACATTGACAAGATCCACCTTCGCTCATCCAATCGACTCTAAGGCATGGATAAGAAAATACGCGTGCGGATTGCCCTGGTCATCTCTGCGGTTGCATGCTACCGGGTATTCACGCATGTTCATCAGATTGCGACCGAGTGCATCCAGATCGGGCAAAGCCAGCGATGTAGCTTTGAAAATGCGGCCAACTTCGAGGGCTTGCAAAATGTCGATCTGCTTTTTACGTGTGGCTGGGTGTCAGGCGCGGTGATGTGCTGGTTCTTTGTCATGCAAGCCAGAAACGAGCCTCGCTGATCCGCTGAGTCGACGTGTCGATGCTGTCGTTCTTCACCCTTCCAGCAGCGAGTCCGGTCGAGACGTCCTGACAGGAATAGCGCAGCAACTAGGCGCGAAGATCTCCACGCAGATATGCGGCGACCGCCTCTGTCAGCGCGATGCCGCGCAATTCCTCGGGCGACACCAGGCGCGCGGCGACAATCTCGCGATTATCCAGCCGCAGTTCAGGCATGCTATCGAGGTGCAGTTCAAAGAAATGCACCCGGTCTCGTCGACCATCCCATATGCCGCTAGCGCTGCCCGCAGCGCGCAGCGTGTACGACGACAGACCAATCTCTTCCTCCATTTCGCGCCGCGCCGCCGCATCGGGCGTCTCACCGGGCCCGATACCGCCTCCCGGAAAATTCCACTCGGCCCGGTACGACGACTTCACGAGCAACAGCGCCTGCCCGACGTAGATTGCGATCAGCGCGCCTTCGTGGTGAGGCCGCCGAAGGTGCCACCAGACGCGAGCGCAGCGAAATGCTAGCCAGAACGCCATGCGCCAGGCGGCGTCGATAAGCCTGGCGGGTCCTGCTCGCTCGAGGCTCGGCATCAGGTTTACTCCTTTTCTTTTCGTGGGCAGAGGATGTTCCGCGGCGCTGCGTTAGTGCGGCTTCGATGCTTCGATCGTTCAGCACGTGTCACAGCAGCGCCCGGAAGCCGTAGTGTAACGGGCTGCCGCGGCTGCCTTCGATTGAGTCGTTCCTCGCACGAGGTCGATCAAGCCGATTCCGCATTGCCGAACCAGTTCAGAACAGCGTCTGCTGACCACTCGTCAGCGTCTCGAAGTCGTCATTCAACAAAGGCAGTATTGCGTCCGCCACCGGCTGCAACTGACTGCTCAGGTAGTGCTGGTAATCGAGCCCGGATCGCCAGGTTTCAAGCGGTTCCGGCCCGGCGCTGGTCATCACGTAACTGATCCAGCCGCCGCTCTGATACTGCAGCGGCCGCCCCTGCTGCCGATTGAATTCATCCGCCATACGGGCCGCGCGCACGTGCGGCGGCACGTTGCGCTGGTAGGCGGCAAGCGGACGGCGCAGCCGCTTGCGGTAAACGAGCAGGTCGTCGAACTCGCCGCTCAAGGTCCGGCGCACATAGTCACGCACGTAGTCCTGATACGGTTCCCGCCTGAACACGCGCAGATAGAGTTCCTGCTGGAACCGCTGGGCCAGCGGCGTCCAGTCGGTACGTACCGTCTCCAGACCCTTGTAGACCACTTCCTCGTTGCCGTCCTCACCCAGGGTGAGACCGGCGTAGCGCTTCTTGCTGCCTTCTTCAGTACCACGGATAGTGGGCATGAAAAAACGCTGATAGTGCCTCTCGAACTGCAATTCCAATGCGCTCTCCAGGCCGAAGCGCTCGCGCAGGTCCTGCTGCCACC
This sequence comes from Paraburkholderia jirisanensis, assembly GCF_054782355.1. NCBI lineage: Bacteria > Pseudomonadati > Pseudomonadota > Betaproteobacteria > Burkholderiales > Burkholderiaceae > Paraburkholderia > Paraburkholderia jirisanensis. Next base: position 384,720 of record NZ_BAAGSQ010000030.1, on the reverse strand, counting down.
AGTCGTTGATATACGCGACGAGTGTGCGGCCGGTCTGCGCGGCCTCTTCTTCGGTGCGCGCATGGTTCAGCCAGACGAAGGTCGAATCCGTGTCCCCGTAGATGACTTCGTAGCCCTGTGATTCGATCAGCTCGCGCGTCTTGCGCATGATCTCGTGACCCCGCATCGTGATCGACGACGCGAGGCGCGGGTCGAAGAACCGGCATCCGGTCGAACCCAGCACGCCATAGAACGAGTTCATGATGATCTTCAACGCCTGGGATAGCGGCTTGTCGCGATCGCGCTTGGCCGCCTCGCGCGCTTCCCAGATGTGCGCGACGACCGACGGCAGGCCATGCCGGGTACGTGAGAAGCGCGCGCCCAGAAAGCCGGGTACGGAGTCCGCATCACCGGGATTGCGCATGCCTTCCACGAGTCCGACCGGATCGATCAGGAAGGTGCGGATAATCGATGGGTACAGGCTCTTGTAGTCGAGCACCAGCACCGAGTCGTACAGCCCCGGCCGGGAGTTCATCACGAAGCCCCCCGGGCTCGGCGCTCCCGCGACGTCCCCAAGGTTCGGGGCGACATAGCCGAGCCGATGCATCAGCGGCATGTAGCGATGCGTGAAGGCGGCCACCGAGCCGCCGCTCCGGTCTGCCGGCAGGCCCGTCACGCTCGCGCGTTCAAGCAGGAACGCCAGCAATTCGGTTTTCGCAAAGATGCGCGTGACCAGCTCGCAGTCTTTCAGGTTGTAGCGCGCGAGCGCGGGCTTGTCTTCATCGAAGCGGCGCTGGATTTCATCCATGCGCTGGTATGCGTTGTCGATCGCCTTGCCCTCGCCCAGCACCGCCTGCGAAACGGACTCGAGGCTGAACGATGGAAAGCTCCAGGTCGCCGATCGCAGCGCTTCGATGCCGTCGATGATCAGCCGGCCAGCGGCGCCCGCGAAGAAATGCCCCTGCGTGAGGCCGTGTTCCCGCCATTCCATCACACTGCCGTCGCGGCCCAGACACAACGGAACGCGATATTGCTCCGCGTGCTGATGGAGGATGCGCAGATCGAACTGCACCAGATTCCAGCCGATGATCGCATCGGGATCGTGCTGCGCGATCCATTCGTTCAAACGCTCGAGCAACTGGGGGCGGCTCTCACAGTATTCGAAGTCGAAATCCACCGCGCTGCTGTCGCCGTTTGCCGGGCCGAGCATGTAGACCTGACGCTGCCCACAGCCTTCGAGTGCGATCGAATACAGCTCCCCGGTGGCGCTGGTCTCGATGTCCAGCGATACCAGCCGCAACTGCGGCCGATAGCCGGATGCGGGCTTCATGTCGCCGTCCAGCAATGGACCATTGCCGTTGGGTTTGCCGCTGAACCAGACGGGCGCGGTGATGAAGCGCTCCATCATGTACCGGTCAGGCGGAAAGACGTCGGCCTCGTAGACGTCGACACCAGCCTGTTTCAGGCGCTTTTCGACACGGGTCAGTTGCCGGTATTGCTGGCTGTACAGCCCCAGCACCGGACGATGCTGAAAATCGCGCAGTTCGAGCGGACGCAGTTCGATCCCCGCAGACGACGCTTCGCGACGCAGCGTCAGTTCGACGTGCTCGCGCTGCGCGACGGGGATGAACGCGACGGATTCCTGCGGGCGCAGGCGGATCTGGCGCGGCCCGTCGTCGGTCGCCAGCCAGAACACTACCTCCGTACCAGCCGGCGAGTCTCGCCAGTGACGGGTCAAAATGAAGCCCTGCTTCTGCGCTGTCAAACACCTACTCCAACACGACGGTATATGCACTGGATTTTACCGTCCGCACCGGGTGCGTGTTCCACGCGCGTTTGGCGGGTGTTGCATGCAGGGCCGCCCAAAACCATCAGGACTTTGCAGGTTTGATTCCAAACTCGGCCGACAGGCACGCCAACACTGCATCGTCGGAGACACCCTGGACGTCTTGGCGCGGCGTGTACGGTGTCTCAAGTACGGCTAGCTCATCGGCAGTGAGTTGCAGAACCAGCGAAGCAATCGCATCGTCGATATGAGACCGCTTCGTTGCATCCCCCAGCGGCGCGGCGACGACCGGGTTGCGTCTCAACCAGGCGAGCGCAATCTGCGCACCGCTTACGACCCAGCGGTCGGCAATGCGCCATGGAGCAGCGATACTCGCGCGCTCGCTGGGACAGTTCCACGCACCGGCCCGCTCTCGTGCGGGTTCTCTGTGTGGGACAGACGCAACATTTATATGCCTATTGCATAGACATAGGTAAGACAACTCTCAAAGCCACGAGTCTTGACAAGATATGACGCATTTTTCTACCCCGCGCCCCAAGAATTGACAGCTTGTCTCCGGCGGGGTTGGGTTGATGAATCGTTATTACCGGTTAGTCTATAGTCGCTCACGCGACATGCTGGTGGCCGTTGAGGAGACGGCTGCGGCTGCGAGCAAAGCTGGTGAGACGCGTACTACAGGGCGAGTGTCAGGTAGGCGGGGAATTTATCTGCCATTGCGGCGCCTCTTGCCCGCTGCGCTTTTGGCAATCGCGCCCATGCTCACGTTCGCGCAAGTCGTTGCAGGTGGCGCACACGCGCCGAACGTCATCCAGACACCCAACGGGCTTGATCAGGTCAACATCAACCGGCCTTCCGGCGCGGGCGTTTCGGACAACACGTACAACCAGTTCGACGTGCAGCAGAAAGGCGCGATCCTGAACAACTCACCGGTGATCGTGCAGACGCAGCAGGCGGGGATGATCAACGGCAACCCGAACTTCGCGGCGGGACAGTCGGCGAAGATCATCGTCAACCAGGTCAACAGCCCGACCGCCTCGCAGCTGAACGGGTATCTCGAAGTAGCGGGAAAACGGGCAGAAGTCATTCTTGCGAATCCGTCAGGCATTTCCGTCAACGGCGGCGGATTCATCAACACGAGCCGCGCAATCCTGGCAACGGGCGCGCCGAACTATGCGGCGGACGGCTCAATCTCCGGCTTTAACGTCACAAGCGGCAACATCACCGTCAACGGCGCCGGGCTGAACGCGTCGAATGTAGACCAGGTCGATTTACTGTCGCGTGCCGTGCAAGCGAATGCGGCGATCCATGCGAAGAACCTGAACGTCGTCACGGGCGCCAACCGCATCGACCATGACACGCTCAATGCGACACCCATTGCAGGTGACGGTCCTGCTCCGTATGTTTCGATCGACGTCAGCCAGCTCGGCGGCATGTACGCGAATCGCATTTTCCTCGTGGGCACAGAGGCGGGCGTAGGTGTTTCGCTCAAGGGCGTTGTGGCGGCAAATGCAGGCGACCTCGTACTGACCGCACAGGGCAAGCTGGAACTCGCGAGCCAGTCGAGTGCGAGCGGCAACGTCAATGCGTCGGCGCGCGACGGCATCGACAACAGCGGGACGACCTACGCACAGCAGAGCGTCAGCCTGAACACGTCCGGCACGCTGGCGAACAGCGGTATGGTTGCTGCGCAGCAGAACACGGCAATCAGCGCTGCCTCGGTGGATTCAACCGGCACGCTCGCGTCAGGCGTGAACGGCGACGGCTTGCTGGCGCAGTCCGGCGACCTGAACGTGAGTGCTTCCGGCGCGGTCACGACGACCGGCAGCAACGTGGCGGGCGGCAATGCGAACGTGAGCGGCGCGACGCTCAATCTCTCCGGCAGCACTACGTCAGCCGGCGGCACGATAGCGCTCGCGGCGAACAGTGGAGACCTGAACCTGTCGGGCGCAACCACGACCGCAGGCGGTACGCTTGAAATGCGCGCGAACGGCACGCTCACGAACGACAACGGCGTGCTGTCCTCGGGCAGCGGGCAAACCGTCACGGCGGGCGCACTGTCCAATCGTGGCGGCCGGATTGCCGCCGGCGCGAGCGCAACGATCCAGAGCGGATCGCTGGCCAACAACGGCGGCTCGATTGTTGCGCCGGACCTCGCCGTCGCAACCGGCAGTACGCTCGACAACAGCGGCGGCGACATCGAGGCGAATCAGCTCGCGCTAAATGCGACAGACCTGCTGAACCACGCCGGGACAATTACACAATACGGCGTGTCGCCGATGGGCTTCACCGTCAGCGGCACGTTCGACAATTCGAACGGCGGCACATTTCAGACCAACAGCACCGACCTGACACTTGCCCCAGGGACACTCATCAACGATGGCGGCACGATCCTCGATGCGGGCACGGGCACGCTGACGATTGCACCGGGCAATGGTGTGGGTTTCTTCTCGAACGTTGGCGGTCAGATCAACACTGCGGGACAACTCGCCGCGCGAGCCGGCAGCCTGAACAACACCAGCGGTGTGCTTGCCGCGCAGGGCAATATCGTGGCGAACGTCGCGGGCGACGTGAACAACACACAGGGCGCGATTCGGTCGCTCTCGTCGCTGTCGCTCGCGAGCGACAGCACGCTGACGAACACGAACGGCCAGATTGCCGCGGCACATGACCTGTCTGTCAATGCCGCAGCGCTCACGGGTGGCGGTGCCTACAGCGCGGCCAATGACGTAGCGATACGCGTACAGGGTGATTTCGCGCCCACGCCCGATTTGCGGTTCGCAGCGGGTCACGACCTGAGCTTTACCCTGCCGGGCACATTCAGCAACGGTGCGACGCTGGAGGCGGTGAACAACCTGGGCATCAACGCGGGCGATATCGCCAACAGAGGCCTGATGATGGCGGGCGGCACGCTCACGACGCATTCGAACACGCTGGAGAACACGGGTGCGATGGTTGGCGGCAGCGTCTCGCTCAACGCGAACCGCGCGATATCCAACGTTGGGCCGACCGCGCTCATTGGCGCGACGGACAGCGACGGCACGCTCGAACTGCTTGCGCATGACATCGAGAACCGCGACGGCGATACGACGACCGACACGCAGGCAACAACCGCGATATACGGTCTCGGCAAGGTCGTACTGGCGGGTGGCAAGAATACGGACGGCAGTTACACCCACGCGAGCCTGATCCGCAACCAGTCAGGGCTGATCGAATCGGCGGCCGATATGGAACTGCACGCCAGCCAGGTCACGAACACGCGCACGACGATGACGACGACCGGCCTGAACCAGCCGGTGGACCCAACGCTACTGGACGAGCTCGACATCAGTCTCTCGGGCCGCACAGGACAGGTCGGCGTCCAGGACCCGAACAGCATCGGCGGCGTCTATACCGAGCCTCCGCACGGAGGCCAATGGAATTCGACCTACCAGTACACGACCTACACAGGCGTGGTGGTCGCGAATCTGATCGCGTCTATCAGCCCGCAGGCGCAGATCATCGCCGGGGGTAATCTGGACGCGTCGAATGTGGGCCTGTTCCAGAACTATTGGAGTGCGGTCGCGGCAGCCGGCAACATCGCCGCGCCGGTCTCGCTCGACCAGAATAGCTGGCAGGGCCAGACAGCGCCGAATGTTCGGGTCACGTACTCCGGCGAATATCACTACAACAACTACGACAACACCGAACACGACTGGCGATTGCCATTTGGCGATGCGCCATTCGTTGGCGCAAGGCCTGGCGGCTACACGCAGGCCGCGCCGGCCGACATCCGCTATTACGCGCTCCCGAGCTACGAATCGAGCTTTGTCGCGGGCGGCGCACTGTCGGGCTCGGGCATCAGTATCGACAACACGGCCGGTAATGCTGGCATTCCGTCTATCGGACTTGCTCCGGGGCAGGCAATGTCGGGGGTGAATGTCAATGGCCTGAGCGGCAATGCGAACGCGACGGCGCAGAACGTACTGCAAAACCTGACAGTTCCCCAGGGCGGGCTGTTCGGTCCGGCGACCGCGCCAGGTGCGAGCTGGCTGGTTGAAACGAACCCGGCCTTCACGAACCAGAAGACGTTCGTCTCCAGCGACTACTACCTGCGACAGCTTGGCCTCAATCCGCAGACCACCGAAAAGCGTCTCGGCGATGGCTTCTACGAGCAGCAGCTCGTACGCAACCAGATTACCGCGCTCACCGGCAAGGCCGTGCTCGGTCCGTACACCGATCTTCAGTCGATGTACGAGGCGCTACTTGCAGCAGGTGCATCGCTCGCGCAGTCGCTGAACCTGCCGCTCGGCATGAGTCTGTCGGCTGAACAGGTGGCGGCTCTTACCAGCAACATCGTCATCATGCAGACCGAAGTTGTTGATGGTCAGTCCGTGCTCGTGCCGGTCATTTATCTCGCCAGAGCGAGCCAGCAGAACATGAACGGTCCGCTGATTGCCGCCACCGACATCGATTTTCAGAACGCGCGGACCTTCACGAACAGCGGCACGGTGCAGGCGGGCAACACGCTATCGATCCAGGGCAACCAGATCAGCAACGCATTCGGCACGCTGCAAAGCGGCGGGCTGATGTCGCTGACGACGAAGGGCAACGTCGACCTCACTTCAGCGACCGTGAAAGCCGGCAGCCTGGCGCTGAAGGCTGGTGGCGACCTGCTGCTGAATACGGCAGTGAAGACTGTTGACCAGGTCAGCGCGACGGGCGCCACGCGCACCACGAGCACGCTCGGCCCCATCGCCAACGTGAACGTCAAGGGCGACGCGGTCATCAGCACTGGCGGCGATGTCGAGCAGAACGCGGGCAACCTGAATGTCGGTGGCAACCTCGGCATGGCCGTGGGTGGCAACTACGACATCGGCTCGGTGCAGACCGGCGAGCACAAGGTGGTTGAGCGCGCGAACGGCGTGTCGAATACCAGTTTCAACCAGACGACCGGCAGTTCCGTGAACGTCGGCGGCGTGTCGCAGATTGGTGTCGGGGGTGACCTGACGGCGACGGGCGCGAGCCTGAACCTTGCTGGTGGAGGCACGCTCGCGGCAAACGGCAACGTGACGCTTCAGGCGGCGAAAGCAACTTCGACTACCGATAGCAATAGTTCTGGCAGCGACAGTCACGGGAGCTACTCGGAATCGCTGCACAGGTCCGACGATACCCTCACGGCAACGACGCTCAACGCGGGCAATTCCCTGACCGTGGTATCCGGCAAGGACATCAACGTCACCGGCAGCGCGATCGGTCTCGACAAGGGGACGGCGACCCTTGCGGCAGCGGGGAACGTCAACATCGGCGCGACGATGGAAACGCACGTCGAAAACTCCCAGGAACAGCACAAGCACAGCAATGTCGTGAGCGGCAAGGAAGTGCATAGTTCACGCGAAATCACGACGACGCTTTCGCAGGGCAGCATGGTTTCCGCCGATGCCGTAGCCATCGCGAGCGGCAAGGATATCAACGTCACGGGCAGCACCATTGTCGGCACAAACGACGTTGCGCTCAGTGCCGCGCATGACGTGAACATCGTCACGTCGCGGGACACCATGCAGTCGTCGGGCTCCTATCAGGAGAAGCGCACGGGCCTTGGCACAAGCGGCCTGACCCTTACGGTCGGCACCAACACGCTTGCGACGACCGACCAGAAATCAAGCGTCACCAGCAATGCGAGCACGGTCGGGTCGATCAACGGCAACCTCTCGATCCAGGCGGGCAATACCTTGCACGTCACGGGCAGCGACCTCGTCGCTGGCCAGAACCTGACGGGCACTGCAGCCAATGTGCTGATCGATGCTGCGACCGATACCGCGCATCAGGCCCAGACGCAGAAAACGAGCAGCAGCGGCCTGACGATCGGACTGGCGGGTTCGGTGGGTGACGCGATCAATAACGCGTATTCGGAAACGCGGGCGGCCAGTCATTCGAGCAGCAGCGGCAACGACCGCGCGGCGGTACTGCACAGTATCGCGGCGGCTGGCGATGTTGCGATAGTCGGCGCGGGAGCGGCATCGTTGGCTGCGGGTGGCAAGCCTGATATCGGCATCAAGGTCAGCATCGGATCGAGCAAGAGCCAAAGCCAGTCGTCGGAGGATCAGGCAACCCAGCGGGCTTCCAGTGTGCAGGCAGGGGGCACCGCTGCATTCCTCGCGACGGGCGGCGACGTAACCATCGCCGGCTCGAACGTGAGCGCAAATGATGTTGTGCTCGCCGCGAAGGACAAGGTCAATGTCATCAATACGACGGACACCGATTCGACTCGTAGCTCGAACAGCTCCAGTAGCGCGAGCATTGGCGTGCAGTACACGGTCGGTGGCGGCTTTGGTGTTTCCGCGGCGATGGCGAATGCGCACGGCGATGCGAATAGTGATGCGTCGATCCAGAACGCGTCGCATGTCGCGGGCACGAACAGCGTCACGGTGATCTCGGGCGGCGATACGAACATCATCGGCTCGCAGATTAATGGCAAGCAGATTGTCGCTGACGTTGGCGGCAATCTGAGTGTCGCAAGCGTGCAGGACGTGACGAACAGCGCCGCGCATCAGAGCAGCGCGGGCGGTGGCTTCACGATCAGTCAGGGCGGCGGCAGCGCGAGCTTCAGTGCGCAGAATGGTCACGCGGATGGCAACTATGCGGGCGTGAATGAACAGGCCGGCATCCGGTCGGGCGATGGTGGGTTTGCGATCAGCGTCAAGGGCAACACGGACCTTAAAGGTGCGGTGATCGCGAGCGAGGCGGACGCGTCGAAGAACACGCTTGCCACGGGCACGCTGACGTTCAGCGATGTCGAAAACCACTCGCACTACAGCGCGACGAGCAACGGTCTTAGCGTGGGCGGCGGTATCGGTTCCACGGGGAAAGCGAGCGGGCCCGGCTCGGTCGGTGGTTCGGGCGGCCTGATTCCGATGATGACGCAGAACGAAAGCGGAGATACGAGCGCGACGACGCGCAGCGCCGTTAGTGCGGGAACGATCAACGTAACGAATGCTTCGAGCCAGACGCAGGATGTCGCAGGCCTTAGCCGTGACACGGCCGACACGAACGACAAGGTGGCGAACACGCCAGATGTGAATAGCATTCTGAACCAGCAGGCCGATACGATGCAGGCCGCGCAAGCTGCTGCTCAATCGGTCGCTCAAGGCATCGGTGCGTATGCCGACACGCAGCAGAAGGCGGCACAAGATCAGGCCGACGCAGCAAAGGCGACGGGCAATACCGACCTTGCTGCGCAATACCAGGCCGTGGCTGATTCGTGGAATGAAGGCGGGACGAATCGCGTCGGCCTTCACGTAGCGGGCGGTGCGCTCGTCGCAGGGCTGGGTGGTGGAGGCATTGGTAGCGCCGCCCAAGGGGCGGTCGGCGCAGGCACGGCTGCAATTCTTGCCGGCAAGATCAACGGAGTTGCGGACTCGGTTGGCGATGCGACCGGCTCGATGACTGCGGGCAATATTGCGGCCAACGTACTGGCGGGTCTCGGTGGCGCGATCATGGGTGCAGGCACGGCAGGCGCGTTTGCTGCGTCGAATGCTGACCTGTACAACCGGAGCACGGGAAATGAAAAAGGTATGGGTGGTACGGGAAGCGAATTTATTGACAATGCCAAGAACACTGGTGCCGGTGTCTGGAATGGGCTCGTTACTCTCGCGGAAATGGGCATCAATTTGCCGAATGGTGGCCCATTTGCTGCTCCGAACGATCCCGGTTATGTCACGCTGGATTCGGCCCGTTTACCCTACACATCTGGTGATCAAATCGGTCCTGCGGTCGAGTTCTTTGCCGCCGCGCTTGTCACTAAGGGCGTTGGCAAAGGCGCGGTGGCCGACGCAGAGGCGGCGGCAATGGGAGACGCTGCAGCATTCAAAAAGGGCATTGATGCGACCAGCTATCAAGGTACGATGTTAGGTACGGATGGAGCACGGGTTGCAAGTAAGACTGTGTGGAAAGGCACAGGTCAAGAGCGTATTGACGTTGAAAATCCAGCGCCGGGTGTTCGTCCGGGGCAGATTCATTACCAAGACAACGGCGGATCGAAATACTATTACGATCCCAACACGCAGGTATTTTTCGATCAAAGAACCGGCGATCTTGCGCCTCGAAACGTACAAAATCTCTTGCAAGATCCGTCTTTTTCGAAGGCTATCAGCAAAGCGTTGAACGGATACCTTGGAGCAAAATAATGCTACTAAATTCATCAATGAAAAATCTTATCAAACAGCATTCAAACTCTGTTTGTATATTGCCAGAAAAGCTCGACGCGTTGCTGAGCGCTGGATTCAAACGCATAGATGACTGCATTTTCTTCTCATCTCTTTTTCCCGAGCAAAATATTCCTGCAATCGAGTTCGTTCAGCACGCATATGGTGATCTGACCGGCTATGAATGCATGATCAACAAGCTTCATCTGGAAGATTATTGCGAAAGTCAGATTTTTATAAATTCTCACTTGTTTGTGCTGCGATTTATTGAGGCATGGAAGACCAGTTTCAAAACTCAGGCTGTCGCAATCTTGAGTTACGAAGAAAATGGCGAATTTGGTGATATTAGTGTTTTTCGTTTTCACCTAAAAAGGCCAGGCGAATTTTTTATTGACACGACTGCAATCGAAAAATATCCAGATCCGATCCTGGTCGTCGATATTCACTAAACATATTGCACTGGCGTTCAATTGAATGCAGGAACATGAATTCGAACAGAGAGCGAAATATGGCCGTTGATTGGTCAAAGCGTTATGCGGATGCCGACGACTACTTCTCCCTGCATGGAAACGTGGTTATGAAGTTGACCACGCAAGCTGCAATAGCTGTATGTGAGCAAGCAGCGAAGCGTGGGCTTCTCGTTGTTCGAATAGAAGGTGGAATCTGGCATAGTCATGGGTTTGAAGCCCGCGTAGATTGTATTTGGGATGGCGCCGATCCACCGATTGATATCGACGCCGCGCATAAAAACAACCTGGAAGCCATTCAGTTCATTCTGTCAGAGCCATCAGAGTACGATACGTTTATCGTTACCTCCCCACCCATCACGGGTTGGGAAAAATGAATGTCTATTCTCGACACAAACGTCATTGACGTGGTCGGCATCGATACCCCCAACGGCATCGTGCGATCAGCGATTTCCGATCACCTTGGATGGGATGAGGCAGAACACGACCATCTTGTTCTGCTCCAGGACAAGATCAACACCTATTTGGTCTATCTGGAGAGCGGCCAAGTCTACGAAAACAATCCCAATTCAAAGGGTTGTAGATTTTAAATTGAACTTGTCGCCAAATATCCTTTGTCCGTCGCCGGCGTTCGCTTTTTTGAGCAGGCAAAGACGATCGTTCAGGCCGCAGGTTTCGAATTGTTGTACAGGGTATTCACGCCTCGATAAATCCAACCTGACTGTTGACTGCGCGCGAACCTGGTAAATGGGTTTGCGCCGCAGCGACTTGGTCATCATAAAACGCACTCGCAATGAAAGTAAGTATGAGGCTGGCGGCTCTGCCGCTCACAGCCCTGGTCACTCTCGCGCCCAATGTTCCGGCGCAAATCTTGGGCGGCATAGAAACCGAACAAAACCAGCAGCAGCGGCGCGACGCGCAGCAACGGGAGGCGGCGGTATCGGCTCCTGTCGTGCGTTCGGACCTGCCAAAAACCGAAGCGTATCCCGAACTCCCACACGAGTCGCCATGCTATCGCATCGACACGTTCTCGCTTAACGTGCTTGAATCCCTGCCGGCAGCAACGAAGGTTAAAGGCGCATCGGCTCTGCCGCTTGACCCATTCTCGTTCGCACGCGAGTGGCTCGACCACTACGAGGGGCAATGTGTTGGCAAGAAAGGCATTGATGCGCTCACTAAAAGTTTGCAGCGCGCGATTCTAAGCCGCGGCTATCTCACCACCCGCGTGCTCGTGCAGCCACAAGACGTGACGCGCGGAAATCTGACGCTCACGCTCGTGCCCGGCATCGTGCGCAATATCAGCTTCATCGACCCGTCGATTTGGGGAACATGGAAGACTGCCTACCGTGCACGCGGCGGCGATCTGCTGAACCTGCGCGACCTTGAGCAGGGCCTTGAGCAGATGAAGCGCGTCAACAGTCAGGACGTAAGCATGGAAATCCAGCCCACGGACATACCGGGTGAAAGCGACGTTATCCTGACCGTCAAACGTGCAAAGCCGTGGACCTTCGTCGCGTCTGTCGATAACTCGGGCACGGAGTCGACGGGAAGATGGCAAGGCAACGTCAGTCTCGGTATCGACAACCCGCTTGGCCTGAACGACATCCTCACAGCGGGTGCGAACCAGGACTTGTCTTTCGGCAACAAGTCGCTTGGCTCGCACGGCTTCAACGGTTCGTATTCAATTCCCTGGGGTTACTGGACCGCGACGCTCTCGGGCAACACGAACACGTACTACCAGAACATCGCGGGGGTGAACCAGACCTTCGTCTTCAGCGGTAACTCGCAGACGGCAGCGCTGAAGCTCGCGCGCATCGTCTCGCGTAACGACAATGACGTGCTTGGCGCCTATGTTCAACTATCGAAGCGCTTCGGCGACAGCTTCCTCGACGACACGAACATCCCCACCCAGGCGCGCAACAACACGTTCCTGGAATTGGGCGCAACGGACCGCCATTATTTCGGTGCGGCGCAGTTCGACGGCACGCTCGCCTATCGTCAAGGCATCGGCGGATTTGGCGCGACCGCCGACCCGTATCGAGACGGCCCAACCTACCGCTATCACATGGCGGTACTCGACACAAACCTGTCAGTGCCGTTCGCGATTTCCGGCCAGGGCTTTCAGTACGTTGGAACGGTACACGGCCAGTTCACCAAAGACACGCTGTTCTATATCGACGACCTGACTATCGGCAGCCGGTACACGGTGCGCGGCTTCGACGGCGAAACGATGCTTGCTGCCGAGCGCGGTTTCTACTGGCGCAACGAACTGCAATGGCCAGTGTTCCACACGGGACAGACGCTGTATGCGGGGATCGACTACGGGCGCGTGTTCGGGCCGAACACGGCCGCACTGGCAGGAACGCAACTGGCGGGTGCGTTCATCGGCATTCGCGGCGGCATACCGGTGAAGTACACCGATGTGACATATGACCTGTTTGCCGGCACGCCGATCTATAAGCCGACAGGTTTTGTGACATCACGAATGACAGTCGGCGTTCAGGTAGCGGCCAGATTCTGACGCGCGAAAAGCAAATCATCCCGACTATTGACGGACTGATCCAGTCGACTGGCGCCTCCATTTCCGCCTGAATGCGGCCCCCACTACGTGTGTCGACACTTGACACTGCCAACACGCTTGGGTGCATACTTCCCGTCTGGTAAATATCGCTTGAGGGGCTTACGGGAGGCTTAGAGCCACGAAACCCGGGGCCGAGACACCCTTTTGGCGAGAGGCTGTACGCGAACAGCCCGCCGTTAGCAAACAGAAAGCACCTTGTTATAAATAGAACGATTCAAGGAGAGCCTCACATGTCAGCACATTCCTCGCAAAGTGCATCCGCGCTCACGATCGCGGTGGATGGCAAAGCGCACGTTGTAGAAGCGTCGCCGGATACGCCGCTGCTATACGTGTTGCGAAACGAGTTGAATCTCACAGGCCCGCGATTTGGTTGCGGCCTCGCGCAATGTGGCGCGTGCACCGTTCATCTGGATGGAGCCGCGGTGCGCTCATGTGTGTTGCCGGTCTCCGTGGTGGCAGGCCATCAGGTAACCACCTTGCAAGGCCTCGCGCAAACCGTGCCGGCCGAACAGCGTATCGACGGACTGCACCCCGTACAGCACGCGTTTATCGAAGAGCAGGCCGCGCAGTGCGGGTACTGCATGAATAGCTGGATCATGAACAGCGCGGCGTTCCTCAAACAGAATCCGCATGCGTCCGATGCCGAGATTCGCGCCGGGCTGACCGGACTCAAATGCCGCTGCGGAACCCATATCGCGATCCTGCGCGCCGTTAAACGTGCCGCCAAGGCGATGGCGTAATGCCCACCCGGACCTGGAGATCGATATGTCGGATATTTCGCTAAAGGTTTCGCGGCGCCAGTTCCTCGGCACGGGCGGCGCATTGATTGTGTCCTTCGCCTGGCCCACGCTCACCCGTGCGGCCACCGCGCCGGAGCGGGCAAACGTCGTGGCAAACGGCGTACCGCCCGATGCACCGCTCGAGCCGCACAGCGCGCCCTGGCCTGCTACCCTGCCGCCCAATCAGCTCGATTCGTGGATTGCGGTGACCCAGGACGGCGACGTCATTGCCAGCGTCGGCAAGATCGAAGCGGGCATGGGTATCAGCACGGCCTTCACGCAAATTGTGGCGGAAGAACTGGACGTATCGCTGTCGCGCGTCACGCTGAATATGGGCGACACCGCCACTACGGTCGATCAGCGTGGCACGGGCGGCAGCAACGGTATCGAAGATGGCGGCAAGGCGCTGCGGCGCGCGGGCGCGCGAGCCCGGCAAGCGCTGGTACGCATGGCGGCGCAACACCTGCAGACAGATGAAGCACAGCTCACGGTGCGCGACGGCGTCGTACAGTCGAAGGCTGATGCGACGAAACGTGTCAGCTATGGGGAACTCGTCGGCGGCGACCAGTTTCACGTGACGGTCGACGAACACGTGCCGCTCAAGGACCCTGCTACCTACAGCGTAGTCGGGCAGCCGGTGCCGCGCATGGATATCCCCGCCAAGGCGCGCGGCGAATATCACTACCTGGTCGATCTCAAACTGCCTGGCATGCTGCATGGCCGGGTGATCCGGCCACCCCAGGCCGGCGCGCAACTGGTCGAAGTGCCGCGCGGCCAAAACTTTCCCGGCCTCGTGGCGGTCGTCACGCAAGGCAACTTCGTGGGCGTGGTATGCGAGCGCGAAGAGCAAGCCATCAAGGTTTCCCGCGATTTGCAGATCAAGTGGACAGAGCCTGCCGCTGCATTCGATCCCGACTACGATGCGCTGTATGCGCGTTTGCGCAGCGAACGCGAAGTGGTATCGAAGACCGCACAGAGCGTAGGCGATGTCGATGCGGCGATTGCCGGCGCGCACACGAAGCTTGCCGTCGACTACGACTTTCCGTTCCATTCGCATGCGAGCATGGGACCGGGATGCGCGGTCGCCGACGTCAACGCCGAGCGAGCGATGGTCTGGGCCGCGGGTCAGAAGCCCTACCCGTTGCGCCGGGCCTTGGCGCAAATGGCCAATATGCCTTTAGAGAAGGTGCGCGTCACGTGGATGCCCGGCCCCGGTTCGTATGGGATGAACGATGCCGACGACGCGGCCATGGATGCGATGCTGCTTTCCAAAGCCGTGGGCCAGCCCGTGCGCGTGCAATACATGCGCGCCGATGCGGTAGGCTGGGACCCTAAGGGTTCGCCGACCAGTTTCCGTATGCAGGGTGCGCTCGATCGCGACGGAAAGGTGGTGGCGTTTTCATATCTGGCGCGTGGGTATTCAAGCCAGATTCGCCCAGCCGGTACCGAAGTGGCCGGCGATACGTTGTCCGCGCAGTTGATCGGCGGTTTCCGCAACAGCGGTGCGGAGGCATTCCAGTTAGCCGACGAGCACTATCAATTCGACAACAAGCGGCGGCGCAGCGACCTGCTGGACTGGGAACGCTCGCTGAGCACGGGGCTGCGTACCGCTCACCTGCGCGATCCGGACGGCATGGCGACCTGCTTTGCCAGCGAATGCTTTATCGATGAACTTGCCGCTGCCGCGAAAGCCGACCCTGTGGAGTTTCGCCTGCGCTACCTGAAGGACGAACGCGATAAAGGCGTGATCCGCGCCGCCGCTGAAAAGGCCGGCTGGCAATCACGGCCTTCTCCGAGGCCGCCACAATCCGGCAATGTGGTGACCGGCCGCGGCATTGCCTATGCACCACGCGGCAAGACCACAGTGGCACTTATCGCCGAGATAGAGGTGCATCGCGATACCGGGGAGTTTCATGTGACGCGCTTCGTCGTCGCACACGACTGCGGCTATGTGATCAATCCGCGCAACCTGACCGGCACGATCGAAGGCAATCTGATGATGGGCATGAGCCGGGCCAAGTACGAGAGCGTGCGCTTCGACAGTCATCGCGTCGGTAGCGTCGACTGGCTCACTTACCCGATCGCCGAAATCTCGGATGTCCCCGATGCGGTGGAAATCGTGATGGTCAACAACCATCCGAGCCATCCGTCTTCGGGGGCAGGCGAGCCCGCCAGCAGACCGATGGCGGCGGCCTTGTCGAATGCGCTATTCGATGCGACGGGTATTCGATTCCGGCGCGTGCCGTTTACGGCTGAAGTGCTGAAGGCAGCGTTCGCCAGGCAGGCGATGACGGTGTAGGCAAGCCTTCCCTGTGCCGTTGCCGTTATCCACACGGCACAGGGCTGCCTGTATCCGGCATTCAGATGTAAGGGCGAGTCATCACCTCGAGAAAATGCCCATCGGGATCGTCGAAATACAGCCCCCGGCCGCCGTTGTGCGTATAAGTTTCGCCAGCGCGGTGTTTGGACGGATCGGCCCAGTACTGCAGCCCTCGATCGCGAATACGAGCGAACACGCGATCGAACTCGTCCTCACTAATCAGAAACGCGTAATGCTGCATCGAGATCGCGCCGTCTTTCTCGTAGAAGTCGAGCGAGACATCGTTGTCGAGTTGAACGACCAGCATCGGCCCGAATTCAATAGGGCTGGGAAGCTCAAGGATGTCCATGAGGAATTTCGTGGATCTCTGCTTGTCGCTGCACCAGACGATCGTATGGTTTAGCTGCACGCCCATGTTGCGCTCCTCACTAAACGTGGCGACGCCGGGCCCAAGCCCGGCGCCGCACGCTTTAAACGCCCTGCTTCGCGCCTAGCAGATCTTCAATCATCACCGGCAGTTTGCGCACGCGCACACCCGTCGCATGATGAACCGCATCAGTGATCGCCGAAGCAATACCCGCCAGCCCGATCTCCGCGATCCCTCGCGCGCCGAGTTCGTTGAACACGGTGTCGGGGTAATCGAGAAACGTCACATCGAGCTTAGGGCTATCCGCATGCGAAGGAATGATGTAATCGGCAAGATTGCTATTGATCGGCGCGCCGTTCCTCGAGTCGTACATCGTGTGCTCGAACAGCGCCATGCCAACGCCCATCACCACCGCACCTTCGATCTGGTTGCGCCCGGCGAACGGATTGAGGATACGTCCCGCATCGATCACCGAAACCACCCGGCTCACCTGCAGCCGCGCGATCTCCGGCTGCCAGGTCACCTCAGCGAAGTGCGCGCCGTATGAGTAGATCGAATACTCCTTCTTTAGCGGATCATCGAAGCCACCCTGCGCGCTGCCATTACCCGACGCCGAATACATCTTCGCCGCTTCGAGTATCGTGCCATACGGCACGCCCGTCGCAGCAGCCGCATCCTTGCGATGCACGCGGCCCGACGTGAACGCAAGCTCCTCGGGTTTCGCGCCCTTGAACGGTGATTCCGCAACGGCCCCTGCACGCGCAAGCACGATATCGACGGCCGCGCGCGCCGCTTGCAGCACCGCAGGAATCACCGAAGCCGTCACCGCCGAGCCACCCGAGATCGGTCCCAGCGGCTGCATCGTGTCGCCGAGTTCGACGTCGATGCGATCGAGCGGCAAGCCCGTTTGTGACGCAACGAGTTGTGCAAGGATGGTGTACGTACCCGTACCGATGTCCTGCGTGCCGCACACCACGCGCGCGGTGCCATCCGCACGCAGATCCACCGAAGCCTGCGCCGAAAAGCGTACGCCCGGCCACCCACACGCGCCCACGCCCCAACCTAGCGTCAGCCCATCGCGCTTCATCGATCCGACTTCCGGCGTGCGTTGCCCCCAGCCAAATTTTTCGGCACCAGTCTGCAAACACTCAGCGAGATGGCGTGACGAAAACGGCAAGCCGGTGCTTTCGTCGACGCGCGGTTCGTTCTTCAACCGCAATTCGACAGGATCGATGTTGAGCTCACGCGCCAGCTCATTCATCGCCGATTCGAGCGCGTAGAGCCCAGGAACCGCACCCGGCCCGCGCATCGCGGTCGGCGAGCCGACATGGCGCTTCACGAGCCCCGAACTGACACGCAGATTCGGCACGCTGTACAAAAACGGCGTGATTTCACCGCAGGTTTCCTGGTAGTCGTCGGCGATGGCGGTGTGGTTCAGATACTCGTGACGAATCGAAGTCAGCTTGCCGTCCCGATCCGCCGAGAGCCGCATGCGCTGCTGCGTCACCGGACGGTGCCCCACGTTCTGAAACATCATCTTCCGGTTGATCACGAGCTTGACGGGCCGCCCCGTATGCCGCGTAGCCGCGGCAGCAAGCAGCGAGTGCGGCCACATCCACAGCTTGCCGCCGAAGCCCGAGCCCAGAAAACGCGAGATCACGCGCACTTTCTCTTTCGGCAAGCCGAGCATCTGCATCAACGTGCCTTGGTGGTTCGATACCGCCTGGCTCGTTTCGTAAAACGTGTAGCCTTCGCCGTCCCACTGCGCGACGGTTGCGTGCAGTTCGATCGGGTTATGCGTTTCGACCGGCGTCACATACGTCGCATCCAGCTTGACGGGCGCGCCGTCGAATGCGCGTGCGGGGTCGCCGCGTTCGCTTTCGACATGCGTGTTCTCATAGCTGCCGAGTTCGTCGCTGACGTCATGCGGTGCGATGTCATAGCCGACCTTTACAGCGGCTGCGGCGGCACTCGCGGATTCAAACGTATCGGCGATCACCAGCGCGACGTACTGGCCGTAATAGCGGATCACATCGTCGTCAAAGGGTGGGCGCGCCTCGTCGACGAAGCCCGTATCCATCGAATTGCCCGAGATCCGGTAGAAGCGGCCAATATTGCCGCGATGAAGCACGGCATGGACGCCGGGCATGCTCTGCGCAGCCGCGAATTCAAGCGATGTAATGCGGCCGCTCGCAATCGTGCTGCATACGGGCACCGCATGCAGCAGATCCGGCAGATCGACATCCGACGTATACGTCGCGGCGCCGCTGACTTTCAACGGGCCGTCGACGCGCGCTTGCGGCTGTCCGATTACGGACAGCAAGGTGTCAGTCACGGTGGACATGAGTGAGGTCCTATTGAAGTCAATCGGTGAGGGTGGCTTGCGTCAATGCGTGGACTAGGCAGCGGCGCGCCAGCTCGACCTTGAAGCCGTTCTGGCTCTGTGGCTGCGCATTGGCGAGCGCGGCATCCGCGGCACGGGCAAACGTCGCGGCATCGGGGGGCGCGCCGGCCAGCGCTGCCTCAGCTTCCGTTGAATGCCACGGTTTCGTGCCGACGCCGCCCAGCGCGACGCGTGCATGCGCAATGCGTCCATCGACTACCTTCACCACAACTGCCGCCGACACCAGCGCGAACTCGTACGACGCGCGGTCGCGCAGCTTCAGATAGAGCGAACGGCTGCCCTCGGGCTGCGGCGGCAAGGTGACGTGCGTGATCAGATCGCCGGCTTCGATCACGGTCTCGCGTTGCGGCGTGGCGCCGGGCAGCAGGAAGAACGCGTCGATCGGGACACTGCGCGGGCCTTTCGTGCCTTCGATGTGGATCGTTGCATCGAGTGCGGTCAGCGCGACGTTCATGTCTGAAGGATTGCTGGCGATGCACGCATCGCTGACGCCGAGTATCGCCATCGTCCGGTTGAAGCCGCCGATCGCCGCGCAGCCTGCTCCGGGCGTGCGCTTGTTGCACGGCATCGTGGTGTCGCGAAAGTATACGCAGCGCGTGCGCTGCAGCAGATTGCCGCCGGTCGTGGCCATATTGCGCAGTTGCGCGGATGCGCCCGCGAGCAAGGCCTGCGACAGCACCGCGTAACGCTCGCGGATCAGCGGGTGCGTGGCGAGCTCCGCGTTGCGTACCGTTGCACCGATTTTCACTCCGCCGTCGGCGGTGGCTTCTACCTGGTTCAACGGCAGGCGGCTGATGTCGATCACGCGGCCCGGGCGCTCCACGTTCAGTTTCATCAGATCAAGCAGCGTCGTGCCGCCGGCCAGAAAGCGCACCTGAGCGCCTTCCGGGGCACCCGATGACGCCGCACTGGACGCAATGGCGTCGCGCACATCGTTCGCGCGTGAGAGCTGGAAGAGTTCCATGGCGGCGTCCTCAGGCTTTCTCGCGCACGCGCTGGATCGCGGTGACGATGTTCTGATAGGCGCCGCAGCGGCACAGGTTACCGCTCATCGCTTCGCGCACGTCCGCGTCCGCGGGGCCGATCGGCTCACCGAGCAGCGCCACGGCCGACATGATTTGCCCCGACGTACAGTAACCGCACTGGTAACCGTCGCATTCGACGAACGACTGCTGCATCGGATGCAACTCGGCCACACTGCCGATTCCTTCGATCGTCGTGATTTCGTCGCCTTCGTGCGTGCCTGCCAGCGACAGGCATGCGTTCACGCGACGGCCATTCACGTGTACGGTGCACGCACCGCATTGGCCGTGATCGCAGCCTTTTTTGGTGCCGGTTAAGTGCAGGTGCTCGCGTAGCGCGTCTAGTAGTGTGGTGCGGGGGTCGAGGGCGAGTGAGTAGGTTTTGCCATTCACCGATAATTCGACCGACATGGTGGGCGGCGGCGTCGGGCTTGTGCCGCGGGATTCGCTGTCGCGGCGGTCAGAAACGGTTTGATTCGCTGGGGCGTCGGGACGGCTGGCGGTATGTTGCATCGAGCTGGCTCCTTTAACGGGACGACGCGGAAACGACTGGGCGCTCGACGTGCTGCGCCCGTATTGGCAGTGCGGACAGCCTTCGTCGCAGATCGTGTGACAACGGTCTGCGGCGTCAGGCTGCGGGTGACATGGTGCGAGTTGGCGCTGGTCGAGACAAGGGAAAAGTATAGGTCGCGGTTTGCCGTCGTGCCGGTTGTCTGCTGATTGCTTGTGCGCTGTGGCCGGTGCGGCGTGCCTTCGCGTCGAAGGCGAGCAAACAGGATGCCTGATTTGATGCTTGATTGTTTATTTTTCTGTGGCATTGGTCAGGTGTCTTTATGCACAAACCCGGATCAGAGCGGTTGCTCCGTACGCCCCGCTCTGGTCCGCCTCATTACGCGCGCAGCAACTCAACCTGCCGGCCCGACAACAACGGGATAATGCGCTCGACAACCACTACGGTTGTGCGTGCCGATGGAAAGGACACCGAGGTTGCGGTGCAGGGCGACGTTGTAACGGATAGTGCCGCGTCGCGGCTTGCATTTGTGCTCGCTGGCGATGGCATTGCGAGACTGCCTGCTTACGATGCGGCGTCGCTCCTCGCAGCGGGTGATCTTGTGCGCGTATTGCCCGATGTCGAGACGGCGCCGCTGGAGATATTCCTGGTGCATTCGAAACGCATCGGGCCTAGCGCGAAGCTGTTGCGGGATTTTCTGCTTGAGACGGCGCGCGAGGATAACTGGTAAGTCGCGTTATCCATGGATCAGCTGAAAGAACAGACCGCTATCGGTGAAGACAGCGGCCTGTCATCCCTAACCACTCTTATTGACCTGCGGCCGGAGACACCGTGCTAGGAGTCGCCAGCGTGTTGTTGCTCTTGGGAGCACTGGTGCCGGACGTCGAGTTATTGTTCGTGCTGCTCGGCAGGCCCGAACTCCGTGCCCCTGCGCTCATGCCGCTGTCCGAGTTGGCGCCGCCGGGCGTGCCATAGCTGTCGTTCGTCTGGTTCGCGGGGCTGGCCGTGCTGCCATTCGAACCGCCGCTGGCCGTGCCGCCACCGGCTGCCTGTGCATAAGCGCCGCCCGACAGCGCGAGGGTGGCGACGGCCGCGATTAGGGCGCTGGTTGCCTTGTTCATGATCCGTTCCTCCTTGATTGAATGGAATGTCAACGCAGACGATCGCCGCCTGCTTGATCATGAATCGAGCAATCACTGTGCCGCGGGGGATTTTGTCTCCGGTCAGATCGTGATGATCGCCGCGTAACCGCAATGCACGCGAACCAAAGCCCACACGGACAGCATGCACAGCCAGATTTCACGCGATGATGCGTTTTTTGCAATTGCAATGTATGGTCGGCCCTGCCCCAAATCGTACCTTGCGCGCAGGTTACATATTCCGGACTACTGCACCATGGCTAACTCTGACGTTGTCGAAGCGACAATCGAATTCGTGGACTGGCACGAGCCTTGGCTATTCCATCGCTTTCTGCTGAAGCGCTTCGACGATAATGCGGATGACCGAACGACTGTCGATCTGGTTTGGGCCGAGGCGTGCCGTTCGGATCATTGGCGGCACGCTACGATCTCGCAGTGTTGCGATGCCTCCGATCGAGGTCTCGAAGATGCATTTCCCTGGTTGCCTGAAGACGCACGTCGGCAGTTTGTACGAGCCGCGTCGTTTCAGTGGAAATGATGCTGTCGTGGCCGGCTCGAGAACTGGAACGAGGACAGACCCAAACACTGGCACCCGTCGCCGACGGGCGCCCTCGTCCGGAAACCCGCTTGCGGGCAGATGACTGATCCGCCCGCCCATCGATTACATCGGCGGAGCGACGCCATCCTTTTCGACCACTACGCGCTGCGCTTCAAATGCGCCCTGCGCCGCGGGCGTTGCGACCACAAACACCTTCTTGCCCGCAGTCAGGTCCGTACGTGCCGCCGGAATGAAAGTCACGATGGGTACGTTAGGCGGTACCGTCACTTCATTGTTGCCGCCTTTATACGACAGCTTCAGATTCCGGCCGCTGGTGCCCTGAACCACGGTGTCGACGTTCGCGTTCGTCATCGTGCTGTTCGGGGAAAGATCCCATGCGTAGTGACCTTCACCCGTGCCGCGCGCGGATTCGGGGAATACGACCACTTCGGTGGCCGTCAGCTTTCCGTCGGTGCCCGTCGTTGCGGCGGTGCCGACGAACGAGCCCGGCTTGATGTCCGACAGCTGCATGGCCTTGACCGCCGACACGGCAACGGTCGATTTCACGTCGATCGACACGGTGTCGCCGCTGCGGCGGTGCACCTTCAGGGTATCGCCGTCGAGCGAGACAATCTCGCCGCGAATGCGCGACGGCTTGGCGGCGGGCGCCTGCGCGAGCGCAACACCGGCAAAAGTCAGCGTGACGAGGGTGACGCCAAGTTTCAAGCGGATAGACATGGATGCTCCGTAAAGGACTGTTGAGCTGCAAGTGAACTAATGCACATCAGGAACCGCCGAACCAGTTGTAGCCCTGATTCTCCCAGTAACCACCGGGAAATTCGTTCGTCACCGTGATTGCGACGATATGCTTCGGATTCTTGTAGCCGAGCTTGGTCGGCATGCGCAGCTTCATCGGGAAGCCGTATTTCGGCGGCAGCACTGCGCCGTCGTACGTGAGCGTGAGCAGCGTCTGCGCGTGCAACGCAGTCGGCATGTCGATGCTGGTCCAGTAGTTGTCCGCACAGTGCAGCGACACGTACTTCGCCGTCGTGTCCGCACCGGTGCGTTTCAGGAAATCGGAGAAGCGCACGCCACCCCAGCGGCCGATCGCACTCCACCCTTCAATGCAGATATGGCGTGTGATCTGGTCTTCCTGCGGCAACGCGCGCAGCTCGTCGAGTGTCCAGACGCGCTTGCCCGTCGCGCGGCCGCCTACCTGTAGCCGGTAGGTCGCGGCGTCGACTTCGGGCACGTCGTCGATATCGTAGAACGCATTGAACGGAAACGGCCGCGTGATCATCGACTCCGGATAGGTCGGCGCCATCTCGTTCGGATTGAACAACAGCGCCTGCACCTCGTCGTTGAAGAACGACATCCTGCGCAGCGCTGTGTTTACCGACTTGTCGTTGGACAAGTCGCAGCCGGACAGCATCGCAATGCCGCCGAGCGTGAGAACGCGCTTTCCAAGCAGCCGGCGGGCCGGATTTTTCAGTTCGCGGCGCGCATCGTCGACGATCGATTCAGCGTGAGACTGAAGAAACGCGTTGGGCTTCACTGCCTTCTTTCGCAAGCTCATGGTTACCGTCCGCGGATCATCAGAAGCAGCGAGCGCGGCACCAGCGCGACCATCACGACGTGCACGACGAAAAACCCTACCAGCACGCTCATGGCGACGAAATGCACGATACGTGCGTTGTCGTATCCGCCCATCAGCGTGCGCAGCAGCGGGAACTGCACCGACTTCCAAACCGCCAGTCCCGACATGATTACGAGCGCGATGTCGACGATGACGACCAGATAGGCGAATTTCTGTACCGCGTTGTAACGTGTGAGGTCCGCATGCCCGAGCTTGCCGCGCACTGCGGCGACAAGGTCGGCTGCAAGCGACCTGAAGCTGATCGGCAGCAGTTTCCGGCGCAGACGCCCCGAGGCGAGATTCAGCCCGACATAGATGACGAAGTTCGCCACCAGCATCCACATGATCGCGAAGTGCCATTGCAAAGCCCCGCCGAGCCAGCCGCCCAGCGTGATGGCGGAAGGAAACTGTAAGGCGGGAAAGATCGGCGACGCGTTATAGATCTGCCAGCCGCTTGTCGCCATCAGCACGACGGCGAGCGCGTTAATCCAGTGTGTGATGCGGACCCAGGCGGGTTGAACCGTTGTGTGAGCCAAAGCGATCTCGTGATGGGTGAAGGGCGCGGGTGGACTGCAGGCCGGCCGCGACCAGACTGCGTTGCCATGTGCAAACGGAACCTGCGTGCGACTATTCCACCGGGCGGCAAATATTTTTTTTGACTATCGTGCTGCGGCCCACAAAAGAGATAGCCCGGACGACAGCATTAACCCGTCCACAACCAGTTTGAACGCGCCGGGGCTCATGCGAGCGACAATACGGCGGGCGACAAACGTTCCAGCCATCAACGCCGAACCGGTAATCAAGCCGTTGAGCACGATGCGCAACGGCAGTGCGCCAAAATGATTGAAGACCGCGATCTTGGCTCCGTAAACGGCAAGGGAACCCGCGGCCTCCGTGCCAAGAAATGCGCCTTTGACCAGACCGTACCCCATGAACACAGGCACCGTAATCGGACCGGTTGAAACGACGATACCGGTAAGATAGCCGACCGCCGCGCCGATCGCGGCCAGTTGTAGCAGCGAGAAGCGGATTGCGTGGCGCGACAGCCAGCGCCGCGCTGGAATCATTGCGATAAAGAACATGCCGAGCGCCAGCTCAACCAGATGAGGCGGCAAGGCCAGCAGCGTGCGCACACCCAGAGCGGCTCCCGGCACTGCCGTCGCGGAATAGGCAAAGCACGCACGCCAGTCGATCTCACGCCACCACGAGAGCACCTTGCCGAGGTTGCCCATGAAGGCAGCAATCGCCATGATGGGGACGGCATGTTGAGGGCCATAGAGGAAGACGAGCACAGGCATCAGCAGCATCGCCGAGCCGGTACCGATTACGCCACTTAGTGTTCCTGCAAACAAACCGACGCAAAGCACCAACAGATACCCCATCTCAGGCTCTCCGCCACGGGCAAAGGGGTGATTCTATCGTTTTGCTGCATGTGCCGAAGCTGGCTTCGTAGCAGTCCGTTAGTCAGGAATTTCCGGCTCGACCAATCTGGCCAGTTGAACCAGCGACTCCTGCCAGCCGAGGTAGCACATCTCAGCCGGAATCACTTCGGGAATGCCCTCTTGCGTAATGACGACCTCCGCTCCACACGACACCTGTCGCAAAGAAACGGTCACGGTCATCTCACCGGGCAGGTTCGGATCGTCGAAGCGGTCGGTGTATCGGATCTTCTCAAACGGCACCAGTTCGAGGTACTCGCCGCCGAACGAGTGGCTGTGCCCGGTGCTGAAGTTGCGGAACGACATCTTATGGGATCCGCCCGTCTGCGGATCCATGTGATGGACCTGACACGTGAAGCCATAAGGCGGCAGCCACTTCGCAATAGCATCGGGCTCAAGGAACGCGCGATAGACACGCTCGGGCGTCGCGCGCAAGACGCGGTGGAACTTGACGGTTCCGGTTGGCATGATGAACTCCCCTTTGAGTGGACAAGCTGGACACATCTCGACGACGCTTCAGTGCGGCGGCACAGAACCATCCGGCGCCTGCCGCAAGACCGGTTGCTGCGCATGCTGCGGCTCAAAACAAGCCTGCCCCTGCAGCCAGGTCCGCCTCGAAGGAGGTAAAGAAGTCGCAGGTTAGTCTCTCGACGCTCGACGCTTTGCCCTTCCCTACATCCCCCACCTCAACGACGGCGTATGCACCGGGCTATCCCAATGCCGTTTCATCTCGTCATCCAGCACACATAACGTAATCGACGCACCGGCCATTTCCAGCGAGGTCGTCAACGAACCCACCTGCACACGAGCGATTTTCAGAGCCCGTTGTTGCAGCCATAAGCGCGTCGAATTGAACAGCAGATAGAGTTCACCGAGCGGTGTGCCGCCAAGGCCATTGATCAGCACCAGCAATTGCGCGTCAGCCTTCGGCTTCAGATCGGCGACAATTCCTGTCAGCAGTTCTCCCGCGATCACATCGGCCGCGGCAAAGCGGGCGCGCCGCCGCCCCGGCTCGCCATGAATTCCAACGCCGACTTCGATTTCATCGTCGCCGATCTTGAACGTCGGGGTGCCCGCCGCAGGCACCGTGCAACTCGAAAACGCGACGCCCATGGTCGCCGTATGCTGGTTGATCCGGTCGCCGAAAGCCTTGCATTGTTCGAGATCGGCGCCGGCTTCGGCGAGACTCCCCACCAGTTTCTCCACGATCACCGCGCCCGCTACGCCGCGCCGCCCCGTCGTATAGCTGGAGTTTTCAACGGCAACGTCGTCGTTGATCAACACCGTCGCATTCGGCAGATCCGACATCTCCGAGGCCATCTCGAAGTTCATCAGATCGCCCGAATAGTTCTTCACGATGAAGAGCGTTCCCGCGCCCGTATCGACGGCCTTTGCCGCCGCCATCATCTGATCGGGCGTCGGCGACGTGAACACCTGGCCGGGGCATGCGGCATCGAGCATCCCGTAGCCGACAAAGCCGCTGTGCAGCGGCTCGTGTCCCGACCCGCCGCCCGAGATCAATGCGACTTTGCCCGGCTTCAGTGTCTTGCGCCGCACGAATACCTGCTCCTGATCGAGGACGACAAGATCGCTGTGCGCAGCGGCGAACCCGGCGAGGCTTTCGGACAGAAAGTCGTCGACCTGATTGATGAATTTCTTCATGGCTTACGCTCCTTTCACGCTCTGTCCTGTGCGAGCCGCGCACATATCGCACCGATCATCAACTGGCTCGAGCGCGCCCCCGGATCGATGTGGCCGCGCGAGCGCTCGCCGAGAAAGGACGCGCGCCCTTTGGTCGCGAGCATGTCGCGGGTGGCGAGCATGCTTGCTTCAGCGACCTGCGGCAAGGTGTCGAGCACGGCTTCCGGCGATGCGTTGCTATCGGCCAGTTCCGCGAAGCGCGACGCAACCGGAATCAGTACGTCCATCATCGTCTTGCTGCCGAGACCCGCCTTGCCGCGTTGCGCGACGGCGTCCACGCCCGCGGCGAAGATCCGCGCGGCATCATCCAGGCTCGGCGCATCCGCGCTGTCAGCCGATGCTTTCGCCATCCCATGCAACAGCGAAAAGAGCAGCGGCCCCGACGACCCGCCCACCGTCGACAGCAGTTTGGATGCGGCAAGATCTAACGCAGGGGCTAACGCCGCGGCCTCGATATCGGCACGCATACCAAGCAGCGCATCGAAGCCGCGTAACAGGTTGAAGATATGGTCGCCGTCGCCGATCTGCTGATCGAGGACGGTGATTTCGTCGGTGTGTTCCTTCAACGTGGCATGCGCAGCCTCGATGCATGCCATGACCGTTATGCCGTTCATGCCGGAATCCTCCTGCCGTCGGAGCGGAAATAGAGAAGGCTGCGCGGCGGCAGCGATGCGCCGACCGTTTGCCCAGGCACGAAATTGCGCTCGGTCATGGTCGTCGCGACGATCGCGGTGCCTTCGCGATCCAGGATGAGCAGATGCCGAAGCGGCGAATATTCGAGCACGCGCAGGTTGAGGACGTCGCGCGCATCCGGCGCATGCAGAACAATGTCTTCCGGACGGATCGCGACCGTCGACGTGCCCTGCGGCAACGCGCCGGAATCGAATAGCGCAGCCGGCAGCACGTTGATCGGCGGAGAGCCAAGACGCTGCGCCGCGCTGAGGGAAGCCGGATTGCCATACACTTCGCGCGGCGTGCCCATCTGCACGATACGGCCATGCTCCAGTATGCCGATGCGGTCGGCCAGCGTCGTCGCCTCGACCTGGTCGTGCGTCACGTAGACGATCGTCGCGCCGATCGTGCGATGCAGCCGCTTCAGTTCGATCCGCAGTTCCTCGCGCAGCTTCGCGTCGAGCGACGACAACGGCTCGTCCATCAGAAAGACCTTGGGCTGCCGCACCAGCGCGCGCCCGATCGCTACCCGCTGCATTTCGCCGCCCGACAGATGCGTCGCCATATTGCCGAGCTTGGATTCCATATGCAGCAGCTGCGCCACCTCGTGCACGCGCGCGGTCACCTCCACTTTGCCCAGACGCCGCCGCGGCGAACGCAATGGAAAGGCGAGATTTCCGAACACAGTCAGATGCGGATACAGCGAGTATTGCTGGAAGATAAACGCGACGTCGCGATCCGCGGGGTGCGTGTGCGTCGCCGCTGCGCCATCGATGAAGATTTCGCCTTCGTCGGGCCGCTCGAGCCCGGCGATCAGCCGCAATGTCGTCGTTTTGCCTGCGCCGCTCGGCCCGAGCAGCACAACGAACTCGCCCTCCTTCACGTCGATCGATACCTTATCCACCGCGACGATATCGCCGAAGCGCTTTGTCACGTGTTCCAGGCGGATCTCAGACATAGGCGCCCCCTGTGCCGTTTCCATTGACCACCATCTGGCGCGCCGAGCCTGGTAGCAGCTTGCCGCTGGCCGCGTCGTACAGCAGCGTGCGTTCCTTGCGAAACGACAAGCCGACCGGCGAGCCGGCCGCGCGCCCATCGTCTTTGCCGACCCTCACGCGCACAATGCCAAGCGACGTATCGACGACAAGCACCTGATGCGAACCGAGATACTCGTCGGCGATTACGCGGCCGCGCAACGCGCCTTGTTCGTCAAGCAGGATATGTTCCGGCCGGATGCCCAACAACGCCTTCGCGGCAGAGGCCTCACTGCGCGGTACCGGCACCGGTGCGCCCCCAAGCGACACCTGTTCCGCGCCCGCCTCGACACCTGTATCGACAGGCAGAAAGTTCATCGGCGGACTGCCGATGAAATTGCCGACGAAAACGGTGGCGGGAAAGTGATAGATCTCGTGCGGCGACGCCGACTGCAGCACTTCGCCCTGGTTCATCACCACGACGTCGTCGGCCATCGCCATCGCTTCGCTCTGATCGTGCGTCACGTAAACGGTGGTGGCGTTGAGTGCGTTATGCAGTTTGCGCAGTTCAAGACACATCAGTTCGCGGAAATCGGCATCGAGCGTGCCGAGCGGCTCGTCCATCAGAAAGGCCTTCGGATGCCGCACGATCGCGCGTCCCAACGCAACACGTTGACGATCGCCGCCGGAGAGCCCGCCGGTTTTACGGTCGAGGATCGTTTCGATGCGCAGCAGACGCGCGGCGGATTGAACGCGCGTGGCAATCTCGCGGCGCGAAATGCCCTCGTTTTTCAGCGGAAAAGCGATGTTGTTCCGCACGCTCATATGCGGATAGAGCGCGAACATCTGGAACACGAACGCGATGTCGCGCTGACGCGCGCGCAGCGCCGTGACGTCGTCGCCATCGATAAGGATCTGACCGGACGTCGGTAGCTCAAGCCCCGCGATCATGCGCAGCGTGGTTGTCTTGCCGCAGCCGGACGGTCCGAGCAGTACGACAAAGCGCCCTGCGCTTACCGTCAGGTTCGTATTGCGCACGGCGGTAAAGTCGCCGAAGCGCTTGTGAAGATTCGAAAGAACGATGGTCGACATGGCTCAGTCCGGAAAATGACTGGTTACGACGAATGCCAGCGTGCCCGCCAGGAGAACGGGAAACGACCACGTGTAGAGACCGACGAAGAACGGTTGAACGAGCATCGCGATGCCGATACCGATGAGCACCGTCGAAGCGCCTTCGCAGTTGCGCCGGCGAAACAGACGCCGACGCGGCATGGCAGGTTGCACTTTCATTTGCGCACTGCTCCGAAAGTAATGCCGCGCAACAGGTGCTTGCGCAGCACGACGGTGAAAAACAGGATCGGCAGCACGAACAAGGTCGTAGCGGCCGCGACGGCCGGCCAGTCCTGACCGCCCTCGCCGATGATGAACGGAATGAACGGCGGCATCGTCTGCGCGTCGCCGCTCGTCAGCAACAACGCAAACGCGTACTCGTTCCACGCGAAGATCAGACAGAAAATAGCGGTGGCGGCAATGCCGGTGATCGCTTGCGGCAGCACCACCTTGATAAACGCCTGCAGGCGCGTGTACCCGTCGACCAGCGCGGCCTCTTCGTATTCGCGCGGAATCTCGTCGATAAAGCCCTTGAGCAACCACACGGCCAGCGAGACGTTGACTGCCGTGTACAACACGATCATGCCGACGTAGCTATCCGACAGACCGAGCGCGCGGTACATCAGATAGATGGGAATCGCGACGGCAATCGGCGGCATCATCCGCGTCGACAGAATGAAGAACAGCAGATCGTCGGCCATCGGCACCTTGAAGCGCGAGAATGCATACGCTGCGAGCGTGCCGAGAAATACCGCGAGAAAGGTCGAGCCGAAGCCGATCACCAGTGAATTGATGAAACGCGGCACCACCTTCGACGGCCCGGCGATCACCATATTGCGCTTGCGAACATCGCGGTCATACCAGGTCTGCGCGGGCGGCAGGCTCGCGATGAACTCGGGCGTCTGCCTCGAACGGATGGTGAACAGATTGACGTAGCCTTCCATCGAAGGCTGGAACATCACGACCGGCGGGTACGCAATCGCGTCCTCCTGCGTCTTGAAGCTCGTCAGGATGATCCATACGATCGGCAATGCCGCAATCAGCGCATACGCGATCACGACCACCGCGGCGAAGGTCTTGCCGCGCGTCGAAGCGGCCACGACGGACCGTTGAAGGGCAAGGTCGGTCATCGCTGTTTCACCTTGTTGAGTGCCTTCACATAGATGTTCGCGGCGCCGAACACGACGACAAACAGAATGATGGCCAGCGCGGATGAATAACCGGTTTGCCACTTTTCGAACGCTGCGCGTTTGAGTGTGATCGACACGGTTTCCGTCACGGAACCCGGGCCGCCCGACGTCAGCAGATTCACCATGTCGAACATCTTGAAGTTCTCGATGCCGCGAAACAGAATGGCGAGCATCAGGAACGGCAGCGTCATCGGCAGCGTGATCGACCAGAACTGGCGCCACGGCGAAGCGCGATCCACTTCGGCAGCTTCGTAGATGTAGTCGGGAATCGAACGCAGGCCCGCAAGGCAGATCAGCATCACGTACGGCGTCCACATCCACGTATCGACCATCACGATGGTCCACGGGGCGAGCGGCACGTCGCCGATCATCTGGAACGAACCCGGCGGAATGCCCGTGAAAAAGCTGACGATGTCGTTGAACAGGCCCGTTTGAGGTTGCAGCAGGAACGTCCAGAAGTTGCCGACCACCGCGGGGGACAGCATCATCGGCAGCAGGATCAGCGTGGTCCAGAAACTATGGCCGCGAAACTGCCGGTTGATCAACAGCGCAAGCCCAAACCCCAATAGCACTTCGAGCCCGACCGACCAGAACACGAAGCGCGCGGTGACCTGCATCGCGTACCAGATGTCTTCGTCAGTCAGGATGTCGGTGTAGTTGTCGATGCCGACAGAGCGTGCCGGTACGCTCGGCATATTCGACTTGAAGTTCGTAAACGACAACCGCAACGCCCAGATCAGCGGAAAGATGTTGATCGCCAGCAGCAGCACGATAGTCGGAAGGATGAACAGCCAGGCGATGGTCCGGTCAGACAGACCGCGCAGGCGCGCCGCCGCGCGCGCCTGCGTTTTCGCCTGCAACCCTTCTGGAGGAAAAGGCTTGTCTACCAACATGCCCGACTCCTTTAATCAAGCTTCAGTTCTTCCCTTCTGCCTTGAAGACCTTGTTCCAGTCCTTGACCAGCAGATCGAGCGCTTCTTTCGCAGTGCCTTTGTCGGCCACCACGTAGTCGTGTACGCGCTTTTGCATGTCGAGCAGCAACTCGGCGTACGACGGCTCCGCCCAGAAATCCTTGACGATCGACATCGACTTCAGGAAGGCCGGCGCGAACGGTGCGCTCTTCGGAAAGTCGGGAGCATCGACGACCGACTTTGCCGCTGAGTAGCCGCCCAGCTGCCACCATTTCTTCTGCACGTCGCCTTGCGCAAACCACTTGATGTACTCG
The DNA here is from genome assembly GCF_054782355.1 of Paraburkholderia jirisanensis. Classification (NCBI taxonomy): domain Bacteria; kingdom Pseudomonadati; phylum Pseudomonadota; class Betaproteobacteria; order Burkholderiales; family Burkholderiaceae; genus Paraburkholderia; species Paraburkholderia jirisanensis. The sequence continues at coordinate 352,700 of NZ_BAAGSQ010000030.1, read as the reverse complement.
AGCGCGTCGGCTTTATGGTCCGAATACGAGACGACTGAAATGCCTTGCCCGCCCAGCTGCGTAAACTGCTTCACTTCCTTCGGATTGACGAAGAATCCGATCTTGTCGCCACCGACATTCGGATCCTTATAGAGCCCCGGGAAGAACGCGAACCAGTTCATCTGCATCGCGACCTGACCGGACTTGAACGCATCGAGACCTTCCTGCATGTAGGCGTTCGTCATACCCGGCGCCGTGCAGCACTTGTAAAGCGACTTATAGAACTCCAGCCCCTTGATTGCGCCGGGCGAATTCACGAAGCCTTCGAGGTGATACGGTTTCTTTGGATCCTGATACTCGAAGCCGTAGTTATAGAGCATGTTGGTCACGCCCATCGTGATGCCCTCTGAACCGCGCTCTGTGAAGATATAGACGCCGTACACGGTCTTTCCGTCGATCTTGCGCCCCTGGAAGAATTCGGCGGTTTGCTTGAGCTCATCCATCGTGGCTGGCGGTTCGAGTTCGCGGTTGTATTTCTGCTTGAACTCGGCGCGCAGCTCGGGTCTTGCAAACCAGTCTTTCCGATACGTCCATCCCACCGCGTCCGCCATCGCGGGCAAGGCCCAGTAGTTCGGCGTGTTCTTCGGCCACTCCGCATAGCCGACCACGGTTGCCGGCACGAAATCGTTCATCGAGATCTTGTTCTTCGCGAAGAAGTCGTTGAGCTTCACGTAGTGCCCATTGACGGCCGCGCCGCCAATCCACTGGCTATCGCCGATGATCAGATCGCACAGCTTGCCGTGCGAATTGAGCTCGTTCAGGAAGCGATCGGCGTAACTCGTCCACGGCACGAACTCGAACTTCATCGCAATGCCGGTTTTGGCGGTGAAGTCTTTCGACAATTCGACGAGTGCGTTGGCGGGATCCCACGCGGCCCAACACAACGTCAATTGCTTACCCTGCGCGTGCGCCGCCGATCCTAAGCAAAGCCCCATCGACGCTAGAACCGCCGCCATTACCCTTGCTGACGTAAGACGTAACATTTGTCTTCTCCTTGTCTCTCTCGGGTCTCCAACCTGGTAACAGACAGCGCCCATGCGCCGGGCGTTGTATTCGGCTTCGGCGGATTCAGCACGGCATCCGCGCGTCGCGAGTGTCAGGCACGCGCATTCTCACGAAGATAAATTCGGGTTTCGGGGGTCGGGATGCCTGGCACCCCGCGCACGTCGTTCAGGAAATTGACGGCCGCAAGGCCCGCCCAATGGACGATGCCGCGCACGTCCTGATCGAGCATCACGTCGATCGCACGCGCGGCAAGCTGTGCGCGCGTGTCGCTGGTACATTCGTGGCCGATCAGCACGACGCGCGCCTTGTTGCCTAACTCCTGCAACGCGGAAGCAATGCCGGAAATGCCGCCGCCCGTCACGTAGACGCCGACCAGATCGCGGTGTCCGGCAAGCAGCCCTTGCACCGCGAGGCCGGCGCTGTCGTCGTCTTCAGTGAAATCGGGTTCGGCGACCCAGCGCAGGTTGCGGAAATCCTCTTCGAGAACCTGTGAGAAGCCGATGCGACGCTCGAGTTGATCGTGCAACCGCGACGATGCCGACAACAGCGCCACGGTGCCGATGCGCGAGCCGACGAAGCGCCCCATCAGCAACGCGGCCGTGCGTCCCGCGACGCGGTTATCGACGCCGACATACGCGGCGCGCGCACTCGATGGCAAGTCGGAAAACACCGTGACGACCGGCACGTTCGCATCGGTCATGTCCTGAATCATCCGCTCGACCCACGGGTAATCGAGCGGCACGAGTACGAGCGCGTCGTAGTCGATCAGCTGCCCGCCAAGTGACGCAGCGTCTTGCTGGCTCGACAGGTCGCAACGATAAAACGACGGGACGATACGATGTTCGCGAAAGAAACTGGCCGACAGCGCGATATCACGCTCGACCTGATTGAGAAAGCGGGAGTTGATATGCGGCAGAACAAAAGCGACGCGGAACGAAGTGGCCTTCGACGGTCGGCCGCGGCTTGCGCGTTCGTCGCGCAGCGTCGCCAGTGCGAGATGAACGCGCTCAGCTGTTTCGGGGCGAACGCCGTGGTCGTCGCGAAGCACACGGTCTACCGTGGCAACGCTAACGCCGGCGCGACGCGCAATCATCATACGGGTAGCCGGCATGGGTCTCCTCCGGTGCCGAGCCTGGAGTCGTTTTGTTAACCCAAGATAGTTTTCCGTACGGGGAATGCAAGCTTTTTTATCGCGTTAAATGCGTCATTGATGGTGACGCAGGTGCAGCAGATTTCCCTGTATGTGCTTACCTTTGCGGTGATCTTGGAGTGCGTGGCTCTCTTGAAGCAGCTTGAATCGCTAAAGCGGTTAGCAATCAGGTGCGCTTAGCCAGATACGCATCGACCAACTCGACTAGCCGTTCTCGCCCAAAGCTTCCATCGTGCCCGGCGTGAACCACTTGCACGGGCAATTCACGCAAGCGCTTCATCGTGCGCACATAAGTTGGGATGTCCGCGCCGCCGATCTCATCCAATAGCGGGCCATCGTAGATCGCATCGCCCGAGAACAGCGTACCGGATGCGGCTTCCCACAGGCCGATGCTTCCCGGTGAATGACCAGGCAGATGCAGGACTTCAAAATGCCGGTTGCCGAGATCGACGATGTTCCCTTCGTTGACGATTTCCGTGACCGTTGCAGCTCGCACGCGGTAGTCGGACATCGCGTAATCGGCGCTGGGAAGCGCCGTGATCAGATCGCCGTCGAACGGATAACCTGCCTTGTGATATCGACGAATGGCTTCTTCGCCCAATACCGAAGCGAGGAGCGTGCCTCGTTCGCGCGGCGAACGCAGGTTCTCCGCCTCCAGTTCGTGGACCAGCGTGTGCTCGAACTCGTAATGCCCGCCGATATGATCCGCGTGCGTATGCGTCGCAACGGCGGTGATGTCCTTCTGCAACAAGTGCCTGGCCGCATCGCGCAGGCTGGCGATACCCATCCCCGTGTCGATCATCAGGTCCCGGTCTCGACCGCGCACATGCCAGATATTGCAACGCATGAGCGGCACGACGTGAGGCTCCCAAAGCAGCGTGATGTCATCGCTGATGCGTTTGAGTTCGAACCAGCGGTCGGCAATGGTCAGGTTGGTCATGTGGGGTCGCCTGGAGCCATCCGGTCAGGCACCGGACGTGTTCGAATGATACCGGGCAATGCCCACTTTCAAAAATGGGTGTGGCCGACTTCGCCGAGAACCGTGCGCAGCGCCGCGGCCCTTCTTTTGCCGAACACGTTCTCGAACCGGTCTTGTGCGATCTGCCAGTACCCGATCGCCTCCTGCAGTTTTTTCAAACCCTTCGATGTCAGCTGCACCAGTTTCGCCCGCCTGTTGTTCCGGTCCGGCTTTATCGAAACCATTCCATCTCTTTCAAGTGGACGAAGATTGTGCGTCAGAGCGCTTCTACACAGCACGAGCTCATCGGCAAGTTCGCCCATGGTTGGCGAGCTTGCACGCTGGATGCAGGCGAGAATCGACACCTGGGTCGCTTTAAGACCGCACGGCGCCATGTGCGCGTCGTAGTGCAACGAAACATTCCGCATCGCTTTACGCAATGCCGTCGCATTGCAACGCCCATTTTTCGAGGTTGCTTCTGTTAGCAAAGCGTATTCGTCGTCTGTCATCTTTATTACGATCGGGTGAATATTGAATACTCATGTTTCCGTACATCGTACATGTATGCACATGCGTTCGCGCATAGTTGAATACTCAAAAATTGATACCGGTTTCTTCAGCAGAAGTCTGTTCGCCACGCGCGGCTTTAATTCGGATTCAACCCGGGCGGGCTCCGTGGTTTACGCGAGGATAAAGATAAAGCTCGCAATGCTGATCAATCGGAACTCCACCTGTATGAGCAAAAAGACTTTGCGTGTCGCGATCATCGGCGCAGGAACGGGAGGGCTTTGCCTCGCGCATGGCCTTCATCGCCAGGGTATTGAAATCGAGGTATTTGAACGCGATCGCACGCGAGTCGACGGCCCACCCGGATATCGCATTGGCATCGATGGCATCGGAATGAAAGCGCTGAGAGAATGCTTGCCGGAGAACGTCATCGATTTTTTCGAGGCCGCGTGTGCACGTACGCCCCGATACCTGAACTACATGACCGAGCAGCTTAAAGATACGCTTAGCGTGGACACTCACGACGTCGGTGTCGGACGCTCAGCCACGCGTCTCATGTTGAGGCAAGTCATGATGTGCGGTCTTGAAGACCGGGTCCACTTCGATAAAGCATATGTACGCTACACCGAGCAGGACGATCGCACCGTCGCCGCACATTTTGCCGACGGCAGTGTTGCGGAAGCCGACCTTATTGTCGGCGCCGATGGCGCGAACTCCAAGGTGCGCAGCCAGTTGTTGCCTCACGCACGGGTCGAAGAAACCGGTATCGTGGGTATCGCGGGAACCACACCGTTAAATGCGCATACACAGGAACTATTGCCCACGAAGATGTTGAGCGGGATCAACCTGGTTCTTGCGCCAAGAGGCTTTGGCGGAGTCGTGCACGCGCTTTCGTTTGAGGAACGGCAAGACGCCCATGCTCAATGGCCGGGAATGCAATACGTCGACAGGCGCGACGTCGTCACATGGGCCGTTTGGGGGGCAGACTTCAACTGGTCGACACAGCCGCTTAAGCGGAACACCGATCATCTCGCGCTGGTTCGCGATGCGACGCGCACCTGGCATCCCAGCCTGAGAGCGCTTTATGCCGCCGCCGATCCGGACAGTCTGTTTGTCGGAAACATCCGGACGTCCGCGCCCGTCGACCCCTGGCAAACCCGAGCCGTCACCGTGCTCGGCGATGCCATCCATTTGATGACGCCGGGCGGCGGCGCGGGTGCTAACACCGCACTGCGCGACGCGGCGTTGTTGTCACGTGAATTGGGTGGTGCCCAGGAAGGACGTTCAACGCTGGAAACCGCAGTCGCCGCGTATGAACAACAGATGCTGCAATACGGCTTTGACGCGGTTTTAAAGTCGCGCGAGCGTTACGACGGACGAAGCCTGCTTCACCGGCCGGTCGCAGGACGAGCCATGCTTGGTCTCGTGCGGTCGTCGATGCGCGTGGTCGACGTTGTGCCGTTTCTGAAGCAGCAGGTGGTGACCGCGCTTCGACGTGAGTTTGAATGAGGCGTTTGCCCGTAGACGACAAATCAGGCGCGCGGCTCAAGTCTCACAGGCATTTTGTTCGGCACCATCGTGAACGCGGAAACCTCTTCAATCGTAGCCGGATCGATTGCGAGCTCAACCTTGAAGTGCTTCATCAACATCGATGTCACGAGCCTCATCTCGACTGCCGCGAGGTAACGGCCCGGACACACTCTCGGCCCCGCACCGAATGCCAGGTATGCCTTCAGTTCGTGCACCCCTGCCAAGGGGTCTCGAGGATGCCGCCAACGGTCGGCGTCAAATGTTTCTGGGCGCACGAAATTCCTCGGGTCCAGCATACCTGGACGCGTGAGAAATAGCATACGTGTTCGTGCCGGTATGGCTACTCCTCCCAGACACACGTCTGTCAGTGGCTCGAACGTCTGTATTGCAGCAACTGGCCGCAGTCGCAGTGCCTCATTGCATACCGCCTCGCATAGATCGAGGTGCTTCAATGCGTCGTAGTCTGGACAGACCCTGGACTCGCCGAGTGCCGCACGCGACTGTTCGAATAGCCGCTCCTGCAGATGCGAATCCGCGGCGATGTACATAAGCCCCCAGGCAATCGCATTAGCCGTCGTATCCTCTCCCGCGATCAAAAGCGTCAGAACGTTTGCCGAGATCTGTTCGTCGGTAACCGATGAATCGGGCTCGTTACGCGCCGCAAGCATGGCTTCGAGCAAGTTGTGCGGCGTCGCATCAGGAAACTGGCACAAGCGCTCACGTGTGCGTTCAATCATTTTCTGAATGTAGCCGTGCACCTCTACCATTGCCCGCGCGAGTCGCCGGTCCTGGGGAAGCGTGACGTAATGCCAGTAAGGAAAGGGGGCGGTCATGCGCCTCATGAGCGCCGGGGGTATGAGGGCCAGTTGTTCCTGGATTACCCCTTGCTCCCGCTCCAGCGTATGCGGATCCTCGCCGAAGGCGAGCGTGCTCGTCACGTCAACGGTATAGCGCTTGAGCTCTTCTGTCATTTCGAGCGTTCTATGCTCCGTTGCTGCCGCTTGCAAACGCGCGAGAAAACGCTCGGTAATGGTCGCCAAGGTCGGATAAAAGGCCTTGATGTTGGAAAAAGAGAGTGCCCGCATGACGAGCCGACGCTGTGGCTCCCAGGCCGAGCCTTCGGCAGAGAAAAGTCCGTTTCCGCCAAGCTCCGCCATGACGGATTCCATTGGCGCGAAACGTCGATACAGGTGTGGACGTTCGCGCATGACGGTCTGGAACAGTTCCGCCTGCGTCCACACTGTGACGGGAATCGTGCCGAGTTGAACCCTGAATGGCGACCCGAATCGCCTCGCCCATTGCTCCAGAATCAGGTGAAGTTTCGCCGGTGCCATCTGGAACAGATTTCCCAGCAGAGGCAAACCTTGCGGGCATGGTAGATCTGCGACGGTGCGCACATTGGCGTCGAGATGAAGGTCCGACATCCTCTCCTCCGCTTTGCATGCCGCAGTGCGAAGACAATGAGCATGAATAACGCTCTCATAGAGGATAGGTCATTGCTTCGTTTTAATTCTATTCGTTGAAATTTTACAACGAATATATCCCGCCAGACGTATCCTGCGACGCGCGCACGCGTCGACCTATCGCGATTACGCCGTCGTTCTCGTTGATCGGTCTCGGCACCGATGGGTGGCATGCAACGCCGTTCGCGGGGAGAGCGCCAACGCTGTAGTATTCGGCAGCGTGGTCGATCATCTTGGGATCGGCTCGCCGCTTGCAGGCCACACGCGGCTCGCTGCCGTGCTCGCATCAGAGGCAAGCTGCGGCTCGCGCGATCGCAAAAGCTGTTTGCGACCTCAAACGCCTGGGAATCAGGCGAAACAGGATTCTGAATGTTCGGCTTTTTGCGCAGCTACTTCTCAAACGATCTGGCGATCGATCTCGGCACCTCAAACACACTGATCTACATGCGCGGCAAGGGCATTGTCCTCGACGAACCTTCGGTCGTGTCGATCCGTCAGGCAGGCGGCCCGAACGGCAAGAAGACCATTCTGGCGGTCGGCCGCGAAGCCAAGCAGATGCTGGGCAAGGTACCGGGCAACATCGAAGCGATCCGCCCGATGAAGGACGGCGTGATCGCCGACTTCAACATCACCCAGCAGATGATCAAGCAGTTCATCCGGATGGTGCACGCGCCGCGCATTTTTGCGCCGTCTCCACGCATCATCGTCTGCGTGCCTTGCGGGTCGACCCAGGTCGAACGGCGCGCAATCAGGGAGGCGGCGCATAGCGCGGGCGCGTCCCAGGTGTACCTGATCGAAGAACCGATGGCCGCCGCGACCGGTGCCGGCCTGCCGGTCTCCGAGGCGACCGGCTCGATGGTGGTCGATATCGGTGGCGGCACCACCGAAGTGGGCGTGATCTCGCTCGGCGGTATCGTCTACAAGGGCTCGGTGCGCGTCGGCGGCGACAAGTTCGATGAAGCGATCGTCAACTACATCCGCCGCAATTACGGCATGTTGATCGGCGAGCAAACCGCCGAAGCGATCAAGAAGGCGATCGGCTCCGCATTCCCAGGCTCAGAAGTCAGGGAAATCGACGTGAAGGGCCGCAATCTGTCGGAGGGCATTCCGCGCAGTTTCACGATCTCCAGCAATGAAATTCTCGAAGCGCTCACCGATCCGCTGAACCACATCATATCGGCGGTCAAGATCGCGCTCGAGCAAACGCCGCCGGAACTGGGCGCCGATATCGCCGCGCGCGGCATCATGCTTGCGGGCGGTGGCGCGCTACTGCGCGATCTGGATCGCCTGCTCGCCGAGGAAACCGGTCTACCCGTGTTCGTCGCCGACGCCCCGCTGACCTGCGTCGTGCGCGGCTCCGGCATCGTGCTCGAGCACATCGAGAAATTCGGCGGGGTCTTTTCCTACGAATGACAGACGAGGTGTGGTCAAAGACTCCGCTGCACATTGCGAGCGGTGGCGCGGGCCACGCTCGACCAATGTCACTTATTCCAAAGCGCTTCCCTGTAGAACTCCATGTAAACAACGGTGCGATCGGTATCCGATGCATTGACCGCGAAGTGATCGAGCGAGCCGTCGAACACTACGACATTCCCGTTGGTACTGTTGTTGAATTCGCCCCTGACGTTCAGGTAGGCATAGTTGCGCTCCACGGGAGCGTCGATGGTGAGCTGCATGTGTAGCAGGCCTTCTTCCCATGTGCCGTCGTGCTTATGGGTCGACAGATAGACGTTGGGATCCATCCGCAATAGTGCACAGAGCTTGATGCCCTTGATCGCGCGAAGCAGTTCCAGCGTGCGCGGCATGGCTGCTTCGGCGAACGGTATCGGCGCGTCGTAGGCCACCAATGCGTACTGGGTCCAGGTTGTCATCGGTAGATCGTTGTCACCCCAGCCCATCAGCCAGCCATATTGCCCACCGTTGTCCATGTGAACCTTGAGTTCATCGACTATTTCGGTAATGGACTTGTTGACGCGGTTGATTTCGAGGATCGGCGCATTCAGCGCGTGAAACTCTTCGTGAATCGTTTTCCAGTTTCGAGCGAGAGACTCCAGTGCAGGGAATTGCTCGATCGCATAGAACGAAGGGCGAAAAATGACTTCTTCTTTGGCATTCATGGTAGTGGGCTCGTGATCTTGAGGTTGAAGGCGGGACGACTCTCCCTGACCCGATCGGAACGGTGCGGATCATGAGGGTGATTAGAGCAACGTACGTCGCCGCTGTATGTCACGGGATACCGGGACACCTACCTAGGGTTCGGCACGGTCGAGCGGTCTGTTCGCGCCCCATCGCGATCCCGGCGCCGGTGGGTTATTTCGTCGGCCACCGCGCCGCAACGTTGCCGAGCGCACAGACTACGGTTTAAGCTTCGTGGTCTCGTTGAGCGATTTGGACGCCCGGCTTACCCGGGCTATTCCGTTCAGACTGTGCACGGCACAAACCACGACGATGAGTACATGGATACATGAGTTGCCGATATGGCTGATGGCACTGTTCACTTTCGGTGCGATATTTGTCGCGAGTGCAGCAATCCATCTCGTCACCGGGTGGCTTGCTGCCAGTCGACATGGGCGATCGTTCAAGGCCATCTCGCCCGGTCTGCTTTCTCCGCTCGGCATCATCTTCGGCTTGTTCATCGCCTTCACGGCCTCGCAGGTGTGGAACGATACGGCACGCGCCAATGTTGCGGTCTCCAATGAAGCGAGTGCATTGCGATCGGTTGTCGTCATGTCGGCCGTTTTGCCGGCGCAAGCCCAGTCCGAACTGAGAAGCCTGGTACGAGACTACATCCAGTACACCGCAACGACTGAATGGCCGCAGGTAGCGCAGGGAATCGTCACGCTTAGCCTCAGCCCTCCCACGCTGAACCAGGCCCTGCAGTTCACACTCGCCCTCGCAGTCGTCACGCCCGGACAGCAGACAGCACAGCGCGACGTCGCGGCCTCTCTGAACCGCGCCCTGGAGGCGCGTCGCGACCGCATCCTCATCAGCCGCAGCCAGGTGAACGGCGTCAAATGGGTATGCCTGGCGCTGTTGGCGGGCTGCCTGCTGTTCGCCATCGCGTTCGTTCATTGCGACAACCGGCTGACATCTGCGGTGGCTATCGGCCTCTTCTCGGTGGCGCTCGCCACCACCGTTTTGCTCATCCTTTCCCACGATCGTCCCTTTACAGGGGACGTCGCGCTGACGCCGGAGCCGCTGTTACAGGTGATGCCGGGAAATCGCTGACTGTTGTCGCGAACCGGAATCTGATGGAATCACGTAAAGTCTACGTTTACGACGTAATCGATCGATCCCGAATCGGCCGCGCGCAGTATGTCGCGCTCGCTCACTGCGCATTGCTCATGCTGTTCGACGGCTTCACCGCGCTCTAAGGGCTCGCCTGGGAAGTAGTTTGCAGCCCATGGTATCGACGATCAAAGTAGATGAGCCCACCCGTCGCCTCGCCATCGTTCAGTTTTATTTGCTGTACCTCGCAAATGAAAACGCTGTGCGTGCCCTGGCAAAGCGTATCGACTACCTTGCAATCGAATGCCACTAACGCATCTTCCAGCACGGGAGCACCCGTTTTCAGCGTGCTCCATGTCGTTCCGGCGAAGCGCTCCTCTATGCTGACGCCTGCACCGAACTTACGCGATAGCGCCTCGTGTGACGCACTGAGCGTGTTCACGCACAGCACGCCATTCCTGATCAGCGCATTGTGTGCGGACGACTGCTGGTTGACGCAAACCAGCAGCGTGGGTGGCGTATCGGTGACGCTGCAAACCGCCGAGGCCGCAATACCGGCCTTCCCGGCGACACCATCGCTGGTCACTACGTGAACCGCAGCGCCGAGCCTGGCCATTCCAGCGCGATAGCTAAGTTGTTCCTCACTGAGCATCATGATGTCCTCTCGCTTTACTGTGCCGTATCGGGCACTTCCGCCACCACACGACACGAGAGCCCGCTGAAGCCGAGGAAGCCCGTCCAGCCGGTGTGCACCTTAAACTCCGCCTTACCGATCGCATCGTAGAGTTCGCCGATCCTGTTCATGTTCTCGATGATGAAGCCGCCGCGGCGACCGACCAGCAGGTCTGCCGGGCCATGCTGTTCGCCGCGGCGCAGGCCGGCGAAATCCAGCCCGATGAAGCCGAGCTTCATCTGCGCCAGCGTTTCGATGAAATCCCATGACATTTGCGGATGGCCGCGGAAATAGTCGCGCGTTCCGTACGGGTACTTCGACAGATAGCCCGTGTGGAAGATAACGAAATCGCCTTCGCGGACGTCATACCCTTCGAGGACCTTTGCGGTGATCTCGGTTTCGCCGACGTCGCCGACATAGACGATTACGCCTCGGCGCACCGCGAATTCAACCGGCGGACGGCCCTGTCCTGCGTACACATCCAGATGGGTTCCGATGTGCCCTTGGGACATGAAGCTGTTCTGGTCCTGGTTGGCCTTGCCGACAACGGGATCGTGCATGTCGATGGCGAGGGTGAGGTCGATGAACATATTTTGTCTCCTGGTGAATTGTGGTGTTGTACTGTAAGTTCCCGGGCGGGAAGCGCACCGTTTGACACAGGTCACAATCCATTCAAAACCGGACAGGACATGCAACCGAATCCGCGACTAGTCGACGTACATCGCGATGACTTTCCCGTCAGCGCAGTGGTTCGCGAGGGCGACGCGTTGGACTTCGAAGCGCACGTGCACGCTTATGGGCAGCTGGTTTTCGCACAGCAAGGTCCGATGCTGCTGGAGACACGCAGCGGCATCGTGCGACTGGGACCAGACCGTGCCGCATGGCTGCCTGCTGGAGAGTCGCATGCGGTGTTTCTGGACCGCCGGTTCCGCTACCACAGCCTCTACATCGATAGCGACTTTTGCTCATGCGGAAAGTGCGGCGTCTTTATTCTCAGCCCGCTGCTTCGTGAGCTCATCATCGATGTATCGCTATGGCCGCAGACCAATCTGAGCGCTGACGAGAAAATGCGCCGCGCGCACGTTATCGTGGACGAAATCGTACGGGCTCCGCGAACCGGCTCATCCATTCGTATTCCAGACGACAAGAAGCTCGCCGTTATTTGCAGGGCAATCGAACGCGACACCTCGATCGAAAAGTCGCTTGAAGATTGGGCCGTCGAGGTGGGCGCGAGCACCAAAACACTGCAACGACTTTTTCTGGCGCAAACAGGCATGGCGTTCCAGCAGTGGCGCAATCACGTGAGAATGACAAGGGCGCTCGAACTGCACATGTCCGGTATGCGTGAGCTCGACGTGGCGCTTGCAGTGGGGTATGCCACAGAGGGCTCCTACGCGCAGGCCTTCAAGAAGTTCTACGGCCATCCCCCGAGCTTCCTGAAACGCCGTGCGAAGGGCTAGGTTTGTGCGAGCCGTGCAGCACGCAGACAGCAGTGTGCGAATGTCTTCGCATCGTTGCCTGCCGCGACCCGAAACGCGACTTTGTAAGTTTTGAAATGCACGGTTACCAACTGCATCATCTATTTCTTAGACGCCTGCTTAAGATGATCTCCATCAACCCGCCAAACGGGAACGGAGAAGTCTCATGAAACGCACAGCACTTGTTTTGTTGGTAATCGGTAGTTTGTCGGTGGCCCAGCAGGCGTCGGCGCACGGGCGCGGCGGCTGGGGCCATGGTCACGGCGGCGGCAATGGCGGCGCGGTCGTGGGCGCGCTCATCGGCGGCGCACTCCTCGGCGCGCTGGTGACGTCGGTTGCGAATGCGCAGCCCGCGTACGCGCAGCCGGTCTATCAGCAGCCCGCGTATGCACAGCCGGTTTATCAGCAGCCCGCTTATACGCAGCCGGTTTATGCGCAACCGCCGGCGGCCGCCGCTTGCTATGACGGCTATCGGCGCGCCTATGTACCCTGCCAGGGTGGCTACGGGTATTGATCGTCGACACCACTCAATCGCAGCTGAAGCGAAGGCGATCGTCGAGCGCTTGCGGCAAGACTAGCGTGCGTATATTTTCGGCTCTGGCCGATCGACAAAGCGAATTGCGAGCGCCCTTCGTGTCTTGTACGTATTTCGATGCATATTCGGCGTTGAATACGGCTTTGCCTGAAGCGACGAATGCGTCGTAGCCGGCGCATTCGTTCACTTGATGACACTGCTCGTTGACCGCGAAGTCGAAGCTCGCACCAAGCGTGTCGATCTGCTCAAGGTCGTTCTTCAACGCAACTGCCAGGCCGCGCGCATGCGCAGCGCGCGCGATAAACAGGTTGAAGTCGGCCTGCGTCGAGCTGTCCAGAGGAAATCCGGGCGCGTTTGTATAACCATCGACATTATCCGGCTCGACGCCGTTGCACCCTTTGCTGACCGCGAGATCAAGGCGAGCCTGCATGATGTTGCGCACGTTGACCGAGCGGGTATCGACCCAGCGCTCGCCGGCCCACCCATCCAGACCCTTGCCCTTATCAGAAGCCACGAACTTCGCGTAGTCGGGCCGCCAGTTTTCCGCGCTGCCCGCGGAAAAGTAACAGACCACCTTGCGGCCCTGCGCTGTCAGTTTGTCGATCGTCGACTGCGGCGCGTCGAACAGATCGATGTCGTATACGTGCACCGGGTAGGTGGTGTTGATCGCACCGCTCAACTGCCATTGCCATGTGTCTGCCTGCCCCGGGATCCAATGGGCCGTCGCAGATCGCGATGCGGCGGTGGGCGCTGAAACAACGGAAGATGCTGTCGCGGCTGTCGAAGGTGCTCTCTGTCCACCGCAACCGGCCAGCACAACCACCGAGACAATCCAGAAGCTTGCAGCAATTCGCATCGATTTCCCTGTGGCCAGGCTGGCGCTGCGGCGCCGGCCCCGCAAGCCACTCCGAATTTTCATCGCGCCAGCTTTTTTTCAAACCAGTGATGTGCGTAGGGTTCGGCGTTGAACGCCTTGACCTCAACGTATCCGGATCGCAGATAAAGCCCGATCGCCTCATGGAGTGTCCGATTGGTCTCCAGGCGGACGACGTAAACGCCTGACTGGCGCGCGTGTTTCTCGGCCTCTTCAATCAACCGCCGACCCAGACCCAAACCGCGGGCAGACGGGCTAACCCACATCCTCTTAAGCTCACACGGAGACTCCCCGTGAAACTTGAGCGCGACGCAGCCTATGGCGTGTGCGTGAAGTCGTGCGACGATCAACGTACCTTCGGGCGCTGTCAGTTCGCTGGCATCGGCCGACAGACTGAGCGACGGATCGAAGCCCGAATCAAAGCGTGCATTCAATTCGGCGAAGTACTGTTCAACGCACCATCGCGCATCTTTGCTGGTTGGGTCTTCGATTGTGAAACGCACCATCGAGGCCTGTAGCAAGCGCTCTACCTCAGACATCGCCGCGACCAGCCTCCGCCGTTGCTCGGCAGATAACGGTTCGAGAACGCCGCGAGCAACCGCATCCGAAAGCTTTTCGAGTTCGGCTCTTTCATCGACGCCTGCCTCGGTCAGGCTGGCGCGGCGTACTCTGCCGTCGTCCGGATGCGCGAGAACCGCGACCAGCCCCTGCCGTTCAAGGGACGCAAGGGTGCGGCTCAGATAGCCTGAATCCAGATTGAGACGTGCGCGAAGTGTCCGAAGATCGGCGCCGTCCTCGCCTATTTCCCATAGAAGCCGGGACTCGCCCATTGGGCGGCCACGACCGAGAAAACGATCGTCGATAGCGCCGATGCCTTCGGCCACGATCCGGTTGAAGCTGCGAATCTGTCGAATGTCGGATGCGTTCATATCTCTGACTTTAGTCAGAGATATTGATTTCGTCAACTTCGGCGTGAGAGTATGTTGGGCACCACAGCCAAAGCAAAGCGGAGTGACGAGTGACAGCAGTGTTCGAGCGTACCTACCGTGCTTTCCTGTTCGATATGGACGGCACCATCCTCACCTCGATTGCATCGGCCGAGCGAGTCTGGGCACATTGGGCCGAACGTCACGGGCTCGATCCGGCGGTGCTTTTGCCGACCATTCACGGTGTTCGCTCGCTCGATACGATCCGCCGGCTCGGGCTGCCGGGCGTTGATCCAACAGTCGAGGCCGAGCGGATCACGCAGGAAGAGATCGCGGACGTTTCCGATGTCGAGCCGATCGTGGGTGCCGCATCCTTCCTTCGATCGATTCCGCCCGATCGCTGGGCGATCGTCACGTCTGCACCGCGCAAACTTGCCGAGGCACGGATCCGGGCGGCTGGGCTTCCCTTCCCACCACTGCTGATCACCGCCGAAGACATCGAGCGCGGCAAACCATCGCCGGACGGCTATCTGGACGCCGCAAAACAGCTGGGCTTTGCGGCAAGCGATTGCCTGGTGTTCGAAGATGCGCCCGTCGGCATTCAGGCAGGCCTCGCGGCCGGCGCCGATGTGCTCGCGATCACCCAGTCGCATGCTGTTCCGATAGACGCAGCGTCGGCATCGGTGCGCGATTACGCCGGGCTTCGCGTCGTGACGGACGAGTCGGGCTTGAAACTTACGTTCGCGAAGCAGGTGCCTATCTGACGATCACGACGGTCTGGCGTCGCGCTCAAACCGCCAGCCGCACGCGACGATAACCGGTGCGGCCTGCGGCGGATCTACCCTTTGGAGGCCAGTATGACAAACGTGGTGCTTGTGGCTTCACTGCTCATCCTGGCGGGATGCACAACCTCTGTCTCCCCCAAGTCCGGAGCCGATCCCAACGCGGGCAAACAATCGTCTGCACCTGCAGCGGCCGCGCCTGCCGATCCGCAACAAGAGCGTACCGAGGTGCCGCACGGGAACACCAAAATGTACGGACCGCCTGGCTATTGATGAAATCGCAATCCTGCTGAAGGGCTGCCAGCAGCGACCGCTTGCCAGACAGATGTGGAAAGCGAAAGACCGCTGTCTGTAAGGACAGCGGTCTTTTGATGAATGGCGAACGAAAAACCAGAATTCCCAGACTTCAGGATTTCATAGCGATAGTCTGCGATAGTCCTTTAGGACGCACGCCAAGCATCCCTGCTCCTTACGCTTGTCTGCGTCGGGTTACGCCAGGTTGCCACGCTTGATTGCGGTTACTTAACCGGCGACGCCGTGCTCGGAGTCGCCAGCGTGTTGTTGCCGCCGAAGGCGGCGGTACTGGCCGTCGAGCTATTGTTCGCGCTCGTTTGCTGGCCCGGGTTCGCCGACGCGGCACGCGTGCCGCTATCCGAATTAGTGGCACCAGGCGTGCCGTAGCTGCTCGTTGCGGCGGCCGGCGACACGACGCTCGGTGTCGCCAGCGTGTTGTTCTGTGCATAAGCACCGACCGACAGCGTAAGTGCCGCGGCGGCTGCGATAAATGTGCTGGTGGCCTTGATCATGATCCGTGTCTCCTTGATTGAATTGGAATTTCGGCGCAAACGATTCCGCTGTATCTCGCCATACCGACGACATACAGTACGCTGACAGCGCGGGATCGAGTCCGTAACAGGCGATGCCAAGTTTAGGAAAACGATCGCTAAGAATTAAGCGCATTGTTCGCAAGGATTAATTTCCATTTTCGACGCGTAGTCCGAAATGGAAATCTCATCAGCGGCAGTTGCATGCAATCTGCATGCGCGACTCGAACTATCAGAAGGGACTTCACGCATGCCTGCCGACGCCTCCCTCCCTCGACGTCTCGCAACTGAAATCGACGGCGGACCGCTACTGCGCGCGACCCTTGCACTGCTACCGTTTATCGTGCTTGCACTAGTCACAGGCAATGAACTGTGGACCAAGGCATCGCTGCTGACGGTCGCGGCGATGATCGCCGAGGACAAGCTCGCGCTGCGGCCGGCAGGCGTACTTGCACACGGACTCGCGATTATCGGCGGGACCTGGCTGTTGCTGCTTGCCGAACGGATTCCGGCGCTGTTCGTCGTTGCCTGCATGCTGCTCGGCGCGGGCGTGATCCTGCTTGCTTCCCGCGGCAACGCGCTACGCGCGCTTGGAACGTGGACCTTCGTTCCGGTGTTGATCCTTGCCAATGATCTGCATGGAGGCCGCACCATCGATGCATTGGTGAGCGCTGCGCCCGCTTCCCTGCCGTATCTGCTCGTCGCGCTCGCGCCGGCGCTCGTGTCGGCGTATATCCATTCGCATGGCAACGCAGCGGCACGCTGGTCCAATCTCGACGATTTCGGCGTCCGCGCACCTTATCGCGAAGACCTGATCGCGATGATCGCGAGCGTCGGCATCACGGCGATGATGGTCGAGTACGGACATATGCAAAACGCGCAGTGGGTGATCTGGGGCGCGGCGAGCATCGTCACGGGTAGGGTAGATACGGCACGAACGAAACTGAAAAACCGTGCGTTCGGCGTGATCGTAGGCGTGCCAATCGGTGTCCTGCTCGGGCAATATCTGGTACCGCATTCGAGTATGGCGGTCACGCTCGCGACCCTGGCCGTGTTTCTGACGCTGGTCGCATTCCGGCGCTATGTGGTCGCGTATTTCTTCCGCTGCCTGTTCGTCTCGCTGGCGATCATGCTCGCGAACCAGTCCGCCGCCGACGCGTTCGAGCGGCTCACACACGTGATCACGGGCGGTGTGATCGGGCTCGCGTGCGTGATCGGCGTGCACGTCGCGGCGCGCCGCTTCCCACGATTGCGCTGACAGAAAGCCATCGCGTGGGCACGCAGGATTCTGCTGCAAGACGACGCCAGATAGGTGTTTCCCCGCATTCTTACGATAACCGCTTGAAGGAAAACTGGCCGCGACTTATCTTGCATACCTTGTATATACAACCCTGCAACGCGGCAGTTGCACCCATTCGAAACACACCACGGTTCAGGGGCGACACTGCTCGGGCCTCAATCACTTTGGAGAACGCATGTCATCCGCCGATTACCTGCAAGGTGCGTGTGTGTGGAACGGTGTCGAAATGGTCGAGAACCCTCGCTGGGTCAAGAACTTTCCGCCAGCCGTACTGAACGAGATCGACATCGCTGCCGGCAAATCAGCCGATATCAACTGGACCGACATCGCCCGCGACAACTTCCCGCTACCCAGCGCGAAGGCATTCTTCGACGACGTGCGCGAAGAACTCGAGAACGGCTCCGGCATGGTGAAGATCCGCGGCCTCGACGTCAGTCGCTACGACCAGGAACAGTTGCGACGCATCTGGTATGCGCTGGGCCGTCATCTCGGCACGCCGATGTTCCAGAACCGCCGCGGCGAACTGATGCGTGAGATCAAGGACGAAGGGGCGGGCGTCGGCGCCAGACTGTATGGCGCGACGGTCGACGCATCAGGCAAAGAATTTCTGTCCTCGGGCGCACGCACGTTGTCGCCAGGCGAATTGCGCTTTCACACGGATCGCTGCGACGTCGTCGGCTTGCTGTGCGTGCGTCAGGCATCGGAAGGCGGCGTCAGCAAGCTCGCCAGCAGCGCGACCGTCTACAACGAAATGCTCAAACGCCGGCCGGATCTGCATGCTCTGCTGTGCAGGCCGATTCCGCGCAGCCGGTTCGGCGAAGAGGCGGGCGGCGAGCACGTGGCCTACGACCTGCCGGTTTTCGGGGTGCGCGACGGTAAGCTGACGAGTCATTTTTCGCTGACCTACATCGAGAATGCGCAACTGCTTTCGAGCGTGCGCAAACTGACCGATGCCGAGCACGAAGCATTGCGGCTGCTGCTGCAACTCGCGCAGGAACAGTGCTTCGAAATGCGCTTCGCGCCTGGCGATATTCAGCTTCTCAACAACCACATCGTCTACCACGGGCGCACCGCTTTCAAGGATGACGCGACGACCGGCCAGGACCGGATGCTGATGAGGCTGTGGTTATCGGTGCCGAACTCGCGCGCGCTGCCGGAAGATCACGCGGTGCTCTGGGGCGATGTGTCGGGCGGCATGCCTCACGGCGGCATCGCGCAGCCCGCGACTCCTTGCATGAGCTGAGGGTGCCGGGCTTCACCCGATCTCGCTGTGCCGTAGTACTCGATAACCTGTACACGCATACCCAGTCGTTAAAGATCCAGTACCCCACCATCGAGGAGACTAACGTGACCCAAAGCACCCTGCCTGTCGCAGCAAAACGCACAACGTGGCTTCAACGGGCGGCGCTCTGCGTCGCGTTGAGTACCGTCGCCGCCACCGCATTCGCCGCGCAGGACTTTGGCAAATGCGAAGTGACCGGACAAAAAGGCTCGGTCAAATTGACGACCGCTGTTCCAGGCACGCTGTCGGTGAGGCCGGTTCTCGGTGTACCGGGCTGGTGGAACGGCGATTCTCTCGACACGATCAAGGACGGCTTCGAATATTGCATGGCCGCGAACATGGCTTATCGCGCGGGCCTCGATCGGGTGGTTTTGGTGTCGCGGTCGTTTCAGCAGATCCTGACCGGACAATCGCAGGGATTCGATATCGCGCTGAGTGAAATCACGGTCACCGAACCGCGCAAGCAGGTCGTGAACTTTACCGAGCCGTACTTCAATTCCGATCAGGGTATTCTGGTCAAGGCCGGCACCAAGGTCGACAAGAAGAATCTCGGCAGCCTTCGCTATGCGGTTGAACGGGGCACCACGGCCTACGACTACATCGTCGAGAAGGTCAAGCCCACCGAGCAGCCGAAGGTGTTCAACGATCCGCCGTCGATGTACACGGCGCTGGCCGCAGGACAGGTCGATGCGGTGATCTACGATACGCCGAACGTTCTGTTGCGCGCGAAGAACTCGAATGGCGCACTGGAAGTAGTCGGCCGTTTCGATACCGGTGAAAAGTGGGGCGGACTGGTCAACAAGGATTCGCCGAATCTGGCCGCATTCAACCAGCTGATCGATGGCATGAAGAAGGACGGCACGCTGGACAAACTGACCACCAAATATCTGACGCCGGAACTCGGTACGGATCCGACCAAAGTGCCGGTGCTGAATCCTTAAGCTTAAGCGCCCCCCCGGACCCGAGCCAACGAGCCTGAACCATGAGCAATGCAACGCGACAGACAAGCGACGTCATGCCGGGCACCGCGGGCAACGGCCGTCGCTTGAGAATGGGCGCCACGCCGTGTGTGCCCACGTCACTCGTGCTCGCGTCGATCGCGTCGGTCGCGGTCGTCGTATTGGGAAGCTGGTACACGGTTGCCGTCATGCGAACCGCCCTCCTCTCCGCTCATTTCGATGACGTGTGGGTCAATGCGCTCAGCGTGGTGCTCGCGTTGCTGTCGATCCCGATCGTGTTGCCGGTGGTGCGCGCACTCAGGGCGTGCGGCCGTATTCGCGATGCGGCCGCACACGAGGATCTCGCGGAAGCACGTGGCGCCCGTTCGGGGGCTCGGGACCAGTGCTTTGTCGCGTTGGGCTATGCATTGGCGCAACTGGTCGTGATCCTCGTGTTGCAGTTCTTCCTGGTCAACCATCAGGCGGTAGCCAAGACATTCTTCCTGGTACCCCTGATGGTGAAGACGTTCCCACTGGTGCTCACCGCATTCTGGATGAACGTCAAGATCTCCGTCATTACCGAAGTGCTGGTGTTGATCTGGGGGTTGATCGTCGCGCTCGCGATGTTCGCGCCCGGTGTCGCCGGCAAACCGGTTCGTCTGATCGCCACTGCGTACGTCGATATCTTCCGTGCGGTACCCGCAGTGCTGGTGATCTATCTGGTCGGTTTCGGCATTCCGTTGACCGGCATCCCGATGCTGAAAGATTTTTCGCTGACGGTGTTCGTCATCATCGCGTTGACGTTGACGGTGGGCGCTTACGTCGCGGAGATTTACCGCGCCGGCATTCTCAGCATTCACTGGAGCCAGAACGCCGCGGCGCGTTCGCTTGGCTTGTCCCATTTCCAGACCTTGCGCTTCGTCATCGTTCCGCAGGGGATCCGGCAGATCATTCCGCCACTTCTCAATTCCTTTATTTCGTTGCAGAAAGATACGGCGCTGGTGTCGGTGGTGGGCGTGATCGATTCATTCAACCAGTCGATGCTGATTGCATCGAATTACTACAATCTTTCCGCGGTCAGCACCGTGGCGCTGCTTTTCATCGTCGTATCGATTCCGCAAACGAGATTTGTCGAGCGGATGATGCGGCGCGACCGCGCCCGTATGCGTGCTGGCGAAGCTTGACGGAGATTCCATGTCGTTTATCGACATTCGCGATATTTCGAAATCGTACGGTGACGTGCCGGTTATCAAGCGCCTCGCGATGACAGTCGGCGAGCATGACGTGGTGTGCCTGATCGGGCCGTCAGGCTCGGGGAAGTCGACGCTACTGCGTTGTATCAACGGTCTCGAGTCGATCGACGACGGCGAGATACTGGTGCATGGGGATCGCATCACCGGCCCGGGCGTCGACGTCGATGCGTTGCGTCGGGACATCGGCATCGTGTTTCAGGGCTACAACCTGTTTCCGCACATGAGCGTTCTCGAGAATGTGACGCTCGCGCCGATTCGCGTTCTGAAACAACCCCGAGATCACGCAGAAGAACGCGCGATGACGCTGCTCAGGCGCGTTGGCCTCGCGCACAAGGCGAAGGAATATCCGGACCGGTTGTCGGGCGGACAGCAGCAGCGCGTGGCAATCGTGCGCGCGCTGGCGATGGATCCGATGGTGCTGTTGCTCGATGAAATCACTTCGGCGCTGGACCCCGAACTGGTTTCCGAAGTGCTGAACATCGTGCGTGATCTGGCGAGCGAAGGCATGACGATGCTGCTCGCGACACATGAGATGGGCTTCGCGCGGGAAGTGTCATCGAAAGTATGTTTTCTGTGCGACGGCGCCGTCTATGAAGAAGGGCCGCCGGAACAGATCTTTGGCGATCCGACTCGCGACAGGACGCGGGCGTTCCTTAAGAGTATTCGGGAAGCCAAGCGGATTTGAGCGGTGCCGCTGCACGCCAAACGCCGCCCATCCTATACATAAGCCCGCTCGCGCACCCATTTGGTCGCAATCCACTTGTCGCCTGCCGTAACCGGCGCACCGCCATGCAAACTGAGCGGATCGACCTGCCCGGCGCGATTCGTATAGCGGAAATAGACCGCGTGTCCGCGCCTCGCCTCTACCGCCATGCCGGCGTCCGGGAAAATCGTCGCGCCGCCGCCGGGCACGTCGTTCAGATAGACGATCAAGGTGGCGACACGCTGCCCGCCGCGCGCGGTATGCAGCGTGCTGCCGGCTTGCCACGGCGGAAAAAAGTCGAAGTGCGGCCGATATTCCGCACCGACCGGATAATGCAGTATCTGCAGGCCTTCGCCGTTTTCGACAGGACTATTCGTCAGCGCGGCAAAACGTCGGTCGAGCGTCTCGATGAACGCGTCTTCGGCACGCTGGTAATACAAGCCTTCGCTCGTACGATTCTGAATGACGTCTTCGCTGCCGTCGTCGGTATTCACCGTCGTCGAACGACGCAATGAATCGCGTGAACGCTCGATCAGCTGCTCGCACTCGCTGTCGGAGAGCACGTTGCCAAACAGGATGAGTTGCGGACGCTCGCAGCGCATCAGCACATCGATATCGCGGTCGTGTGCGCGAATCACGTTGCGCAGTTCAACCGGAGCGGCATCATACTCGTAGCCGCCGGCAATCGCGGCTTGACCGGCGGTTGCCACAGCCGCTTGCCCGAAGGACTGAACCGGTTGCGTTTGCGGCGCCATCTGCTGAGCGGCGTTGCGGCCCGCGATCTGCGCCGCGATCGCCGTACGGGCAATCGCAGCATCGATGCCGGCCTGCAGCATCGAGTCGAGCATCGATTCCGCGGAACAGCCCCGCTGCGTGTTCAAGGCGAGCCAATCCCGCCAGGCAGCGTCCAAAGCGATCATCAAGCATCCTTTGCGAAAAGCGCCAACCCCGCTACCAACGCGGGCGCGGCGAGCACCATGAAGACCTGGTCGGCGCTCCACGCCGCTGCCAGCATCTGTGCGCCCAGAAATACGCTCAGCAGCGCACCGCACCGCCCCGCGCCGTGCATCCAGCACGAACCCGTCGCGCGCGCCCGCGTGGGATAGAAGATCGTCGGCAGCGCGTTGACGCTGCAGATCGCGCCGATCAGGAAAAAGCCGAGCACGAATGCCAGCAACAGCATCGACACGACGGAATGAAAGGCAAGGCCGATGCCGACGAACAACGCGCTGCTTAGCACGTACGCCAGTGCGGGTATCTTGTGTGGATTGCGCCGGTCCATCCCCCACCCCAGCGTGAGCGCGCCGAGCACACCGCCCGTCTGATACACGGCAGCAATGCTGGCGGCGAACTGGAAGCTGAAGCCCGACTCCCTGATCAAGGTCGGCAACCAGTTCGACAACATGTTGCTCGCCAGCAAGGCGGCGAAATAGGTGAGCCACAACATCAGGCTGCCGAACCGGTATTGCGCCGAGAACAGCAGTTTCGTTTCGGCGCGGCCGGCCTGCTCAGTCGACGCGACGAAAACGGATCGCTCGGACGTCGTCCCCGGCGCCATCTTTTCGACGATCGCGCGAATCCGCGATGCACTCGCCTGCGTCGCCACCAGAAAGCGCACCGATTCGGGCAGCAGCATCTGCAGAACCGGCAGCAACACGAGCGGCAACGCGCCGCCGACCAGCAGCAGGCTGCGCCAGCCGAAGACCGGAATGATCCACGCCGCGAGATAGCCGGCGCACGCCGAGCTGAACGACACGCCGCAAATGATGAACGATACCGACAGCGCACGGATTCGCGGCGGCGCATATTCCGCAATCAGCGTCGCCGTGTTCGGCACCACCGACCCCACACCGAGACCGGTCAGAAAACGAAACAGGATCA
Organism: Paraburkholderia jirisanensis; assembly: GCF_054782355.1. Lineage (NCBI taxonomy): Bacteria > Pseudomonadati > Pseudomonadota > Betaproteobacteria > Burkholderiales > Burkholderiaceae > Paraburkholderia > Paraburkholderia jirisanensis. The sequence continues at coordinate 329,371 of NZ_BAAGSQ010000030.1, read as the reverse complement.
GCGGCAACAACACGCTGGCGGTTGCGGTCAGCAGCGTGGCTGTGCCGAATAGCGCGACGCTGCCGAGCAGCACTGTCTTGCGGCCAAAGCGGTCGGCAAGCGGTCCAGCCACGATCGCGCCGACGATCAGGCCGAATTGCGCGCTGCTCAACACGGGCCCCAGAGCCTGACTGCTGATATGCCACTGCTGCTTGAGCACCGGCACGATAAAGCCCATCACGGCCATATCGAACCCTTCGAGGGCGATCACGCAGAAACCGAGCAGCAGCACGATTTTTTGCAGCCGTCCAAGCGGACGCCCGGCAATCATCGCGTGTACGTCGACGCAAGCAGGTGTGTTCACCGCACTACTCCCCGGAAGTCTTTCACTCAACCACGCGTCACGCGCACGATTCACTCAGGCGGTCGCGCAAGACCTTGCCGGTTACCGTGCGCGGAAACTCATCGACGTAGAACAGTTTTTCAGGGCTGATCGGCCCCAGCTTTTGCGCGGCCCATGAGAGCAATTCGTCCGCCCGCGTGCCGGCTGACCCCACCACCACGACCGCCACCGCCAGCAGATCCCGCCCCGCGGCTTGCGGCAACACGAACGCCGCCGCCTCGCGCACCGCGGGATGCGTTTCCAGCACGCTTTCGACGTCGCGGAACGAAACCTTGTTGCCGCTCACGTTGAACACGTCGTCTTCACGACCTTCGATATACAGCAAGCCATCCGTGTCGAGCCGCGCGCGGTCGTGCGGGTAGTACCAGCCGTCGCGAAAGCGCTGGTCAGTGAGCGACTCGTCGAGATGGTACCGGTCGAACATCTGCTCCACTTTCATCCGCAGACGGCCCGACCGGCCAGCCGGCAATGGCCGGTCCTGTTCATCGACGATTTCGACCGTCACCCACGGCACCACATGGCCCGCGCAATCCGGCGCGCGCTTCATCATTTCAGCCGATGCGACGGCAACCGGGCCGACCTCCGAGGTTCCGTAATCGGCGTACACATGCGGCGTGAACTTGCGCACCAGCGCATCGAGCAGACGCGGGCTCGGCGCGCCACCGAGCATGCGCAGGCTGGTAACGGACGGAAAATGGATATCGTCGTCTTCGAGCAGCGCGAGGATGTCCTCGGCCATCGCGGGCGACAGCAGCCAGTGCGTGACCGCATGCGAGCGGACCATGTAAGCAAGATTGGCCGCCGATCGCTGCGGCGACAGCACCACCGCGCCACCGATCACCAGCATGCGCATCGCCTGGCCGAAACCCACCGCGAAATTCAGGTCCAGCGGCAACAGGCGCGAGTTCGGATCGCGTATGTCAGTCGACTTGACGACACGATCCAGCATATAGCCGTGGGTGCGCAGCACGCCTTTGGGGTCGCCGGTCGTGCCGGACGACAGCGAAATCCAGCACGGATCGTCGGCTCGAGTCTTGGTGGCCGGCAGCAGCGGCACGCGTCTGCCAAGGTCGACCGCGCGCAGTTGCACAAACGGCAAACCATCAAGCCGCATATCGTCGCGCCCCGACACCACCGCCACCACGTTGAAGCGGCGCGCCGCGAGCATCCGTCGCTCGGGCGCCAGCGCGGTGTGCAGCGGCACTGCGATCGCGCCGATCCGCGCGATCGCCAGCAGCGTCACCAGGTGCAACGAGGTCTGCTCCATCGACACGCCGACCGTCTGCCCGGTGTGCACGCCATCGCCGAGCAGCTTCAATGCAACCACGTGCACTGCCGTGACCAGTTCGCGAAAGCTGAGCACGCGCTCGGGAAGAATCAGCGCGGGTGCGGCCGGTTGCCGCCGCGCCCGGTATTCGATCGCTTCGGTGATGTTCCACACGCCGGCAGGAATGTCTAACGGACTCTGCCGCGGGATGATAAGGTCGACCATGCTTTTAAACGCCCGGCAATCCGCCATTAAAGACGTACAGTATCGGATGTCAATCGGTATTTATTCTTGGCAATGCATAACCGGTAATACCCGGCAATACATTGCGCATCGCCAGGCAATACGGCCACCTGTTAACGGCGATGCAACGCAAAACTTTAGGATGGCGGCCCGATTTCTTCAGATGCCCGCCCGATGTGGACTGCGAATGCTCCGAGCCAATAGAATCGCATATAACGGCACCAACAGGCATGCGCAACGCCCCTGTCTGAATTTCGCAATAGCACGCTAAAAAACTTCACGAGTTTATTCGGGTTACTGCATACTCGCGCTCGTGTAAAACCCTCTACCTTGGCGTATCTCATGAGTAGCCCGACCAGACAACCAAAAAAACGTGCAATTGCAGCGGCCCTTACCGGCGTGCTGGCCGGAGCGACACCGCTCGTTGCCAAGGCCAACTGCGGGGTGAACGGAACGATCAGCAGCAACAGCCCCGAGATCGGCTGGTCATCGGGCAACTGCGCGATCAACCCGAATGTCGTCCTCGCCAACTTCCAGACCGCGACGGCGCTGCTGGCAGTCGGTGCCGGGCTCGGAACGCTGACCAATAACGGCACGATCGCCGGCACCCGATACGGCTTCCTGAATGCCGCCTCGATCGGCACCGTCATCAACAACGGCAGCATCCTCGCGATGACCGTCAGCGCGGCCGGGCTATTCAACAACTCCGCGATCGGCACACTGGTCAACACGGGCACGATCAGCGCCGGCAGCACCGGTATCTTCAACCCGGGCAGCATCGGTACGCTGACCAACACCGGCTTGATCAACGGTAGCGGCGGCTTCGGTTATACCTTGTTCACCGGCATCCGCAACAACGGCACGATCACCGTGCTGGAAAACAATGCCGGCGGCCTGATCACCGGCGGCAGTTCGGGCATCAACAACGGCGGCCGGATCGGCACGCTGATCAATAGCGGCAACATCACCGCATCGAACGGCCCTGACCTGTTCGGCATCCGCAACAACGCCGGCGCGACGATCAGCACGCTGACCAATAACACGAGCGGCTCGATCAGCGGCGGCGCGAGCGCGATCAACAACGCCGGCGTCATCGGCACGCTGACCAATGCCGGCACCATCAGCGGCGGCGGCGACGGCGTGATCAATGTCGGCCAGGTCGGCATCATCAACAATACCGGCACGATCAACGGGCAGTTCGGCCTCGCCAATTCCGGCAGCATCGGCAGCCTGACCAACAGCGGCACGCTGATGGGCAGCAGCGCGATCGCGCTGTCCAACCAGAGCGGCGGCACGATCAGCGGGCTGAGCATCACGGGCAGCGGCTCGATCGTCGGTCGAACCGGCATTTCGAACGCCGGCATCCTCGGGCAGATTTCCAATAGCGGCCTGATCACCGGCTCGGTGGCCGCGATCAACAACAGCAGCACGGGTACGCTCGGCACGATCACCAACTCCGGGGTGATCGCCGGCAACATCACCAACCTGTCCACCAACGATCTGAACATCAATGGTGCCGCCGACTCGAGCTTCGGCACGCTGACCGGCATCGGCGGCGCGATGGGCACCATCAGCAACGCGTCGTCGAATGTCAACTTCGGTTCCGGCAACCTGCTGCTCGACAGCAATATCAATGTCGGCAGCAATGCGGTCAACAACGCGGGTACCGCGGTGCTGCAAGTCAACCGGACCGTCGCGATCACCGGCAATTACACGCAAGGCATGAATGCCACGCTGCTGGTCGGCGTCGCGGACAACGCCAACGCCGGCGGCTCGCTCGCCGGCGATAGCGGCTACGGCCGGCTGGTCGTGTCGGGTAGCGCAAACGTGGCGGCCAACTCGAGCGTCACGCTGCAGAAGCTCAATGCCTACGGATTTGCGGCGGGTCAGCGCTTTGTCGTGATCGACGCGGCCGCCGCCGGCACCAACTACAACGCGGACCACCTGACGTACTCGATCGCCGGAGGGGCGAGCGGACTGGTCGTCAACGGTGCGGCCGTGGCAAACGGCGCGAGCAACAGCGACCTGGTGCTGACCGTCGCCGATGCGACGTCGCCCACACCCACGCCCACGCCGTCACCGTCACCGTCACCTTCGCCGTCACCTTCGTCGCCGACACCGACACCGACGCCGACACCCACACCGAGCCCGAGCCCATCTCCGACACCCACGCCGACACCGACGCCGACGCCGACACCCGCGACTGTGCCGAACGCACGTGCCGCGCTCGGCGGATTGCAAGGTTACAAAGGCATCAACGACCTCGCGCTGCTGAATCTGTACAACGCATCGCTCGCGCTCAGCGCGACCGGCACCCAGGCTGAGGTCAACCGTGCCGGCAAGCAGCTTGCGCCGACTTCACAGTCCAACTCGAGCCGCGCGGCCGCGGCGCCGACCTTCGACACGCTCAACGTCGTGTCGAGCCACGTGAACGGCCTGCGCCTCGCCCAGCGCGACGGCAGCAGCGGCATCTCGACCGGCGAAGCCTCGCCGAACTGGGGCGTGTGGGGTCAGGCGTTCGGCGGCCACGCAAGCCAGGACGAGCGCGACCAGATCGACGGCTTCAGCTCTAACTATGCCGGCCTGATATTCGGCGTCGACCGGGCGGTATCCGATGCATGGCGTGTCGGCGGCGCGTTCAGCTACAGCAACGCGGCGATCAACAACACCGGCGACACCGCCGGCGACAACACCCGCGTCAACTCGTACGGCCTGATCGGCTATGCGAGCTACACGGCGAGCCGCTGGTACGCGAATCTGTCCGTGGGCGCCGTGCAGCAACGCTACGACACGAACCGCGCGGTCGACTTCAGCGGTTTCGCGGGCGAGGCCAACGGTGCCTTCAACGGCCAGCAATACGTGGCGCGCGGCGAGGTCGGCTATCCGATTGCGTTGGGCGTCGCAACGGTCACGCCGCTCGCCACCCTCACCTACAGCTACCTGCATCAGAGCGCCTATACGGAAAGCGGTGGCAATGGCGCGGCACTGTCGGTCAACGCATCGCATCTGACCTCGGTCACGACCGACTTCGGCGCCAAACTCGAGCGCGAATTCGCGACCTCGTATGGCACGCTGGTGCCGGAGCTGACCGTCGCGTGGCGGCACGAGTACAACAACACGAACCAGTTGACCAACGCGACCTTCGCCGGCGACCTGAGCGGCGCGAATAGCTTCACAGTGCTCGGCACCAGCCCGGTGACGAACTCGGCCATTTTCAGCGCAGGCGTCACGCTGCTGCGCGAAAGAAATCTAAGCGTCACGGCGCGCTACGAGTTGCAGGCCGGCGGAGGCTTCCTGTCGCAGGGCGGCACGCTGCGGTTGCGGCAGTTGTTCTGAGTGCGAGCGGTGAGGCCGGCGCGGACGCCGGCTTCGCGCGCGATCACATGTATTTGCACCGGCCGCGCAAGCGGCCGCGTCCGTTTGAGGCCCGGTCCAGCCATCGGCACAGACAGGGTCACGCCGATCGACCATGCTACGATTTCGTGGCATCGACTTTCTCCTACGACTCGCGGATCCCCCAGCATGTCTAGCGGCATCTCTTCAGGCAATTTGAACATCCCGGAAGCGCTCGGGCAGGCTTACGCACACTGGAACGCCGGCCAGGCCGACCAGGCCGAAATGCTGGCCCAGCGGGTCCTCGCCGCGTGGCCGGGGCAGACGGACGCGCATCATCTGCTCGGGCTGATGGCGCACGCCTACGGCAACCTGGATCTGGCGATCTCCCATCTTCGCCAGGCTTGCCTCGCGCCGCGCGCGCCGGCCGCCTATTCGAGCAATCTCGCCGAGATGTACCGCCAGAAAGGCATGCTGCAGGAAGGCGAGGAAGCGGCACAACGCGCGGTCGCGATGGACCCGACCTTCGTCAACGGCTGGAACAACCTCGGCATCCTGCTGCAGGAAGCGGGCAAGCTCGAGCAAAGCCGCATATGCCTGGAGAGGGTCGTCGCGCTCAACCCCGACTGGGCCGAAGCACACAACAATCTGGGCAATACGTGGCGGCTGCTCGGGCATATGGACCACGCACAGGCGTGCTACACGCAGGCGCTCACGCTCAATCCGTCGTATGCGGAAGCGCATAGCAATCTCGCCTTCCTGCTGTCGACCCAAGGCAGCTATGACGACGCGGCGCGGCATGCGCAGCAGGCGATCGATCTGAATCCGCGTCTGATCGACGCGTATCTGAACCTGGCCGAGGTTGAAGTCTCGCGCCAGCGCCACGACGCGGCGCTGCGCGTGCTCGATATGCTCAACGCGTTCGCGGCGCAGCATCCGTCCGCGCTAACCGCGCGCGCCAAGGCGCTCAGACAGGTTGGACATCTCGACGAAGCGTTGGTGGCTGCGCGACACGCGGTGGCACTCGTGCCGCACAACGCCGAGGCTCACCACACGCTCGGGCTCGTGCTGCAGGATCTCGGCCTGACGGACGAAGCACTCGAAGCGTACGAGGCCGCCGCGAGATTACCCGGCACCATCGCCGAAGTCGCGCTGGTCGGACGCGCGACGCTGTTCATCGAAGCGGGCCGCCGCGCCGACGCGCTGGCGGCTTTCGACCACGTGCTGAGCCAGTTCCCGGGCTCCGCGCAGGCCTTGTCGGCGCGCTCGGACCTGCGCACGTATAGCGCAAACGACCCCGACATTCAGGCCCTGGAGGCGTATCTCGCACAAGGCGAACGGCGCTCGCTGACCGATCGCATCGCGGCGCATTTCGCGCTCGGCAAGGCATACCTCGACATCAAGGATCCTGCCCGTGCGTTTGGCCACCTCGACGCCGGCAATCGCCAGAAGCGCGCCTCTTTCCACTATGACAGCGACGAGACCGGCCGCTGGTTCGAGCGCATCCGCGCGAGTCTCACGCACGAGCGATATCAGCAGCTGGCGGGCCTCGGCGATCCGTCGACGCTGCCTGTGTTCGTAGTCGGCATGCCGCGCTCCGGCACCACGCTGATCGAGCAGATCCTTTCGTCGCATCCGCAGGTAACGGGCGCGGGCGAACTGACGGCGCTGCGCGTTGCGGTCGAGGGCCTCGGCCCCTTCCCCAACTGGCTCGATGCGCTAGACGTCGATGCAAACGCGAAAGACACGCTGCGCCAGTGCGCCCAGGCGTATCTGTCGCGCGTGACGCCGCTTGCGCAGGGGCGCCCGCACGTAGTCGACAAGATGCCGGGCAACTTCGCCTATGCCGGACTGATCCCGCTGATTCTGCCGGGCGCGAAGATCGTTCACGTGCGGCGCGATCCGGTCGATACCTGCCTGTCGTGCTATACGAAGCTATTCGGTGGACTGCAGCCGTTCGCCTACGATCTGACCGAGCTTGGCGTGTTCTATCGACAATATGAACAGCTGCTGGCTCACTGGCGTGCGTTGCTGCCCGCCGGCTCGTTCATCGAAACGCAATACGAGGCCGTCGTCGACGACCTGGAGAACGAAGCCCGACGCCTGATCGAGTTCGTCGGGCTGCCGTGGGACGACGCTTGCCTGAACTTCCATCAAAACCGCCGGGTGGTGCGCACCGCAAGCGTGAACCAGGTACGCCAGCCGATCTATAAAACCTCGAAGGGCCGCTGGCATGCGTACGCGCAGCACCTCGGCCCGCTGCTCGACGCGTTGGGTGTGAAAGCGCCGTGATGCCCAGCCCGGCACCCGACATTCGCGCGATCGATCAGCAGATCCGGCCGCTCTTTGAGGAACAACGCTTCGAGGAAGCCGAAGCGATCCTGCGGCCCTATCTGGCCTCGGGCAGCGGCCCGCTGGTGCTGTGGAAACTGCTCGCCGCCGCGCTTCGCCCGCAGGGCCGCATCGCCGAAACGCGCGCGATTCAGGAGATGCTGGTCGCGAGCGCGCCCGGCGATTTCCCGGCGCGTTTCGATCTCGCCGAAACCTTGCTGCTGCTCGGCGAGTTCGAACGCGGCTGGCGCGAGTATCGCTATCGCTACAGCCTCGCGCACACGGCGGGCATCGAGCGCAAGGTGCAACTGCCGCGCTGGGACGGCCGCGCGATGCCCGGCAAGACGCTGCTGATTCACGACGAACAGGGTTACGGCGACACGTTCCAGTTCATGCGCCTCGTGCCGATGGCCAAGGCGCGCAGCGGCGCGCGCGTGGTACTCGAGATCAACGCCGAAACGCTGTCGCTGGCGCAGCGCAGTGCGGGCTTCGACGACATCGTCACGCGCGGCACGCTGCCGCCTGCGTTCGATATGCATTGCGAGATGATGAGCCTGCCGATGGCTCTGGCTCTCACGCTGGACGACCTGCCGGGGCCCGTGCCGTATCTGAGCGTCGATCCGCGGCGCGCCGGGCATTGGCGGCAGCGCCTCGCGAATCTGCCCCGCCCGCTTGTCGCGCTAGCATGGGCAGGACGGCCCACGCATTTCAACGACAAGAACCGCTCGCTGACACTCGCGCAACTCGCGCCACTCGGGATGGCCGGCGGCACGTTCCTGTCGATTCAGAAAGGCCCGGCCGCCACGCAGGCCGACTCGCCTCCCGAAGCCATGTCGATGCTGTCGCTGAGCAACGACATTGCGGATTTTGAGGACACCGCGGCAATTCTGAGTCTGGCCGACCTGCTGATTTCCGTCGATTCGTCGCCGGTCCATCTGGCCGGCGCGTTGGGCTGCCCGACGTGGGTCATGCTGCCAAACGTACCAGACTGGCGCTGGCTGCTCGGGCGCGACGACACCCCCTGGTATCCGCATACGCGTCTGTTCCGGCAGGACGCGCGGGGAGACTGGAGCGGTGTGATTTCCCGCATCGCAGCCGAACTCGCGCAGTTCAACAAACGCTAAGGCATGCGTGCGATGCGGCCTGGCGATCGCCTGCGAGATGGCCACGCGTTGAGTGCGGCGGTGGCTCCGGTTCTGCTGTTACTCCTTTGCGCACTCGCAATCGCCGGTTGCGCGGCGCTCGACCCCGATGCGCACGCCGACACGCTCGCGGCTCCTGCACATTTGCATCGGCAAACCGTCGACACCGGCCGCTTCGTGCTCACCGCGTTCGCGCGAATAACGCAACATGACAAGCCGCTTCGCGTGTATATCGAAGGCGACGGCCTTGCGTGGCTGTCGCGCACGGTGCCGTCACTCGACCCGACGCCCCGTCAGGCAGAAGCTCTTGCACTCGCGGCGCAGGACGCCTCGCCAAACGTCGTCTACCTCGCACGCCCCTGCCAGTTCACGCCGATGACGCTCAATCCACAGTGTGGCATTCCTTACTGGACAAGCAAACGCTTTGCGCCAGAGGTAATCGAGTCGATGAACGACGCGGTAAACCACTTCGCGGCGCTTACGCCGGGGCAGCCCGTGGAACTGGTCGGTTATTCCGGTGGAGGCGCAATTGCGGTTTTGATCGCAGCACAGCGCACTGACGTCGCTTCGCTTCGAACAATTGCGGGCAACCTCGATGATGAATTCGTCAATCGATTGCATCGCGTGTCGCCGATGCCCGAATCGGAAAACGCCATCGATTTTGCCGGGCCGGTTGCACGCATTCCGCAGATTCATTTCAGCGGCGCAGACGATACGATTGTGCCGCCGTCCGTCGCACGACGTTTCGTCGACGCGACCGGCACCGCGTGCGCGCGAGCGATAACCATTCCAGCCAAATCGCATGACAGCGACTGGAGTCGCGCCTGGCCCGAATTACTGCAAATTACGCCGATATGCGCGGAGCCCCAGCGCTGACAACGGGTGACGATTCAGCACGATCGGACGCTTGATGGCTGACGTTCAGTTATCTGCTGGGGCCGCCCCTATTCCGGACAAAAGAGCGCATACTCCGCCGCGTGCGCCTACCGGAGCTGACGGCATATATCTTGGGAAAACTCGGTCATTTGCTTGTCGTAGCCTTACTGCGCTCGCTCTCAATCCTTCCTTACGAGTGGGTCGCGAGGCTTGGCAGCGCGCTTGGTGCGGGCCTTTACGCACTTCCTGGCCGACGCAAGCATATCGTCCTTGTCAACCTGCGCCTGTGCTTTCCGGACAAGTCCGGGCTCGAGTGCGACGAACTCGCGAAAGAGCATTTCCGCCACGTCGTACGCAGCTATCTCGAACGAGGCATTCAGTGGTTTGGGAGCGAGCGCTCGATCAGAAATATCATCGACATCGAAAGCGAGATTGACCTCGAAGAGGAAAATCCTCCGCCCACCATCTTCATGGGGTTTCACTTCGTCGGCATCGAGATGGGGTGCATGCTTTATTCGCTGCAGTCGCCCATCGCCGCGCTGTACACCCATATGTCGAATACCCGTCTTTGCGATCTGGCCAAACGGCAGCGCGGCCGGTTCGGCGCCGAGATGATCGAACGGTCGATAAGCGCCAGGAAGATCGTGAGCCTCCTTCACGAGGGCAAGCCGGTGATGCTTGCTGCCGATATGGACCACGGCATCGAAAACTCTGTTTTTGTGCCCTTTTTCGGCGTTCCCGCGTGCACGCTGACTTCGATTTCACGACTGGCCAAAGTCGGACGCGCGCGCGTGGTGCCGTTCGTCACCGAAGTACTGCCGGATTTCAAAGGGTATCGGCTGAAGGTCTTTGCGCCGCTCACCGATTTCCCGACGGGAAGCGATACGGATGACGCGCGTCGCATGAACGCGTTTCTCGAGACCCAGATACTGAGGTTCCCCGCTCAGTATTACTGGGTGCATCGACGCTTCAAACATCGTCCGCAGGGGATGCCGGCGGTTTATTGATTGTGTGGCGAAGCTGGGCCTCGACGGATCGTTTCGCCAGACAGGCCGCTTACGCCTTCATACCTGCAGCCACTCCAGGCTGGTCTCACGCTCCAGATTCTGCAATCGGTCAAACAGCGCACTCATCGCAGCAGCCGGATGATCGCTCGTTAGCAGCATGAATTTTTCGCGCAGACCGGCGCGGTCTAGCGGACGTTCCGGCGTACCGCTGAACGCAGTCACGCGCTCGGTAAACATGCGGCCATCGTTGAGCGTGACCTTGACGTTCGCCGCGAGATCCGCATTCCCCTGCCCCGGCGTCACCGTCATGCTGACCCGCTGCGTCATCGTGAGAATGTCTGCATCGCGCACCACGTTCTCATCGAACGAGCGCGGATCGACCGGATTGCGATACAACGCAAGCGCCACACAGAACGGGATGCTGAACTGCGCGAGCAACGCGTCGGGCGGATGCGGGATATTGTTGACCGTCGCCATACGCTGACTACCTGCCACTTCGATCGACGCCACATCCTGCGCGCCGAACCCGTGTGTCTTGCGCAAATCGAGAATCGCTTCAACCGGCGTGTGCGCAGTGATATGACACGCGTAGCGCTTGATCATGATGTTCATGGTCTCGTACGTCTGCCCTAAACCGAGCGTCAGCTGGTTGAGATCAAACTCCGGGCAGAACGCGCGCAGAAACCCGCCCTCGCCTTCGAGCACCGTACTCGGCCCAGTGAACCCCTCAGCCGCCAGACTCGCGGCCACCACCCCACCCTCTGCCGCGCGCCCGACATTCAGCCGCTTGACCATCGCGCCATTGCCCGCATGCGCGAACGCCAGCAGCCCGCCCGAACACGATCCCGCCACGCCGAGCGCGTTGGTCATTTGCCCCGCATCCAGCCCGAGCAGATGGCCGACTGTCGTCGCTGAGCCGAACGGCCCGACCGTGCCGGGCGCGTGGAAACCGCGCTCCTCGTTGGTGTGTCGGGTCGCATAGCCGATGCGAATCATCACTTCCGAGCCCGCGACGAAGGATGTCAGCAGCGCACGCCCACCCAATCCCCGATCCTGCGCGATCGCGAGACCCGATGAAAACAGCGTAGCGCCGGGATGGCCGCCGCTATCCGGCTTGGTGAGGTTGTCGAGTTCAAATGCATGGGCCATCGCGCCCTGCGCCAGCGCCGCCGCCGGCGGATGCACGGGCTGCGTGCCCGCACCGAGAATCTGGCTGCGGCCGCCCGATCCGTTCTGACGCACGTACGCGATGATCATCTTGCTCCACGGCAGACTCGCACCGTAGATGATGGTGGCCACCGCATCGGTCATGCAGTCCTTCGCGCGTTGCAATACCGGCGCAGGAATGTCCTCATAACGCAGTGCAGTGCCGTAGTGCGCGAGGGTCACGGTCGGCGATGGTGCGCCTTTCGCTGGGGGCGCGGTAGGTGCCGTAGACGCCGTAGCCGAGGAGGCTGCGTCGCCTGTCTGCGCAACCGTGTCGGCGGCGTGAGCCGCCTCGCCCATCAGCGTTTGCGGTGCCGCGCCAGCAAGCAGACTGGCCTGAATGAAACGACGCCGGGTCAACTGAAGGGGGGTGTTCTCGCTCAAAGCCGTCTCCTCGTTATGTTTGGTGGACGCAATCATACGTGCGTCAAAGCGCGACGTGGAGGTCTATTGAGACGTTGATGTCGCGACTATTTGCCAAGGCATTTAATGCCGACGCAGCGCATAGCGCATTCATTACTTTATGCGTTCAATTCTTTCAATTCCTTTATTGTCATGCACGTAACGAGTGCGATGTCTCGCGTTATATTGCCCCCGCAGTCACGCTTCCTAAACAAAACTTAAACGGAATCGTTATATTTCTGGCAAATAATACGGCCTCTGCCTACATCTATATAACTTTGTCTTTACGTAACATCACTAAAGACATGCCCTCGACTCGCTTATCGGTCGTCCATCTCCGACCCATTGGCGCGATTTAAAACCAGCGAAATAAAGAAAAAATCCGGTGCGATGACACAGGCCGGATATTTTCCAATAATCAGGCAAATCATGTTAACCAGGATACGGAATAGCACCGTAGGGGTGGCTTTAACCTTGATATTGGCGGCATGCGGAGGCGCGAACAATGCCCCCTCGCCGACTTCGTCATCGGGTGGATCGCCGCCTGCGCCGCCCGCGGGCGGCGGCACGTCGACGCCGCCGGTGCTGGCGTCGCTGACGCAGTTCGTCAACCCGTTGATCGGCACGGCGCCGGGCACCTCGCCGACGCCCACGGCGCACGGCGCGGGCGGCAACACGCTGCCCGCAGCCGGGTTGCCGTCGGGCATGGTGCAGTGGGGACCCGATACCAACACCACGCCGGCCGCAAGCACCACCGCCGAACCCGGCTCGCCGTCGGGCTACTACTACGACTTCAACACGATCGCCGGTTTCAGCCTGACGCACATGAGCGGCACGGGCGGCTCAGGCAACAACGGCGAAATTCCGTTCATCGCAACCACCACGCTCGCCAACCTGACGCCGACGTTCTCGCACGCAAACGAGATCGCAAAGCCAGGCTACTACGCCGTGGCGCTCGACAACTCGGTGAAGGTCGAGCTGACCGCGACGCTGCGCACCGGCTTCGGACGCTTCACATTCCCGGCGAACAGCCCCGAATTCATCCGCATCGACACTACGCACACCAACACGTTGACGGCGACCACTGGCGCCATCAACCAGTTGTCGAGCACCGAGCTCTCGGGCTTTACGGTGGGCGGTGATTTCGAAGGTGCGGCGAGCCGTGTGCCGGTCTTTTTCTACGCCGTATTCAACCAGCCGTTCGCGCCCACCTCGACCGTTGCCAGCGGCGTCGCGACGCTGTCCTTTACGTCGACTGCGCCGGTGCTCGTCAAGGTCGGCATCTCGTACGTCAGCATGGCGAACGCGAAGGCGAATCTGAACGCCGAAAACCTCAGCTGGGACTTCGACGCGGTCGAGGCCACCGCCGACGCCGCCTGGAACCAGCGCCTGCATTCGATCGTCGTTGCGCCGAGCTCGGCCACGACCATGACGAACTTCTACACCGCGCTCTATCACGCGCTGTGGGCGCCGAGTATTTTCAGCGACGCGAACGGCCAGTACCTGGGCTTCGACGGCGCGACGCATACGGTGGTCAGCGGCCAGAGCGCGCAGTACTCCGGCTTCTCGAACTGGGACGTCTATCGTTCGCAGATGGCGCTGCGCGCGATGCTGTACCCGACCGAGACCAGCGACATGGTGCAATCGCTGCTGAATGACGCGGATCAGTGTGGCGCGATTCCGCGCTGGGTCAACGACAACTACGACTCCGGCACGATCGTCGGCGACGGCGGCACGAACATCCTCGCGACCTCGTATGCATTCGGCGCGCAGAACTTCAATACGACGAGCGCGCTGAACCACATCATGGCGCAGTTGAATACGAACAACCTGGCGGTCTGCAAGAACGCATCTGGCACGGTGATCGGCGTGAACGGCGGCCGCTCGACGTATCTGAAGTTCGGCTACATCACGTCGGGCGAATCCGCGATCGCGTCGTCGAGCCTCGAATACAACCAGACCGACTTCGCCGCCTCGCAGTTTGCGGCCGCACTCGGCAACACGTGGATGGCGAAGCAGGCGCTGGGCCGCTCGGCCGGCTGGCAGTATTCGATCAACACGGCATCCACGCCGCCGCTGCTCGAAGCACGTTCGACCAGCGGCGCCTATCTGAACGAAACCCAGACCAGCACCGACAACTACGAACAGGGCAGCGCGGAGCAGTACACGTGGATGGTGCCGTGGAACCTGACCGGCCTCGTGAACCTGCTGGGCGGCAACACGACGGTACAGACGCGACTCGACGCGCTGCGCACCCAGCTCAACGCCGGCAATGGGTCGGCGAACCTGTACATCGGCAACGAGCCCTCGTTCGCGATTCCGTGGGTGTACAACTGGGCGGGCGCGCCGTCGAAAACGTCCGATCTGATCAGGGACATCGTCACGACGCAGTTCGCGGCAACGCCGGGCGGTCTGCCGGGCAACGACGATATGGGTGCGATGTCGAGCTGGTATATATGGGCGATGCTCGGCATGTATCCGGAGGTGCCAGGCGTAGCCGGTTTCGCGCTGCATAGCCCGCAGGTGCCGGCGGCCACCATCACGCTGGAGAACGGCAAGACGATCACGATCACCGCGGCCGGTGCGCCGACCTCGGGCTACGTGCAGTCGCTGCAGGTGAATGGCAAGGCAGTCAATACGCCGTGGCTGTCCTTCTCCGACGTTGCGAACGGCGGGTCGGTCAGCTACGCGATGGGCAGCACGCCTTCCGCATGGGGGACGGACGCGTCGAATCCGCCGCCGTCATTCGGTCTGCCCGAGTACGCAAGCATCGCCGACGCGTTTAACAACCAGGGCTTCAGTCTCGACACCAGCGTCGCGAATACCGGCCTTGGCGCCGCATTCGACGGCAGCCTGAACAGCTATTCGTCGGTGGCACTGGCAGGCGTGATCGGCTCGACGGGCACCGTGACGACGCTCGGCGCGACGTTCTCGCTGCCGGTCAACCTGACGAAGAACCAGCAGCAACTCGACAACGTGGTCGCGGCCGGTCAGACGATCGACATGCCGGCGGGTTCGACGGGGACGAGCCTTGTGTTCGTCGGGTCGTCGGGCAATGGGCCGAGCACCGGCACGGTGGTGGTCAATTACACCGACGGCAGCAACACGTCCGCTTCGCTGACGCTGGACGACGGCACGTTGAACGGCGGCGGCGGGACGTTGACGAATACGGTCGTGGCGTTGATGCCCTATCGCAACACGCCGACGGGCGGCCAGGACAATACGAAGAGCTATCTGTTCTCGCAGGCGATCGCGATCACGCCGGGCAAGATCGTGAAGAGCGTGACGCTGCCTTCGAACGTCAGCGCCGGGAAGATGCATATCTTCGGTATCGCGGTGGCAGCACCGGTATAACGGGCTTGCGCGCATCCTGTGCGACGACGGCGTGGAACGCGTCGTCGCGACGGGATGCGCGCGGCTCGCTTTGGTGAAGCGTCACTCACTGCGGCGCGGTCGAGATGCCGGCACGCTGGCGTGCATTTCGTGACGCCGGCATTGACTGGGATCGACAATAACGTCGCTAAGGGACGGCGGGAATATCTACCAACTCCACCCGTCGATTGGCTTGAGCGACTTTACGTCTACTAACAAGGGCGTTCGGTGGTGACCAGTCGAAGGCTCAAATGGAACGCCTACGATTTGCACCCTGTGACCAATTGCCTTTTCTGCCACGGACCGCTCCGGATCGTGAACGACGATCTGAACAAAATATGTTCGCCCGGCGTCGGAACTCAACGTGGTTAATGCCTTGGAATCGGCAAGCTGCGTTAAAGGTGTGGCGGGCAGTTGCAAATACAGCGAGTGTTCGACACGGTCGCTATCGGGATTCTCGCCGTAATTGGGCGGCCCATAAAACTCGCCAACCTCGAGGGTTCCCTCGAGCGCAATCGAGGTCGAAGGTTCGGCCGACTTGCCGGCTGCTACCACACAGAACAAGACGAGAATCAATGCAAGACGGGCGGGGCTCATGTGCGCCAGCATGTTTAGGCCTCGAAGAGACTAAGATGGTCCGAAGTCACCGACTCATAACTCGAAGCAGATAGCCACGCTCGGGCACCGGTGACACTGGCGTCCGTGTAACCCCACACCGCTACCTTACGCGCGGTCATTTCATCACTCGCCATCCCAGCCAAGGCGCCGATTTCAGTCAGATCACCGGCTCGCTTGATCAGTCGCTCGATCCAACGTTCGAGGTGCGGTCTTCCGGCAAGCGTATTGGACTTACTGCGATTGCAAACAGGGTGTGCCAGCACAAAATTGTGCGCCTGATCCCTTGGATACAAAGAGAACGGGACAAAGTGATCGACGTCGACCTCAACAACACTGAGCCCGCAATAAAAGCACTGCGGGCCGTCGAGCTTGCGCAACTGCGTTCCAACAATAGCCAGCGACTGACGCGAGGCGCGAAAAAGGAATTCCTCCAGGTCGCCCACGTCACCCAGAATTGCATGATTGCGCCGATTAGTCTTGATGTGCTCGACCCATCGAGTACGCGACATCTGCTGCACCAGCGTATAAAAGCGTCGCAAAGAGTATGCGACTCCGTGTCTGAGCGTGATGCCTCCACGGGCCGAGCGCACATAGATGAACGGATCCGTCACGCCGCCAAAGTTTTGAAGGTAGTTCAGTGGCTGGGCAGACACAACAGCAGCGACCTTGGTGAGAAGGGTCGCAAAATCAGCAGTGGCACTAGCCTGCTGGTAGGTCACGCCAGGGAAAGACGCTCGGAAATCTGCAATAGCACTCAAGATCGCCGCCGGACTTCCAAGATTCTGGCTCAGAACACCTGGCTGCGTTCCTGGACGGCCAGTTCCGTACGGATTGATTTGCCGCCAGTAGAGTTGGATGAAGCGCTCCGCGATCTGCCGATTGGTCAAACTGAGTTCGGCGCCATCGTCAGCGCCGAGTTCCACCGCCAGGTCAGCCAGCGAGATCAACAAGGCGAATTTGTAGGTTGCAGTAAAGTCCCCTTCCCCGAGCAACCGCTGAAGCTTCGCAAGAAAAGTGAGCTGCGCCTCAGCCGACGGTGGTGGAAGGGGCGAGTTCAATTGCGCTTGCTCCAATAGTCGGCCTTCTCGGGAATGACCCATCGCACACCGCCCCGTGGATCCGGTTGGTCGTCTTTGAACCGGGGTATCAGATGTATGTGCAGGTGAGGCACCGTTTGTCCGGCAGCAGGACCATCATTGATGCCAACGTTAAAACCATCAGGCTTGAATTCGGCGGCAAGTGCTATTTTGGCTTCACCGAGCAGCGTCATAAGCGCACAGCGCTCGCCATTGCTAATCTCGAAAAAGGAACCGACGTGGCGCCTGCAGATAACGAGACTATGGCCCGGTGACACCGGAAAGCCGTCGCGAATCACGACTGCGTGTTCGTTTTGCATCTTAATGCGAGAGACGGGCATCGAGCAAAATGGACAAGGTTTCGACGTCATTTGGGTGATTGAAAAAGTATCTGTCGATATTGTCAGGACGCTGAAGATGCCATACCTGTTGCGGACCTGGAGGTGTCTGAACTAGATATCTCGCCCTCCTCCAAGCGGAATTGCTCAATTATTCGCTGATTGTGGTCATCGAGATAGCCCTGCAAGTCACTGCGACCCACCAGGCGAACCGATGCAGCACCGGCAAGTTCTATCGCCGATCTTGTGAAGTACGAGTTTGTGACGACCATGGCCTCATCGCAGCCGTAGAAGCTTTTGGCAGAAATGGCCTCTTGAACGGCGGCGTTGCCGACGCTTCCAGAATAGTTTTTCGCTTGAATGACGATCTTCTTTCCAAACCTGCTCACGAAAAGGTCAGCACCCTGATCACCGCTTAATTTAGTTCCCTCAACATCGTAGCCCGCGGTTTGGAAGATCTCGGCCAGGAATTTCTCGAACTCGTATCCATTCATGGCATCGACGTGGTACATCGTGACAAATCGGCTAGGGTCGAAGTGCTCCAGCTTTGTCGCGAGGCGTTGGACAAGAACGTCAAAGTGAATCTGTTCACAAGTCTGTAGCCACGCCTGAAGGGTTGGCCACGGTAAAAGTGGTGTACCGAAGAGTGATGATGCCTGCTCCGCATACGGAAGCTCAGCATGACGTATGTCGTTATCCCACAAGAAGTAGAAAAAGAGGCTGAGATCGCTTCTGAAACTAGTGCCTGCCTCTACGATCCACGATCTCAAAATATCAACCACGGATCCCTTGATGTGTCGGGAAATCTCGTTCGAAAATCCCAGATATGCTGCGTTGAATCCGGTCGTAAGCAAGAGCTTATCGAGCAGATGCGGAAGTTCTTCCAGTTCGGTGAAACCCTTGCGGATCAGTACCTCTCGAAACAGCTCTCGATTCGAGTAGGACCCGTTCGTCCGCGCGCCTGGCGTCCTGGCATCGTTTGAGTCAATGCCGTCGTGCTTGATAGTGTGAAAGAAGTTGGCGAAGTACGGCTTCTTGAGTTCTGAGTATTTCCGCAACACACCCTGAAGCAGGCCATTGAGCTGCGCCTGCTCTTTCTTCTTCCCAAGTAAATCCTTTAAAAAACCTTTAGTTTGGTACTGGAATTCCGGGTAGAACGACGGGTCAAGTGGGACCTGTTGAGCCGCCGAAGTCTGCTGACTGCTTTCCGATACGTGAACAGACGCGCACCAAGGACACTTAATTTCGAATGACGTTCTATTGCAAGAGCTGCATTGATAAATCACAATTGGTCTCCACACTGGGTTCTTTTTTGAGTTTTCTAGCAGAATTTGGGCCGATACTACCCCTTGATCCGCAGCGACATCGTTACATCGTCAACTGAGCATCCAGAAATACGGAATCTGTCAATGCGTCGGCCAACCTCATCAAAACCAAACGAACGGTAGAGTCCGATAGCAGCATGGTTGTCGCTGAAGACAGACAGGTCGATCCATTCGATATGATTGCACGTAGCGAACTCTATGGCTTCCAGCATCAACCCACGTCCAATTCCTCTACGATAAAAGTTCGCCTCAACGCCGATGCCGAGGGTGGCGCGATGTTTCTCTGACGGTATGCCTGACCCGCTGAGATCAAGGTGTGCGACGAAACGTGCGTCAGGACTTTCCACAGCCCAAACCCTCATCCTTGCCGGCTGAGGCAAAGGGGTCGACAAGCTTCTTTCGAAGCGCGCACGACGCTCGGTTGATTCGAAGTCAACGGTTTCCATCGGCGAAAAAAATGGCCGGCCGTCGCGCCCCGATTCAGAAATCTGTCTGTTTAGATGCTCCGCCCAACGCTTGAAGTCGGAGGACGTTAGAGCAACGGTCGTCAGCATCCTCATCGGCTCAGTGAAATTGACTGGAAAGAATTGTCGCCGATGTCGATCATAAAACGGAATGATCGCTCTCGGCTGGAGCGATTCACGCCTGTCCACAATCACGGCAAGTTAAACCTTCGTCGATCTGTTCGTTGGGTCCATTCGATGGCAGCGACTACCCATCCCCGCTTGCATTCACCGATTTGGCGATCTACTGTTATGCCCAATCGATAGCGCCCGCACCCCAAGCAACTCCACTGCCCGAGACATAAGCACAAACCCTTATTGTTTCACGGGTGCCGGACCGATATCTCTACTCGTCGGTTCACCAAGGCTCAACGTCATACGCTGATTTCGGAGCTGCGATGCGATACGTCTTCTCCACCACCTCGGTCGCCGCACCCGAACGCTTCGATTACTGGCGAGACGTGGTGTGCCACCATTGCATTCCCGCCGCAAGCGATTCTCCGCATCGCGACCAATTCGACGCCGACATCGTCGGGCGATCCATCGGCGCGCTTCATGTCGCGAAGATGATTGGACCGGAGCATCAGTGGGTACGCGACTCCAACAGCATCCGCAGCGGCCCCGAAGCCAATCTTTGGCTATCGTTCCTCGAGTCGGGTGTCGGCTATCTCGAACAAAATGGAAAGCGGGTTGTCCAGCGCGCGGGCGACATTTTGCTGTACGACGCAGCGCGCCCCTTCAGCTACACGATCGCGCCAGAATCCTTTTTCATCCTGCGGATTCCGCGAGACTTGCTGCTTCGGCGCACCGCTAACGCCGAACATGCAGTCGCCACGTCTCTTGGCCCCGGCACCGGCTTTCGCGCGGTGCTAGGCGCGATGATCAAGGAAGCGTGCGAGTCGAAGGAGCTGAGCCAATCGTCCCATGCCGAATCGCGCGTGGCGGGCGCCATTCTGGACCTTGTCAGCGCGATAATCGAAATTCACCAGGGCGACGCCCCTCCGGCATCTTCCCAAGCGACGCTGTATCGCAAGGCTCTCGCGTTCATCGAAGAAAACATCGAGCATACCGGTCTCGACGTCGACTACATCGCGAGTTCGATGCACGTATCGACGCGAACCCTGGCGCGCGCTTTCGCTGGGCAAGCGACTACGCCGATGAAATCGATCTGGCAAAAACGACTCGAAGCGAGCTATTGCGCTCTGCGGGGAGGCGCGGTCAAGAATGTCACCGAAGCGGCCATGACTTACGGCTTCTGCGATGTGTCGCACTTCAGCCGTTCGTTCAAGAAGAGCTACGGCGTAACGCCTCACAGCATCTTGTTCCGCGGCGGCGAACCTGTCGAACGCATTAAAGAATAGACCTCTATTGCTCCGAAACGCCGCGCTTTTAGTTACATGAAGCGCGGCGTTTCTCCTTATCAAGGAACACGAAGGTCAGGGCGTCGCGTGTGAAAGTCGGTTGCGGACTGAAACGCATGGCCAACTGAGAACAGGTGCGACTCGGTAAACGGTGCGCCGATGATCTGCATACCCACCGGCAGCCCACCTGAATCGAAACCGCAAGGAACGCTCAACGCAGGAAGACCGGTCAGGCTCGCTACACCCGTGAATTGCATGATTGCAGAGAGCATGTCCTCCTCCACGCCATCTTCGATCACCACCGTAGTTGCACCTAAGGCCGTCGCCGTAAATGGCAACGTGGGGCAAATGAACACGTCCACGGATTTGAAGGCTTCGAGGAACTCATTGCGTAGCAACGTCCGGTAGCGCTGGGCCTGTATGTAGTGGGTAGCCAGCAGCATCTCGCCGACCTCCAGCAAGGTGCGAACATCGTCACCGAAATCCGCCGGCCGTTCTCGCAGCGACCTCTGGTGATAGGCACTCGGCTCGGCCGATTCAATCGTCAGTTGCGCAGAGATGTTGCCTTCGATATGTTTGATGTCGACTTCGACGATGTGGGCGCCGAGTTGCTCGAAGGTCTTCAATGCATGTTCAACCGCCCGCTTGACCTCGGGCTGGATGTGCGTGAAGAAGTAGCTCGGAACAATGCCAATGCGCAGGCCCCTGACACCTGTGCCCAATCTGGACAGGTAGTCGTCGACCGGTACGGACGCGGTTGCGAGGTCAGTCGGGTCCGGCCCGGCAATCGCATTGAACATCAACGCGCAATCTTCGACGGTTCGAGCCATCGGTCCTGCTGTATCCATGGTCCAGGCGAGGGGGATGATTCCCGCGTTGCTGACCCGCCCGTACGTCGGGCGCAGCCCTACCACTCCGTTGATTGCCGAAGGCAGCCGAATGGAGCCGCCCGTATCGGTTCCGAGCGCACCGCAGCATAGGCCCGCGGCAACCGCAACGCCGGACCCTCCGCTGGAACCTGCCGGAAACTTGCTGGTATCCCACGGATTGCGCACGTGCCCATAGTGCGGATTCGCCGAAGTCCCTCCCCACGCATACTCATGCATGTTGGTCTTGCCGACGAATAGCGCTCCAGCCTGCTTCAGCCTCGATATGACGGTCGCGTCCCTGTCCGGACGCCAGTCTTCCAGGATCTTGCTGCCGGCCGTCGTACGCTCGCCCTTGATGCCGATATTGTCCTTGATGCCCAACGGTATGCCGTGAAGCGGACCGAGGTCGTAACCCGCCGACAACATCAACTCCGCAGCAGACGCCGCCTTTCTGGCCGATTCTTCACTCACGGAGATGAACGCCCGAAGCGTACTGTTGTGTCTTTCAATCTCTTTGAGCGATGCGTCGAGCAGTTCCGTAGGGCTCACTTCGCCGCGACGTATGAGCTTTGATGCCGCTGCTATCGACAAACCCGGGAGGTCATTCGCCATGCGACACCTCGCCGTGATTGACCGTCTGCAGGATCCCGGTGATCGGTGTCACCTGCGCCAGTTCGGGGGCGCTCATCTTTGCCGACAGCGCATTCGCCGCTTTTAGCCACGGCCCTAGAATCTGGCTGATTTCCGCTATCCGGTGCTCTTCAAGCGGCAAATCCGCTGCCTTGGCGATCGTCCTGACCCGTTCCTCAACATTCGAAGTCGACACTGCCCTCTCCTTCATGAATGACGGGGAAAGCGTAACGTGCCAGTCACTTCGTCGCTTGTGCATGCGTGCCATGCTCGTAGAACCACAGGGTCACGAAGCTCGCCGACATCCCCGGCGACCTCGCGTTTACCGCACTAGCAATGACCCTGATGTGGCCGACCGGGACTATCGCGTTGTCCGCGACATGCAAGCGGGTCATACCGCGCCCTGCTACTTTCGTTGACACGATTGGCTCACTGGCAAACCCGTAAGCATGTGCGTGCGGCGCGCCGTGTGTCGCCCTGGTTGCTGCACTGCAAATAATTCAAAAACGTCGGTCGGCGCCCCTTCGCCATGCGAAGAATCAGCTGCCGGCGGCACCCGGTTCACCAACTCAGTGGAGTTCCCATGATTCGAATACTTTCGGCGCTGGCCGTTGTCTGCCTGTTGTCTCTGTCGCAAGCTGCAGCGATAGCGGCGGACAAAGACCCCATCATGGTCGGCAGCGTGCTGGATGAAACCGGCGGCCTCAACGTCTACGGCAAAACAATGGCCGACGCGACCAGGCTCGCGGTCAAGTCCATCAACGATTCAGGTGGCGTGCTCGGGCGCCCGTTGAAGCTCGTCACCTATGACGCGCAGTCCGACAACTCCAAATACACGACCTACGCGAATCAACTGGCTCTTCGCGACAAGGTATCGGTCATCATGGGGGGCATCACCAGTGCGTCGCGGGAAGCGATCAGGCCGATCGCCGACCGCAACAAGACGCTCTACTTCTACAACGAGCAGTATGAAGGTGGAGTGTGCGACAAGAACGTCTTCCTGACGGGCATCGTGCCTTCGCAACAAATCGCGCCGCTGGTCGACTGGGCGATCAAGAATGGCAAGAAGAAATTCTACGTTCTGGCAGCGGACTACAACTACGGCCACATCTCGGCAGACTGGGTCAAACAGTATGTGAAGAAGGCCGGCGGCACGGTGATCGGCGTGGACTTCATCCCGCTGGATGTGAGCGAGTTCGGCTCGGTCATTTCCAAGCTTCAGGAAGCCAAACCAGATGTCGTATTTTCCCTCCTTGTTGGAGGCAATCATATTGCCTTCTATCGCCAGTTCGCGGCCGCGGGCCTGGCCAGTCGCATGCAGGTTGTCTCAGCAACCTTCGGCCTCGGCAACGAGCAGGTCGTGCTCGGTCCGCAGGAAGCTAACGGCATCACGGTCGCATTTCCGTACTTCCAGGAACTCGGCGGTGCGGGCAACGACAGGTTCCGCGACAACTGGAAGAAAGCCTACGGTGCCAGCTACCCGTACATCACCGATAGCGCAGTCGCGGTCTGGAACGGCTGGCACCTGTGGGCTGCGGCTGTCGAGAAAGCGGGCAGCACCGACCGGGACAAAGTCATCGCGGCGCTCGAGAGTGGCGTCGAATTCGACGGCCCGTCGGGCAAGGTGTCGATGGACGCGGGGACTCACCATCTCGTACAGAACGTCCATCTCGCGCGTGCGAACGATAGCCACGGCTTCACCGTAATCGGCGAGCAACAAGCCGTTGTGCCGAGCTATGAACGCAGCGTATGCGACCTGAAGGCACGTCCCAATACGGCTCGTCAGTACACGCCTTCGGCCAGCGCGAACTAAACCGCTTATCGTCCCGGAAGAAACCGATGATGGCAGCGTCAAACCTGGGTTGGATATCGAACATGGCTGTGTCCATCGGACTCAGCATCGCGATTCTGATCCTGATTTCTCTGGGCCTGTCCGTCCTGTTCGGGATGATGGGGATTATCAATCTGGCCCATGGCGAATTCCTGATGTTCGGTGCGTTTGCGACGCTCGCCGGGGTCAGGCTGCAGTTGCCGCTTCCGGTGGCGATGATTCTGGCCACATGTGTGGTTGCCGCGTATGGGTGGGTGGTCGAACGCCTGCTGATCCGTCATCTGTATGGGCGCCTCGCGGACAGCATGCTTGCAACCTGGGGCCTTAGCCTCGTCATGTCGCAAGTCGCGGTGTACCTGTTCGGTTCGGCGACCCAAGGCATTGCTACGCCCGGCGGCAGCTTCAAGGTCGGCGAATACTCGATCTCCGTTTACTCAGTGATTCTTATTGTCGCGGCGCTGGGTCTGCTCGGATTTGTCTACGCGGTCTTCACGCGAACGAAGTATGGCGTGATGGCGCGCGCGGCGGTTCAGCGACCACAGATGGCTGCAGCGATCGGCATCGACCCGCAACGCATCAACGCATTGACCTTTATGTTCGGAGCCGGCCTCGCCGGCGCTGCGGGTGCGCTGCTCGCGCCGATGGTTGGCGTGATGCCCACCATGGGAGAGGCTTATATTGCGCGTGCGTTCATGACCGTCGTGGTGGGCGGTTCCGGCGTGCTCACCGGTGCAGCGGCGGCATCCGTGCTGCTGGGTGGCCTTGAGAACATCGTCTCTTATCTGTCGACGCCGTTCTTTGGACAAGCGGCGTTGCTCATTCTCGCCATTTGCCTTGTACGCGTGATGCCGACTGGAATTTCCGGTCGCCTGCGACGCAAGCTCTGAGCGAGGCGCCGAACCATGAAACCCTTCTTCGCTCCGTTGAAGTTTCGCATGGTCGCTTGTACGGCGATTGCGCTAGCTTGCATCATTCTCGGTGTGGCTATGCCCGAGTTCGCGACGCTGCAGCTAACAAGCTGGGCACTGTATGGCCTGCTCGCGGTCAGCCTGGTATTCGTTTGGGGGCACGGCGGAATATTCAGCTTCGGACAAGGCGCATTTTTCGGCATCGGTGCCTATGCGTACAGCCTGGCCGCCATCAATCTGTTGCCCATCACGAACGAGACACTGTCGTCGGTGGTGATCGCCACGCTTGCAGCGGCGGTGCTGGCCGCGTTGGTCGGCTACTTCATATTTTACGGAAATGTCGGCGACGTCTACGTCGGAATCATCACGCTGGCCATGACCCTGGTCTTGTTCACGGTGCTTTCAAGCACAGCCGATCCGAAGTATCACGTCGGAGAGGCGCAGCTTGGCGGGTACAACGGTATGTCGGCCGTGCCGCCGCTTACGCTGCCATTCGGCGACACGGGGATGCCGTTGACGGTCGTGCAGTCTTACGTGCTCGTGGTTCTGATTTGCGCGCTGGTGGTAGCGGGTCTCTACATTCTTCTTCAACGCCCGTTCGGTCGAGTGCTTACGGCCCTCCGGCAGAACGAACTGCGCACCCAGTTGCTCGCGTACGACGTGCGCCTGAGAAAGCTTGTCGTGTTCACGATTGGAGGTGCGATAGCGGGCGTCGCCGGTGCGCTTTACGCCGCGTGGGCCATGTTTACCAGCCCAGGCGTGTTTGGGCTGGCGTTGGCCGCGCAGGTCGTCATCTGGGTGCTGGTTGGTGGCCGCATTTCGTTTGCCGGCGCATTCGTCGGCGCACTGCTCGTGCAATCTGTTTCTTTTGCACTGGGTGGCGGAGCCGGCGATGCAACCCCAGTGATACTCGGCGTCGTTCTAATCGCGGTGGTTTTGTTTTTGCCGGCAGGTGTGATTCCGACACTCACAGGCTACCTGGCCTCAAGAGGCAAAAAAGATCTCGCCGAAACAGCAGGCGCGGCGCAAGCAGAATCCCAAGGGCCGCGACTGGAAGCCCTGCCGTTCAAAAGCGAGTCGACAGGCGCTGCACTTGGCGTCATCGGACTCGAAAAACGCTTCGGCGGAGTAAGGGCGGTAGAGAACGCGACCATCGAGTTTGCGCAGCGCGGCGTTCACTGCCTGATCGGGCCGAACGGTGCGGGCAAAAGCACGTTCTTCAACCTGCTGGTGGGTCGATTCGCGCCGAATCGCGGTGCCATCGCACTTGGCGGCCGCCCGATCACCCGTATGAAAGCGCACGACAGAGTGAGAGGCGGACTGGGCATCAAGCTGCAGGTAGCCAGTATCTTCAACGAACTGTCGATACGAGAGAACCTGTGGCTCGCCGCGTACGGTCGGCTGCGAAGCAGCGCCGCAGCTGACCGCCGCTCGCAGGAATTGATCGAGTGGCTGGGACTGGGCGAACGTGGCGACGGCCATGCAGGGTCGCTATCGCACGGCCAGAAGCAGTGGCTCGAAATTGCGATGGTCATCGCCACCGATCCATCGGTTGTTCTGCTTGACGAACCAACGGCAGGCATGACGCGGGAAGAGACCGCGCGTATGGCCGCGATGGTGCGTCTGCTGGGACACGCGGTGTCCGTCATTGTGGTCGAACACGATATGGAATTCGTGCGCGCGCTGGATGTTCCAGTGACAGTGTTCCACCAGGGAAGTGTCTTCGCGTCGGGCTCACTCGACGATTTGCGACGTGACGAGCGAATCCTCGATATCTACCTGGGGCGACACGGAAAAGAACATGCTGCTTGACATAAAGAACCTCCACGCCGGCTATGGGCAAACCTCCGTTCTACATGGTCTGGATCTGCAGATGGAGCCGGGGCAGATGGTTTCGATACTCGGCCGCAACGGCGTCGGAAAAACCACACTGTTGCGCGCAATCGCCGGTGCGATCGATGTGCAGCAAGGTGATATCGTGTTCGGCGGAACATCGCTGAAGGGTGTTGCGGTGCATCGACGCGCTCATCGGGGAATCGCCTACGTCCCGCAGGGGCGAGACATCTTTCCTTCGTTGTCGGTAATCGATAATCTGAAAGCGGCTGCCTTCGGAACAAAGCGCCCGGACTGGCGTGAAGCCATCGACGGATTGTTTGCGTCGTTTCCGATGCTGCGCCAGAAGGCCGATGAACGCGGTGATTCGCTGAGCGGCGGTCAACAGCAGATCCTCGCGTTAGCCCGTGCGCTGATCACGCGCCCTTCGTTGCTGCTGCTTGACGAACCGTCTGAAGGAATACAGCCGTCGATCGTCGATCAGATAGCCGAGACCGTACGGGACATCAACCGCCGGGACGGAATCGCTGTTATCGTCGTCGAGCAGAATCTGGAATTTGTGGCGCGCATGGGGGCGCATTGTCGATTGGTGGACAAAGGCCGCATCGTTTTCGAATGCGACCCCGAACGGATCATCAACGATGCGGATTTGCAACGTCAGTATCTGGGAGTGTGATCATGCGGTGCGCAGACGGCGGCTATGAAGACAAGGCCCGTAATTTCCGCTGGTATATTCCCGAGTACTACAACATCGGCGTCGATGTCTGCGACAAGTGGGCGCATGCTGAACCCGACCAGACGGCCCTGGTTCATGAATACAAGGACGGTCGCATCGTCCGCATGACGTTTGCGGAACTGCGTCGCAGAAGCAATCAGGCCGCAAACTGTTTTCGCACACGCGGTGTAGAGAACGGCAGCCGGGTTGCGATACTTCTCGCGCAGTCTCCGCAGACTGCGATCGCTCATATCGCGGCCTTCAAGGTTGGCGCGATCTCGGTACCGTTGTTCTCGTTGTTTGGAGAAGAAGCGCTGGAGTATCGGCTGAGAGATAGCGGCGCTAGCGTGCTGGTCACCGATGCAGCGGGAGCGCGGAAAATTGCCGGCATCAGGGACCGCTTACCCGATTTGCGCTCCATCCTCGTCACCGAGGCTATCGAGGGTTCGGTCGCGGCGATCGAAAGTTTCGACTCGGCTCTTGATGCAGAAATGGACTTCCATGAGCCGGTCGTCACACGTGCCGATGATCCTGCGGTCATCATTTATACGTCTGGAACCACCGGAAAGCCGAAAGGCGCATTGCATGCGCATCGCGTGTTGCTGGGCCATCTGCCGGGTGTGGAGATGTCGCATGGCGGCTCGATCAGTCGAGGCGACATCTTCTGGACGCCTGCCGATTGGGCATGGATTGGCGGGCTGCTGGACGTACTGCTTCCGGCGCTTCATCACGGATGCACGGTTGTTTCGCACCGGTTCGAGAAGTTCGATGCAGCCGCAGCGTTCGATCTGATGAGTCGACACGGCGTCACGCATGTCTTTCTTCCGCCAACCGCGCTCAAGATGCTGCGCATCGAGAAGTCGCCTCGTGACCGATGGGAATTGCGCCTGCGATCCATCGCAAGCGGCGGCGAATCGTTGGGATCCGAGCTTCTGACGTGGTGCAAGGATGCGCTCGGCGTCACCATCAATGAGTTTTATGGCCAGACCGAATGCAACATGGTCGTTTCGTCCTGCAGTAACTGGTTTGCCGCTCGCGCCGGCGCAATCGGGCGCGCGGCACCCGGTCACGACGTGAGAGTGGTCGACGATCAGGGCGCGGTTGTCCCCATCGATGAAATCGGCAATATCGCGATTCGGTCGCCGGACCCTGTGATGTTTCTGGGCTTCTGGAACAACCC
Organism: Paraburkholderia jirisanensis; assembly: GCF_054782355.1. Lineage (NCBI taxonomy): Bacteria > Pseudomonadati > Pseudomonadota > Betaproteobacteria > Burkholderiales > Burkholderiaceae > Paraburkholderia > Paraburkholderia jirisanensis. The sequence continues at coordinate 300,623 of NZ_BAAGSQ010000030.1, read as the reverse complement.
GACCGCTACGTCCGAGAAGTTTGCAGGCGATTTCCTGCTGACGGGTGATTTAGGCCGCATGGACGCGGACAGATTCATTCACTACGTGGGTCGCAATGACGACGTGATCACGAGTGCCGGGTATCGCATCGGGCCGGGTCCGATCGAGGACTGTCTGCTTGGCCATCCGGCCGTGCGACTGGTGGCAGTGGTAGGTGTGCCGGACGAAGCGCGCACCGAGGTGGTGAAGGCGTATGTGGTGCTTGCCGACGGGTTTTCCGGCAGCGATGCGCTGACAAGAGAACTTCAGGACCACGTGCGTGTGCGTCTCGCGGCGCACGAGTACCCGCGTCTCGTCGAATACAGGGAGTCGCTTCCAATGACGTCGACGGGCAAGCTGATACGACGCGAGTTGAGAAACCGCTGACGACGCGGCCGCCCTGGTCGAATCAGACTCGAGATTTCGCAAACCGGAGGAACAGCAGCCGGCATCCTTCAGCACGAAGGACGCCGGCCTTGCTGTTCCTCCATCAAGACCAGCCGAGTTTTTTCAGCGCTTAGCCAGCCACGGCCCCGCTCACGCCCATGGCCGGATCGCTAGCCGAATGCTTGCCCGTCTCCACCCGCCCGGCAAAGCGACGATAGAACGCCTTATCGCTATCGCAGGTCACAGCAAAGTCGTACCACTGGCCGCTCGACGCTAAAGACCATAGAAGTCCGTGCCTGTACCTGCCAGTTTGACCTGCCATGGGCCATCGGTGCGGTAGGCCAGCGACGTAATCGTGAAGGTGCAGGCACTCTTGCCGGTATTCATCAGGTCGGCATACACGTTGCCATTGGCGATGCCGTAGCAGACGCGGATCTCCGGCGTGACCCCGCTGTCGGCAACGCGATTCAGTTTTCGAAAGCAAAACGTAATGCAATCGCGCGTGTAGAAAGGCAATGTGACAGCGATGTGATCGGGTAATCGGGCTTTGAAAGGCCCGGGCGGCCGATTGAGAAATTGGCGGGGGCCATCAAGTGGCCGGACCAATTTGCGCTGGATCGCGCACGAAACCACCATACGTGTGCGCGACCGCATCGAGACGATCAATCAGCACCGATGTGTCGCTCCCCACGATACTGGAGAAAAACATGGCGGATTCTGCATCATTGGTTATCAGGCTTCATGCGGACGACGACGTCGCGATCGCGCGCACGGCAATTGCGTCGGGCACGGCGCTGGCCGAAGTCGGCGGCATCGTCACGCGTGACGACATCCCCGCTGCGCACAAGGTAGCGCTGCGCTCGATCAAGGCCGGCGATCCGGTCCGGCGTTACGGTCAGATCATTGGTTTCGCCACGCAGGCTATCGAGCCCGGTGCGCACGTGCATTCGCAAAACGTGTCGATGGGTGACTTTGCACGCGACTACGCGTTCGGCCAGGACATGAAGCAGGTGGTGCCTGCCGAAACGGCACGCACGTTCATGGGCTTTCGCCGCGCTGACGGCCGCGTCGCAACGCGCAACTACATCGGCGTGGTCAGCACGGTCAACTGCTCGGCCACCGTTACGAAGCTCGTCTCGCAGCACTTCTCCGCGCCCGGCAAGCTCGATGCGTATCCGAACGTCGACGGCATCGTGCCGATTACGCACAGCTTCGGCTGCTGCATCGATCACCACGGCGAAGGCGTGCAACAGTTGCGCCGCACGATCGGCGGCTATATCCGCCATCCGAATTTTGCGGGCGTGCTCGTGATCGGCCTCGGCTGCGAATCCAACCAGATGGGCGCGCTGTTCATCGCCGAAGGCGTCGAGCCCAACGCGATGATGGTGCCGCTCGTGATCCAGGAACAGGGCGGCACGCAGAAGACCGTCGACGCCGCGATCGCCGCGCTCGAGAAGATGCTGCCGGCCGCCAACGACGTAAAGCGCGAGCCGCTGCCAGTCTCGCATCTGAATATCGCGCTGCAATGCGGCGGCTCGGACGGCTACTCGGGCATCACCGCGAACCCGGCACTCGGCGCGGCAGTCGACCTGCTCGTGCAGCACGGCGGCACCGCGATTCTCAGCGAGACACCCGAAATCTACGGTGCCGAGCACCTGCTCACGCGCCGCGCGATCACGCCCGAAGTCGGCCAGAAAATCGTCGAGCGCATTCATTGGTGGGAAGACTACGCGAAGCGCGAAAAAGGCAGCATCGATAACAACCCGACACCTGGCAACAAGGCCGGCGGCCTCACGACGATTCTCGAGAAGTCGCTCGGCGCGGTGGCCAAGAGCGGCTCGACGCCGCTGACGGGCGTGTATCGCTATGCCGAGCCGATCGACACCAACGGCCTCGTGTTTATGGACGCGCCGGGCTACGACCCGATGGGCGCGACCGGGCAGATCGCGAGCGGTGCGAACCTCGTGCTGTTCACCACCGGCCGTGGCTCGTGCTTCGGCGCCAAGCCGGCGCCCTCCATCAAGCTCGCGACCAACACGAAGATGTACACGCGCATGGTCGACGATATGGACATCAACTGCGGCGACATCATGGACGGTGACTCGACGGTCGAGCAAAAAGGCCGCGAGATCTTCGAAATGATTATCGAAATCGCATCGGGCGCGAAGAGCAAAAGCGAAGCCCTTGGCGTGGGCAACGAAGAGTTCGTGCCCTGGATGATCGGCGCGCAAATGTAAGCAGCACCCTCAAGCACATCCCCTAGCCGCTTTCAGCCCGTACGTGGTTGCTCGATCGAGCGACCGCGCGGGCCCCCTTACGTCAATGGCCATCTGGCCTTGACGCCTGAGCGCCCATCGATACGGATGCGGTGCCCGACGGAGACAATGCAATGAAGATCAAGGAAGCCATCGAGAAATTCCCCGGTGGCATGATGGTGATTCCCCTGTTGTGGGGCAGCATCCTCAATACGTATTTCCCGCACGTACTTGCTATCGGCAGTTTCTCGACGCAGCTTGCGCACGGCGCGCTGCCGATTCTCGCGGTGTTCTTCGTCTGCATGGGCGCTGAGATCCAGCTGAAAACCGCACCGCGCGCGCTGAAACAGGGTGCGGTGATCACGCTCTCGAAGCTCGCCGTCGGCATCGCGATCGGCCTGCTGGTCAGCCATTTTTTCAAGGGGCACGAGGTGCTCGGGTTGTCGAGCATCGCGATCATCGCGGCGATGACCAACGCGAACATGGGACTTTACGCGGCACTCACGCAGCAGTTTGGCGATGAAGTCGATCGCGGCGCACTCGCGGTGCTGTCGATTCAGGAAGGCCCGTTCATGACGATGGTTGCGCTTGGTGTATCGGGGCTCGCGAAGATTCCGTTTACCGAGCTGATCGCGACGATCCTGCCCATCATGATCGGTATGGCGCTTGGCAACCTCGATCCCGACATGCGCAAGTTCCTGAAAGCAGGCGGCCATCTGTTGATCCCGTTTTTTGCTTTCGGCCTCGGCGTGGGGATCAACCTGCACGCGATTCTTGCCGCAGGGCTGTCGGGCATTTTGCTTGGGCTCATGACACTCACGCTGGGTTTCGTCGTGAATATCATCGCTTCGCGCCTTGCCGGCGGCACGGGCGTAGCCGGCGCAGCCGTCTCTACCACTGCCGGCAACGCCGTTGCGACACCGACCGCAATCGCTGCGGTCGATCCGCATCTCGGGTCGCTGGTTGCGATTGCAACGCCGCAGATTGCCGCGTCAACGATTATCACGTCGCTGCTGACACCGCTCGCGACCGCCGCGTACGTGAAATACCGGGCACGGAAAAACAAGGCGAACAACGAACTACTGGCCGCGCAGCTCGCGCAAAAAGCTGACGCGGCCTGAATCTTCTACTGAAACTCGTCGAACGATTCAATCAAAACGACGGCCGCACAACTGATAACGAATAACGTCCCAGGTTCATTTCGGCCATCTGATGGGGCAGCAGCGCCGTCCGTTTTGCATCGTTTATTGCTGCTTGCGTCTGCTCGGTGTGATCGGCGTATCGGTACGTCGTGTTCTGTTGTGCGATGCTCGCGCTTACGTCGTCATTGATCGACAGCGGCGTCGATTGCGCAAACGCGAAAGCGGACGGAACGACCAGCAAGCTTGCGATGATGAATCGTGCGATTTTCATGGCTTTCTCTCGGGGAAACGTGCTGCGTACCGTCTTGTACGCATCGGAGACTGCAGTGTAGACGCACGGCTGCCGGGCAATGGGCATCGTTGACGGAATTCATTGTTGTCGGCGCATGCGCATATGCTCAACCGATCGATCAGGCTTCTGACACGCGATCCAGGTTCTGAAACAGTTTCGACGCTCGCTTTCCACATCCCGCACGCCCGTCAGCGGGATACAGCGCGGCGAACCGGCGCGCCCACGGTTCTTTTCGTTGTATCAAAACTGGAACAGTCGCGACCTTTCCGGCTATCCATCCCCCGACTACGACCGTGCATCTCCCGGCTGTACAAGGCCCGCCGCGCGGTGGCGCATCTTTTGCTGAAGCGTCGACAGTCGCCGGCAATCTGACTCCGGAATCGTGTCGGCTTCCAGAAAGGAATGAGCTGTGTCAAATATCGAAAACAACCCAGAGGCGTGGCACTCGACGTTCGAGGCACTGACTGAAATGAAGGCGCGTGAACTGATCGACCAGCATTTCATCCATCACGGTACCGTTTACGCTCTCCAGTTCGTGCTCAAGCACAACGCCGACCGCTCGCTTATCGAAAAGATGCTGCTGGATGCACGCACCATGCAGGATCTCATCGCTGCGACAGCTGCAACGCGCGGCGTACAGATTCTTTCGCAGCAGGCTTGAGCTGACCGCATTCGTCTTGCCAGCAGAACCCTGCTGCTCACGCGTATGCGCATGATCGTCGATCGGTAAGCCCCGCCGCGCCCCATCCGATCATGCAAGCCGTGCAGTATCTGATGAAAGAAATGCAGCATCTGCATTGGCCACGCGCTTTATCATCTGCACGTTCTCTCTTCAGTGAACGGCTCCTGCTCGCATGCAGTAACGCCCGCAAATTTCGCACGATACGTGTCCGACACCGGCCTTAGGCCGTCGTGTCGACATGTGATCGTGCGCACACACGCGCACGACGGAGGCTCGCATGGCACGTCCTGTTCAAGATGATTTGCGTTGCGATCGCCCGCATTTGACGGTCAGATGATGCATGACCTGAACAATCTACGATACTTCGTGAACGTCGTCGATCACATGGGTATCACGGCCGCCGCTCAGGCACTGTCATTGCCCAGATCGACGATCAGTTACCGGCTCAGCCAACTCGAAGCGAAACTCGGCGTTTGTCTGATCGAACGCACGTCGCGTCGGTTCACGGTAACGGATGTGGGAAAGGAATTCTATCGGCACGCGCAGGCAACGCTTCAGCATGCGCTCGACGCCGAATCGGCTGTACGCCAGCGGCTGATCACCCCGAGCGGGCTGCTCAAGATCAGTGTGCCCCGGGCAATCGCGCATTTTGCGACGTGCTATGTGTTGCCTACCTTCAGCAAAAAGTATCCAGATGTGAAGGTCATGCAACGAACTTCGAAAGCGGATGCGCCCATGGTCGCAGAGGGCTTCGACGTTGCCATTCATGCACACGCCCTACCGTTGCGAGACTCGTCGTTAATCCAGCGTCCGCTTGCCTCCATGCCATGGATGCTGTTCGGCAGCCCGACACTGTTCGATAAAACCAACAAGATTAGCCATCCGGATGACCTCAAGGGCATACCTACGCTCTTCATGATCCTCGATGGCCAACCTTGCAGATGGACGTTGCGCGCACGTAACGGCAAAGTCATCACCATGCCCATCTCCCCCACCCTGATGACAGACTGCTTGACGACCTTGAAAGGCGCAGCTGTCTCAGGACTAGGTATAGCCGCGCTTCCCGCGTTTATCTGTAAGGCCGAATTGAGCGCAGGCAGCTTGATAAGAGTTTTGCCGGAATGGACAGCCGGCGATACGAACCTGACTGCACTGATGCCTTATGGGCAGAACCAGTTGCCATCGGTTCGCGCATTGCTCGACTTTCTCGTTGAGGAAGTTCCGGAGATTCTCGCGGTGGAATAACCGATCTCGACAATTCACCCAGTCGAGCTTGTTCTTGCTACGCGCGGTATCGCGCCTAACACATCCATCATCTTCTCTCGCATCCAGCGATGTGCTGGCGAACCGGAGTGTCGTCGATGGAAAAAAACCTTGAGCACGTAGCGGGGAGCCTCGAATGGCGTGGGATGAATCGCTAACGGTATCGCGTCCGCAAGCTGAAGCGCGACCCGTCTAGGCAGCGTGAGCAGAAGTTCGGAGTTGGCCACGATGAATGGCGCAGCCATCACGCTTGGGAGTTTGACGGCCACGTCGCGGGTGAGCCCGGAACTCGCCAGTGCCGCATCGATAATGCCTTGTTCGGTATTCCATGGAGTCACGACGACGTGCCTCTCCGCGAGATACTGAGCAAGCGACAGCTTTTTTCTGATCCGTTGATGTCCGTTCCGAACGGCGACGACGTAGTCGTCATCGAAGCAATCGAGCGACTCCAGGCCGGTCGCAAGTGCTTCGATTTTGTGCTGAAAACTGAGCGCGAAATGAACCCTTCCGGAAGCCAGCTCATCCACTGATTCAGGATGTGTCGAATAGAGTACCCGCAGTCGAATGCGTGGGGCCTCGCGCGCGATCTCCGCCACGAGTTGCGGCAATACCGCAAATACGGTGAAGTCCGTAGCGGCGAGAACGAACTCCTGCGTGCTCGTTGACGGAACGAACCGGCCGGTGTCTGCGAGTGTTCCCGTTAGCGCCTCCAGCGCTTCGCGAACGCCTAGTGCTATTTGTTCGGCTCTGGCGGTAGGTCGCATCACACTGCCATGGCGCACGAAAAGCTCATCGTCCAGTGCGGCGCGAAGGCGGCCTAACGCATGACTACAGGCGGACGCGCTTAGCGAAAGTTCGTCTGCCGCGGAAACGACTCCTTGATGCCGGAACAACGCATCAAAGACTAATAGAAGATTAAGGTCGATCCGACGGAGGACGTCATGCATGGTGCGCAGCATTTGTTGAGTAAAACGCAGTATGTGCAGTTTGCACGTGTTTCGCCATCGTGTCATTCGCACCGTGTTGCCTGCCGGCCATTCCGCGAGCGCTATACAGCATGCTTAAGACGCCAACTCATTGACCAGACAATCCAATCCATTGGAAGATGTCAAAACCTGCCGCAATGGCTCTTCGACCTTTGTCACGCACGTCGCTGGCGTCCGATCGCCTCGGGCGACCCGCTATCCATTGGCATATTCCTCTTCATCACCTGGTATGGATAGGCCCTCGTCAGTGAGTACACCCTACGTGGATATCAATCGGGCTCGATCGGCACTTTGGGGCGCTCTTGCGCCCATCTCTCGCGCAACAAGGTTCCTCACGTCTTAAGACGGAAGGGAAAATCCAACGCGCCGCAAGACTCCAGCCATGACTGGAGACCCTATACCCGGTTATCGCTTTTTCGCTCCTGAGTTGCGATCAAGTACGACTAACGGTTTATAGACCCGTTATTCCACGCGTCTTATGCTGCGGTCGCTGACGTGCCCGCTGTATCGATCCAGCGTGTCGGCACGCCTCCCAGGTTGCGCCGACGCCGAGTTGCGCCGCGCAAGTCTCCTACGTGATGGACTTCAAAGTCAGGATCACCGTCAAACATGACACAACCGTCCCACAACGCAATTCGCCGCAGCAGTTTGCGCTCCATTGGTCTTGGCGCGATGTTGCTGACGACACTCGCGTCCGCACCTCCTGCAACAGCCGGCGAAGACGTCGCTGACAACCAGTCCGGCATTCCCGGCGGCGCTGCGACTTTGCACGGACTTGCACGCCGTCTTGGCAATACCCCGCGCCGCCGACAATTCAAGTCGGTGCCCTTCATGCTCACGGAGCCGGATATGTGGGACAAGGAGGCGGCAGAAGAAATACTCGCCTACCAATATGCCTATCGCCAGATGTGGGATGTAGCCGATCTGGCAGGGCCCTGGCCCACGCTCATGCGTGAGTCTATGAATGGGCAGGTATTCGCCAACGGTCGGCACGATTTCCTGGCTGTATCGGCCACCCATGGCATGGCGCACCTCGCGCTGTTTTCGCAACCGATGTGGGACAAGTATCAATTGCCGAAGCTCGCTGGCCCGAAGTTTCCGCGCAACACGCTGATCGTCGAAAAAGAGGGCGTTGCGCCGACCGATAGCCGGCAGGACATCGGAGGCTTCTATGGCCCCGAAAACAACAACATCAAGTCTCTGCAGCGACGCGGAGCCGTGTTTGTTGCTTGCCACGATTCCATTCATGCGATCTCGCGAATGCTGGCGCAATCCGATTCGGCCGCTTCACATGCCGCCGACCAGATCGCCGCGGATCTCACGAACAATCTTGTAGACGGAGCGGTGCTTGTACCAAGCGTCGTTGCATTTATGGCCGATCTGCAAAGAAAGGGCTTCACGTACGTATAACGCGAAAACAGACTTATGGAGAAAATGATGGCGAAAAACACGACACAGAAGATTTGTGGTCTTGCCGCTGCAGCAGCACTGTCCGTTGGGCTCGTCGCCAATGCACACGCCGATCGCGCCAATCGCGGCAATCCGCGGCTCGAGTATTTCAACAAGAGCGTCGATCAGATGATCGACGAGTTCATGAAGGAGAAGCATGTCAACGGCATCAGCATGGCAATCGTGCAGGCTCCGTATATCCCTCGCGTTGCTGGCTATGGTGTATCCGACAAACAGAAAGGTCTGCTCGCCTCGAGCAATACCCTATGGAGTCTTGGCCAGATCTCGCAAGGGTATACCGCAGTCGCCATCATGCAGCTGGTCGAAGCGGGCAAGCTGAAGCTCGACGACCGTATCGGCACCTATGTCCCGGGACTTCCTTCCGCCTGGAGCCGCGTCACCATCCTGGAACTCATGCAGCATGCGACCGGCATGCCGGACTATCGCGACGTAGCAGGGTTCGACGCGAGCCGCGAATATAAGCCACAGGAACTGCTCGATACCGTGCGCGACAAGGCGCTGGCATTCAAGCCCGGAACCAGGGTCGAACAAAGCGCGACGAATTTTCTGCTGCTGGGTCTCGCAATCGAGAAGGCAAGCGGGATGTCGTATCACGACATGATCTGGAATGGTCAAATCAAGCCGCTCAAGATGACCAACACGATGTTCGCGGAAGACTTCGATCGCCTGACGCATCAGGACCCCGTCGAACAGAATGGCAACTGGCACTCGCGCTTCGTGCGCGATATGAACTACATCAATCCGACCGAGACGGCGACCGGCTATGCGATGAAAGCAGGCCAAAGTGTCCCTGTCGCTCGCAACTCGTCGTCAAATCTTTTTGCGTATGGCTCGATATGGGCTTCCGCTGAAGACGTGAGTTTCTGGGACGTCGCATTGGCAGGCGATACGCTGATCAAGGAGAAAGCAGACCGGGATGTGATCTACAAACCTACGACTCTTGCCAATGGCACGGTCGTTCCCGCTGTGGCCGGCTGGCAGTTCACCGGGCACAAGGATTTCATGGACATCAAGGGCACGGTGCCGGGCTTTAGCGCCTACCTGAGCCGTTTCACCGATAAGGAAGAGCTGGTTTGCGTCACTGTGCTGGCCAACCAGCAAAACGTCGACCTGACCGATCTGGCGCGACGCATCGCGGCAGCCTATGACGCCACGCTGGGTTCCGATGTCGATCCTCAGACGCAGGTCACGTATGAGAGCGTATTCGATGTCGCGCAGACTACGGCGCGGCTCGAACAAAACATCAAGGCGGCCGGCGGTAAAGTTTTCGCTTCGCTGGATCAGCAGGCGAATGCCGAACAGGCCGGATTATCGCTGCGCCCCACCCGTCTGATCGTGTTCGGCAATCCAAAGGCGGGCACGAAGGCAATGCAGTCCAGCATCACTGCGGCAGCCGATCTTCCGTTGCGAATTGCCGTGTGGAAAGATGCGCAGAATCAGGTGTGGATTGGTTACGATAACCTGGACGAGTTGGCCAAACGCGACGGGATCAAAGATGAGGCCGTGATTGACCAGATGAAGGCCTCGGTCGAAGAGATCGTCAGGAAATCGGCAAGCGTCTACCAGTAATCGCTCTCCGGAAAAAGCCCCGGTACGTCACACGTACCGGGGCTTTTTGATGTTGCAGTTGCCGTTAAGCCATTGCCGCGACAACGTCCTGAGTCTTTACAATCGCGTGAGCCAGAAACGCGTAGTTGACAAGCGCGGCCTTGTAACCGTCGCCCCATACCGGATGGCGCGGCCCCGCCGTGGCGTCGGCAACCACGGACACTTCGAAGCCTTGCTCGATCAGGTCGCGCAGATGAGACTCGACGCACATATTGGCGAGCATGCCGCCCAACACGATTTTCTGCACGTTGCGCTTTCGCAACTGTAGCGTCAGGTCGTTTGTTTGAGGGCCGAAAACCTTGTGCGGGCTCACGACTACGGTCTCGCCGTCTTCGATATACGGCTTGAATTCCGGCATCCAGTCTGCACCCGATTTCTCGAATCCACTCAGGTTCAGCGCCCCTGCGCGAGCAAAGGTGCCGGTCTCAAACTCTCCCGTCTCCAGTGGACCATTGAAGCTCCATTTACGGTCGGTCGGGTAAAAGTAATGCGGCGAGATGAAGACGCCAAATTTCCCCGCTTTCGCCGCCTTGAAGATCTGCAGCATGTTTTCGACGGTGCGGTTCTCCGTCACGCTCGCGCCCACAGCATCCCAGTTCTTTCCGAGTGGGCTAAGCACATCGATCTGTGGATCAATAAATACCACTGCCGTGTTGGCCGGATCGTATTTCATCTTCAAGCTCCAGATAGTGAAGTCCATGCGCGCCCCCGTTTGACGGGCAGTGCCGCTCGCGCGCAACACGTCCTCCGTGTCGTCGACAAATCGGGAAAAGCGTTCGACTTTCAAATAACAATTTTGTAGAACCCAACTTCGTGGATGCGATGCACGAACAGGATATCGATCTGATCGACAGGTATCCTCACGGCTCGTTGCAAGCCATCACTCCGGCGAGTCTGATCAAGTCTAGCAAGGTACCGCGTTCTCTACGCACGACAAGTGGAGAGCCTTATCGCACGGACATCCTTTGCCGTTCGGGAATCCAGCGCACAACGAGCTTGTGCAACCCCGAACTCCATGAGTCATCTCATTGGACGCTACGTCCAGGATTGGCTGCTTGCCCGGGTATGGAAATTCTGAAAACATCAGCGAGGACGTTCCAATGCGTACCCTCCCGCTGCGGCGACAACCGCGCGCTCCGTTGATGAGCGGTTCATATGTTTAACCCTCGATTGATGTGGCCGTTCAGGCAACATTAACTGGAGCGTACACAGCAGATGCTTTCCAGTCTTGCGCCTTTAATCTTCGTGCTCATCTGGTCCACCGGACTTGTTGTAGCGAAAGCGGTCGTACCGTACGCTTCGACGGAACTGTTTCTGTTTGTACGCATGTTGCTAAGCGCGGGCCTGCTCGGCGTGTTGGCCATCGCCGCGCGAGAACGGTGGCCGCGCGGCGGACTTCAGCTTGCGAATCATCTGCTTGCGGGAGCGCTCTTGCACGGCGTATATCTGAGCGCCGCATATTGGAGCGTCGCACATGGCATGCCGGCAGGCGTGATGTCGCTGATCGGCAGCATGCAGCCGATCGTGACCGTGGCCGCGGTGTTTTTCATCTATGGTGAGCGTCCGGCAATGCGAACCGTCGCGGGGCTCGGCATTGCCGTCGCAGGAGTCGTCTGCGTGCTTGCGCCGGGGTTAGGCACCAAAGGAGATGAACACTTCGATGCATGGGTGATCATCGTCGCGCTAATCGCAGTAACGGCCATGACCGCCGGCACGATGATCCAGCGCGGCAGGCTTGCCGGAGATGGCGTGCGCATATCGGCAAGCTTGCAAAACGCCGGCGGCACGGTGGTCGCGCTGCTTGGTATGCTGGTCGGTGGCGGATACAAGTGGGACCCGACACCGATGCTGTGGTTCGGCCTGATCTGGTCGGTGCTGGGATTGTCCGTCGGTGCTGTGCTGCTGCTCGTCTGGATGGTGCGCATTCATGGTGCAACGAAGATGAGTACGCTGCTGCTTGTGGTACCCGCGCTCGCGGCCGGTGAAGCGTGGATGCTGTTCGGCGAAAAGCTGGGCGCGATCCAGATGCTAGGCTTTGTACTGGCGCTGGTGGGCGTCGTGCTCGCCCGTCGAGTCGCCGCGCCTTCGCAGCGCAATAAAGAGCAGCCGATGCAACACGAAGTCGTAGCGAATCCGGACCGGCATACGGCCACATTGCGCAAATAGGCACGTCCAGGAACAGATACCCGCGATCCTGCGCGAGGCCGATGCGCCCCCTCCAGGCCGGAATCACCGGATGTTCCGCGCGGCATTCCCTGCAAAGCACTCGAAGGCAAGCGTGGACTTCACCTGTTTCGTCTGGCGACGAGCCTCCTGGAAACACTGCTTTTTCGCCTGCTCAACAACGCCCTGGCGTGGGTCAACCAGTCGATCTGGTTGAGCATCATGCCTGGCGGTTGATACTTTCAGGCAATTTTGCAAACCAATTGAGCATTACAAGCACCCCTCCTTGACGGACATACTTGCCTCACTGACGCAAGCGAACCGCTGAAAGGAGTTTTTAATGTCGCCCATCCAATCCCCCGCATTTCAGGCCGCCACCGGCGCCGGAGGTCTCACCGCTCCAACGTGGAGGAAATCATGAACTACATCGTCGATATAGTGAGTCGTTCGGGTCTTCTGAAGCGCGACCTCGACTACCACCTGCTCCGCGCCGCGATGGTGATTATCTTCGCGTGGTTTGGCTACGACAAATGGTTCGAGGCTGAAATCAGAGGGCTCGTTCCGTTGATCACGCACGGCCCGCTTATCTTCTGGATGATTCCGGTGCTGGGCATTCGAGGCACGAGCTATTTGCTGGGAACCGCAGAATGGACCTTCGGCACGCTGCTGTTTCTGGGGTACTGGAACAAGAACCTGGGCGTGCTGGGCGCTCTCGGCGCCACCTTCAGTTTCATTGCTACGTTCACGATCTTTCCGTTCGCACCTGGCGCGTGGGAGCCTGCCGCGGGAGGGTTTCCTGCGATGACGCTAGTTTCGGCCTTTCTTTTGAAGGACCTTGTGTTGCTGATTGTGTCGATCTACCTGCTCAAGCAAGACGTCGCCCGCGTGATCGAGGCACGGGGCCTATCGATTCGCAGGCCATCGTCGTTGTCGACAAACTGACTGCGTAACGCGCGCTGGTGCCGGCTCCGCGCGCTTCGCGCGAGTTCGACATGCTCATGGCCGTTCCGATGTCCGCATTGCGCCGGTCGTCGTGCCAATAAACAATGGCCGACGCAATGTCTGGGCTAACAACACGCCAAAGAGCGCGGCACCACCGCCGAGCAGGTGATACACATGAAGATGTTCGCCAAACCATCCGACGGCAATCGCCGCGGTTGCAACCGGCAGCAGGTTCATGAACATGCTGCAACGGTTGGGGCCGAGATGTTTGATTCCCTGCATCCAGAAGAACGGCAACACAACCGACGCGAGTGTTCCCGCGTATGCAATCAACTGCAAACTCGCATGGTTAGGGAGCGCTGCATGCACCGGCAGCCTTAATTCAAGAAGCAGCATAAAGACCAATGCCGCGATTGCCTGAAGATACGTCGATTGCCACGACGGCAATCCAACGTGCCAACGGCGCACCAAAATTCCATATAACGCATAAGCAAGCGCTGCGATCAGCATCAGCAGATCGCCGGCATGCACACCGCCGGCAAAAAGAACGGCGGGGTTTCCAGAGGTGATCAGATAGATCAGGCCGCCGAATGACAGAGCGCCACCAGTCAGCATCCCGATAGTGGGTACCTCCCGCAGCAGCGGAATCGATAAAAGCATCGTCAGTAACGGTACGAGCGAGGTCATGATCGCCATGTTCGTCGCGGTGGTGGTCTTCGCTGCTTCGTACGAAAGGCACTGAAACAGCGCCATCGCAAGAAAACCCAGCAACGCGAGCTTAGGTAGCTGCGGCCTGATCGCAGCGCGATTTCGCCAGGCGGGTTTCAGGACGAACAAGGTCATCAGCGCAACAGCAAGTACCAGCCGCCAGAACGTGATGGCGGTCGGATCGATCGTATGCGCAGACAGCTTCGACACCATCACATTGCCGGCCCAGAGCAGTATCGCGACAAAGGGAAACAGGAAATAAAGACCGTTCATGACGACGCGCTCCGTGAGAAATAAACGAAGCCTGAGCATGCCGGCGGATAGGCAGTCCGTCTCACGCTAAAATGACTCCACCTATCGCAAAACTGTCACACCATGATTCCGCGCCCGCCTCCTGACATCCATGTCCCCTTCGAGCGCACATCGATGCCGGTCGCGGCGCTGGCTGCCGACTATCCGCACGGTGCCTTTGTGGCATTGCACAGGCATCGTCGCGCGCAATTGCTCTATGCGGTCGAAGGCGTGATGTTGATCGAGGCGCAGGCAGGGCGCTGGGTCGTACCGCCTACGCGCGCCGTGTGGCTGGATGCGGGGCTGGACCATACCGTCCGCATGAGCGGCAACGTCAAGATGCGCACGGTATTCGTCGAGCCCGGTACGGTCGACCATTTGCCGGGCAGCAGTTGCGTGGTGGAGGTTCATCCGCTGCTGCGCGAACTGATCCTGGCCGCGGTCGATGTACCGCTCGATTACGTTCGCGGCAGCCGCCATGAACTGTTGATGCAACTGCTGCTCGCTGAGTTGGCGGTGATTCCCCGGCTACCGCTGTATCTCGCATGGCCGGTCGACGCGAAACTTCGCACGATATGCGATGCCATCATGGCTTCGCCGGATCAGCGCCATGCTGTCGCGGACTGGGCTGGGGTGCTCGGCATCGCAGAAAAAACCTTGCACCGAATGTTTTATCGCGAAACAGGAATGACCTTCGGACGCTGGCGCCAACAAGCGCGATTATTCCTCGCACTTGAACAACTGGCCCACGGAGGGAAAATCGTCGATGTCGCGCTTGAGCATGGATATGCGAGTCAGAGCGCGTTCGCGGCGATGTTCAAACGGCACTTTGGCGTTGCGCCTTCCGCGTTTTATAGCTGATTCCAAGGAAACGGAGCTCACGGCCGAGCGCGAGGCGGACAGCCGGCCGGTGTGCACCTCGCCGCCGGTCAGTCGCAACTAAACCGAAAACTATCATCAAGCGCTTGCGGCAACACCAATGTGTGCATCTGCGCAGCTTTAGCCGACCGACACAGCGCGTCGCGAGAACCGCTCGTGTTTTGCACATACGCCGCCGCATATTCCGCGTTGAACACGGCTTTGCCCGACGCGAGAAATGCGTTATAGCCGTCGCATTCGTCCAGTTCATGACACTGCTCGTTGACCGCGAAGTCGAAGCTCGCGCCGAGCGTGTCGATCTGCTCGAGATCGTTTTTCAGCGCAACCGCTAACCCGCGTGCATGCGCCGCGCTCGCGATGAACAGATTGAAGTCGGCCTGCGTCGAGCTGTTCAGCGGAAATCCCGGGTTGTTGGTATAGCCATCGACATTGTCGGGCTCGACGCCGTTGCAGCCCTTGCCTACTGCAAGGTCAAGGCGAGCCTGCATGATGTTGCGAACGTTCGCCGAGCGGGTATCGAGCCAGCGCTCGCCGCTCCACCCCGCCAGATTGTTGCCCTTATCGGAGCTGGCGAACTGGCTGTAGTCCGGCCGCCAGCTTTCCGCGCTGCCTGCGGAAAAATAGCAGACAACCCTGTGGCCCTGCGCCTTCAGGTTGTCGATGGTCGCTTGCGGCGCATCGAACAGATCGATGTCGTACACCTGCACAGCATAGGCCGTGTTGATCGAACCGTTCAGCTGCCATTGCCATGTGTCGTTCCGATTCGGAACCCATTGAGCGGCCCGGGATGACGATGCGACCGGTGCTGAAGCCGCGGATGCGGCAACGCCTGTCGAAGCCGCCCCCCCTCCACCGCCACCGCAACCGGCCAGCCCTGCCAGTGCGGCCACCATGACAATCCACACACTCGCGATTCGCATCGATTTTCCCCGTTGCCAAGCTGCAGTTCTTCAAGTTATCGGCCTGCATTGGCTGGGCACTATACAACCTTTCTGCGCCGTATGGCCGCAGGCCGGCCTTGCATGATTCGCGTCGCGGTGCGATACGCCGTCGATGATTCGACCTCCGGCTAACAACGCCCCGACCGGCTCAAGTTTTACATTTTGCATGCCGTTAATGCGTGGCAGATTGGCGCCGCCCGCAAGCATCACGGGTAAGCGCCAGAAGAAATGCAATCGGGGAGCGAATTTTGCAACAGCAGCGAACATCGTGGACAAAGACTGTAGCGCCTGGAGAAGTGATTTACGCCGAGGGATTCTCGTCAGAATCGGTCCTCTACGTGATTACCGACGGCAAGGTCGAGATCTCGACTCAATGTGACGACAAGAAGGTGGTTGTCGCGACCTTGGGAAAAGGCGAGTTTTTCGGCGAAGCGACGCTGCTCGGTCCCGAACCCAGAAGCAATACCGCGAAGGCACTGAGTTTTTGCCAACTCACCGTAATCGATACGAGCATAGTCGAACAGGAACTCGAGCGCGTATCGCCGCTACTGCGGCACATCACCCGCACGATGATCCGCCGCTCGAAGAAAAAAGACGATCTTCTCGCCACCTATACTCACGCCGACTTCCTGCCTGGCGTGATCTCCTACGCTCATGTGCTGTCGCTGATGGCCGCTAACGACAGCGAGAGCGGCGGCGGCCGTACCTGGCGAGCACGGTCGGATGAAGTATCGGTGCCGCTGCGCGAGGTGATCAAAAAGTGTCGCGCGATTGCCGGGCACTCGCGCTTGCATGTCATGGTCATGCTAAAGCGGATGGAACGATTCAATCTCATCACGCTCGAAGCCAGCGGCCTTGAAGGGGTCAGCGCTCAGCCCGGGCGACGCGCAGGCGAGGAAGGTGCAATCGACCGTCAGCATGTGACCTTCGATCCGCGACGAATCACCGAACGGGCACAGCTCGTGGCCGATCATGAACTCGATCTCGCCGTCACCAGTGAGCTCGAACTGATTGAGCTCACCGACCTGGAAGCATTGATCGGAGTCGGGAAAAACCTGATATTGAACAAGCTTTCGCGCGCGGAAATCGCAGAGGACGTCTTTGCGTTCAGAAAAACGAGAGTCTTGCACTTCGTCGAGGAAAAAGGTGTGTCGTACTTTTCCCGGCCTGATCGGCGCGCCGCGCGTGAGCTGCGCTCGCTCGACGATCTTGACGTGGTCGACGACAGGTCGCTGTCTGAAGCGGTCGGTGGCTTCGACACCTACGACATGGCCAGGCTGCTCGCTTCCCTGCCGGAACAACCTGTGACCGACAGGCTGCTGTCGGCAATGACCGAAGCTCGCCGCAAAGAAGTGTCGTGGATCATGCGCCGCGACGTCAAGACCGATCCCGTCGAGGTGGCCAATATCGAGGATCGCTTCGTCGAGGCCGTCAGAGTCATTGCAGGGCTTCCCACGCCAGCCAGCCAGGTGCCACGTGCAACACCTGAGTCTTCGCACAAGTAAATGGATCTTCTGACGCTGTTCGGTGCCGTTTTCGGCGTAGCGGCCATCGCGGTCGGGTTTTCACTCGAAGGCGGGGAATTCGTCACGCTACTCCAGCCACAAGCTTTGGTGATTGTTCTTGGCGGCACACTCGGGGCGGTGATGATTCAGAACACGTGGACCCGGTTCTCTGATGGTGTGCGTCAGCTAAAGCTTGCTTTCCGGAAAGCAAGTCAGGTCGACAGAGACAACCTTGCGTTGCTTCTCGACTGGGGGGATCAGGCAAAGCTCCATGGCATGCCTGCCCTGGAGTCGATCGACACCAGCGGGTTGAATCCGTTCGCGAGGCGCGGCTTGCAGTTATTGGCCGATGGCGTATCGACAGCGGTCCTGGAAGACGCGTTGCAACGCGAGCTGGACGCCTACGAGCGCAATCATCTGGCCGCGGCGAGGATATGGCAACAGGCGGGCGGTTATGCGCCGACCTTCGGCATTGTCGGCGCGGTGCTCGGGTTGATCCAGATCACGCATCATATCCTCGAGCCATCCCTGCTTGGGCAAGGTATTGCGGTCGCCTTCGTCGCTACGCTTTACGGTCTCGCATTGGCGAACCTGATTTTCTTGCCTGTTCACGGCAAGATCAGGGCGCAGATCGACAGTGAATTGCGCTTGCGCCGGCTGTATGTCGATGGCCTGCTCGCCATTTCGCGCAAGGAGTCGCCGCACATCATCGAAACGCGGCTCGCCGGTGACACCCGCGCGAAAGCTGCGGAATTGCTGACGTAGCAGGCGCGAACTCTGGCGGATCTGCATCCTTCATGGAAAACCTGTCGAATTATCGGCGCCGCGCAGAGGCGGGCCGCAACGACGTCAACGACGATGCTCATGCGGAGGAAACCGCAGGGCGTTGGTTGATCTCGTACTCGGACCTGATCACCACGCTGATGGTCCTCTTTCTCGCGCTTTACGTGCTGGAGCTGGCGAGGAACAAGAACCTCGAGATCAGAGCCGCGACCGCGACAGCGGGCGCCCATCCGGCACCTGCTGTGGACAACGGCGTCGCGCTTTCGCCGAATCTCGAGCAGGAACGTGCGCGCTCGCATCTTCTGTCGCTTCTGACAGTTCTTCAGGACCGCAAGCAGATCACCGTCAAGAAGAGTTCAAAGGGAATCGAGATCAGTATCGATGCCCGGATCCTGTTTAACTCGGGGGATGCCCGATTATTGCCGCAAGCCCTTGGCGTTCTCGAAGAGGTTGCCTCGGCATTGCGCGAACAGTCGGGCGACATACTCGTGGAAGGGCACACCGACAATGTGCCGGTCAAGAACGCGAAGTTTGAGTCGAACTGGGAACTTTCGTCTGCCCGCGCCGGGTCGGTGGTCCGCTTTTTTGTCGAACACGGTGTTGCGCCTCGTCGTCTTGCAGCGGTTGGACGGGCGGATAACTTTCCGTTGGTACTAGGCGATGACGCAGCTTCTCTAGCGATGAATCGGCGCGTCACGATTGTTGTGCAGTACTAGGATGGGAGCCGGTTGATCTGCGAACACAGGCGTCGGCCAGGATGGTCGACGCACTCTCCAGAATCCCGTCGATCGGGTCGCAGGTGGCAAGGCAAATGCCTATCTGCCCGTGAAGTGCGATGACCGAAACTTTCTGCGTGACGCCCAGACCTGCGATGCTGGCCGAAGAAATCGCCTTGATTCTAAAATCGCCGTAGTCATCCTGGAGTGTGATCCGGCCATAGTTGTTGATCATGATGTCGGCGGTAGGAAGTCTGTTTTGCCACATCGCAGCAAACGTGTGCGGCAGGCATTCGACTTCCAGCAGTTCGCGCAACTTGAGTGACCGTTCCTTTTGGGCTTCCACGTTAGCCGCTTGCTGAAACGCTAGTCCAATGCCGGCGGCATCTTCCCATAGCGTGTTGCGCGTCGCTGCAGCAGGAACAACAGCGGCACTCAGACCGATCAGAACACCTGGCGTGTCAGTTCGACCCAACATCGGGCGAAGATCGATAGGTGACAAGATATTGACTGGCCGCGATTGCCAGTCGGCTCGACGCGCACGTCCTGCTTCGGCAACCGCGGCCGCAATCAAACTCCGCACATTGACGGCGCGGGCTTTGCATTGGGACAGCATGGCGGCGCTCAACGCTTCGGACAGAATGGCCCGCTCGACGTGCGCCTCCATTGCGCCAGGAAGACCAGCGGCACCGGTCTTGCCGAGCAAGGTACGATACCCGCCGTTCTCAGGCAAACCCAGCACCTGACGTATATCCGTTGCGCCTTCGAACGGAGCAGCTAGCGGTTTCCCGGATGCCGCGCAGAGCAGATCCTCAACGATCATCATCATCGTGCGCCCGTCGCAAGCCGCATGATGTGCGGCAAGCAGCAATACCGCCCGATTGGATCCGTGCAGAAGCGAGACGCGCGCAAGCGCGCCGCTGCCGTCACCGAAGCCAATCGATAGTTCACGCTCCATTATTGTTTCGACCCGCTCGCCTGGTGCGAGCGGGCGCTGCTGGAACGGGAGGTCGACACCGGTTACCGGTTCGAACGATGGGCGCTCGCCTGGGAGCTTGCTGATTCTTGCGCTGAGAAGAGGATAACGGGACTGTACCGCCCGGATGTGCTCGGCCCAGTTGTGGGGATCAATCCGGCCGTCTATTTCAACCGCGAACACGGGCGCGTAAGGATGGAACTGTTCAAACTGCCAGAACACCTCCTCCATACTATCGAGGCGGCGCGGCAAGACCATGGCGGCATCTGCCTGCATTCCGGAAACTCCTTTGACAAAGCGCGTTTATCGACGATGTTCGGCGAGCGTCGCGACACGCTTGTCGGCGTTCGACCTTGCCTCACACGGCGCATGGAGTCATCCGCTGCGATACGCTCATCGATCGCTGCGCGGCAACTCCCGGCCCTCTCTCCAATAACGCCTGCGCTCGCTTGCGTATTCCAGTTGCCATGCAGCGCCCCTGCTGCACTGCCTGACGCGCCGCCTGCAGTCGCTGGTCGCGGCAAATCCCAAATTCTTTTTTGCTGGTGCAAACCGATGATTGTTGACGAGTCGGATTGCGGTCTCTACCATCATCCTATCAAACGTTAGGTATAGGCATTTTCGATTTGTGTTCACAAGACGTGGACAGCATTGCCGAAAACGTTGACCACCCCTATCTGATCCAAGGGTAGGCGCACAAATATGCATATACACACACTGGATTGCAGATGGTTTTTTCGAGGCCATCCGCCGACAGAACGATCACGCATTCTCTGAAGGAAAACTGATGACTGTTACTCGCCGGGATATTCTTGCGACCGTCGGCGCCGTCGCCGCAACGCTGGCTGCTTCCAGCAGTGGCATCGCCCGCTCAAACACCCAGGATCATGAGGTTAATGATGCGACGCAATCGCCGCTTTCGGAAAGCTCACGCATTCAAACGACGGAGCAGCCCATTCACTACAAAGATGCGACGGAGATTGCTGCCTTGATACGATCCAGGCAGGTCTCTCCTGTCGAAGTGATGAAATTGCATCTCGATCGAATCGAATCACTGAATCCGCGATTGAATGCGATTGTGACGCTGGTGGGCGAGCAAGCACTCAAGAACGCAAAGATCGCGGAAACGGCCGTCATGAATGGATCTGCACTGGGTCCGCTTCACGGTGTGCCCTTTACCGTCAAGGATGCCATCGACACGGCCGGCGTTTTGACGCAACGCGGCTCGCAGATCTTCCGGGGGCGCGTACCCACTGCGGACGCAACGGGTGTCGCTCGCCTCAAGGCCGCTGGCGCGATCTTGATGGCGAAAACCAATCTTCCGGAGTTTTCCTTCGGTATCGAGACCGACAACCTCTTGACCGGCAGAACCAATAACCCGTGGAACGTCGATCACACGCCGGGCGGATCGAGCGGCGGAGAAGCGGCCTCGATTGCAGCAGGCATGTCGCCGCTCGGCTTTGGAAGCGACGTCGGCATTTCAATCCGTGGACCTGCCGCCCATACGGGGATCGTCGGATTCAAGCCAACGCATGGACGCATTCCGACAACCGGACATTGGCCCGAAGCCCCGCGCCGTTACTGGCACGTCGGCCCTTTAGCCCGGAGCGTGAGAGATATTGCGCTGTCTTACTCGATCCTTGCCGGACCAGACGGGGTCGACGGATATGCGGAAAGCCCCGTGGACATGGATGCGGGCATGCGGCGTAAGACCGATCGCCCGTTGCGCATTGGATGGTTGACAGAGCCAGGATTTGGTCCGGTTGCGTCCGACGTCGCCGCTACTGTCCGGGCTGCAGCACATGGCTTGCAAGATCTCGGTTGCCTTGTCGAAGAGGTTCGACTCCCGGCGCTTGAACAGCTCAATGGCTTGGAAATTTACTCCAAGGTCAGTGTCCCAGAAAGGAAGTCGTATTTCGCCCGGTATGTCGGAGACCGCCAAGCGCTGCTTTCCAGAAACGTTGCGGCATATCTCAGGGCGCCAGACCCGTCCCAGGCAGAATACGTCGCCGCCGAGCAAGCTGCCGAGCATTTCAGGGACGTATTCGTCGAGTTTTTCCAACACCATGATGCTTTACTTTGCCCGGTGACTCCCATTCATGCGCCGGTACACGGCCTCTCCGAATATGTGATCAATGGCGTGACTGTACCTGCGTGGCATATGGTGCGCGCCACGGTCCCGTTCAATCTGACAGGGTTGCCCGCGCTGTCGCTGCGCTTCGGAACGAGCGACGACAATCTGCCGATCGGTGTCCAACTGGTTTCGCGGTGGTACGCCGAGTCCACTGTCCTTCACCTGGCCTCACTGCTTGAATCAGTCAGCAAGGTCCGAAATCTACACCCGCAAGTGTAGGCGATTGTTCTGGATCGGACCGGAAGGTCTGCCGACAGATGAAATGCGTTGAAACGCAAATATGCTGCGGCAGATCTCCATGCACCCAGTCGCCCGTTACTCAAACGTCAGGATGCAGGTGACGAACCGGGCTGACTGTTTCTAGCATCGTTGACAGATGGAGGATGGTGGACTCGGCCTGCCAGCTGCCAATGACCTGAACGTTGATCGGTAGCCCCTCCTTGCTCGTACCAAACCGCATCGAGATACCTGGCAAGCCCGTGACGTTAAGCGGTACCGTCGCACCCCGGAGCCAGATGGCTTCCACGCTCTGACCGTTGATAGCGATTGTGTCGGCGCCATGTTTTTGGGCTGGAATCGGCAACACCTGCGTAATCAACGCGTCATAATTCGCGAAGAATCCGGCATATCCGTCACGCAACCGCTCCACAGCCTGTTCGGCATCAATGTAGTCCTTCATCGATACGTCGGGCAGCGTGAGCATTTTTTGTACCGTTTTGTACAACTCGTCGCGGTCGCGGCCGGCAGTTGCTTCTGCAAATGCCTGTTTCATTTCCATGACCTGCAGACGGCTGAACACGTCATTAGCGTTGTCTCGCTCGAGTGCAGGTATATGTACCGGCTCAACCAGGCATCCCACGCTCTTCAACGCTTCCGCCGCCGCTTTAACCGTGGCCGCGACTTCGGAATCGACTGGCCCGAGACCGGGCCCCACCATCCAGCCCACGCGCAGCTGCCTGTGGGGCGACCAACCCGTTCCCGCATCGAACTGCCCCGTGCTGCTCGCGAAAGCGTCGAGGCCGTCAGGACCGCACAGCTGTGAAAATGCCAGCGAGAGGTCGCGAATACTGCGAGCCATCGGGCCAGCATGCCAGAAGCGGCGCGGCACGCGCGGCCAGATTCCTGTCATTGGCACGCGCCCGTGCGTCGCCTTCAGCGCCACGATCCCGGTCTGCGCGGCAGGTCCGCGTACTGAGTTTCCGAGATCAGTGCCGAGCCCCAGTGGCGACATGCCTGCTGCAATCGCTGCCGATTCACCGCCGCTCGAACCACCTGGCGTGCGCTGCAGATCCCACGGATTGTTTGAACGACCGCTGAGAAGATTGTCGCTCTCGAACGAATAGGAAAATTCGGGAAGGTTTGTCTTTGCCAGTAGGATACCGCCGGCCTTTTTCATTCGGGCGACGCTGGTCGCGTCGGTGTCGGGTATGCGCCCCTTGAAGATTAGCGAGCCGCGTTGGGTCAGCACTCCCGCGGTGTCGATGGAGTCCTTCACGGTGAATGGCACACCGTGCAGCGGCCCAAGTTCATCGCCTTTCAGCACCGCGGCTTCCGCTATCTTGGCGGCCCTGAGCGCGTCGTCTGAAACTGTGACGATGGCGTTGAGCTTCGGATTGATGGCTTCGATCCGATCAAGATGCGCCTGAACGACCTCGACCGGTGAAATCTCCCGTGTGCGGATCAGCTCGGCCAGTCCTGTTGCATCCTGGTACAGGATTTCTGACTTCATGGTTGGACTCCAATGCTTTGATCAATCGACCGATGGTGGCGTAAACAGACATGTACGAACGGCAGTAGCTTTTGTGCACGGCGAAATCATCACGATACCGCCGTGTCGGTCGCCACCCTACCTAACATACGTTAGTACAAACTTTAGGCGTTACGATTCCTGCCGTCAACACTTGTTGTCGATGAGCGCTGGCACAAAGCAGCTGGCGTACCACGAACCGGTTCGTGCCAAAAAGCTGTTGACGGGTTGAACCGTCGCGCCTAACATTGTGACTAACGATCGTTAGCTAGACAACCCCATCATCTTGTATATCGCTTTTCGATGACAAATCCCGTGAACACGCAACGACGCCGCTTGTTAGGCAGTGCGTCGGCTTTGGCCGCACTTACCATGCTGGACTTGACCACGGAAGCCAAGGCCGGCGAAACGACGCAGCTCGCCTCCTCATCGCGAACTGTCTCAGCCACCTCACTTGGCTCGATCCGCCAGATCGATGCCGGCACGCTAAGCATTGGCTACGCAGATATCGGCCCGACTGATGGGCCGGTTGTCATTTTGCTGCACGGCTGGCCCCACGACATTCACAGCTTCGTTGAAGTCGCCCCTATCCTGGCGGCTGCGGGCTACCGGGTGATCGTGCCGTACCTTAGAGGCTATGGCTCGACGCGCATTCTTTCCGCAGGCACGCCCCGAAACGGCCAGCAGTCGATTTTCGCGGTGGATGTCATCGCCCTGATGGACGCACTGAAGATCGACAAGGCAGTGCTCGCCGGTTTTGACTGGGGCGCTCGGGCGGCTAACATCATAGCGGCGGTATGGCCCGAACGTTGCCGCGCACTAGTATCTGCAAGTGGCTATCTGATCGGTAGCCAGGATGCCAACCGGAAACCGCAGTCTCCGCAGGCTGAACTTCAGGCATGGTTCCAGTTTTACTTCGCCACGGAGCGCGGCGCCACAGGTTACGCAGAGCATCGCGACGAATTCAACAGGATGATCTGGCGGAATGCTTCGCCGCTATTCAGGTTCGATGACGCAACATTCTCGCGAACGGCAAAGGCGTTTGACAACCCCGACCATGTTGCCATCGTTATCCATAACTACCGTTGGCGGCTGGCATTGGCTCAAGGCGAATCAAAGTACGACGAGTTGGAAAAGCGGCTGGCACAGGCGCCGACGATCTCCGTACCTACGATTACGTTGGAAGGCGATGCAAACGGCGCTCCGCATCTGCCACCTGCCGCGTATGCAAAGAAATTCACTGGCAAGTATCAGCATCGCAACGTTACCGGTGGCATCGGCCACAACTTTCCGCAGGAAGCGCCTGAGGCATTTGCCGATGCGGTAATGCAGGTCGTCAAGCTGTAATCAGCCGGTCACTATCCGGGTCAGGGGGGTTGCATGCCCCCGGCACTATCGGATCTTTAACGGGCACGCGTTTCGCGTTAGACAGCCCCGGCAACCACCAACAACCGATCCGCAAGCGCGGCCGCATGCGTCACGGGCGGCGAATGCCCCGTCAACAGTGTATGCACGATCGTGCGGTTGGTCATCGCGTCGTTCACGGTTGAGATCTGGTAGCCCTGTGGTGCGATCATGAGACTGTGGCCATGTTTGTGCCAGCACCGGGCAGATCGCACGCATGCGAAAAATATCCGCGAGCTTCGGGCAAAGGACGCAGACGGCTCCAGCCGGAGCAGGCGTGCCTTCCTCGCACCAAGGTTACACGTGGCGTGCTGGAGATGGGTTTGATGCCGAAACCCGCCTTACGCCAGCGACCTTATAGCGCAAAAAAAGCCATTGTGTCTTCACACGATGCCTACGACAAAACCCTAGCGCGGAAATGTCACGTAGGATCTAGCCATCGTCGACCATGTCTGAGGCCACGGGATCGCTTCGATGAAAGCCGCGAGACCCGCAGCGGCCATGCGACATGGCTAATCGAATCCGATCACGCAACAGGTACGCGAGCAAATGAAAGCCATTCCTGCAGTCAAGCCATACGGAGCATGGACGTCTCCAGTCACAACCGACCTGATCACCGGCCACACAATCCGTCTCGGTCAGCCCGAGATTACAGACGATGCGATCTATTGGACCGAGGGCCGGCCGCATGATCAGGGACGCACCGTGCTCGTACGCCAGACAGCCGACAGCGCCAACGACGTTACGCCTGCGTCGGTCAATGTACGCTCGCAAGTGCATGAATACGGCGGCGGCGCCTACACGGTGGGGCGTAACGGCGTGTACTTCGTCAATGCTACCGATCAAGCGCTTTATACGCTCGACCCAAGCGGTGCGCCCCTCGTACTGAGCGCAACGGAAGGGCTCCGTTACGCAGATTTAATCGAGGACATTCATCACCGCCGGCTGATCGCCGTATGTGAAGACCATCGCGGCCAAACACACGAGCCAGCCAACTTCCTTGCTGCGATCGACCTCGACTCCGGTGTACCGACGCGAATTGCAGATTCACACGATTTCTTTTCGTCGCCGTGCATGAGTCCAGATGGCAGGCAACTTGCATGGTTGGCGTGGAATCATCCCCATATGCCGTGGGATGCGACACAACTGTGGTGCGCCGACGTGGACAGCGATGGGCATATTGGCCAGGCGCGCCAGCTCGCCGCAGGAACAACGGAGTCGATCTTTCAACCCGCCTGGTCGCCGGCAGGAAAACTTCATGCGGTATCCGACCGCAGCGGCTGGTGGAACCTCTATCGCATCGAGGGCGACAGCGCGATCCCGCTGCACCCGCTGGCGGCCGAATTCGGCAAGCCACAATGGATGTTCGGTACGACGACCTATGGCTTCGACTCCAAAGGACGGATTCTATGCATCTACGAGCAGGACACCGACTCGCATCTGGCGATACTCGATCCCGACGCAAATACGTTCGAATCGATCGATATGCCCTTCTGTATGATGCGTGATCTGCATGTGCGCGGCGACAAGGCCGTTTTCATTGCAGCTACGCCGTCATCGCCCGAATCGGTCGTTGAATTCGATCTGACTAGCCGCATACATCGCGTAGTGTGCAACTCGAGCCGAATAGATGCAGACCTCGCCTATACGTCTGTCGCACAGCCAATCAGCTATCCGTCATCGAATGGCAGGACTGCGCACGCGCTGTACTATCCGCCACTCAACGCAGACTATTCGGCGCCAGCAGGAGAGTTTCCTCCGTTGCTCGTGATGGCGCATGGCGGCCCAACCAGCGCGTCTGACCGATCGTTCAAATGGGGTATCCAATTCTGGACGAGCCGCGGTTTCGCGGTAGTGGATGTCAACTATAGCGGCAGTAGCGGCTATGGCCGCGCCTATCGTCAGCAATTGAATGGCCGCTGGGGCATCGACGATGTGGACGACGTGGTGGCGGCGGCGACGTACCTGGTCAAACGGAATCTCGTGGATGAAAACCGCCTCGCGATACGCGGCGCCAGTGCCGGCGGATACTTGACCCTTTGCGCGCTGACCTTCCGCAACTGTTTCAAGGCAGGTGCAAGTTACTATGGAATTGGCGATCTGGACGCGTTGCTGCGCGGAACGCACAAGTTCGAATCGCACTATCTGTTCGGCCTGGTCGGCAGCTATCCGGAACAGAAAGCGTTGTATTACGAGCGCTCGCCGATCAATCACGTCGACCGGCTGTCCTGCGCGATGATTCTGTTGCACGGCGGCAAAGACAAGGTCGTGCCGCCCGATCAAGCCGACACCATGTACCACTCGGTGCGCGCGAAAGGCTTGCCGGTTGCATCTGTCGTCTTCCCGGAAGAACAACACGGCTTTCGGGCCGCCGAGAATATCAGACGCAGCCTCGATGCCGAACAGTATTTCTATAGCAAGATTTTCGGTTTCGAAATTGCCGATGTCATCGAGCCGATAGAGATCGACAACCGTTGATCGTGCCATCGGCAAGTCACATCTTCCCAGTTGCCCGCTGATTCGAGTAATAGATGCTGTCGACGTGGTGTGAACTTTGGCTTCTCGGAGCGAGCTATCAGGAAGTCATGCCCCTTTGCCTGTAACCTCGAAAGCCGGCGCGACGTGAGCCGCCTGCCCGTAAGCGACGATCGTTTCCTGTTGCGCCAGCGTTGACGAATTAGAACTTCGCGTCTAATATTTCTCCTAACAAACGTTAGCTAGAATATTTCTGGTCTTGCTCTGCCAGTCGAGGTCGTAGAGGCGTAAGCGCCAGGCACAGCTGCTCGCGTGCAATACGACATACAGTCCGACGTCCACTTTGCCGAACTCCATGTACCCTGCCGTATCGCGTCGCTCCAACCCGACCTTCTCGTATATTTTTGCGGGGTTTTGCGCAAGCCTGATCAGCATTGGGCTTGCACGTTTTGCCTACACACCGCTGCTTCCGGTTCTCATTCAGGCGCATTGGTTTCCCGCATCGGAGGTCGTGTACCTCGGTGCAGCGAACCTCGTGGGATATCTTGTCGGTGCGTTACTGGGCCGACCACTGGCCGAAAACATCGGCAACGTCACGACGCTGCGCGCGATGAAAGTTCTGATTAGCGTCGCGTTTCTTGCCTGCGCGTTTCCCGTCTCCACAAGCTGGTTTTTTGCCTGGCGACTGTTGTCCGGCGTGGCTGGAGGAGTTGTCATGGTATTGGTTACCGCAACGATACTTCCCCACGTGCCGGGCGATCGCAAAGGCTTGGCGACCGGCGCAGTGTTTCTCGGTTTGGGGTGCGGCATAGCCGCGTCGGGCACGATCGTTCCAGCGTTGCTGAAGTTCGGGCTACGCGACACCTGGATTGGACTCGGTGCGTTGTCCGCCATTCTGACTGCGGCCAGCTGGCGCGGTTGGCCGAGTCGAGCACTGGCAGCAACTGAATCGACGACAACGATGTCATCACGTAGCCCGAGCGCGGCAATACGCATCCTTTATTCGCAGTACGCTTTCATGGCGGCGGGTTTAGTGCCAGCCATGGTATTTCTGGTCGACTTCATCGCGCGCGGCCTGAATGCAGGTACCACCTTGGGTTCGCGGTTCTGGGTGCTCTATGGTGTGGGCGCTATGATCGGGCCGCCATTGTATGGTCTCTGCGCGGACCGCTTGGGCGCGCGCCTGGCGTTGCGCGGGATTCTGCTAGCTCAATCGATTGCCGTTGCGGTACTCGCTATGGCTAACAGCTACATGCTGATCGCCGTACTCACCGTGATTATCGGCAGCTTTCCTCCTGGCATCATTCCGCCGGTGCTCGCAAGGGTAAGGGAGATCGTGCCCGGCAATACCGTCCGCCAGAACGTCATCTGGAGCCGCGCCACCACCGTTTTCGCTGCTTCACAGGCGCTATCGGGATACGCTTCGTCCGCCATTTTCAATGGCCTGGGCGGCAATTATCGACTCCTGTTCGGACTGGGCGCCGCGATGATTGCACTCGCGCTTCTGGTGGACGTATGCATTTCTCCGCTCCTGCGGCCGGGCGCCGATGCGGAAAGCCGGGACGTGCGCTAGCCCGGAGATGGCGCGCGGTGTGCGGTCTCGCAAAGCGTCGATTGGATAGCTGAACGTCACAGCTGCCCACAACGCCCGCACTCATCACATTGCGAGCGTGATGCCATCGCCTGCGTTGACGACGGTAACGAAGAATCGGCGGAATTAAAATATGCCAGATCCTCTCAACGCTCCACACCGGTAACAACTGGCCGAGGTTGCGCAGCAGGCCAACCGCCCGCAAAATCAATGATCGAGCCAGTCAGGAAGCGCGACGGCGTGGTTGCCAGATATGCGATCAGTTCGCCGATTTCGCTCGGATGCCCGAGTCGTTGCACAGGTACCGCCGATTCAACATACGCACGACCGCGTGGTTCATCGACAAACACGGCGCGCGGAAAGTACGCTTCGCTGTAGAGGAAGTTCGGGGCAATCGCGTTCACCGAGATATTCAGGGGCGCAAGTTCAATCGCAAACGAACGAACCAACGCGTTCGCCGCCGCGCGCGCTGCATCCGGAATCGCCCCACCGCTCATCGGCAATCGCGTACGACACGAGGTGATCATGACGATATTCCCGCCGCCCTGCTCCTCCAGCCGCTTTATCGCCGCGCGGACAAGCGCAAACGGACGCTCGACCAGTACTTCAAGCGATTGACGAAGGTCGACCAGCGCGGCATCGGGCGTGGGAACATGTGCTGCCGGATGATGATCGTTGCTGACGATGGTATCGATCCGTCCCGACACTAACCACGCCGCCTCGATCAGCGACTCACCGGAGTGGGCGACAAGGGGCTCGGCGCCTATGTGAGCATCTGCGAAGCCTTGCCACGTGGCAATATCGGCAAAGCGTTCGTCATGCGCCAGCACGCGAAAGCCCGCGGCCAGCAGCGCAGTGACCGCCGGCGGCCCAGCGTAGCCCGATGCGTTCGTGACGAGTGCCACTTTTTGCGGTTGTTGCACGAGTCCTACCTCCTGTCAGGTTGACGAGCCCTTCGCCGTCTCCAAGGCACCTCGAGTGAAACGGGCAAGATTCGCTACGTTTGATGAAGACATTCGAAGAATGTCGTTGCATGATCGACGAAAGCGCGTACTTTGCTCGGCAATAAGGTCCGTGAAACGTAAGCAAGCCGAATCTCGGTCTGCTCATCCTTGATCTGATAGTCGCCGAGCACCCTCACGAGTTCGCCACTGTTTAAACTATTCTCGGCTACTGTGATCGGTAGGATACCGATGCCAAACCCTTTAAGCGTCATCGAGAGGTTGAACTGTGCATTGTTCGATGCAATTTTCTGGCGCATTGGCACGTAGACGGTTTTCTTGCCAATCTGGAAACAGAGCTCAGTTCTGGGGTATGACGCCGGCATACCGACGAGGTTGTGTTCGGTGAGATCGGAGGGCTCGCATGGCATGCCTTTTTGCAGAATGTAATCGGGCGTTGCAACCAGTGCGCCTGGGATTCGTTCAAGCGGGCGAGTGATTACCCTATCTGATTCCAGCATGAACGGCAGTACGATTCCAAGGTCGTAGCCGTCGCGCACCAGGTCGACGGGGCGCTCGGTCAGCGTGACGCTCAGCGTGACCTTGGGATGGTGGCGCCGAAAGCTCGAAATCAACGGGACGAGACGACTGACCGCCGCCGTAGCATGGGCAACAACGCGCAGTTGGCCGCTCGCTTCGCGCGACTCGTCCCTTGCGTCTGCTTCCAGCGCATCAAGCTCGTCGAGCAAGCGGCAACACCCATCGTAAAAGCGCTCAGCCACTGCAGTCATCGCCACTGTGCGAGTAGTCCGATGGAACAACCGGTTGCCGAGATGTTGTTCAAGGGTTGAGATCGCGCGCGTGACCACCGCTGGTGACACGCCCTGCAGATTCGCGGCGCGCGAGAAACTGCGAGCATCCACTACAGAGCGAAAGATTCGGAGGTTGCTGATATGGTCCATGTCAGGATCGCGATTTTTTCCGGTTCATCAAAGCACGCGTCGTTGAGCAGTACCACGAAGCGCTCATGCGTTTCACTTTGGCAGGAGTCCGCTCGCACGGTAGCCGTCGATCAATGTATCAAAGAGCGCGATATCCGAGCGGCCGCGCGCCATCAACTGGGCACCGGCGACTGCCGCAAAGATGGACCGTGCCCGCCGTTTGGCTTCCCTCGGACCGACAACGCCCGCTGCCGACAGCATCTTCGCCAGCCACTGGACGTTCACATCAGCGAAAGTCTGGGCTTCTTTCCTTACCACTTCCGGCAGATCGTCATACTCGGCGGTCATAAAGCTGGCCAGACACATGCGGTTGCCGTTTTCGAGCGACTTGCGAAATGTCTCGTCTGGATATCGGCGCAGCCACTTCAGCGGATCCTGCGTTTCCTCCCACAGCCCTTCCAGCAGCGCAGCCGCATCCTCCCAGTAACGCTTCGCCACCGCCGCGGCCAGATCCGCCTTGCTCGGAAAATGATGGTAAAGGCTTGCGGCCTTTATACCCACGTCTTCTGCAAGCGCACGAACGTTCAACCCACCATATCCATGCGCCTTCGCGATCTCGGTGGCTGCCGCCAGAATCCTGTCGCTCGAATTGGTACCTGCAAGGTTTTTCACGGACGCGCCTCATAAAAAGCTGTTGAGGGGTCATATTATAACGCCCGAATCGCTACCTTACAAACGTTAGCTAGATGTAGGCAAGCCAGGTAGTGGCGCGGCCAGAACATCAGCAGGCTTGCCTGGGGACTCCATGCCGCTCGAGATACCTGGGCGACGCACAGTGCGATTGCAAGGGTTGACTGACCGGCACATTTTTAATCCGGCAAAGCACTAACATTGCCCGGTTCAGCCGCCGTATGCGGCGCCGTCTCCGCCGCATCCGTCAGCCACCAGGTCAACGCGGCAGCAATGAACGCCATAGCAGCCGCAACGCTCAGGAGTATCTGGTAGCCGTGAGCGAAACATGCGATCAGCGCGGCGGTATCCACTGGCTTGCCCGTCAACACCTGCGCGGCACCCGCAAAATTGCCGTTCGTAATCAGCCGTGTCATCTGAACCTGGTCTTGCGTGGGCAGCAGGGGAAAGTGCAGTTCTACATCGCCAGCAACGCTTGTAAACAACACGGCGCCCAATGCAGCAAACCCGAGCACCAGTCCGCTGAAACGCACCGTTCCAGCAATACCCGATGCCATGCCTGCCCGTTCAGCCGGAATCACCGTCATGCTGACCTTAGGCACCTGGCCATTCAGAATACCCGCGCCCAACGAGGCGATAAACATCGGCACCAGGACCTGTAGATAATTCAGGTGTCCAATCACAACAGATGTCAGCGCCAGGCCGACCGCGACAAGACCCAGCCCAATAGACAATAGCGCCCGCCCGGACAGACGATGATCCAGATACGCCGACACGATGCGTGGCACGATAAACAGCGGCGCTGCCATCGGCAACATCATCAAGCCCGCGACGAGCGGCGTCTGGTGAAGCGCGCTCTGAAAGAAAAACGGCAGGTAGGTCAGCATCGTCAGGAACGTCACCGGATAGGTTACGCCAGCGATATTTGCCCCGAGAAAGGTGCGCCGGGTGAAATAGGACAGATCAACCATCGGCCGGGACTCGCGCCGCTCGACAACCAGGAAGGCAACCAGCAGAAGCAGTGCTATGCCCGCGCGCCACAGTACCCAGTTGCTGCTCCAACCCTCCCGATTTCCCGAAATCAGTGCCCACGTCAGCAATCCGAGGAAGCCGCTGAACAGCAGCACACCCATCAGATCAATCCGGCTAGCGGCCGGATCTTTGGACTCGGTCACTGCAAATAAGGTAAGTCCGATCATCACGACTCCAATCGGCAGGTTCACATAGAACGCCCACTGCCAACCCAGCGATTGGGTGATCAACCCGCCAGCGACGGGCCCCAGCATCACCGCGATACCGATGACGGAACCCCAAAACGCAAATGCTCTGGCACGCTCCTTCCCGTGGAAGGCGTGCGAAAGCACGGCCAGCGCAGCGCTCAACAACAAGGCCGCCCCAATACCCTGCACACCCCGTGCGACGTTCAGCGAGACCGCCGAGGTAGCCGCACCGCAAAAGAAAGACGCTACGGTAAATATGGCGAGCCCTAGCACCAGGATGCGTTTGCGTCCAAACCGGTCGGCCAGCGCTCCCGCAGGCATGAGCAGGCTGGCAAAAGCCAGTGTGTATGCCGAAATCACCCACTCAATCGAGGCGAAGTCGGCATGCAGCGATCCCGCGATGGAGCTGAGCGATACGGCTACGATGTTCGCGTCCAGATTAAGCATGAACGATGGCACTGAGACGCACAGCAGCAGTAGAAACTTTTTGTTCATAAAGCCCATTTCGTTCGACGTGAGATGAGACAAGCCGACCCATCCATTTATGGCATATGCCACTTTATGTGACGAAGATCGCGTGTTTTACTGCGTCAGCAGGACGTTACTGGCATATGCCATAATACACCGAATTTCACTACCGGAGAGGCGACGGTCCATTCTGGACTTCAGCGGAAAATCACAGCGCGTCGCTGCCTGGTACCTGTGCGCAACCCCAATACCGCGCACCATCGAGCGCTTGCGGCGCGCGGTCGTCGGACAACATGGAAACGCGTGGCATCCCAGGACTAGCGGAAAACTCCTCAAGCTTGGCGGCCACGTAGTCCCTGACCAGGATGCGTTGGTTGTCGAGGGCGGTGAAACAGTCCGTGCGCCAGCCGAATGACGGGCCGTCGTGCTGATACAGAACTGGCGGCGAGGGCCTCAAATCAATCGCCTCGATATTCCCGTATAGCCGCATCAGCATCAGCAGGTTCGATCCGGCGGAAAACTTCAATTCTGGAGGCGACAGCTCTGCCACCTCGAAACTTCTGTCCGCGTTTGCGATATCGGTCCGATGGACCTCTATGCGGTCCAGCGTGTTGGCGGAATCCGACCGTTGCCCGGTCTCTATCAACGTGGCGTATCCCGCCGCGCCGGGGACCAAGGCGATGCTGAGCGCCGACACAGTAATACGCGCCGTTTCTACCGGGTGCGCCGGATCTTTCAGATCGTAATTGACAAGCGTGTGGTGATTCGGACCCGGGTATCGCTCGAACACCGTTACGAGGAGAAGCAATCGTTGTCCATCGGCTGACAGAGATATCTCCTCACGCCCGGCGCTCCCGAATGCATAAGGTACGAATGCGCCTGGCCTCGGCTGCTCCGGCGTGGACAGGTCGACGACCTGCAGACCGGCCGGCTTGCCAAGGCCGCCCTTGAGCAAGGCCACCGCTATTTGGCCATCGGGAGTAACCTCAAGCGAGGTGATCGGCGCACCGAGGTCCAGTCGCCCGAGCATCAAAGGCTCAAAAGCGTAGCAAGTCCCTGAGAGGATCAGCCCAATAACAACGCACACAGCCCATAGCGGTCGCGCAACTCTCCTTCCCCCAACGCCGCGTCGATCACGGCTGTATCTGTGCAGCAGCGACATCACCGGTGACACGTTCAATTCCTTATGGTGTTTTGGTGTCAACGAAGGATTGACGTACAGAGTAGGTCTTGTAGATCCACTTGCATACCAGTCGTTAGATGCACGGCATTCCGTGAACGGGAATGCGGGTCGCCTCGCCCGATTTCTGCGTCGTCCACGATGATTTGCGCATATTTTCGCGTTCTGCAATGAATCATCCTAAAGTACTTAGGCACGTTTACCAATGCTCGTCGCCGACTTATTTGACCCAGTGTGCGCCGATGGGCGGATCGACTCAAAGACGATTGCCTGACTGGAGCAACATCGGATTCAAACACTCGCCATAACCCGGCGGCCAATCACGTCTGCGCTTTCCATTCTTATTAGGCTAAGCCATGCATCTCGTCGGTACGATCTTTCCAATTTTCGCGATCGTCTTGACGGGGTGGGTCGCGGGCGGCACCGGATATCTGCCGCGTGCGCTAGGCACCTCGCTAACGCGTTTCGCCTACTACGTCGCAATGCCCGCGCTGGTGTTTTTGACGATCGGAGACGAGACATTGCATTCGCTGCTCGACTGGCGTTTCCTAGCCGCGTTCGGTGGCGGGTCGTTGATCTGCTTCGTCATCGTGATGGCGATAGCGCGGTTACGACGCGGCACGAACTTAGGCACGAGTGTCATGCTCGCTGCCGCAGCGTCGATGACGAATACTGCTTTTGTCGCGCTACCTATATTGAAAGCGCTGTATGGCAAACCGGGCGTGCTCGCGGCTGCGGTCGCGACCGTGTTTATCGGCGCGCTGATGTTTCCGGCGTTGGTTGTTCTACTTGAGATCAATCGATTCGACGCATCGAGAAAGCTTCGCGTGGCGCCACTCATGCGCCAGATCGCGACCAATCCCGTCATTCTCGCGACGATTTTCGGGCTGGCATGGTCGTTCAGCGGTCTTGGGATGTCCAGGCCGCTTGCATCTTTCCTCACGATTCTCGGAGACGCGTTGACCCCATGTGCGCTCTTTGCAATTGGGCTTGAGCTGACGCTAAGCGAAGTTCAGGAGCGACTGTCGTTCTATGCGTTGCTGACCGCACTGAAACTGCTTGTCGTACCTCTCGTTGTCTACGGGTTGTGTCTTGTGAGCGGGCTTGATCGCACAGCCACCGTTGCGGCTGTTGTCTGCGCGGCTGTGCCGACCGCAAAGAGCGCTTATATTCTCGCAGTCGAATATGATGTCGAGAAAGTGATGGTGGGTGCTGTTATCTCGATGTCGACGCTCTTTTCGATCGTCACGTTGCTCGGATGGCTCTATCTGATCCATGGCGGTTGACTTGGCGGCTATGGTTCTATTGTTTCTCTGGCTAATGATCGCCGCTGCGGTAATCGTTACAGGGGTCCACGACCCTAGCAAGGATAGAACATGGATGACGTAATCATCATCGGGAAGTTAGAAGAAGCGCTCAGGGTCGCGATGCTTGGCAATGATGTTGAAGCTCTCAGTGACCTGTTGGATGATGACCTCGTCTTCACCGGACCAGATGGCCAGGTTCTTTCCAAAAAAGACGACTTATCCGTTCATCGCGACAGAGTATTACGGCTGGATCGGTTGGATTTATACGACACTCAAATTCACCGACTCGGAGAATTGATCCTGACAACCACGAAGGCCGAACTCGCGGGTCGCTTCGGAGCAACGCCGTTCGACGGCACTTTTGCCTACACACGATTGTGGAGGCAGTCCGATGGCTGGCGAGTCGTGGCGGGGCACGCAGCCAGGATTGGCTAACTTCCCGGACAACTGGACTGGATCGACGAAGCGGACAATCAAGTGTCCGCGGAACGACGATCCGAATAGCCACCGCGCATGCCGACTCCGTCTCAACCCTCTCACTTCAGCGCCGGACATTGCATCCCCGGATCGACATCCGGAAACGACTCAATCACCTTCACCGTCCCATCGCCTCGCACCTGGCTCAGATACATCGTAAGCGGCGCATGGCGCTGCCTGTTCATCTGAATGTGTCCGCGCGGCCCATCAAACGATACTTGCGCGAGCGCCGGGATGACCTTCGCAGTATCGAACGAGCCGGCTTTCTCCACCGCCGCCTTGTAAAGATAGACCGCATCGTATTCCGGTACCGACAGGTCGTTCGGCGTCTTCAGGTCCTTGCCAAAGCGCCTGGCCATCGCTGCCAGGAACGCGTGGTTGGCGGGCGTATCGATGTTGGTCACGTACGAACCGGAGATATAGATGCCATCGGCATCCGCGCCCATGCTTTTTGCTGTGTCCTCGTCTACCGCGAGGTTGCCATAAGGGATCTTGATGCCTGCTGCGCGCAACTGCTTCGTCAGCGTGATGTTGGGACCTCCGCCCGCTGTCGACGTGATGATCGCATCGGGCTTGACCGATTGTAGTTTGGTGATGATCGGGGTCCAGTCGGATCCGTCCATCGGCAGGTACTCGTTGCCGACCACCTTCCCGCCCTTCTTCTCGATATAGGCCTTGGTGAAGTTCAGCATGCCGCGCCCAAAGGCATAGTCACTGCCGATGAGAAAGTAGGTCTTCGCATGATATTGCTTCATGAAATAGTCGACGACCGGCGCTACCTGCTGGTCCGGCACCCACGCATCGACATACATGTCGCGATTGCAGGAATGTCCTTCATAGAAGGACGTATAGATGAACGGAATCTTTCCGCGCGATACGCTTGGCAGCCCCGCATTGCGCGCCGCGCTCGTTTCTGCCGAGATCAAAACATTGACCTTCTTGTCGAAGATCAGCGAATCGTAGGCTTTCTGGCCGCCGGCCGCGCCGCTGCCATCATCGGCCGTTTCAATGCTCACTTGACGCCCAAGTATGCCGCCTTTCGCGTTGATTTCATCGACGGCGAGTTGTGCCGCCTGCAACGTCGATGGCGCAACGACGCTGGCCGGCCCGCTCAGCGCAATTGGAATGCCGATCTTGATCGATTCTGCGGCGTGTGCCGCCTGGTTCAAAGCGAGCGTCGAAGCAAAAAGGCTTGCGCTTAACAATCCTCGCACGCAGGCCTTAACACGGAAAGAAAAGGTGTGACTCATTGTCGTCCAGGAGGGGCGCAGCATGAAAGACGAAGCACGATTCGCGAGCGATGGTATGAACGCCGATTTTCCGCGTCAACGGATAAATTATGTTTGCGCCGTAGCGGCGAGCCTCGCTTTGCGAATGTGGCCATTCTCTAAGCTGCTCACGTCCATGCCGGATCAGTCGAAGCAACAGGCACTCGCGCAATAGCTGCCCAATGCAGTTCCGGATATAGCTCAATTGAGTGACACGCGCACGAGCGACCACAATCGCGCTGCCCAGACACAGCGACTGGCGCGTCATCCCCCCGGCACATAGTCTGGACGCATCTCATCGAGCGATCATCATCGCGCAGAAGGAGGCACGGGCATGAGCACCATGAACGAATATGAGCTCGAACAGGAGCTGCAAGAGTCTGGACTGGAATCGGCTGGCGAGTTCGGCCAGGGCGAAGGCGTTTCCGGCGCGATCGGCAGTGCGCTGGGCGGATTATTTGGCGAGTCCGAGCTCGAGCAGAATGAACTCGGCGGCCTTCACGAGATGGAAGGGATGCATGAGCTCGAGGGCATGCATGAGCTTGGTAGTCTTCACGAAATGGAAAGCATGCACGAGCTCGAAGGCATGCATGAACTCGAAGGTCTTCACGAAATGGAGGGTATGCACGAGTTCGGCGGTCTTCACGAAATGGAAGGCATGCACGAGCTCGAGGGCATGCACGAACTCACCGAGCATGAATCCGGCGAGCAGTTCTTTGGCAAGATCGCTCGCTTCGTCAAACGCGCAGCGCCGATCCTGAAGACGATTGCGAAGGTTGCCGCGCCGGTAGTCGGCACCGCCATCGGTGGGCCACTGGGTGGCATGCTCGGCAAGGTGGCAAGTTCCGCGCTCGGAGAGAGCGAACTCCAGGAACTCGAACAGGAACTGGAGCTGAACGAGTACGAGCACCAGGAGGCGTCGCACGAGGTTGCGCACGAGATCGCCAGTCACGAGACCACCCTGCATGAGGCCTACGCCGAAATGCTGGCCGAAGCAGCGGCACAAGAACAGGGCGAAGGACAGGCTGAGGCGATGGCTGGTGCGGCAGTCGTGAGCGTCATGTCCCCTGCCGACCGCCGCAGGTTGCGCATCATCCTGCCCCACCTGGTCCGTGGTGCCGCCATATTGACGCGGATACTGCGTCGGCGTCGTGTTACTCGCCCGTTCGTGCGTACCGTGCCGACCATCATGCGACGCACCGTGCGCAGCCTCAAGCAACAGGCCGCCGCCGGTCAGCCCATTACGCGCCGCACAGCTGCGGCCGCCGCCGCCACCCAGGTGCGGCGCGTCTTGGGCAATCCCACCGCCTGCGCCGCGGCGATCCGCAAGAACGTCGTCGTCAGCCGCAAGATATCCGCTCCGCGGCGACGCATAGCGGGCTGAGCGCGGGCGTTGGGCCACCCTGTCGTCCGGTAATCGACTGAAGCGGAGGCGAGCAATGGTTGCACCGATCACGCAGCATGAATGGGAAGCGCTGGGCGAGGCTGAAGCGGGTTTCGCGCCCCAGGGAGAATGGGAGTCCGAGCTCGAAACCGAATGGGAAGCCGGGCTGGAAACCGGTGAGCAATTCATCGGCGGCGTGGCCAAACAGGGCTGGAACTGGTTGACGCGCCCCAACAGTCCGCAGCGCAAATGGGCCATTGATACGGCCAGGTCCGCCTTGTCCGGAGCCAGTGCGTGGGCCGGTGAGCGCGTCGGCAGCGCACTGGGTGCATACGGCGCAAGTCTGCTCCCAGACAAGGAATGGGAGTCCGAGCTGGAAACCGAGGCACACGGCGAATGGGAGGGCGAGTGGGAGACCGAGCAGGAGGTGAACCCGGTGCGCAAGGTCTACCTCGATGCGATGCTCGAACACATGGCGCATGAAGCAGCTCACGCCGAAACCGAGGAGGAAGCCGTCGAAAACTTCCTTCCTTTGGTGCCCATGCTCGCAGGAAAGCTGCTGCCGCTTGCCGCCAGGGTCGGACCGAAACTCGCCGCACGGGTGATTCCGCAGATGGCGCGTTCGGTCATGCGCGTGTCCCCGCAGCTCAGTCGCGGCATTTCGAATGTCACCCGCACGCTGTATCGCAATCCAGGCACACGCTCGTTGCTGCGCGCTGTGCCCAGCATCGCGCAGCGGACTATGCGCCGCGTTGCGCACCAGGCTGCGATGGGGCGCCCCGTGACCGCACGCTCCGCGCTGCGTACGCTCGCACAGCAAACCTACCGGGTTCTGTCGCACCCGGGCGCGAGATCGCGAGCGTTGCGTCGGCACTCCGGCATGGACAGGCGTTACCACGGCACCACCGGCTTGCCGGCGACCACTTCCGCGCCGTCCCAGCCACCCGGCGTCTGCCTCTCCTGCGGCGCACGCGCCGTACGCCCAAGCCAGGGATCACGTCTGCGTAGCCGCTGCGTCTGCAGCAACTGCGCCTGTTCGTATTGACCGAGGAGCCATGTGATGGATCTGGCGGCGGATGTGCTTCAACCGCCGGCGGCCGCTACCCGAGTGGCGCCGCCCGCGGCCAACCCTTCAGGTGGGCAAGACATACTGCGCCCATGGTTGCAGGCGCAGACAATCAACGTCACGCGGCATGCCGCGGCGCTGCGCCCGTTCAAGCCTGGCGAGTTCGGCAACCATGCGTCGGCACCTTCCGATGGACACCTGCAGGCAGTCAACGCGATTATCGCGGCGCTGCGCGGAGGGTTGATCCGCATGACGCGCGGCGTCGGCGAATCGGTACTCGCTGCCACCGAAGAGCCGAGCGCCGCACGGCTTCAGGCCGCGATGACGCGAAAAGCACGCGCGCATGACTGGGTGCGCGGCATCGAAAAAATCTGGGATTTCTACTTCGAGCTGTTCGGCCAGCGTCAGGGTCAATACGGGGCCTGGCTGCTCGGTTGCGACCGTATCGCGATGGATTGTTATCAGGTGGCCTACACGGGCCTGGGCATCGCCAAATCGATTCCGGCCCCGCCGCCGTTCTGCTACATGCGCACAGGCTTCGCTCCCGCCACCTGGGGCCGCGGCATCCGCATGCGCAAGCTCGGTCGTCAACTGAACCCGTTTCCGCTCGTCCAGTTGCCGTATCACCGGTTGGTCAACCCGTGGACCCTGGCTGCGGTATTGCACGAAGTCAGCCACAACCTGCAATCGGATCTTGGCTTGAGCACGGATATTCCGAAGGCGATGGCTTCACGGCTGCTACAAGCCGGCATGGGCCACGGCGTCGCAATGATCTGGACGCGCTGGAACCGCGAAATGTTCTCCGATGTGTCTGCCGCGCTGCTTGGCGGTCCCAGCATGGTGGGCTCGATCATGGACGTAGTCGGACGGGAGCCACGCGTCGTCTATGGCTTCAACCCCGATGGCGTGCATCCGCCGCCCTACCTGCGCATCCTCATCAGCGTGGAGGTGCTGCGCCGTATGGGGTTTACTGCCGAGGCCGAGCAATACCGACGCGCGTGGACGCGCATTTATCCGAATCCGCGCTCGGGCGGCCTGCCGAAGCCGTTGCTCGATACCTTTCCGAAAGCCGTGCAGTTGGCCGTCGATACGATGGCCTACCGCCCCTACGCCGCGCTCGGGCAACGCAGTCTCGCCCAGGTATTTCGTTTCGCGCCGAAAGAACAGCGCATTATCGAGGAAGCAGGACGCCG
This sequence comes from Paraburkholderia jirisanensis, assembly GCF_054782355.1. Lineage (NCBI taxonomy): Bacteria > Pseudomonadati > Pseudomonadota > Betaproteobacteria > Burkholderiales > Burkholderiaceae > Paraburkholderia > Paraburkholderia jirisanensis. Next base: position 259,129 of record NZ_BAAGSQ010000030.1, on the reverse strand, counting down.
ACTCGCCGCCGGCAACGATCCGGGCATCGTGCCGGAGCGATTCCTGATCGGCGCGGCGCGCTTTGCGCTCGATCGGAAGCTTGCACGGCCGGGGGTGATTGCCGAGAACTTTTATAAAGAACTCGCGCGGAGGTAGCGACGTGACTATCGAGCTGGCACTCAACTGTCTGCGCCAACGCCTGCACGAGCAATGCGACGCATTGGCCGCGCTGTCGACTACCGTCGAAGAGGACCGGCCACGCCACAGCGATGTCGCAGTCGCCGCGCATCTCGCTGACGCGGTGCTGGCAGCACGCGGCGCGATGGAAGAAACCACGGCGGCGTTTGCAACAGGCCTCGCGGACGAAGCGCTGGACGCGCTCACCCGAGGTCACGCAGCGTTTCTGCGTTATCACGAGATCTTCGCGCGCGAAGTGGCAAGTTTCGAGCGGGTCGAGCACCTGTGCACGGTGGCGCGCGAACGTGGCCGCGAGTGGGCCGGCTGGGTTGAGGTTGTCCGGGTGGAACTGGAGCAATGCTCGGAATGCGCGCACAGGACGGCTGAGGCTTTGCTCGATTGCTGGCAGGAAGTCGCGGAGCGTCGAGGCGGATTGTCATTGCATAACGTTTCGATTGGACAGCAGATCGGCTGCGGCGCAAAGGGAATACGCGCGCGAGGCCAAGCCAGTGCAGTGCCGCGAAAGACCGCGCCGCTTGCGCGGGGGGCGAAGCAGTCAAAGCCTTCGAAGGGCGAACAGGACGACGACCATGAAACCGAATGAGCCGAAAATTGTGCGCTGTGCCGTCTACGAGGACACTCTGGTACTTCAGTTTGCGCAAGTACCTCTCCCGGCCGTGGTTCTGGACGTGGAGGTTTTCCAGTACAGGCACGGTACGCAAGTGCCCCTTAACAGCAAAGTGATCAATCCGGAAATGCGTACCTTCGTGTTTACGTTCGACAAGACAAAACTGCAATCCGAAGATGTTCAGGTGCAAGTCACCGATCACGCTAGCCAAATGATCCTCTTTGATCACGTCCAGAAGGTGGGCCGTGTGGTGGAAGTACCGCTTGAACCAGACGACAACGCCTCACCGACAAAACGCACCGCGCGAGCCATTGAAGATGGCGTTTCCTATATGTCCTTGACCAAAGATGTCGACGGCGCATCGGGAGCGAGCCCGGCAAGCCGCCTCGGCGCGCTGGATGGCGGCAGCGCGCAACTCATCGGCCAGACCTTGCGCGATGTGCTCGGCTGGAAGGTTCGCGACGACGATCCCAAAGGGTTCGCCGGTGCGTTGTCTGCGTCCTTCTCGGTTGCCGAAGTGGAAGGCCGCACCCAATGGTCATGGAAGCCACGCACGTATGCAGTTCAAACCGACCTGAGCGGCGGCATCACCGGCGCTCAAGCGAGTCTCTACACGCGGGCTCAGGAGGCACTGACCCAGGCGCTTCCGATGCTCGACAAGCTGTATCCGCTTCTGCCGGATGCCGACAACGAAGACATCGCGGCGGTAAAGGCGGTGCTGCGCAGACAACTGGATGAACTGGTCGGCGAACTCGGCGCACCGGGCGGACCGGGAGTCACGCGCGTCGAACGATATTTCAATCTGCTGCTTGCACCGCCGAATTCGACCTACGACAACAATGGCGTCGTGCGCACTCCCGATCCCGACGACCTCAAGGGTACGCTCGGGCGACTTAGAGACGTACTGGGGCTGCGCTCCTCAGACAACCTGGTCAACAGCGTAACCGACGAGCAGAATCAGACCGACTACCGCGTGTTTGCGGACTATCTGACATCGCTCGCGCAGAGCTGGCTCAACAATCAGAAGTTCTTCAAGTTCTATACGGAAACCCCCTTCCTTGGCACTCAGCTGGTACCGATATCAAGGCAGCTTTCGGTGATTGCCGAATCGGTCGATGACGTGCGATTCACGCTTGACTCCGTATTCATCGGTGCCGCCGAACGGCAAACCCTCGTGCTGAATTTCGGGCAGGGTATCGAGCCCATGTATGCCGAAGACTTCTTCCGGTGGATACAGAACTTCGTCACGGAAGAAGCACCGAGCTACATCCAGGACGGTGGAAAGTTCGGAATCGGCAATAGCCTTGTGCCGTTTGCCGAGCAGTTCCGGAACATGACGCACGCGCTTCTCACAGCAAAGGCAAACAATCAACTGCCCGAGGGGTTCCGCACGAGGCGTGTGCAACGCTCGATCGAGTCGCTGGAAAAGGCACTCGAGGAGCTGGTCCGTCTCGCAAGCCCTCTCACGCGAAATTTCTCAATACAGCCTACACCAGCGCAGTTGCTCGCAAGCACCACCAAGGCGCGTCTCGCGGCATTGAATGGAGTGATCTACTTCGTCGATGGCAAGAATCCACCGCTGTCAACGGTGCTGCACAACCTCAGTGACTCGGTTGTTTACGTCATCGTTGAGTCGCCCGCTGCGAATATCAACGTGACCTTTCCCGATCACTTGCCAGGCAACGAGAAGGTGGTGTCGATACAGCCCGGAGAAAGCACTCAAGCAATGATTGACGTGACCGGCGAGGCGAATACCGATACACATAACCTGAAATTCAAAGGCTGGTACCGCAATGCCGACGTCGGCACGCAGGTTAAAGCAGACGCGAGCGTCCCCGTGACGCTGATCAAGGTCTAACGCCATTCGCAGCGCCACAAGGAGTTCCGAGCCATGGCTACCGAACAGGACTATCAAGGGCTGTACGATCGCATCGCCGCGCTGCGCGACACAGTGACCAGCAAGCTGTCTTCCCAGCTTGTTTCGAATCCGCAGCTGGGCGATACGCTAACGCAACAGATCGACGCGCTCCTGCAATCGGTGCTAGATGCGGACGCCAAAGCCCCCGCCCCGCCTGACCTGGGTCTTGCCGAGCTCGTCGGCATCGGACCTCAGGCAGCGCAGACGTTTGGCCAGGCACGCATGCCGCCTGGCGTTGAGCCCTACGACGAAACGATTACCTCCGAACGCATCATCGCTGTCGGCGATATGTACTACCTGTATCAGCACGAGAAAATCGGCGTATTCCGCGCGGTGCGCAAGCTGCAGGAGCTGTTCCGTGCCGGTGCCGTGCGCCTGTCGTCGGGACCCGGCGCCTACGCGCTCTACCAGTTCGATCGGCGCGAAGTGTTGCGCTACACCCAGCGCGACCGGATTGGGGCTTATCGACGGATCTTCGGCTACGGCAGCGGCCCGGGCCCAACCGGCTCCCGGCCCAATATCGACTTTCACAAACTGTTCAGCCACTTTGTCCATCAGGTCACGCTCTTCTGGCGCGACAAGCGCATCTCCGATGTAATACGCGAGCGTTCGTTCGACCCGAGCTTCGGTTCGATTGCGATCGTCCGCCGTTCGGGGCTTGATCTGCGCAATAACTTGAAGTGGCTGTCATTCGGCCATCTGAACGTACTGCGCGTCGAAGTGATGCAACTCCTCGAGGAAGCGTTCCGCATCCTCAATTCTGACGACGTCAAACGGCTGTTTGGTGCGGACAACGCGTGGGACGTCGTGGAGGAAGTACTCATCCGTTACTTCAACGAGCGCCTCGTCACGTCGCCCAGGCAGCGTATGGGGGTGACCGGACGCGAAGTCTTACGCTGGCTCGCGCAGGACCACATCCTCAAGACGTCACGGCCAGAGTTCGAGGCGTTGCTACTCGAAATCGCGGAGTATGCCGAGGAATGGCTGACCAGTGCCCAGGCCATGGGTCTGGCGGGCCGCCCAGCCGAAGCGCGAGTGCTGCCTTGGGACAAGACCTCGCCCACGCCATTGCGTGTCGTGGGCCGGCCGCAGCCAGGCGTATCCGTGCAACGGGCGCCCGCGCGCGAGTTCGAGGTTTAGTCCTGATCGAACCTTGCGCCCTGCGGCCATGTCCATCGACGACCTGCTGCGATACGCGAAAGTAAATCGAGGCCGACATCTCGACGAGCTCAAGCAGTTCGTCGCACTGCCTTCAGTCAGTGCGCAGCCGGCCCACACTCGCGCGGTTGGACGTTGCGCAAGCTGGCTGGCGCAGCATCTGCGCGATATCGGACTGACTGATGCGCGCGCTGTCGCGACTCGAGGTCATCCAATTGTGTACGCCTCGTTGCGCGGCGCAGGTGCGAGGCCGTGCGTGCTGATTTACGGTCACTACGATGTCCAGCCTGCGGAGCCGCTCAAGAGTTGGGATTCGCCACCTTTTGAACCGACCGTGCGAGGCGACAATCTCTATGGCCGCGGAGTCAGTGACGACAAGGGCCAGTTGTTTGCATTCGTCATTGCCATCGAGTCCTGGCTGCGCGAGCGCGGCCGGTTGCCCGTGGACGTCGTGTGCCTGTTCGAAGGCGAGGAAGAAATTGGCAGCCCGAATCTGCTGGAGTTTGTTTTACGTACCCGATCCACCTTGATATGCGACGCCGCGGTGATGGCAGACGCCATCATGGCAAGCCCTACGCGTCCTGCTCTGGTGCACGGACTACGCGGTGCGCTATACCTCGAACTGATGGTCCACGGACCACGACACGACCTGCACTCGGGACTGTTCGGCGGCGTGGTCCTGAACCCGCTGCAGGCTCTCTGCGAGTTGCTCGCCAGTCTGCACGACACCTATGGTCGGATCGCGATCCCCGGCTTTTACGATCGGGTGCGTCGTTTTACGCATGCCGAGCGGAGAGTCCTGTTGCGCGATGCTCCAGCCGATGCGCTCATTGCCCACGACGCAGGGATCGCACACCCGTGGGGAGAGCAAGGCTTTTCGCTGTATGAGCGGGTCGCCGTGCGACCAGCCCTGACGATCAACGGCGTGCAGGGTGGTTACGTCGGTACCGGCAGTAAGGGCGTGATTCCCGCTTCTGCGGGCGCAAAGCTTAGCTTTCGGCTGGTACCCGACCAGGATCCGCAGGAAGTTGCACGCATGCTGCATCAGCATCTGGTCGAACGGATGCCACGCGCTGTACGTGCCACACTGCGCACGATATCGGCCGCGCGTCCGGCACAAATGGACCCTCGGCATCCCGTGCTGCAAGCAGCTACGGACGCATGCCGGCACGCTTTCGGGGTGAAGCCTGCGCTGCTGCGCGGTGGCGGAACGATCCCGGCACTACATTGCTTTCAGACGGTACTTGGGCTCCAGACTGCCCTCCTTGGTTTTGCGCCGACCAACGCGGGCATGCACGCTCCGAATGAGACGCTGCATCTGCCGACTTACGAGAAGGCCGTGGCCGCCACAATTGGCTTTTTCGACGCGTATGCGAGGCGCGCACAACAGGCACGCGATGAAGAGAAGCATATCGGGTGAGGAGCGGTACAGCGGCAAACTACGGAGACAAACAATGGTTATCGATGGTCATTGTCACGCCGGGCAAGGCGACATTCTGACTGCACCGTGGAATACCGACGCCCCGCTTCGCGCCTATTTGCGACGGGCGCGGGCGGCCGGGATCGACCGCACCGTTGTGTTTCCCGCGTTCCATTCGGACTATGCGATCGCCAACGACGCGCTGGCCCGCATCATCGCGCACGATCCACGACGCCTCATCGGGTTCGCGTTCGTACATTGCACGCGCGACGCCGGCCGCATCGACGAGATGACTGACAGAGCGGTACGAGTGCATGGATTTCGCGGCGTGAAGGTGCACGGCACCGACGGAATGCCAACCCGGGAACTATGCGAAGCGGTGCGCCGGTTCCGTATTCCGCTTCTGGTCGACGTGGTGGGGCGTGCCTATGTTGTCGACATGCTGGCCAGCGCCTATCCCGATGTGGATTTCATTGTTCCGCATCTGGGTAGCTTCTCCGATGACTGGCGCGCGCAGCAGACGGTAGTCGACCAGCTCGTGCGGCATCCACGTGTCTATACCGATACGTCCGGAGTGCGTCGCTTCGACTATCTGATCGAAGTCGTGAGGCGGGCTGGCGCCCACAAACTGATCTTCGGCTCCGATGGGCCCTGGCTACATCCGGGTGTCGAACTGCACAAGATTCGGCTCCTGGGATTGAAGTCCTCCGACGAGGCAGCAGTTCTCGGCGGCAATCTGATGCAACTTCTGCGCTCGCGCAAGCTGCCGCAGACGTCTAGCGTAAGCCTGCCCGCTCGGCGGCGCGAGGCAGGCTCATCACGCGCACGCTCGCCTGCGTCCGTGTTAAGTGAGCACGCACCGTAGCGCGACGTTCAACGTGTTACGCGATGCGGCGGCTGGACACCTCCGCCGTCTCATTGCCTGACGAGCCGGGGGGCCGCGCATGCGCCCCCAGACGCGTTTCATGCAAGCGGTCAACCATCGCAGCGCGGGTATTGACGCCAAGTTTGGCGTAGATACGACGCAAGTGAGTTCCGACTGTCCAGCAACTGATGTTCAGGATCGACGCGATGGTCTTGCTGGGGTAGCCCGAAGCGACCATACGGGCAATTTCCTGTTCACGCGGACTAAGAACCGTCCTTTGCTGGTTTAGTATCGGCGTGCGCAGCAGCAAATAACGATAGCCGTCGGCGTCCGTGTCCAACAGCACTTCTTCATTTTCTTTCGCCACCTCGCACTCACCGGGATTGCATGATCCGGATAGCAGGGCAATGACCAGCGAACGGAGAAGCGTCAATGCAGCGTCCTCTGCGACCGATTGCGTCCGCGTCTCATGGCAAAGCGATGGCCGGTCTCCGTGTAGATCCATATCCGCTTACTCCCAGTCTCGTCGAGAGGGTCATCGTCGCCGCACGATATGAGCTTGTCGACTGCGGACTGGACGGCGTATTTCTTAAAACTAAGCTACCCACCGGGACTTATCCAGTCGCTCGTTCAAGCGACATCAACAGTGACATAAGTGCAGGCCACAGAGGATGGTTCGGAGGTATGGAAGCGGGTCGCTTCGAGTACGTCGCTTCGTGGTTTTCAAGCAGAAGTTCACTATCGTCACGATCGGACCCGCTTGACTGCATTTCTGGAAATTTTCTTAAATCGCAATGGTTGGTTTAGCGGTCTTGTTTGTGGCGCATTCATTGTTCGCCATTAGGAATATCGCTGATTAAAGTCAGCGGCCAATTGGCGACGGCTCCCGGAAGATTGTCGAACGCTTCCCTCCTGGCCGCGCCATTCACGCGTAAAGCATAAGGTCACCAATAGGCCATTTCTCAGCTTCCCGATTTCCCTCAATTCATCCTACTATTAGCGCGGGCACCTTCTTTTTGTATGCGACCAGAGGTTCTACAAGCTATGAACAACACTGCGTCTACAGTACTGAAATCCCGTTATCAACCGGTTCGATTGATTGATCGAGTCTCGTGGCAAGCATGGTCGATAGGCATTGTTGCGCTCGCACTTGGCGGCTGTACGTCGTTGGCACCGACTCAAGGGTCCGCCATCTCGTCGAGTGCCCCGAAATCACAATGCGTCGGAATGATCGAGCCGCCCTATGGGCTCGAACAGGTCAGCGATCCGTCGTTGCTAGGCAAAGCGGTGGGTCAGGCGGAAAAGGGCGGATTATGCGAAGGAAAGGTATTCAAGGTGACTCAACCGCTCACCGTCTACCGCGTGTGGGACTCCGCCAGGACTTATAGCCAGTACGGGAACTGGTGGAGCTTCAATCCGCCGGCCGGGCCGACCAACACCTATCGCGCGAAAAATGAAATCTGCCCCAGCTGGAGCAGTCTCGATCGCGTTACGCAGTGCCGCCTGAAGGTCGGCGCCCAGATCGTCATTGGCCCCGGACAGAGCGCGCAGTGCGGTGTGAACGACAACAACATCAGCTATCCCCCGTCCCCAGAGACGCAGGTGTTTATTCCGAATGACGGTGCTGATGCAGCCAAGTCGGGAGTCGCCGACTGCCTGGCGGCAATCACATGGCCGTAAGGATATTCGTCGCCTGGATCAACGCTCAACGCTATGCAATCCAGGTTTATCGAGCCGATGATTTAGCGCGCTTAAGCCTATGGTCGCCGCTAGATCGCTTATCGTGAATATCCAAAGCAGATAGACCGACTACTTCAGCATCAGCCAAAAAGCGGATCGCATATTCGACATGGATATGCGAGAAACATCGCGGCGAATGAAACGAAGCGCGTGAGCGCAGCACAGCCGGCTGGACGGCCCTGCGCTCACGCGAGCACGCTGTGCGCTACAACTACAACGAAGCCGCCGTGCATCGTTATGCTTTTTCGATGTATATTACAGAATATATCGAACACTCTTAGCGCATAACGATAACGCCACTCCGACAGCATCCCCCCAATCCATGTCTCGCCCTACCCATGTTTTACGGGCGCTCACTCTTGCCTCCATGGGAATGAGCGCACCGCTGCTTGCCCGCGCGCAAGACGACGCGCAACTTAACCCGATCGTCATCAAAGGCAGCCCTGCGGCCCCTCAACCGCTGTATGAAACCGATCAGATACGCGTCGGCCCGCTCGGCGAAAAAGCGCTGCTCGATACGCCATACTCGATCACCGTCGTGCCATCTTCGCTAGCGCAGAACCAGCAACTGCAAAGCGTGCGCGAAGCGTTTCGCTTCGTGCCGTCGGTACAAGGCGAGAACATTCGCCCGCAAACCCGCGGCCTGCAGGCAGGCGTAGTGCAGAACACGCGCGTGGACGGCTTGAGCATCGCGGCGACCACCGACTACCCGATCGAACAGTTCGACCGTATCGAAGTGCTCAACGGATTGTCCGGTGCGCTGTATGGTCCGGCCAATCCGGCGGGCACCTTCAACTATGTACTGAAGCGCCCCACCGACCAGCGCCTTGCCGAGTTCACGCTAGGCTACGAATCGAAGCAATCGCTGACCGAGCATATCGATCTGGGCGGCCGTTTCGGTAACGACAATATGTTCGGCTATCGGCTCAACCTGCTGAACCAGAATGGCGAAAACTATGTGGAGGGCAGCCGCCTGCGGCGCGAACTCGGCAGCGTTGCGTTCGATGTGCACTTCACGCCGCACACGGTGCTGGAGACCAATGCCAGCACCTATCACTATCTGAGCACCGGCTTTCCCGGCACGTTCGCGCTGGCGAAGAACGTGCCGTTTCCGTCCGCCCCGGACCCGACACGCCCCGGTTACGGACAGTCGTGGGCCGGCGACGACAACGTGACGAACATGTTCAGCGCCACGTTGAAGCACGATTTCGGCAACGACTGGCACTTGAGCGCAGGGGTATTGCGTGAGACCAACGACCGCGCATCGACGGTACCGACCAACACGCTGACCAACCGATCCGGCGCCTTCACCACCACCACCGCGACAACCATCTTCAGCCTCGATACGATCGTCAGCAACACGCTTGCATTGAATGGCCGCACCTGGCTCGCAGGCATGTCGCACGATCTGGTGCTTGCGAATACCGGCTTCTACTGGAACCGCTATACGCCGTTCCAGACGGGCGCGATCACGCTTGGCAGCGCCAACCTCGACGCGCCAGTCGGTTTCGCCAAACCGCCGTTGCCGGATTTCTCAAACCGGTTCCGCGCGGCGAATACGATTCAGCAGTCGATCACGCTAGGCGACACGATCGGTTTCAACCAGCAGTGGTCGACGCTGCTTGCCGCAAGCCAGAGCTGGATTCGCGCACGCAACTTCAACAAGAGCGGCACGACCACCAGCGAGTACACGGCGAATGGCATTAGCCCAACTGCCAGCCTGATCTTCAAGCCTACGTCGAACATGACCGCATACCTGACCTATGCGGACAGCCTGCAGCAAGGCGACGCGGCGCCAGCAGGTTCGGCCAACGCGGGAGACAACCTCGCCCCGTATCGCAGCAAGCAATGGGAACTCGGATACAAGCTGCAGCTGAACACCATCAATCTGACGGCAGCGCTTTACCGGATCGAGCGGCCCTATGCGTTCGTCGGCTCCGACAATGTGTTCGCCGAACGCGGCGAGCAGGTGAACCGTGGGCTCGAGCTGACCGCAAGCGGCTCGGTGACGCGCAACCTGAATGTGTTTGCCGGCCTGTCGCTGCTCGACCCGAAGTTGTTCGACACCGGTTCGGCCGCAACCAGCGACAAGCAGATTCTCGGGCTCTCGCGCGTGGTATTCAACACGCTATTCGACTACAGCCTCGACGCCGTGCCGGGTCTCGCGTTCAATGTGAACGTCAACTATGCGAGCCGGCGTCCGGGCAATTATACGAACACGGATTTCGTCAACGGCTACACAGTGGTCGACCTCGGCACGCGCTACCAGATGAAGATCGCCGGCAAGCCGGTGACATGGCGCCTTGCCGTCGACAACGTCACGAACAGGCGCTACTGGGCCAATATCACACCAACCGGCCAGAACGGCTTTAACAGCACCGATAACGGCACCGGCACGCTCGGCGCTCCGCGCACTATCCGCGCTTCCATCCAATTCGACCTATGAACTCGAACTCCAATATTGTTCGCGGCGTGTGCGCTGCGCTGCTTTTCACGTGTGCGGCACAGCACGCTATCGCCCAGGGCGCCACTCCGCTCACGGTGTTTTCTGCCGGCAGCATGAGTGGTGCGCTGGCGGCTATCGCGAAGGACTACACCCGTCGCACCGGGCAACAGATCGATATCGTGCCCGGGCCTGCCGGTTTGCTGCTTGAACGGATTGAAGGGGGAGCGCACGCCGATATTTTCATTTCGGCCAACATGGCGCATCCGCAACGGCTCAGCGCCGAAGGCAAAGCGGATGCGACTATCGTGTTCGCCAGAAACAGCGTGTGCGTCGCGGCCCGGCCGGATGTGGGGCTGACTCGCGCCAATCTGCTCGACAAGCTGCTCGACCCGTCAGTGAAGATCGGCACCTCGACGCCCAAGGCAGACCCGGGCGGCGACTATGCGTGGTAGCTGTTCGCCAAAGCGGACTCGGTGAAACCGGGTGCGACAAAGATTCTCGAAGCGAAGGCCCAGCAACTGGTGGGCGGTCGCACGGCGCCAGCGGTGCCGGCTGGCCGCGACGCGGTCAAATATTTCATGGAGACCCGACAGGTCGACGTCTTTATCGGCTATTGCAGTTCGCATACCACGCAGCGCGATACCAGCCTCGATCAGGTCGCGTTGCCGGATAACCTGGCGATCTCCGCGGACTATGGGATGGCGGTGCTGGAACGCGGTGCAGATGCGGCGACGCAGCAGGCGGCTTATCGCTTTGCGTTGTACCTGATGAGTCCGGCGGCGCAGCAGGTGCTGCCGCGTTATGGGTTTGGGGCGGTGGGGGTGGCGCAATAAGACGATGAGCCGCGTGCGATTTCCCAAAGCGGCCATTGGCTGATCTCTGCGAACGCGAAACGTCGGGTCGAAGCGGAAGCCGCTGACGGCCTGGTGCCGCGTCTCGCGGATCGTACGATACATCATGCAAACCGGATGAGGCGATATGGCCGTGCGTATCGACCTTCTCTACAGTAGCTACCCGAACCGCCTATCCAAATTGCTTCAATGGTCTGGCAACGGAAGTTCGCTGTATTTCATCTATATGCAAGGCAAAGTCATGAGGTCCGTCACGGACAAACCCGTCAACGCTCCCGAGCCGATTGTATATGTGGTGGATGACGATCCGGGAATGCAGACATCGCTTTCAGCGCTACTCCGGTCTGTCGGCCTATGTGTCAAGGTGTTTGAATCAGTCGAAGCGTTCCTCGCTTTCCGCATGCCTGCGGCACCTGGTTGCCTCGTCATCGATGTGCGACTAAAAGGGGAAAGCGGCCTGGCCGCACATGATCGCATCGCAAGCCTCACAGCCATGCCGATCATTTTCATGACCGCGTATGCGGACGTTGCAATGTGTGTGCAAGCGATGAAGGGGGGTGCAGTGGACTTCATCGAAAAGCCGTTTCTCAGCCAGAGAATGCTCGACGCTGTCATCGCCGCTCTCGCGTCAGACAGAAAGCGATGCGAACTCGCGCGATCAACGGAAGCGCTAAAGCGCTGCTATGAAAATTTGACTTCGCGAGAGCGGGACGTAATGAGTCTCGTAGCGAAGGGGCTCTTGAACAAGCAGATTGCCTTCGAAATGAGCCTTAGCGAGATGACCATCAAGATTCATCGAATGCGAGCGATGAGAAAGATGGAGGCTCGTTCGTTTGCCGACTTCGTCCTGAAAGCTGCTGTTATTTTAGGATTTGATGAGGTTGCAGGGTGGGCGGCCCGAACTGGCGAGGCTAGCGTCGCTGCGTTGTGACACCAGCCATTTTCGTCACTCAGCTGAACTGGTAAAGCTCCGCAGGCGTATCGACGAGGATGCGCTTACGCGTTGCCTCGTCCGGCACGACCTGAGCGAATAGATCGGCCAGCAACGCGTCGTCGGGAATACGGTTCAAAGGCTGCTCAGTCGGGTGTGGCCAGTCGCTTCCCCACAGTACGCGGTTCGGCGCAACTTTCGCGTAAGCGGAGGCGATCGCGACACTGTCCGCATAAGTTGGCGGCCCAACGCGGGTTTCGTTGTAAAAACCGATCAGCTTGACGTACGCCTTTCCGCTCGTCAGCAATTCGGACACCATCTGGAACGACGGATGATTGACGCCGTCCGGTTCCGGTACATGGGCGAGATGATCGAAAACCAGCGGGCACGGCAAGTCGTACCACGTACTTCTTGCCTGTAACAGGTAGGCGGCGGGCGCATTCACCTGAACGTGCCATCCCATCCGCGCAATCCGCGCCGCGAGCGGCTTCACCATGTCGAGCGTGGTGGTTCCCGGCGGCGCGAGATTGAAACGAATGCCACGCACGCCGGCGCGATTGAGCGCATCAAGTTCCGCCTGCGTCACGTTGGTGTTGACTACTGCAATGCCGCGCGCGCGTCCATTAAAACGGGCAATCGATTCAACGAGCAGACGGTTGTCGACGCCATAGCTCGAAGGCTGGACGATGACATTGCGCGTCGTCCCAATGCGCTTTTGTAATTGCCGATAGTCGTCGACCGTCGCGTCGCCGGGCTTGAGCGTCGCTTCAGGTGCCCACGGATAGCGATGATCGTAAATGTGATGATGGCAATCGGTCGCGTCAGGCGGCATCGACAGTTTTGTGCGCTCCGTTCCAGTCGACCATTTGGCTGGGTAGGTAGCGGTCTGCGTCGCGGTCTGCGTCTGTGCACAACCCGCTAACGCAAAACCGCTTGCCGATGCGGTCCACACACCTAACGCGCTCAAGGTCTTGAGCGTCTCACGGCGCTTCTGGTTCAACTTTGACAAACCTGTCTCCTGTTTTGTTGTGCTCGACTCGTCGACAACGAGTATCGCATGCTGGCTGCGCACGTATCGACTAAACGGGCAGCGCCCACTGGATCAGCGTCGTTATCAATGATGCAACTACGCGTCCAGCATGCGCGCGTAGTCGTCAAGGTCCGCATGTTCGCGCAGCATCTGTTTGTATAGGCCTTGAAAGCCAAGCCAGGCAACGTAGTCGGACGCCAGATGCCGGCGCGTCGCGCGCGCCTCCTCCGCGCTCAGTGGCTCGAGCGGGCCGGCCGCCTCTGCCAGCAACTGCACCTGCGCACACCGCTCCATCGCGATGAAGCGATACACGGCAGAATCCACGTTCGATCCCACCGTCAGCAAGCCATGATTCAACAGGATCGCAGCCTTGCAGTTGCCCATCGTTTGCGCGATACGCGCGCCCTCGTCGGTAGCGAGCACGACGATATCGCCGCGAAACACCACATGGTTCTCGAAGAACAGACACGCTTCCTGATTGATCGGCTCGAGCAGCCGTTCGCGCGCAGCGAAGGCACGGCCATAGGTCGTATGCGCATGCACGGCGGCGGCTGCCGCATGATTCACACGATGCAGCCCGCAATGAATCGCGACCGCCGCCGCATTGACCGGCCCACTACCGTGGTGCACCGCGCCCTTGTCGTCAATGCACATCAGATCGTCGGGATGGATGCTCGAGAAGTGTTGCGCATATTGATTGACCCAGTAGCGGTCATGATGCTCGGGATCGCGCATCGTCACATGACCGGCGATACCCTCGGTCAGCCCAAAGCGCGCCAGCAACCGGAACGCCGCCGCAAGTTTGAGCTTGCGATGCTGCCGCTCGGTCTCGAGGTCTTCATGGATACGCGGAACGGGCAGCGCTCCGCCGATCGGCGTGGGAATCTGATACTCGTTGGAGTCGGCCTGGCACATGCGGCACCTTCGACGAAAGAGACGGGACATGCTCATTCTGGTGCGCCAAAAGTGACGTCGTCCATGGCGGTTTGCGCAACATCGTGTGAGATTTCGGCACCATGAGCCATCAAGGCCCGTCACGCAGGGCTTCAGGCCCGGTTATGCCGAAGCGTCACAGGACAGTTACTTTTCGTTGATTGTCATCGAAATTCGGCTAGTGCTAAATGAGGCCACGACATCACCCGTGCCCCGGACAACACACATGCAGACCCTCGATACCCAGAGTGCGTTGCCGCCCGATCTGATGAGGCGCATCGTGTGGCGACTCGCACCGCTGATGGTGCTGATGTACGTCGCCAATCAGCTCGATCGCGCAAATGTCGGCTACGCGGCATTGACGATGAACGCCGAACTCGGCATGAGCGCCGCACAATACGGGCTGTCCGCGAGCCTGTTCTTTCTGGGCTACATCCTGTGCGAAGTGCCCAGCAACCTGTGCATGCATCGCTTCGGCGCACGACGGTGGATGACGCGCATCCTCGTGAGCTGGGGTCTGCTGTCGTCGCTCACGAGCTTCGTGCCGAACGCGCAATGGCTGTATATCGCGCGCTTCACGCTTGGCATGTTCGAGGCCGGGCTCTATCCCGGGATGGTCTATTACCTGACCCTGTGGATGCCCGCGCGCAATCGCGTCTGGATGATGTCGCTCTTCACGATGTCGATTCCCCTCACCGGCATGGTCGGCGCGCCCGTGTCGACATGGATCATGGAGCATGCGAACGTGTTCGGCGTCACCGGTTGGCGCGCGATGATTCTGCTCGAGGGCATTCCCGCCCTGCTGCTCGGTGTGGTGACGTGGTTCTATCTGCCGGACAATCCGGACGCATGGCGCGGCCTGAGCGACAAAGAGCGCCAGACGATCCGCATGGCGCTCGCAGGCGAAGAGCAGGCTGCCTCCGCTGCCGTACAGCCCGGCAGCGCGCGCCGCGCGCTCACCAACCCCAAAGTCTGGGGCCTCGGCCTGGTTTATTTCGGCATCAACTCGGGCATCATCGGGCTGCTCTATTTCCTGCCGCAAGTCGTGAAGACCTTCAAGGGGAGCGCGCAGTACTCGCTCACACAGATCGGCCTGATCACGTCCGCGCCGTTCGCGGTCGCGTTGGTCAGCGTGATCGTGTGGGGACGCATTGTGAGCAACAAGCGCATTCATGCGCGCGACGTAGCCGTACCGATGTTGTTGTCGGCAATCGCGCTGGCAAGTGCACTCTATCTGTCGTCGCCGCTCGCGATCATCGCGGTGCTGGCGGTCGGTACCTCCGCGTGCTTCTGCAGCATCAGCACGTTCTGGCAGTTGCCGAGAAACATCCTCACCGATCGCGCAGCGGCCGCGGGCATCGCGCTCATCACGAGCATCGGCGTATCGTCGGGCTTTCTGATGCCATATTTCATCGGCTGGGTGCGCGATACGACCGGCACGTTTCAGTTAGCGTTCCTCGGCATCGCGGCGGCGATGGCCGTCGGCGCTGCGCTTGCGATCGCGCTTGACCCCGAACGTCGCCGCGAGGCCGCCGCAAGCATGGCGCTAAAATGAGTGGACTTCCCATGGAGATCCACCCGTGTCATTGCGTCGAGGCATCCCCAGCCTGACAGCCTTGCAGGCCTTCGAGGCGTCGGCACGTCATCAAAGCTTTTCGAAGGCCGCCACTGAACTGCAGCAGACACACGGCGCCATCTGCAAGAAGGTCAACGAGCTCGAAGCCAGCCTCGGTGTGGAGTTGTTCCGGCGCGTCAGCCAACGCCTGGTGCTCACCGATGCGGGCGCCGACTACGCGCATCGCATCCGCGTGAATCTCGAACAGATCCGTCAGGATACGCAGCAACTCGTCGCCAATCGCGAACGCGCGACGCTGCGCGTCGCGGTAGGCGTCACTTTCGGCGCGCAATGGCTGGTGCCGCGGCTGCCGAGGTTTCATCGTGCGCAGCCGAATATTCAGGTGCGACTCACGGGCCGCGATCAACCCACGTATTTTCACGACCTGAACTTCGACGCCGCCATTCACTTCGAGCAGTCGCCGCTGCCGGGACTCGCGAGCAAGGTGCTGATGGCGGATGACGAAGTGTGGATGGTCGCTTCACCATCGATGGCCGATGAGCTTGCCGCGCAGAACATCGTCGCGATGCCGTGGATTCATACGCGCGATCTGCCGGCAGCGTGGATGACGTGGGGTGAGGCCGCCTCGCACGAAGCCGTAGAACGCACGCCGCGTGAAGCGAGCGATCATTTCTTCGATTTCTTCATCATGGCAATTCGAGCAGCAGTCGCGGGGCTGGGCCTCGCGTTATTGCCGCGCGTGCTGATCGAGCAAGAGCTCGCGTCGGGCCAGTTGGTACGTATTGGTGGATATGCAGCGATTAACGCGCAGAAGACTTATCTCATGTTTCCGGAGCAGCGACGCGACTGGGCGCCATTTGTTGCCTTCGCGGCATGGCTCGACGAAGAGATGGCGCGATATCGCGCGCAACGAAACGTTTAGCACAGGACACGGGTCCACGTCGCCGTTGGTCGATCGTCGACGCACCCAGGCGGTGATGTCGAAGGCCTCAACATTGCCAAACGCTAGCGTATGCGAAAAGCATTATTAAATTCGCAATGCTCTTTATAAAAAACCAGGATTGACCACGTTTCGAACCGCGATTTATCAGGTAATCTCTCGTCGCTCGAATTCAGCTTTAATCGCAATACGTTGAGCGTTTTGGAAGCAATTCGCGCGTAGACGAAAGAAAATTGAATGAAGATCGTAAATAAAGATCTCGATCTCAAACCATACAAGAATCATCACGGGTGATAAAAATGAGAAAACGTGCGCAGCAGCACGCGTTGACAGCATTCGCTCTTTCCATGCTACTCGCTGGGTGCGGAGGCGGAGGCGGCGGCGGGAATACTCCTCCGGTTTCCTTGTCGGCCGATCAAAAGGCTTCTGAGCAATTCATGCTTGCGCCGAATGCGTCATATCAACTGGAGTGGTCGCTGCCGGCGGTAGGCGCACCCGTCGTTAACCAGAACTTCGTGGTTGAAGCGCATGGGTCGATCGCCGCGTCGCCTGCGAGTGCTGGAAACCAGAAGGTGACCGTTAGTGCGCAGAGTTCGGTTTCAAAGACGCTTGGCGTACCGACGCAGATTCCGGCGCGCGTGCTGAACAAGGGCGCGGTGGTGGTCGAGTCGTTGACCGTCGATAACGTCAGTTACCAGAACAGCGGCGTTCGCTTTGACCGGATGTCGGCGGACGGGACCACGGCTTTGGAAAGCGTCTTGCGTTCGAACTATTCGGTCGTGCCACTCGCCGGCGCGGTGGTGTCGTCGCCGACCGAACTCGTACAGTACGGTAACGCGTTGTTCACGAACACGACGCTGCTCGATCCATCTGCGAACTGGCAGTCGGGCGCCGCGTACGAGAGATTTACGGCCACGCTGCTCGGTGACGTCTATTTCGTAGAGGATTTCACCGGAGCGACGACGGGCAACCAGCCGACTCCCGTCGCGACGGGCACGACGATCGCCGCGTTGATGAGTGCCGGCGGTATCGTGTCGACTACCGATTCGACGACGTACAACTTGACTAACGGTACGGTGACGACGGTTGACGGTGTGACGACCTACGTTGCCAACACGGCGCGTGCGCATCTGGCAACACCGGAATTCCGCACGTATTACGAGTTGAACGGCAACGTGTACGTCGGCAATCTCATCAAGTCGGGGACTGTCGTGGGCGATGTTGGGTATAGGGTGGCAAACGCGACCACGATCACGACGACCTTCGACACACAGACCTACCAGATCCGTTTGAACGCTGCGGCAATCGCGAGTTTGAACGCAGCGATGAAGTTCTGATCTTTGTCACGCGACGCCGATGGCCGGAGCCTTCCGGCCCGGCGCGTACCCGGCCTCGTGAATCGTCGTCACGAAGTGGCCGTGCCGTTCTGCAATACACAGGTAAGTCAATGAAAGGGAGCGGCTTTTTTCTGCTAACTCTGTTTTCACTGTCGGCCCTCGCTGCTGACTTCAATCCTGTCGACGCACTGTCGGAGCGCAGCAAGCTACCCACAAGCGAGGTCAGCGCCCTGCTCGCTGACTGTGATGCCAATCAAACCAGCACGAATTTCTGTTCATGGCGTGATCAGCTCGTGGCCGATCGTGATCTGCAGGTTCTGGTTGACGAGAAAGGCGCGGCATCCTCGGCGTGCAAATCATCTCTCGATGCAGAGATCAGTGCGTGGCGAAAGCGCCGAGATACAGGCTGCGAGAAGACTGCGCAGAAGCAATACGCGGGCGGTTCGATGCGTCCTGCCGCCACGGCAATATGCGCGACCGCCGAAACGCGGCGCATGATCGGGAAAATCCGCGTGAAGAAATGCCCTTGATCACCCAATCGTCTGCACGGGATTGCCCTGAGCATCACGAATCACCGTCTTTTCGATGCGCCAGATCACACGATCGAGCCCGTCGACCGCGTACTCGCCAGCACGAGCCCGCAAGGTCCGCGAAAATGCCTGCACGGTCGCATCGGTGAGCCGCAACCTCATCGCGTCGCCCTCGTCCGTCACGTCGTTGGCGTCGCCGCGCAGGAATTGCAGCGCACCGCCTCGGCTAACCAGTTGGAATGACCGCCCGAACAACAACCGCAGCGGCAGCAACGCAACGAGTTCGTCGACTTGACGCGCACCGATGGTGATCGTGACGGCCGGTTCGCGCATGAGCCGCTTGCGCACATTCCACGCGAGCACGTCGGTGAATAGATAACTGGCCGACGACCCGTCACGCTTCGTGCCTTCATCGACCTGGGCAGCCACATCCGCGTGTTCAAGCGTACAGTTCGGTCAGCCCATACGTCACAAAATGCCAGTGCGGCACCGGGTCTTTGCGCTTCCACACGCTGATACCGTCGAGCGGATCGGGGCCGCCCAATCTCCATTTGATCAGCGTGCCGTAGTGCTTCGGTTGCTGGCCCGGATACAGCCGCGCAAGTGCGCAGTCGATCGCTTTCCAGCCCGGAGCGCCGTCGTCATCTGCGCTACTCTGTGCATCGTGTGATGGGTCCGTCATAAGTCTCTATGCCTAATGTCATTCGATATCCGGCGTGGATGAGGCACGAAACTCCCGCCACTCCTCCCAGCAGTTCTCCGGCGAGATATCCGCATACCCTCGATTGATCTCGACCTCTCTCGCCGTGCTGGACGGAACGCAAACGCAATTCGCCTCATCTCGAATCGCGATCACTTCAGACTCGACCAGCGGCGCGCCCTTTTCCTTCTCAGCCGCATAGAGCAGCACGATCAGTGCTGGAACGAAAGTCAGGCACAACGGATCATCGTCTTCGACCATAGCATCACCCCATTGTGAATGGCACCCAGCCCTCCCCCTGCGGCACGTCGATCGACGCCGACACGCTCGCGACAGGCAAGAAGATCAATAGCAGGGGTGCCGAACTTGATCTCCGCAACCCCAAGCTTGGGGGGAATTTTATACGTCTTGCGCATACGAGATGCGCTTGCCGGTCTTCGTCACAAACTCGATTTGCGGATGGCTTCCACCAGCGTTAGGTCGCACGACCTCGCCCCGAACAATGATCGAATTTGCAGAAACTCCAAGTTGGAGGGCATCGCGAATACCGCGACGATGAGAAGCCCTATTCCGATCGTCATCGCGCAGGCGGTCTTGAGCATGAGTCCCCTACCTTTTCGATCTTCAACGACATTTTGCATTATTGCGGCGGCAACCCAGTAATTAACCGGCTCGCAACCATTCCGCATATTTCGACCAGCTCTCAACGCTCCATTGAAAAACCCAGGTAGAATCGCTCGGCTCCTGATCTCTTATGGGAGTGTCAATGGCAACGGCAAATAGAACAGCCAATCTGAATGGCACGCGGCGGCTGTCATCCACCGGCTTACTATCGCTGTAGCGTAATGAAGAGTTTCGGCACACCTATTACAAAGACACGGCCAAAAACTGAACATACGGCGTTGGCCCGCTGGCGCATATGGGATTGTGTACACCCGACTAGCTGCGGCGTCCTGTCAGCAATCGTCTGATTCAAGTCGCATTGGCGCGTAGCGTTCGCAAGGCGGAGCAAATCGTGCAGCGCACCCACTCACCACGACCGAGAAGCCGAAACCATGTATGCCAATGTATTCGATCCCCTTGCGTTTATTTTCGAGGGCAGCGCATATCCGCTGCCGGACATGCAGGGCGAGCGCTATCTGTACAACGCGAACGGTGTGCCCGAATTCACATCGGGACCGAAAGGCACGCCGATCGAACTCGCTCCCGAGAATCCCGACCTTGCTCTGGGCAACTGTTACACCGGCATCACGCATAAGCCGAAGATGATTGAGGGCAACCCTCCGTACGAGATTACGTCGTTCGATTTTCGCCAGCACGAAGTGGAGTATCAGGCGCTGCGTGCGACCCGCGACACCGCGCAGGCGTTCGGCATGACCTTGCTGGAAAGTGGGCAATCCATACCGTTTCAGTACGATGGGCTCGTGCGGGCCAGGTATGAGTACGGCAAATGGGCTGCGCATCAGTCGCCGTATCTCGAGCCGTCACGGCGGCGCGAACTGCTGACCTGGAACCCGACCGACCTCGAGTATCACGCGTTTGCACATGCATTCTTCTCGCAGGATAAGTTTCTGCCACTGGTTATTTCCGTTGCGCGCTGGTGGCCTTATGACGGCAAAATTCGCCTTGCCGATTTGTGGGTCGCGCCGGGTGATGCGCTCGTTTTGCCGCCGAAGTTCTTTCCGGCAGATTCGGGTGAGAACGTATCGGCGGACGAATTGTGCCGACGCGTCGTCGATCTGCACGGTAACCGGAATGCAGCACTTGCCTGCTGGTTTGACGGGTCGAGGTCCACGTTGACGACCGAGACGATTCTTGCCAACCCGATCGTCATGATGGACGAACTGACCAGGCCGCATTATCACGAAGAAGTGACGGGCACGCGGCATCTGAAGCTGGCGGAGTGGAAGGAGGCGTAGCGTGGCGGGGCTTTCACGCGAACAGGATGTCCGTGTCAGCGGCAGCTACCGCCTGGTGTTCGCCCCCCAACGCCACCGCGTCTACGGCGTTCTAACCGGCGCCATTCCCGGTGGCAAGGTATTGGTGAATAAAAGCAATCGCCATACTTCCTTCGCCCACGCCACTTGAAACGCGCTGGATCGAATTGTGCCTCACGTCCCCGGCACAAAACACACCGGGCATACTCGTTTCCAGAAGGAACGGTGCCCTTTGTTGAGACCAGCTGGCGATATCCCGCCCTGTGCAAATGAAGCCGTGTTCATCTCGCTCCAGTTCAATGGGCAACCAGTTGTTCTTCGCCTTTGCTCCAATCATCAGGAATAGCGCGTCGGCGGTTCGAGTGCGCGCCTGACCATCGCTTCCAACGGTGACAATGGAATCAAGATACGCGTCGCCATCCACTGAGACGACGTTGGTATGGGTCTCGACAAAGATATTCCGGCGCTGGGCCAACTGTGCGATCAGGTACTGGGACATAGACCGTTCGAGACTCGCACCTCGCACCAGAAGCGTAACCGAGGCTGCATAACCGGAGAAGTACATTGCGGCCTGCCCCGCCGAGTTGCCTCCACCGACAATAAAAACCTGCTTGCCGATTACGGTTTGAGCTTCTGTGCGCGACGCGCCATAAAGCACGCCTTTGCCATACAGGCGATCAATGCCTTGCGCGTCCAGTCGACGCCACTCCACTCCGGTCGCGAGAACGACGGCCCTGGTTCTGACGCGTATGTCGCCATCGAGCTGTACCTCGTAGCCTCCGTCCACGGGTTCAAGCTTTTCGACGCTCCTCGTCATCACTATTTCAGCGCCAAACCGATTGGCTTGCCTGAGCGCCCGGGAACTCAGCTCATCGCCCGATATCCCGTTAGGGAAACCCAAGTAGTTTTCGATGCGCGATGAAAAACCAGCTTGCCCGCCCACTGCATCGCGCTCGACGAGTACCACCCGTAACCCTTCCGACGCGCCATACACAGCCGCAGCCAGTCCAGTGGGTCCGCCTCCCACGATAAGGACGTCATAGTCGCTATTGGCCGGCGAAGTGCGCAGGCCGAGCGCGTCGGCGACCTTCCTCGCGGTGAGCGGCTCAGCGATGCACTTGTCCCCATCGACAATCGCGAAGGACCCTGAAAAATGCGACGGCATGCACAGCGTGACGCGGTCGGGGTCGCGCTCGCTATCGACCCATTCGAACGGAATGCGGTTAGTCGACAGGAACGAGCGGATGCTGCGGCAATCCGGATCGTGCGGCGTGCCTACGACCAGCACGCGCATCGGATTGTTTTCCTGCACATAATCTCTCGTCGCGGTGACGCGCTTCATCATCGTCTGAAAGATCAGGTTGGTGCATTCCGCGGATGCCCCCATCAGTTCCTTGAACATGATCCGGTCGAGGCGAATGACCCGAGACGGTTCACGCGCTCGCAGCGAAGCGATCGTCAACGAGTCGAGCAGCAGCGGGGTCTCGCCATAGAAGTCGCCGGGCTGATAGCGCCCTCGGATTTTGCCTGATCCTCCGTATTCTTTTTCCATATCGAGAGACCCCTTTATAAGGACAAAGAACCACGGCGTCTCGCCTTCCCGGATAAGCCACTCGCCCTTCTGGAGGTGGATGTCGGCTGCGCTCTGCGCGATACGCAGACGCTGCGAATCGTTCAGGCAGGCAAAAATCGGAAAGGGTTTCAGTTCGTCCGGGGTAATCATGGTCTCGTTTGCTTCGTTGCGACGAGGGCGTTGGGGTGAGTCCGCGACGGAATGCGGTGGTCGGTAGAACCGGCAGATGTGCTCACCTCAATGCCTCCGACTGTGATGGCGCGTCTTGATGGGGCGCCAGAAATTTCCCGCCGTGCTTCGTCAGTCCAGCAGCGACGGGCTGCGGCGAAGCACGGTTGCAAAGCGCGCTAAAAACATGCATGTTGAGACCATTCAAATCCGCGCCTCGCATTGCTCTCATTTCAATTGATGCGTCACAGCCAATCGTCAAAAAGGAACACTCCGTGTTTTCATTTCCTAAAATCATACGACGTGTCATAAGCACGCTTGTAGCGTCAGCTTTCGCCGTTGCTTGCACTGTAGCGCAAGCAGATGATGTGTCATACCGCTACACCACCATTGACGGTATCAAGATCTTCTACCGGGAAGCCGGAGAAAAGTCCAAGCCCACGATCCTTCTGCTTCACGGCTTTCCGTCGTCGTCTCACGAGTTCCGTGACCTGATTCTGCTGCTGTCCAGTAATTTCCATGTCCTCGCGCCCGACTACCCGGGCATGGGATACAGCGAGGCGCCTGCGGCTGACAAATTCAGGCCCACGTTCGAGAACGTGAGCACCATTGTCGAGGAATTTGTCCGGAGTTTCGGTAACCCGCATCTCATCCTGTATATGACTGACTTTGGCGGCCCGGTCGGTATGCGGATGGCCGTGCGTCATCCGGACTGGATAGAGGGCCTCGTTTTTCAGAATGCCGTCATATCCGAGGCCGGAGTCGATCCGTCCAGGCGCAAACGTGACACAGCTATCACAGGCGAGATAACACCAGAGAAGCGGGCGTTGGCGGAGAGCCATGTATCGCTCGCGACGGCGCTATTGCTGTATCAACATGGCGCACGCAATCCCGCGGGGCTCAACCCCGATGCGTGGACGAACGACGCGGTCGCGCTCGCCAATCCCGACAGCCGGCGGATCATGGTCGACTTGCAACTCGATATTCCCAACAACGTCGCTTCGTTTCCCGTGTGGCAGGCATACCTGCGTATGCATCGGCCGCGGACACTGGTCGTGTGGGGCAAGAACGATCCCATCTTCTTGCCGGCGGGCGCTGAAGCAGTCAGGCAGGAAGTGCCCGACGCTTCCGTCTATTACTACAATACAGGTCACTTCGCGCTGGAGGAGGATCATGTCGATATAGCACGGCAGATCAACAAGTTCTTTTCTGGAGTGCACGTCAAGTCGGATTAATCCAGTCGACGGCAACGGTGTTCGTTCGCGGTATGACCCGCGAGCGCAACATTGCGCAACTGCATCGGTCGTGTGCACAGCGGCCGTTGTCGCGATCCAGTGCTGTTTCAGCTTGGGAAGCGGGTGAGCGTCGCCTCGAAGAGGTTCTCGCGAGGATGCAGCAGTAGCTTTCACGCATTCACTTTTGTGCTGCGCGCCAGCAGATGATCGATCGAGATCGCGCCCGGGCCATAAGCCGCGATACCCAGCGCCATGGCCGCCCACGTGATGTGAATCGGCCAGCCGTCCGGCACGGTGAGTTCGATCACACACGTCATCAGCAGCAGGCCTGCGGCCGCGAAGCGCGTGCCGAAACCCAGCACCAGCAGCACCGGAAACCCCACCTCGCCGCACGCAGACAGAAATGCCACGACTGCCGGCTCAGGGAACGAATACGGGCCGCCGGGAAGATGCAGCTTGAACTCGTCCGTGAACAGATCGATCGCCGTGTCGTTCAGCTGCAAAAACCCGTGCCACTTCAGGATGCCCGACCTGTAGAACGGTACGGCCAGCGCCAGCCGTAACACCAGTTGCGTCAGCCACGGCCGCGCCAGTTGCGAGATAAAGCGGCTGGCACAACTGATCCTGCTGGCAAGCGTACCGACCAGCGCCGGCGGTGCGTTTTGTCTGTCCGACATCGTCATCATTCTCCAGGTGAAATGGCGCTAAATACGCCTGATGTAATCATCCCCGCCAGATTTGCTGGGAGGTCGAAGGAAGGCGC
>NZ_BAAGSQ010000030.1:232968-234283 GCF_054782355.1 Paraburkholderia jirisanensis | reverse complement strand
GCGGCGGCTGCGACACCCAACGGCTCGCCCTCGAAGAGACTGTTCAGAAATACCGCTGCGCCTTCGGGCAGGCGGGACACCAGCACGTCCTGTTCGGGCCGGGTCACCAGCGCGTCCTCGCTATCGCTCGAACACAATGGCTCGACCGGGCCGTCCTGCCGGTTCATCGCGAAGATCGCTACCGCCGGGTACGCGGAGCGCACGATCCGCGCGGCCGGATGCCGCGTGAAACACAGGTCGCCCAGCCGCGCGGGGTCGATTTCCGCGAAGGTCTGCGCGGGCAAAACCGGCAGGTCGGCTGCGTGATACGCATCCAGCCACGCGCGCTCGATACGCGCAACGTCCGCGAGCCACGGCATCTGCTGCGCGTACTCGTAGGCTTCGATGAAGTTGGGGAAACCACGGCCGTAGTCGAACAGCAGCGGCGAAACCGGCGGCGCGGCGCGCACGTAGAAACGCGCCATCGCGCGGAAAAACTCGCTGCCGGTGATGCGCTGAACCGCGGGATAGATCGCGGCAACCGAGTCGATCAGACTGACCGTGACGTTGTTGCGATAGACGTTGTAGCGCTTGATCACGCCTTTTCCGGCGGCGGCGACGAGTTGTGCGGGTGGCGGCGCCGACGGGTCGGTCAGGCCGCTCGCGAATGCCGTGGCGAAGTCGTTGTTGGCTTCAGCGGTGCGCGGGTGCCCGCGGTCTTCACGCTTCATCGTTCATGTCCGCTGTGAGCGGCAGGCGATGTCTTTCCATCCGCTGCATGGCAGCCCGAGCCTCGCTGCGCAGCACGGGCCATCCGGGCAGGCTGCTGTCCCATTCGATCAGCGTCGCGGTAGGTCCGATGCGTGCGATTACATCTTCGTACAGCGCCCATACCGGATCGGCAACGGCGCAATCGTGACTGTCGATCAGCAACGGTTCATCTTCATCGTCGCGCTGCACGGTATGGCCCGCGAGATGAATCTCGCCGATGCTGGCGAGCGGAAACTGCTCGAGATAAGCCCGCGCCGAATAACCATGATTGGTGGCGGACACAAATACGTTGTTGATATCCAGCAGCAGACCGCAGCCCGTGTGGCGCACGATCTCTGCGATAAAGTCGGTTTCGCTCATCGTCGACGAATCGAATGTGACGTAGGTGGACGGGTTTTCCAGCAGCAGCGGGCGCCGGATCGCCTCCTGCACTTCGTCGATGTGCTCGCACACGCGGGCCAGTGTCTGGGCGGTGTACGGCAGCGGCAGCAGGTCGTTATAGAAGGTTCCGGCGTGCGTCGACCATGCGAGGTGCTCGGAAACCAGCATCGGCTCGTAGCGTGCC
>NZ_BAAGSQ010000030.1:0-232792 GCF_054782355.1 Paraburkholderia jirisanensis | reverse complement strand
TGCGCCCATATAGTTTTCCGCATGAACTTCGAAAAACAGGCCATCTTCGACACCGTCGGCCAGAATCGCGGCGCGGTGCTCATGCTTGAAACTGGTGCCGGCAAGCAAGGTGCGTTGTTGCATCGTGCGACAGGGACCATCACCTGCGGCCACCGTCACGGTACGGTTCAGATCGCTCATGACAGTCCCCGTCTTCAGCCGCGAATTACGACTTGATCGGCGTCAGCGAGCCATGGCCACCGCCCGGCACCGCAATGCTGGTGCACGTGCCGCCTTGCGTGAACTTCCACGAATTGCCCTGGAAGTCCATCGTCGACGTACCCTGGCAGGTCGTGCCGGGGCCGGCGGCGCAGTCGTTCTGGCCTTTCAGTGCGACGCCAAAGCACTTTTCCTTGTGAGCAGCGACGGCCGCTTTACCTTCCGCATCGGTCAGCGGTGCAGCGTGGGCAGCCGACGCCAGCAGAGCGGCCAATGCGCCGGCGAGCACGGCGGAACTAACAGCAGTCTTCTTTGCAGACATTAAAAATTCTCCTTAAAGTAAAGGTCCAACATTGAAACAGATGCTTTAGTATTGCCAAGAGCAACGATGTGAAGCCACCGCGCAAGATGCTGAAGCAACGACTCGCCAAGACCGACGAGAGATCACATTTCGCGGCCTCCTCAATCGCCTTTGCCGAGAGGAACGACCAGATATCAACGGCTCCCCAAGAACACCACGTGTCACGCGAAGTGATAGTGGTGTGCGGCAAGCGCGGACGGAAGCGCACCGGTCGCAACGAGAAGATGTTGTCGCAAACCATTGTGGGAAATTGAACTGAGATATCAGCCTGCAATGTGCACGCTTCTCTCCATTCAGATTCCAGACTGAGCCGACTGCTTAGGATAGACCATGCATCATGTATTACCTTGACTTTTTGTCTCGTTTACTTGATCGATCGTACGGTACGCTCGCCGAGCATGAGCGATAAACGAAGCGCTCTCGCGCATGGGTATGAGAGAGATGTGAGGAGTGGTCATCCGGGTATCGCGCCAGAGAAGATGAATCGCGCCTTGCTGATGCTGGATCCTGCATTCGATTCGAAGCAAACGCACGTTGATGGTGCAAATCTCTTATAAAAGTGCTCTCACGTTGTCGCCAGTAGCGCGACGATCATAAAGCTCTCCGAAGCCGACATGGCGAAACTCGGTAGCCAAGCGCTGACGCAGACGAACATGAGCGGCACCGGCAAGCTGCTGCGAGGCAACGGACACTACTGCTTAGCAATCAGCTTGCAGGGCACGTCCCCGGCAGCGCTACAACCGACATCGCAAACCACAGCGGAATGGGCGTTTCATCTTCCTCTCAAAACTCATGATTCACAGTCATTGGTCGTGAAAGTAAATTCAGTTTTGAGGTGCACCGGGTACGACATTGACGGTTGAGTTGAACTGGAAATCGCAAACGTCTTCTACACGTCCGTCAAGAACCCGCGCCACACGATGGTATTGATCTGCCTGCGAGCGTGGCGGCCAACGAGCAGACTTCGTTTCGAAGTAGATCCTGCCTTCCTGAGGAAAAAATCGTGCGTCGTTGGCGCACGCAATCGCAGGATAGCGGACACGCGGAGTGGCCCGCTGCAACGCCATTACGAGGTCGTGGTCTCGTCCCTCACTGATTTGCCCACCTGCATTGTCGAGCACGTCGTAGAACTTTTGACTGCACCCCGCTCCCGCCCCGCTCTCAAGGCTGAGTTCCACCACGTTCAGTGGTGCGCCACGGTTCAGCACGTCGAGTCGCTGCATGCCTGTCGCCTGTGTCTCTCCGTAGTGTCGCGACACCTCATCGTAGCTAAGGGTCGCCGCACCGAAATCGATCGACGCGGGACCCTTACCTTGATCGAGACGGCGGCACAGTGCCGGCTCAACTGCATGGGGACCGGGCCGCTCCGTCGTCTTTACTTCGAAGCTACAAGCTTTCGTGCCGGATAACGTCACGGTCGATACAGGGTGGTACAGATCACTGAACTGAAGAACTTGCCGCGCGTTGCGGTAGACCACCATCGCAAGCTCGTCGCCGCCCCATAGGTGGGCGTCAGGCAGCGGGACCACGTCATCGAGCGGTGCACCGGTTTCCACGTCATAAGCTTCGATTGTCGGCACATGTGCTGTTCCTTGAGTCGTGAAGACCAGATTCACGTAGCGGTTTGCGACGTTGACACCCTTCGGGTGATTGGCAAGCAGTTCCGCCAATCGGCCAGCATTCGCATAGTTGGCTATCGCACCGCAGATGTCATCCGGATGATCTTGTCCCAGATCGCCCCGCAGGAAGGCATCGATCGTCGATTCATGCACACCGCCCAACGCTAGATATTTCCGGTAGAGCGCAGCGATCTCGGCCGCTTGGCGCTGTTTTTCTGCCCAGTCTGTTTCATCGCCCAACCCACTGCGCAACACGTCAGCCAGGTTCAGATCAGCCACCTTGCGGGTCGGGTCGAGAGCGATGGCCCGTCTTAGGTATGCTTGCGGACCTGAATTCCCCGCGTCCATCGGCAGATATTTCGCCAGCAGGAAGCCGTAGTTATTGAAGATTTCGGCAGCCTTGCGCGCGGGTATTCCATCTACGGGCGCAGTCAGTGCCCGGCGGATTCCTGCGTCCTCCAGAAGTTCGAGTCCCGCCCTCAGTTGCTCGACATCTCCAGTATCGGCATTCGCACGGATAGCTTCGTCGTTTGCTGTCGACAAGGCTCGCCAGTCAATCGGCTTCGTGTTCGGCACATCGAGGTTGACTACGACCAGATCGTGCGAATCAGCGCCGCCCACGGCGTATAGACGGTGCAGCTTGTCGATTCGCATTGCGGACGTATGCTTCGGCAATGACCACAACTGAGCGGATTGCGGCGCATCGGGAATATCCATGTCGATTTTTGCTACGTCCTCTCCTCTCTCGAGATAGAGCGCGTCGCTGCCTGGTACCTGTGCGCAACCCCAATACCGCGCACCGTCGGGTGCCTGCGGCGCATGGTCGTCGGACAATATGGAGACGCGAGGCATGCCAGGACTGACGGAAAATTCCTCAAGCCTCCCGGCTACGTCGTCCCTGGCCAGGATGCGTTGATTGTCGAGGGCGGTGAGACAGTCTGTATGCCAACCGAATGGCGAACCGTCGCGCTGATACAGAACCGGCGGCGAGGGCCCCAAATCGAGCGCCTCGATGTTCCCGTATAGCCGTATCAGCATCAGCAAGTTCGACCCGGCAGAAAACTTTAATTCCGGAGGTGATTGCTCCGCCACCTCGAAACTTCTGTCCGCGTTTGCGACATCGATCCGATGGACCTCTATGCGGTCCAGCGTTTTGCCTGGATCCGACGGTTGCCCAGCCTCTATCAACGTGGCATATCCCGCCGCACCGGGAGCCAGCGCGATGCTGAGCGCCGATACCGCAACACGCCCCACTTCTACTGGGTGCGCCGGATCCTTCAGATCGTAAGTGATGAGCGTGTGTCGATTCGGACCGGGGTATCGCTCGAACACCGTTACGAGGAGAAGCAATCGTTGTCCATCGGGCGACAGGGATATCTCCTCACGCTCAGTTCGCCCGAACGCATATGGTATGAATGCACGTAGCCTGGGCTGCGCCGGCACGGACAGGTCGACGATCTGCAGACCGGCAGGCTCGCCAACGGCGCCCTTAAGCAGGGCCACCGCCATTTGGCCATCGGGCGTGACCTCGAATGAGGTGATCGGTGCGCCGACGTGCAGTCGCCCGAGGATTAAAGGCTCAAAAGCCTGGCAGGTCCCTGAAACGATCAGTCCGATAGCAGCGCACACAGCCCATAGCGTTCGCGCGATTCTCCGCCCCCCTGCTCCGCGTTGATCACGGTTGTATCTATGCAACAACGATATCAACGGCGACACGTTCAATTCCTTATGGTCTTTTGATGTCAACGCAGGATCGACAGGGTGCATCGTTCGAGTTCGAAGCTACAAGGCCATGACATCGAAGGGCATGGAGAAATCGTCCATCGATCTGAATCAGACGCCTAAGCAGCGATCAGCGAACAACACATCGGTCCATATACAGAGACGTAACGAAGAGCCCAATGCCGCACAGACCACCGGCGCTGCAACCATCATTTATTCCCTCCGCTCGACTCGCCTTACTGCACACGCAGGCCGAGCCCTTCCACGAGGCCGGCCGCTTGCTGCCAGGAAATGATCGCACCACGGAACAATGCGGCGTCGGACAGCGTCAACCCACTCAGATCGACAGTCCGCAGATCCGCGCCGTCAAAGCGCGCGTCTTTCAGGTTCGCGTCCTTGAGACTGCCGCCATCGAAGACAGCTTCCCGGAAGTCACAACCGGCGAGGTCGGCGTCGGAGAAATTCAGCTCGACCAGGTTGGCTTTGCGAAACGACAAGCGCCGCAGGTGAGCCCCCACCAGCAGCGTGTCCGCGAAGCTGAGACCTAGCGCGGAGCAGCCTTCGAAGTTCCCGCCCGTCAGCTTGCATCCACGGAAGCTGGCAGAGGCCAGTTTCGCGCGGCCCCATTTCGTGTTGTTCAGGTCCGACGACTCGAACGTTGCGTCCACGAGGTCAGCCGACGTGAAGTCGGCAGCACCGCCTCGGCGACACCGGCGCCACGTCGTATGGCTCAGCGAGGCCCCGAAGAAGGATGTTTCCGCGATCGTGCAGCGCTCGAACAGTGCACTGCGCAGATCGAGCCGGGACAGGTCAGCGCCCTCGAAGTCGCAGTCTACAAAATGCAAAGGCACTTTCGTATTGGCTATGAGGTGCTCGATTTCACTGCGGGTCAAGGTCCTGGATTCTACGAGATGGACCTGCTGCGAGGCCGTGTCACCGGAATCTGTCATGGGGTATATATCTTTCCTTCTTGCGGTCGCGAAGGTGGTGTTTTGGTGTCAACGATGGATCACCTGGATGCGAAGTGGTATCCGGCACCCCTCATCCGCGCCCTTCCCGGTGACGGGCATCGATAACGGATATTCTAATCGCTCGTTTGCGACACAACAGGAGGCTTGAATGAATGATAAAGACATTCCGCTGGCAAATGCCAAGGTTCTCTATAAAACGCTCCTGACCGAGCAGAGCTACACCGTCACCCAAACCACGGTCCGCGCCGGAGGCGAAACGCAGTGGCACCACCATACGTATGTGAGAGACCGCCTGGTCGTCGTGCAAGGCGTTTTGACGGTCGAAACGAAAACAGGCGAGCTCATCAACCGAACGCAAGTCCATGATCACTACACCATCGAACCCGGCGTCATACACCACGTCATGAATGAGACGGCCGACGATGTCGTATACATCATGATTCAATCAGGAGGAGCACGCGACATCGTGCTCGCCTGATGCAAGATCAGCGGGACGTGGCTGGCGTCGAGTTCGATGAACGCAGGCCCATTGCGCACCGAACTCTTTCCACGACAGGCCCGGCCCGCCTCGTCCTTACTGGACGCGATTTGCCTGGATCACGGTCAACGCCGCCATATTGATGATTCGCCGGACCGTTGAGCTGGACGTGAGAATGTTCACTGGAGCGTTGACGCCGAGCAGGAAGGGGCCCACTGCCACATTGCTTCCTGCGCCGGTCTTGAGCAGGTTATAGGCAATGTTGCCTGAATCGACATTCGGGCAGACCAGCAGGTTGGCGTCGCCCTTGAGCGGCGACGTCGGCAGTATCCGGGCGCGTAGTGATTCGTCGAGCGCACAGTCACCATGCATCTCGCCGTCCACTTCGAGATCCGGCGCCTGCTGCCTGACGATCTCCAGTGCCTGACGCATTTTCGCACCCGAGGCCGCGCTACCCGAACCGAAATTCGAGCGCGAAAGCAAGGCGGCCTTCGGTGTCAGATTCAGCCACTCCATCTGCCGCGCCGCGCTAATCGTAAACTCGGCGATTTGCTCCGCCGTCGGATCGTCGTTGATGTGGGTGTCCACCAGCGCCACGGTACGCTGATCAAGCAGCAGAATATTCATCGCCGCGTAGGTCTTCGCTCCGCGCTTCTTGCCGATCACCTGGTCGACCAGTCGCAGGTGGTCGTGATAGGCGCCCACCGTGCCGCAGATCATGCCGTCGGCGTCGCCAAGCCGCACCATCATCGCGCCGATCAAGGTCAGACGGCGGCGCATCTCTACCCGCGCCATCTCCTTGGTAATGCCGTCGCGACACATCAATTCCCAGTACGTCGTCCAATACTGCGGGAAGCGCTCGTCATATTCAGGGTTGGTCACTTCCACGTCCTGCCCGAGCTTGAGCCGCAAGCCGAATCGCTCGATGCGTGCCAGCAGTACTTCGGGGCGGCCAACCAGAATCGGTCGCGCAAGCTTTTCGTCGACGATCACTTGCACGGCGCGCAGCACGCGCTCGTCCTCACCCTCGGTGAAGACGATGCGTGCATTGCCGCCGTCACGCACAAGTCGCTTCGCCGTCGAAAACAGCGGTTTCATGAAGGCGCCAGAGTGATACACGAACTGCTGCAACTGCTCGACATAAACGGCCAGGTCGGGCAGTGGACGCGTCGCCACGCCGCCTTCTATCGCTGCTTTCGCCACCGCCGGCGCAATCCGGGTAATCAGGCGTGGGTCGAAAGGCTTGGGGATGAAGTACTGCGAGCCGAATTTCACGTCATAGACACCATACGCAGCCGCGACCACTTCGTTTTGCTCCTCTTCCGCAAGACCCGCGATCGCATTCACCGCGGCAATTTCCATATCGCGCGTAATGGTGGTGGCGCCGACATCCAATGCGCCGCGGAAGATGTACGGGAAGCACAGCACATTGTTGACCTGATTCGGATAGTCCGAACGGCCGGTGGCGATAACGACATCGTCGCGCGTCGCATGAGCGAGTTCCGGAAAGATTTCCGGTGTCGGATTGGCGAGCGCAAGAATCAATGGACGCGGGCCCATCGTCTTCAGCATGTCGGCGTTGAGAATGCCGCCTACCGACAACCCGAGGAATACATCCGCGCCCTCGATCACTTCGGCCAGCGTGCGGGCGTCAGTTTCCTGCGCGAAGCGCGCCTTGTCCGGGTCCATCAGCGCCGTGCGACCACGGTAAACCACGCCTTCGATGTCGGTCGCCCAGATGTTTTTCACCGGCAAGCCCATATCGACCAGCAGATCGAGGCAGGCCAGGGCCGCCGCACCCGCACCCGAGGTCACCACCTTGATCTCCGAGATGGTCTTGCCCACCACTTTCAGACCATTGATAAAGGCCGCTGAAACAGTGATCGCGGTGCCGTGCTGATCGTCGTGGAAGACAGGGATCTTCATGCGCTCGCGCAATTTACGCTCGACCGTGAAGCATTCCGGCGCCTTGATATCTTCGAGATTGATGCCGCCGAACGTGGGTTCGAGGCCGGCGATGATTTCGACAAGCTTGTCCGGGTCGGTTTCGTTGATCTCGATGTCGAATACATCTACACCAGCGAACTTCTTGAACAGCACCGCTTTACCTTCCATCACCGGCTTCGATGCGAGCGCCCCGATGTTTCCGAGGCCGAGTACGGCGGTGCCGTTGGTGATGACGCCGACGAGGTTGCCACGGCCCGTGAAGCGATGCGCCTTTAGCGGGTCGGCCGCAATGGCCTCGCAGACGCTGGCCACGCCGGGCGTGTAGGCGAGCGCCAGATCGCGCTGGGTCACGAGAGGCTTGTTGGCCACGACGGAGATCTTTCCGGGCGTGGGAAACTCGTGATAGTCGAACGCGGCTTGCTGGTCGGTATCTGTCTGCTTCATGTTCTGTGCCTGAGTGAGTGTGCCGGGCCAGTCCCGGCGCGATCCGTTGAGGCGATTCTAGAGAGCTGCCATCAGCAGATGATTTTGTTTTAATATCGCCCCATCATATTTTCGTGATGGTTGCATGGGCCCTCAATGACATTTGAGTCGGACGACATGGTCAGGCGGCTGAGCGCGCGCCTGAAGATGCGGCATCTGGTGCTGTTGCTGCAAATCCAGCAGCACGGTTCGCTGACGCGCGTCGCGGAACATATGGCCAGCAGTCAACCGGCGGTAACGAATGCGTTGGCGGAACTGGAGAGCATGTTCGGCATGCCGCTTTTCGAGCGCTCGTCGCGCGGCATGCTGCCCACCGCACTCGGCTCTGTGGTGCTCGAACGCGCTGGGGCGATGATCCACGATCTCGATCATCTCGCTCGCGACGTCAAGGCAGTGGCGTCAGGCCATGCGACGCATCTGCATATCGGCGTGATTCCGTTTATCTCCGGCCAATTGCTATCGGCGGCACTGAAGCGACTGCATGCCGGGATGGAGCGGCGCGTGACCGTGACCATTCACGAAGGAACCAGCGACCAACTGTTGCCCCAGTTGCGGGACCATACCGTCGATATCGTCATCGGCCGGGCGGCCGCGTCGGTCGATTTGCAAAGGACCAGCTTTGAAGTGCTGTTCCGCCAGCGCCCCCGGATGATCGCGAGCCGGCGTCTTGCGGCAAAACTGGCGCGCACGAAGCTCGACTGGAGCAGGCTGGTGACGCTCGACTGGATTCTCGGCGCGCCTCATACGCCGATGAGAGAACAGGTGGCCGACCTGTTTCTTGCTGCGGGAACGACACCCCCAGTGCCGATGGTGGAGAGTTACTCGTCCAAGCTCATCGGCGAAATGATTGCTTCAAGCGAAGAGGCCGTGTCGATCGTCCCTTCGGATATCGCAGAAGAACTGGTTCGAATTGCAGGTGTCGCGATCGTGCCTTATTCGTTTGAATGGACTCTTCCACCTATTGCGCTGTTTACCCGCTCAGAAGGGCCGTACCCAGCGGCACAAAATCTGTTCGTCGAATCGTTGCGCCAGATATGCGCGCAAACCGACGCTGAAAATAGACGGTGAGAAATAGCCGCTGACAGGAACACGATCGTGCTGGTGGGCATCGATCACAGACCGTGCCGCCCAGTCTTGATGGAGCGAGCAAGCGTGGCGGGCAAGCGCTTGATCTGTGGAGGCAACTAGCCTCTGCGCTACCACTTCTGCAGCCGGGTTTGTCGATGACCGTGCGATAGACCTGCCCGGCCGATACCTAGCCACACACTATCTGGTCACCAGGCTTAACGAACGCTTAAGGCGATTCAAGATCGGCAGCTTTCTGGTTCCACTTTAGAAATGAAAGAGATCAATCACTAGAGCGACTTATTCGTGCCTCACATTTGGCTTCGATTCACCTGTCATATCTCCCCCCAACGAGGTCAAATGATGATGAAGAATCGCAGATCGATGCGCGCAGCGCGCATCTTTGGCGCCGGTGTCGTATCGCTGGCAAGCTTGCATATGACGCTAGCCGCAGCACACGACAGCGACGGTCACGAGCATGAGCACGACACCGTCAAGCATGTGCTGCTGATCAGTTTCGACGGCTTGCATGAACGGGACGTCGCGCGCTGCATCGGCGCAAATACCTGCCCGAATCTCGCGCTGCTTGCGAAGTCCGGCACAACCTATACGAATGCGCACACACCCGGCCTGTCGGATTCGTTCCCGGGCCTCGCAGCACTGGTGACGGGCGGCTCGCCGAAAACCGCAGGGCTCTTTTACGACGTGTCGTACGATCGCACGCTGTACGCGCCTTCGGATACGAACTGTTCGGGCAAGCAGGGCTGGAACGTCGTATTCGACGAAACCACCGGCATCGATGCCGAAAACGGCGGTGCGATTACGCATCTGAACGGTGGTGGCGCATTCAATCCGCAGGCCATCCCGCATGCGCTGATCAATGGCGTGTGCAAACAGGTGTTTCCGCACAACTACGTGAAGACCAACACGCTGTTCGAAGTGGTCAAGCAAAACATGCGGCACGCGCGCACTGCATGGTCCGACAAGCATGCGTGGGGTTATGACTGGCTCAACGGCCCGTCAGGCACGGGCGTTGACGATATGGCGCACATCGAGATCAATTCGATCGACGCGGCCACCGGCACCGACTTCACCGACGTCTTTACGCACACCGAGCAGTTCGACAACCTGCATATACAGCAATTGATCAGCGAGATCGATGGCAAGGACTCGAGCGGACAAACGACGGCTGACGTGCCGACCGTGTTCGGCGCGGATTTCCAGACCTTGAGCGTCGCGCAGAAGGCAGTAGTGGCCAAGGGAGGCGGCTATCTGGACGCCAGCTTCACGCCCGGACCGCAGGTCAGCGCAGCGATAACCTATATCGACGATTCGCTTGGCCGGCTGGTGAACGAATTGAAGCAGCGCGGGCTCTATACGTCGACCGCCATCGTGGTGACTTCGAAGCACGGACAATCGCCGACCGATCATACGAAGCTGGTCAAGAACGGCGACACGCTGACCAAGCTGCTCGAAGCGAATAACTTTCTGGACCCTGCCGGCAACTTCGGCCAGGCGGCGACCAAAAGCGGCGCGCTGAACGACGGTACCGGGCTGGTCGACACAGGCTTCGTGCAGACCGACGACGTCGGCTTAATCTGGCTACGCGATCAAAGCCAGGCTGCAGCGGTAGTGCGTACGCTGAAGGACAATCTGTCCTGTAACGCACCGGGCATCTGTGCCGATGGACCGCAGGCCTATATCCTTTCCGGCCCGCAACTGGCGCAGCGCTTCGGCAATCCGGCACAAGGACGCACCCCCGACATCATCGTTCAGCCGAATCCGGGCGTGATCTATACGTCGAGCACGTCGAAGGATGAAGAGCACGGCGGCAATGCGCCTGACGACAGCCATCTCGGACTGGTCGTGTATGTGCCGGGCGAGCATCGTGCAGGACGAACCGTGGACGACCGCGTGCTGACCACCCAGGTGGCACCGACGATCCTGCGGCTGCTGGGCGTCGAGCCTGAGTTGCTGCATTCGGTGGCGGTTGAAGGTACGCCGGTGTTGCCGGAATTGAGTGGCGGCCGGTTCTGATTGAAGTGGAGTGCTGCGCGCAACTGGGGGCGTTCGTGGCTGGTTGCGCGCGGCGGCGGTTTTATCGCTTGAGATTGCGATCATTGATTGGCGTTCTACAGGCAACTTGCGCCAGTGGTTTCAAATCGATCTGGTATTCTCGTCGCCGCGCGGTCACTGTTCGCATGCGGGGTGAGAGTCAAATCCGACAGTTTCGAGCAAGTTATGGTCGACGCTGGTACCCGAGGTTTCGAGCATCGTGCAAATCTGGTCGGTTACGAGTTCAGCCCACCGGCGATATTGTGTGGGACCCGGGTGAAACCCGTCTTGTGCCATATCTTCAGGGTACGCAGCCCACGCCAGTGAAACGTAGCGTGTCATCCGTTCTTGCTCAACCCAGGTGCGCAACGCCCGGTCTAACCGAATTGCGTAGCGGCCAAGATACCAACGCAGCGGATGGGATACGGCAGGAAGGATTCGCAACGGCGGCAGCCCAGTCACGACCAGCCCGATCGCACCTGTTCGTCTGCGAAACGTGTCGGCGAGCAAAGCGTAGTCGCGCAGGAACTGATTCGGCCGGCGTTGCGACGTGACGTCGTTCGTGCCGAGCGCCGTTATCAGGTAGTCCGCTGGATCGAGTTGACTGCACGCCAACAATTCAAGCGCCTCGCTGGTATTGACTCCCGACCGGGCGACCAGTTGCCACGCGACGCATCGGCCCGTCCTGCTCGCCAATCGCATTGCCACGGGCTGTGCCAACGCTTTGGCTTGGGTACTGACTCCGACGCCCGCGGCCGACGAGTCTCCGACAACCACGATGCGCAATGGCGTTGTCGCGGGGCCGCAGTTCCCTTCAATGCCACTGCGAGGGCCAGCAGCCTCCGGCAAACGCAACGCGGTTCGCCGTAACCACCATGCCTGCAATAGCAGAACTGAGCCAAGTGCGGCCTTATACAGATTCAACATTGGACAGCACCACGAGCGAGAATAAACCGGTTCAACACGGAGGACAGATCAAAAATGCACTACGCCGGCTCGTCAAGAAACGTGATGGCAGCAGCAATGCCTCTTTTGTCGCACAATATCTTGCGATGCCCTTGATTCTCCGTAAAGGACATCTGCGCATTGAGCATCAGTAAGGTCCATGCCAAAGTCCGTCGCACTATGGGAAGCATATTGCCATCAACCAGAGGCACGGTTTCAACTTTTACGGCGCGCGTACTTGGCCCTTATCTAGCTGCCAATGACAAGCTAGACTATATTGCGTGTAGCCAAAGGAAATCGCTTGTATTCACCAAATCCGCGGTTAGCTATTACGCATTTTTAAGATGCCATGTCAAATTCAGTCGCATCATGGGAACCGTATTGTCACCAGCCTGAGGCGCAGTTTCACCTGTCGCGGTTTGCAGGGAGAGTGCTTGGCTCAAGCGCAGGCGTAATCTTCTTTGACGGCAAAGGTGCATCGCGGCTGAAAGCAGCCATACCTGATTCCGACGGCGATTCAATAGACCTAGTTGTCTCGACGGCGAGACAATCTTTCGCGGCATCCGATCCTTTAAGTTCCGCGAGCTCACAAACCATACAGCAATTGTCTCAGGCGTGGGCGCAGCGGCTAAATGCGGCTTCGAATAGCGGCAAACGTGGTCTGGCGGCATTTGCTCCGGATCTTACGAAGGCACGGAACTTCATCGAAAACCACAAAACGGGTTTCGATGCAGCAGCTGTCGTAGGCGACAGTTTTGGTGTGCTCGCCGGTATAATTTCGATCGTCGCGATTTCGGCAGCAGGTGTCGCTCTTGTTCCGTTGCTAGGCGCCGTTGCAGGTGCGGCATCACTTTTGCTCTTAGCCGAAGACACGTCGATGCTGTCTTTCGAGCTTCAAGGTGACGAGGTGCGAAAACGACAACTCGCAGGGTCATGGCACTACAAGCTGATCGAAACCGTTGGCCCACTAATGGTGCTACCGGATCTCGCAGTTAGCGGCACACGTACCCTCCTCTCACTATCCAAGGCCTCACGCGAAGTTGGTGAGACAGGCGAAGAGGCAACGCAAGCGGCCAAACGGCTGGCCGACCAACGCGAGGCGATCGACAACTTTGTAAGGTCTAACCTTGATAACCCCAACCAACTGCTTATGCGACAGCAAGCTAACAAGATGCGCGAACAGGCAGGCAAGCTTGCGGACAGCGTGCGCGTGGCGCAGAAGAAAGTAGTCGCCGCACGTCGTGAGCTGATGCTCTTACGGACCATTGAAGCGCCCGCCTATTTAGCGTCAATCTACGGTACAGGAGTGTATGGCGTCGATCCACCCGAACCACTCACGCGGGGACTCGAGCGGATGACAGATCGATTCCGGCAAGACGACTCCAGCCATCCAGCGCAGTTGCTTGCGCCACAGAACATGTCGAATTCCCAGCAATCCGGAGATCCGTCGACCATCTTGCAATTTCAGGTTGGCGTCGCACATCGAACAGGACGAGCAAAATGATGTCTGCAACAGAAAAGCTATGACATCGAGCGGCAATCTATCCGGACAAACAGAGCGCCCCGGCAATCGCCCACGCGGAGCTCCCCGACAAGCTGCGATTGCTGCGGGTGCATTCTTTCTCGGTGGCGGCCTTACTTTTTCGGAGATTGTTGAGGCAACCACGTCGTTGACGACCATTCGATTTGACGACCTTTTTCTGCCAGCGTGGATCGCACTGTCAATCATCATGCTGACGTTCAGCATCGGCATGGGCGCCGGTAAGCTCTGGGCTGTCCGGCTGTTTCGCTGGCTGTCTTTTGGGGCAATGGCGCTTTATGTGCCGCTTCTATTACTCGCGCTTTATCTGAACGCTGGACCTCGACCTATCGATCCAGGCTTCGCTCCAGTCATGTTTGTGTTCGCGGTCATAAAAGCGCCGTGCTTCGTCATTATCTATAGGGCCATCCGGCAGTTACGCTGGCTCGATCCTCGTTCTCTGCCACACGAGTGGGAGCCTTCGGCGCTTCAGCAACGTTGAGCAAGTACCTCGCCCTCGGTGTAGCCCCTGTCGCGGGCGGTACTCCGACACTTGCGCAGAGCGGCGGCAACGGCTCTGCTGTGCAGACGCGATGACGCCACCATAGACACGCCGTGATAAGCCGCGACGATCTACCTACTCTACAAGAGCAGCCCGGCAATCGCCCACCCGGTGCTCCACGACAAGCAGCCGTCGCTGGCGGTGCATTCTTCCTCGGCGCAGGCCTTACCTTCGCTGAGCTTGTTGCCAGCATCGCATCGTTTATGGGCATCAGTTACGACGACCTGATTCTGCCAGGATGGATCGTGTTGTCGGTCATCATGTTGACTGTCGGTATCGGCATCGGTGGTGGAAAGCTTTGGGCAGTCAAACTATTCCGCTGGCTGTCGTTCGGTGCGATAGCACTTTATCTCCCACTCATCGCATTTGCGCTCTACCTGAACGCGGGATCCGCGCCCATTGACATCGATCTCGCTCGCGTAATGTACGTGTTCGCGGTCGTCAAACTACCCGCCCTGGTTGTTATCTATAAGGCGATCCGGCAAGTGCGTTGGCTTGATCCTAAATCGTTGCCACACGAATGGGAGCCTTCGGCGCGTCAGCAGCGTTAAGCAGCAATCGCTGACGAACACGAGCAACACGTGGCGCCACGCGGTCGACGGGGACGTCGTCTGGCCTGATGCCCCACACGCGAGCGCGCAACCCTGAAGCCGTATCAGGTTATTCGCACCTCACTGTGGCAAGCTACGAACTACCCTTTGCCATATCGAGGTGACCGTCATGTTTAACCACATCGGCATAGTCGCCCGCGACTTGAAATCCAGTGCCCGCCTCTACGCGCATATGCTGGGCCCGCCCGGCATTCGTCTGGTTGAGAAACATCGCCTGGCGGTTGACTCGGCATGGGTCGTTTTCTCCACTGGCAGGCCGCAGTCCCCGTTTTTCGTGATTGCAGTGTCTGCGCGCAAAGCATAATCGCGCAGGAACTGACGCCCGCGGCCGACGAATCTCCGACCACCAGGATGCACAACGGCGTTGTCGCCGCGGGACCGCAGTTCCCCTCAATGCCACTGCGAGGGCCGGAAGCTTCTGGCAAGCGCCACCAGGTCTGCAATAGGAGAATTGGGCCAAGTGCGGCTTTATACAGGTTCAGCGTTGGACAGCACCGCGAGACAGAATAGACCGGTTTGACACGGACGACAGATCAAAACGAGCTACGCCATTTCGTCAAGATTCCGGCGGGCTCCCGTACCCTGCGCCGGTTGTGAACGCGACCGCCGGAAGCCCCATCGCTTGCCGCAGACGCTTGATATGCTCCGCGACGACGAGCTTGACGCCCGCAACCGTCGGCGTTTTATGCAGTTCACCCCACCAAGCGTTGATTTGATCGTCGGGTACATTGAACCGACGCAACCACCCTTCCGTCGCGACATTCGTGTTCAGAAGCGGTGCGGTACTGTCAAGCGTACCGCTCTGAATGATGTCCATCTTTTCCGCGATGACAGAACGCAGAGCCGCGTTCAGCAGCACATACGCCGCGGCCGGCAACGGCTGTTTGCCCTGCCCGGCGGACACACCCGACTGCGGGGCAACTCCCGCCTGAATGATCACACCGCCATCGCCGAACGGATGACGCACGTACCAGTCCGGTGGCAAAGTCGATGTCGCGGCGCTACTCGCTGCACGTACGAGGTCTGCATCCAGCGCGACGAGCCAATCCACCGTCTTGATCCTGGAGGCCAGGTCTACCGTGCCAACGCTCATTGGATCGCCAACATCGATCCCCGGCCCGTAGCGGCGCGCGAAGAAATACTCGCCTGCTTCGTTCGGTTCGCGTCCCATCGGGGGCACGTTGACCGCGAAACCGGCGTGCCCGTAGATGGTAGGCAAGGCTTCGCAAAAAGCAACAAACAACGCCTGGAACACCCCTGGTTTGTGCTCAAGGAAAGCGCGCGGCACCGTGAAATCCAGCACGTCCATACTTCGGTTGAGCTTCGCTTGCCACTCAGCGATGGTGAAGACCGCAAACTCGTAAAATCCCGTCGCTAGCTTGTGATCGGCGCTTGTCATCTGCACGACCAGCGCTTCGTCCGCGGGCACCGTCTTTGACAGTCGTTCAAGATCAGGCGCCTGGTCTATCGGCAAGGGCTGCTCGCCTTCGGAGTAAAGCCATCGCAGCGGGCCGTCTTTCGACCGCTTCTCCCCTGAGGCGACTTGCAGGGCGTGGAAATACTCGTCGATCGTCGCGCGATATTGTTCGAAGCACTTCACCAGCGCGGCACGCACCGCAGGCGTGTGACCGTCGCGGAAGTACACGACGCCACGCACCACCAGCGCCGCGCCCGTGATCCCTTTCTGATACGCAGGTTCGTAGACTCCGAATGGCAAGGTATCCGCGCGTCGAGGATCCGCAATCCAGTGTTTGATCTCGTCTTCAGTCATGTCTTGTCACTTCATTACGGAAAAGCTAGCGGCGGCGGCGTTAGCGCGGGTGGTAACCCACTCCCGCTCGACAAGGAATGCCCACCGCTCCCACCGAGCAGTTCATCCATGTCTGTGGACGTCGTGGACTGACGTTGCGCGGACGTTTTACCGTCCTGCTCGCCATCGCCGCAACCGCATTCGGCAGGACCCAGTGGCACGAACTTCGAACGCGCGCCCGCGATCCGGATGTAGTCCCGCTGCTGGTTGCGGCTATAGTCGTCGGGCGGAAATTTGAACTC
This sequence comes from Paraburkholderia jirisanensis, assembly GCF_054782355.1. NCBI lineage: Bacteria > Pseudomonadati > Pseudomonadota > Betaproteobacteria > Burkholderiales > Burkholderiaceae > Paraburkholderia > Paraburkholderia jirisanensis. The sequence continues at coordinate 216,204 of NZ_BAAGSQ010000030.1, read as the reverse complement.
CACGACGTGCCTGATGTTCGATTGCACAGGCGGTTGCATCGGATCCTGGACGACCACCACGTCCGGGCGGCGCAAGTTGCCGGCCCCCGCCTTGTACCGCCTACGGCCGCCGGGCCAGAAGTCTTCGATCCATTGTCGCAGATCGGAATGACGCCGCAGCGGATCGTTCGGATCGGTCACCGGCTCCGGTGGCTCGACAGTCATGTTGTAGGTCTGCTCCGGACAGTATTCGGTCGGGGCGCCTGTCGCGATCCGCGAAATCTCGTTCGTAGCGTCCAGCCGCTGCTGGACGCAGCGTTGACGCTGGATCCGACCATTGCGTGCAGCAACGCCAATAGACTTGCATTTGCAGAGCACGGAGCAAAGCACCACGCGGTCTTTCTTCGACAGACGAGCGCTCACCCCGACCTGGGTCGTTTGCCCCTCGGACGACATCCCGCCGATCGCGGAACCGGGGCCGTAGTCACTCATGCCGTACCCTCGCTTCCTGAGTGGTCAAGCGTTAGCGACGATGCCGTATCCCCTTCAAGCCAGTCGGTGAGCCCCGTCGCATCGGTCTTACCGTGAATCACACGGCCATCTGCGGACGTCACGGTATAGGGATGCCTGGCAATGGGCTGACGCGTGGCATCGTCGACTAACTGGAATCGCCCGCGTTGAGACGTGTCCGCACCCAGTTGAGAGAACACGCTCATGCCGGTGCCGACCGACGCGCCCGCACCATTGGTTCGCTCAGCGATAGCCGTATTTTGGCTGGCGATAAGCGCGGCCCCGCAGGCAGTCGTGTCGCCTTCGGAGGCGACGGGCCGACCGTCGAACGTCACGCCCAGGTCCTTGACACCGACGATCGGATAAATACCGCCGCACCTGGGGCACGATACTTTGTCGCCGAGGAGGGCGAGCGGGCGACCATCGACCTCGTTCTCCGGCGCACATGCGAGAACACGGCCACCGTGTGAGGTCGTGTCCCCTTCGCAAATGAACGAAAAATCCATCAGGCATCCTCTCCGTGTTTTGGACGGAGGAATGTAGCAGCGGTTTTCCCCAACGCCACCCTGTCAATGTTGGTAGCTTCGCTTGTCGCATTCCTGTTCTCGCCCACGACGAGATCAAGGCGCAGATCCAAGATGCAATGCGCTTGCGCCGACTGTATGTCGATGGCCGGCGTGGGTGCGCGCTTCGACCACGACACGCTCGCGTGCCTCCTACGCCCCAGGCACCTACACAGCGAAGTCGTACACGCTGGCGTCGGCCAGCGATGATGTCAATCTCTTCGCAGATGCGTAAAAAATGGTTAAGAAGCGGACTCGTTGTATTGACTCATTTCGCCCCGTAAACAAACAATCCTGCGAAGCAATTTTCCGGGAGGGCGTGCAAGTGCGTTACGTTCTTTCTGATCTGGCGAACATCGGTAACCGGAATGCAGCGCTTGCCTGCTGGTTTGACGGGTCGAGGTCCACGTTGACGAGCGAGACGATTCTTGCCAACCCGATCGTCATGATGGACGAACTGACCACGCCGCGTTATCACGAGGAGGTGACGGCGACGCGGGCATCGGAAGCTGGCGGAGTGGAAAGGGCGTAGCATGGTGGGGCTTTCATGGACACGTCGCCGAGGCGATCAACCCCAAGGAGGAACGTGATGGTCGAACGAAGCGAAAATGAGCCTGCCCGCACAAGCAACCGGACGATTTCGCAACGCACATCCGAGCGCGAGATGCTCACCACACGAACCTTCGACGCCCCGTCGCGGCTCGTGTTCGAAGCGTGGACTACGCCAGCGCTCTTCAGGCAATGGTGGGTGCCCCGCTCGAGCGGCGCGACCCTGCTTTCCTGCGAGCAGGATGTGCGTGTCGGCGGCCGCTACCGTCTGGTGTTCGAACACCCCAACGCCCCCGCTCCTATAGCGTTCTTCGGCACGTATCTCGAGGTTGTGCCAAATTCCCGCCTCGTCTGGACCAATGAAGAAAGCGCTGACGGCGCGATCACGACAGTGATCTTCGAGCACAACGAGGGCAAGACTGCGCTGGTGATGCGTGAGCTCTATCCATCAAAACAAGCTCTCGACATCGCTATCGAGGAAATGGGCCAGGCCATGACCGAGATATTCCTGCAGTTGGACGAATTTCTGCTTGCGCGCGGCAAGGAGCACTCTTGAACGAGCCGAAGCCGCGGTGAGGGGTTAATCGTTAGGTAGCCGGAGCGAAGCGTAAAGCCTGAGCAGTGCCCTTGTTGCTAGAGCGGAGCGGTCTTAGAAAATCGGGCAGGTCAGTCGCCCCAGCGTCACCTGGCTCGGATCCAGTCGCCTCCGAGCTCATCCACGGCGCGTCGCACCCTCCGCCAATACGGTTGTTAGGCCGCGTCTAGCACCAACGCACTCGACATTCATTCTCGAACCTACCCCTTCTTCCCCCCGACACCGGGCACAGCCGCGACCTGAATCATCCATGCCGCGATCTGGCGTTCGTCGAGATCGTCCGTTGATTTAACCTCCACGCCCCGGGTCGATTTGCCCATCGCTACCGGCGTCACCGGAGGTACCGGCTTGAGCGCTGCACAGTCTATGAACATGAGCTTGACGTGGTCGGCGAATCCGCCGCAACAGAAACACCAGCCGTCCCCAACGCCATAGTACGAAATGCCCCATTTCACAGAACGCTGCAGGCCGGGAAGCGTCCTGGCCGCAAGAGCATCGATGCGTTCCGCGATACCGCGCTGCGGTTGCGGCAGACTGGCTATGTAGGCGAAGACCGGCTTGTCGCCGACCGCAGCCTTCGCCGGGCTTGCCTTGCCGGTCGCCATGGACTCCGGCAGAGTCGTGGCAGGCTTGCCCTTTGTCGCTGCAGGCCTGGTCGGCTTACGAACAGTGAGCCTGGAAGTCTTGTCAGTCTTATCGGGCATGGCGGTCGCCTGTTTCGTGGATGTGTGTCGGCCTGAAAGATATTCGACGAATGCCGAACTGGCCATTGGCGACCTTACCGAATCGGCCACCTTCAGTCACCTGACAACAGCCTCCAGATCGTCAGCAATCACCGAACTTATTCGAACGCTGCCCAGTTTACCTACACCGCCAGGTCACCTCCGTACCGCTATCCCGCGACGCGACATTACCCGTGGCGTCCGTCCAGGCGGCAAGGCACACCGTCACGATTCGTGGCGGAGCCTGATCGCACGTCCAGCGCGCCACTCGTTGCGATCGTCCCTCCGGCATTGTCGAGTGAATCGGCGGCATCGTCGGTCGTGACACCCGTCGCACGTGGCATCGCAAAAGCATCGGCCCTGCGCGCTTCGTCATTTTTTTGTAATGACTAGGTAACCGCCAGGTTCGAACGGCACCCGTACACTTTCCTCACGATGTTTCAACCACCTGGTCTCCATGAAAATCTTCGTTATCGACGACGAAGCGAAACACGCCGGCAGTTCACCTTTACGCTCCAACACCACCGCAGCAACATCAACGAAAGGAAATCGGCATGAAACGCAGCATGATCGGCGCCACCCTCACCGCGCTCTCTTTGACCTTCGCAGCTCACTCGGCGTTGGCTGAGACGAATGCGCCTGCCACCCCCGTTCACAATATCGTGCTTGTGCACGGCCTGTTTGCCGACGGGTCCAGTTGGGAAAAGGTCATTCCCCTGTTGCAGGCAAAGGGATTCCATGTGACCTCGGTGCAGAACCCGACGACATCGTTGGACGCGGACGTCGATGCGGTCAAGCGCGCACTCGCTCAGCAAGACGGGCCGACGCTGCTGGTTGCCCACTCGTATGGGGGCATGGTCATCAGTCAAGCGGGCGACGATCCGAAGGTCACAGGCCTCGTCTATATTGCAGCACGCGCGCCCGATGCCGGCGAAGACTATCCCGCGCTGACGCGCAAGTTCCCGGCTGCCCCGGCATCGGCGGGACTGCAGTGGTCCGCGGACGGCTATGGCAAGCTCTCCGAAAATGCATTCGTCAAGGACTTCGCAGGTGACTTGCCGACTGCGGAGGCCGAAAAGTACTACGCGGTGCAGCAGCCCATCGGCAAGGCCATCACCATGGCCAAAACGACCGTCGCCGCATGGCACGACAAACCGACATGGTATGCCGTCTCTACCGAAGACCGCACGATCAACTCCGATCTCGAACGGTTTATGGCGAATCGGATGAAGGCGCACACGATCGAGATTCCTTCGTCGCACGTATCGCTGATTTCGCATCCGCAGGAAGTCGCGAATCTTATTCTGGAAGCGGCGGGACAGCAGGCGAAGTGACGACTGACTGAAGGGCGGCTTTCGCAATGAGGGAGTGGATAGGCTCTTGTTGCGAGGCGCCCTGTTCGGGTACCCGAACATCGATTTTCAACGATCTGTATGGCGAGGTCGAGTGTCCCTTCCTGGGGCCGGCTACGGCTATGCGACCGCGTCCTTGGACTGTCAATCGCCATTCTCTCTCGGAACGTCAAATGTTCCGTTGGGCTGGTGGAAGACGATCTTCGATATGGCGTCACCTTTGCCGCTAACAAACTCAACTCGATACCCTTTCAGCTCGCGAATCGCAAATACGCGCCCGCGATAAGGATCGAGCCGATAGGTCGGCTGGCCTGTTGGGGACAGCGTGAGCTGCCCTTTGGCGTCTACCGCCACTACGTGCACAGCCGCTCCTAAACGGTAAGCACCGACACAGCTCTGGCGAAACGCTACGTCGAGACTTTCGCCCGAGGCGCTGCGGTGGAAGACGATATCCGCGACAGCGCGTTCGAGCGGAGTCACAAGGCGATCGATCCGCCCCTCGCGATCATAGAGAAATGTCACGGAAAGACCGTCGGGCCAAAGCGTTTCCGGTTGCTCGTCGAGTTCGAATGCATCGTAGTGGCGATAGATCAATGCGCCCGACATGCCGCGATAGCGAAACGCGAGCGCGCCACCCACTGCTTCGACCGTCACGCGGCCGTAGGCTGGATGGACGTAGTCGCCGGCGTACTCATCTAGAGGGCGGCCTGGTGAATCGCTTCGCCGCGATGCGCGCTTTGCTGCAACATCCGCCGGGCGTTGCGCGATCTGCGCGCGCAGCGAATCACGGAATCGATCAAACCACGGTATTGCCTCCTTGCCCATAAGATGATCGACGATCGCATTTCTCACGATCTCGGTAACGGGAGAGCAGTTGCGATTGATCAGCACCGTGACGCCGAACTGGCGATCAGGCACGAGCGTCATAAGCGAGCTCCAGCCGAACCAGCCGCCAGAATGGCTAACGACACGTTCGCCGCGGTAGTGGTGCGTTCCAAGGCCGAGCCCATAGTGACTTTCACCGATCTCGGCAAAGTGTGACTTTCCGGTATAAACGCGCGGCCTGTGTAGCGCCTTCAGCCGCGCCGATGAGACGAGTCGCTCACCGTTGACCTTGCCATCGTCGAGATACAGGCGCATGTACCGCGCCATGTCGGAAGCGGCAACGTTAATACCGCCAGCCGGCGTAGCAACAATTGGCCAAACCTGCACACGTCGGCGCACGAATTCACCAGCCTTCTGCTGATCATGCACAATGTAGGGACGCGCGCTATCCGGAGCGTGTTCCAGGTCTATGTGCGAAAAGCCCACGTTAAGCATCGCAAGCGGCTTCATGATGCGTTCTAACGTGAAGTCCTCCCAGCTCTGACCAGAAATCCGTTCGGCGATCATTCCCGCTGCGACATAGGTGAGATTGCAGTACTGATAGGTCGTGCGCAGATCTTTGCTTGGCTCGAGATAGCGTAGTGCCGCAAACATCTCAGCGCGCGAAATGTCAGCCGGCATCCAGAGCCAGTCGTGACGCGGCAATCCAGTATGGTGGGAAAGCAGATCGATGACGGTGACGCGCTCCGTCGCGACTGCGTCTTGCATACGAAACTCGGGCAGATAGTCGCGTACGGGCATATTCCAATCGAGCCGTCCTTCATCGACTAGCATCGCCAGACCTAGCGCCGTAAAGGACTTCGTTACAGAGCAAAGCATGAATTGAGTGTCGCCCGTTACGGGAAGAGCAGCCTCCACGTCGCGCAGTCCATAGGCCCTGACGTAGTCTTCCTCGCCGTCGCGCGTGACGGCCAGCGCCAAGCCGGGAATCTGCCACTCGTCCATTACCTCGCGGACAAGCGTATCGAGATGGTCGGGTACGGCGTTCGTCATGCGAAAGACTCCCCTTGTGATCTGATGCCCGTGAGAAATCAGTCAACCGGTTCTTCGTAAAGTGACCACACGTAGCCATTGGGCTCCGGCTCCGCATACAGTCCTAAGCGGATAAAGCCAAGCGACTCGTAGTACGTGCATAGTTTCAGATTGTGCGCGGGGCAGTCGAGTCGAACCGAGCGGCGGTTCAAGCTCCTCACTTTGGCAGCACACCACTCAAGCATGAAACCGCCGAGGCCACTTCCATTGAAGCCTTTTCGCACGCAAAGCCCATGTACATAGCCGGCGATCGGTTCTTGAGGTCCCCAGTGTCTTTCATCGTCCAGATCGAGCAAGAACGTTCCGACTGAAGTGCCGCCCAGCTCGGCGATATATACCTCTCTGCAGGTGACATTGTTTCGCACCCAGGCCTCGGAAAACCCGTCTCCCTCCTTGCCCCACGCGTAGTCGCCGTGAGCCACCTTCATTGCGTGAGCATCATTCCGAATTTGCGTAAGCGCTGGAACATCCAATTCGCCTGCCCTACGAACGAACATTTTTGCCATTGCTTTTTGTTCAGCCGGTTGCGGGGGATAGCGAAGGCTAGCAACGCTCCCTTACGTTTCGACAACCGGTCCTCATGTCATCGGCAATCGAAGTTGGTATTTGAGGGCTGTTCGAAGTGAAGCACGGTATACCTGCCCGTGGTCGCTACCGACTTTCATCGTTATATGGAAAGCGATCCGGCAGATATGCTGGCTCGATCCTGACTCTCTGCCGCATGAGTGCGAGCTGCCCGTACGCCAGCAGCGGCGAGCGCGCAAGAACAGGCGAACAGATAAATACGATCGAGCTTCGGCGAACGGCACAATACGACCCTGAAGAGACAGTCGCAGCTGCGCAATGCAGCCATTCGAATGGAATGATTATTCGCGAATCCTCAATGTGACTTCTGCCCCGCCAATCATGCGTCCATCTTCAGTTGCAAATGCGCTTCTCACCGGCTGCCCTGTAGACCGCTCGATGAGAGCGACACGTCTGCCTGACGAATGAAGATGTGTTTGCCCCCAGTCCAGGAGTACTAGCAACACCGGCCCGAGGCTTTGGCCGTTCTCCGTAAGGACGTATTCACTCCGTTCTCGCTCCCCCGGCTCTCTATACGGACGTGAAGTCAAGATACCAGCATTCGTGAGCAGTTCAAGCCGACTGCTCAGCGCATGTTTTGAGGCTCCAATGTCTTTGCGTATCTCATCGAATCGCGTAACGCCATAAAACGCCTCTCGAAGAATCAACAGGATCCAACGATCGCCGAGCAGATCGGCCGCGTGCGCAAGACCGCATTCGGTTACCGTGACAAGCGGTCGATTTCGCCGTCTCTCAGCGTTTCCTGGTGCTTCCTTTGACATGCTTCGGCCTCCAGTGTTAGCCTAAGTCTGACAATCAGACTCAGACATCTTACGCAACTTCTCTGGAGTGGTGTATGCCTTTTGTACATGTGCAGACGATTTCCGGCATTCTCTCGGATGATCAGAAGTCTGAGATGCTTAGGCGGATTACAGATTTGATGGTCGAAATTGAGGGGCGCGGAGATCCTTCATTTCGCTCGTCAGTGTGGGTGAAGATCGATGAGCAGATACCCTCGCAGTGGAGCATTGGAGGTGTAATTCCAACGCCTGGAATGATTGCGTCAAAATTTCCTCCACTCGCATAAGCGACGGCTTCTCGCCTTGCGGTGTCGGTGGCGCTACACTGCGCGCGCGATGACAAGAGGCGCGAGGCGGCGAGCTTCCATTCCAACGGGCGTCTAATCAGATTCCAGTAAAAACGCGTTAAACGGCAGGAGGAAACAGAGACATGACTGCGCCATTTGCCGGGGGGTGTGCATGCGGATCGATTCGCTATGCATGCTCGCGTGCGCCCATTGCGACGCTAAACTGCCACTGCCTGGACTGCCAGCGCTCTAGTGGCGCTCCTTTCGCATCCGGCTTCATCGTTCGGATGTCGGACGTGACGGTCACCGGTACGCCAAAGACGTATTCTGTTCGTGCTAGCAGTGGCCGGCTCGCAACGCGCAGCTTTTGTACCGATTGCGGCTCTCCTCTGTTCACCTACGGAGAGGCTGCTCCAGACGTGATGTCCATTCGTTTCCCTACGCTGGACAATCAATCCGAGTTTCAGCCGATGCTGGATATCTGGACATCTAGCGCACAGCCATGGGTCTGCCTTGATCAGGCAATTTCTCATTATCCCCAGTCGCCCTGATTCGCTCGAAACCTCATACTCCCATCAGCGCCACGGGCGAGGAGTGTTCCCCGCCCGTGGCAATGGTTTGACCCGCTGACGTCAATCCGCTTACTGATCGTTACCCTTGATCAAATCCGCTGTCGCCGGCGCCAGGAAACCGAACAGCGCATTCGACTGCGCTGCTTGACCGGAGAACGACGTGAAGTAAAGTTGCGCGGCTGGCGCGGCCGCCGCATCCAGGTTCGCAGGCGAGACATTGCCAGGCGCGATGCCGCGCAGACCCGGGATCACCAGCGTCTTTCCCGTCGCATCCTTCATCTCGCCGTCGAACTTCCCGGTAGCGAAATCAAACGCCGCGATCACGCCGCTGGACTCACCATTGTCGGTACCCGACTGCGCGACGAGCAGGTCATGACTGAAGCGGCCGAAGTCGAGCGGTGCCAATGCGACACCGTAAGGCGCGTCCATGAAATCGCCGTGCTCAAGACGCGCGAGCAGGATGCCCGACGCTGAAAAAACATCGACATACCCGAGGCCAGGGCCCGATGCCGGCGACGTGCTCCTTCTGTCCGGATGAAACGCATAGGTCACGACAATGTCGTTGCCGATCGCCTGAACGTTGTACGGCGAATAACCTCCCGGCAGACGATCGTCGACAAACGGTTCGCCGTCGGCGTAGAAATGGTTGCTGTCAAAGCGCAACGGCCCGGCATCGCCGCGCGGCAGCCTGACTGGGCGGAACGTCGAATCGTACGTATCGATACGGTTGAGGCCGAAATTCGCCGCGTACAGGATGCGTTTGCCGTTCACGAACGCGCTGGCAATCGCGGGATAGATCGATCCGGGCGCACCGGTTGCAACAATTTCCGCGTGATTCGAAACGGGCGTCGGACCTGTCACAGCGCCGACCGCCGGGTTCCACGCCGCGATCGCGCCGTCAAGTGTGCTGAACAGGAACGCGGCCGGCTTGCCGCCTACCAGGAAGTCCGTTGGACTGTTGTTGGAGATCGCGCCGGCAGGTGATCCAGTCGAAGCTATTCCCGGCTGCGCCGCGCGCGCCGGCGGTACGGTAACGACCAGCGGGTTCTTCGTGCCGTCGCCGATGTATAGCGTACTGAAACCCGAAGTCGAATCCGATACCCACCATTCGCTGCTCGAAAGTCGCGAAAATCCCATCGGACCGCTCAATTGCGAATCGACAAGGGGTGCTGCGCCCGCCGTGCTCGAAACGAGGTTCGTTTGCACATAGCTTTGAGCCGACGCGGTTCCCATCCACAACGACATGGATAGCGATGCTGCGCTCAACAACTTTAACTTCGTATTCACGGTTTAACTTCCTTGAAGGCAGGGAGATTGAAAGACAACAACAAGCGGGCATGCATGAAATGACATGCATTGCCCGCGCACGCGCCCGCAAGCGTGAAGTCAGGGGAAAAATTTATTGTTGAAAGGCTTGGGCCTACGCACCGAAGGACAACAGATTTTCGATGTCATTCAGAAAAGTGGCAGGCGGTATTTGAGCACTTGCTCTCAGGCGAAAGCGGGCATGCCCGAAGATGAAGCGACTTTAGCGAAACGTGACGGGCACGATTTCACTTGCGCAGTTCTGTGGACTGCATCGCGAAGAGACCCACGGAGCTGGCAACGTTTGATGCGACAGAAAGGTCTGGCCGCAGCCACGACCAGGCGGCGTCGCTGCGGCTCACTCCCAGAGAGGTAAGGAACGTGCCCTTACCTCTTCAAGCCCGGTTCCGGTTATAAACATCCAGAAACACCGCTGCCAGCAACACCATCCCCTTGATCACCTGCTGGTAATCAATACCAATGCCCATGATCGACATGCCGTTGTTCATCACGCCCATGATGAAAGCGCCGATCACCGCGCCCACCACCTTACCCACGCCCCCCGAGGCCGATGCTCCGCCAATGAAGCATGCCGCGATCACGTCGAGCTCAAAGCCGAGGCCAGCCTTCGGCGTTGCCGTGTTCAGTCGCGCCGCGAAAATCACACCCGCCACGGCCGCCAACACACCCATGTTCACAAAGGTCAAAAAGGACAGCCGCGCAGTGTTCACACCCGACAAACGCGCCGCCTTCTCATTGCCGCCCAGCGCATAAATACGCCGACCGATCGTCGTGCGATTGGTCACAAACTGGTAGATCAAAATCAGAACGGCCATCAAGATCAATACATTCGGCAAGCCCTTATACGTGGAAAGCAGCCAGACCAGATAAGTGACAGCCCCCGCGAACAAAATGTTCTTCACCACGAAGAACGCAACCGGTTCGACCTCCATATCGTGCGCCTGCGCCTTGCGGCGCTTGCGCATCTCCGCCGCGACCAGCCCCAGCGCCAGCAGGATGCCCACGATCAGGGACAGCACCCGGACGTCCGTGCCGCCGAACGGATCGGGCAGAAAGCCCGTACTGATCCGCTGAAATTGCAGCGGGAACGGCCCGACCGATTGGCCTTGCAACAGCGCAAGTGCAAGGCCCTTGAAAATAAGCATCCCTGCCAGCGTCACGATAAACGACGGAATGCGCGCATAAGCCACGAACCAGCCCTGCCCCGCACCGATCAGCGCACCCGCGAGAATCGCCACGATGATCGTCGGCACCACAGGCCACGAATACTGCACGATCAGCACCGCGGCCAGGCCGCCGATAAAGCCGCTGACCGATCCGACGGACAGATCGATATAGCCGGCCACAATCACGAGCAGCATGCCCAGCGCCATCACAATGATGTAGCTGTTCTGCAAAACCAGATTGGTGATGTTCAACGGCTGCATCAGCACGCCGTCGGTCTGGTACTGGAAGAACCCCATGATGACGACCAACGAGAGCAGCAGGCCGTAGTCGCGCAGATTGTTCTTGAGAAAGCCGAGTTTCATGAAATGGCCTTGATTCGATGTAGTAGTTCACGCATGACCGGCGTTCACGATGGCGCGCATGATGCGTTCCTGGCTCGCTTCGTTCCGATCGAGCTCGACCACGAGCCGACCTTCGTTCATCACGTAGATGCGGTCGCACATGCCTAGCAGCTCCGACATTTCGGAAGAAATCATCAGGATCCCTTCGCCCCTGCGCGCCAGCTCGTCGATGATGGTGTAGATCTCGTATTTGGCCCCGACATCGATACCCCGCGTGGGTTCATCGAGAATCAGCAGACGCGGCTTCGTGAACAGCCACTTGCTCAGCACGACCTTCTGCTGATTGCCGCCCGACAGATTGACCACCCGTTGCTGGATGCCCGAACTGCGAATGCGCAACGATTCGCGATACTGCTGCGCAACCTTGGACTCGGCGTGTTCATCGATCACACCGTGGTCGGACACTTCGGCGAGGTTGGCGAGCGACACGTTTTTGCGGATTTCCTGCTCGAGGATCAGGCCATACCCCTTGCGATCCTCGGTCACATAGGCAATGCCATGCTTGATGGCGCGGCCGATGGTCGATACATCTACGGTCTGGCCGTCGATCAGCACCTGTCCACTGATGCGCCGGCCATACGAGCGCCCGAAAATACTCATGGCCAGTTCGGTGCGGCCCGATCCCATCAGTCCCGCAATGCCGACCACTTCGCCCTTGCGCACGTTCAGGTCGATGCCCTTGATGACCTCGCGCTCCGAATACTGTTCGTGGAACACATGCCAGTCGCGTACTTCGAAGATCACTTCGCCGATCTGCGGCACGCGCTGCGGATAACGGTGCTCCATGTCACGGCCGACCATGCCGCGAATAATGCGATCCTCGCTGATCTCGCTTGTGGCGCAATCGAGTGTCTCGATCGTGCTGCCGTCGCGAATGACGGTAATCTGATCCGCAACCTGGGTAATCTCGTTGAGCTTGTGCGAAATGAGGATGCAGGAAATCCCTTGTGCCTGGAGTTCCAGCAGCAGTTTCAGCAGCGCGGCGCTATCGGTCTCGTTCAGACTCGCAGTGGGTTCGTCGAGGATCAGCAGCTTCACGCGCTTTGACAGCGCTTTGGCAATTTCCACCAGCTGTTGCTTGCCGACGCCGAGCTTGCCGACGATCGCGTCGGGTGACTCGTTCAAACCCACGCGCCGCAGCAATTCTCGCGTGCGCTTATGCGCCGCGTGCCAATCGATCACCCCGCGTTGCGCCTGTTCATTGCCGAGGAAAATGTTCTCGGTGATCGAGAGCATCGGCACCAAGGCCAATTCCTGATGAATGATGATGATGCCGCGCTCTTCGCTTTCACGGATGTCCGAGAAGCGTTGCAGCTGCCCTTCGAAGTGGATTTCCCCCTCGTAGGACCCATGCGGATACACACCGCTCAGCACCTTCATCAGAGTGGACTTGCCCGCGCCATTCTCACCGACGACCGCATGGATTTCTCCAGCCTTGACCGTCAGATTGACGTTATCGAGTGCTTTAACACCCGGAAACGTCTTGGTGATGCTGCGCATGGACAGGATGGTCTCGTCCGCCACGCCGTCTCCTGGATTTGTCGTGTTTTGCAGGGGCCGCTCGCCGGAGCGCGCCTGGCGTCTCCGGCGACAGACTTGACTTCGATACCGGCTTACTTGATCTGCTCTTCCTTGTAGTAGCCGCTATCAACCAGGATCGGCTTCCAGTTGGAGCCATCCACCAGTACCGGGTTGAGCAGATACGACGGCACGACCTTCACGCCGTTGTTGTAGGTCTTGGTGTCGTTGACCTCCGGCTGCTTGCCTTGTGCCATTGCGTTGATCATCGCAACCGTCACCTTGGCGAGCTGACGCGTGTCCTTGAACACGGTCGAGTACTGCTCCTTGTGCAGGATGGACTTGACCGAAGGAATCTCGGCGTCCTGTCCGCTGACGATCGGGCACGGCTGCTGAGCCGTGCAGTAACCCACACCCTTGACCGACGACAGAATGCCGATGCTCAGACCGTCATACGGGCTCAGCACGGCGTCGAGCTTGGCATTGCCGTAGTAAGCCGACAGCAGATTGTCCATCCGGGCCTGGGCGACGGCGCCATCCCAGCGCAGCGTACCGACCTTGTTCATGCCGAACTGCTTGCTGCGCACCACCAGCTTGCCGCTTTTGATGTACGGATCCAGCACGCTCATCGCGCCGTTATAGAAGAAGAACGCGTTGTTGTCGTCGGGCGAACCACCAAACAGTTCAATATTGAACGGGCCTTTACCCTGTTTCAGACCGAGCTTGTCGACAATGGATTGCGCCTGCAGTACGCCGACCTTGTAGTTGTCAAAGGTCGTGTAGTAATCGACATCGGGCGAGTTCTTGATCAGGCGATCGTATGCAATGACCTTGATGCCGGCATCGTGTGCCTTTTTGAGCACATCGGTCAGGGTCGTCCCATCGATTGCAGCGATCACCAGCACCTTCGGCTTCTTGGTGACCATGTTCTCGATTTGCGCGAGCTGGTTCGGAATATCGTCGTCGCCATACTGGAGATCGGTGGTGTAACCCGCCGCCTGCAGATCCTTGACCATGTTATCGCCATCGGCGATCCAGCGCGCCGACGACTTGGTCGGCATGGACACAGCAACCAGCCCCTTGCTCTCGGCATGCGCCACACCAATCATTGGCAGCGCCATGACCGCAATCAGGGTTTTCAAGAACAGACGTTTCATTGGTATGTCTCCTTCGGTGTATGAATGAGTGCCGTTCTGGCCGCGGTCCAGGCGGGCGTATTGTTTAGAACACCGCGGTTTAATCTTGACGTGTCTGTGCCAGGCCCGAATATAGGTGGTATCGATGATGGAACGGAACTCGGCTTCATCAAAGCCCCGCTCGCGCGCATTCAAGCGTGCATCTGTTCGTCGTACAAATTCAGCATGTACTGAAGACCCAAACGGCATTGGGAAAAGGCATTGGCGGCCGACCCGGCGCCCCTTGCTGTAATTCGTGTCTCCCGCTTCGGTCTCGCTCGTTTTGATTTTTTCCCTTAGGTGGGTTGCGCGCCAGTCTACGTCCGGCGTCGCTATGCGTCCATTATAAAAAGACCCTGGCATCGTTAACAAATTTGGTATGGCCCGTTTCACTATGTACGCTGGACTCGCTGCACTGAAATCGGGCAGGTGATGCCATGTCTAAATGGTGGGATTTTGTTTGGTTGGTTTTATTTAGGTATCCGCTCCTGCGCCGCATTCGGAAAACGTCCGATCGCCTACGTCACCCGAGGCGCTCATCGTCACCGGGCGGGGCATGTTCGTGGCTGCCGCCTGGCAGCGCAAACTGGAAGACCGCGCCGCTGGGCACGTTTGGCTTCGCGCACAGCTGTCCTCCGTGCGCTTCGACGATCGAACGACAGATCGACAAGCCCATGCCCAAGCCACCCGCCTTGGTCGTGTAGAACGGATCGAAGACACGCTCACTTCCTGCTGATGGCAATCCTGGCCCCGAATCCGAGACGGCAATCGAAACGCACTGCGATGCATCTGCGGTCGTGCTGATCTGCAAATCGCGTGGCCCCCCGTGCATCGCGCTCATTGCGTCGATGGCGTTCACGATCAAATTGAGCATCACCTGTTGCAATTGCACGCGATCCCCGAGAACAGGCGGCAAGCGATTTCCTAGTACTGCCTGCAACGAGACAGCATGCTTCGCAGCTTCCCCACGCGTGAGTTCAATGACCTCGCGGACTGCCTCGTTGATGTCCACGCTGTCCTTGTGCGGCGGCGCTTTCTCGACATGTTCGCGAATCCGGCCAAGAATATCGCCGGCTCGCTTCGTGTCATTCACAATGCGATGAAGCGCCTGCTGGACCTCCTGCAAGTTGGCTGGCTGCGCGCCGAGCCAGCGTATGGCGGCCGCGGCGTTGGTTGACGCCGCGCTAATCGGTTGCTTGACCTCATGCGCGATCGAAGCCGTGAGCTGCCCCAGCGTGGCGACTCGATTCGCGTGCGCGAGCTCCATCTGCACCTGGCGTAGCTCCGCCTCTGCCCGTTTGCGTTCGCTCAGATCCAGTATGAATGCGACGCCCTGGTTCCCATTTTCTTCGAAGCTCGCTGGGCCGACGAGCACGGGCACCAGACTGCCGTCTTTCCGCAAGTATTCCTTCTCGAACGGTTGCGTGGCCCCAGTCAACTTCAGCTCATCAAGGACCCGTGCGTCGCTGTCACGCCATTTGGACGGCGTCAGGTCCGTCGTCCAGCGTATGCGACCCGCGATCAGGTCCTCGCGGTCGTAACCCACGATGCGCAGGAACGCGTCGTTCGCCTCCAGAATTCGGCCTTCGAAATCCCAGAGGATGATGCCGATGATATTGGCCTCTACGAGGCGCCGGATCTTCGCCTCGCGTTCGGCCAGATCGCGGTACAGGCGTGCATTCTCCAGGGTGATCGCGGCCTGCGAGGCCAGCAGCTTCAGCAGTGCGATGCGACCCGGTGCGAAGGTGTGGGAAGCGAGATTGTTCTCGAGATACAGTGCGCCGATAAGCTTGGCCTGGTTGGTCAAGGGCAAGCAAAGAATAGAGCGCGGCTGGCGCTCCTTGATGTACGGGTCTGCGGCAAACGATGTCTCTATCGTCGCATCGTCGAGAATCAGGCTATCCTGGGTGCGCACAACGTAGTGCAGAACCGATTCCGGCAACACGGCCGCTGTCACGGGTGCATCGCACCTTTGCACGATGACCGTGTCTCCGCCAGTCGTGGCTTGCGCCGCGACATGCTGTTCAGTGCCTTGCGCAAGCATCAACAGGCCGCGCTCGGCACCCGCGTACTCCAGTGCCGCGCGCAGGCACTTGTCGATCAGTTTGTCCAGGACAATCTCACCCGACACCGCCTGCGAGACATTAATCACCGTCGCGAGGTCGAGCTGTTCGACCGATGCCGCAACCGTCCTCGTGGGAGCGAGTACGGTCTCTTCCGTTTTCAGGTACGGATATATCTTGTCGAGTTGCCGCACCTTCCCGTCGGCACCCCAGCGGGTATAGCAGTAACGGGCTTCCTTCAGGTAGGCTCGCGAAGTCGTCTGAAATCCGCGTGTCGCATAAAACCGTGCGGCAAGTTCATTGGCGAGCGCCTCATTGTGGACAAAGTCGTTGGCGCGCGCTGCGCGGATGGCCTGTTCGTAAAGGTCCATGGCGTCCAGCGCGCGGCCTTCAATCCGGGCGATCTCCGCAGCGACCAGCGCGGCGCGGTTCTCGAAATTGTCGGGGCAATTCCTGGCCCACACCTGAAGCTGACGGTGATGTGCGGTGAGGGCTTCAAAGTGCTGCTGCCGCGACATGACTGTTTCCATGTCCCAACATGCGGCGTGCGTCAGCGCGCCATAAAAGTGATACTCCGCCGTTTCTAACACCGACGGCGAAGCTTTCACCCACGGTTGCGCTCTGAATGACGCATCGGCCGCCGCCGCATATTCGCCTGCCAAAAAGCGCGCCTGCAGCTTGCGTATCCAGTACCAGCATTCGACAGCGGCCAATGTCGGATGACTTGACAGATTGCGCTCAAAATCGAGCTCGTTGAACCGCCCATCATCAAACGAGCCGAACTCCGTCGTGAGACCGCGTAGCGTCCGGATAAGCCCGAGCTGTCCGGTGATCCAGGCGACGATCGCGCCGAACCCTAATTTGCCTGCGAACTTGAGGCTGCGCTCCGCTTCGCGTTGTGCCTCGCAGAGCGGATCGCCCGCCAACAGAAGGTTCGTGTTCAGTTGAGCGCAGGCGTAACCCGCATAGGTCAGATCGCCAGTCCGGTTCGCGAGTTCAAACGCGCTCAGTAGCAGGTCGCGTCCTGTCCGGACATGCTGGGTCCAGGCGCAGACGAAGCCGAATGTCTCGACTGTCCTCGCCTGGAAACGCTTGAGTTCAGGTTTTTCGGAGAGTTCATAGCCGAGCCGGGAAAATCGAAATCCAGCGTCATAGTTGTCGAAGTAGGGCCCGGCCAACATCGCCAACAGCTCATAGGCCACACATGAGGCATCGCTGTGGCCGTGCTCAAGACTGAGGTTGACAGCCCGGCAGACCGCCAGCGAAAAAAACTGCAACGTGGTCCCGAAGTACGCAGGCACCGCCACTCTTATCAGGAGCTCTACGGTTGCCAGCGCGTCGGGGTCGCTCATCAAGGGCAGTTGATGAAGCTCCTCGATCGTACGGCTGCCGAGCTGCGACCAGATCCGCTCGTATTCGCGGCTCGCCTGTTCTTCGGTTGGATGCGACGGCCAATCAATGCCAAGGTGGCGCAGGGAGTCGAGACCGACGGCGACGGCGCGGTCGTTCTGATCGGTGGTCATGTACAAATCGATCCGCAAACATGCCACTGCTGAGCGTTGGACTGTGGTACCCGCACGCGTTGACAGCGCCGCCAGGCGCGCCTCCGCTTCCGTCAGCGCGCCCGTCGCGAACTCAGATTCGGCGCGCTGCAGCTCCAGTGCGAAGCTCAGTTCTTTCCGGCGCTCCCAGGCATCTTCCGGTAGCAAGGCCGCACCGGCGGCGAGGTAGGTCAGCGCCGACGCATAGGCGGCCGAAGCCTTGGCGCGCTGACCTGCGATCAGATTGAGCTCGGCCAGCTGCTCGCGCTCGTCCTGCGAGGCGATTAAGGCCGCGCCCCGGTTAAGGTGGTTGACGACGTCGAAGATCGCCTCCTCCTGCTTCTCAGGAGGCGTATGCGCTGCGAGCAGTCTGCCTACCTTGAGGTGCACCTCGCTGCGCCGTTCCGGCGGGATCAGCGAATAGGCTGCTTCCTGCACGCGATCATGCACGAACCGGTAGGCGCCCGCCAGGCGCTCGGCCAATTCCTGACGGACTGCGGGCCATAGCGCCGCGTGGACCTGCTCCTCCGGTGTCTCGAAAACGATCGAAACGGTCGCCACCTCGGCTACGTTGCCGAGACAAGCCAGCAGCGGCAGCGCCGTTTGCGTTTCGGCCGGCAAGCGGGAGAGCCTGTCGACCATCAGGTTGACGACGTTATCGGTGTATTGCTTGGCGCGGATACGCTCGACATCCCAGGACCAGCGCGCAGCTTCATGATCGAAGGCAAGCAGGTCCTCTTCCGCGAGCGCGTATAGAAACTGAATGACGAAAAACGGATTGCCACCCGTCTTCTCATGCACCAGTTGCGCGAGCGGTGCGGCATGCCCCCGCTCGCAGCGAAGCGCGTCCGCAATCAACTGTCGCAGATGCGGTTCGGCGAGCGGTGCCAGCACAATCTGTGCGACGTTGCCGCCGGCAGCCTTGATGGCTTCGAGTTTGCGCATCAGCGGATGGTCGACCGTGACTTCGTTGTCGCGATAGGCACCGATCAACATGAGATGCTGTAGATCGGACCCGGTCAAAAGACCGTAGAGCAGATCGAGCGTCGCCGCGTCGAGCCATTGCAAGTCGTCGAGAAAGAGCGCCAGCGGATGTTCGGCTCGGGCGAAGACGCCGATGAAGCGCTGGAACACCCATTGGAAACGCCGTTGGGCTTCCTGTGGCGGCAGCTCGGAGACCGGCGGCTGCTCGCCGATGACAAACTTCAGGTCGGGGATGATGTCGACCATGAGGCTTCCGTTCCGGCCCAGCGCGTGTAACAGGGCGTCGCGCCAACCGGTGAGCTCGGCGTCGCTCTTGCCGAGCAGAGACCTCACAAGACCCTGGAAAGCCACGGCAAGCGTCGCATAGGGTATGTCGCGCTTTAACTGGTCGAACTTGCCTGCGGCAAAGAGTCCGCGCGGCGGCACCAGCGCTTTGTGCAGTTCGTTGACGACCGCGGACTTGCCAATGCCCGCATAGCCGGAAACTAGCATTAGCTCCGGCGTGCCGCCTTTTACGACGCGATTGAACGAAGCGAGCAAAGCTTCGACTTCGCGCGCCCGCCCGTATAGTTTCTCCGGGATCAGCAGCCGGTCAGGCGTGTCCTGTTGCCCCAGTGGAAACATCTCGATGTGACTGCGGGCTTCCCACTGCGTGAGGCACCGCTGCAGATCACGCTCGACGCCGCTCGCGGTCTGATAGCGCTCCTCGGCGGTCTTGGCGAGCAGCTTCATGATGATTGCCGAGACCGGAGCGGAAACCGCCCCCAACCGATCGCCAGGCGGCACCGGCTTGCGTGCGATATGGCAGTGTACCCACTCCATCGGGTCAGCCGCGGTGAACGGCAGGGTGCCGGTGAGCATTTGATAGAGCGTGACACCGAACGCATAGAGATCGCTGCGCGCGTCGATGGAGCGGTTCATGCGCCCGGTTTGTTCGGGGGACATATAGGCGAGCGTGCCGACGATGGTCTCCGGCGGGTCGGGCGCCTGCCGCTCGCGAGCCAGGTGTGAGGCGATACCGAACCCGGTAAGCCGCACCTCACCATTCGTATTCACAAGAATATTGCCTGGCTTCAGATCTTTGTGGAGCAGGCCACGCTGGTGCACCTTGCTGAGCGCGGTGACGATGCCGATGGCGATGCGCAAGAGGCGCCCCACTTCCAACGGGGCCGTCAAGAGACTGGCGAGCGGCTCGCCGCCAGGATCCTCGAGCAACAGCAGGGTTCGATCGCCTTCGCGCAGCAGTTTCAGCGGCCGCGCGGCCCACGTCGATTCCAGCTCGTCCTTTAGACCGTACTCATGCACCAGGCGCTCGAGGGTGGCAAGTGTCGGATATTCGGAGCTTGGCCGTACGGCCAGCACGGCGTTCTGCGCGCCATCAATCTGCCACCCGGTCCGGCAAAGCGTGCACTCGCCGTCGTCCCATAAAACCTGGAACCCGCTCCCCCCATGCGCACCGAACTGCTGAGACGGACCCACTGAAGGCCTCCATCGCCAAGCCGGTTGCTGCCGCGAAGCGGAAAAGCGCTTTATACACGTCGGCCCGACCGGTAAGAGTCTAGTCTGCCATAGGTGAGTACAGCACGAAAGGTTTGGCACTCGACGGCAGGGTATGGTCGTACTCCAAACGCTGATGGCCCCGACCTCGCGGGCCGCGAGCAGCAACTCGCCGACTGGACCGTTCGCACCGCCAACAGCATCTCCGCCCGCCTCTGTGCCGAGAAAGCCAACCCGGCCACCCGCTCTCCTGGCTGCGTTCCTGGGTCAGTGGTGCGCATAGATTGTGCGATTCAAATAGGCAATCTCACCATCCTGCTGCGCTTTGACGAGTTCCTCATAAACCTGCGCGCGCGTCTTCCGGGCCGCGGTTTCAGGCTGCCATCCTCCTACCTGGGCAACGGCCGTTTGCGCGGTCTGGCTTACCGACCCATCGCGTGGATCGTTCGCCACTCGCGCCTGTGCACTGGCGCACGACGGCAATACAGCGTTCACGCTCAAGCACACGACGATTATCAGTTTCGTATAGCTACTCATCTGCAATCTCCTTTTGCAAGCAGTTTCATTTGAAACGGTCGCGGCGCCGTTGCACCCGTTCAAGTGCCCAGAATTGCAGCTAACTTTGCTTGCTCTCACGCGCGGCCTCAACAACAGCCGCATGAAACTAATTTCATTTTTATTTCAGCCTGCGTCTCGCGCTGGATGTGGACGCGCGTTCCGGCGCCTCGCACAACCCCGGTTTCTGTTGTTTCGACGGTGACAGGCCCGGGCTCACTGACCCAATTCGGCATACGCGTCGCGCGCGATTCCCGGCATTTTTCGAAATTCTCAGTTTTCGAATGCGTCGCTTGCCAGCGAAATTGGCTTTTTAGACTTACACGCGGTTTCGCCTTAGGTCTTCGTACCGTCGGGCACAGGCCGTTTCAATTAATCGATGATCTGCACTCCCTTTTTCCTCGAACCCGAACGAATAACACTACGATGAAACAACCCCGATGGAAGCTGTTGCTCATCCCGCTGATGCTGGTTTGTAGCGGCGCCTATGCTCAGAGCAGCGTCACGCTGTACGGCCTGATCGACGAAGGCATCAACTTCACCAACAATGCCGGAAACGGCTCCGCCGTCCAGATGCACAGCGGCAATGTCTCGGGCAGCCGCTGGGGTATCAAGGGCAGCGAGGACCTGGGCGATGGGCTCAGCGCAATCTTCACCCTCGAAAACGGCTTCAACGCGAGCAACGGTGCGCTTGGGGAAAACGGCCGCCTGTTTGGGCGGCAGGCTTATGTCGGACTGGCATCCACCCGCTATGGCACGCTGACCTTCGGACGCCAGTACGATCCGACGGTCGATCTGTTCAGTTCGATCACCGCAGCGGGAAATTGGGCAGGTGATGCCGGCGCGGTACCGTTCGACAACGACAACGCCGACTGGGATTTTCGCGTCAATAACTCGGTCAAGTATGTGACGCCGAACTATCGGGGCTTCACCGGCGAAGCGATGTACGGGTTCAGCAACAGTGCGGGCGGATTTCAGGACAATCGGCTGGTTAGCGCTGCCGGGCAGTATCAACGTGGCGGCCTGACGGCGGAAGCTGCCTACATGCGGATCGATCATCCCGGCGTCGGCACAAACGGCGCGGTGACCGACGATGCGACCTTCACCGGCTCATCGCAACAGAACATCGACGCGGGCGTTGCGTACAAATTCCAGAAGGTACAGGTGGCCGCCGCGTACTCGCAGACCTCTGTCGACGGGCCGGTCAGCAACACGTTTCTGAGCGGCAACATCATGCCGGCGAACGGCGGTGCGTGGACACGCTGGAAGTTCGACAATTTCCAGTTGAACGGCCAGTATTTCCTCCGGCCCGACTTCTGGCTAGGCGGGTCCTATACCTACACGCTCGGCAAACTGTCCACTACGGCCGGCAACTATAGTCCGCGCTGGCATACGGTTGCGCTGATGCTCGACTACGATCTGAGCCCGCGCACGTCGTTGTACGTGCAAGGCGCATGGCAGCATGTGGAAAGCGCTCACACCGGTACGCAGTTCGACGATGCACAAAGCGAACTGGCGCCGAGTGCGTCGTCGTCGCCGAATCAGCTGGTCTATCGCGTGGCGATGACGCACCGGTTCTAACGCCACTTTGCAATGGTGGTAGCGCCGCTACGCGAGTCCGGGCCGGCTGAGCCGACCCGGACACCGACAGCTTTGCTCGACTTTGATGTCTGCCTTGCGACGCCGAAGCCCCCATCGAGCAGTTTTACCGTTTCTACCGGGGGTAGCGGAAACTCCGGATGTCTTCTTCGCGAGAAGCCAACCCATGAATCGAACGCCATAGTTAGCCTTGGTAGCAGTCGCACTGTCGCCAGGTCCGGTGCAATGGTCCAGCGCTCGCGATTGATCGCACTCAGCCGCACAACGACCGGCTCAGTTCGACCCTTCTCAGACACTCGAACTCTTCGTTCAAGTGTCGTTGACCGCTGAGAAGCGGACGCTCGCATAGCAAGACACGTCGGTCAAGCGAGACGCTTTGCCTCTCTAGTGTCGCAAAGCAGCCAGACTTCGCTGCAGCGCGGACTGGTCTACTGGTTTGACCATGTGATCGTCAAAACCCGCAGCCCGCGAACGCTGACGGTCTTCAAGCTGACCGTAACCGGTGATCGCGATCAGCCGGATAGATTCAAGGTTGGGCAGTGCGCGAAGCTTCTGAGCCAGTTCATAACCGTTCATGCCCGGTAGTCCGATATCGAGCAATGCGACATCGGGACGGAAAACTTCGGCGCACCGGATCGCCTCATCGCCGCTGTAGGCGACTTCAGGCGTATGCCCCTGTAGCGCGAGCAGCATCGAAAGCGAATCTGCCGCGTCGTGATTGTCGTCGACCACCAGCACTCGCCACGGATGGACCTCCACATGAGGTGGGTGGGTTGTCGCGCGCGCTGGCCGGGCGATCCGTGGCAGCCGGATTTCGAATGTCGCGCCCTGACCGGCGCCGGCGCTGCGAACGCTGATCGTCCCTTTGTGCATGTTCACCAGCCGCTTGACCACGGCGAGACCAATTCCAAGCCCGCCTTGAGCCCGATCCAGCGTGCGTTCGCTTTGAACGAACAGATCGAACACGCGCGGCAGCAACTCGGCTGAAATTCCGGAGCCGTTGTCTGAAATGCCGATCACGGCGCTCGCGTCATCTGGCCGTGTCCATACGCGGATCACGCCGCCCGGGTCTGTGTATTTCACAGCGTTCGTGAGAACGTTGCCCACGCATTGGACCAGGCGAACCATATCGCCCTC
Source organism: Paraburkholderia jirisanensis (assembly GCF_054782355.1). Classification (NCBI taxonomy): domain Bacteria; kingdom Pseudomonadati; phylum Pseudomonadota; class Betaproteobacteria; order Burkholderiales; family Burkholderiaceae; genus Paraburkholderia; species Paraburkholderia jirisanensis. Next base: position 192,831 of record NZ_BAAGSQ010000030.1, on the reverse strand, counting down.
GACGAACAACGGTTCGTCGCTTGTGGTGGTCTCGACGGTAAGCGTGTGCCGCTTTTCGCGCAACCGCGCTTCCACCATCTCCACACCCTGAGCGACCACTTTCGCGAGATCCACCGGTGCGTGCTGCAACGTAACCCGGCCCTGGGTGATGCGTGAAACATCGAGAAGGTCGTCTACCAGCCGTGTCATCTGCGCCGTCTGCCGTTTGATGATGCCGATTGCCGGCTGCACCTGCGCATCATCGCGGATCACGCGTGACAACAACTCGCCAGCGTTGGCGATCGGCGCGAGCGGATTGCGAAGCTCGTGTGCGAGCATCGCCAGAAACTCGTCCTTTTGACGGTCGGCAATACGCAGCGCCTCGACGCCGTGCGCGCGTTCCTCGGCTTCCTGATGACGCGATATGACGATCGCCGCGGATTGCACCAGCCGTGTCGCCAGTTCAACGTCGTGAGATGTGGGCTCGCCCGGCTCCTGTCGGTAGATGGCGAACGTGCCGACCACCCTCCCAGTCGACGTCTCGACGGGAAACGACCAGCAGGCACGATAGCCCTGCTGTCGCGCGAGCCACACCCACTCCTTCCACAGAGGATCGGTGTTCACATCGGCAGTGATGACAGCCTCCCGGCTGAATGCGGCCAGGCCGCAGGCAAGCGAGTCCGCAGCAATCCGAAAGCCCTCGACGGCGTGGGCATATTCATCGGGCATACCCGTGACGTGCCGCAGTTCAGTCTGCTCTGCGTTGGCGATATAGAACGCGCAGCGTGCCTCGCCATGCATTTGTTCGACCACAGCATGGGCGAGAATCCCGAGCGAGACTGCGAGCGGCGCGTTGTTTACCGCCGCCTGGAACGCCTCCTTCTGAGCGGTCAACCATGTTGCGGTATCGCGCAACACTGTTTCGACGCGTTTGCGCTCGGTCATATCGACCGCCATGCCGAACCATTCGACTACCGTACCGGACGCGTCGAAGACCGGAATCGCACGGGACAGCGTCCAGCCTTGTGAACCGTCGACTCGACGTACACGATGCTCGAGTTCGAACCTGCTTTTGTTGCGAATAGCCTGCTCGATGCAGGCCAACACCCTGGGTCGATCTTCCGGCTCGATATAGCGCTCAACCCAGGTCGACGTTGCATCTCTCGTGTCGGCGATAAAATTTCTGCCGTGCAGAAAGCGCATTTCGGTCCAGTCGGCATTCATCGAATAGACCGCATCGGATGATGCGCTGACCAGCGCGCGGAAACGCTCATCGCTGTTTCGGCGCAGTGCAGTGAGTTCGAGCAATGCGTTGATCCGGGCAACCAGCTCGCGCGCAGAGAACGGCTTGACGAGGTAGTCGTCAGCGCCCGATTTCAAGCCGTCGACGCGTGCCTCTTCTCCTGCGCGTGCCGAAAGCAGAATGACCGGTACATCGAGGAGCTGCTTGTCGGTCCGGATCGCCTGCAGCAGACGAAGACCATCGAGCCGCGGCATCATGATGTCGGCAAGAACAAGATCGGGCCGTTGCCGGGTCGCTGCCTCCAGTGCTGCGATTCCGTTGTCGACCACCTCGACGTCGTATCGCCCGGCGAGAAGTTGTCGTACATAGGCGCGCATGTCGGCATTGTCGTCGGCTACCAGCACGCGAGGCCTTCTGTGATCTGAATTCAACGGCCGATCTGCAACTGGAATAGCGTCAGGCACGACGCCCAAGGAATTGGCCAGCGTATCGGTAGCGCCTTCTGGAACCCAACGAAGCGCTTCCTCCACAAAAGATTGGGCGCTCATCGCAGTGGCGTGTGCGGAGGCTGCCGCTTTTAGCCGATCGGGAGCCAGGTGTGCCGAGCCTAGCGGTAGAGCGACGCGAAAGGTGGTGCCGCTAGCCAGCTTGCTGACCACCGTGATTGAGCCTGCATGAAGCTTGACCAGTTCCTGAACCAGCGCCAGCCCGATTCCAGTTCCCTCCTGAGTGCGGCCGGCACTTCCTTCGACACGATGGAAACGCTCGAAGATACTGGCCAGTTCGTGTTCAGCGATACCAATACCCGTATCGCTCACCTCTAATATCGCCTGACGCTGCTGGACACGCAGCCGTACCGAAATCCGTCCCTTGAGCGTGTACTTGAAGGCGTTCGAAAGCAGGTTGAGAACGATCCTTTCCCACATTTCCCGATCGACGTAGACCGACTCCGCTAGCGGCGGGCAATCGACGTCGTAGGCCAGACCGCCGCTTTCCACCGCGGATCGGAATGTACTGGCGAGTTCACGCGTCAGTCTGGCCAGATCGGTTGGCTCGTAGGATGCCTGAACGCGGCCCGCCTCGATGCGAGAAAAATCGAGCAGGGTGTTGACCAGCCGCAGCAGCCGCAATGCATTGCGATGTGCAAGATCGAGGCTGATACGTGCGTGCTCAGGAAGGGCTGGATCTGAAATGAGCTCAGCGACGGGACCCAGCATCAGCGTTAAAGGCGTGCGGAACTCGTGACTGACGTTCGAAAAGAAGGCCGTCTTCGCACGGTCGATCGCGGCCAGAGCCTCGGCTCGCTTGCGCTCTTCCTCGAGCGCTCGCGCGTTGCGGATCATCGTGACGACCTGGGACGCTACCAGCTCAAAAAAACTGCGATAGCTGCTGTCGAGGACGCGGTGCGGACTGAGGCCGCAAATGAGCACACCGTAAGCGTGAGGCCGGTCGGGTGAAGCGAGGGGTAGCACGATAGCGGACTGCGTTGCCTCGTCCCACGCACTTCGCGGCAGTGTGTCCTGCGGCTGCGGCAGCTGCGGCACGATCTCGACGCGACGCTCGCGTGCGGCGGCATGGATTCGCCAGAGGTCGTCTGCGGCTTCATTGCCAAGCTCGAGCCGGGCGGGCGCGAGCCGGTCGAGCAACTGCAGATCGACGCCCGCGCTGGCTACCCGGCTTGCGTATGTGCCTTCGTCATCGATCAGATAGAGCAATGCGAATGGCAGATCCCAATGGTTCTCCTTGAGCACCGCGGCGACATTGACACACGCCTGCTCGACGGTCTGAACGTCAGACAGCCCGCGCGAGCCCAACTCCCGAAGCGTACGCAGCTGGCGGTCGGCATGAACCTGCTCGGTAATCTCGGCAACCGTTGCGAGCACACCGCCGATGCCGCTCTCGACAGACTGGTCTGGAACCGGGCTATAAGCGAGCCTGAAATGCGTTTCCTCGCGTGGTACATTGCGCTCGATCAGCACGGCGATATCGTCGCTGACCGATGCTGGGCCGCCGCGAAAAGGCCGCTCGGCCATCGGGCCAAGTATGTGGAAAACCTCGCTCCAGCAGTCGGAAAAACGCTGCCCCATCGCACGGGGGTGCTTCGCGCCAAGCACGGGCCGGTACGCGTCGTTGTAAATCTGTACGAACTCCTCGCCCCACCACAGCAGCATCGGAGAATGGTTGTGCAGTACCAGCGATGCGGTCGAACGTAGTGCCTGCGACCAGGTTTCTACTGGCCCAATTGCCGTGCTAGCCCAATCGACTGCGCGAGCAAGCGCGCAAGCCTCGCCTGGACCGGCCAGACATTCCGCACCCACTTGCGACTCGCCGCGAGAGTGGTGCATTTGACTGGATCGAGCTTCCGATAACATTCGTTGTACCCCTCCGGAGGGGGCCTCGCTATGTCCACGTCTATAGGATAAAAGGACAAGCGGAAATTCGGCAATCTCAACTTTCGTGCGGCAATACAACCGCGTTGTGACCAGTCCGGCGGAGCGCAAGCACGCCGGGTTGCATCTGACCATTATGGCCGCGCCGAACTCCCTTCGCAAAGGCCAGAAAGCTCATCATAACCGCCAGTCGTAACCTTCTGTAATCAGGGACATTGATTAATTCGCGAACTACGACATGCCGTTTCCGCATGAGTAGATGCGTGAGTTTTGTCAGACTGGAATGCCGAAAATCAAATCTCTAAACAGAGCGTGGTTACCTCCCTTTGCAATGCGATGGCCCCGAACTTCCGGTGAGTAATGTGCACATGCATCTTCAGCGGCACGTTTCTGCTTGGGTCGATAACCGCGGCAGGCGCTGCGCCGTCGTGGTGCGTACCACCTAATCTCGCAAGGAAGTTCACGTGAAATCCCTAACACGCCTGGCGGCAACGCTATTGGCACTGAGTTGCTGCTGCCCGCTAAATAGCAACGCGCAGGCTCAACTGCATTACACCACTTCATGGATCGGTAATTCGTTCGGTTTCGGTGACGGCAAATGGATGCAGCAAGACATCCAGGCTATTAGCGTCGCACCAGACGGCACTGTATATACAAACTCGCCGTGGGACGAAGCCGGCAGTGAAATTGCCGCGTACAAAAACGGCGACAAGCTTGGTCTCGCGGCAGCCACGCACGGCTGGGGCGCAGCAGGCGGCGATGCGATCACGTCTAACCGCTCGTATATTTATGCCGCGATGTCCATCGGCAATTCGAACGGCGGTCTGGTCGGAGCCGACTATCCGCCGGCTGGCGAGAGCTGGTTCGGCATCACCCGTCGAACCGCTGGAAGCATCGCCAAGGGCGCACCGTTTGCCGGCGGCATCGCCAACAGTGCGAATGCCAGCAAGAATAGCTTCCTGATGATCGACACCGTTCCGTTCGGCACCGATGCCGGCATTCGAGGGCTAGCCGCGAGCGACACCGAACTGTACGTATCAGACCAGTACACTAACCAGATTATCGTGTTCGATGCGAACACGATGCAGCGCAAGCGCTCGTTCAACGTCACTTCGCCTGGTCGACTCACACTCGATAAGGACGGCACGCTGTGGGTTTTAACCGGTGCGTTGGCCGGACGTGGCGCCGTAGCACACTATTCGCCGACGGGCGCCCCGTTGGCCGGAGCGCCCGTGTTACCCGTCAACGCAGTACCGACCGATGTCGCGATTGCGCCATCGGGTCAGCTGTGCATCGCTGACAACGGTCCGACGCAGCAGATTCTGGTCTACAACAAGACCGCTGGCGGACAGACGCAGCAGGCAGCGTCGATCGGCACCGCGAACGGAATCTTCCACGGCGTGGCGGGTACCACCGGCATCGGGCGCTTCAACGGCATCACCGGCATCGGTTTTGACTCAGCGGGCAATATCTACGTTGGCCAGAACGGAGAGGGGCCGCGCACGCTAGCGTCCGCATCAGTCGGCTCGGGCGCGGTGTTACAGAGCTTCGCTGGTATGTCGCGCGCGCTTAGGTGGGAACTCGACGGGCTACTGTTTGTGGACGGTGCGATGTTCGATCCGGCTTCGCCCAACACGATTTACACCGGCTCTAAAGTCTTTACCATCGACTGGAGCAAGCCGGTTGGTCATCAGTGGGCCTACTCGGCGTTCACCGTCAACCATCTCTGGTATCCGGGCGACCCATCGATCAACCTGGGTCGCAAGGTTCGCGGTCAACCCATGCTGCGACGTCTGAACGGCAACAGGCCTTATCTGTACACGCTCGATCCGTATTCGCATGCGCTATTCGTGTACCGGTTCGACAGCATCCACAGCAACATCGCCATTCCGTCAGGCATGTTCGCAGAAATCCCCATCACCGGCGGGTTCCCGGCGGGACAGCCGGCAGTGGGTGAATGGATGTGGCGCGATGCAAACGGCGATGGCGCCCTTACCACCGACGAACTCACAAGCAATCCGTCTGTCGGTAGCAAGATCGGGAATAGCTTTATCTGGGTCGATACGCTTGGCAATCTCTGGTTCGGCACTCCTTTGAGCGGAGTGCGAGAGCTCCCGCTGCAAGGGTTCGACTCCGTTGGCAACCCGGTTTACCGCTACACCGCCGCCAGGACTTACGCGATGCCCGCGCCGTTCACACGTATCGGCCGCGTGCTGTATGTCCCGGAGACTGACACGATGTATATCTCCGGCTTCACCGCGGCGATCCCATGGGACGCGTCTCGCTGGAAGGAAGCAGGTCCAGTACTCGCGCGTTACGACAACTGGAGCTCAGGTACTGCTACGCCGCAATACGTGATCTCCCTTCCGTGGAATACCCAAGCCAACCCGCCGGTGACCACCGTGGGAGTTGCGATCGCTGGCAACTATCTGTTTGTCGCCGAGCTATACACGCAGAGAATCACCGTGTACGACTCGCGAAGTGGCCAGATGGTCGGCTACATGACGCCGGACGCAAACGTCGGCAAGACAAGTGGCCAGGTGGATGTAGAGCTCGGCATCAGCGCGACGTTACGCGCGAACGGCGAATACGACATCCTCGTCGAAGACGACGCACGAGCAAAAATTCTGATGTACCAGTGGAAGCCTTAAGTGTTGATTTGCACCGGAAACTGATTCCCTGGGGATGCGGACAAAATCTTGGACTACCTGGAGGTAGTCCATGTATTCATACGAAGACCGCGTTCGGGCGGTCGAGCTGTACCTGAAACTCGGGAAGCGCATCAAGGCGACCATCCGTCAGTTGGGTTACCCGACGAAGAATTCTCTTAAGGCGTGGTGTGCGGAATTCGAGAGCAGTGGCGATCTGCAGAAGGAGTATGTTCGCGGAAAGCCGAAGTATTCAGAGAAACAGAAGAACGTAGCACTCGAGCACTACGTTAACCACGGACGCTGCTTCGCCTTCACCCTCAGGGCATTAGGCTATCCCTGTCGCCAGATACTGACGGCGTGGGTTCGCGAGCGCTATCCGGAAACCAGGAGATGCGTGGTTGGCAAGGCAGGTCGACCGGCCGCGTCATTGGAGTCCAGGCAGGCCGCGGTGTACGAACTATGCACACGTGAAGGCAGTGCGCTGGCGTTGGCGCGACAGCTGGACGTCGACAGGGTGACGCTGTACAACTGGAAGAACCAGTTACTCGGCCGAGAGGCCCCCGCATCCATGAAACGCGACAAGCGATCACCTGCAGAGACGGATCGGGACGAACTGGCGCGGCAGGTCGAAGGGCTCCGGCGCGACATTCGCAATCTGCAGCTTGAACACGACCTGCTGAAGAAGGCGAATGAACTCCTAAAAAAAGATCTGGGCGTCGACCTGCCACTCCTGAGCAACCGGGAGAAGACGACGCTGGTTGACGCCCTGAGAGAAGAATACGGTTTGGCTGAGTTGCTTGCGCGGTTGGACCTGGCGCGCAGCTCCTATTTCTACCATCGGTCGCCCATACGGGTTGCCGACAAATATGCGGAAGTCCGTCGTACCGTTGCAGAGATCTTCGAGGACAATCACCGATCCTACGGCTATCGTCGGGTGCAGGCAGCGCTCGGCCGACAACGTGTGTTTCTATCGGAGAAAGTCGTGCGTCGCCTCATGAAACAGGGCGGTCTCCATGCAGCCAGGCCCAGGCGGCGCCGATACCGTTCTTATATCGGGGAAATCAGCCCCGCCCCAGATAACATCATCAATCGCGATTTCCGTGCCGACGCGCCCAACGAAAAGTGGGTGACCGATATCTCCGAGTTCCAGATTCCTGCGGGGAAGGTATATCTGTCGCCCATGATCGACTGCTTCGATGGCATGGTGGTCAGCTGGTCGATTGGCACGAGCCCTGACGCAGAGCTCGTGAATACCATGTTAGATGCGGCTATTGAGACCGTGACTGAAGAAGATAAAACGCCGATCGTGCATTCCGATCGGGGTGGCCACTACCGTTGGCCTGGCTGGCTATCGCGGGTTGCAAAGGCTAATCTGATTCGATCCATGTCGCGGAAAGCCTGTTCCCCAGACAATGCGGCGTGTGAGGGATTCTTCGGCAGGCTGAAAACCGAGATGTTCTACCCAGGAGACTGGCGTTCGACAACCATCGCGGAGTTCGTTGCGGTACTGAACGCCTACGTCCGCTGGTACAACGAGAAACGGATCAAGGGCTCCCTTGGCTATCTCAGCCCCATCGAGTACCGTGAAAGCCTCGGCCTAACGACATAAAACAGTCCAAGAAAATAGCCGCATCCCCCCTATTGCATCTAAAATCGACCCGCCCCTGATGTGTTGAGACATCGACCTGGGGCGTTTTTTCTTCCTTTTTTTGAGGTCTAGCTGAGGTTTTTTCGGGTCCTATAGCGGTCGCTGGCAGCTCAACCTGCAAAAAGCGGAATTACGGTTCACTGATGGTGAACCAGAAATCGAATTTGTCGAATAGCGCGAGCATGTCCTTGAATTTCTGGCGGTTGCCGACGAACTGCACCTTGCCGCTATCCGCGAGATTGCCAAGCTTTAGATTTCCCAGAGCAATATCATCCAGCGTAGAGCGGTCAAGCGTAATAGTCGCATCCGCGTTCGACAGCGTCTTTCCCTTGCCGTAATTCATCACGCCGTCTTCGATTGTCAGCGAGTAGTGCTCTTTTATGTCGGGGAAGATTACGTTGAACGCGTAGTGCTGATCCCCGGCGCGCGGACCATTTAAATGTATCGCCATAAAGTCGAGGAACATTTCCGTCGTCATGCCCCGAATGATGTCGGGTGACGAGGTATTGGGTGTCGCCACCTTCTTGACGCCGCCGCGCAGTTCCTGCGCGCCGCTCAGATAGAAGTTGCGCACCGGCCCCGATTCCGCCTGGTATCCGAGCTGTTCGAGCGCGTCCGCTTCCAGCTGGCGCGCTTCCCGATTGCCTGGCTGAGCAAACACGAGTTTGTTCGTAATGGTCGCGGCCCAGCGGTAGTCGCCCTTCGCGAACGCTGCACGTGCATTGGACATGATTCTGTCGGCGCCGATCAGCTCGACGTACTTCTTCGCTTCGTCCGCCGGAGGCAGCGGATCCAAGTCGGCCGGATTCGCGTCCCACCATCCCAGATATAGCTGATAGGTCGCCCGCACGTTATGCTTCAGGTTGCCGTAGTAGCCGCGATCATAGAACTCCTTTGCCAATGAGTCCGGCAGCACGAACTGCTCGGCAATCTCGTGCATCGTGAGGCCCTGATTGGCCATACGCAACGTCTGGTCATTGATGTACCTGTAGAGATCGCGTTGCTTCTTCAGATGTTTGACCACGCGGTCATTGCCCCACTGCGGCCAGTGATGGCTGCCGAACGATACCTGCGCTTCACCGCCCCATAAATCGATGGTCTGATCGAGGTAATACGACCACTTCTGCGCGCTACGCACTTTCGCGCCACGTAAGGTCAGGATGTTGTGCAGCGTATGATTCGCGTCCTCCGCTAGATCGAGCGCCTTGAATTGCGGGAAATAGAACAGCATTTCCGCCGGCGCTTCGGTGCCGGGCGCCATCTGGAACACAACATCGATGCCGTCCACTGTCAGCTTCTCGCCTGTCTGCTCGATCACTTTGCTCGGTTCGAACAACGTGATCGAGCCAGAAGCAGTCGTTATGCCAAGACCGCCACCGACATTGCCGCGCGGATCTTTCGGCAGCAGGTTGCCGTACATGTACGACGCCCGACGGCTCATCACATTGCCGGCAAACACGTTTTCGCTGACAGCCTCTTCCATGAATCCCTTCGGGGCGATTACCGGAATCTTGCCTGCACGGACGTCTTTCTCGTCGACAATGCCACGAACGCCGGCAAAGTGATCAACGTGGCTATGGGTAAAGATCACGGCTGACACGGACAGTCGCTCGACCTTGTCATTGATCAGGTCGTAGGCAGCTTTTGCGGTCTCCGTCGAGGTGAGCGGATCTATCACGATCCAGCCCGTCTTGCCACGAATGAACGTGATGTTTGCAAGGTCGATATTGCGTACCTGATAGATGCCGTCGACCACTTTGAACAGGCCGCGGATCGCGAGAATCTGAGACTGCCGCCAGAGACTCGGATTGACCGTTGCGGGCGCCGCACTCGTGCTTTTCAGAAAGTCGTATTGCGAAAGATCGATGACGACGTTACCTGCATCGCCCTTGATTACCGGGCTCGGCAGATCGGCGATGAAGCCCCGTCTCGCGTCCTCGAAATCCTGTTGATCGGCAAAATTGAGGTAGCTACGTAGCTTTTCGTTTACCTGGATGGTCGCGGACGTCGCATCCTTCGATGTTTGCGCGAACGCCGGACTTTGCATCGCCAAGGCGACAGGAATGTAAAGTCCAGCAAGCAGTTTCGCAGCACGCATCGTGTCGCCTCCACAAGGTAGTAGCATGACCACACCTTGATCGCCCTCTCACCCGGCCTCGGACAGAATTCGTCAAGCGACAACGCTGACGCTTCACGAGTCTGTACAGGCGAATGATAAAGAGCATAGAAGGGATGTGATATTGGACCTTCGTCCAATACGGGACGGCGTCAGGCAGAGCAGCCATGGGAAACATTCAGGCCAAGATAATTGAAATGAACACCGGATGTGCCAAGTTTTTCTTGTGCTCCGAAACGGCCAGCTGCATCGGGCGGGAAGACCGTTGACGGACATCGGGAGCGGCTTGCAAATGGCCGTTTCTGTAGAGATGCGGCATCGAGGTCTCGTGACGCTTTACCCATGCGTCATCTGTTCAGCGACTGAAGCGTGGTCCGCGATAACGCGAAGTTTGTAGCTGCCGATTGCGACGCGTCAGGTCACATCGGGGCGAACTGAAGGCGCTTTACTGGTCATTTTGTTGGGTCAGAATCTCTCGCTGCTGCCGGTCGTGCGGTCATAGAAATCCGGCGACAATCTGAAGCACCACGGTCTGCGCGGATCGACCAGAATCGGGACTTCGTCTCCCGCTTTGGGCACCCAATCGACATCTATTGTCTCTTGCAAGTCAACAAGCCGAGCGGGTTGCTCGAAGATCAACTCCAACCTCATCTGGACGATTACGATGTCGTCAATGGTGGGCTGTAGCATGCCTGACACTGTGACGTCGAGCACCTTCGCCCGCGTCTGTCGGCCAACTCGCAACAGGCGCAAGCGCGCCCAGGCACGGACCACTGCGCGACCCATGCCAAAGGTGGCGAGCACAACGGCAAGGGCAAACAGGGTGACCAGGATGGCTCTGATGACCCAGTCGACGTACGTGGGTAACTGCACGGGCGGCAAGCAAAATGCGGCGACAAAGATGCTTGCTGCCACGATCCATACAGTAAGTCGTATTCGCATCGCTTAAATCACCTTGTCACCGCAGTTTGGATACTCATAGTTGCAGCGTTGAGTATCCGCCTGAATCTCGACGTGCGGTGGCTCGTATGCGCCGTCGCGTGCAGGAGCGATGATCCAGCAACGGTCGTCGTGCGCTAATGTGACCTCGGAATATCATCAAATAAACGATTCGAAAGCCGATCGATGGCTAATTCGAAGATTGGATTAAAATGGTTTGCTGCGTTATTGTTACGCCTCGCGCATTATCTTTTCACGCGCCGTCCGGCTGGAATCAATCCGTCGACGGTACACAGACACGGGGAAAAGCATGGCGATCACGCGGCAAGTCATTACATCGCTTCAGCGAGACGGCACCGATATGCTCGGCACCAATAGTCTCGCGGTGAAAATCGTCGACGAAAGTATCGTTTCAGGGTCGTTACTGACAGTGGAAAGTAATCACTTCTGCGTGCTGAAGTCGCGCGGAGCCGTGCTGAACGTCTACGACACCGGCCAATACGCGCTCACCACGCCCGACAAGCCGCTCCTCGGTTCGATCGTGCAAGGGTTTTTCGGCAATGCATCGCCGTGGGTTTTCGAAGTGATTTACGTAAACCGGTCGAAACTGCTGATTCGCAGTCAGGGCGTCGCGACCAGCGCAGAAATGGCCGAAATGGCTTATCAGGTCGATTATTATATTCACGTCGACAGCAAGGAAGCTGCACTCGATCTCATTACCCATCTGCCTTTCAACGGCAACGTGATCGATATTCGCGAGGTCGCAGATTATGCCGGCCCTGCGATCGAGCAATCGATCAACCAGATCGTGCAGGTCACCAGAATGGAAAATATCAACGAACACATCGGCGAAATCCGCGAAGCCGTCAAAAGCCATTTGAGCGATTTTCTGCGCACGTTCGGCATTCTGCTGAACGACCTGAAAGTGCTGATCGTGCCGAAAGACGAACGCATGCGCGAACTGATCTCCTTGCAGGCCATCGGCCTCACGCCGATCGAAGCGGTGCGCTACTACCTCGCGATGCGCATGGCCGAACGCGGCCTCGTGTCCGCGCCGAATGCGGCGGTCGGCATGCCGTTCAACATCGGCGGCACCACCAGCGGCGTGTATCAGGTCGGCGACGCCGACACCGGGCTCGCGCGGAACGGCTGAACGTGGCCGATTTCTACGACGAAGGCGCGCTGCGCCGCGCGGCGCTCGACCTGTTCAACGGCTGGGGCTACCACTTCTACCGCCGCGAAAACCAGCTGCGCGCCGACGATCAGCTGGTGCGCAGCAAGGCCGACTGGCTGCTCGGCAACACGCGCGCACTGATCGTCGCGGCGGAGTCGGCGTATCGCCGCGAGACCTTTGGCACGCCGACGCGCGCGCAGCCGTTTCCCGATCCAATGGTCGTCGCCAACGCGCAGAAACTGGAGCGTCTCGCGGCGGATATCGGCGTGCTGAAAGGCCGCATGCAGTCACAGCCGACCCCGGAAAACGACCGCATGACGCAGCGCTTCCGGCACGAGGCGGACACGCTGGTCGCATTGATCGCGAGCGACGAACGGCTGGTCGGACAATGCGCGCTGCTGCACGCAACCATCGAGAGGCGCGCCGCCGCGTGGCTGCTCGATCATCTGGACACGCTCGAAGAAGGGCTCGCCGCGATCGGGCAGACCCTGCGCGAGCGCGAGGCGGCGTTGCTCGAACGTCGGCTGTAGCGCCGCGAGCTTTCCTTGTGAGGAGAAAACATGTCTGTCGACACGCTCGTCGCGATTGTGATCGCCGTGGTCGCCGCATTGATCGTCATGTCGATCCGGCGCGGCCGCAGACGGCGCGGGGCATCCATGATGGACTCGACGATGGAGCCGTACTCGTCGACGGCCTCATCGTCGAACGCGGCTTCGAACAACGCGTTTCAGACGCAGATCGACGCCGCGATCGCCACGGCACTGCAATCGGTGTCGCTGCAAACGGCAACGGCATCGGCATCGGCCGCACTCGGCGTCGCGCGGGTGGTGTCGGACGGCTCGCCGTTCGCAGGTTCACGCGAACTCGCGCTCGAACTCGACGCGATCGGCGCGCCGAAGTGCCACGTCACGGCACCCGCGCCCGTTGACCAGACGCTGGCCGTCGGCGATCGCGTCTACGTGCTGCTTGATTCCGCCGATCCGTCCACCGTGACGATCGCGCCCGCGTCGATGACCGGCGGCCAGACGCTGCCGCGCGATGGCAACCGGCTCGACGCGCTGGTGCTTGGCCCGCAGATCCTCACGCAGGGCGAACGCGCGAAAGGCGTGGTGAAATTGGTCGAAGCGTTGCCGATGGCCAACCCGGCGCTCGCCGCGCGCGGCTTCAGCAAATGGCGCCTGGATCTCGAGGTCAGCCCCGAGCGCGGCTGGCCTTATCGCGCCGAACTGACGACGAGCCTGTCGACGCCCGAGAAAGCCGCGCGCATTGCGCAGGTCGGCGCGGAACTGCCGCTGCGCTACGACCCGGAAGATCCGTCTACCCTCGCGATCGATTCAATCGAAATGGGCTACGGCAATCCGTACGAAGCGCTGCGTATCAACGCGCCGGTGATCGAGCGGCATGTCAGCGTGTCGATCAACGGCGTCGCGCAGCACGCGGTGGTGCTGATCGACGCGGGCCACGACAAGATCAGGCTGATCAAGGCGGTGCGCGACGTGCGCCCCGGCATGAGCCTCGCCGACGCCAAAAATTTCGTTGAGCGCGTGCCGAACATGCTCGGCCCATTCGCTTCCGACGACGAGGCGCAACGCGTCAAGGCCGCGCTTGAAGCGGCTGGCGCGACGGTGGCGAGTGCGTCGTCGTCATCGGCGTCGTCGTCGCGCGACGATCCGTCCGACCCACGCGACTGCGCGGTGGTGTTGACCCACGCCGGCGACCACCTGGTGAACGTGGTGCGCGCGCTCGTCAGGATTCGCCCGGATCTCGGCCTCAAGCCGCTCAAGCAGATGGCCGAGGATGCGCAGCAAGGGCTGTCCGTGACGGTACAACGCGATCTGTCGCGCGCCGAGGCGCAGCGTCACGTCGACGCGCTCGGACAGGCGGGCGCGAGCGCCAGGATCGAATAGCGTGTGGGCCCATGCCGATAAACGCCCGCAGCGCCGGACCGCTCATTCAATAGCCTTCTCGTCGGCAGGATGCGCCGTTGCCGCCCAGCTCAATCAACCCGAAGGAACCCCCGCATGCACTCGCCAGTCGCTACGGGCATTGACCCGATGCGGGTGCCTACGATCATCAGCAAGTCGTCGCTCGAGCTGTCGTCGTTTCAAAAGTCAGGTCACCTTGGTCGTTGATTGCGTCCGCACGTTGTGGGTTGCGGACACAATCGTGAACCCGCTTAATCACGGAGGATAGACCGGCGGAAACTGACGCCGACGCCCCGTCAGATGCTCGATCTCATTTGGCCTGAGCCAGCACAAAGATTGCTCGATCACCAAACGCCACCCGACAGGCCTTAAGCCCCGCTGGAAGTGGCGCTTGCGTGGGGTGAGTCACATTCTCACTGGCAGGTAGGCCCAACTGGCTATTGCGGTTGGATCCCCAAACGAATACATCTCCGTCGTCGGCGACTGCAGCGCTATAACCTAGTGCATCGTCAAGACCGGCAGCCGCGATGTCGACAATACGCTTGCCATCGGGAAGCGGGATAAGTTGTGGGTCGAAGAGACCATCCAGCTCTGCCTGGGCCAGGCAAAAGTTCATGTTCTTCCCCCACCCCCAGACACGCCCCTTGCTGTCCAGTCCCAACACATGATCGTGACCAAGCGCGACCTTGACCCATTGCACGTTCGCGCCGCCGGCGGGATCGGCTACCGTCACCAGGGTAGGAACATCGATGATGTCGCGGTCCTGTCCATGTCCCTGCTCTGCCGGCCCCAATGATTTCCACCATTGATACCCCCACGAATAGAGGCGGCCATCCTCACTGACGGCCAGTGCCCGCCAGAAGTTGGCAGAGACCATTTTCCACTTAACATCGAGACTGGGAGCAAGGTTGATGGGTACGCCACTATCACGACCGTGCTCGGGTCCAAGTACGCCAGTATTTGCCCAACCCCAACCCCAGAGACCTCCGTTTTCCCGATCAATGCCGATGGTGAATCTACCGTCCCAGTTTGCCGATCCTCCCGCACAAACGTATGAGAAACGCTGAGGCACTAACGTGGGACGGACAAACTGCGTTTGATGCCCGTCGGAACGTCCCAGTCGTTGATCGTTATTGCAGCCGGCTACCCATGGATTTCCATCACTATCCAGTGCCACCTGGTGAAAGGGGCCCGTCGAGACAAACCGGATATCGGGTCTCTTCCCTTCAAATGGAACTTGTCCTTCAAAAATACTCGGCGCGGGAAATAGCGCCGGATTTTCAACGTGTCCCGTTGCGGTAGCCTGAAAATCGTTGGCTCCCCATGACCAGACAACTCCGTCTGCGCCTACGATGGAATGAAACAGTCTTCCCGAGTCAGGCAGTATGGGTTTGATATTCGACCGAACTACGGCGAGATTCGACTGTGGTTCATCTGACTGGATGCCATTTCCCAGTTGACCATAACCTTGCCAACCTGCACTTAATAAAGAATAACCCGTCGGCATATCGCTTTCCTCATCGATCTGTGGATGTTCGTTTGAATTCGCCTGGTTTGGCACGTCTGTCGACACGGAACCACCGGTTCCGGCGACGTTGAGAACCTTCAAGATGCCACCATCGCCATTGGTGTAAGCCTTGACGATCAGTTCGTCTTTCGCTGGCCCGTCAATAACCACGATTGAATCGTTTGCGTTGACGAAATAGGATCGTCCGCTCCCCTGCGCGTTCGACGCTTCAATCGCCAGAACAAAACCACGCCGATCGGTGCGATCCCAGTTATTGCTGTGGCCCGGTTCGATGGTGTACTTCTCTGTATGGGCAGTCCTCCATTCGTTCACAGAGGCTTTAATCGATTCTTTACTATCGTTCTGGACTTTTATCACAGGTTTTTCCAATGAAAAAGTAATCTACGTTCGGGATGTGATGGATGTTCATCGTCCCGTTCCGCGCTTGCGCCTCAAGTGTTAAATCGTTGGTCTGCACTTGTGAGACGTGCGCCAGAGCTGTCCTCCAGGTATGAGTCAAACACGGAGATATTTTGTCCTGCCGTTACAAAGTAAGATGCGGCAACCCCATTGGACTTTTCAACATTCAATATAAATCCACGCGCATCGGAACGCTCCCATGCTTCTGAATTACCAGGCTGGATGGAAATATACGTGGTCTTTCCATCCTCACTCCATCGATTAATTGAAACGGAAACGCTATTTGAGGATCTATTGCTTACGGATATTGGCATGACATTTAACCTTTTTGGATTGAGGCAGCGCAGTCAAATCCACATCGCTTCACTGAAAAATTCGCATATCCATGCGATTTGAGTTATAAAAATAAAGTAGCGAACCGGCGAAGCAACATGAAATTAAGCGTGTTAAGTTAGCGACGGAACCTCCCCGTACAACTAGGTTGTCTTTTCCGTTTTCATGTGGCCAATGGGCAATTAAAAAATGACGCTCGATTTATTTCAATTGCATTTCTTTCGGTCGAGGAAATTCAAAGTTAATTGACAAAATCGTCAGAAAAATTCACAAATTCATTCACTTTCGCCTTGATGCCAAATATTCTTGTCATGAATCGAGATCCGGTACCCGGTGGGTTGGGCCGCTACATCGCACGTCAATGGGAAGAGCCTTCAGTGCAGCCTCGGTTGCATCGTTGGTCGCACGCACGTTTTTGCCGTTCAGAGTGGCTGTGCGGTTGCCGACCATAGTAAAGGCCGGTGCAGGCGGACTGCGAATCGTGATGACTCGTAGCTTGGGCGCGTTTGTGGGCCGCGCTATTCCGGTTGCAGGGACGGTACTGCTGGGCCGCGACGCATTTTTGATCATGCGGAACACGATTACTACGTACAACCGCCTGGCGAAAACTGAAGACCGGGTTCTTTGATATGGCAGATCAGATTTGGGAAGCGCTTGAAGCTTACGCACGCGAAGAACTAGGCCGTCCGCTGTTCGGACGCCTTGAGCTAAAGCCAGAGTCACGCATCGAAGAAGATTTACGCATCACCGGCGTAGACGCTGTTGAGTTTATCGACAAGTGGGCGGAAAAGTTCAACATCGATGCTCCGGACGGCTTTCCGTATGCCCGATACTTCGGCCCAGACTCACTAGACGTTGTACGCGCAGTCGCCGGAGTGTTCTCAAAGAAGTTCCGCGATGCTCCACTTGTGCCAATTACGCTGGGCATGCTCGCTGAAGCGATGCGGCGCGGCAGATGGAATACGGAGGAAATTGAAGCGACAACGGCACGAAATTAAAGTACTGGCTACGCGGCCATGCGTGGCGTCGTTAAGCGACGTCGCTTAGTGAAATCTCTGTCGGCGAAGATCAACTGCGTGGGCTGATCGGCAAGCAGATCGTGATCGGCAAGAACCACTTGAAAGTGGGCGACGACGATTGCAAGGCAGACAACATGCGTGCCGCAACGCGCGCGACTGCGCCGATTCTGTTGCGTGAGTACAAGGCCGGCGTTAAGGATGCCGGCGTTCCTGCACGGACTCCCGTGCCTGATGCCGATCCTTGCGGGTATGTGTTCCGTGCAGGTAGTGAGATCGTGTTGAGTCAGGATGCCGGGTTTTATCGGGCCAGCCGGGTTAAACCTTAGGCTTCGTCGTGCGTCGTTGGACGGGTGACCGAAACCTTCAGCTCACGAGCGCCACTATTTGGCGTGTTGCGGTTTGAGTGGCCGGTAGTGTTCGCCGTCGTATGCAGTAGTAACAGCATGACCATCGCGCTTGCGAAGTTTCAGGAAAAAAAGGACTGGTGAAACGTCCGGTTCGCCGCCGCATGTATCTGTGTGCTTCTCACGAACACGAACAAGGAAATAGTCACCTTTGTCTGCGGTATCAAAGAACAGGCACTCAGTTTTGTCGGTCGACAAACCATAATCCCGAGTTATATTGGCCGCCATCGTGGCAGCCGCATCTCCGCTGTCAACTGCTACGCCTTTCCCCCACGCCTGGCAGGCCACAAGCAACGTTGCGGCAAACATCACGCGTCGCATCATTGATCCACCCGCCTGTTGTCATACTGGTCAAGCTTGTGCGCGCGGATAATCGCATTGAGCTTGGCTGAGTAACTCGGGTCCGTCGCATACCCACTTTGGGCGAGCGCGATAGCAAAGCGAGAGCTACTCGTGTAAAGAAAGCATCCGCGAAAACGAGGATTGTTACGCAGCATCTTTGCGTAGTCCTCTGCCGCATCGTCGTAGCCACTGTATGAACGGAAGGCATCGTCAATCGTTATGGCCCTGCCGTTGACTACTTCATGCGTCGTAAAGGTCGTGCTCGCTCCGGACGGCGCCCTGCCCTTCACGCCGAAATATGCATTTCCAACCACCGTACGGCCCCAGTCGCTTTCGAGCGCAGATTGCGCGAGAACGACTCCTGCCGGTACCTGATATTTTTGCTGGATCGCGCGTGCGGCTTCCAGATGAGTGTCAATAAAGTTCTTGACGTATGACGGGGGCTCGCGGTGCGCGGGGGCTTGATGCGGCCTAGTGTGATGGCCGTGCGTCGGATGAGATGGCATGTCATGTTTCCAATGGCATTCAAACGGGACGCGTGCAAACTGCACTCGCGAAATCCAAGGCAGTCACGGGAAAGAAAAGAATAATGCCCGCGAGAGTAACGCGCTAAGTATGCCGCGTTACTTGTTAAATGAGAAACTGTAAACGTTATGTCAATGGCATACATGCTGACTTCACCGACGCCTGCGCTGCTTGTGCAGACGCGGCCGGGGAATCGACCGTTACGCAATTTCGACCTCGCCTATCGTGGCCGTCAGCTTTCGCGGCTGCTCGCGTGCGGGTGAGCGTTGAATCCGACAGTTTCGGGCAAGTCATCGTCGACGCTGGTATCCGAGGCTTCGAGCATCGTACGCTGCCCACTCCAGTGAAACGTAGCGTGTCATCCGTTCTTGCTCAACCCAAGCGCGCAACGCTCGGTCTGACCGAATTGCGTAGCGGCCAAGAATGCAACAAGCCCTAGTATTGGAAACGCACGACGACGAGCACGCCTTTGCGGCTCACCACCTTCTCGTAGACAATGCGTCATTTGGGCGTCAGGCGGGAGAGCGCGACGAAGCCGGACCTGCTTGGCTCACAAGAAAACCTCCATGGCGCACAGTCGGTTTCGTCGTTGCAGCGATTAACCAATACGGGATGTGTATGGCAACTTCTAACGAAAAATCTTCGGGACAAGCACGTTACGCGAGCTATCCCAGTCTGGTAGACCGGGTCGTGCTCATTACGGGCGGCGCGAATGGCATTGGCGCTTCGTTCGTCGAGCACTTCGTTGCGCAAGGCGCACGTGTGGGCTTTCTCGACATCGACACGAACGCGGGAACAGCTCTTGCCAGATCGCTCGGTAACGCGCGCCATAAACCGCTCTTCGTCGCCTGCGACATCACCGACATTCCCGCGTTACACGCGGCGATCGCCGAAGTGCGGGCAGCATTCGGACCGATCGAGGTGCTCGTGAACAACGCGGCGAACGATCGCCGCCACGCGCTCGCCGACATTACGCCCGAGTCGTTCGATGCAGGCGTTGCAGTTAACGTGCGGCATCAGTTGTTCGCAGTGCAGGCCGTGGTCGACGATATGAAGGCCGCACGCGCGGGCTCGATCATTAATCTCGGCTCGCATTGCTGGATGCTCAAGAGCAGCCAGTTCCCGGTTTACGCAATGAGCAAGGCGGCAGTACAGGGCCTGACGCGCGGGTTCGCCAAGGACCTCGGCGCGTATGGGATCCGCGTGAACACGCTCGTGCCAGGCTGGGTGTTGACCGAGAAGCAGCGAAACCTGTGGCTCACCGACGAAGGCCGCGAAGAGATACGACGCGGCCAGTGCATCAACGAGGAAATGGAGCCCGGCGATCTCGCGCGCATGGCGCTCTTCCTCGCGGCCGACGATAGCCGCATGATCACGTCGGAGGATGTCATGGTGACGGGTGGCTGGTCGTAATAAGGCCAGTTCTCGCCCGGCTGTTTCGCCCATTGACGAGCGGTAGTGGCATGGCACTTCCGAGGAAAGGTTGGCGGATGGTGGAAGCGCGTTCGCGAGCTCGCGCAACCAAGCGAGGCCTCGAAGATTTTCGACGATTTCACCGGATCGTTGACTGACCGCTGATGGCCGGCTGCTGTCTCATGAATCGCATGCATCGCGTTGCTTGACCGACCTTGGTCGGCTGGACGCGACCCGCAATAGACGCTCGACTTTCTGCTGAACGGACGTTCGCGGCGTGGTGGACGCTGGATTCGCACAGCGGGCATCGAGCACCGGCGTTCACGGAAGCAATTCTATCTGGCGGGCAAGTTCTTCATTTTTCCTTGCGACCCACAAAAAGAGCAACCCGAGAACCCCAAAAACGACTACGAAGACTGCAGCCTCGACGGCAAGCAAAGTGCCGGGGCCTTGATTGTGATCCGCCAATAGCTCGGCTAGCAGGAATGGAAAAGCGATTAATATCCGGCAATCCAGCGCATCTGTTTCCCCGTCGCTCGCAGTTTCTGCGTTGTCGCCCCGTTCGCTACTGCAAACTGCGCCGGAATTACTCAATTGTCACCAATCTACGGGCGCCTGTCGAACGTCGCAAACTGGCCGATGACGGGCCACCGTGGTCGCGCCTAACGACCCTGAACGGTCTTCCAGATTCTCTGCAAGCCGACGGTCGCACAAGCGAATTTCGAATCTCCCATCGAACGCCATGATCCATTGGTTTTCTCCTGGACATCGATATCTCAATCGGCGCACGTCGATTGACTCCTTGAAATATCAAAGCGAAATGGCAGCAGATTACCTGAAGGAATCGGAAAAACAGGAGGCGCGTAGTCGGCATCCGACCAAGCATTTCCTGATGTTCGAATGTACGAAGTGGGAGTGCCCACGTGTCCACCCAGCGGATACGGATAGCACGACCACAGCTGGTACATGCGTCTGTTCTCAAACATGAAGTGCGCAAGTTGCTTGTCCTCGATGCTGAGCAACAACGCATTGAGGTCCCGGCCTGCTCCACCGACATTGCCCAAGCCATGCTCAGATCTTGCGACCCTGCCGTCCACTAGGCGGATTGCCCAAAAGCCGTCTAGACTGGCTTGTGCTGTCGGAATCGGGGCGGCGGATATCCAGATCATGTTTGCGATGGCACGAAGTTGCGCCAGATCTTCCGTCGCAAGTGCAATGTTCGAGCGATGAGTGATCGTGGACTGCGACTTCCCATCAATCAATTTCAACTCGAAATCGATAACTGATAGGGTCCCGGTATCGAAATCAACCACTGTTGTTCTCGTTCCTCCAAGCCCGCCACCCGAGACGGTGAACCCATGGAGTAATTGCTTGAACATGTATCCTTCCGGCATCAGAGACGAGGAGCAACTTGCGCCGCACATCTGCTCCGATGCGGGAGACCCGATTTCATGCGTAGCCGCCAGACGTACCACTCGAGGCGGGCGTGCGTCGAGGGAGTGCAGGTAATCTTCCAACGTATCAATCTCCGCCGAGAACTGCTGATTGATGCGGCGCTGCGCAACGAACTGACTGTATCGATCCCGAATATTTAAGGTCAGACCGAGTTGCATTCCAGCATTGTCTTCTGTGGCATTGATCTGATACCGGCGCTGGGAAAATTCACCGTACGTGAGCTTTTGCTGCGAAAGGGCGACAGCAAGCTGGCGTTGCGTCGCTTCGCTTATTCTGACAAACGCCGCCTTTTGCAGGACGATCGCTTGCTCCGTCGGCATCAGATTCGGCGACATCAGATCGATTCGACGCTCCTGCTCTATGCAGGTATCACGGAGTCCAATCCACTTCAGGATAAGTGGTATTTCGGCATTCGTCGGAAACACATCCAGCGACGGGTACGCATTCGGCGTAGGCGTCAATGGCTCATGAAAAACCTCTATCTTGTTGCGAATTGGGTCCAACTCAGGCGTGGACATGGCTACTGCACATTCTTTCAGCCATGCGTTGATTCGCGCGTTTACCTCGCTATACCGGTCACCAATCGTCCGGTTTCGAAGTTGGGCCGCTGGAGTGAACTCCGCCTGTGAAGGATCAGTTGCTCGATGCGTTGTTGCCATCGTATCTGATACGCATGCCGACGTAGCGGGACCGGATAAACAGCCGGAAGAGAGATCGGTCGATAAGGAGCGACTGGTGTTGCAACCACTCAGCAATACCATGGCGGCTAATACGGCAATATGTTTTGTCATTGTGTGACTTGCAGCCAGCCTTCGTTAGGTAGTCTTCGTGCCTCGCTTGTAACCAAGCGTAAGACATCTGCTAGACCCGGCCAGAAAGATTTTTTAGCGACACATTCAAGTGTTTTTTTCCTGTCGATGCCTTAAATGGCAGCGCCGGACGAACGTCTGGTTCGATGCGATCTGGGGATGACAGCATGCCATTATTGTCGACGATCAAGTCTACGATGTCGAACGACCGCAACTGGCCGACAGCGACCCGAACAGGAGATTGGTGATCACTGCTTCGCCGGGTCTATCCATCCCGGGCGAAGTCCGCGAACGTGTTCTTCCCGGACCTGCTTGATCGATTCCGCATCGCCTAGATTAGCCTCAATCTCGCCGACGCAACCCCAGCAGTCGCCGCCACAGTTCATCGACAAGAGATCGTCGGGCTGATCGAGTGCTCGCCCACATATCCAGCATTTCATCGCTCGACTTCCAGGATGTGAAGTTGCCAAATTGTCAACGATTTGGCCGAGGGCGTCGACTGGCTGTTACTGGCTGTTCTCGGCAGGTCGCCATGATGCAAATCGCATGCGGCAAACACAGCGGCGTTTGTGGTCGGCTTTGCGCCTTGTTATGGCGAAGCTGTATCTTTGCAAGCTATGCCTGATCTCCTTCAAGGAAACCATGAGCTTCCACACATACATGCTGTTTGTTGGTGCCAGCCTCATTCTGTGTTTGGTCCCGGGACCCGATATGTTGTTCCTGCTAGGGCGAACAATCGCTCAGGGGCGTGCCGCGGGTCTAAGTGCAGCGTTCGGAATCAATCTCGGCGCATATGTGCACCTCGTCGCGGCAGTAACGGGCCTTCTGCGGTAATCCTGGCGTCCGCAGCGGCGTTCACTGCGGTAAAGTGGGTAGGCGCCTCATATCTCTTCTACCTTGGATTACGAGCGTTGCTCTCCAAGGGAAGCCTGGTTTTTCCCATTGGAGATGCGAGAACGAAAGCTCTACGACTTATTTTTTGGCAAGGCTTTCTCAGTGATGTGCTGAACCCCAAAGTCGCGCTGTTTTATGTCGCGCTGCTTCCCCAGTTCGTGAGCGCACACGATCTAAACGCGGTGATGCATTTGCTCGCACTAGGCTTGTCCTGCAACATGGTTGGAATAGCGACGAGTATCACCTACGTCTTTTTCGCCGCGAGAATGACAACTGCACTTCGCCGCAATCACGCCATTTCCTCCTGGTTATCCAAGGCAATGGGAGCTCTGTTTGTTGGGCTCGGGCTGAAGTTGGCAACAGATAAGATCTGATGCGGCTCGCTCTGCGTCGCGGAAAGCTCACTTGCTCATATGGACCAGTGCAGCAAAAAAAACGTTAGCAGTTGATTAAAGCTTCATCCATTGCTGACGAACTAACCAGTGATGTCGAGTGACCGCTCGTGGCCGAACGGCGTCTTAGCTATACAGCCTGACGACCCACTACTGCGCGCCTTGGCGTTTTGTCGACCGTCTGTAGACGGAACATGCACGGTGCCGCAGATCCTGCGGAAACCTTCGATTTTTGGCGATCGCCAGCAGCAGCTCAACGATGTCATCGTCGACCGGTAGCCCTTGCTCGAGCCAATCGACCGCCAGACTGCACCAATATGGAGTGGGCCAACGTAGCCCCGCAACCACGACTTCTCGAGCACAACCGCCGGTCGATGAAAACTCGGCCAGCGAATGTGCAAGTGGTTGGACAATTGCGGGTGATTTCATCTTGGCGATTCGGCAGTAAGGACGCTAGTTGTCGACGAAAACAAGCTCGTTGATTTTCGGCGATTTGAGCGTCCGTGTCGAACGACCGGTTGTGGCCGACTACCTCCGGACGCCGAGGACCGAGATCTGCAGCCGACCCATAAGGGACCTTCGATTTCCTCTAGAGCGGTGGTTCAGCCGCGGCTATTGCCCTGCATTTTGGCAGCGACTAACTTCAGCGGATACCGCCCCCAGATGGGTAGCCAGGAGCATTGACAATTGAGGTGTCGACGCCCTGCCACCTGAAGTAGTAAACGCCAATGCCAACGCATATCACGCAAATCGCCAACGCTGCTCCGATCATTTTCTTGGTTAGACAACCCATGAATCGAACCCCATAGTTAGCCTTGGTAGCAGTCGCATTGTCGCCACGTCCGGTGCAATGGTCCAGCGCTCGCGATTGATCGCGCTCAGCCGCACAACGACTGGCTCAGTTCGACCCTGAGCGGTCGTATGATGTTACCCGACAGCGGACCTTCGAATCGAATCAGTACCTACACAATCCTTCACAGGTTGATTGCGCTAGATTTTTCGCAATTGTCTCGATGTAACCCTTCAGACTTTCTGGCGCACTATTGCTTGCAGCTTTTGCCCTCAGTTCTAGCTTCTCTCGCTCGTCTTGTTTCATGATCGGAACGAATTGCGAAGCGGTCTCAGCAAGTGCTTTGAGCATGCTGACCCGATAGTGCTCACTCAATGAGATGTCATTCGCCGAGAACAAAGTTCCAAGAAAAAAGCCATCGATTCCCTTCCTGCCCTGCTCGAGACCTCTCAGCCGTACAGGCGTAATTTCCTCTGGCTTCAGACGTTCGATAAACCGCGCAAGTAGTGGTGTTTGCCGCGCCATGCAGCGAATCTCAAACGGTTGCAGTTCAGACAATTCGTCTTGGTAAGTCAGCACGTTCCGCTGCTCAAGTCGGAGCACGGCCTGCTGAAGGGCTTCAGCGGACATGCTCTTGTCAACATGATTACGTAGATCGAACAGCATATAACTCATGACTTTGCGGTTCGCTTTGTCACATACGTCCATCAACGCTGGTAGCTGTGCGTCGTCGAACGTAATGCCGTCGAGAAAGCGCCGATTATCGGATAGCGTCGCGAGCAACGCAGCGGCTCGTTCATCTGTCAGGCGGGGCATGGCGCCGGTTTTCTCGACCCATTCGTCGAACTGCTGGCTCGCCTGAATATAGCCATCAAACTGATCCGCGAGGACGCTGGTAATAAAACCGAAATACAAACAGACAAAAGTAAGCCAAAACTTGGCACGATGCATTCTTCCCCCTTCGCGTAGCGTCCGGCGTGGCAGACATACCGTTTTGGTCGAAACGGATTTAGGCTGATCAACAGCTAGTTTCGATCTTGAGGACGCAATTATCGACGATTTGAGCGCTACCACCGACTGACCGCTCCTGGCCAGCTGCTGTCTCATGAATCGCATGCATCTCGTCGCTTGACCGACCTCGGTCGGCTGGACGCGACCCATCCAGCCGTTCGTTGCTGCACACGACCGATGGCTGTTAGCGGAGTGAAACGATCACTCCGCGCCGCCCTGCATGGCCGGACACAGTAGCTTCCACGTTCGTTTGGTGCCTTGCTCGAGCACCGTGGTCTGGCTGTCACGCATCGCGATGATCTTGCCGCGACGCATCTGCCCATCGCGGCCTCTCCGACCAGGTTAGAGCGTCGTACGCAGATCGCGCACGCTCTTTCCAAGCTTGCGACGAAGTAGCCCTCGCAGAGTCACACCGTCGGCGTAGCCCACTTGCTCGGCCACCCGATCGACGCTTTCGTGACTCGTCTGGAGCAGATGCACCGCGTGCTCGACGCGTAAGTCCTGGAAGAACCCGAGGGGCGTCTTGCCGAGCGTGCTCTGCAGGCGCCGCGCCAGGGTGCGCTCGCTCGTTCCGACCGCAACCGCAGCATCGGCGAGATTAAAGCCCTTCGAAAGATTGCGACGCGCCCATCCCTCGAAGCGCTCGACCAAAGGGTCGGCGTGCGCCAGGTGATCGGGGATAGCGTAAGCGGCCTGCGATGCGCGCGAATCGACCAGCAGGTAGCGAGCCGTGAGCGCTGCAAGTGCGGGGCTTCGACGCCTCACGAGCCCAAGCGCCAGGTCGACGTGCGCCAGGGCTGCTCCGGCCGTGACGAACGGCGCTGAGACGATGAGCATGCGTGAGTCGTCAAGCGACACCTTCGGATAGCGACGGCGAAACAGCGGCGCGAGCCACCACGATGTTGTTGCCGTGTGTCCGTTCAGAAGTCCCGTTTCTGCGAGCAGTAAGGTCGCCGTGCAGGCGGCGCCGATCCACACATCTTCGTTGGCCTTGGCGACCATCGCTGCCTTGATGTCGCGTAGCTCTGGCTGCTCGAGTGCGGCCTCAATGGCATCAGGCGTCACCGGTCCAAGGGCAGGCGTGACGATCGCGTCCGGCCGGGACTGCCGGTCGATGGACTGCACTGGAACAATGAGTCCATTGGCGGTTCGAACGCGCCGTCGGACGCCAACCATCGTGACGTTCAGAGGCGCAGGTGAAGGGTCCAGCATTGGCGCGAGCTGGTTTGCGTAGCTCAACGTGTCCACGATTGCCGAGAGCCCGAAGTCCGCGACGCCGTTGATAGCAATTACATGGATTTCCATGGCAGGAATTATATCAAAAAAGGCAAATTTGCCACTTATTGTGGGCGACCAAGCTCTCTAAAGTACAGGCTTCTTACACATATTCCCGCATACGGGACGAAAGGAAAATCATGATCAAGCTCGCAATCCTCGCGACGATGGAAGCCAAGCCGGGTAAGGAAGAGGCCGTCGCCGAATTCCTGGCTGGCGCTAAGGGGCTCGTGGAAAAGGAGGCGTTCACCGTCACCTGGTTCGCGATCCGCACCGGCAAGTCGACGTTCGCCATCTTCGACGCGTTCGACAACGAAGCCGGCCGCAATGGTCACCTGACCGGTCAAGCCGCCGCGGCTCTGATGGCTTCCGCCAAGGATCTCTTCGTTCGCGATCCGGTCATCGAAAAAGCGGATCTGCTCGCCTTCAAGCTGCCCGCGTAATGAACATGGCAGCGTGACGGAAACGGCAATAGTGCCGATGAAGCATGCTGCCTGGAGTTTAGCTCACTGGAGCGCGCCTCTTCTGGCGCGAAAGCCGGTGATGATTCGCTCGACCAGGCAGTGTGTGCCTCGTTGTGCGATTTCACTTAAAACAGAGGAAACTATGAGTGCTTATCTGATCTTCGTCGTGCACAGTGCTCACGACAAAGCATTGCTCCAGAAATATCGCGATGAAGCGATCCCGGTCGTCAAGAGTCAGGGCGTGAAATTCTTTGCCGGGCCCGTTATCAGCGCCGCGCTGGAAAACGGCCCCGTGGACTCCAGCGTTGTCCTCGAGTTCCCGACCGTCGAAGATGCGCAAGCCTGGTACAAATCCCCTGAGTACGCACCCCTCAAGGCAATGCGTCAGGCCGCGGCCACGAGCACCACATTCATCGTGGAATCGTGGCCCGAGGGGCTCTAACTTCCAGGTCACTCCGACACGGCGTCGTCATGCCCCAGCTCGAGGGTTAGTTGATCGGCAGCATCGCTACGGCGCTCGCATGTGGGGCGCCGTAGCGCTTCGCCTAGAACGTGGTACAAGGCCGGAGTTAAGGATGCCGGCGTTCCTGCACGGACTCTCGCGCTTGATGCCGATCCTTGCGGGTATGTGTTCCGTGCAGGTCGTGAGATCGTGTTGAGTCAGGATGGCGGGTTTTATCGGGCCAGCCGGGTTATGTCTTAGGCTTCGTCGTGCGTCGTTGGATGGTGACCGAAACCTTTAGCTCACGAGCGCCACTATGCGAGTCGCAGCGCCAGCACGAAAGCGTTCGCCAGAGCATGCGTGAGGTAGGTAATCACAACAGGCCGGCCGTGCCGTCGCGCCTCTATTACGAACACAGCGGCGAGCACGGTCGCGCCGAAGAAAATACTCAGTGCGGCACGATCGGTATAGCCATGCAGGCCAGTAAATGCAACAGCTGAAACAAGCCCAGCAAGCCACCACGGCTGACCAAGAGCGCCACGTATCAATCGAATTGGCAATCATTGTCCAATCAGCGTTTCGATATACGGCATCGCAACGACAATGACGAACAGTTGAAGCCCGATCGAGCGATCAGAGAAGGGCTTTTCATGCTCGGGCACGGCTCCCCATAGCCAAGTCCCAATCAGAATCAGCACGATCTGGTCGAAAAACATCAGGGTGGCTCCGCCAATTGCCAATCCCCATCCAGGAATGGCCATCCGGTGAATCTTCGCGACGATCTTAAGGATAGGCCACAACTTTCTTGGTTCCTCGTGGAGTTAAATGCGATGCATGTCTACGTCGATACAGCGTCCGTTGAAGCTTCGAGCATCGTGTAAATCTCGTCGGTTACGAGCTCAGCCCATCGACGATATTGTGTCGGCCCAGGATGAAATCTGTCTCGTGCCATATCTTCAGGGCAAGCGGCCCACTCCAGTGAAACGTAGCATGTCATCCGTTCTTGCTCAACCCAATCGCGTAACGCCCGGTCTAACCGAATTGCGTAGCGGCCCAGATACCAGCGCAGCGGATGGGATGCAGCAGGAAGGATTCGCAACGGCGGCAGCCCGGTCACGACCAGGCCGATCGCACCTGTTCGTCTGCGAAGCGTGTCGGCAAGCAAAGCGTAGTCGCGCAGGAACTGATTCGGCCGGCGTTGCGACGTGACGTCGTTCGTGCCGAGCGCCGTTATCAGGTAGTCCGCGGGATCGAGTTGGCTGCGCGCCAATAGCTCAAGCGCCTCGCTAGTGTTGACTCCCGACCGGGCGACCAGTTGCCAAGCCACGCATCGGCCCGTCATCCTTGCCAATCGCTTTGCCACCGGCTGAGCCAACGCTTTGGCTTGGGTACTGACTCCGACGCCCGCGGCCGACGAGTCTCCGACAACCAGGATGCGCAATGGCGTTGTCCCGGGACCGCAGTTCCCCTCAATGCCGCTGCGAGGGCCAGCAGCTTCCGGCAAACGCAACGCAGTTCGCCGGAGCCACCACGCCTGCACCAAGAGAACTGGGCCCAGTGCAGCCTTATACAGGTTCAACATTGGACAGCACCGCGAGCGAGATTAGACTGGTTCAACACGGACGACAGATCAAAATACGCTACGCCGTATCGGCAAGAAATGTGATGGCAGCAGCAATGCCTCTCTTGTCGCGGAGTATTTTGCGATGCCCCTGATTTTCCGTGAAGAACATCTGCGCATTCGGATTGTTCGATTGAAGAAGTTGTGCGTGTTGGACAGGTACTTCGTCGTCTTGCATGTCGTGAATCAACAGGATTGGATTTCGGTAAGTGCGAATGAGTTGCGTCGGTGAGATGCGCTCCCAGCTCCACGCATTTCGATATTTACGTTCGAGCCGCAAGCGCATGTCGTGAACAGCCGCCTTACCGATCCGGAGGAAGCGCGCGAACGACTCTGTAATGAAGACAGCCTCAGCAAAGCAACTGATCAAGATCAGTTTCTCCGCTTTCAATCCAAAACGGTCAATCGACAACAATGTACAGGCGGCGCCAAACGAATGCCCGACCACCACGTCGATGGGCCCGACATGCTGAGCCACGATCGCAATAGCTTGGGCGAACTCCATCATGTCGGTGCACTTGCCTGTCGAGTGACCATGCGCCGGGCCATCAACGCTACAAACCCGATATCCAGCCTGCACGAGGGATTCCGCGTAGCTTCCAAGATGTGTACTTCGGCTGCCCCATCCATGCACCAGCAACGCCGTCTTGTCGCCCGCGCCATGAGTCAGGACGCGCAACTGTTTGTCACCGACCGTCACGAACTGCCGTGTTCCCAAGCCCTCAAACCTGCGTTCCCAGCGACTCGCTGTGGTGCGAGGCGGAGTGAGAAAAACTTTGAGCGCCAGAGACGACGCGAGGCGAAGACTGACGAACGACAGTATGCGAAATAGACACCGTAGCACTTGAACGTAGAGGCGAACGGCGAGTGGACTGCGGGCAAGCGAGACTTCGTTGATCACGTCTGCAAACTCCGATTTAGCAATTTCCAGCACGGCTTAACGCCTTTAAGCCGGCGCGTCACATTTTTGCGCCAGCGCGTTCTCGATTGCCGTTACCAGGTCGCCGACAGTATCAATCTGCGCCGCGGTGTCCTCGCCGAACTCCACGCCGAATTCATCTTCGATGCCCATGATGATCTCTACACTATCGAGAGAATCTGCCTTGAGGTCATTGCGAAAGGATTGCTCCGGCAGTATCTGTGCCGCGTTGAGGTCGAGGGCTTCCGCGATCAAGGCTTGTGTGCGTTCCAGGGTCGTTTGCTTTGACATGTTCTGCTCTGTTAGATATTTCAGGGAAATGCGAAAGACGTGAGGCTCCGCCTGATCGCAGCCGGTATGCGAATGGGCGCAAAAGTTCGCGCACTAATGAAAGCACCCGTCTGCTCGCCACGGAGCACCTCTTCTCCACTGCCATCGCGTTTGAACGCAAACACGACAATCCAGCGAGAGAGTGAAGCCGAGGCAATCCAGGCTCGACCATGGATCAAATCGCCATAACGTATAGGCTTCACGTACTTGACTCGCGTTTCAGCGATAACCGACAAGTGCTCGGGAGCACCGTTATCGAAATGCGGAAAATGCTCGTCCATCAGGCAGACACGTAACGCCTCCATCCATCGAGGCGCAACTGTATTGCTGACGAAACCGGTGAAGTCAACTTCGTAGGGCAACGGACGAAACGTCAGTTCCGACATAAGCCCCGATGGTGCAGTTGACGGCGAGCCGTGAGTCATCGGGAGAACGACAAGGCGTGTCGTACCGGGTTTAGACTCAACTGCAGCAGACCGACAATGCCCGCGCTAAAGCTGCTCTCCGCCGCGAGGAAGTATTTCTCATAGTGCGCGTAAAGTTCTTCGCCATAGCTGCGTTCTATTTCTCCGCGGTGGTGCGTCAGGCGCGCCCGCCACTGGGCTAAGGTCCGGGCATAGTCAGGGCCGATCTGCTTTGCTTCACTGATTTCGTACCGGTCTTGAATACCCGCCTGAACGTCGCCAATACTGGGCAATGCTGAGCCGGGAAAAACACGCTCGAGTAGATAGCGCGTATCGCGTACTTCTCTCAAGCTTTCCGGCATGCGCAAGGTTACGATGGTCTGCAACCCCAACCGCGCACGATTGGTAGACACGGAGCGGCACCAATCGAAAAAGTCACCGTACACCCGACGATGTCGCCCCTCATCGCGATCCTCTAATGAGGCAAAGTGCTCAAAAGCGCCGATGGAGACAAGGGCGTCAAACCGCCCGTCCGGCGTGAAATCTCTCCATGAACTGAGCCGTACGTTGATCTGCGCGTGCTGTAGGTCGCTAGCGAAGCGATATTGATCTTCGCTCAATGTGATGCCAGTTGCTGTTGCCGCTCCCGCGTAGTCGATTGCGTACTTGAGCATGCCTCCCCACCCGCAACCCACGTCAATGACCGAGTTTCCGGGTTCAATTCCCGCAAACCGGCTTAGCCGGGCAAGCTTTTGTTGTTGCGCTTCTTCTAGAGATGCCGCACCGTCCCATACAGCACAGCTATACGCACGGTGCTGTCGATCGAGAAACAGCCCAAAGAAGCGGTTGTCCACGTCGTAGTGGTACGCGATGTCTGCCTTGGTTGCCATATTTTTCTTGCATTAAATTTCGTCTTGAACTGCCAACGATTTCTGATATTTTCGTAGCGCATGTGGCGTATCGAAAGACTCGCCCAGCAGCCCAGATAGATTGCCCAGTATGGCCCGCTCGACTTTCGACTCCCAATCCGCAGTGAAGCGGATTTCGCTATCTAGCCATTTGCCGAGCCATTCTGGATCGGGCAGCCTGCCATTTACCGTGTCGTTGGGGAACAGTGCTTTGTTGACATGCAAATTTGTCGGATGCATTGCGCGATTCATACGCGCATTGGTCATCAAGACACCGATCTTTGAAAAAGCCAATCTCGCGTCCGCAGGCGTGCTGTCTACCGCTTGCTGCATGTAGGAATAGTACGCACGAGCGTGGCGTGCCTCATCGTTCGCCAGTAGCTGATAGATCGCTCGAATCACCGGCTCAGAATGGTAGTCCCTCGCGCACCGATACCAGTTATTCAGACGTATTTCGCCACAGAAGTGTAGTGCCAGACTGTCCAGCGCTGGAGCAGGATCAAAAGAGAACCGAACGGATGCAAGTTCTGCTTCTGTCGGAAGAAACTCCGGCGCAAATCGCCGCAGATACTCCATCAACGCAAGGCTGTGCTTCTGCTCTTCGAAAAACCAGACGGAAATAAAGGCCGAGAAGTCAACATCATGCTGGTTGTCCCTCAGAAACATCTCAGCAGTCGGCATGGACGACCACTCAAGAATGGCGTTCATTTTTATGCCATGCAAGTGGCGGTCATCTATCTTCGTTTTATCGAACTCATTCCATGGAACGTCGGCATGCATGTTCCAGCGGGCGCGCTCGAAGCTATCAAATAAGGCGGGATAAAGCATAGTTTCACCTTAACCATTGTCGTGCATGTGCACGTCTTTACACTCAAGCCGTTCCATAATGAGAGGAATGCACGACCCGCACCCTGATAAACAGGACGTGTAGCATTCGAGCATTTTCGTGAATGGTAACGGCATGTCTTTCTGCGCGGCGACGATTTGATCGATCGACTTGTTGGAACAAATGCAAAACATAGCGGGCCATTGCAAATGGTGTTCTTTGGTAAGCACAGACTGCAACAATAAGCGGATAGCCAATAGGACCTTGCCGCGCGAAGCGTCGCGTCGGCGACTAGGCGAAATCACAGTACTGGCATGCGAAGTTAAAATCCCATCAATTGATTTTCAATTAATCTGAAATTATTCATTTGATAAATCATTTTCTTCTTTCAATTTTTACAAGTCAAGTTATGACATGTGAAGATTTGTCATAACCATAAAATAGCCAATTCGCATATATCAAATTTATCCTTTTTCAAGATTAGACAAAGGGAGTTTTATCGGATTCTTTCTTGCGGAATGCTGCGATGCAGATGTCTTATATCGTCTCCTTCCACCAGTCGAAACAGATTCTTCGATCACCCTTCGTTAAATGGAGCGTTTCTGACGCCACCGTCCGACTATGTCTAAACAGTCGTCGGCGCAGGCTGTGCTGACTGCGTGCTTGCCGCGCGGCTGAGCGAAGACCCGCACGTTTGGGGCGCGCTGATGGAGGCAGGCGGAACCGATTCGGCCGGCGCGTTGCAGTGCTGCAACGGCTTACCTGCATCCAGCGATCCACCGACACCGACCGCCTGTTCCAAGGCGCGCATGCGGGCGGCGCACGCGCGACCGGGCGCGCGGACGGACTGGATCGTGCTCGATCCCGACCATCCCGATCTCGCCGGGCAGACCGGTGCGACGTGGCTGTCGTCCGTCGTCTTCTGCGGGCACGGCCAAACGCCCGTGCGCGATGTTGAGACATCCAATTTCTTGCTGGCGCGGGTGAACGCCATGCGGTATTGCAAGCGATAACCCATCCGAACCCGTGTGTGCGAAGCGTTGGCGCAGTGTTCCAGCGCCTCACGCCGTTTTTTTGCGATTCGGCGGCGGATTACTGATTGAAGTAGACGACCGAATGTCTAAGTAACGGTTTGGGTCAAGGGGCTGTTCGCGCCACACCGCAGCAAAAACATTTACGACGTGTGGTCCCGGGCGCTTGGCATCCCCGCGCTGGCCCGAAATTCCCAACGCTGGATTACACCGATGGCGCGCCTCGACTCGAACTCGAACACAGCCGTCGCCCTCAACGCGAATCGCCCGAAGACCGGCATCTGTCTGCCGACCGGCCTCTGCCTCGCCATGCCGAGGGCGTCCCCGACTGAAGCACCGAGCGCCCGGCGGCCTTATTCGGCCGCCTGTGCCGGCATCACGGCGGCGCCTTCGTATCGCCGCGCCGCCGCGCTCAACTCGGCGGCGATCCGCGCGCGCAAATGCTCGGGCGCCAGCAGTTCCACCGTCGCGGCATGTCCGAGCAGCAAGTTTCGCAGCGCCAGCGAAGGCGTCAGCGTCGCGCTCAGCACGAAGCCGCCGGGCTCTTCGGTAATGCGCTGATCGTCGGCCAACCGTGCGGCGCGAAACGGACTGCGCACGCCGTTCGGCTCGATCACGCGCAGTACCACCGGCTCGGGCGGCTCCGGAAACCATTCGAAGATCTTTTCGCCGCGAATGAAAGCGGCCAGATCGAAGCTTGCATCGCGCTGCATGATGACGCCGCGCGACTGGACCGTGGCGATGCGGTCCATGCGCAGCAGGAACGGGGCGCCCTGCGCGCCGCTCGAACGGCGCAGGCTCACCACCAGATACCAGAACGGCGCCTTTTCCACGATCGCGTAAGGCAGCACCAGGTAATCGCGCAGCCCGCCCTCCGGCACATCGGTAGCGCGATAAGTGATGGCCAGCGATTCGTCGCGATATAGCGCCGCGCACACCGCATCGAACGCCGCGTCGTCGACCTCGGGCGCCAGCATCGGATAGCCGGGCTCGACCCGCGCGGTCTTGCCGATCCAAGCCTGCGCGCTGCGAACGCGCGAATCCGACGGCGACGTGCCCAATACGCGATTGGCACCCTCAAGATATTCCTGAAAATCGCCGATAACGCCGGGAGGAACATGGTGTCTCGCCAATTGGCGCAATTTCAGCAAGGCCAGTGAAAGATCAACCGGCGGCCGAATGGAATCACGCGGACCGCGCGCCAACAACGTCCATTGGGTATTGCGGCCATCGCCATCGCGTTGAATCAAACGGGCGTCCTGCAATTTCACAAACAGGCGCCGCACGGTCTTTTCACCCAATTGCGGCAAACGCGCCAACACCGCGCTTTTGAGTTCGCCTGAGGGCCAGGCGCGTTGCGACTGCGACGCCATGACGTCGAGTACGGTTTTTTCTTCCAGTGTGAGCATGAATGGAGCGGATATCTTGGTTCGAACACGCGTGAATCCCGAGCATGCTGCCATATTAGGCCGCGAATCGGACATGCCATGTCCAGATCCCGATTCACAATGCCCCGACTCGAACGCGACACACTCGTCGGCGCGAAACCGCCGCCGTCCTTCGATTATCGCAGCGCCTAATATCGGCTCAGCCACGGCTTCAGTCAGGATCAACAATGAATAACGAATACCAGAAAACCCTAGCCCAGTCCGTCAGCGTATGTCCGATCTGGCCGGCCGAGGCCACGCGGAAAATCGGCCAGATGATCGGCGAGATCAATCAGGCCAATACCATCACGGGCAATATTTCGGCCACCGCGCAAAACGCTGCGATAAAAGGGGGGTTCGCGGCCGAAACCTTTCACGCCGAATCCTTCAATCTCGATGCGATCCTGAAGGACAAGGACGTGCGCGCCTTCACTGACAGCTTCAGGCAAACCCCGCTGATGCGCAACGATCAGACCCACGACATCGTGGTGATGAAGGACGGCGAGCAGGTGCTCGGCGCGCAATTAAAGTATTTCAAGGACGCCGACGCCACCCAGAAGGCCTTCCGTTCGACCCGCGACGGCGTTCACGATTACGAGCGGGCCGACCGCTTCATCGGCCCGTCCGATCAGATCGAGGGCATCCAGGCGTCCGCGCACAAGACCGTGCTGAAGAATCAGCAGACCCGCCCCGAGGTGGCGCGCGCGGCCGAGAAGGTGCGCGACAACACGGCCGGCCAGATCGAGGTGGACGGCGTGCAATCCACCCCGCTCAGCAAGACCGAGGCCGAGCAGATCGGCGCCGGCACGCAGCAAGGCAAGGACACGCACCAGCGCATGCAGGACGGCTATCTGAACAAGGCCACGGTCCAGCAGAGCCTGCGCGCGGCCGGCTCGGCTGCCGTCATCACGGCGGTGACGGCCGGTTGCATCAACACCTTCCAGAGCATCAAGCTGGTGCGCGACGGCGAATTGAGCGCCGAGCAGGCGGCGCTGCGCATCTTGCGCGACACCGCAATCGCGGCCGGCGACAGCGCCCTGAAGGCCGGCGCGGCCACCGCTAGTGTCAGCCTCGCGGCGCGCTCGCTGCCGTCGCTGTTCTCGGGTTCGGCGTTCCAGACCAGCCTGGCCAGCGGCGCGATCGCCGGCGCGACGGTCTGCGCTGTGGATCTGGTGCAATGCCTAGTGCTGTTCGCGGCCGGCAAGATGACGCGCGATGAGCTGGAAACGCGCACCGGCAAGAACATCTTCCAGACCGGCGCCGCTGTGGTGGGTGCCTCGGTGGGTGGCTCGATCGGCGCGCTGGGCGGCCCGGTGGGCATACTGATTGGCAGCCTGGTGGGCGGCATGATCACCTCGCTGGCGATGAATATCGCGCTCGATAATCACCTCGATAAGCCGTTCCAGCTGACCCTGGTGGCTACAGAACAAGTGGTGGCGAACGGCCTGGACGCGCATGGCGCCTTGCAGTACCTGCAACACTCGCAGGTGTATTTCGCGGAGTTTCATCAGGGGCTCGTGCTGTCCGAGCACCATTTCGAGCAGCAAATCAAAACCATGCAAGCGCAGGGCACGCGCCTGAAAAACAAGATCAACAATCTCTGAGATATCACGATGAATCAAGCCAGCCTGAGCGAACCCGCGCAGATTTTCGGGGTACCGCTCGACAGTTCGGAACTCGCGGCGATCAACGGGCTCGTCGAAAAACACCGGGCCAATGCCACCGTCACGCAGCAATTGGCGATGGACGCTTCAAGGCTCGTCACGGCCAGCCAGGAGCGCCTGGCGCACCAGTCGGAAGCTGGTTTCTTCAAGCGCCTGGCGCATGCAGTGAGCGGTAAGACCAGCGAAAACCAGGCGCTGAACCAGGCGGACATGCTGCAAATGCAGCGCTTTGCCTGGCATTACCTGCAGCAATTGCAGCAGCAGAACCTGATCACGGCGCAAAGCATCGCGGTGATCCGCAACAACCTCGGCACGATGAACGAAGTGATCATCGAAACCCGGGATTTTCTCGAACAGGCGATCGACCGGATCGATCAGCGCCTGCGCCATGTCGAGAACAACACGAATTTCAGCAGTTGGGCGCTCAATATCGAGGCCAACAAGCGGCGCTTCGCGCCGATCCCCAAGAACCTGCTGATTCTGCGGCTTGCCTATGATTTCGTGCGTCAGCATCCGGGTGCGATGCTGACCGGCCGCGACGTCGGCAATTACCTCGTCACCACGCTGGAAAAGCTCGGCGTGAATTGCGACGAAACCGTGCGCCTGCTCGATTTCATCAATGATTTGATCGATCAGATTGGCTTGGTGGGCCTCGATCAATACCGCGCCACCGTCGCGCTGTCGACCGATGCGCACGACATCGATTCGGCCTATATCCAGAAGTCGATTTCCGGCGTCGGTTTCAATGCGCTGTATTTCCTGGTCGATCACTACGAGAAGATCGCCGACCTGATCGGCGATCCAGAGCTGTGCGCCAGCGACGCGGCGCGCGAGAAAATCATCGCCAAATTCTTCGGCCAAGAGCTGAACGGCTTGGCCGCGACCTACAGCATTCGCGATCTGATCTGCGAAATCATCGGCGGCAGCCAGCTGGCGATCTCGGTGTATCGCGATCAGCACGGACTCGACGTGCCGCCCGAGGCACCCGCTCTGGACGCGGAAGCCGCGCCGGAGCAGATCGCGCTGGTGTCGTCGCTGCCGGACATCACCGCGCACAGCTTCCTCGACGCCTGCGGCAGCCAACAAGCCAAGCGCGATTACCTGCTGCTGCTGGCCTTATGCGTGGACAACGCGGCCGCGCTGAACCGCCCGGCGCGCGAATTCATCGCGCTGCTGGCCGACCATGCCGGTGCGCCCGAGCTGCTCCAGGAGGTGCTCGCGCTGGCCGACGATCCGCGTAAGGCGTTGCACTGCCAGCCGATCATGCAGGCCCTGCTCGACGACGAGAACAAGAAAGCCACTTGGCTGCTCGACGCCTTCTTCCTGCTGACGCTCGCGCAAAAGCCGATCGAAAGCCCGGCGATCAAGATCGTGCTCGGCCTGCTCAAGCCGGCGAATCTGAAAGGCAGTCTGCCTAACCTGCTGCTAATGGTGAACGGCGAGGACCCCGCCGCCGTGCTCGACGCGGCCCAGCAGTTGAACGCGAGCACTCAGGGCTGGAAGAACCTGGTGCGCTACCGTGCGGTGCGTTTCGAGGCCTGCTATTCCGAGGTGCTCAAGCCGTTGAGCATGAGCAGCTGGGCCAATATGCGAATCACGCTCGAAGTCGGCAGCGTGTCCATGAAGGCCATGGAATATGCGTACTACATGCCCTCGTCCGACGGCGGTTTCCTGAGCGGCCTGGTGGACAAGGCCGGCTCCGCCGCGTACAGCCTCGGGCGACGTTCGGCGCTGTCGAGCCTGAACGAACTCCGGAAGAAGGCACGCGATTTCTTGTCGGAGCACCAATCGGCGCTGTACGCGGCGAACAGCCGGATTGTGCGCTGGAACCTGCCCAAATTCGAATTCTCGGACGACATTGCCTATTCCGATTACGTGCTGGACGACTCCACCGACAACGAAGACTGGGGCGACCAGTTCCAGCGCTACTGCAACCAGATCGATCACACGCTCAATGCATTTTCCAGCGTGTGCACCGAAGCCGCCGAGCAGCTCGAGTTTTTCGTCAAGGGCGATTTCGATTCCTCGGTCATCGCGATCAAGGAACGCAAACGCGCGGAATGGCAGCAGAAGCAGGCGTTGGAACAGCTGGAGAAGCGGTCGGTGGCCGTCGTGAAGGATGGCGAACCCTGCCTGCTCGGCCTCGAATGGCAGCAAGTGGCGCAGCCGCCGTGCGAAGCGGAGAAGATTACTCACATCCGCACCGACGGCAAGATCTGGCTGGTGGTGGCCAGCATCGATTCCAAGGACCGCTTCTATCGCAGCGAAGACGGTTTGCAATGGCAGGAGGTGCGGCTTGATGCGCCCGAATGCGAGGTCAGCCTGAACAAGCTCGAGATCGTCAACGGCGTCTGGATCGTGTGGAACCGCTCGTGGTCGCGCGGTCCGCGCCCCGAGGGCTTTTACTACTCGCGCGACGCATTGAACTGGCAACACAGTGCCGGCCCCGCGCCCGCGAACAACAGCAAACTGTCGCTCAATGACGGGCGCTTGTCTTATCACGACATCGTGTATTTCAACGGCGTGTGGCTGTGGACCGCGACGAAATACCAGCGTTACAGCTATGTCGAAAAAGGCTTCTTTTCCGATACCACCAAGTCGGGCTCGTATGCGCAAACCCTTGTGTTCCGCGGGGCCGATCTAGCCGGCCCTTGGGAGCCCTGGGATCAGACGCCGCGCACCGACGAGGGCGTGGAGATCGAAAGGATCTGCGCCCTGCCCGGCCGCAATGGCTTGCTGGCGTTCTGCAAATACGACTGGTCGTACATGCGCGACAAGAAGAAGCCCGAGCAGCCACCGTTCGTCATGTACTACGGCGCGGCCAAAGCGTGGCAAAAATGCGACTGGGACAGCAGCTCGCGCTACACCGCGTCCAGCACGACCTCAGTTCACCTAGGCTCGGGTGGCGGCCTCATGTGCGTCGCGTCGGAACTGTTCACCTCCGACAAGGGCTATGCGTGGACGCATCGCGACACACCGATCCACATCGGCCAATGCTTCGCGCTGCAAGACCTGAGCTTGATTACCTCGAGCAGCGGCGGAACGATCCTGGTGAGCCAGGACGACGGGCTCAGCTTCAAGGAACTACGCATGGAGGACGGCCAATGGAACCACTTGACCGCCAACAACACGAACCTGCTGGCTGTGTACTACGAGAATCGGCACGAGGAAACCGTGCTGCGCATCGGACGCTATCGCTATCTGCCGCAGTCCTGATCCGCTGAATCCTGCTGAACCACGCGGCCGCCACGAGCGGCCGCGTTTCATTTCATTGCCGTGATTTCAGCGGATTCGCAGCGCTTCCGGACAGGGCGCGTCCAGCTCCGCACCTAGCATGGAATCAGTCACGCACTCAGGCGTTGACGCCATCTCACCACCGGAGTCGAACACCATGCCTTACAACAACTCAGCACTCGAAACGCTCGCCGCCTTTGCCATCACGTTCGCGGCAGGCCTGCTCTCCAGCATCGCGGTCGGGAAATACGTCGACAAGGTGCGCCGCGATGCGATCGATTCGGTGTCGCGCCCGGCCTGAACGCGGCGCGCTCAAGCCGCCCGGAGCCGTGCGTCGATCGCCTGCAAGGCCGCCAGCGCGCCCCACTGGTTGATGTTCCGCTGTCGCTCACGAGACGTAGGCGTGGCGTCTTTTGAGGAGGTCGATTAGCTTCGTATGCTGCTGCGCTGATTGTTAGCGATCTGCGCACCCTTGTCGACTGTCTGCTTCTGGTCGCCAGTCGCCGACTGCATCAGCCGCAAGTGACCCGCACATTGATCCACCCACCCGTTGTCATACTGGTCAATTGCAGCGCCGCACGCCTTCGAGAAATGTGTAGTCGTCAATCAAGTTGTCGTTACGGTTCGAGTGGTCGCAATTGGCGGGTGACTGCCGGATGCGATCAGCATCAATCGACCTTTTGCGGACCGACTAGCTGTCGCGGCATCTGCGTCGGCTTTCGGCCTTCTTTCAATCATTCGACCACGTCTCGCGCGCGCCTGGGAACGGTATTCAGGCAGCCGTTGGAAAAATGGGCCATCCGATCTCGGTTCGCCAGGCCGTCGTGTCGAAAGTCTCGTGCGGCCCGACCAGATAGTACTCACGGATCGGCCCCGCGATTGCCAGCGCATGCTGTGCCACATACGAGGCCAATGCCCCATAAGCGAGGTCAATATCGGTATGCGGCCCAACATGCGTAATAGTGGCCAAGTCGATTTGAGGAACCACGAGCGGCAGCACTCGACCCATCGGGCGCACCGTAGCTTCGCACGGTACGAAGATGGTTGCTTCTCCGCGTGCATCCGAGAACAAGGCGTTCGAGAAGATACCGCCCGCCGGTCCAGCGGACGGAACGTGTTGCGTGGCGAGCGTGGCATAAAGCTCCGCAACGGCACCTTGATACCAGGACAATGCGTCCTTGACATCGACGACCTGTGTAATTGCGGCTGCCAGGGTGGCGCCGACGCTGCGCTGTTCGATGCGAGCGGCCGCTCGCGCTGAATGCTGTAACAAATCACGCAAGGACGCGACCGCGCTCTGAGTGCGGGCAAGACTGATCTCCAGACGCTGCAGATGTGCGGAGATCAGCGCGTTGCGGCTCTCGAGATCTCGAGCGGCGAGAACCGCACGGATTTCCTCCAGCGGCATATCAAGGGCGCGGAAACGGCGTATGACTTGAGCTATCGGAATCTGATCGGTCGCATAACGGCGGTAGCCCGTTTGTGCATTGACCTCCACTGGCGTGAGGAGGCCCGTCTCATGATAGTGGCGCAGCGTCTTGACGCTCAAATGCGTCGCGCGCGCGAAATCGCCAATCGTCAAGGATGGTTTCATGCGGGGATTGTGCACTCTCCCCTTGGGGGAGAGTCAAGCCCCTTGGGGACTGTTGACTCTCCCGTTGCGGGAGCAATCACGATAAGCGCTCCGGGCCACAACGCCCACATATCAATGGAGCAATGGAACATGACACCTGCACTTACTGGCGTTCTTGCTGAGCACATCAAGGCCGTCAATGCTTTCGACACCGAGGCGATCGTCGCGACCTTCGCGCCGGACGCCTATGTGAACGACAACCGTC
The DNA here is from genome assembly GCF_054782355.1 of Paraburkholderia jirisanensis. Lineage (NCBI taxonomy): Bacteria > Pseudomonadati > Pseudomonadota > Betaproteobacteria > Burkholderiales > Burkholderiaceae > Paraburkholderia > Paraburkholderia jirisanensis. The sequence goes on along the minus strand of NZ_BAAGSQ010000030.1, from coordinate 151,069 downwards.
GGGAGATTAGAGGGATCAACGCGATCCGGCGATGGGTCGAGAAGGAAATGGTCGGCGACCGGGTGACCCTCGACGTACGCGAAGTTGTCGATCACTACGGCGACGTCATTATCAGAGCCGCGTATGACGGCGAATATGATAAATCTGCCCTCCCGCCCGGGGAATTGGTCATGTCGAACTACTTCAGTGTACGAGGCGATAAAATTGTCAGCCTTGCTGTCATTCGTAACCAGCCCTCGCCGTATTGACCTCCGCGGTATTGACTACCCGGGCAGGCACTCCAGCAATCGGGTAACCGGCAAATGCAGGTGATATCGCAAGCGTGGCGAGCAACATGAATCGATACATCTACGAGCACCCGCATGACGCGCAAGGGCGCGTCTCAGCTCATCCGCGACTGAACGGCGGCCTGCTCAATCGCCGGCGAGCTGAGTCCGGCACCGTTTCAGGCGGCACCATGAGGCGTGGCGTGTTGGCAGTGTGCATATTCGCTGCAGCGGCCGGCGCGAACGCGACCTCAGAGCCCTTCAGCTTTTATGGCACATGGAAAGTCGACAAGCTCGTTGGCTATAGTGAAATCTCTGTCGGCGAAGATCAACTGCGTGGGCTGATCGGCAAGCAGATCGTGATCGGCAAGAACAGCTTGAAAGTGGGCGACGACGATTGCAAGGCAGACAACATGCGTGCCGCAACGCGCGCGACTGCGCCGATTCTGTTGCGCGAGTACAAGGCCGGCGTTAAGGATGCCGGCGTTCCTGCACGGACTCTCGTGCTTGATGCCGATCCTTGCGGGTATGTGTTCCGTGCAGGTCGTGAGATCGTGTTGAGTCAGGATGGCGGGTTTTATCGGGCCAGCCGGGTTAAACCTTAGGCTTCGTCGTGCGTCGTTGGAGGGTGACCGAAACCTTCAGCTCACGATCTCTTCTCGCTCGAACGCGGCGATGCGCCGCTGATGATCTCCATTCCCCATCTCGGCACGCACATTCCAGATGCCCTGCGCGACCCGTACACGGATATCGCGCTGACGCTCGCGGATACCGACTGGCATCTCGAGCGCCTCTACGGATTCGCCCGCGCGCTCGGCGCGACGATCCTCGGTGCGCGCGTGTCGCGCGACGTGATCGACTTGAACCGGCCGTCGAACGACGAGAGCCTGTCTCCCGGGCTGACCACCACGTCGCTGTGCCCGACCGAAACGTTTCGCGGCGCGCCGCTGTATCGCGAGGGCTGCGCGCCCGACGCCGCCGAGCGCAAGCGCCGCGTGGCCACTTACTGGCAGCCGTATCACGACGCCCTGCATGAACACGTGCCGCGCCTGCGCCGCCAGCATCGCAACGTGCTGCTGTGGCAAACGCACTCGATCTCAAGCGTGCTGCCACGGCTTTTCGAAGGGACGCTGCCGGATTTGAACATCGGCACACAGGATGGCCGCACCGCCGCGCCCTCGGTGCAGGATGCGGTGCTGCGCGCCGCCGCGGCAAGTCCGTTCACGTGGATTGCGAACGGACGCTTCAAGCGCGGCTTTATCACGCGGCACTGCGGTGCGCCGGAGGACGGTGTGCATGCGATGCAGATGGAGATGGGGCAGTCCATCTATATGAGCGAGGGCGCGCCGTTCGACTAGCTGCCGGAGGTGGTGCAGAAAGTGGAGTTGGTGGTGCGCGGGATGGTGAGAGGGCTTAATGCGATCGGTGGGTTGAATGCGGGCGATGTGCGGGAAAAGTGAGCGCGGTGCTTCCTTGCCGGGAGTTCTTGGGGATTCATTTCTGACGCAGAGGGCTGTAGCCGACCCGTCTGAGCCGTTCGACCCAGCGCGACCTCAATGACCGTTTCCTTGATACAACGGCCGCCGGACTAGAGGTACCCACGCGCCACGATCCGGCGACGACGCATGAACGGAGCGGCGTTATACTCAGCATGTTGCAGTCGTCGGAAAGTGGGCGTCGAAGATGGATCGCGTGCTTTGCCGGTGCGACAACTGCCTAAAAATCCAAAATACGCCGCGAACGGGGTGCGGTTATCGGATTCACACGATAAGCGTAGATGATAAAACAGCGCGATGAGCGGCAAGGGAAAAATTGGCTATGTTTCGACTGGAGAGCGACCTTCCGTTTAAGTGCGAGCTTTGCGGCACGCAACAGATTCTTTTGAGTGCTTCCACGCGTTTTCAGGAAACGGGGTATCACACGGAAAGACACGAACTATTTCCTTGCTTGGGATGCCAGCAGTTCCTATCACTCGGCTATAAAATCATCGCCGACGATGACACACACCCTGGTTTTTCCAGTACAGTATTTCTGACGCATCCAAATAATATCGCATTTCTCAACGATAACCCGAAGATCATCCGCGATCCTGTCTTTGAGTCCGATATCGAAGGACTATCGCCGTTGGACTACCACCGAACATTGCTCGCGCTTGACGAACTCAAACGGAATATCGCTGGGCTGGCGACGTTGGATAGGCGCATGTTCGAACAGGTCGTCGCTGAACTATTCCGTGCGAAAGGATTCAAGGTTGAAGTTACGAAGAAGACGAGGGACGGGGGCACCGACATCATCGGCGTGATCAATAACGACGGCGTGCCGTTCAAGATTTTCGTTCAATGTAAGCGCAACGACCCTGGTAATCCAACCGGCGTCGATGTCATCCGTTCGGCATACGGTGTCCATCAAGCCTCAAATGGCCCAAATAAGACTATTATTGTCAGTGCAACTTATTTCACGAAAGACGCAATTACTTTTCAAGAAACGCTAGCCCAAAGCAGTTGGCACCTAGACTTGCGTGACTACGACGATATCGTTCGGTGGGTCGAAAACCACCCTTTGTAACGATCAGTGACTACAACAAGGCCAAGCTTTCGCAATCACCCAGCGAACGCGACATCAGCACCGAACAGTTCACCAACTGCTCCCGTCGTAAAGTCTTGGTTCAATAAAGCAGGCGACCAACTGGAATTTTCAATTGAAGATTCAGCCGACCACTGCGAAGAACTGTCCGGCGCAGCGTTTATTGATGTAGACCGGTGCTGGCGAAGAGTTACCTGAGACCTTGTATCGATAAAGCAAGCTTTTCCCCGAGGACTGTATGGACGATTTGCGAGAATTGGCACTACTAGGCTCGTTGGATAAACTCAACGCCGCTGGAAAGGGGCACTATGGCGATGCTCTTATCACACTGGGCAACCGGTTGCTAAATCGCCCACCGAGAAAGTACATTGACGCGCTGGTTGGCATATTGCCTGCGAAGCTCCCTCGAAAGCCTCCCGAGTGGATTCGAATATACGTCATCACCTCGACAGGCTCCGACTACGCGGCTGTCCGAGGTGTCGAGGAGGCGCTCGCTAGGTACTATGAAGATACTGGAATACTTGCCGTCGTCGATCCCATGCGACGACGCAAGGAGCTAAGTCTGAAGGAGCAGTTTCCGTACGCCGTACGCACTATTTCAGAAAGAGGGGCCGTCATCTATGCCAACAAGTAAAGATTATCAAATAGTCGCGAAACGGTCTCTCCAGGCAGCCGCAATGTTGAAGTCGAAAATCCACGAGAAGAAGGCTTTCCTTGCTTATCACGCGTTGGAGTCAACTGGTTCGGCGCTAGCGATCTTGAAAGGACTGCCGGTTGGAGCATCGATCTCACACCCGAAGAAGTTGCAGAACTTCGTGAAGGCAGCTAAGCAGCATGGAGACAAGAAGCTAGAGATCGAGGTCGTCAAACTCGTAACGAATGTGTCCGCGCTACGGAACCGTCTACTGTATCCCGAAGACCATTCGGGCGGAATTCACACACACTTGCCGCAGCATCGAATAACGATTAAAGAAGCCGAAGAGCTGTATCGACGAGTCGAAGGCGTAGTGACCTCAGTCGAAAAAATCGCCCTGTCAATTCCATGATGTTGGCTGCACCTGATTCCAATCGGATTCAGGTGACCTTTCTCCTCGGAAGTATCCCACGGTAAAATCAATGGCAAGGCCCCAAGAGGAACTTCACCGGCTAGCCCCATCAGTAGTCCAACGATCGCCACAGAAATAGTGATCCTTGATAAAGCAAAATGAGAAAAATCCTTTGGGTGAAATTTGGGTGGTCTGAGTATTATCGCGGCGGACCGGTTGACGGCAACTTTGCGTGGCTGGTCGAAAACGGCGAAAAAAACGGTAACCGCGGCCATGAAGCATTCAACTTTAAGCCGTTTCCGGACGGAACGTACTATTGCTACGTTCCCCCGCAAGGCAAGGGTTATGCACCGTCTAGCGATGAACCGACAGGATGGACCGTGATTTGTCTCGCTAAAAATCCGAAGCACCCGGGTATCCATGTTGTTGGATGGTATGAAAATGCCACCTTGCATGGAGACTGGTTTGACCCACCGGAGGCGCACGTGAAAAAACGCGGCGATACGGATCGTGCCGGATATGATTGGTCATACTGCATCACCAGCAGAAGTGCTTACTTCGTCCCACCAGCGTTTCGGACATTACCTTTTTCTGACGCTTCCGTTCGACAGGCAAAGTACTCGTATCTTGAAGGTCCGCACGTTAAGGCCGATGAGTCGAAGAAACGAATACTTAAGCTGCTTGAGGATCGGATGACAGCCCTGCGTCCGTTCGCGGTAAAGGACCCGAGCGAAGAAAATTTACCCGATCCTGAACTTGATGCATCCGACCCGTTGAAAGGATTTGGGACGCCAGAAGACCGTAAACGTGTTGAGCAAGCAGCTGAACGGGCTGTCATTGCTCATTTTCGAAATGAAGGGTTTGAGTATGAACGAGTGACTCATTTGCCGTGCGGATTCGATTTCGTGTTCTCGAAAGGCAAGACAACGCTGAATGTCGAAGTGAAAGGCACTTCGGGCATCGTCCCCCAGTTTTTCCTAACTAGGAATGAACATGAAAAGGGATTCTCGACAAACCCATTCTGGCGCTTGGCGATGGTGACCGCCGCTTTAGATGAGCCAAAGATCTGCGTTTATGACTCAAAGCAACTCAAGGAAGCGTTCGATCTCCACCCGTATGTTTATACCGGGAGATTCATTTCCAAAGCAGATTTAGATTGAATGATCCATAACGACCAGTATTTTTGAAGAGATAGCTTCTGCTACCGGAAAGTTAAAAGGCCATGATGGGTCGAAATCCCATTCGCTGGAACGGCGGCTGCCGTTCGCCATTGCCTTCGCAGAACGACGGACTGCTGCCGTGGCGGGCGATTCAGCACGCGATGCTTGAACATCGGCAAGACCGACTTCAGCGCGCCGAGCATCGGACCGGTTTCGGAATGAAAGCAGTTGTTTGATGAGAGCTATATGGCTCTCATCAAACAACTGGAAGTGGCCCGACTGTCGTCGGACGCCAAAGGTTGTGGACAGACCATCGCGCGCTACTGGGGTGCTAGGTCAAGGTCGACACTCCGGGCACCCTCCCAGGTCGTATCGCGCCCGGCAGCTCGATGGCCGGCAACACGTTCACGAACTCCGTCACCGTGCATGTCAGCGTATCGATGGTGTCATCTTCCGGTTCCGCGGTAACAACATCGAAGCCGGGTGTTATCTCGGCGAAGATGACCGCCAGGTATAGGCTGCGCGTTTCGACTCGATGGACACCGTCGTCGAGGCGCTCAAACCTAGGGAGGAACGTGATGGTCGAACGAAGCGAAAATAAGCCAGCCCGCCCGAGCAACCCGACGATTTCGCAACGCACGTCCGAGCGCGAGATGCTCACAACACGAACCTTCGACTCCCCGTCGCGGCTCGTGTTCGAAGCGTGGACCACGCCCGCACTCTTCAGCCAGTGGTGGGTGCCCTGCTCGAGCGGCGCGACCCTGCTTTCCTGCGAGCAGGATGTCCGTGTCGGCGGCCGCTACCGCCTGGTGTTCGAACACCCTAACGCCACCGCGCCTATGGCGTTCTTCGGCACGTATCTCGAGGTGGTGCCCCATGCCCGCCTCGTCTGGACCAACGAAGAAATCCCTGACGGCGCCATCACAACGGTGACCTTCGAGCACAACGAGGGCAAAACCAAGCTGGTGATGCGTGAGCTCTATCCATCAAAACAAGCTCTCGACATCGCCATCGACTCAATGGGCGAGGCCATGACCGAGATATTCCTGCAGTTGGATGAATTTCTGCTTGCGCGCAGCAAGGAGCACTCTTGAACTCGACGAATCTGCGGTGAGGAGTTAATTGGTAGGTGAGCCGGAGCGAGCCACGTAACGGGCGTAGCGAGCCTGACTGCCGTGGACGTGTACGGTCGACCGGATCGAAGCGAATCGCATGGTTGGTGACTGGTGCCGGCACTACAGCGAAGTACGGCCCCATTCGAAGCTGAGCAGTGGCCTTATTGCTAGAGCCAAGTGGTGTTATAAAACCAGGCAGCTCACACCTGCTTACCCTTCAGACTAGAAAAACAACGCCGTTATATAGGAAATTTTGACGTCACCAGAATTCCGTACGCTTGGATCCTGGACGCTTCGGCAACGGCCAAAAGCAAACTGTAAATTTAAATCGCTTGAGATCGGGGAAGAATAGATGACTTGTTACTGGGACTACTACAGCAATAACTTCGATTGGAATGATGACGCTGAGCTCATACGAAAAAACGTCGGCGACAAACCGTGTGACTTCACACGACTTGGCTTTGATGAAGCGGAAGCGGTGGCTTTTTCAAACTCTGGTTATGTTGTGCTAGAAAGTCACAATATTGTGATTGATCGCTATTACGGTGGTCTTCTAGCCTCAATCGACGGACGCTGCCGTTTCCCGCTGGACGGCTTCAAAAGGATGCATGCAAATGGCCGCAATGGGGTAATGGTTTTGAAGGCAACATCTTCCTCGGACATCTCAGCGCACCTTGAGAGCCTTGCTGAGACCCACAGACGGCCGCTTCTTTTAAGAGGTCAAATCCACAATCATGTGCTCGACAGAGTTCAACCAAATCCTCACTTTGTTGTGAATGGCATTGGTGAATTATCACTGATGCCAACGCTATGGCGTGAAGCACAAAAGGCTAATCCGAAAAGCAAGCGTAACTTCCAGAGCCTCTCTCTTGTTGAATGGTCTAAGGTAATTTACTCCCAGTTTGATTTAGCAGAGATTCATCGCCGTGAGCAAATACTGGGTAATAGACTGCCCATGTCATACAGCGACATGGAAGATAGCTACGACCCATTATTGCAACAATTCGGGTGTATAGCGCAGGACCTGAGTATGGGACATGATATTAATCTCGCAGATCTTCTAACAACATTACTACAGCATTACGGGTTGCGCACGCCCTATCTTGACCTGACGGCCGATCTCGATATCGCACTCTTTTTTGCGACTCATAAGTACGATCGATTGACTGACGGATACGATTTCGTGGGGAATAATGATGGCAAATCCGTCCTCTACGTGTTTTCGCAAAATAACACTGAAATGGCTCCCCACGTCAATAATCGTGTTCTTGGAAATTTGGAGCCACTTCGACCGATTCGACAGTCGTGTGTTATTTGTCGAAGCGACCCGTTCGCAATGAATTTAGCTGCTGATTTTCTAGTGGCAGTTATTTCTCTTGATTTTGAATTGAAACCTGGAGCGAAGAATTCGGACTATCTATTCCCCTCTCAGAAAGAGGATGCTTTTCTAGCTGCTTTGCGGCAAGGATTGCGTTATCCAGAGCACGTTGCAGGTTTTCGCGGCAACCTTGGACCGTAGTTGCTATAGAGCGCTGATGACAATCCGAGTCAAGTGCCCTCGATACTGTAAGCGCCGGGCAACCCCGCCTTGAGATGCGCTAAAGATCTCGAGAGCATCGTGCTCGCTTATCGATGAGCTAACCCCAGGAAGTTCTGCTCACCATATTGCGATCACTCGTCGCCCGCTACGCTACGCAGCACCGCAGGATTCGGAGAGCATCAATTCGCTGGACACGGCGGGCTCATTGTGCCTGTAAACTCGAAGACACAACTTTCCTACAAGCTTCAGAAGTTCAATAAGCCTAGCCGCAGTCCGCTATATATTTTGGGTTCGCTATGGAACGATGGTCGAAATAGCGCTTCGAACATTTCATCATGATTTTTAGTGAAAATGCGAAGCAGCGTATCGTGAGCCTATAAAAAACCATTGTCCTCAGAAGAGCGGCGGCGCCGAGATATTTACCATGGATAACCCTTGTAGAAGTCAGACAAGTCACCCACGAACAATGCCGAATGCATCGACATCTGCGATTACGCGCTGATCGGAATGCGGTGCTCGCGCATCAGGTCAATCTTGCGAGCGATACGCACAATTGTTCACCGCGACATTTTGGAAAGCTCGCTCGTAAAATTCAGGCTGACCGCTGCCCAGTTTTTGTACGGTAAGGGTGTAGAGTTCGCTGCAAGGAGGGGCGATCCGATTCATAGCACCGAGTGCTACAATTTGACGTGTCGGGTTTTATTTGGTGGCGTTCTAATAGGTGGATCTCGATGCACAAGACAAGGTCTCCCATCATCGGGGCCACGCGTAACACGACCAAAGGCGTGCAGAAGGCAGGCGTGCTCGATCAGGTCACGCTGCGTGAATTCAACCCGCTCTGGTTGCCACCAATCGAGCCCTTGGAGCCGGTCGAAATCAAGCGCATCCGTGAAGATGCGCATGTCAGCCAAGCGGTTTTCGCGCGCCTGCTTAACACAAGCCTATCGACCGTTCAGAAGTGGGAGATCGGCCAGAAAAAACCAGCGGGCACAGCACTCAAGTTGCTGCATTTAGTTAAGAGACGCGGCCTAGAGGTCGTCACATGACTGCGGTGTTCCGGCAAAACCCGGTCAGCGCGCAAACGCACAAACCTGCCTGCGGCCATCGAGTCCGGCATGTTGGCGAGTTAACACTTGTCCGACAGCTCGCCAAGAAAAGGTGAAATCGCATGAATGCCGATATTTTGAAGAGAGTGGTACGAGCCATTGCGGATGGCTCACAAACGGACTTGGACCGGTTGGCCGGCAAGATCGTCGAAGCGGAGCGCAAGACCGGGCACGTTCGGCTTGCCGAACAACTTGAAGCGATCCTGAAGCAGCCCAAGCCCAAGCGGCCGGCCACGTCGCCGTCGACTCCCGACACTGACAGGACGCTCAAAGAGCTTCCGCTGAGCCGACGCCATGGCGAAACGCTGGCCACGCTGATACCGCACGATCAGCTTGAACACCATATGGTGCTGCCTAGTGTCGTCGAGCAGCGCTTCGCGAGGATCGAAGCAGAGTACGCTGCGCGCGATCGGCTCCGCACTTTCGGACTCAAACCTCGCAAGACTGTATTGCTCTACGGGCCGCCGGGTTGCGGCAAATCCCTAGGGGCCAAGCGGCTCGCCTGGAACACGGGTTTACCGCTGATGAAGGTGCGCTTTGATGTTCTGATCTCCTCGTTCTTTGGGGAGTCGGCTCAGAACCTCCGATCGATCTTCAGCAGTGCCCGAGAAAAGCCATGCGTGCTACTGCTCGACGAATGCGACTTCATTGCACGATCGCGCACAGCCTCCAAGGACATCGGCGAGGTTTCTCGCATTGTTAATTCGCTGCTTCAGTTGATGGAGGAGTACGACGCGCCTGGCCTGCTCGTGGCGACAACGAACCTAGAGTCCTCTTTGGACCCTGCGCTTTTCAGACGCTTCGACGATGTCTTCTCCATTCCGTTGCCAGGTGTAGCCGAAATTGAAGAGCTGCTGAAGCTGACCCTATCCAGTGTGTCGATGGACAGGTCCATCGACTGGCAACCATTGGTGGCAAAGCTCGAAGGTTCATCGGCCGCGATGGTCGTGAAAGCGGCACAGGACGCTGCGAAAGCGGTTGTGCTGGCCGGCCATTACTTCTTGTCGCAAGACAAGCTCTTGAAGGCCATTGAAGAGCTCCAACGGCATGATACGACGCGGAGAGCGTAAGCCATGGCGGGAACGCATAACTTTGAACACCTTCCCCTGCTCCTTCGCTACCAAGGCAGGGCTCGCCTGCGCGGGGGCGGGGACGCGTCGCCGCAAACGCTAGCCAACAGGGGCATACAACGCCAGGCGCACAGCGTCGCGCTTGACACGGCGGCCCAGGCGCTCAGCACGAGTTGGCAGGCGCGCAAGGCACAACGTCAGGCAGCCGGACAAGCCTTGCCGGAAATCCCGGCGGGTGTTCCCATCATGCTGCAGGTCGACACGGGCCTCGACCTAGACGCTCTGAGGGACAAGTTCGAATTCGAGATCGTCGCGGAGCAGGAGGATGGCTACGTGATAGTGGCGTCTGAAGACATTCAGCTCACCGCGTTCCGTGCCATGGCTCAAGGCTTCGCTGCCACCGTACATGGCTCGGCAACAATCGCTCTGGTCCACACGCTGTTCGATGACCCAGATCAAACGGATCGGCTGGGACGCATCCTATCTGAACACCTCATGGCTTCATGGGGAAACATCGACGAAAATCAGATTTACGTTGTAGACATAGGAATCTCCTGCGCCGGGACGCAGGAGATTCCACCTCGCCCGGTCCGAGGCAAGCGCGCGACTGACGCGCAATGGGCAGCCAAAGAGTTCGAATGGTCAGAACAACGTGCCAAAGCCTACAACGAGTGGGACGACATTAAGATGGAGCGCGAAACTTCAATCCAGAAGTTCGCCGCGTTCTATCACGCGGAGATCCTGCATCTCACGGATGGTGCAGACTTTGAAGCGGGTGTCCTTCCAGACAGCTTCACCGTTAGGCTGAAAATCTCGGGAAAGGGGCTCAAGGACTTCATTCTCAACTATCCCTTCATCTTCGAAGTCGTCGAGCCGGAAGACATCGCCCTAACACAGCACCTCACCCAAGGCGCCGCTCAAACGCTGCCCGCAGTGACGCCAGTGGCGCCTGATGCGGACGCGCCCGCCGTCTGCGTCATTGATAGCGGAATTCAGGAAGGCCACGTCCTACTCCAGCCAGGCGTTGACCTAGCCACATCCCACTGTTTTCTACCGACCTCGCCCGCGACAGCGGTCGCGGACGAGGTCGCGCCAGGCGGGCACGGAACGCGCGTGGCGGGCGCCGTGCTGTATGGCGAGAACGTACCGACAGAAGGTGCACCTCAACTCCCGTTCTGGATTCAGAACGCCCGCGTTCTCGACGCGCAAAACGCGATGCCCGTCGAATCTTTCCCACCGGAAGCGCTACGCAAAGCAGTCGAGCGCTTCAACGAAGGCCCTCGCCAGACACGTATCTTCAATCACTCGATCAATGCGCGCGGGTACTGCCGCACGCGCTATATGTCTGCTTGGGCAGCAGAGATCGACCAGTTGTGCAACGAGCGCGACGTTCTCGTCGTGCAAAGCGCCGGAAATTTGCCCCTGCAAGGAACACCTCCGTTTTTGGGAATCGCCGACCACCTGAAAGCTGGCAGAAACTATCCCGCGTATCTTGAGGAGAATGCGGCTCGCATTGCGAACCCCGGACAGAGCCTGCAAGCACTGACAGTAGGCTCAATCGCCTACGATGCCGCAGAGCTTGGCACATGGCGAACCTTCGCTACGCACGCGTCAGCCCCTTCAGCGTTTTCGCGGTCAGGACCCGGCATCTGGAACGTCATCAAGCCCGAGGTTGTAGAGTACGGCGGCGACGCCGTTCGAACGAACAACGTGCCACCTGATATTCAAGGTGGCGGCCGCATCCCGGCTGCTTGCCCAAACCTCATCCGGTCAACCCTCCATGGCCCCGGACCAGCGGTAGATCGCGACACTGCAGGCACGTCCTACGCAACGCCCAAAGTGGCTCGCATTGCAGCTCAGGTACAGCGCATCTTGCCCGCAGAGCCAACGCTCCTCTATCGCGCCTTGGTTGTGCAATCGGCGCAATGGCCGGCTTGGGCCGAAGACATTCTGTCGCGCCTGCGCAATCCGCTGCCGGACATGACTCCTGGGGAAAAACAGGCGCTGTTCGCCGCATCGTCAAACGCCCTCCGATGCTTAGGCTTCGGCCTTCCAGATGAGGCACGAGCCACCACGAACACGGATCATCGAACGACGCTCATCACGAACGGTGACGCCAAGATTCACGCTAGCGAATGTCACATCTATCAGATACCAATTCCAGCCGAGCTCCGCCAGCAAGCCGACGAATTCGACATCCGCATCGACGTGACGCTCTCCTATGTAGCTCAGCCGCGGCGCACGAGACGCTATCTGCGTCGCTATCTCTCGACGTGGGTAGACTGGAAGGCTAGCAAGCTGGGCGAGGGGCTACACGATTTTCGGGTGCGCGCTATGAAGGACGCGACAAACGAGGCGGCACCGCTGCCCGGATCGACATTGCCCTGGGTACTGCACGACAAGCCGCAAGACGGACTGATTCGGGACTTCAAGCGTAACAGCGGGACGGTGCAGAAGGACTGGGCTGTCGTCAGCTCGAACAGCTTGCCTAACCACTTTTGCATCGCCGTGGTAGGCCATCAAGGCTGGAGCCACGACCCGGACTCGACTGCGCGCTATGTGCTCGCCGTGACCTTTGAAATACTGGGGGGCGAAATCACGATCTATGAACCGTTGCGTGCGGCGATCGCCGAACTTCAAGCTCAAACGGAAGCCGAGATCGACGCCGACGAGGTCGAGGTGGAAATCGAAGCGAACGAATGATGTAAAGACACAACATCAAAATGGGAGGCAGAGTTGGTTGACTTCAAGAAACGGCTGTCCGGTAAGAAGGCTGAGCGCCCGACCGACCCTGTGAAGCTCTACGACACCTTGGACCGCGCGCACGACAAGGGGCCGTTACGTCCCGCGCAAGCCGCGGTGCTCAAGGACTGGTTTTCCGGCCATCGCGCCCAGAAAGACGTGATCGTCAAGCTTCACACGGGTCAAGGAAAGACGCTGATCGGATTGCTGATGCTTCAGTCACAGCTCAACAGCGGCAAAGGACCAGCCCTGTACTTGTGTCCGGACAACTTTTTGATCGAGCAAACGATCGAACAGGCCAGGCAATTCGGCATTGCTACCTGCCAGGCCGACCCTGAACTTCCCGATGACTTCCTGAATAGCGAAAAGATTCTGATCACTTCGGTGCAGAAGCTGTTCAACGGTCTCACCAAGTTCGGGCTGAACCACAGATCAGTCGCAGTGGGTACACTGCTCATGGACGACGCGCACGCCTGCGCGGACACGATTCGCGAAGCCTGCCGGATTCGCATTCCGAAGGATGAACCTGCCTATGACGCCATCAAGACGCTCTTTGCAGGCGACCTAGAACAACAGGGCGTCGGAACTTTCGCGGATGTCAATAATGGCAAACGCGACGCTCTCCTTCAGGTTCCTTACTGGGCGTGGATTGAGCGGGCGAGTGATGTTGCCAACATCCTCGCCGCCCACACAGAGCGCAAGTCGGTCAAGTTTTCTTGGCCGCTCCTCAAGAACACCCTCGAATCCTGCCAGTGTATCGCTTCCGGTATGGCAATCGAGATCGAGCCGCGCATTCCGCCGCTGGCAGCCTTTGGCAGCTACGCGAATGCAGATCACCGCATCTTCATGTCCGCCACGGTGACCGATGATGCATTCCTGATCAAGGGGCTTCAACTTGAGCCGGACACCATTCTTCATCCCCTAACCTACGCCAAGGAGAGCTGGTCTGGAGAGAAGATGGTTCTACTGCCCTCGCTGATCCACGAAGACCTTGGCCGCGAACTGATGGTGAAGGGCTACGCAGCCCCCAAGCCCAAGCGTCAGCACGGTGTGGTCGCACTTGCGACGGCGTTTGCCAGAGTGAAGGACTGGGAGGGTTACGGTGCCACGGTCGCGGATAAGGATTCCGTTGGTGAGGTTATTGAAAGCCTGCGCGAAGGTAAGTATGAAAAAGCCGTCGTCCTCGTCAATCGCTACGACGGAATCGATCTGCCCGATGATACCTGCCGCATCTTAATCTTCGACGGCAAGCCGTATTCCGAAAGTCTGGTCGATCTCTATGAAGAGGCTTGTCGACCGGACAGCGTGGCAACGCTGATGCGCACGGTGCGCACTGTTGAACAGGGCATGGGTCGTAGCGTGCGCGGTGAGAAGGACTATTCGGTCGTCGTCATCATTGGCGCCGATTTGACGCGACTCGTTCGCGACACGGCGTCGCGGAGCTTCCTGTCGCCGCAGATGTCTAGGCAGATCGAGATCGGGCTGGAAATCGCTGAAATGGCGAAGCAGGACATCGAAGGCGGAGACACACCGGCCACCGCTTTCAACGGTTTGGTCCGCCAATGCCTTCAGCGCGACGAAGACTGGAAAGCGTTCTATGTTGAACAAATGGCAACGGTCAAACCTTCCGGCGCTAATGAGCGGGTTCTGCGCTTGTACGCGACGGAACTGGCCGCAGAGGAGGCTTATCTGAATGGAGACTACGCTAGCGCAGCGGACATGCTACAGAAGATCCTCGACAAGAAGCTCGTCGATATGCAGGATCAAGGTTGGTATCTGCAAGAGATCGCGCGCTACCAGTATCGAGGCAACCGCACCGAATCCCGCCGCCTTCAACTGGCCGCCCATAAGTCCAATCGTCTGTTGTTGAAGCCGTCGGAGGGCGTCACCGTCGCCAAGTTGACCGTGGTAAGTCAAGGCCGAGTTGAACGAATTGCAGCTTGGGTTGGAGAATTCGACAACTACGAGCAGCTTGACATCGCCGTCTCAGAAATCCTTAGCCGGCTGGCTTTCGGCGTCAAGGCTGATAAGTTTGAGCAAGCCTTAGATGAGATCAGCAGGGCAATAGGCTTCGCGGGTGAACGGCCGGACAAGGAATGGAAGGAAGGACCCGACAACCTTTGGGCCCTAGATGACTCTCAATACATCCTATGGGAGTGCAAGGACGAGGTCGAAATCAACCGCTCGGAAATCAACAAGCGTGAGGCGGAACAAATGAATCGATCAAGCGCTTGGTTCACCAAGCACTATCCCGGCATGCAGGTGAAACGCATCATCATCCACCCAGCCAACACCGTGGCCAGCGCCGCGTCGTTCACTCACGACGTTGAGGCTATGCGTCCGACGGAGCTGAGGCAACTGGTCAAGAGACTGCGTGATTTTTTCAAAAGCTTCGAAGCTCTGAATTTCCGCGATCTATCGATTGCGCACATCCAGAAGCTCGTGAATCAGCATGGTCTTGATGTGCAGACGCTACTTTCCCAGTCAACGAAGAAGCTTCGGAATCTCATGTAGGCCACGTCGCATTTCATCAGCCCGGTATCTGCAAAGAATATGACAGATTGTTCATGCAACTGTCTGTCGCTCGATCTCACCCGACCGCTGGCAGTTAAAGCTGTCGCTTAGGCAGAATCTTTCGATAGCGTCTCTTGGCCGAACAGCAGTAAGCGTTTAGCCAGTGACGTCTTGACGCGACGTTGCAGCTACTGACGTGCGCGGAGCTGGTCAGCAACGGACCATGGCCTGAGTTCGTCGACGCGGTTGACAGGGCGCTCAGTGTCACCTTCCGGCATAAAGGAGCCGGGTATTTCCGGCATATAGGCGCCAGCAGAAGTGATCAGAAACGGACTTCGTGGTGGTTCAAGAATGAGTCGTCTGGCCGCCGTTTGCAAGGTTAAGAGTATGCCCGGGCAGGTGTCGTGGACTGCGATACGACTGCCCGTCGAGCACGAGGCAATACGCGTTGTGACGCATCCGGTCCAGGGTGGCTGAAGCGAGCAGACGGTTGGAAGGAAACGCCTGATCCCACTCGGTCAGATCAAGGTTGCTGGTGACGATGGTGGAAGCCGTCTCGTAGCGCTCCGCGATCAGCTCGTGCAGATCCTCGTCGGCTGGCGGACGAAGCGGCTTGAGCCCGAAGTCATCGATGATCAGCAGCTCGACGCGCACGAGACTCGCAAGCCGGCGCTCATAGGCGCCCGTGGCACGTGCAGCATTCAGGCTCGCCGTGAGCTGCGTGCAGGTCGTGAACAGCACATCCGCCCCCTGGCGCACCGCGCAGTGGCCCAGCGCCTGCGCCAGATGGCTCTTGCCGGTGCCACAGGGCCCGACGATCAGCACGGGCGCGTGTTCGCCGAGATACCGGCCACCCGCGAGATCGTGCACGAGTGCGCGGTTCAGCTGCGGCAGCCGCTCGAAGTCGAACTGCTCAAGGGTCTTGCTGGTACGGAACGCCGCGCGACGCATGCGCAGTGCGAACTTCTTCTGCTCGCGACGCGCCACTTCGTCCTCGATGAGCAACGCGAGGAAGTCGACATACGAGAGCTTCGCATCGATGGCCTGACGGTTGCGCGCCTCGAGCGAATCGAGGATGCCGGACAGGCGCAGCTGCTTCAGGTGCGGGGTAAGGGCAGGCATGGGCTGCATGATGGACTCCTTGGATCAGTGACGCGCGTCGGCGTCGGGAGCGAACAGCGATTGCGCGTTGCGGGCGAAACGCGCGCCGGGAACATGGACGGGCTCGCCCGCGGCACCCGTATCGTTCAGCGGATGCCGGTCGAAGCCGCCGGCGAGGATGGACTTCACCGTGCGATAGAACGGACTGCCATGGGCAAGCGCACGCGCGCAGGCCGCTTCAAGGCGAGGTGTGCCGTAGGTGTGCTGCAGACGCATGACGCCCTGCGCGGCACGCAGGCGCTCGAGGATGTGATCGGACAGCAACAGGTCGATGAGTCCGGTGCACGCGGGGCCAACGCGGATGGCCTGTTCAAGACACCACTGCCGGTCGTGTGCAAGAAACGCGCGGGCCTCGGGCGGCAGGTGGTCGCGCACGGTCAGACGCTCGCCGGGGCGGCGGCCCCGCACATGGCAGGCAACCAGCCGGTAGTCATCATAAAGGCTGACCGAGGCATCGGTCGCGCGCAGCCACAGCGTCTTGCCGACCAGTATGAACGGCGCCGAATACAGCACGCGCTGATGGGCGACGTGACAGTCGCGATGCACCGAGACCTTGTACCAGGTGCCCAGATCGGGCGCGATCGGTGGCAGTGCACGCATGAGTGGCCGCTCAAGCTCGAACAGCACCAGCGGCGCCTTGCGCGTCGTGCCGTGAATGCGGCGCCCCGCTTCCTGCATGACCCAGTGGCGTGCCTGCGCATTGAGATCGGCGAAGTCGCGGAACTGGCGCAGCGGCACGAAGTTGCCCTTCACGTACTTGACGCCGGCTTCCACGATGCCCTTCTTCTGCGGGTCATGCGGCGGACACGGGTCGATGCGGAAGCCGTACCCCTCGGCGCATTCCGCGTACGCGCGCTGCACGACCGGGTCCCACGTGCACGCGCGCGTGATCGCGCATCTGGGGTTGTCGATGATCACGCGCGCGGGCACGGCGCCGAACCATTCGAAGGCACGGCGGTGGCAGCCGAGCCAGGTGGCCACCGTCTGGTCCCAGACGAACTCGACGTACTGGTGGCGCGAGAACGCGAGCGTCATCACGAACGCCCACGTGCGTGCGAGCACACCGTCTGCGTCCGGCAGCATCGGACCGGCGCCGAAGTCGACCTGGGCGGCCTCGCCGGGCGCGAAGTCCAGCGGCACGGTGGCTTCGGGCGGCTGGTCGGCGTTGATCGACACGATCATGCGATAAACCGACGAATAGCTGCCGGTGTAGCCGTACTCGCGTCGCAGGGCGGCCAGCATCGCGGTGCCGGGCACGCGCTGTTCGAGCCATGAGGCGATCAGGGCACGGCGTGCCTCGAGGCTGGAGATGGTGGAGAGGGCCTTCTGTGGCGGCCCCAGTGCGGCCGCGATGGCGGCGTCGTCCGGTAACGGCGCATCGGGATTGAGCCAGCCGTGCTGTTCGGCCAGCGTGCGCAGCGCGGCAAGCCTGTGCCGGCCCATATAGCGCGAGCGTGCCAGTTCTCGATCGGAATCCCCGTGACGCATGCGCACGAGAACCTGCCGGTATTGGTGCATTTCGATTCTCCGTCGGCCCATCGCTGCCTCCCATGGGGGATCACGCTCCCGCAAGTTAAACAGGCAATGGGCATCAAGGTCCGAGATGCCCGTTTCCTCTCTGTGCTGGCTCCTATATGCCGTAAACCGGCTGGCTCCTATATGCCGGAAACGACGTGGCTCCTTTATGCCGAAAACGCCCCGGCTCCTTTATGCCGGAAGGTGATTGGCTCCTATGTGCCGGAAGATGACACGTGGACCACGCCGGGGCTCTTCAGGCAGTGGTGGGTGCCCCGCTCGAGCGGCGCGGCCCTGCTTTCCTGCGAGCAGGATGTCCGTGTCGGCGGCTGCTACCGCCTGGTGTTCGAACACCCCAACGCCACCGCGCCTACGGCGTTCTTCGGCACGTATCTCGAGGTGGTGCCCCATACCCACCTCGTCTGGACCAACGAGGAAAGCGCCGACGGCCATGTCACGACGCTGATCTTCGAGCACAACAAGGGTAAGACTGAGCTGGTTATGCGTGAGCTCTATCCATCAAACGAAGCTCTCGACATCGCCATCGGCTCAATGGACCAGGCCATGACCGAGATATTCATGCAATCGGACGAGTTTCTGCTTGCGCGGCAGGGAGCACACTTGAAGAGCGGAATCCGCGGTTCCGCGGTGAGGGGTTAATCGGTAGGTGAGCCGCAGCGCGACATCTTCTTCGAATTTTCGCGCGTGGACCAGCGAGTCCGCACCGTTTGGAATAGCCCAATGAAGCGTGGTCTGCTAGCAGTGTGCGTAGTCTTTTTGGCGGCCAGCGCGAACGCAACGTCGGAGCCCTTCATCTTTTATGGCACCTGGAAAGTGACGCGATCAAATCGTCGCAAATAAATTTTTGCGGAACCTGGTCACTCAAAGAGGCGCATACGACGCACAACAGCATGATGCGTTTCGTCACCGCACCGGCATGAGCCGCGCTGCTTCCCGAAACGTCGTTTTACCACTTAAACATCCACCTTTATATCCATCTTCGCAACATCGTTGCGATCTTTAGAAGACGGTGCCACCGGAAAAATTACACGTCCGATCGAAGATAAGATTGCTTGTCGACAAGCTTGCGCATAATTCAAATCAGGGGATGCGACAAGATACTGCACTGGAGGAAATAGGTCGGGGGTAAATACTAAGGCCGTGCATGAAGATGCGGCAGCGCTGTGGCACTTTTCCGTGAACGGATCTTCTCGATCACCTAGCGACTGAAGTCGATATCCGTTTCCGAATAGGACCGGCTTGGCGGGCATCGTAACCTCATCTCGCCGTAAATCTTCATGAATATTCATAGACAGTTGACGGAGCTTATCTATGTTCACCGCTTTACTGTCTTTTCCTTCTGCTTCACCGATAAGCCGTCCTTCGTGACACTCGAATACGACGTCGAATTCTGATTCCGAATTCTTGAAAGGTTCAGCCCGGAAGCCCAGCAGTCGAAGTGCGTCGATTATTGCAATTTCCAACGGTTTGCCTTTTTCGTACAACAACGCCCTCAGTGCGCCCGCCGCCTCCAAGGCTTCTGCCAACCCTTCCTTGACTTTTTGCGCTTCTTCGACCACTCGTTCCGCATCGAGCAATTGCATGCGTAGATTCGACTCTGGCGGCAATATAAATCGATTCTCGCTTGCCCACGCGGGTTCTGGCGTCACCTCAAGCGCGCTCCTTAATCCCTTATCAAGGGAGATGATAGCGCCAACCAATCGATGAGCGAACTTCTCGGCCGCTTGCGTCCATTTATGACTGCCGTCCTTTTCTCTTAAAAATTCGTCCGCATAAAAATCGATATCCGGAAAACAAACAAGCGATCCAGACGAAGTTTTATTGCGCACTATTGTCCCTACAGCCTTCCCTCCTGAGCGTGTTATTAAGCAGGCCGTTACATTCTCGTTTGCAAGCAACACTTGATACTTCGAGAGATCTTCAAATTCATGCCAGTATGGAGCCAAAAACTCGAAACCTCGATCTGCGAGTTTCATTGCGGTTCCGGTCGTGGGGATCGGCGATAACGAAATAGGTAACGAACGATAGTTGCTGTAGAGCTCTATATGCCGTGTTGTTTTTTGATTCTTACCGGTTCCAGAGTAGCTACGTTGGCCTGTATCAACGTACACCTCTGACACAGAAGGTAGGTACACAATTACTGTCTTGCCTGTCTCGACCGCTTGCTTTAACTCACGACGCCAGTGTTCACAGCACTCTTTAAGCCGGAACGATGCGCTATCGTTCAAACTTGGTTTCCCTTGAAAGTAATCTGAATATGAAATAATATTATTGATCTGAGGTTTGAACAAAACAATGTCCCAATCTAATAAAGACATTTTTGATCCAAATTCAGCATAAGTAACATCGGCTAACGCAAGTTCGAAACCTACTGTCAGTATTTTCTTACTCATAATAGGCTACCCCTCACACAAGGCTTTACTATTTCGTCAAAATGGAGATAAAAAATTATAATGAGACGGCGATTAAATTGACATCCGGTATACGCCACCACTAGGTTAGCGCAGATTAAACAAATCAGAATCCCGCAGTGCGCCCTCCGGAGGTGTCAGTACATCGTGGCCAATTGCCCCTCCCCTCACATAACTTAATCAGCGTTGCAGTTGCTTCTCTCGGTGGGAGTCGTAGAGAATCAATCTTCTCGACGACTACCTAATCATGTCACCGGCCAACGCTGCTAATCACTTATTGGGCGTTAAGTTGTGAGCCAATTACTGACTTATCTCAAATCCCCGGACCCTGCGTCCAGAAAAGCGCGGCTGACTGTGTGTTGTCCCCAGAATGGCATCGGAATACGCGGCGAGCCATTGCCCCTTTTCACGGACAGATGAATTTTCGCTTTTAGAAAGGCGGTGAACAATATCCGAAATTGACTCAGATAGTGTTCGCGATCGCTTTCTGGCGGTGAGACCAATATAATCAACAAAAAACAATCCGTCGTCTTCCTTAATTAAAAATGGCGGCACAACCCGCATATCCGGGTAAATCAAAGATAACACCTCCGGTGAAATGACAACCCTAGGATACCTAGCAGTTTTACTTTCTACGCGATACGCTTGGATCAAACCTGCGCTAAAAGTAAAAGTGCCATTTGAAAAATGTTTATTAACCGCAATACCACCGCGACACAACAACCGCTCATCCAGCAACAGCCGCTGGTATTCTGCAACGCGACTAACAAACCATTGAAAGTGCGCCGCGTCGTATGGCATTGCTACTACGATTGAATCAGAAAATTGGGTTATTGAACAATTTGCGTTATCTCGAAAAATTACTGCTGCGCTTTGATGACATCGGAATAGTTTTGATAAAAAAATCTGATTCTCCGTTCTCGCATCAGACTCGACCATATCGGAAAATCCCAGAACATCCAGAAATGCAACAAAGTGCGGCTTCAAGTCCATCGACAAAGGTTCGTTAGCCATTTTTAGAAACCGTCGGCAATTCCTGCCAGTTTCGAAAATAATTTCCTGTATCCATCCATTCGATCCTCTGCCTGAGTCCAGTTATTCCCGGACCAAGGCGTTCCGCTTTCAGTAATTCGTGCAGTATCTTGCCGGTCGATATTGAAGACCGCCTTTCCCATTTCCTGCATCAACGGAGCAAGCTGATTAAAATCGGGTATTTCTACAGCAATTGGTTTTGTAGTGCTGGGCAGATATAATTCATTTTCGACGCCGTGCCTTTTCATGACACGCTTGAGAGAACCTCCAATCTCCTTTGGCAAACGACTCATCCATAGCTTATATCCCGGCTTAGCTCTGCCAGCATATATTTTGAATGCTTGAACGATTGCACCTAGAAATGCAGGTGTGCCCGGTCGAATCGGAAGTCCCAAATCTTCATATTGACGCTTTACCTGCGCATGCTCTGTCATCCATCGATCAATAATTGTCGAGAGCGTTCCGATGGCTTGAACATTAAAGCGATCAGGCGCTACCGGGATGAAAAACGCGTCACAAACAAGAAAAAACGCTCGTGTTAGCGCTCCGGAGCTTGGCCCAACATCGATAAATATGTAGTCGTATTGCTCCTTCTGCGCCATCCTAGTTAAAAAATCGCCAATTGCAACATATGTGCGCATTAGATTCGTACGCATGCTATTCCGCTGTAGATGCGCCTCTGCCAGATCGTCCTCGATTGAACTGAGATCAACCGATCCTCGCAATAAATATAGATTATTATCCACCTGATGAACCTTTACCTTCGAAAGGTCGATGAATGCAACATCACCTTTAATGCGCTGATTCAGAGCATCTAGAACACTAGTACCTGGTAACTCCGGAATAGCCGCGCTCATGGCAACTTTCGAACTTGCCGCCTTTTCGTCGAGTTCCGCAATCACTGGCGCCAGCGCTATTTCGGTCAAATTACATTGCGGATCGGCATCAACCATCAGGACTTTTTTCCCAGAATCAGCCAGAAAAGTCGCGAAATTGAAGGTGGACGTTGTTTTTGAAACTCCACCCTTGTGATTATAGAGAGTTATGATTTTCACTTGAAAATTCGCCCAATTATTCGATGTTGCCAGTAATGGAAAATTTATTTCTTATAGTGCATTAAAGCGACTATGCGCGAAGGACATAATGCGCCTAGATTCGGTCGAAACGTTGACGTGTCGTGCCTCCAAATCAACCCGGGCCCTCGCAGTGGGTTAGCCAACCGTTTTTCGAAGCCGGATACTTGCGATACGTCGCGTCTAGATTATCAGTACTCAGCCAGTTAGCCTATCATCTGCGGCTATCGCGGCATCGTCCATCTCGTAGTTTTCGCATATGTGACAGAAGACGCTAATTCCGTTATGTAACGATTCTCTTGACCTTGGGGAGGACCGAAGTTGCATACCTTTGAAGGTCTTACACTTCATCGACTCAGTTGCAGGGTGCTCGCTTCGATTTCTTCAGTTGCATCGACACCGGACATCAGTGCCGCCGAGCATGTTCCAAAATCACTTCACAGAGGTGCTGCAACGTCGCAGAAGTCTGCCCTCTCCGAGCGCCTGCATCTAGCCAGTCCGCAATGAACATCTCATGTTTCTCGAGACCGCCTTCATTCGCGTAGTTCGCTCGAGCAGTATTGGCTAGCTGCTCAAAGCTCTCCCCGAAGTCCGCTTTGACTGCATCTCCCATATTTGCTTGCCACACGACACAATTCGTTCCGAAAAAATGCTCCCGTGGGAACAGATCACATTCGTGCGCCACAAGCGCAATGAGCGCACGATTGTCGCCTTCGTGCTTGATGCGATGATCATTTCGAGTAATGTTGCCATCTGCATCAAATATCGTGAACACCGGCAAGCCAAGTTCGTTCGCGATTGCCAGCGGCTGAATGAGCTTGTCCTTGCCGTTGACTGGAATGAGATGACATCCAAGGCGGCGGAATTCGTCCCACATGCCTGACAGGTGCAGATGACTAGTGATGTATGAGACGTCTTCCTGACCTTCGACCAGAACAGGAATCCGCGAGAAGAACATCTCCCCGATACCCGGCTGAAGGGCCTGATGAATCTTTGCGATAAGTCCCTGCAACGGACGAGCGACATCCTCACCGCGAACCTCTCGAATCCGCGTACACAGGCTCTGAAAATTCACGCCACTTATGGTCGAGGTGGTGCCACTATGTGGTCTTCTTACGAGGCGGACATTTTCAAAACCTTCCCCGCTAACAAACAGCGGAGAATGTGTAGTAACCAGTATTTGATTATTGCTAGCCGGCTGAGTTAGCCTAGAAAATACTTCCGCAAGATGCCGCGCCTGGGGAGGGTGCTGATAAAGCTCCGGCTCTTCACACCCGAGGAGAAGCGTCGGCGCGTTCGGAGCATCGGCGCCTGCCAGCTCCTGCAGTAGGGCAAGCAAATACGACCGCTGGAGACCGTGTCCCATGCGAGCCAGACTGCCAACGAATTCCCCATCGCCCGTGGAAATTCCGGCAAGCGGCTGTTGCACGGTCACAGACTTAGCGGGATCAGATAGCCACGCAACACTGAGTTGAACATTGGGATGAGCCCACGCCTCCAATCGACGCTGAAGTGCGCCCGCAATCTCGATAAGTTGCTCTCGGTTTCCATCGAGAAGCTCTCGATATCGCTGCAAAGTCTCCGTCTTGAGGATTTCAAGCTGCTCGTCAAAATTTGTTCGAGTTCGGACGGCTCGAGCAATGAGCTTCCCTAGCGCGGTGTTCTTCGCCTCTTGGCCTTCTTCATACGCATCCTTAACCGCCGGAACGTATACCCATTGCACATAAGCAGAGAGTTTTCCCGTGCTGTTCACCCCATAGAAATCATCAGCACTCGGAATCAGCACGCAATCCTGCGGGCGCTGCGCTTCGAATTCTCTAAGTGCGCTGATCTTCTCATCCTTCGATCGGGCAGCACGAAGCTCCTCATATTGAGCTTGGAATTCGGCATAAATATCGTTTAGCACTGGAGCTTTAGCACCTTCCTTTTCGGCTTCAAAAAACCGCCGAAACGCTTCGATCCCGAGCCGATGTCCGTAATGTCGCACCGTAGCAAATCCCAGCACTTGATCGTAAACAGCCTCAGCTGTTACTGTCAGATCGCCTCCTCTCACATATGCTGCTAACGACTGCTGCGCGGCATCGCTAAGCCCATCAAACGTGACCGTAATGCTCACCGGATCGGCAACGTTACGACGGTGAAAATCTTCATCAGTCAGCTTTGTGACGTCAGTACCGCCCGTGGCGCGCTCCTGGAAGAAGACGTTCAGAGCTGCAAGTACCGTTGATTTGCCAGCACCGTTTGGTCCGACAAAACATGTGTACTGGTTTAAATCAATACTTTGATTCTGAATTGCGCGAAAATTCTCAATTCTTATCCGTTTGATTTTCATGACAGTATGTCAATAATTTAGTGTTATCGCAGGCTGGCCGTCGCGTTGCGCGTGGCAAAATTGGTTCTGCCCCTTTTGTTATGTAAGTCACGCAAAGTTGAAGCAACTCACTCGGCGCCGGAGGGATCACGACTATTGAGCTCGGCGAATTTATCCGCCATCGTCGGGTTGCCCCGAGTCAGCCTTTTGATCGTCACATCCTGAGCCTTGTCGTTCGCAAGACGAAGGTTGCGATCCGTGCCTAGCAAGGCTTCCTTCGTCTTCTGCAAATGGTCGATCGACTTGTCGATCTCATCGATCGCCAATTGAAAACGTCTAGAAGCCAGATCGTAGTTCTTCGCGAACGCCGTCTTGAACGTCTCAAGTTCCGTTTCGAAATTCGTGATATCTATGTTTTGCGCCTTAACAAGTGCCAGTTCCGACTTGTACTTAAGCGAATTCATCGCCGCGTTCCGCAGAAGCGTGATGATTGGAATAAAGAACTGCGGTCGCACCACGTACATCTTCGAGTAGCGATGGAACACGTCGACAATCCCTGTGTTGTAGAGTTCACTGTCCGGTTCCAGCATAGATACCAGTACCGCATATTCGCACCCCTTCTCGGTGCGGTCTTTGTCGAGTTCCTTCAGGAAGTCCTCGTTTTTATTCTTTGTCGAGGTGCGGTCGCTCTCGTTCTTCATTTCAAACATGATCGAGACGATCTCGGTGCCAGCCTCATCCGTGTCCCGAAAAATGTAGTCACCTTTGCTGCCAGTACGCGCGTTGTTATCTTTCTCGAAATATGCCCTCGGAAATGCCGTCGCTCGAATACGATTGAACTCGGTTTCGCAATGTTGCTCGAGGGTTTCGCCGACCATCTTTGTCGACAAGCGAGCCTTCATATCTCGGAGGCGTTCGATCGTATCGTCGCGATCCTTAATCTGCGTCTCATACTTATCCTTGAGCGACTTCTCTGCGAGTTGCTTCTCGAGTTCCGCCCGCTCGAGACCGCTCTTCAGTTCGTCCCGCTCCTTCTCGACCACACTGATCGCTTCATTCAACACGAGCTTTTGTGTGACCTCGATGGCTTCGAGCCGGGCCTTCAGGCCATGGACCTCCGCGTCCTTCGTGGCGGCGGCCTTCTGCAACTCGTGTACTAGCTTGGCCTCGGCCAGTTGTGAAGCCGCTTGCCTATCGTGCTTCGCTTGTTCAAGTTCGTTTGCGAGCAGGTCACGCTCTTTTTCCACAGCGCTCCGAGCCTCGTTTACAGCAAGTTTCCGCTCAACCTCACCAGCATCCAGCCTAGACTTAAGTTGTTGAATCTCAGCATCCTTGGCCGCGGCGGCTTTCTGCAATTCGCTCGCTACCTTTGTTTCGGCAAGCTCGACGGCGTTTCGCTTGTCCTGTTCGGCCAACTCAAGCCGTTCGTGCAACTGCTTCTCGAACTCACGGTCGCGAACCTGCTTCAGGATGTCCGCGTACCCGGCTTCGTCGATCTTAAATGCCTTCCTGCAGTGCGGGCAGATGATTTCATGCATGATTATTTAGTCAGAAATCTCAAAATGGAGGCGTCACATATTCCAGCACGAAAAAATCTTTATAATTCTGGTTATTCGATGATTTACTGTAGAATTTTCATTTATTTCCATAGACTAGCGAATCTTTTCGGCATAACCTTTTCGAACGACCCGGCCGATATAGCTATTCAGCCCTTGGCCGGCCATTGCCAGTCGATGCATCTCAGCGATGTTCGTTGGGCTAGTGCTGTTCGTGTTGTATAAATATATTGAGCCATCGCCGAACTGCACCGTGATTGAATTTTGATCAAATTCATAAGCGGTGACATTTGAATTGCCACTGTGGTTTGCGTAACTAATCATATAGCCGCCCCCGGTAATCGTATTTGAATTTTGACTAATTAAATTAAAGCAAGGTGTCTCGCGCTCACTCTTGCTGTCGCTGCATTGGCAATTGACTCAGGCCAGTATTGGTGTTTTTGCTTCAGACAGCGAACGGTAAATGCTCAATGTCCGCATCCATCTCCGCTCAATTCCGCGTCGAAATTTTTGCTTTCATGTCTTCGCTGTGACCAATATGCGCCGAGCATTCCCCGCGCGGCAGCTTATATCGCAGGTAAGATTTATACACCAAAGATCCTGCATAGCGTCAACTTTTACCGCCAATGGAATATAATTATGCGGACCGCATTGATCGAAATCGGTGAGCGATCAAAGCGACTGCGTAACAGGTACAGTTATTCGGCTCGACTTCTCCGACGGCGGCCCCTGCCACCTTCAGATCCTGACTACATGCCAAAGAACCGCCCTCATCCCAATGAGCCCAAGAACGCTAGAGCAGCAGCAAGCGTACAGAAAGGTGTATCGCACGCTCTGCCTTCGCAAGCTAAGCCGGACATCGAGCTAGGCTCGGGTCTGTCTGGGCTAGCGGCCTTGCGCGACGCACTCAAGCGTGACGCGATCCGTAGTGAGCGCCAGCGAGCCGTCGCAAGAGAAACTAAGCGGACGGCGGACGTTGATGCCGCGCTGTTTCGGCAGCAGCTGGGCGAAGTTACGCCTCTAGCTTCAAAGACGAGGGCAACGCTAACTCGCACGCCTCCCGCCCCACTACCGCTTCAAACGCGGCTGGATGAAGAGGCGGTCTTAAACGAAGCCATCTCCGATGAATTCGATCCAGAAATGCTCCTCGACACCGATGAGTCGCTTTTCTATTGCAGACCCGGCGTGAACGAGGAAGTAGTGCGCAAGTTGCGGCGCGGTGCCTGGATTGTTCAGGCGCAACTCGATATGCATGGGATGCGCCGTGAGGAGGCGCGAGAGGCCCTTGCAGAATTCATACGGGAATCCAGCAAGCGTGGCTTAAGATGCCTTCGAGTTATTCATGGAAAGGGGCTTGGTTCGATCGGAAAGGAGCCTGTCCTGAAGGGAAAAGTGCGAGCGTGGCTCGTGCAAAAAGAAGAGGTAATCGCCTTCTGCCAAGCGAGATCCAACGACGGCGGCGCAGGTGCAGTTCTCGTTTTATTGCAACCTAGTTCTCTTATAACGCAACCGAAACCGTAGCAACTAGCCGCCCATCCATGCATCCTCGACTTACCTTCGCGCTCGCGGTAATGGAGGCAATCGCTATTCTTGCGTATGCCATCTCCGGATTCATCGAGTCGCGCGCTAGACGTCTAGACCCAATTGGAACATTTCTTGTGGCAATGGCGACCGCTTTCGGTGGCGGCACCGTTCGCGACATTTTGCTCGAGCGCCGGCCATTCTACTGGGTTCAGCACCAGACATATGTCATCGCTTTGTTCGTCCTGTCATTCTTTGCGCCGATGCTGCTGAAAGCGACGTCTGGCCTATTTTCGGAGCGAGTGCTTCTTGTGGCTGATGCAATTGGCCTTGGCCTATTCAGCGTATCCGGAACATCACTCGCGTTGGACGCGCAGATGCCATGGTTCACCGCGGCAATGATGGGAGTAACAACAGGCGTCTTCGGAGGGGTTATCCGGGACGTGATGTGCAATGAAGTCCCGCTGATACTGCGTGATTCGCGCCCGTACGCAACATGCGCTTTTGTCGGCTGCCTACTCTACGTATTTCTCGACTACATCAACTTCGATACTGTCTACAGCGTGCTCATCGCAACGATGTTCATTCTGATCGCCCGCCTCGTCACCTTCAAGTACAACATCCGTCTCCCACACTAACGGCCGTGCCCAAAGAAAGAATGGTGGCCTTAAGCCACCATCCCTCGTTCAATGTCTCGTAGCGTTAGCCGGCACAACAAACACATCCTCCCGCTGATGCGCCTCCTGCTGCTTCTGCCGCTTCATCATCCGCCCGCCAAGCAGACTCTGGAACATATCAACATCCAGCTGAGCCTGTCCCTCAGCCTCCGTCGCGATATCCTGCAGTAGCGTAATGAACCGCGCCCGATCTAGCTGCGGCGTATCCAGACTAGCAATAGCCCGAGCCAACGCTGCGAGCTGCGAGAATTGCTGGAGCTGTCGCCGTCCGGTCAGCAGCGCCTCTTGAAGCAGCGCGCCCAGCATATCCGACTGCTTCTGCGAAAGAGGCTTCGTGGACGAAGTTTTTGACGTCATGGTGCGATCTCCAGAATTACAGATAAATCGCCCGACACACTGACTCGGGTGAGCGGGCACATGACAAGGTTGGAAGACCGGACCACTACCATTACCGGCGAGCCTTTCGGCTCCCTCGCCACGGCCCGCCCGTAGGCGTGCAGAGACATGCGCACAAGACCCGCTTTCGCGGGTCTGTGCTGGTAGTGGATATCGGGCTTCCAAACCCGTCCATCACTGTTTCGATGGCAATCCGAAGTATAGGGTAGCCAGCGGTACAGCTGATCAACTGAACAGGCGAAGATACGACAACACCCCTGCCTCAACAAAAAGGCCCTGACGCATCACACGCTCAGGGCCTCATAGCATGCATTCCGAATCAACCTCAGGCGATCCGCTCTTCCGTAGCCGGATCAAACAACACCGCTTTAGAAACATCAAACAGCAGGTTCATATTCTGCTCAGGCTTCGGATTCGCACCCGGGTGCACCCGGCTAACGATGCGCTTCCCATTAACCTTAGCAAACACCAACGTATCCGGCCCGGTCGGCTCGATCACATCGACCTTCACCTCAACCTGCTGAATCTTCCCTTCCTCGGCGTTATGAGCATGCCGCGGATCGGTGATCCGTTCCGGCCGCAGCCCAAGGATCAACTCCTTGCCAACGTGTGACCGAACCTTCCCATCAAACGGCAGATTAAGAACCGTGCGAGTCACGCCCGTATCAAGCTCCAACCCCACACCAGAACCCTGCTCCACCACCTTCCCTTGAATGAAGTTCATCGGCGGCGCGCCAATAAACCCAGCCACGAAGAGATTAGCGGGCGAATCATAAATATCCTGCGGCGCCCCAAACTGCTGAACGATCCCATCCTTCATAACCGCGATGCGATCGCCGAGCGTCATAGCCTCGATCTGATCATGCGTCACATAAACAATGGTGGTGCCAAGACGCTGATGCAGCAGCTTGATCTCAGACCGCATCTCAATCCGCAACTTAGCATCGAGATTAGACAGCGGCTCATCAAACAAGAACATGACAGGATCCCGCGCCAGCGCCCGACCCATCGCCACGCGCTGCCGCTGTCCACCAGACAACTGCCCCGGCTTCCGATCCAGCAAATGCTGAATCTGCAGCATATTAGAAACCCGCTCAACAATCTGAGCCTGCTCATTCTTAGGCACCTTCCGAATGTTCAGCCCGAACGAAATATTGTCCCGAACAGTCATCGACGGATAAAGCGCATACGACTGAAACACCATCGCAATATCGCGATCCTTCGGCGAAAGATTATTCACCGTCTTCCCGTCGATCTGAATCTCGCCCTTCGTCACCGTCTCGAGGCCGGCGATCATATTGAGCAGCGTCGACTTCCCGCAGCCCGAGCCGCCGACGAGAATCAGGAACTGACCGTCTTCGATGTCGATGTTGACACCCTTCAAGACCGGCACCCCGTTCGGGTAGGTCTTGTACACGTCACGGATGGAAAGGCTTGCCATGCTGTGAATCCTCTAGTCTCTGAACCTGCTCAATTAACCCTTCACCGCGCCCGCCGTCAGGCCGCGCACGAAATAGCGGCCGGCGATCACATAGACCAGCAGCGTCGGCAGCGCGGCGATAATCGCCGCCGCCATGTCGACGTTGTATTCCTTCACCCCGGTCGACGTGTTCACGAGGTTGTTCAGCGCCACCGTAATCGGCATCGAATCCACGCCCGAAAACACGATGCCGAACAGGAAGTCATTCCAGATCTGCGTGAACTGCCAGATCAGACACACCATGAAAATCGGCAGCGATACCGGCATCAGGATCTTCGTGAAGATCGTGAAGAACCCGGCGCCGTCGATGCGCGCGGCCTTCACCAGTTCCGCCGGGATGCTCACGTAGAAGTTGCGGAAGAACATCGTCGTGAACGCAATGCCGTAGATCACGTGCACCACCACCAGGCCGGTCGTCGTGTTCGACAGGCCGAAGAAACCTTCAACGCGCGCCATCGGCAGCAGAATCGCCTGGAACGGAATGAAGCAGCCCACCAGCAGCATCGTGAACAGTGCGTCCGCGCCGCGGAAGCGCCAGTGCGTCAGCACGTAGCCGTTGAACGCGCCGATGATCGACGAAATCAGCACCGCCGGAATCACCATGCGCACCGAATTCATAAAGAACGGCTGCATGCCGTCGCAACGCACGCCCGTACACGCCTCGCTCCACGCCTTGATCCAGGGCGCAAAGGTCCAGGTCGTCGGCGGCGTCAGCAGGTTGCCGTGGCGCAGCTGATCGATGTCCTTGAACGACGTCGACAGCATCACGTACAGCGGGAACAGAAAGTAAAGCGCAAACAGGATCAGAGCCGCGTAAATGACAGCCCGGCTGATCGTCATCTTAGGCTGCATTGCGGGTACCTCGCGATTCCAGATACATCAGCGGCACCAGCACCGCCACCACCGTCGCAAGCATCATGATCGACGACGCCGCGCCGACGCCCAGCTGCCCGCGGTTGAACGAAAACGTGTACATGAAGATCGCCGGCAACGACGACGACGTGCCCGGCCCGCCCGCGGTCAACGCGATCACCAGGTCGAACGTCTTGATCGTGATGTGCGACAGGATCAGCAGCACCGAGAAAAACACCGGACGCATGCTCGGAATCACGATCTTGCGGTAGATGGTCGGCAAGGTGGCGCCGTCCACTTGCGCCGCCTTGAAAATCTCCGCGTCCACGCCGCGCAGGCCCGCGAGGAACAGCGCCATCACGAAGCCGGTGGATTGCCACACGGCCGCGATCACGATACAGAAAATCGCCTTGTCCGGGTCGCCCAGCCAGCCGAACGAGAAGCTCGTCCAACCCCAGTCGTGCAACACCTTCTGGAAGCCGAGGTCGGGGTTCAGGATCCACTGCCATGCGGTGCCCGTCACGATGAACGACAGCGCCATCGGGTACAGGAACACCGCGCGCAACGCGCCTTCGTTGCGGATCTGCTGGTCGAGCAGAATCGCGAGGAACAGGCCAAGACCAATGCAGATCGCGATGAACGGAATGCCGAACCAGCCGAGGTTCGCCGCGGACGTCCACCAGACGTCGTTGTCGAACAGCTCGCGGTAGCGCGCTAAACCGACGAAATCGTAACGCGGCAACAGTCGCGAATTCGACAGCGACAGGTAGCCGGTGATCAGAATAAAACCATAGACGAAGACCAGACTGATCACGATGCTGGGCGACAACACCAGCTTCGGAATCCAGCGGTCGGCGAGCGCCGCCATCGGCGACGTGCGGCGCGCAACGGAACCCTTGCGCTTTGCGTTTCCGCTAAGAGAAGCAGTCACAACTCGACTCCTGGAACTTTGCACCGTCACGGCACGCGCTTTCTGTGCGAAAACGCGCCGCGCCGTGCGGCCGAGGGCGCGACTGTCGTCGTACCGTCTTCGCCCGGAGCGTTGCCGTTGTGCGGCGCCGCCCCGGGTGTCGTGCTACTGCATGGCCGCAGCTGTGCGTCGCGATGGGTTGCGGTTGCATGGCTGCGGCTATGCCTGGGTGCTGCTGTGTTACTTCGTCTTCGCTGCCTTCGCGAGCGCTTCAACCGCGCTCTTCGAATCTTGCTGCGAGTTCATGAACTTCGTCACGACGTCGCTGATCGCGCCTGCCGCTGCGTCCGGTTGAGCCATGCCGTGCGCGAGCGAAGGCACATAGCCGCCCGATTTGATCGCCGTTTGCTCATCCGCGTACGACTTCTTCGCGCAATCGTCGAACTTGTCCATCGACACGCCCAGACGCACCGGAATCGAACCCTTGTACAGGCTGAACTGCTCCTGGAACGCCGGGCTCATGATGGTCTTTGCGAGTGCCAGCTGGCCCGGCGTCGCGGCCGTTTGGCCCTTCTGCTGGAAGAACACGAACGAGTCGACGTTGAACGTGTAGGCCTTTTCCGTGCCCGGCACCGCAGCGCAGATGTAGTCGGAACCCGACTTCTTGTTCGCTGCCGCGAATTCGCCCTTCGCCCAGTCGCCCATGAACTGCATGCCGGCCTTGCCGTTGATCACCATCGCCGTCGCCAGGTTCCAGTCGCGGCCCGTGCGGCCCGCGTCGAAGTAGCCCTGGATCTTGCGAACCGTGTCGAACACGCCAACCATCTGTTGCGACGTCAGCGTCTTCTGGTCGAGGTCGACAATCGCCTTCTTGTAGAAGTCCGCGCCTTGCGACAGCACCACGTCTTCCCACAGCGTCAGGTCTTGCCACGGCTGGCCGCCCATCGCGATCGGCTGGATGCCGGCGGCTTTCATCTTGTCGGCTACCGCGAAGAACTCAGGCCACGTGGTCGGCACCTTGCCGCCTGCCTTGTCCAGCGCTGCCTTGTTGATGTACAGCCAGTTCACGCGGTGCACCGAGAACGGCGCGCCAACGTAGTGACCGTCTGCATGCATGATCTTGTCGATTTCCGGCGGAAGCTCTTTCTTCCAGTCCGTTGCTGCGGAGTCGATGTTGACGAGCACGCCTTGCGAGGCCCAGTCTTGAATCAGCGGACCCTTGATCTGTGCGGCGGTCGGTGCGTTGCCGGCGATCACCTGGGTCTTCAGTGCCGTCATGGCCGCAGCGCCCGCGCCGCCTGCCACTGCAAAGTCCTTCCACGTGTAGCCCTGCTTCTGCATGTCGTCCTTCAACACGCTGATAGCCTTCGATTCGCCACCCGACGTCCACCAGTGCAGCACTTCGACGGACTCAGCCGCTTGCACTGCAGCCGCGCCGCTCAACAAACCTGCGGCACACAGGGCGCCCATGATCGCTCGAATTTTCATTCTTTATCTCCTCCAGACACCTGAACTTACAGACGTTATGCCCCTGCCGGACAGGAAGCGGTTTTTGGTCGAATCAAACAGGCAACACTACTGGACGGCAAGCATCTGCGCGCTTCGGGTGCGGACCTTCTGGCCGCCGAGGGAAGCTGTTGCGCCGATGTCCGGCCGCGGATGCTCAAGAGATGATCGGCTCGAAAGCCAATGGACTGTCTCCTCTTTTGCTTTTGTGCCTGCCCGCGTCGCGCGTTGCAGACTCGAGGCGCACTCGGCACGCCATTCGTTAGCGTTTGCCCTGATATGCCGCACCGCTCAGTGCATGCGACGCATCAAAACGCATTGTTCGATACCATGCCGGGAAGCTTCGTCAACCCGCTGAACACGCGCTCTCTGACTGGCCCCGCACGCTTTTTTCATCGAATTAACGTTACCTCTTGATTTGGATTGTAGTTAAACTACAATTCAGTGTCAAAAAAAATTTTATCGGACTACGGCCTGCTTACAAGGCCTTCCATGGCATCGCGGAGACTCATGCATACCGATTCAAGCTTCACTTTCGTGCTCTTCGGCGGCACCGGCGATCTGTCGATGCGCAAGATTCTTCCCGCGTTGTATGAGGCGCATCGGGCTGGGTCGTTGGCGGCAAGTGGGAAGATCTTTGCGGTCGCAAGGCATATCGATGGCCGCGCGCAGTATCTGCAGTGGGTCGATCAGCATGTGAAGGCGCACATCGGCAAAGAGAGCTTTTCCGATGACGCTTGGAAGTCGTTTCTTGAGCGCATCGACTTCGTTGCGATCGATCTTGGCAAAGCGGAAGATTTCGTTTTGCTTCGAGATGCCATTAGTAGTTTGCCTGGCATCCGTGTGTTTTATCTCGCGACCGGGCCTTCGTTGTTTGTGCCTATTTGTCGCGCGCTCGCGTCTGTGGGGCTTAATGAAAACTCGAGAATCGTGCTCGAGAAGCCCTTAGGGTATGACCTGAACTCGTCCAATGCGATTAACGATGCAGTCGGTGAAATGTTCACCGAAGAGCAGATCTATCGTATTGACCACTATCTGGGTAAGGAACCGGTTCAGAACCTGTTGGCGTTGCGGTTTGGCAATGCGCTGTTCGAACCGCTGTGGCGGCGTGACTGGGTAGAGAGCATTCAGATCACGATTGCTGAAGAGCTTGGTGTCGAAGCACGTGGCGATTTCTACGACAACACCGGCGCGCTGCGCGATATGGTGCAGAACCATTTGCTGCAGCTGCTTTCGATTGTCGCGATGGAACCGCCGCTTTCGATGGATTCGGATTCGGTGCGTGATGAAAAGCTGCGCGTGCTGCGCGCGTTGAAGCCGATCGATCCGCGTGACATCAGCCGTGTTGCGGTGCGCGGGCAGTATCACTCCGGTGTGATTCGTGGCGCTGCGGTGCCGGCTTATGCGACCGAATCCGGTGTGCGTCCCGACAGCACCACTGAAACCTTCGTCGCAGTCAAAGTCGAAATCGAAAACTGGCGTTGGGCCGGCGTGCCGTTCTTCCTGCGCACCGGAAAGAGGCTTGCCGATCGCATTGCGGAGATCGTCATCAACTTCCGCCCGGTGCCGCATTCGGCGCTGGGTGCATCCGCGCTGCGCGCCGGCGCCAATCGGCTGGTGATCCGCCTGCAGCCGAACGAAACTATTCGCCTCTACTGCCTCGCCAAGAAGCCCGGCGAAGGTATGAACCTTTCCAGCGTTCACCTCGACCTCGCGTTCGATCAGTTCTTCCGCGAAGGTCAGATGGAAGCCTATCAGCGCCTGTTGCTCGATGTGATCAACGGACGCCTCGCGTTGTTCGTGCGTCGCGACGAGCAGGAAGCCGCCTGGCGTTGGGTCGAGCCGATTCTCAACGAATGGGCCAGCTCGGGTAACAAGCCGAAGCCTTACGCAGCAGGCACATGGGGCCCCGCTGCCTCGAGCGCGATGCTCGCGCAACACAACACCTGTTGGCTCGAGGAAGAGAATTGATGCGCGGCTTGGCCACGCTTTAGCTTCGATATGTGGTTCGGCAATGTCATTTATGCTGCGCATTCCCGACCAAGAAAAGATGTAGCACGGAGGAGAAGTCCATGATCCAGCTTCACGCTTTCGAAGACCCGCGCGCGCATTCCGATGCGCTGGCAAAAGCCGTTGGCGAAGCGCTACAAGCTTCGCTAACCGCTCAGGTCGCAGCGACCGACGCGGGCGCGTTTCGTACGACGCTTGCCGTATCCGGCGGCTCGAGCCCCCGGCCGTTTCTGCAAACGTTGTCCACGCACGCGTTCGATTGGTCGCATATCGACGTGACCCTGGTCGACGATCGCTGGGTGCCGGAAACCGATAGCGCCAGCAATTCGAAGCTCGCGCATGAGACCTTGCTGCAAAATGCCGCAGCCAAGGCACGGTATCTGCCGTTGGTGGATACGTCGCAGACGCTTGAAGCCCAGGTTGCCGCGTTGAATAGCGATCCTCAGCGCGTGGTGCCGCATGTCGCTGTGCTCGGCATGGGCGAAGATGGCCACACCGCTTCGATTTTCGCCGACGCGCCCGAGTGGGACTTCGCTATCTCCACTAACGATCATTTCGTCGCGGTGCATCCGGTGGCCGCGCCGCATGCGCGGATCAGCTGGTCGCTGTCCGCGCTGAAGAAAGTCGAACACCTGTTCCTGTTTATCGCCGGCCAAAGCAAAATGGATGTGCTTAAGGCCGCTTCCGCCACCCTACAAAAAAATGCCATCTCGCAGCTCGCAAACGACAAGGGGGTACGACTCGATGTCTACTGGTGTGCAAAATAAAGCTGCCCCCACCGCGGGCCAGCACGCCGATGGACCGAGGCTTCTCGCCGATGTCGGTGGGACCAATGCGCGCTTCGCGCTTGAAACGAGACCGGGCGAAATCAGCCAGGTGCATGTTTATCCATGCGCCGAGTACCCCGGGATCGCGGAGGTCATCAAGAAGTATCTGAAAGATACGAAGATCGGTCGTGTGAATCACGCGGCGATTGCGATTGCGAATCCGGTCGATGGTGATCAGGTTCGCATGACGAATCACGATTGGACGTTTTCGATTGAGGCTACGCGCCGCACGCTTGGGTTCGATACGCTGCTGGTGGTGAACGATTTCACCGCGCTGGCGATGGCGTTGCCGGGGCTGACTGATGCGCAGCGGGTGCAGGTGGGCGGCGGGTCGCGGCGGCAGAATAGCGTGATTGGTTTGCTTGGGCCGGGCACCGGGATGGGCGTGTCGGGGCTGATTCCCGCTGATGACCGGTGGATTGCGCTCGGCAGTGAAGGCGGTCACGCTTCGTTTGCGCCTTCGGATGAGCGTGAAGACCTCGTGCTGCAGTACGCGCGCAAGAAGTGGTCGCATGTGTCGTTCGAACGTGTAGCGGCGGGCCCGGGTATCGAAGTGATCTACCGTGCGCTCGCAGCACGCGACAAGAAGCGCGTACCCGCAACCATCGAACCCTCCGACATTTCAAATCGCGCGCTCGAAGGCGATCCGCTTGCCGCGGAAACGCTCGATTGCTTCTGCGGCATTCTCGGTACGTTCGCCGGCAATATCGCGGTGACGCTCGGCGCGCTGGGTGGCATTTACATCGGTGGCGGCGTGGTGCCGCGTCTCGGTGAGTTCTTCGCGCGTTCGTCGTTCCGTCAGCGCTTCGAAGCGAAAGGCCGCTTCGAAGACTATCTGAAGAACATCCCGACGTACGTGATCACCGCCGAGTATCCGGCGTTCCTCGGCGTTTCCGCGATTCTGTCGGAGCAGTTGTCCAACCGGTCGGGCGGTAGTTCGTCGGCCGTGTTCGAACGCATTCGCCAGATGCGCGATGCGCTGACGCCGGCTGAACGCCGTGTCGCGGATCTTGCGTTGAATCATCCGCGTTCGATCATCAACGATCCGATCGTCGATATCGCGCGCAAAGCCGATGTCAGCCAGCCGACGGTGATTCGCTTCTGCCGTTCGCTGGGCTGCCAGGGTTTGTCGGATTTCAAGCTGAAGCTCGCCACCGGTTTGACCGGCACGATTCCGGTGAGCCACAGCCAGGTGCATCTCGGCGATACGGCGACAGACTTCGGCGCGAAGGTGCTCGATAACACCGTGTCGGCAATTCTGCAGTTGCGCGAGCATCTAAACTTCGACCACGTCGAAGAGGCGATCGATCTGCTGAACACCGCGCGACGCATCGAGTTTTACGGGCTCGGCAATTCAAACATCGTCGCGCAGGACGCGCACTACAAGTTCTTCCGCTTCGGTATTCCGACGATTGCGTATGGCGATCTATATATGCAAGCCGCTTCGGCTGCGTTGCTCGGTAAGGGCGATGTGATCGTTGCAGTGTCGAAGTCGGGACGCGCGCCGGAATTGCTGCGTGTGCTCGACGTTGCGATGCAGGCCGGCGCGAAGGTGGTTGCGATTACGTCGAGCAATACGCCGCTCGCGAAACGCGCGACTGTCGCGCTGGAAACCGATCACATCGAAATTCGCGAATCGCAGCTTTCGATGATCTCGCGGATCCTGCATTTGTTGATGATCGACATTCTCGCGGTGGGTGTAGCAATTCGTCGCGCCGCGCCGGATGCCGATGTGAATGAAGCAGTGGCCAAGGCGCGCGTAGGCGCTGATGAAGAGACCAGTGCTGTGCTCGACTGGTTGAGCCACGGGGCGGCTTCGTCGCCTAGAGACTAACGGTGATATCCCGCAAGGCAAAGCAGGCACGACACGCTTTGCCTTGCGGGAACCTCTCTGCTTTCGCAGTTATTTCGGCAAGGCTAGTTGACCAAACAACGCTCTACGGCGTCACGGTGAGCTAACCGCCGCGGCCCACTCCCGCTAGCGATAACGCTCCGCCGCATGCGGCCCACTCAAATGCGGTAGCAGCGCTTTGCGCGCCGCTTCAAACGCGTCATAGTATTTGACGTCCAGCAGCGGCGGAATCGTCACCGCTTCATGCCGGTCGAATCCGACCAGCGCCGCATCCACCAATTCGCCGACGTCCATCATGTTGTCGTTGACGCTGCGGCCTGAGCGCTCCCAGATCTCCGTTTTGGTGCCTGACGGCAGTACCGCCTGCACGTAGATCTCACCTTGCAGCTCTGCCTGTATCGCACGCGAAAGCGCGAGCACATAGGCTTTGCTCGCACCGTACACACCCGGAAGCCATTCGGGCGCGAAGCCGACCACGGAACCGATGTTGATGATCGAGCCTTCCACACCGTGCGCACGGAAGCCCTGCACTGCCGCGCCGCAAAGACGCGTCAACGAGACGACGTTCAGGTCGACGAGTTGGTAGAGCGGATTCAGGTCGTCGGCGGCAAAACCTTCGGGGCTCGATGCGCCCGCGTTGTTGACGAGTAGCGTCACCGGCGGTTCGGCGCGTAGCCGGTCTTCGACCGCTTTGACTTGCTCCGGCTGGGTCAGATCGGCGGGTAGGACTTCGATCGTCACGCCGGTGTCCGCTCGCAGTTGCGTTGCCAGCGCTTCAAGGCGCGAGACGTCGCGTGCCACCAGAACCAGGTTGTAGCCGCGCCGGGCCAGGCGGTCGGCATAAGTCTTGCCGATGCCGGACGATGCGCCGGTAACCAGTGCGATGGATTGATCGTTGTCCATGGAGTCCTCTCGTCATCCAGAATGTGTCCGAGAATCTTGTCGGTTCCATTACAAGAAAGCAAGGTAAAGACACACGGATGCGGCGCCGAAATAACATCGCGAAAGAATCTCGAAAGTGAATTGTCTGAACACGACCCGCGGTAATTTTTCGTAAAGCAATTCATTGCGGCTATACGCTCGCGCCGCATCGTCGGCACGCCCTCTGCGCTATCTGATCTCTTAATTTCCCAGTATTCTTGGCGGTCACGCCGGTCGGTCGAATAACGCAAAGAGCAAAGCCTGCGCAAAATGGGCTCGGGAGTGCAGTTCGCAATGGCAGCACTAGAACCAGAAATCCAGCGGCCTCCCAAGGGGCATCAAAGTCATACCGTTGCCGCGACGTTTGCGAAATCAGCGATCGCAGCGCTTGCCGTGTGCGGGTGTATTGCACTGGGCTCGTTTTATACGTCCGGCACGCATCTGTTTGCGCCGGCATCCGGCGACAACATCAGCAACGACGATCAAATGGCGCGCGCTCAAGCGTTCAGTCATTTGCAGAATCTTGTTGTCGCACGCGTAGCGGCAAATGAATTGCCGGGTGCGATCAATTCGATGCATCTGAGCGCGGACCAGAACGAGAAGTTAAGCGCGCTCCTCAACCCGCCGGCCGCGACGACGCAAACACCAGCAGCAACGCAAGCCACTGCAAACGAACCACGCCAGCCAGTCAGCGCTGCCGCAACATCACCCGGCGCGGTTCCAGCAAGAGTCTCCACATCCGCTCTAGGCCAGGCGCCGGCAGCGAAACCGGCCCCGGCCAGTGCTCGCACGCCGACCTATCTCGCATGGGTGCATCTGTGGGACACCGATGCCGAAGACGGCGATGTCGTTCGCATCGAGAGCGCCGGCTACGCGCGTACCGTTACGTTGACCAAACAAGGCATCACGTTTGCCGTGCCGGTTTCAGGTAGCGGTCAAATTCGTATCACCGGTGTCAAGGATGGTGACGGCGGCGGCGTGACCGTAGGCATCGGATCCGGATCCGCTCAGGCAATCCTGCCGATCATGAGCGAAGGTCAAACGCTAACCCTGAACGTCAGGACGAACTGATGCGCTGGCTCAACTCGCTTGCGACGCGCTACGCACCGCTCGCCTTTGTTGTGATGGCATGCGTGGCCGCCGCGCAATTCCTGATGCAGCATCATCCGGACTCTCCGAATCTCGGGCATCTTGCCCGCGATACAGCGGCGTTCCTGCACGCTTACGCGTGGTGCGTGCTCGTCGTTGCAGGCGCGCTCTGGCTGCTCACTTTTGCAGGCTATTTTCACGACCGCAGACGCGGCGCCAATCTCGATACAAGCAAAGGCAGGTGGTTAATGGACGCACTCGACAGGCTGACGAATCGACGCGTGCTGGAAGAAAAGCTTGCCCAGGAACCCGGGCCGGAGATCATCGATTCGGAGAAGCTCGCCGATGCGCTGAAGAGCAAGGTCATCGGCCAGGACACGGTCTGCGACGACGTCGCCGCGCAAATCCGCCGTCGCCTTGCGCTTCGGCAACGCAACAAGCCCATCGGCGTATTCATGCTGGCGGGCCCGCCGGGCACCGGCAAAACCTATCTCGCGAAATGCCTCGCTGCCGAGGTGGGACGCACGCTGCTGCATTTCGACATGACGCAATTCTCGAGCGGCGCTCATGCGGCCACGCAGTTGTTCGGCGCATCGAAGGGCTATGTCGGCTCGAACACCTACGGCAAACTCACCGCCGCGCTACGCGACACGCCGGATGCAGTCGTGCTGCTCGACGAAATCGAGAAAGCGCATCCCGAGATCCACAAGCAGTTCCTGACCGCGTGGAACGACGGCTTCGTGACCGAAGCATCGGACGGGCGACAGATTTCGACGACGCGCGCCATCTTCTTCATGACCACCAATGCCGCAACGGACGACCTGCAGACGCTGAGCACGACGTATGCGCAGGACGCCGACGAACTGCGGCGTGCATCGACCAATGCACTGCGCGAAGCGGGATTCGCCCCTGAAGTATTGAATCGCATCGACCGGATCTTTGTGTTCAGACCACTCAGTGGCCTGGATATCGCCCGCGTGGCAGCACTCGAGATCGAGACGATGATCAAGAGCTACGGGCTCGATGTGGCCGATGCCGGTATTGACCCGGAGATTTTGCTGGATATGATGCGCCGTCAGCAGCGCCTGGGCACCGGCGCTTCGTCGCGGGACCTGGTGCGTGCCGTAGAAGAATCGCTTGCGGACACGCTGATCGACGCAAAGCAGCATGGCCATACCAAAGTGAGCCTGCAGTCTGTGGATGGCAGCGTCATCGCGCAACCCGAAAAATGAATCCGAACGCATCTGACGCACGCGGCGGGATGGCGCCGTCCTCACTGTGGCAGCGCGCACCGCTCTGGCGTGGCTGTGTTTGTGCCGCTGTGTTGTTGTCCGCCGTGGTGGTGTGCTTTCCGCCGAACTGGCATGGGAGCCGCGTCAAGCAGCAGGCTGCTGCTGAGTCGGTTGCTTACGATCCGCCATCTGCGCCTACCGCTGCGGCTACGGCTGCGGCCGCACCTGCAGCTGCACCTGCACCCGTGGCGGCAGTTGTCCCAGCGGCTGCTTCCGTCGTTGCGAGCGTCGCGGCGCACAAGCAGGCCGAGCCGGTAAAACACCTACCCGTAGCCGCATCGACGATGGTTACAGCCGCAACGACCGCCACGCGTGCCAACCTTGCGGTGAAGCAGACAACCATGCCCGCCGCCCTCGCCACCGCAGATGTCAGCGCACCGCAAAAGCCGGTTGCAAATGCCCAGATTTCGCTAGCGACACCAGGGCAGCCCAAAGCCGCCGATCCATCTGGACTCAATGGCGCGATGTTCGGCCGTACTTTCCAGCAATCGGTGCAAGCCGACCACTTCAACGTGCCGCTGCCACCCGGGCAGTGGGTGATGCTTGCGCACTTCAACATTCATACTCCAACGTCGGCAGGCCACGCCTACTTCCTTGGGCACATCGAGCACAGGCGGCTGGTGGGCGGCGTCAGACTTTTCGCGCTACACAGCAACGACCAGCCAGGAGCCGGCTTCCCGGCCGCGAAAGGATGTGTCATCGGCAATCCGAACGCAAACTACGTGTACATCGAATCCATTACGGCCAACGACCACCAGGGCTGCTGGATCGTGGATCATTACTTCACGCCGCCGTTACAGCAATGGGCTGACCGCGCCACACGTATCTCTGCTCTCGATCGTGCGGTAGGCGGCGATCTAGCCGCCAAAGGCGTGGACTATCCGCAGGACCTGCCCACCGTGCGGTTCACGCGTGCCGAAAAGTGGGGCGTGCTGGAAGTCACCTATCTATTCGATCCCGAACTCGACGGCATTCAGTCGGCCAATGCGCTGTCCGTCAGCGAGTCTGACTGGCATGCGGCGAATATCAGCCGCTTTCCTGAGAAAGTGGCTTATGTGGCAAAGCTGCGCGCATGGGGCGAAGGGTTCTGGCCTAAATTCCAGCAGGCGTTCGATTCCGGCAAGCCGTTAGATACCGCGGCGGCAAGCACGCCTGCCGCTGCTGCTTCGGCGCCTTGATTGCGCAAGCGTTGACGTTCCGCGATCAGGCACCGCGCCGTGCGCCGGCTGCGGTAACGGTGCCTTGCGCTTTTGCCTCGGCAATCAACCATGAACGCAGCGCGGCAATCTTGCGCGAGTGGCCGCGACCATCGGGCAACACGAGGTAGTACGCCAGATCGCGTTTCACCGGTAGCTTGAAAGGCCGCACCAGCCTGCCGTCTTCGATGTCTTTGGTGAGCAGTTGGACTTGTCCCATCACGACGCCCATGCCTTCGAGGGCGGCTTGATACGCGAGAAACGAGTTCTGGAACACGCCCTTCTGCCCACGCACGTACTCATCAAGATCGACGCGTCCTTGCGCATGCAACCAGTCGAGCCAGTCGCGTTTCCGATAGCGCGATTGCAACAGCCGATATTGTTTAAGGTCGTCGATCGATTCAAGCGACGGTCCGCTCTTTAGCAACGCCGGGCTGCACATCGGCTCGATCACGTCCGCAAACAGGAACTCGCCTGAAGCGCCGGGCCACTGCCCTTCGCCGATCTGAATCGCCGCGTCGATGTCTGCTTGCTAAAGTTCACCGGCGACACCGTCGTGCTGATTTCCAGCGTGATCGACGGATAGCGTTGCTCGAAGCGATGCAAGCGGTGCATCAGCCATTTCGCTGCGAAGGTCGCGTACACACATAGCCGCAGCGGTTGCCCTTCGGCCGAGCCCTTTAACGAAGCGGTCGCGCTGGAGATCGCATCGAACGCCGGGCCGATCTGCGTAAAGTAGCGCTCGCCGACTTTGGTCAGCGTTACGCCACGTGGCCCACGCTCGAATAATTCGACGCCCAGGTACGCCTCGAGCGTCGCCAGTTGCCGGCTCACCGCCGAATGCGTCACCGAAAGCTCCGCTGCAGCACGCGTCAAACTGCCGAGCCTCGCGACAGCATCGAATAC
This sequence comes from Paraburkholderia jirisanensis, assembly GCF_054782355.1. Lineage (NCBI taxonomy): Bacteria > Pseudomonadati > Pseudomonadota > Betaproteobacteria > Burkholderiales > Burkholderiaceae > Paraburkholderia > Paraburkholderia jirisanensis. The sequence continues at coordinate 107,412 of NZ_BAAGSQ010000030.1, read as the reverse complement.
ATGCAATGGATTGAGCGGCGGAACCGGACGCGTCATCGGCGTGTATGAGCAGATTGAAGCTGCTGAGCTGTGACTAAAAGTCACAGCAACTTACGCTATACGAAGTGCCCTGTCAAACCGCGACCTGAAACAATCCAGTCACGTTCCATCGACCTTTAGACGGCGTGCGCGTCGCAATACACCATGGACTTCAACCTGACAGAAGCACAACAGGCGTTCGGCGATGCAGTGAGCCGTTTCGCGCAGGATCGGCTCAAGGAAGGCGCGCTGCAACGTGCGCATCAACGCGGTTATCCGTTTGAAACAGCGCGTCAGTTGGCAGAGCAAGGCTTGCTCGGGATTACTGTGAGCGAGGAAGACGGCGGCCAGGGCGGCACGCTGATGGACGCTGTGATTGCGATCCAGCAAGTCGCGCTTGCATGCCCGCGTAGCGCCGATATCGTGCAGGCCGGCAACTTCGGGCCGATTCGCACCTTCATTGAATATGCAACCGCTGAGCAGAAAAATCGCTTTCTGCGCGATCTGTTGCTGGGCCGCAAAGTGATTTCGCTCGGCATGACCGAGCCGGGCGCGGGCTCCGCCGTCACGCAGTTGACGACGTCCGCACGCAAGGAAGGCGACGAGTATGTGATCAACGGCACCAAGATTTTCTCGACGCATAGCCCCGATGCCAGCCTGTTCCTGATCTACTGCCGCTTTGGTCCCGGTCTCGACAATATCGGCTCGGTACTGATCGAAAAAGGTACGCCGGGCTTGACGGTCGGCCAGCCATCGAGCTTTATGAGCGGCGAGGAATGGTCGCAGTTGTACATGGAAGAGTGCCGTATTCCCGCTGAAAACCTTTTGCTTGGGCCGGGTGGCTTCAAGAAGCAGATGTCGGGTTTCAACGTGGAGCGGATAGGCAACGCATCGCGTTCGCTTGCGCTCGGGCGCTATGCGTTTAACGCGGCGAAAGAGCACGCATCGATGCGCGAGCAGTTCGGCCGACTGTTGTGCGAATTTCAGGGCATTCAATGGAAATTTGCCGAGATGGCGATCAAGCTCGAAGCCGCGCAATTGCTGCTTTATCGTGCGGCGTCGGCGCCTGAAGGTACGTTGCCTTCTGCTTACGATACCGCGGTGGCAAAGTCGCATTGCAACCTGACCGGCTGGGAGGTCTCGAATGAAGCGCTGCAGGTGATGGGCGGCATGGGCTACAGTCAGGAGTCGCTGGTCGAATACTGCGTGCGGCGCACGCGCGGCTGGATGATTGCGGGCGGGTCGCTGGAAATCCTGAAGAACCGCATCGCGGAGTGCGTGTTCGAACGGCGCTTCGATCAACGGAAGTCATAAGTTCATCGGCAAGGGCAAGCAGACTATGACCATCGAATCTGCCCGCAACCGGCCGGCGCAGCACGCGGAACACGGCGAGCCGTTCGGCAAGTTCCCAGGCATACAAAGCAACAGCATCGACGACACGCGTCGCCGCGACACGTTAAGGCATGCATTGCTCGCGCCGCGCAGCATAGCGCTGATCGGCGCATCGGACGACGCGTCGAAAACCACCGGACGTCCGCTCCGTTTTCTGCGGCAAGCGGGCTATGAAGGCCGCGTGTATCCGGTTAACCCGAAGCGCGAAACGGTGATGGGCGAACGAGCGTGGCCGTCACTCGATGCGCTGCCCGAAACGCCCGATCACGCATACATCTTGACGCCGACCGATATGGCGCTCGATGCGCTCGAAGCCTGCGCGCAACGCGGTGTTCCGGTTGCGACGATTCTTGCCGCTGGGTTCTCCGAAACCGGTGCAGAAGGCGTGGCTCGCGAAGCGCGCGTCAGACAAATCGTCGCGCGCACAGGCATCCGCGTGCTTGGGCCGAGTTGTCTCGGCATGGTCAATCTGCACGAAAAATTGACGCTGACCGCTAACGCCGCTTTCGCAGAACCAGAGTTGCCCACTGGCGGCATCTTTGCGGTGTCGCATAGCGGCAGCATGATCGGCGCGTTGGTGTCGCGCGGCAAGGCACGCGGTATTGGCTTTGCGGGGCTCGTTTCAGTCGGCAATGAAGTGGACCTGAGCCTCGGTGAAATCTGCAGCGCGACGCTCGATGATCCGGGCATCACCGGCTACATGCTGTTTCTCGAAACGCTGCGGCATGCGGATGCATTGCGTCATTTTGCGTACGAAGCCGCGCAACGCGGCAAGCCGGTGATCGCGTATAAGCTCGGGCGTTCCGCTGCGGCTGCCGAGCTCGCGGTGTCGCACACCGGCGCGCTGGCAGGCGAAGACGACATCGCCGATGCCTTCCTGAAAGACTGCGGCATTGCTCGGGTGGGCACGCTGGAAGCGTTGTTTGAAGGTTTGCCGCTGCTCGCGAGCATGCCTGCGCCTCAGCCACGTATGCTGCCGGCAACTGCGGCGCCTGTAAAAATCAGCACGCACCGTAAAGCCGCTCCGCGCGTGGCCGTTGTCACAACCACAGGTGGCGGTGCCGCGATGGTTGTGGACCAGTTGGGCGTGCGCGGCGTCAGCGTCGAAGCGCCCTCGCCTGAAACACAGGTACGTCTCGCCGAAGCAGGCGTTGAAGCCGCACCAGGAAGAATCGTCGATCTGACCTTGGCCGGCGTGCGCTACGAAATCATGAGCGCTGCGCTTAAGGTGCTGCGCAGCGCGCCGGAATTCGATCTTGTCATTGCGGTGGCCGGCTCATCAGCACGCTTTAATCCGAACCTTGTCGTACGCCCAATCATCGACAGCGCGCGCGATAAGCACGACGACTGGTGCCCGCTTGCGTCGTTCATCGTGCCCGATGCGCCGGTCACACTCGCAGAACTTACAAGCGCTGGTGTGCCCTGTTTCCGCACGCCGGAAGCATGCGCCGATGCGGTCGAGGCGGCATTTGCGCGACGCGCGCCCGCACCACTTGCAGAACCCAGCGCGCGTGCAGCGACGCACGCGCTAACGCAAAGCGAAAGCGCCGAGGGACGCCTCCTCGACGAACTCGAAGCGTATGCACTGTTGCGCGATATCGGCCTGAACGCGCCGCGCTGCGTAACCCTCGACGCAACACAAGCGCATCTTCCATCGAGCTACGAAGACTCGCTCGATTACCCAGTCGCAGCGAAGATGCTATCGGCGGCGTTGCCGCACAAATCGGACGTCGGCGGCGTCGTACTGAACATCAACGACGACACGCAACTGCTCGACGCTGTGCAAACCATCAAACGGCAAGTAGCCGAAATCGGTGCAGACGTCCCCGTCGAACGCATTCTCGTGCAGCCGATGGTGAAAGGCATCGGCGAAGTGCTGCTCGGCTATCGCGTCGACCCACAAGTCGGCCCGATTGTGATGCTCGCGGCTGGCGGCGTGTTGACCGAGATTTACCGGGACCGTGCGTTGCGCATGGCGCCGATCGATCACGCCAGCGCACTCGATATGATCGACGAAGTACGCGCGCTGAAAGCGCTCAAGGGCTATCGCGGCAAACCGCGCGGTGACCTCGATGCGTTGGCCACTGCACTCGTCAGCCTTTCGCAACTGGCGCTAAAACCGGAATTGCGCGTGCTCGAAGCCGAGATCAATCCGCTGATGGTTCGCCCGCAAGGACAAGGCGTCGTCCCGGTAGATGCGTTGATCCGGCTTGCCTGACCAGGCCACCGCAATGTCGACCGCGACGACATCAATCGCCAACGTATGAGACGATGTAAGCCTCTGCAACACAACGAATCACACGCATGGCGGACCTCACTCCCCTCCCCGAATCGGTCTTGACGGAAGGCCGGGCGGCGCTCGCCCGCCTCGACGCGCTCGCAACGCATCACGATTACCGCGTCACGTGCGGCGCAAACGTGAAATGGCGCGCGTTCGGCAGCGGCAAACCTCTCGTGCTGGTGCACGGCGGCCACGGCAACTGGACGCACTGGGTGCGCAACATCGAAGCGCTCGCGGCATTTCGCGCAGTATGGGTGCCGGACCTGCCCGGCTACGGCGATTCCGACGCATTACCGCGCGACGCAGGCTTCGAAGATCTGATCGCAGCCACGCTCGAATCGCTCGACGGTCTTGTCGGCGCTTCGACTGAAGTCGATGTCACGGGGTTTTCTTTCGGTGGCGTAGTTGCATCGACACTGGCCAATCGCAGAGACGTAGGCTCGCTAGCGCTAGTCGGCAGCGCAGGACACGGCGGAAAACGCCGCCCGCAGCGCGAATTGCTGAACTGGAAAAAAGCCGAAGCAGACGACGAACGCCGCGCACTGTTCGACGCGAATCTAAAATCGTTCATGCTGTACGACCCGCGTCACGCGGATTCACTGGCGCTAACCGTGTACGAGCAAGCGTGTTTGCAAACGCGCTTTCGCAGCAAGGATGTGTCGCTCGCCAGCGATCTTGCCGTGCTGCTCAAGAGCGCCGATGTAAAGCCGTTGCTGCTTTGGGGCACACAAGACGTCACCTCGGCCGATCCGCAAAGCTTCTCGGACCTGCTGAACGCACAAGGCGTACAGCACAGCTTCGGACTGATACCCGACGCAGGCCACTGGGCGCAATTCGAAGCCGCCGATGAAGTGAACCGCAGGCTATGCGAATACTTCTCGCAGGCGTCACGTTAAGCCGTCAATCTCCAGCTGTGCTGTGACTTTTAGGAACACCGCTGTGCACGATTCGAAGTTGTAGCCACGCATCGAACCCAACAGAATGTACTGGACGGCCCAGGCATCCGGCCGTCGAGCGCGATCCGGCGTCAGACCGGCCGCGCCGCGCGCGCACCACGCGCCCATCCAAGTACAGGAGACGACGTGTCCTACCCAGAACTCACGGCCGATGCGGTGCGCGAGGCGCACCGCAATCATTTCATCCGTGCGCGCGTCGCCGGATGCGCGGGCCACGCGATCGAGTGGTTCGATTTCTCGATCTACGCCAATTTCGCGATCTTCTTCGGGGCACAGCTGTTTCCGTCCATCGACCAGACCTCGGCGCTACTCGCTGCGTTCGGCGTCTACGCAATCGGCTTCGTGATGCGCCCCGCCGGCGGCTGGCTGCTCGGTGTGTACGCAGATCGTCACGGACGGCGCGCGGCGCTCGCGTTATCGGTAACGATGATGTCGGTCGGTTCGCTGGTCATGGCGGTGCTGCCGACCTATGCGGCGATCGGCCTCGCCGCACCTGTGATCGCGACACTCGCCCGGCTACTGCAAGGGCTTTCGGTAGGCGGTGAATTCGCGGCCGCGTGCTCGTTCCTCGCTGAAACGGCGCCTAAGAACCGCCGCGGCTTTCACGGCAGCTTCCTGTTCTTCGGCACGGGCCTCGGCCTGATTTGCGCGTCCGGCATTACGTGGCTGCTTAGCCGCGTGCTCGACCATGCGCAAATGGTGTCCTTTGGTTGGCGCATTCCGTTTCTGCTCGGCGCGCTCGGCAGCCTGCTGGCGTTCTGGATCCGCATGCGCGTTGGCGAGACCGAAGCGTTTACTTCGGCACAACGCAAGCACAGCGCAACGCAGGCATCGCTGCGCGTGCTGTTCACGCAGTATGGGCGCCAGTTTTGGACGCTGATCGGCATCAGCATTCTCGGCGCGTTCAGCTTCTACCTGTTTATCGTCTACGTGCCGGTCTACGCAATTCATCGCAGCGGCGCGTCGCCATCGGTCGCGTACGCAGCCAGTACCGTAAGCCTGATCGTCTTCACCGCTGTGCAGCCATTGTTCGGCGCATTGTCCGACCGCTACGGACGCCGCCCGCAATTGATCGTGATGGCTGCCGCCTATGTGCTATTCCTGTACCCGGTTGTGCTTTCAACCGGCAGCACATTTTGGAGCATTCTGCCGGTCGAACTATTCGGCACGCTGTTTTACGCGCTTTTCACCGCGATCGCGCCGGCAGTGATGGCTGAACTATTCGGCACCGAAGTCCGTTCCATTGGCATCGGGCTACCGTTCAACCTGGTCGTCGCGCTGCTCGGCGGCACCACGCCGTACCTGATGACGTGGCTGCAAAGCCATGGCCACGAGCGCTGGTTCCTCGTGTACGTCTGCATCGGCTCGGCGATCAGTCTGATCACCTACGTGCTGATGAAGGAAACCGCGCACAACGCATTGCGCGATCACGCTGAGCACGTTGCCTGACTCCACTTTCCCGATGCACGCCTCACTACGCCATGATCCTTGACGAATTCGCACGCTATGTCGCCGACGAAGCTCGGCGCGATCTGTCGCAGCAAACCGGGCATGCCGCCAAGCGCGTGCTGATCGACTGGTTTTCTGCGCTGTTTCCCGGTACACGGGTCAGCCCTGCAACCAATCTGGTGCGCGCTCACGCCGCCGAACTCGGCGCCGGTACATCGAGCCTGCCGGGCTTTGCTACCACCGCGCATGCGGGCACCGCTGCATGGATCAACGGCAGCGCGTCACACGCAGTCGAATTCGACGACATCTTTCGCGATGCGGTCTATCACCCCGGTTGCCCAGTGATCGCCGCGGCACTCGCGCTCGCGGAACAACAGCACGCGTCGGGCGATGCGCTATTGAAAGCCATCACCGCCGGCTACGAAGTATCCACACGTATCGGCGCCGCGATTCAACCGGCGCACTACCGCTATTTCCATACCACCGGCACAGCAGGTTCGTTCGGCGCAGCCGCTGCAGGCGCGGCGCTGATGGACGCCGGCTCGCAACCGGTCGCGCTGCATGCGCTCGCAACGTCGGCAACCTTCGCATCGGGCTTGCAGCAGGCCTTCCGCTCGGACGCGATGACGAAGGCCCTGCACGCCGGCCACGCCGCCTGGGTCGGCGTGACGGCCGCGCAAGGCGCAGCGGCGGGCGTAACCGGTGTCGCCGATATGCTCGAAGGCGATGCCGGTTTCGGCGCAGCGCTATGCGGTTCGCCCGACTGGTCCGGCGTAACCGACGGACTCGGCGAACGCTATAACATCGAACGCATCACGCAAAAGAACCACGGCTGCTGCGGGCACACGTTCGCCGCTATCGATGCGGCGTTGGCACTGGTACAAGAGCACAAGATCACGGCAAGCGACATTCGGTCGATCACCGTTCGTGCGTATCAAGCTGCACTGGATGTCGCCGGCATTCGCGAGCCGCGTTCGGCCTTCGAAGCGAAATTCAGCCTGTACTACGTGCTTGCGCATGCGGTGCTCTACGGCGCAGTACGGCTCAACGCCTTTAGCGACGAACGTCTTGCAGACCAGCCATTGCGCGAGTTGATGAAGAAAGTGCACGTCGAAGCCGACCCCGAGTTGACCGCGCATTTCCCGCGCATGCGGGCCGCGCGCGTGACGATTGTGCTGGCAGACGGCACGTCGCTCGAACATTTCGCGCCGCACCGTCGCGGCGATCCCGAGGCGCCTTTGACCGATGCGGAGCTCGAAGACAAATTCATCGAGCTATCGGCGCCCGTGATCGGCGATGGCGAGGCGCACAAGCTGTTGACGGCGCTATGGCATATCGACAGCAGTACGCCTGCGGACTTGCATCTCGCCGCACTGCGTGCGCGCTAAACGAGGTCGCGCGACCTTCGACGCACATCCAGGATGACGTGACGCGGCACGTCGCGTCACCGCGTGATCCACATCATTTTGCGCACCGCAGCACCAAACGTGCTGCTGCGATTTTGCGTTTGTCATCTATCACCTTCGCGCAACGTTGTGCGACGATTGCGGCTTGGCTGCATCGTCATGCGTCGTGCCGGTCGCGCCAGGAGACAGCGACCAGCCGGCGAATCCGTGCTCGAATTCACAGGCTCACATCCATGCAAATAAAAACCTTACTGCCGAAGGTTCTCGCCACCGCACTGCTCAGCAGCGTCGCACTCACCGCCAGCGTACAAGCCGCCGAACTGCACGTGCTGACCTCAGGCGGTTTCACTGCCGCGTATCAAACCCTCGGCCCGAAATTCACCGCATCGACAGGCAACACGCTCGACACGATACTCGGCCCATCGATGGGTAAATCGAAAGAAGCGATTCCCAACCGCCTGGATCGCGGCGAGCCCGCCGATGTCGTGATCATGGTCGGCTACGCGCTCGACGATCTGATCAAGCAAGGCAAGGTCATCCCGAGCTCACGTGTCGAGCTCGCGGATTCGCGCATCGGCATGGTCGTCAAAGATGGCGCGCCAAAGCCCGATATCAGTTCAGTCGACGCGCTGCGGCAAACGCTGCTGCATGCGCATTCAATCGCGTATTCAGACAGTGCGAGCGGCGTCTACATCGAGCGTGAGCTATTCAACAAGCTCGGCATCGAAGACCAGGTGAAGGGCAAGGCGAAGATGATCGAGCGGATTCCGGTCGCATCCGTCGTGGCCAAAGGCGATTATGAAGTCGGCTTTCAGCAGGTCAGCGAACTGCTGCCGGTGAAAGGCGCGGCCTACGTCGGCAAGATTCCGGAATCGCTGCAGTCGACCACGCGTTACGCCGCCGGCATTCCGGTAGCCTCGCAACATCCGAAAGAGGCGAAGCAACTGCTCGACTATATGGCGTCACCGCAAGTGCAGCCCGAAGTGCAAGCGACCGGGCTCGATTCCGTCGCTGCGCATTGACGCAAACCTGATAGCCAGGCAGACACAGTCGACGCGCGCGGCGCGTTTCGGTCTGCCTGTGCTCAAAGACTCAAAGGCTCAAAGCACCTGCGCGGACTGCGGCGCCGGCCGCGCATGCCAGCGCACCACCAGCACACGCCCTGCATAACAAAGCAGACCGCACACGGCAATCACGACGCCCATCCCTTGCGGCGAGCCGTCATGCCACAGGCCGACCGCGAGGCTCGCCAGCGCGCCGAGCCCCAACTGCACTGCGCCGAACACGGCGGCGGCGGCACCCGCGTTGAGCGGATAACGATGCATCAGATCCGTCGTGCAATTGGCGGACAACAGCCCGACCACGCTCACCACAAAGAACAACCCGGCCACGATCGACCAGAGCCCGCCCCACCCCGTCAGACAAACAAGCGCGACGAATAGCGACGCAACGCAACTGACCGTCGCCGCGCCCACGATCATGCGCAACGGCCCATAGCGGCTGACAAGGCGCGTATTCAGAAAATTGCCGGCCATGATGCCGACGATATTCAGCCCGAACAGAAAGCCGTAATGCTGCGCGGAAACGTGAAAATATTCGATATACACGAACGGCGTCGCGGTGATATACGCGAACATCGCCGCGAACGCCATGCCGCCGCACAGCATCAGCCCCCATGCGACGGGGTCTTTCAGCAGCTTGCCGTATGCAGCGAACGATTGCAGCACCGCCGAATTCGCGCGCTTTTCGCGCGGCCAGGTTTCCGGCACGCGCAAAAACGCGGTAACCGCGCATATCGCACCGAACAACGTCAGCACGATAAACACGACACGCCAGCCGCCCAGCAGCAACAACTGCCCGCCGATCAGCGGCGCAAGCAGCGGACCAATCGACGTGACGATCGCGAGCATCGACAGCACGCGCGCGGCATCGGACGGTTCATGGGCATCGCGTGCAATGGCGCGCGCCAGCACCGACGCAGCACCCGCACCCAACGCCTGCACAAAACGAAACAGCACCAGTGAGCCGATCGAAAATGACGCGACGCACGCGAGGCTGGCCAGCGCATACATGACGATGCCGCCTAGCAGCACCGGCCGCCGCCCGTATGAATCCGACAACGGCCCATACAACAGCATGCCGATCGAAAAGCCGAACATGAAACTGGTGAGCGTGGTCTGCGCGGCACCTGCGCTAACACTGAAAGCTTGCGTGATCGACGGCAGGCTCGGCAGGTACATGTCGATCGAAATCGGCCCGCATGCGGCAAGCGCGCCGAGCAATAGAATCAGCCGGGCATCCGGACGGCCCCTGGTGACGTGCGACATGGAATTCCACAATGAAGCGGCCAATCCGCCGATGGATGGATGCGGATGCAACGAACCGCGTGTGACGATGCAACGGGTCCTTATTGTAGCCGACATGAAACTGTAAGCATGTTCGCTTCGCACCGAACGGCACATGGTGATCGGGTAAGCTGCCGACTGACATGAGGATCTGGGCGACGCCCGTTTTCGTCTGCTCGCTTCCGTTGCTTGACATTCGCTCACAAAAATCGCCATGACCGCATTTCTGCTGATCTGGAGCCCCAAAAAGTGGCCTTGGCCCGAGCTGCCCGACGTCGCGAAGCGAGTCGCCGCCGGTGAAGCGGTCTCGGATGTGTGGGGCTGCGGCGTCGCGCGCAGCATCCTGCCGGGCGACCGGGTGTTCGTCCATCGCGTGTCGCAGGAGCCCAAGGGACTGTTCGCATCCGGCTACGTGACGCGCGCACCGTACGAAGTGCCCGATGCGAACAGCAAACGCGGCTACCGGCTGTGCATCGATTTCGTCTACGACTGGCTGGTCGACGCGCATCACGAAGTGACGATTCCGCGCGACGCATTGCGCGTCCATCCGTTTTCAGTGCAGACATGGGATGCCCAAAGCTCGGGCACCTCGATCAAGCCGATGGCCGAAGGCGCGCTCGAAAAGCGCTGGAAGGAGCTCACACGCAAGCGCGAGCAACCGGCGACCAAAACCCGCCCGCAAGCTGGCCGCAGCAGCAGCTAAAAACGCGCCTGCCCCGTCCGCAGGCCGACTCCACGCGACTCCGGTACAATTTCGTCACCCCTTAGCCGGCGCGGCGCGCCCCGCAGCAGCAGACACCGCGCGCCGCCAGCCGGCTACAGCGCGCCTTCGGGCGCCTTCCCGTACCGCTTTATGACGCAGGTCCAAGCCATGTCCAGCAACCAAGCTCTCTTCGAACGCGCACAACGAACCATTCCCGGCGGCGTCAATTCGCCGGTGCGCGCGTTCCGATCGGTCGGCGGCACGCCGCGCTTTATCGAACGCGCACAAGGCGCGTACTTCTGGGACGCCGAAGGCAAGCAATATATCGATTACATCGGCTCGTGGGGCCCGATGATTGTCGGCCACGTGCATCCGGAAGTGCTCGAAGCGGTGCAGCGCGTGCTGGTCAACGGTTTCTCGTTCGGCGCGCCGACCGAAGCCGAAGTCGAAATTGCCGAAGAAATCTGCAAGCTGGTGCCGTCGATCGAACAGGTACGGATGGTGTCGAGCGGCACCGAAGCGACGATGAGCGCACTGCGCCTCGCGCGCGGCTTTACGAACCGCAGCCGCATCGTCAAGTTCGAGGGCTGCTACCACGGCCACGCGGACAGCCTGCTGGTCAAGGCGGGCTCGGGCCTGCTGACGTTCGGCAACCCGACTTCCGCGGGCGTGCCGGCGGATATCGCGAAGCACACCACGGTGCTCGAGTACAACAACGTCGCCGAGCTTGAAGAAGCGTTCAAGGCGTTCGGCAATGAGATCGCTTCGGTAATCGTCGAGCCGGTGGCGGGCAATATGAACCTCGTGCGCGCGACGCCCGAATTCCTCGGCGCGCTGCGCCGCCTGTGCAGCGAATACGGCGCAGTGTTGATTTTCGACGAAGTGATGTGCGGCTTCCGCGTCGCGTTGGGCGGCGCGCAGCAGGTGTACGGCATCAAGCCGGACCTCACGTGCCTGGGCAAGGTGATCGGCGGCGGCATGCCGGCCGCGGCGTTCGGTGGCCGGCGCGACATCATGGCGCATCTCGCGCCGCTCGGCGGCGTGTATCAGGCGGGCACGCTGTCCGGCAATCCGATTGCGGTGGCAGCGGGCCTGAAGACGCTGCAGCTGATTCAGGCACCGGGCTTCTACGAAGCGCTGACGCGCCAAACGGCACGGCTCGTGAACGGTCTCGTCGAAGCCGCGCGCGCAGCCAAGGTACCGTTTGCAGCGGATTCGATCGGCGGTATGTTCGGCCTGTACTTCGCTAGCGACGTGCCGCACAGCTTTGCTGAAATCTCGCGCTGCGACGTGCCGAGCTTCAACAAGTTCTTCCACAAGATGCTTGACGCAGGTGTCTACTTTGCGCCGTCCGCGTATGAAGCGGGCTTCGTGTCGAGCGTGCACGACGACGCCGTGATCGACGCGACGATCGAAGCAGCACGCGGTGCGTTCGCTTCATTGCACGCTTGAATCACCGTTGAATCGCCTTTAAGCAAGACAAGTTAATCGCCTTAAGCGAATCGACACGAAGCGACCGACGAGTCGCCGCCATTGAACGATTCGCCAACGCACGAACAGGAAGCCGATGTTCTCGCAAACTGATTTTGTCCATATGGAACGCGCGCTGGTGCTCGCCGCGCGCGGCATGTACACCACCGATCCGAACCCACGCGTCGGTTGCGTGCTGGTGAAGAACGGCGAAGTGATCGGCGAAGGCTTTACGCAGCCCGCCGGCCAGGACCACGCGGAAATCCGCGCGCTGAAGGATGCGCGTTCGCGCGGGCACGATATCAACGGCGCGACCGCCTATGTAACGCTTGAACCGTGCAGCCATTTCGGCCGCACGCCACCGTGCGCGAATGCGCTGATCGAAGCGAAAGTGGCGCGCGTGGTCGCCGCGATGGAAGACCCGAACCCGCTGGTGTCCGGCCGTGGTCTGGGGATGTTGCGCGATGCCGGCATCGAAGTGCGCTGCGAACTGCTTGCGAACGAGGCGCGCGAATTGAATATCGGCTTCGTGTCGCGCATGACGCGCGGCCGCCCCTGGGTGCGCATGAAAGTGGCCGCGACGCTCGATGGCCGCACGGGTCTGCCGTCTGGCGAGAGCAAATGGATTACCGGCGAAGCCGCGCGCGCGGATGGCCATGCATGGCGCGCCCGCGCATCGGCGATCCTGACCGGCATCGGCACGGTGCGTGAAGACAATCCGCGTATGACGGTTCGCGAAGTCGATACGCCGCGCCAGCCTAAGCGCGTGCTGATCGATAGCAGGCTCGACGTGTTGCCCGAAGCGCACATTCTGGCCGGCGCGCCGACGCTGATTTTCTGCGGCAACTTCAACGAGCAACTCGAACAGCGCGCCGTTGCGCTGCGTGATCATGGTGCAGAGATCGTGCCGCTCGCCAATGAGAACGGCAAGGTCGATTTGCCTGCGGTGCTAAAAGAACTCGCCAAACGCAACGTGAACGAACTGCATGTCGAAGCCGGCAACAAGCTGAATGGCTCGCTGCTGCGCGAAGGTTGCGTCGACGAGCTGCTGGTTTATCTTGCCCCTGGCCTGCTAGGCTCGAACTCGATGAGTATGTTCGACATCGCGGCGCCGGGCACGCTCGAGGAGCGTCTGCATCTGGAGTATCAATCGGTCGACCGGATCGGCAGCGATCTGCGCATCGTCGCGCGGCTTGTTCCGCCGCCTCCGTCGCATTGAACAGGAAATCAGAATGTTTACTGGAATCGTCGCGGCCGTGGGCCGCATTGCATCGATCAAGCCGCTGGGTAGTGAGCCGGAAGCGGGTGTGCGTCTTGGCGTCGAAGCCGGCGGCCTCGACCTCGAAGACGTGCAGCTAGGCGACAGCATCTCGATTCAGGGTGCCTGCATGACCGTGATTGAGAAGACGGCGACGTCGTTTGATGTGGACGTGTCGCGTGAGAGTTTGAATCACACCGCAGGACTCACGCAGGTTGGCGAGGTGAATCTGGAGAAGGCGCTGCGCGCGCATGACCGGCTGGGCGGACATATCGTGTCCGGGCATGTGGATGGGCTCGGTACGGTGACGCACTTTGCGCCGGTTGGTGAGTCGCATGAGCTGCGTGTGCTTGCGCCTAAGGATATTGGCCGGTATCTCGCATACAAAGGCTCGATCACCGTGAACGGCGTAAGCCTTACAGTGAACTCGGTAAAAGACCGCGACGATGGCTGCGAGTTTTCGATCAACCTGATTCCCCATACCGTGCAGGTGACGACACTGCGCCATCTGAAAGCAGGCTCACAGGTCAATCTCGAGATCGATCTGATTGCGCGGTATGTGGAGCGGATGCTCAGTGCGTCTCAGGATAGCGACAAGCCTTTGCAGTAGTTTTTAGCACTTCGCCGCATGCGGACAGGGACTACGACTTTGCCCGCTGCAGTCAACACCTGAAACAGCGAGGGATCACTGCGCGCATTGCCCGGCGCGCAGTGGAAAGCGCGTGGGCGAATAGCGCATACCTGAACAGGCGCTATCTCGGTGGATTGGACTAACCGCCGATCGTAGCCGCGCGCGGCCGCATTGTGCCTGTCATTGGCACACGCTGATCGGGCAGATTGTCAGTCGTGGCCGCACGCGTTCTGGGCGGAATATTCACCACAGCGACGACCCTGTTGTGCAGCTGCCCGCCGGAGAACGGGTGAACGACCCTTGTTACATTGGGGCGAAGGATCCGCTCGGTGGTCGTTTCTTGGCGCCCACCAATAGCGACTGACTGATAGATCGTCCACGCCATCGCCGACGTCTTCCTGCAAATAAAGAAGATACCTGTCGCCGGAGCGATAATATCGGGGGTCCAGTAATCGTTGATGTTCTGCGCCGGATCGCCACGCGTGCGCTTATCGGCGTTGATGCTTTGCAGATGCTGAAAACCTTGTGCCGCGTAGGTCGCGTCGACGGCATACATGCCGTTATTGTCGTGGCAGAACTTGATAAGCCCGCGGACAGGATTGACGTAAATCCGTAGCGAACAACCATTCATGCCTGCAGTCAGCGCCGTAGCGCCCACGGCCACGTCATAGTCGACGTCGCATTCACCCACCCCCTTCTCGATGTACGGATACCAGTACGTTTTTCCGTCGCCATCACCCGGTCTAACCGTTAGAGCCGCGACCGCGGTACCCGGCGTATATTCGACTGCCACAGTTCGATTTTTATCGCCCCCATTGGTCCCCACCGCATCAACATGACGGCCACCTTCAACTATACAAAGACCACCGCGATTCGACGAGCCTAGCTGCCGGAAGACCAGCGACCGTTGGTTAAGCACGGCACCCGGCTCGACTCCGAAAGTCCGCCAGTGATGTTGGTTCATTTCCTCTTCGCTCGGCATATCGATTCCTTATCTAAAGCGGCAGCGTTTCACGGTTGATGTTGATGAATGGGGCGTAGGTCAACGCGACGACGCTCTCTGGGTACCGGTTCCCATCGGAGATGGCACACACATATGGAACACCCGCATCGCATCTGTTATTCCATCAACCGGTGGAAGTTAGCGAAGCGACACCTCGTCGCGGATGCCCGGGACGTTCCCCTGACGATCACGATCATCAGTTCCAACCGGCTCCAACCGGCTCCAACCGGCATGATTCGATGGCATTCGAGCGCACGCTTGATGCGGTACCTGCAGTACCGGGGCCTGAGCGGTCAGCCCCGCAAAATCCCGGACAAACTGCCTGACTCTGCGCAAAAGCGGCGCATGCTAGTCAAATCAGATTTAAATTACATGACAAAGACCCAGTATTGAAACACTGCCGGCAATTTAATCAGCCGCAATACATCAGACCCCATCGAACCTTATCGGTGGTGGTTCTGCAGTCTCAAAGACGACAATACGTATCGCTAAAGAAAAAACCGCGGCGTAATAACAGGTAATAGCCCTTCACTCAACCTGTCACTCGCCCGACATACGGCAATGTCTTAATTCGGCACCGACAGCATTTCGACGGCTTTGTAACGCCGGGAATCGCCATTTCTACTCACACCCCCGACTTAAAGACAGGTTCACAATGGATCGCCGTAAATTCATCAAGTTGAGCGGTTTCATGACCGTTTCCGTCGCAAGCACCACGCTATTGAGCGCATGCGGTGGCAGCGACAGCCCGGCTTCGAACAACAGTAGCGGCGCGCCGGCAAGCGCTGGCCCCGTTGCGTTCGCCCAAGGCGTCGCATCCGGCGACCCGCAGCCGGATAGCGTCGTCCTGTGGACGCGCGTGTCGGGTGGCGATGGCATCAACCCGATCAACGTCGCAGTGCAAGTGTCGACCACGGCCGATTTCTCGTCGCTGGTGCTCAATACCACGGTCGCAGCAAGCCCGGATTGGGACTACACGCTGCGCCATCAGGTCACCGGCCTTAGCGCGAATACGATCTACTACTACCGCTTCAGCGCCGGTGGCGTCAGCAGCATGGCGGGCCGCACGTGGACACTTCCGGCCGCGGGCCAAGCCCTTGCGCAACTGAAGTTCGCCGTGGTTTCGTGCCAGGACTGGAGCGTAAATCACTGGGCAGCATTCGACGCGATTCAAAACGAAGACATCAACTTCATCGTGCACGTGGGCAACTACGTGTATGAGCAACTCAACATCACGCTCCCGATCACGCCCGCGCACGATCCGCAGCACCCTGCTTTCACGCTGCCCAACGGTACCGCGCTGCCCGATGGTTCGGTCTACGCGACCACGCTGGCTGACTATCGCACGCTGTACATGACCTATCGCAGCGACCCGCGCCTGCAGGCACTGCACGCGAACTGGCCGATGATCGCGATCTGGAACGACCACGAGTTCTCGAGCGATGGCTGGCAGGATCACGAGACCTACACGTCCGCTGAAGCCGAGCAGACCGCTCGCCGCCGCAGCGCCAATCAGGCATGGTTCGAATTCATGCCGACCAACGTGACGTTCACGGCTGCCAATACTTCGTTCCAGAACATCCAGATCTATCGCTCGTTCAGCTTCGGCAATCTGGCCACGCTGGTGATGACCGATGAACGTTTGTATCGTGCGGCTCACGAAGTTGCAGAAACGGTGTCGGGCAACCCGGTTGGCAGCCGTTACTTCGTTCCGAAGGCTACGGTGGCCGCTGCCGAGCAGGCACGACTGAGCGCCAGCAGCAATGCGCTGACGCCCGTGTCGATGCTCGGCGATACGCAGCGCCAGTGGTGGCAGACACAGATGAGCACAGCCGCCACCACGTGGAAATTGTGGGGCAACGACGTATCCCTGCTGCGCATGCAGGTGGACATGTTTGCGGCCCTCACGGACACGCTCACTCAGGCCGTGCTGCAAACCACCAGCGGTTTGACGCCCTTCGAAGCGCAGTTCCACACTGCGATCCAGGCGGATTTGACCGCCGCCGTAGCCGGCAATCTGATACCCGCGCCGTTCTCCAATCTGAATACGTTCGCGTTGGGCCTCGGTTTTCCCGCGGCGGACGTCAACGAGACCATCGCCGCCCTGAATGCGTTGCTGCCGCCGTATTCGACGCTGACCACGATGCTGATGAACGCCGACCAATGGGATGGCTACAACGCTGAGCGCCTCAGCCTGATGAGCTTCCTGGCAACCAACAGCATCAACAACGTAGTGGCGCTGACCGGCGACCTCAATGCGTTTGCCGCCGGCACGGTGATGAACGATTTCGATGCCGCCACGCCGACGCCCGTCATGGTCGATCTGGTGACCGCCGGCATTTCGAGCACCTCGCTGTTCACCTCTTACGTGGCCTTCGTCAACAATCCCGCCAACGATATGGGATGGCTGAGCAAGGCAGCGCCTACGACCGGCCCCAATGCCCTCGATACGACGCTGACATCGAACAACAGCTGGCTGACGTACGCGGATACCAACGCGCAGGGCTATAGCGTGATTACGCTCACGCCGAGCTTGCTGACGTGCAACTTCCGCAAGGTCGCTCCCGTCAGCCCGACTGGCGTGGTTCCCACGGCCGCCACTGCGGTGGCCAGCACCCAGGTGGTAACGGTGACGGCAAATACGGCCGCGGTCACGGTGGTACCGGCGTAATCGTACGGATAGGCAGGTAAGCTGATGGCCCGGGAGGAAGTACTGTCCCGGGCCATTTCCGTTTACCTCGCGTCGTTCGCCCCCGCAATGCCAACGTTGCTTCGACGTACAGCGAGCGCTCTCTCAAGGCATTTACAGATCGAGCGCCTGAACCTTAAGCACGAGGTCGACAACCGAGCGCGCGGCCATCTTGGCCATCGCATGCTTGCGATGAATCTTTACGGTGATTTCGCTAAGGTCCAACTCCTTCGCAATCTGTTTGTTCATCAGCCCGATGACCACATATGACAGCACTTCGCGCTCACGTCGGGTGAGCGATTCGTATCGCTCGCGCAGGTCTTTCCGGTTGCGTTCAGCGCGCCGACGTGTACGGTCGCGTTCGATCGCCTGCGCGACCGCGTCGAGCATGTCCTGATCGCGAAACGGCTTTGCAAAGAAATCGACCGCCCCAGCCTTCATTGCCTTTACCGTCATTTCGACATCGCCATGGGCGGTCATAAATACGATCGGAAGCGGGCTTTCCGTTCTCATGACCTGGCTTTGCAGGTTCAGGCCACTTTGCCCCTGGAAGCGCACATCGAGCACAAGGCAACCGCACGCATCGATTCGATCGAAGCGGACGAACTCTTCCGGCGACGCAAATGTCTGCACCCGCAAGCCTACCGACCGGAACAGACTGCCAAGCGCGTTGCGCAACGTGAGGTCGTCGTCGACCACATAGACGACGGGCTGACTTTCTTCGAAGTCCTCCTCGTCAAGAGTGATCCGGCTGCGTGTCATGTCAATGTCTCCCGATCTTTGCAGAGTAGTCTGCTATCGCTCAGCAGCGATCCAGCTTGCATCGCCCCCGCCATCAGATGGCGAAGCCGCCGCCGTGCACGCGCAAGGCGCGACATGACGGTACCGCACGGAATGCCCAGTTGCGTTGCAACGCATTCATAAGTCATGCACTCCACGCCGATCATCAGCACGACGTCACGCTGATCGGCGGGCAGAAGCTGCAGCGCGTACTGCAGGTCCAGCAGGTCCGTAAAATGCGACTCGCTGATCGCGCCAGATAGCTCTCCGTGCCAGTCCTCATCGTCGAACGAACTAAAACATATGCGGCTGGTACGCTTCACATCGTTGATAAACGTGTTGTACATGATGGTGAACAACCATTTGCGCAGGTCTGTTCCAGGCTCGAATGAATTTGCATAGCGCAGTGCCCGTTCGGCGGTGTCCTGGACCAGGTCGTCCGCACGGTCGCGGCAGCGGATCAGCTTTCTCGCGTATCGCCGCAGATTCGGCAGGTGCAATGGAATATCGTCGATCGTGCTAAAGGTGGGGGTTGATCGCTGGCTTGACATCGACATCGTGGATCGCATCACTCAAACGTGGACAGGTTCATGAGCATGTGTGCCGCCGCTCCTGAGTCCGTCAGCGTACTGGTTCAGACGACCTTTACCAATGCTCCGCGGGGATGCAGGGTTGTTCCACCTACATGTGTGGACTTAACCCATTGGTATCGATTTTCGGGAACGTGGATGAGTGTCGAAGACGAGAGAATCATCTTCGGCAACAGCGGCCGCCGCGCTGCGGGCCTGCTAAGCAGATCCTTCGAATGTAGCGAACCTCAACAGAGTCGCCGTTGACGGCGATCAGCGCATCAGCGGGCGCCGCGCTGCGCTGGCTCGAACGGGACCGGCCGGATGTCGGCGAAGCGTGCGCAATGATGCGTAGTATCGTCAGCGATAGTGCGCGAACTCGCGAAGTAGTACGTACGCTGCGTGCGCTGGTCAAAAAAACACCGCCGGCTTTTGCATGTTTCGACATCAACGCTGCGATTCGAGAGGTCGTCGCGCTGACAGGTGGCGAAATGCGCGAGCACGGTATCGAATTCGACGAACGCGTGATCTCGCCGATGCTGCTTGCGCGCGGAGACCGCGTGCAGATACAGCAGGTCGTGCTCAATCTCGTCGTCAATGCGATCGAGGCGATGGCGGAAGTCGCCCAGCGGCCCCGGGTGCTTACCGTGTTGTCCGGCGAAGTGTCGAACGACACAGTGTTTGTCGAGATCGCAGACACCGGGCCGGGTCTTACGCCGGCGATCGTCTCGCGACTCTTCGAACCCTTCGTGACAACGAAGGAGCAAGGGCTTGGAATGGGCCTGTCGATCTGCCGTGCGATCGTCGCCGCGCACGGCGGCCAACTCGTCGTACTGCAACGCGCGGATCAGCGCGGTGCGACATTCCGCTTCTGTTTGCCTCGAAGCGCGGGAACCGCTCTGGCTGACCTCGTGCACGATCGATGCCACCAGTTCGCCCATCGTCGTCAGCCGGCTCACGCGCGCAAGTTCCTGTTGCGCATCGCGTAGCGCATTGACCGCGTGTTCGCGCCGCCGGGTCTCTTCGACCAGATCCGCATATAGCTGGGCGTTTTCAACGGAGATCGCTGCTTGCGAAGCCAACACCCTGAGAACTTCGGCGCAATAGTCCAACGAGCTGTTCATATCCGATGAAAGGGGTCAACCGGTTCGCCGTGCCAATCCAGGGAGCCCGCACTCACGACGCGCGTCTGCGCCATTGCTGCCTATGATTCGGTTAACCCATTCACTGGCTGTTTCATCCCCGATGGCAAAAATTTCGTAAGCCGACGTATGGCTTTCGGCGATAGGATCAAGAAGTGGTCTGCGCTGCCGGATTCACGACGAGCGTGTCGGCGATGCGCGCGGATGGTCGACGAACACGACGTGAACCACCAGGGTACGCTCCCCTGACGCCGGTTCGTCAACGCGAGGGATCTACGACGCCGGCCCTTGAACTTGTATCGGTGCGCCAGCTTTTCCTGAAACTTGCGGTGCAATGACCAGGTAGCGGCGCCGGTTATCCGGCGTACCTGCATCGGACGTGATCACCTGCCTGATTTGACCGAGTGCATTGACGATTGCCGAGCCGGCCGGATTCGTCATGAAGTTCGTCAAAGCTTCGATATTGCCGCTACCGTCTGCATGATCGGCAAGCCCAAGCACATACGGCGATTTCGGCGTGAGTCCCGTCACCGATGCCTGCAGCACCTGCAACAGCCCTTGATCGAAAAGCGCGACGCTAGTGGGCGCATTCGCGGCATCGGCCGACGTCGCCCCGATGGCCATCATCGTCAAATGAGCGGTCTGCCCGGCGACGCCCAGTTGCTGCAGATTCTGCGTACGGTCGCCGCCAGCGTCTTGCGGCACCGCGTTCGGCACATACGTGACGGCCTGCGGTGCCTGCCCGATCGGCACGGTCGCGATGACCTTGTTGGTGAGCGTATCGATCGCAGTCATCGCGTCGGCATTCTCGAGGCCCACATACACCCGCGTACCGTCGCCCGACGGCCAGATGCCATGCGGCAAATTGCCCACCGGAATTGTCGCGACCTGCGAGAAATCGCTGGTGCGAAACACCTTCACCAGATTCAGGCCGCCCACCGTCACATAAGCGAATGTGCCGTTCGTGTTGTGCACGATATTCACGTGGTTAGTGATCGGACCGGTGTCGAGCGTCGCAAGCAGTTTGAACGGCGGCCGCGCATCGAACACCTGGGTCTTGCCCGTGTCCTTTAGCGTGAACCAGACCTGCTTGCCATCCGGCGTCGCCGCGATATTCGGGCAGAACGGGCTCGCCTGCGTGACCTTGCCGACAATCTTGTGATCGGCAACCGACACGACATCGGTCTCCGGATTGAACGATGAACAGATGTAGCCGTATTTGCCGTCCGGCGAGAAAATCTGCATGCCCGGGCCGGCCGGCACAATGATGCGTGACTTCTCCTCGTATGTTTTACCGTCGAGCACCGCGATATAGTTTTCGCCACGCACGGTCACCCACACCTCTTTGCCGTTCGGTGTGAAAAACGCTTCGTGCGGCGCACGTCCGACATACGTGATGTGCTTCACCGCGTTAGTTGCGGTATCGATAAAAGCAACCGAGTTCGAACCGATCGACACCACCGCGATCGTCTTGTGATCAGGTGAGAAACCCATGCCGTGTACCAGCAACTGGCCGCGATAGAGCGGGCTGAAGTTGCCGGGTGTCGGGTCGCCCAGGCGGATCACGCCGAGCAGTGTGTTATCGGCTGGGTCGGTTACCGATACCGTATTCGAAAACTGCTCGGCCGCATAGACACGATCGTGGTGGCTTACGGGAATATCGGGCGCGGACGCCGCCGCCGGCGCCTGCCCCGCGTAGGCGATGCGCGCGGTCGCCATAGCGGCAAACATCAGCGCGCCGATGAAAATTCTGGTGTGTCTCATTGAGGGTCCTTGTTATGGTTCATTGGCATCGACATGTTCATCGGCATCGCGTCAGCGGACTTTCCGTGTGACTGCGCCGAAGATCCGGGCGACGCAGCAAGCGGCGTTTGCTGGTCGGGTGCCGCCTCCGGCGCAGGCAGCGGCAAGCCGAGGGCGATCCGCATTGCAAGGATCTCCTGCTGTTGCTCGACGATGATTTCCTGAGCGATACGGCGTAGTTGTTCGTTATGTCCGTAGCGCAACTCCGCCTGTGCCATATCGATTGCGCCCTGGTGATGAGGCGCCATCATTCCTACGAAATCGCGGTCGATGTCGCCGGATGGTTTGATGGCCATGCCGTCCATCATTTTTGTCATCGCCGTATCGTTCTCGGCGAGGAACGGTTGTTCAGTTGCACTGCTGGCGCTGGTCGTTGCGGGCGGCGAAGCGAGCAAGCGTGCAGGCGCGGCGATTGAGCTGACCGCTAGCGCAAGAAGCGCTGCATTCAATCGCATGGAAGCGGTAAAGCGACTCATCTTTGACTTCCCTCGTTTACGTTCTGCCGGGTCACTGAAAGGCCGGCACGGCAGTCGTGAGATGCGCACGTCACTAGCCGTGACTTACAAAACGCATTCGCATTCTTCAAGATGCCGAACGATTAATATAGCCGCTACTTTATGCGATATAAATAACCACTAAGTATGAGGGCGCGATGCGCACACCGTCGCTGCGAGATCAATGGTGCGGCCTAATGAGGCTCCGTCAACAAGCAGACGATCAATGAACTCTCGCCTACCCTCAATGACACATACGTCATGGCCAGTGCAGAATGCTGGAGCCAATCGGGTCGGGGTGCCGCATCAGCCGTGGTGCCATGGGTCATTCGGGTTGACCGGCACCCAAGGCCCTCACCTTCAGGAAAACCCGGCTTATGGAATCGTTTGTTGCAAGCATCGATGTGGGAACGACGTCGCTAAAGGCAGCATTGCTATCGCGTCACGGCACCTTGCTCCACCCTCAGACGGCAGCGCTCAAGACATGGTCGAACATCGACGGAACCGTCGAACAACAACCCGAGCAGTGGTATAGCCTCCTGGCCGACATCACCAGAGAATGGTGGCGTCGTGGCGTCGACCCTGCATCGATCCAGATGATCGCAATGACTGGGCAGATGCAAAACCTGATCGCGGTAGGCCGCGATGGAACGCCTCTGGGGCACGCTCTGCTCTATTCCGATGTCCGCGCCTCGGCGCAAGCGGATAGCGTCAATCTCCGCTTCGGAAAGGAGGCGTTGCTGTCGGCGTTAGGGAATCCGGTTACAGCGGGTTCCTTGCTGCCTAAACTGATCTTCTTGCGGCTACGGTATCCCGATCTGTTCAAGGAAGCACATAAAGTGCTTTTTGGCGCCAAGGACTACCTGATACACGTGTTGTGCGGCGAATCCGTATGTGATCCGACCACGGCATCGACCACCGGCCTGCTATTGCTTCGCGATAGAGTCTGGGCTGATGAATTGCTTGAGGCTTATGGCTTTGCTCAAGACCTTATGCCCAGGCTCTGCGAGCCGGAAGAAACCGTCGGCGGCGTGTCCGATTCCGCGTCCGCCGTCACGGGATTCGTTGCTGGAACCCCCGTCATATGCGGCGTAGGGGATGCTGCGGCAACCGCATTGGGCGTCGGGCCGGCCGACATGGCTGAGCCCTATCTGTATGTGGGCACAACAGGTTGGCTCGCACAGCGGATCCGCGCGAGCGACCTCGGCTGTCCCGCTGCTAACACGGTGTTTACACTCTGTTCCTCGCAACCGGATGCCATGATCCGCATCGCCCCCGTGCTGAATGCCGGAAATGTCCTTGCATGGGCGCTCACACTGGTAGGCCACGTCACCGATGACGACCCAACGCATTTCTTCGAGGTTCTCGAAACGGAAGCGGCGAAGTGCGACGACGCGGGCGCGTTGACGTTCGTTCCTTATGTGTCGCCCGAGCGATGCCCTGTCGAGACCCTGACGCCGCATGGCGCATTCATCGGCATCTCAGCGCAAACAACCCGGGCGCAGATGCTCCGTGCCGTATTCGACGGCGTTGCCCAGTCGCTAAGATGGTGCGGCAGTCTACTCAACATAGAACCGGGCGGCGATATGATCGCGATCGGCGGAGGCACCAGAAGCAAAATACTGATGCAAACGATCGCGGATGCATGCGGCAAGACGCTTCATCTACGGCCACACTCCGACATGCTTGCCGCGGTGGGTGT
Organism: Paraburkholderia jirisanensis; assembly: GCF_054782355.1. NCBI lineage: Bacteria > Pseudomonadati > Pseudomonadota > Betaproteobacteria > Burkholderiales > Burkholderiaceae > Paraburkholderia > Paraburkholderia jirisanensis. Next base: position 83,321 of record NZ_BAAGSQ010000030.1, on the reverse strand, counting down.
GGCTTCGATTGCCGCGGAGCGGCTTGGATGGCGTGCCGGATTCGATGCGTACTACGATCGCCAACTCGAGAAGCCCGAAGGCAAGCTAGTCGTTTCGCCCAGCGCTGAGCGGTCGTTCGCGTTGCAGTCACAGCACGCGCAGTTTCGCCAGATCGCAAAAGTCATCACATCGCTATAGCGCCGCTCCTGGGAGAGCCAACTGACGCTACCTACATGCTATGCAAGCCCGATCGCATGCAGCAGCGCGCAATGCGGTCGATCAAAACGCAATAACAGGTATGCGCTTCAGATGACGGCAGAGATCGCGTCACAGGAGAACAAAGCCCGGAATAAAGCCCAAACATCGCGTGTTGTCGAATACGTATCCGCACCAGGCACGATTTCGCAATCGACATTCAACACCTGACAAGGGCTTTCAATGAATCGCCGTTCACTCCTTTGCCTCGGCGGCTGTGCCGCATTCGCACTGCCGGCTCTCACCGCAGCACTCACCCCACTGTCCGCCGCCGCGGCCACTGACATGCCGGTCTCGGACGCCGACCGCGCTTTCGTCGCGATGGTCTCGCAAGGTGGCATGTTCGAAGTCGAGGCCAGCAAGGTTGCAGCCGAAAAAGCCGCTCGCCAGGACATCACCGACATCGGCTTCACCGAGGTCCACGATCATCAGCTCGTCGGCGCGAAACTGCTGTCGATCGCTGCATCGGTCGGCATGCACGTCGACACGACACTCAACGCTGACTTCTCGAAGCGTCTGGACCGGCTGCGCGGTCTGTCGGGCAAAGCGTTCGATAACGCCTACCTCGAAGAGATGGTCACCATCCACGCCGCCGACGGTGCTGCATTCGCGAAAGAGGCGCAATCGGGCAGCCATCCGGCACTGCGCGCATTTGCGGCTGAAACGGTGCTGATCGTCAGGCGACATCAGGGCTCGTTGAACGCATTGCCGCTCGAAACCGTCTGAAACGCAGAACGTCGGTCGCCGACGCACCTGGCTGTACTGCCGACCTCAGCATCTGGATTGCAAGCGCGCTAGATAGCAAATTCAGACAATGCGTGACAGCAGTGACAAACATCTCGCCGGCTTGGAATTTATCGGGCGGCCGGCGAGATTTGCTTCGTATCTGCTACGCAGTCAACCCGCTTCGAGCACGACGCTGCGACTCAGCAAAACCGGCCGCGCCAGCAGAAATACCCCCGCAAGCATCGACATCCCCACCGCGACAGCGAGTACGAAACTCCAGTCGGCATTCGGCATGATCTGCGGCAAAAGACCCACCGCCAAGGCGGGCGGAAAGTGCAGCCGCAGCGTGCGCAACGTCACGATTCCAGCCAGCAGCGAAACAACGACCGACAGTGGACCCACGCCAAACGCCAGAATCGCGGCCACCCCCGCGCCGGCGGCGATCGTGCAAACAAGCGGTAAAACAAGAGGCCGCTTCGCCCACGGACGAACGTTCGCGTGAGCAAACATCTCGAACGCGATCACGACAAGCGGCGGAAACAGAATCAGCCGTAGCCCGGTGACGACGGCCAATCCGTACACCAGCAGAAGAAACCCGACGAAAACCAGCGGCCATATCTTGAGCCAGGGATCGCGTTCCACATCATCGGCTTGCGCCGCTGCGCGAGGCGCGGGTGCCTGACGAGCCTCGCCCGACACCACGACCCGCACATGGATCATCGACGCAACAGCCAGAACGGCCATCACCGCAGCGATCGACACCGGATACCACCAGCTCGCAATACCGAACACAAGGGGCAGAAACGCCGCGGAAATGGCCGGCACGATGGGCGAACGCATTACACCGACAATCAGTATTGCACCGGCAATCGTGAGCGCCGCCGACCACAGGCCATACGGCATCACCTGAGTCAGCGCAGTGCCCATGGCTGCGGTCACAGCGGGCGTGACGGTCAGCATGATGGGTGCGCGTGCCCACGCGCCCGCTGGACGCGTGAACACGTCATAGCTCAACGCGCCGAGCTCAGGGAAGAAGACGTAGAGCACACCCGTCACGACCGCGACCTTCGCGACGGCGACAAGAAAGACAATCGAAAGCAATCCACCGAGTATCAAGGCGCTGGCGAAGGTGCCGCGTGGGTCGCGGCGCAGGGACATGTTCATCGGTAGTAAACCCTGGTGGCTGAAGTCGCCCCGATGTTAGGGGCGACGGACTTGTGCGAACATTCCCCAGATCCGCAGACCATCCTTGAGAAAATGCACAGATGTTCGATTGGGAAAACATGCGTCACTTCCTCGCCGTCGCTCGTGTCGGGACGTTGTCGGGTGCCGCCCGCAGTCTCAAGGTGGATCACGCGACGGTCAGCCGGCGCCTGAGCGCACTGGAAAGCGACATCGGCACCCGCCTCGTCGAACGCCGGCCGAAAGCGTGCAAGCTCACGCCGATCGGCCAGCGCGTGTTCGACCTCGCACAGGGAATGGAAGAGGATGCGTATGCGATCGAACGATTCCTCGACGCAAGCCGTTCTCCGCTAAGCGGCAAGGTCACGCTGAGTGCACCGCCTATCCTCGTGACGGGTTTTCTGGTGAGACATCTCGCCGACTTTCGGCGTGCGAATCCCAACGTACAATTGTCCGTTTCCGGCGATATGCGGCCGGTTTCTCTCAGCCGCAGAGAGGCCGATATCGTCGTCAGGCTGGGTCGGCCCGAGGAACCCACCAGCGTCGCGCGCAAGTTGGGGCGCGTGTCGTTCGACCTGTACGCGAGCACCGACTATCCGCATCTGCACGATCCGTCCGCCTGGGAGTTCATCGCCTACAACGCCGGCGTTGCAGGCATACCGCAGCATCAATGGTTGATGGACGTCGCAGGGGAACGGCCGATCGCCTGCGAAATCAGCGATATCAATGGACACCTGGCCGCGGCTCGCGCCGGCGCGGGTGTAGCGGGCCTACCGGGTTTCCTCGCCGATACCGATGCGCAACTGCAGCGCGTCGTACATGACGGCGAACCTTTTTCACGAGACATCTGGATGGCGGTGCATCGCGATCTGCGGCGCTCGCCGCCGATACGGGCCGTGATGGATTTTCTGCTGAAGATCGTGGGCGAGAATCCTGCGTTTGCGAAACACGCTTGAGGTGCTCGCTATAGCAACTGCCTCGATGAACCGCGGCTCGCGTTAGCGGCTCCTTGCGACCAACACTACAAAAAACGCACCGCCCAGAAGCGCGGTAACGACGCCGACCGGCAATTCATCCGGTGCGACCAGCATGCGCGCGACGACGTCCGCCCAGACCAGCAGCACCGCGCCGAACAGCGCCGAAGCGGGCAGCAAGCGCCGATGGTCCGCGCCGACCAGACGCCGGCACACATGCGGCGCAACCAGCCCGACGAAGCCGATCGCACCACTCACCGCGACCATCACGGCGGTAAGCAGCGAACTCACCGCAAACACCTCGACGCGCGTGCGCGCGACATTGACGCCAAGCGTTGCCGCGGCGATATCGCCGCTCATCAACGCATTCAGTTCACGTCGCCGCCCGGTCAGCAACAGCAGCGCACCCGCCGCGCAAGCGGCCGGCACCGCGAGCACGTCCCAGCGTGCAAGACCGAGACCGCCGAGCATCCAGAACAGCACTGACGCCGCCGCACGTTGATCCCCGAGATAAAGCATCAGATTCGCGCAGGCCATCATCACGAACGATACCGCGATACCGGACAGCAACAGGCGTTGCGAATCGAGCCGCCCGCCGCGCGCACCCAGCGCGATCACGAGACACGTCGCGACAAGCGCACCGGCAAATGCCAGCAGCGGTAACGTAAAAGGCCCTAATGCGGCGCCTATCCACAGCGTCGCGGCAACCGCGCCAACACTTGCGCCTGAACTGACACCAAGCAGATGGGGGTCGGCGAGCCGATTGCCGGTTGCGGCCTGAAGCACGGTGCCGGTCACCGCCAATGCCGCGCCGACCAGCGCACCGAGCAATGCGCGCGGCAGACGGATCAGCCACACGATGTTCTCTTGTGAGTCGGCCACCGCCGCAGCGTTGCCGAACAGATGCATAAAGACCGTATGCGCAGTCACGGCGGGGCGGATGTAGACAGGCCCCAACCCGGTTGCGATCACAATCGATGCAAGCAGCAACACACCAAGGCTGACGATCGGAACACACGAGCTGCGATACCCGATTGCGACTGACGTGGATTGCATCATCTTCATCATCGGCCTTGAGCCCGTACATTTTCATTCGGCGCGAATGCGGCCGGATGCAACCCGCGCGCGATGGTCCCGATCGCATCCGCGTTGCGCACACCGGGCGTCGCCGCATCGTAGGGCACCACGATAAAGCGGCGTAAGCGCACCGCTTCCACGTTGGCCAGTGCTGGATTGCCGAGCAGAAAGCGGATTTTCTGTTCCGCCGTCACCGCACCATAATCGACGATGACGATCGCTTGCGGATTGCGTGCAATGACGCTTTCCCAGCTGACTTGCGTCCAGCTTTGCTGGACGTCGTCCATCACGTTCGTGCCGCCCGCCGCGCGAATCAGTGCGGTGGGCATGGCAAGCGCGCCAGCGGTAAAAGGTCTGTCTTCGCCGCTGTCGTAGACGAACACGCGTGTGCGCTCGACATTCGGCCCGAGCGCGCGTGAGACTGTGTCGATGCGCGTCTGCATTGCCGAGACCAGGGCTTGCGCGCGTGCGTCGACATCGAAGATCGCACCCAGATTGCGCAAATCGTTGTAGACGTCGTCTAGCGAAGCAGCCGGCCGCGGCATTACATGCGCGCACGACTCGGTCAGCTCGTAAGCGGCAATGCCGAAGCTCGCGAGGCTTGCCGGCGTGATCGGGCCACCAACCCGCATGCCGTAGTTCCAACCCGCGACATACAGATCGGTACCGGACGCGACCAGCGTTTCCAGCGACGGATAGCGCAGTGCCAGTTCCGGCAATCCAGCCAGTTCCTTATGCAGCGATGGCTGTGCGGTTTTCCAGCCATCGATGCCCGTATAGCCCGCCATACGGGAACGCAGCCCCAGGCGCAGCATCATTTCAGTGAGGTTCACGTCGTTGCTGACCGCGCGCGACGGAGCCTGCGAAAACGTCACTTCGCGATTGCAACTGCGTACCGTCACGGGATAGTGGCCCGCATGAGCCGCACCGGCGCACCCCGTGAATGCGACAGCGATCAGGATACGGGCGAATCGAGCAATCATTTCAAGCCTTGTGCTTCCCCGGCAATCAACGTGATGCGGGGACGCCCCGTCACCGGATGGCCGTCGACCAGCGCCTTGACGCCATAGACGGTACTCAGCATGTCCTCGGTCAGCACATCACCGGGTGTGCCAAAAGCGACAATCTCGCCCTGCGCAATCACATAGATCCGGTCGCAAAATGCAGCCGCCAGATTCAGATCGTGAATGGTCGCGATTGTCGTGATCCGCTGGCGCTTGACCAGCGTGAGCAATTCGATCTGATGACGCGGATCGAGATGATTGGTGGGCTCGTCGAGCATCAGCACGCGCGGCTGTTGCGCGAGCGCGCGCGCCAGCAACACACGCTGCCTTTCGCCGCCGGACAGCGACGCGAACGGTCTATTCCGCAAGCCGGCCAGTTCCACATCGCGCAGCGCGCGATCGACGTGCGCCGCATCATCGGCTGTATCGCCTTCGAGCAGGCCTTTGTGCGGCGTACGTCCCATCGCCACGACCTGCGCGACGCTCAGGCCGAAATCTTCCGGCGCATCCTGCAGCAAGACGGCGATCCGTCGTGCAGCCCAGCGGGCCGAATGCGTCCATACATCTTCACCATCGAACGACACGGTGCCGCGTTGCGGCCTGGCGTAGCGAAACGCACAACGCAGCAGGCTCGTCTTGCCACTACCGTTCGGGCCGATCAAGCCAACGAATTCGCCCGGCCGTACCTGCAGCACGATGCGCCGCAGCAGGCCCTCGTCAGGGTCGCCGCCACGCTGCTTCGCATCGGGCGGCGACCAGCTCAAACGCTCGATCTGCAAAGATGTCATCAGCCCTCCCCGCGTCGTAGCGTTCAGAAATTGACCGTCGCCGTCACCCATCCCGAACGCGGCGCGCCGAGCAACCATTCGCCGCCGTCGTTCTGCGTCGTGACCACATAGACGCGATTGGTCAGGTTGCGCAGATACAGCGCGATATTCAGGTGGCGCGTCGCTTGCCACGACGCGGATGCATCGACCAGCGTATAGGACGGAATGGGTACCGTATTCGCGTTGTCGCCGAAGCGCCGCCCGACGTATTGCACACCGACGCCTGCTTTCCAGCCGGGTGCAAAGGCCCAGTCGAGCCATACATTAGCGGTCTGCTCCGGAATGTTGAACGGCACATTGCCCGCACGCGACACGCTTTGCCCATTGTCGCTTTCGTTGAAGTCGTCATAACGCGCGCGCAGCAGCGCGGCGTTCGCTTCGACCGACCATCCGCCGCCGAGTTGCAGCGCCCCGGACCACTCGACGCCGCGCGACGACTGTTTGCCGATCTGCTCGCCAAGATCGGGATTCAGCGGGTCGGTGGTGACCAGGTCGCGCTTGACGATCTGATAGAACGCGAGCGTCCACGACGCGCGGCCACCCAGCAATTGCTGTTTGATGCCGGCTTCCCATTGCGTGCCGGTCGACAGCGTAAATGCGCTGCTCGATTGGGACAGCGTGATCAGCGAACCGACGCCGTCGGTACCCGTCGTGTACTGCGCATAGACGGACGTATCGGGCGTAAGCGAAAACACAAGGCCAGTACGCCAGCCGGTATGCGCGAAGGTCTTGTCGAACGACGATGCCGCGCTGTTCGCGGTAGCGAACGTATCGCGATGGAAATCGATGTGGTCGTAGCGCAAGCCGCTTACCCACGCGAGCCGCCCGGTCAGCTCAAGCCGGTCTTCGGCGAATACCGACGCCTGATGGGTGGTGGTGCGAAACGCCGGTACCGTCGCGTCAGGGCTCATGAACACGCCCGGATCGAAGTTGAACGCCGGGACAGTCGACGATCCGTCGAACGGTGAATTGCTGGTATCGAGGAACGAGATTTCGTTGAAGTCCGCGCCCACTACGAGGCGGCTTTTGTGGCCCCACAGATTACCTTCGACAGTCGTGTCAAGCGTATCGCCGATCTGCTTCTCGTGATGCAGGATCTCGATGTAGTCGCTGCGCAGCACGTTGCCGTCGGGCAGCAGCGAGTAACTTTCGCTGTCGTGCCAATGACGGTTGGTCAGCAAATAGTAAAGCTGGTTGCGCACCGTGATGCCGGGCGTTGCGCGCCACGTGGTGTTCAGTCGCGTCCACTGGTCGTAGTACGAGATATCCGAATCGCCGACGTTATAGTTCTGGAAGCGAAGCGCGGGGTTCAACTGCCCGTCCTCGACCGGCACGCCGAAATAGCGCGCGGGTTTTTGCCGCCCGTAGTCATAGTCGAGCGTGAACGACAGCGTCGGATTGACGTCGAGGCGCAGCGCACCGCCAAGCGCCGTCGTGTGTGTGTCGCCGCGCGGCAGCCAGCCGTTCGAACGGTCGTCGCTCACGTAGAAGCGATAGGAAAGCATCGGCCCCAGCGCGCCCGTCGTGTCGAGCGCCACGCGTTTCTCGCCATAAGAGCCGGCGCCAAGCTGGATGGTCGTCGCATAGTCGCGTTGCGGCGCTTTCGGCACGACGTTGATCACACCGCCAATCCCGCCCTCCCCATACAACACCGAAGCCGGGCCGCGCAGCACTTCGATACGATCCACCGACCAGGTGTCGAAAGGGAACGTCACCGTGCCCGCGCCCGGAAACATCCGCACGCCGTCGTACAAGGTCGTGACCGATTCAGGTCCGCTAAAACCGCGCACCGAAACGGAGGTGCCGCCGTTGCCCGGTGCAGCGTCGGTAGCAAAGCCCGTCGCGCGGGTCACGGCTTGCGTCACGCTGCGGTCGCCCCGCTCTTCGATCTGGCCGCTGGTGATCGTTTCGACGCTAGCCGGCGTATCGAGACTCGACAGACCGAGCCGGCTGCCGGTGCTTACAGGTGCAGTCAGATCGGGCGCGTTCGCCGTATTGCGCGTGGTGGCCTGAATGTGCACGGCAGGCAGTGTGGCATCGGGCGACGTCGCAGCGGAACCGCCGCTCTGCGAATCAGGCGCTGACGGTGCGTCCGCCAATGCCGGTAAAGCGTGAAGCAACCATGCACAGGCAAACGCACTGCCGCATAGATGATTCCGTCGTGCCGCGCGTCTCGCGAGTGAACGCGTCGTTAAGGTTTTCATTCCCCGTTACATCCTGTCGTCTTGTGTCTCGCGCGAAAGCGCGTGTCATCGGCGCCGGACGTGCGAAGCCACCTGCGTCGATTCGACTGGCAGGAACATGCACGTTTTCGGTTACCGCTCGAGAGGCGTCACATCGATAACGCCGTACGTTCTGCGCTAGGCAGTCGGTCGAGATGCGGCGTAACGGGGAGAATGGATCGCACACTCGCGAGGCAACGCAGGCATGTGCGACGGGTTGGCGGATCGAGCCATGTCGAGATCTCCAGGGGTTTCGCGCCCCAAAAGCAGCATCAGAAGAAACAAGCTGGGAACCAGCAGGAAACAAAGGCCCAGGTCTGACTTCCGGTATCGACGTCGCAACGACGAGACCGGTCACAGTGGCGCGACCGCGCTGGATTTTCACCAGCTTCCGGGCTTTGTGCCTGCGATTGTACATGCGCGCCAACAATCGGCTATGGCGACGCACCTGAGTCCATCGAAATGACTCGGTGAGGCGTGTTGATGCGCTTAGCCGGCTCGACCCGGCGCGCCTTCCTGAAGCATCGGCCGCGCACGCGCAAATTCATCGAGCGCCGCGCAATTTTTCACGATCCGTTCGATGGTTGGAATCCCTTCGATCCTGATATCGAAGGCCTGCGTAATCGTCCAGATGCTGACAAGGCATATGTCCGCGATGGTCGGCGTATCGCCATGGCAAAACTTGCCCGTTTCGGGTTCCGTCGCAAGACGCGTCTCGAGTCCCTTCAGATTGAACGTCAACCAGTGAACCTGCCAGGCTCGCCACGCCGCTTCATCGAAGCCGCCCGACGTCGTCAGATACTGCCTGGTGCGAGCCGTCAACAGCGGGTTGGTATCGGTGGCCAACACGGCGGCGATCGATCGAACGCGCGCCCGTTCATAAGAATCAGCCGGAAGCAGCGGCGGCTGAGGGACCTTCTCTTCGAGAAACTCCAAAATCGCAAGCGATTGCGTAAGCGGCGCATGCCCTTCCTCGATTAACGCCGGAATGGCTCCAAGCGGATTGATCGCGAGGAATGCTGCACTTCTGTGCTCGCCCTTCTCCAGATTGACGAAGCGCTCCCGCGCGGCCAATCCCTTGAAATTCAGTGCGACGCGCACGCGATGCGTCGATGCGGTACGCCAGAACGCATAGAGTTCGAAATCCGTATTTTTCGACATGAGGTCATCTCGTTACTAAAGACAGGAGGCTCGAGACAATAGCGTATTGCCGGCTTTCATGCGTTTGAACTGTGCAAGGTAGTGCTATGCAAATTTTTAGGCGGCCATCATATTTGCCGATATCAGGCTGCACGCGTCCGTTCAGCAAAAACCGGACAACGTTGTTTGCCGCTTTACTATTGGTGCAGCCTATAAAAACGATAACAAACCGGTCTTGGACGCTATGGTTCGGCTGTTGCATTCTTCGTTCAACGGTTCTCCGAACGAAACGCAAAAGGAGCGGGTCATGCAAGACATCATCGAAGGCTTTATCAAGTTTCGCCGCGAGGTGCTGCCGCAACACAGCGAGCTGTTCCAGCAGCTCGCCACCAGCCAGCACCCAGGCACGTTGTTCATCTCGTGTTCCGATAGCCGGCTGGTTCCGGAACTCGTCACGCAGCGCGAGCCGGGCGACATGTTTGTGATTCGCAACGCGGGCAACATCGTGCCGCCGTATGGACCGGAACCGGGCGGCGTGAGCGCCACCGTCGAATATGCAGTCGCGGCGCTGGGCGTGACCGACGTGGTGATCTGCGGCCACTCCAATTGCGGCGCGATGACCGCCATCGCCACCTGCGCATGCATGGACCACATGCCGGCCGTGCGCAACTGGCTGCGTTACGCGGATTCCGCAAAGGTCGTCAACGAAGCCCGTCATTACAAGGACGATCGCGAACGCGTCGACTCGCTGGTTCACGAGAACGTGATCGCCCAGCTCGCCAACCTCAGAACTCACCCTTCCGTACGGCTCGCGCTTGCCCAGGGGCATCTCGCGCTGCACGGCTGGGTCTACGACATCGAAAGCGGCTCGATCGACGCACTCGATGGCACGACCAACCGCTTCGTCTCTCTCGCGGACAACCCGCATGTTTGTGCAGTACCCGCCCGGATCAGCCTCGAAAGCTGATACCAGCCCTTTCCCAGCCAAGGAGTTTCATCATGACGCAATCCCTGCATAGCCCGCTGTCCCGCCAAACGCTGACCGACACGATCATGGACGCAAAGCTTCGCAAGAACCTGAGCTTTGAACAGATCAACGAAGGCACCGGCCTGAGCATTGCCTTCGTAACGGCCGCGTTGCTCGGTCAGCATCCGTTGCCGCATGATGCAGCGAAAGTGGTGGTCGACAGGCTGGAGCTGGGCGAAGACGCGCTACGCCTGCTGCAGGCCATTCCGGTACGCGGCAGCATTCCCGGCGGCGTGCCGACCGATCCGACCATGTACCGCTTCTACGAAATGGTGCAGGTCTATGCGTCCACGCTCAAGGCGCTGGTTCACGAGAAACTCGGCGATGGCATTCTTAGCGCCATCAACTTCAAGCTGGACTTCGACGTTGTCGACGATCCCGAGGGCGGCAAGCGCGCGATCATCACGCTCAACAGCAAGTACCTGCCGACCAGGCCGTATTGAGCTGACTGGGGAGTCCTGTTCCTGTGCGAACAGCTCCCCTCTTTAGCCATCTCGACAGGCCCGGTATTGCCGCTCGTTAGCGACGCGTTTGCGCTGTTGCATGCGATCGCATCGTTGCTACCGGCCAATCACGAAGCCACTGCGGATGACGTACGCCCGAACAGCACACGGTCGGCCAGCCACACTGCCACGATCGTTGCGCCCATCAGCGGGAAGACGAGGCCGAGTATCACGAGCCCGAGCTTCCAGCCGCGCATTGGCACAACTGCCAGTTCGCGTGCCGGGGCGCCAAGCGTGCGTGCCGGCCGGCGCTTCCACCACATCACACAGCCCGTCGCAGCGAGCGTCGCAAGCCCAGTGGACAAGATCGCGCAAACGATCTGGTTCGCGAGCCCGAAGTAGCGGCCCATATGCAGCGACGTACCGTACGACACTGCCTTTGCCACTGCCCCGTAATCGCCGTAACGGATGTCTTTCAGGACTGCACCGCTGTACTGGTCGATATAGATCGTGCGTTCGAGTTTCGGATCGGCTGGAAAATACGACACCGCGTAGACAGCGCTAGCTGATGCCGGCAAGGCAATGTCGTAGTCGTCGGCGATACCGAGGGCGCGCATCTGCGCGACGACCTGGCCGAGCGACCATGATGACGTCCCCACGTCCGGCGACTGCGGCACCGGCACAGCGCCGACGGCCCATGGCACTTGCGGCAGCGGCATGTCGTCCATCGTCATGCCCGGCATATCGTCCATGCCGTCGCTATGCGACGGGTGCGACGTGTGAGCCGCTTGCGCGGTGCCAGGCTTGACGTGTTCACCCGGCATCCGCGATTGCAGCGCAAGGCTGCCCCACGATCCCGGCGGCGAGCCAAGTCCGGCGCTGGTGGCAAGTGCCTTGAACTGCTTGCCCCACGAGCCGGTCCACGGCAGGCCGGTCACGACGAACGCCAGTGCGCCCACCGCCAGCCAGATGCCAAGCGCCGCATGCACGCTTTTCCATAGCGGCCGGCCACGCAGCGAAAGGCGCGGCAGCAATGCAGCGCGCAGCTTCGTGCCGGCTCGCGGCCACCATAGCGCGATGCCGGTGCCGATCATCACGAGCGTCCAGCACCCGACCAGTTCCATCAGCAGTTCGCCCGGTTTGCCGAGCAGCAGCTTGCGGTGGATCATCCGGTCGACCTGCATCAAGCGTTGCTCGACGCTGAGCGTGCCGAGCACGGTGCCGTCATACGGATTCAGGTAAATGCTCTGCTTGTCACCATTAGGCAGGCGGAAGATAAATTCGGTGCTGCGGTCCGATCGTGAAGAGATGCGGGCCGTCGTCGCGATCGCGCCGACTGGCAGCGCGCCGCGTGCTTTCGCCAACAGCGCATCTTCGGAAAGACGCGGCACGTTGCGCGGTTCTACAACCAGCCGATGCGGATACAGCAGCGGCTCGATCTGCGGCTGAAAGCAGTACAGCGTGCCGGTCACTGCCAGCACGACGAGAAACGGCATCACAAACAGGCCGGCATAAAAGTGCCAGCGCCAGAGCGTCCGGTAGCCGCGCACGGCAGTCGCGGCATTCGCCGCTGTCGTGTGCGAATGGGTGGTGACAGTGGACATGACGTGACCTCCTTACAGGTGCAGCCGGCCTTCAAAATGGAAGGTTCGCCCGCATACGGGTAAAGGACGAGGTAGCGCTCGTCGACGAAGTTGTCGACCGTGACGCTACGTCGCATTCCTGTGCGCATTGATAAACGCCGGCGCGCGCCTTCAAAAGGGCGCACGCGATGGGCGGCGTACGGCGGTGGTCAGGAAAGGGCTGGAGGGGCTCTGGGGCGGCCGGTTGGAAACGCGCCGACAGGCGTAAAGCGCGTGGACAGCACGGTGACTGCAGCCACGATGGGCAGTAGCAGAACCGGTGCGATGGAAGGCGGAATAGGCGGCGGCGCCGCATGCGCTGCAAGCAGATCGCAATAACCGCACGCCGAAAGCAGATCGCCCACCGTGTGATGATCGGCACCACCGGTCTGCGAAACGGTGCAAAGTGCGGCGACCGGCTCACCGGCGCGGACCGAAACCATCCATTGGCTTACCGCCGGCGCGAACACGATCAGGCACATGGCAAAAATGCCAAGCCATGCGATCACGGAGCGACGGGCGTAGAAGTTCATAAGCCGGGACGGAGTCAGGCTGAGAAGTCTAGCATCCGTTTGCTGCCTGCGGGCGCGGATCGCGCAGCGTTTTGCCGCGTCACGGCTGCGGCAGCTCCAGCCGCGCGAGTTCGGCGAAGTAATGCGCACCAGCGGCGAGAATCTCGTCGTTGAAATCGTAGCTCGCGTTGTGCAACGGAATACCTCCGCGCTCCGGCGCATCGCCATTGCCGATGAACATGAAGTTGCCGGGCACCACCTCGAGAAACGCGCCGAAGTCTTCGGAGATCATCATCGGCTGCACGTTCGGGTCGACCTGCGACGTGCCGGCGATCCGCGTTGCCGCCTCGACCGCGAGCCCCACGCATTGCGCCGCATTCACCGTGGGCACGAACTCATGCGTGTACTCGAACTCGCAGGCCGCGCCGTGGCTGCGGCAGATCCCTTCGCTGAGCTCGCGCATGCGGGTCTCGAGCAGCGTTTGCACGTCGCGCGCGTAGCTGCGCGTATCGCCCTTGATCGTCACGTGCGACGGAATCACGTTGCGAATGCCGTCGGTGATGAACTCGGTGCACGATATGACGGCCTGCAGCGCGGGATCGAGATTGCGCGACACAATGGTCTGCAATGCCGATACGATCTGTGCGCCGATCACGATCGGATCGATTCCCATATGCGGCCGCGCCGCATGCGTGCCGCGCGCGGTGATATGGATCACGAAGTTGTCCTCGCTTGCCATGATCCCGCCGCTACGGGTGGCAAAACTGCCCGCCGCCATGCCCGGCATATTGTGCATGCCGTAAATCGCATCGACCGGGAAACGCTCGAATAGCCCGTCGTGCATCATCGCCTTCGCGCCGCGGCCGTGCTCCTCGGCGGGTTGAAAGATCAAGCGCACCGTGCCGTCGAAATCGCGCCGGGCCGCAAGCAGACGCGCCGCGCCCAGCAGCATCGACATGTGTCCGTCGTGTCCGCACGCGTGCATCTTGCCGCTTGCGAGCGACGCGTACAGGCGCCCGGGCGCCTGCTCCGCGATATTCAATGCGTCCATGTCCGCGCGCAAGCCGATCGAGCGGCGCCCGGCCCCGACCGTCAGATTCGCCACCACACCCGTGCCGCCGATGCCTCGATGCACGTCGAAGCCTAGCTCTTCGAGAATATGCGCGACATACGCGGAAGTCGCGACCTCTTCGAATCCGGTTTCAGGATGCTGATGCAGATGCCGGCGCCAATGTTTCAACTGTTGCTGCAGCGTGCTTTCCATCGTGACGATGCTCCATTGCAGATCTTTGTTTTGCGGCGCGCCCCAGTCACTGGGTGACGCGCGCGCCCCATTGCTGCTGACGGGCCAGCACCGATTCCGCGGTTTCGCCCACACATTGCGCGTAGACCGTCGGCGCGGTTGCACCTTCGGTATTGATCACCAGCACGCGCGACGCCGTGTCTAGCGCAACTGCAGCGGCATCGGCGCGATCGCGCATCAGCACGGCGAGCCCCGCGTATCCCGCCGCGCCCGATTCGCCGGCTACGATCGGCACGTCCGCACTGCCTGCGGCGGCGAGTTCGCGCATCGCGGCAATGGCCTGCGCATCGTCGATCGTCATGAAGTGATCGATGCAATGCTCGAGCACGGTCCACGCGAGCGGCGATGCTTCGCCACATGCGAGCCCGGCCATCACCGAATCGACCGAGCCGGTGGCGCGCGCGGGCCGTCCTTCGCAGGCACTGCGCAGCAGACAATCGGCCTGCGTGGGCTCGACCACGATGAAGCGCGGCCGCCTGTCGCCATATGTTTCCCACAGATAGCTCGCGATGCCCGCAGCGAGACCGCCCACTCCACCCTGCAGAAATACATGCGTGAACGCGCACTCTCGCTCGCGTTGCGGGCTCTGTTCGACCAGTTCCGCGGCGATCGTCCCGTAGCCTTGCATCACGTCGCGCGGCACGGCCTCGTAACCCTCATAGGACGTATCCGATACGACGTGCCAGCCGTTTTGTCTTGCAAGCCGCTCCGCGTGCGCCACCGATTCGTCGTAGTTGCCTGCGATCCGGATGATCTGCGCGCCATAAGCGGCGATCGCGTGCTCGCGTTCAGTGCTGACCCGCGCATGCAAGACGATCACGCACTGGCATCCCGCCGTTTGCGCGGCCGCGGCCAGCGCACGTCCGTGATTGCCGTCGGTGGCGCTGATCACCGTCAGATGGGTCAGCAGCGTCTGGTGGCCGCCCTGGATCACGGCGCTCGCATCAAGCCCATGAGCCGGCCATAGCCGCTGGATAAGCCGCATCAATGCATTCGGCGCGCCCAGCGCCTTGAAACTCGCGAGCGGCGAACGCACGGACTCGTCCTTCACGTGCAACTGCGCGATCCCTGAGCGGGCGGCCGCCGCCGGCAACTCGCGCAGCGGCGTGGCACCCGCGGCAAGATAAGGCCACTGCGACAGCGCGACACGGCTGCGCTGCGCATCGGCCACGTTGAGGATGGCCTTCAGTTCATCGGGGTAGCGGGCAAAACGCGCCAGCGGATTGGCAAACAGCATGAGATCGATGCTCCGGAAAAGTCAGCCCGCCCGATGTGCGCCGCGCGCTCGGCGCGCTTGACGCTTGCGGGATAAGCGAAATAATATTTCGACACCAGCGCAACCCGATCGCGCACTTTGCGGCCGTTTCGCAAAAATTTCTCGTGTTTTGCACACCAGGCGAAACCATGGCCGTCACCCTCGATGCGTTCGATCGCAAGCTGCTCGCCGAAGTGCAGCAGGATGCGCAAACCCCGCAAAACGAACTCGGCTTGCGGGTCAATCTGTCTACTGCGGCGGTCAACCGGCGCTTGCGGCGTCTGTCGGACGAAGGTGTAATCGAGCGTTTCACGGCGGTAGTGTCGCCCGAAAAGGCCGGTTGTCCGCTAACCATCGTGACCCACGTCGAAGTGGAGAGCGAGCAGATCGACCTGCTCGACGCGATGAAGCGCACCTTTGCGCAGTGTCCGCAGATCCAGCAGTGCTATTACGTCGCCGGCGAGTGGGACTTCGTGTTGATCCTCACCGTGCGCAACATGGAGCAGTACACCGAACTCACGCGCCAGCTGTTCTTTGCGAACAACAACGTCAGGCGTTTCAAGACGCTGGTCAGCATGAGCCGCGTCAAGGTCGGGCTCGGCGTGCCGCTCGAACCCGACGAATGAAGCGGCGCCTGCCACGCGCACTCAGCGCACCACGCTCTTGTCGCGCCACTCCCCTGCGCTGAACTGACGCACGGTGATCGCACCGTTCTGGATGTCGCCCACGTTGTCGAACTGGATCGGCCCAGTCACACCGTTCAGCTTCAAACCTTGCAGCTTCGGCAGATACACCTTCGGGTCGGTGGAGCCCGCGGCCTGCATTGCGGCGGACATCGCCATCACCGCGTCGTAGGCGTACGGCGCATACAACTGCACCGGCACGCCGAAGCGTTGCTGATAGCGCCTGAAGAACTCGGGGCCCTTCGGCATTTGCGCCGGCGGCACGCCGGCCAGCGTGCAATACGTATCGCTCGTCATCGCCGCGCCGGCCAGCTGGATGAATTGCGGCGTGCAGGCCTCATCGCCGGCGATCAGCCGCGCCTTGATGCCCAGGCGCTGTGCCTGCTGCGCAAACGCCGCGGCCTGCGTATCGCCACCGGTGAACACGATGCCATTGGGCACGTGGCTCTTGATCGAGGTCAGCACCGCCATCCAGTTGGTCGTCTTGTCGCTGCCGTATTCGCGCGCCACCACCGTGCCGCCGGCGGCCTTCACCGCTTTTTCGACTTCGTCTGCGAGACCCTGGCCATACGCGGTGCGGTCGTCGACGATCGCCACCCTGGTCGACTTCAGGTCCTTGACGAGGTACGTACCGATCACCGTGCCCTGGCGCACGTCGTTGGCTACCATCCGGAACACGGTGCGATAGCCTTGTGCGGTCAGCCTCGGGTTGGTCGCCGATTCGGTGATCATCGGGATGCCCGCGTCCGAATAGATCTTCGACGCGGGAATCGACGTACCGGAGTTCGCATGCCCGACCACGCCGGCCACGCGATCGTCGACCAGCTTTTGCGCGACCGTTACGGCGGTCTTCGGGTCGGCCGCATCATCCTGCGAATTCAGTACGAACTTGACGGTCTGGCCGCCGATCTTCACGTGCTGCGCGTTCAGATCCTCGATCGCGAGGCGCACGCCGTTTTCGTCGTCCTTGCCGATATGGGCGAGCTCGCCCGTCAGCGGAGAAACCTGACCGATCGTAACGGTCATGTCTGCACGAGCGATGAGCGGTTGCGCCGCTACACCCAGCATCAGTAGAAAGAAAGTACGGGACGGAATTCGCATGATCGGCACTCGCGTGGTTTGAGCCGCGACACCTTTGCGATGCCGCCGGGATTGAGCGTCCCAGGTGCATCTCGTTTGGGACAGCATCATGCTACGGGGCGCGTGCGATAGCCAAAATCGGCTGCGTGGCTGGGCACGCAAAATCCGCTCGTTCGACAGCGCGATCGCGCGTATTTTTATCGGCCACCGTTGCGAAGCACGTTCCCGCGGCAGCGACGGGCAAATTATCTGTTCAATTTCCGAGGAGCTGTAACTCGATTCCAGCAGGTTATGCTGTCACGCAGCAAACCGCATAATTCCCGTCGCGCTGGCGCCGTAGTTGCAGTGCTGGACTTCGGCTTCTCCGACCGATCCATTCTCAACAAAGCGAACGATGAAACTGCGAATCCTGTGTGCGGCAACGGCCGCCTTGTTTTCCGTCGATGCGGCACATGCAGCGTCAGCCGCGCCGGCAAAGTCGGAATCGACTAACGCGACCACGACCTACCACCGCGTCACCGTCGACGGTGTCGGTATCTTCTATCGCGAAGCGGGCCCGAAGAACGCACCGACCATCGTATTGCTGCACGGCTATCCGTCTTCGTCGCGCGAATTCGATCCGCTGATTCCGCTGCTGGCCACGCGCTATCACCTGATCGCACCAGACTTCCCGGGCTTCGGCCAAAGCGATTCACCGTCGCCTGCCACTTACACCTACACCTTCGATCATCTCGCGCAAACCACCAACGGTCTGCTCGAGCAGCTCGGCATCGACAAGTACGCACTGTATCTGCACGATTACGGCGGCCCGGTCGGCTTTCGCATCATGAGCGCGCACCCGGAGCGCGTGCAGGCGCTCGTCGTGCAAAACGCAAACGCCTATCAAGAAGGGCTCGGCGTGAAGTGGGCGACGATCGCGAAGTATTGGGCCGATCCGAAGGCGCACCCGGAAGTGGTCGATGCGTTCATGTCGTACGCGGCAACCGAGCAGCGCCATACCGCCGGTACGTCGCACCCGGAGCGCTACAACCCCGACACATGGACCGACGAATTCGCGCATCTGTCCAAGCCGGGGCAACGCGAGATTCAAGGCGATCTGCTGTACGACTATCGGACCAACGTCTCTTCGTATCCGCAATGGCAAGCGTGGCTGCGCGAGCATAAGCCGCCGACACTTGTCGTGTGGGGGCGCAACGATCCGTCATTCATCGCGCCCGGCGGCGACGCCTACAAACGCGACGTGCCGGATGCGGAGATCCACCAGCTCGACGCCGGCCATTTCGCGTTCGACGAGCAGAACGACGAAATCGCCCAACTGATGCTGAAGTTCTTCGACAGGATCCACTACTGAAGCCGATACCGACGCGCGTTCATCGCCTTCATCGCCGGCATCGGCGTAGATCGCGCGTCGGTCAATCTGCTTGCTAAAGCGCAAACAGCAACGCTGCAAACACCGGATAAAGCCAGCCGACCCGCACGAGTTGGCTGCTTCGCACACGCTGTACACGAAACGACCACTGCAGCAGCACGATCGCCAGCACGGTGGTCCCGGCCGCCAGCAGCGACGGCGCCGCAAGCTGCCACGACGTGAAGAACAAACCGAACGCAGTGGGAATGGTTGCCTGAATCATCATCGCGCCGCTGATGTTGGCCAAAGCGAGCCGCTCTTTACCCTGCCTGACCCAGATCACTGCGTTCATGATCTCCGGCAACTCGGTTGCGATCGGGCTGAATAACAATGCTGTCAATTGCGCGCTCAATCCGAGCCATGGACCGATAAGCTCGATCTGCTGCACGAACAGATGCGAAGCGGCAAAGATCACGGCAAGCGCGCCCAGCACCTGCAACAGAATCCACCCCATCGCAGGATCCGGATCGTGCGGCCGCAGCTTCAGCGGTTCGAGTGCTTCATGCTGGCCGACGTCGCCTTCGGCTGTCAGCTCCTTCCAGCAATAAAGCGCATAGGCCACGAGAAATGCGACGCCAAGCAAAGGCTTAAAGCTGAATACGACCAGCCCGAGCGAAATCTTCGCCGCGAAAATCACGAGAAACCAAAGCTGATCGCGCCTGAGCCGCCGCGTGTCCACATCGACCACTCTGGCGCGCGCACGACCGATGCGGTGCGCTGCCAGCAGCAGCGCCACGCCGACCACCGCATAGGCCACGGTGGCGAGCGTTAGCGGACCGCCGATCGCCGCACCCACGCCAATCTCTTTCTGCGCCGGACTGCCGCCTAACGCTACCGCGACAAACGTGACGACGCTTTCCGGCAAGGCGGTGCCGAACGCGGCCAGTACTGTACCGGTTGCGGTTTGAGTGAGCTTGAGTTTCTGGCCGAGCCGTTCGACGCCATTGACGAACGTCTCGCACGACAGATAGATGACGCCTGCCGAAGCAAGCAACAGGGCGAAAGTGACTAGCATGACGGTCGCCCCGCCATACGGAATGCGTGAAAGCCGCGAGCGCCGCGAAAGCCACGATGATTGAGCACTTCGATCACTCCACGAGCCGGGCACACGAACCAATGACGCTCCCTTCGCCCGGCTCGGGTGAAAGGGAAGCGTCATAGGTCTCGTCAGGCCGTGGAAGGGCTGCCTGCACCATGGCATGTGATGCTGCGCGTATGCCAATCGTGTTGATACAGGCGCTTCACCGTAGTGGATGAAGCTGACTACTCCCCTAAGACGGAATCGATTATATCGGCATAGTCAGCGAATGGGATCAAGATGCTGACAAATTTTGACTAGAAATTTTATAGCGCCGCGGTAAATGCGAATGATGTTTAATTGCCATGGCGCGTGCTTTAAAGCACGCGCTAAAGCTGATGCAGTGCGCTGCGCTTAGCGCACGATGGTTGCCGTATCGAGCGGCTTGATCGTCGGCACGTGCAGCAGCACCGCCAAGATCGATGCGACAGGATGGCAAACTGCGCGCGCAGATAGATCGAAGCGAATGCTGTGCCTTTAACGCAATTGACCCGTGCTATCCAACGTTACGTCAAGGCTGCGTTCAGTGTTGCGCCGCGAGCGGCGTGTTCGCTTCTGCCAGCCGCAGCCGCGCCGCGTGCGCGGCAAATCGCAGCAAGCGTCGCAACGATGTTTGCCAGACTCGCGCCAGTCGAAAAACATTCCGTCACGCCTAGCGCTTTTAGTGCAGCCCTGTCGTCGCATCCTATGTTGCCGCCCATGATCACCGGTATTTGAAGCTTGCGGCTGCGCAGTTCCACAAGCAGTTGCGCAGCGAGTTCACGATGCGCGCCGGACAATGACGAAATGCCGACCACGTCCGCGCCGTGCTGCAACGCCTGTGCGCACACTTGTGCCGCCGACGAAAACAGCTCGCCGGTTACGACATCAAAGCCCGCATCGGTCAACGCGGCAGCCACTACGCGCGCACCGCGGTCGTGGCCATCCTGGCCGAGTTTGGCCAGCAGAATGCGCGGGCGTCTGCCGAGCGCGGCGGCGGTCTGCGATACCGCTTCACATGCATCGCGCCAATCGGGTTGCGCTTCGAGCATCGGTCCGAGCACACCGTCGCGCACGTCCAACTGCACCGCATGACGGGCCCACACCGATTCAAGCGCCTGCGTACACTCGCCGATCGTCGCGCGCGCACGAATGCAGGCGATGGTGTGCTGCAGCAGATTACCCGTACCGGTCCCTGCCGCGGCTGTCAGCTGCGAGAGCGCGTCGTTCACGCGCGCTGCATTACGGTGCGCCTTTACTTCCGCAATCCGGCGCATCTGTTGCGCACGAATCTCCGGCGCATGCAGTTGCAGATCCGCCGATGGCGCTTCTTCATCGCCGTGCACGTAGCGGTTCACGCCGACCACGGTGCGCTGCCCGCTTTCGATCTCGGCCTGCACCGCGAGCGCAGACCGACCGATTTGCTCCCGCACCCAGCCCGATTCGATCGCCTCGATCACACCGCCGTGTTGCCCGATCTCTTCGAGCAAGGCCTGCACGCGTTGCGCAAGATCGGCGGTCAACGATTCCATCATGTACGAGCCGGCCCACGGATCGATCACGTCGCACACACCGGTTTCGTGTTGCAGCACGAGTTGCGTGTCGCGCGCGAGACGCGCCGATTCGGCACACGGCAGTGCGAGCGCTTCGTCATACGCATTGGTATGCAAAGACTGCGTGCCGCCGAACACCGCGGCCAGTGCTTCGATGGCTGTGCGCACTACATTGTTCATCGGCTTTTGTGCGGTCAACGACCAGCCCGAGGTCTGGCAATGCATGCGCAATGCGCGAGCCTTGTTCGAACTCGCGCCGCATTGTTGCGCAAGTTCCGACCACACGAGGCGCGCCGCGCGCAGCTTGGCGATCTCGACATAAAAATCCGTGCCGACACCGAAAAAGAAACTCATACGCTCGCACACGTCGTCCGCGCGCATGCCGCGCGCGATCGCGGCCGCCACGTAAGTGCGCGCGTTCGCCATCGTCAACGCCAGCTCCAACACCGGATCGGCGCCCGCTTCCTGCAGGTGATACCCCGAAACCGACAGCGCATTGAAACGCGGCACATGTTGCGCCAGATATTCGACCACGTCCGCTGCGATCTTCAGCGACGCTTGCGGCGCGAAGATGCACGTGTTGCGCACCATGAACTCTTTCAGCACGTCGTTCTGGATCGTGCCAGTCAGGTGTGCGGGCGGTACGCCGCTCTCTTCCGCAGCGACGATATAGGCCGCCAGCACCGGCAGCACCGCGCCATTCATCGTCATCGATACGGAAGTCTTGTCGAGCGCGATGCCGGCGAACAGACGCTTCATATCTTCAACGGTATCGATTGCGACGCCCGTCAAACCAACGTCGGCGCTCACACGCGGATCGTCGGAATCGTAGCCGCGCTGGGTCGGCAAATCGAAGGCCACCGACAAGCCTTGCGCGCCTTCCTTCAGCGCCGTGCGAAACGCGAGATTCGAATCCGCCGCATGCGCGTAGCCGGCGTACTGGCGGATGGTCCACGATTTTTCTGTGTACATCGATGCATACGGGCCGCGTACGAATGGCGCCACGCCCGGCAGGCCACCGAGGTGCGCAACACCGTCGAGATCCTCAGCCGTGTACAACGGCTTAAGCGGCACCGCACGGCGCCGAGCCGTATCCGACACGCTCATCGCTGCCTCCAGCGTTTTTCGGTCATCACGTCGGCAATCTTGCGGCCGTCGCTCTTGCGGTGCACTTCAGTCCAATGCGTGAGGCCTTGCGCATTGTTTCGCTCGCCGGCAATCCGTACGCACAGCGCATCGCCGAGATCGATGTTGCCGTAGTAGTACAGCGAGCGCGTGGTCACGACCGGCGGCTCCGTGAAGCGGTGCCGCTGCCATTCCGCGCGATCGACGAACGACTGGAAATTTGCGAAGTAGAGAAAGTCCGCGCCGTTGAAATCGCTGTTCGGGCAAGGCAGGAATTCCGCTGCATCTGCGGCGACCGCTGCAAGGCCGTTCTGTTTTGCTACCTCGCCAGCCTTCAGGCGCCTGCCTAGTTCGATCATCGGCAATCCTTCATCGGGCACCGGGCTCAGTTCGCCCGGCAGTGCCGCCAGGGTTGCGCGCGCAACCGAACGGTTGTTGCGCGCCGCGCCGCGCGTGACGAACGTCGATGTCATCGACACCTGCGCCAGCAGCGCATCGCCGCGCATCACGCGATGCGTGCTGAAGTGCCGCACGGGGCCGGTCCGGCATAGCGTCGTGCCGATGTCGAACGCGTCGCGCTCGCGCACTGCATCGAAACCGTAGGCCTGCAAGCGGACGGCGGTAAACGCTGCATATGAGCGATGCCCGTCGTCGTCGCCGAAGTCCGGCGTCGCACGTCCGGCGTGCGCGGCCAGCGCATCCCAATGATGGTCGCCGCATTCCTTCAACAGCCAGTTTTCCGATAGCCCCGTATAGCTCAATTGCGGCATGCCGGCCCGATAGCTGCGCAGCGTCGTCATGCGGCGAGGCTCTTCGATGGCGAGAGCGCCGCGCGAATCGCGCCGACCACATGCTCCGCATCGCGCGCGATGCCGGAGAAGCGCCCGGATCCCCATGTATGCAGCCACGGCAGGCCGATGAAATACAAGCCCGACTGCGGTGTGATGCCGCGCATGTGGGCCGGATAACCACGCCCGTTGAAAATCGGTGCATCGAGCCAGCTGAAGTCGGGCCTGAAGCCAATGCACCAGATCACCGACGTGATGCCGCTCGCTGCCACATCGAGCGATGTGCGCTCTTCAGTGGGTCGCCACGCTGCCTCATAACGCACACCCGGCGGCGCTTCGACGCCATGCTTCGCAATGAACGCATCGATGCTGGCGTTGATGCGGTTATAGGTGTCGTCAGCACTGTCGAGATTTTCGATCAGATTCGGCGCGAATTGCAGCTGACCGTCACGCAGCTCGTCGAGGCGGCCGAACAGTTCCATACCCTCCGACGCGAAACGCCGCAGATCGATATCGCGGCCGCCGTCGCGGCCGGTCACGTAGTGGTTTGTGTTGTCGCGCACGCCCTCGCGCAGCGGATGTTGCTCGACCGGCATGTCGTAGTAACGCATGTCGGCAAGCCAGTCCACCACATCGCGGCCGCGATAAAAGCGCGCGCAACGCGGCGCTTCGCCGACTGCCAGATACACTTTACGGCCCGCCAGATGCAAATCTTCGGCGATCTGCGCGCCCGACTGACCGGAGCCGACTACCAGCACTGCGCCTTCTTTCAGCGCCCCCGGATTGCGATATGCCGATGACTGCAACTGCGCGATATCCACCGGCAAACGTTCGGCCATGCGCGGCACGATCGGTGTGTGATAGCCGCCTGCCGCCACCACCACATGATCGGCGGTGAATTCGCCACTCGACGTCGAAACCGCGTAACGTCCGCCCGGCTGGCGCACGACGCGTCTTACCTCGGTATGCTCGAGCAGCGGCGCATCGAGCATCGACACAAAACCTTCCAGATACGCAACGATCTCATCCTTCTTCATGAACCCATGCGGATCGGCACCACTGTACGGATGACCCGGCAGCGCGCACTGCCAGTTCGGCGTGACGAGGCAAAACGTGTCCCAGCGCTGCGTGCGCCACGTGTGCACGACCGTCTGCTTCTCGATGACGAGGTGGTCGATCGCAGCTTCCTTCAGGTAATAGCTGATCGACAAGCCCGCCTGGCCACCGCCGACGACGATAACCGTGTAATGCGGAACTTCGCTCGTTCCGCCTTGAGCAATCAATGACGCGTTAGACATGATCTTTTCCTGCGTTCGATAGAGATGTCTTCGGGTTGCTGCGCGTTTTCGTTTGGCCGGGCAGCATCGGTTCGACCATCACGTAAGCGCAACGACCTTCACCTGCGCGTGCGGATCCGACGCGAAGTTCTGCGCCTGCCGTTCGATCTGCGCGAGCTGATCCATGGCCGCCGAGCAGGCAAAGCCATATTTCTCGCGCACCCGCTCGGAACCGATCTGCAGCGCTTTGCGGGCCCGCTCGAGAAAATCACCCAACGCATAGCGCTGCCCGGCATGGAAGAATTCGCCCACTACGGTAGATGGCGAATAACAGTTGACCTCCGTACCATCGGGCCATTGAACCCTGAAGTGCATGACAGGCATGGCGATTCCTTTAAACAACCGGTTCACGTGATAATTGCGCGAGCTGCTGCTTACCCAGCGCTCAGGCGCGCGCTCCCGACGGTGCGCCGATAAACGGCCCGTCCGCGAAGCGCCATAGCGGTGCGGCGCTGCCTTGCTGCTCGACCACCACTTCGCGCGATCGGTCGACTACGCCGATTGCCGCGCAGGCCAGATCACGCTCGCGAAAGCGTGCGAGCACTTCGTCGACATGCTGCTCGCGCACCGAGAGCAAAAAACCAAAGCTTGGAAAGGCGCTGAGCCATCGCTCGAAGTCCACGCCTGCCGGCCGCGGTATCGCATCGAGATCGATACGCGCGCCGACGTCCGAGCATTCGAGCAACATCAACGCGGTACCCAGCACGCCCGCCATACTGATGTCTTTCGCGGCATCGCAAAGACCGCTCTCCGCAAGCTGCGGCAGCAGTTCGAGATCGCCGCGCAGACGCTGCGCGGGTGCGCCGACCGATGCATTCCAGAACGGATATGGGTCTTCAAAACGTCCGCGCAGATCGGCGGCCATCAGCAGCCGGTCGCCGGCGCGCGCGTTGAAACTCGATAGCAGCGCGCGGGCGCGCCCGATGATCGACACCGCAAGCTGCGCCTGAGTGCTGCGCGTGTTGGTATGGCCGCCCACCACCGGCACGCCGTACGCACTCGAAGCAGCCGCAATTCCGGCAAGAATCTGTTCGGCGCCCTGCTGCCCGTCGCTCCACAGCGCATCGACCACAGCCAGCGGCCGGCCGCCCATCGCGTAGACATCGCTGACGTTGACCATCACGCTGCTATAGCCGGCGAACCACGGCAGCGCTTCGACGAAATCGCTGACCAGTCCCTCGATGGCGAACAGCAGAAAGCCGTCGCTGTCGGCAATGGCGGCGCAATCGTCGCCGACCGCCACCGCCTGAGCGAGATCGTCGACGCCGCGCGGCAGCCGCGCGGCGAGCGAAGCGACCACGCCCGCTATATCGGTCTTGTGGCGAAAACCGCGGCTTTCGCGTAACCGTTCGACCAGTGCTTGCACACTCATGAGCGCCCCCGCGACGACGACGACGTGACGAAGCCGCTTTCCGGCGTGAAGCACGGCGGATAGTGCGAGAGGTCCGCTTCCATCAGGTGATGCAAGCGGCCGAACAAGGTCTCTTCCGCAACGGTCTGCCAACGCAGACGCCTGAACAGCGGCACGTTCTGACTCTGCACGTGTGCGAGAAACGTATCGCAGCCGAGTGCATGCGCGCTGCTGACGGCGAGGCGAATCAGCGTCGAGCCGAGCTTGCCGTGCGAACGGAACGCCGCGTGTACCGCGAGACGCGAGCCAAGCCACACGCGCGGCGCCGTTTGATGAATCCGCACCGTGCCCACTACCTGCTCGGGCACGCCGGCCACGCAACTGAGGGCGACCAGCTGCGTCGCGTCGCAATCGATCTCGTCGCGGTCGTCACCGACAAAGATGCCTTGTTCGACGCAGAACACCGCGCGCCGCAACGCATACGCTTCATTGCTTTCCCACGGCAGCGTCGCCCACTTCACGCGGTACTCGGCAGGCGTGAAGGCCAGCGGCAAGGTATCGAGTTCATCCAGCGCTTCGCAGAACATGGTTATGCCTCGTACGATGCCAGCGACGAACATGCGCCGCATTTTCCGCAACCCGCCTTGATATCCGCCGAACGCATCTGCGCGTCGCGCAGCATCGCGCCAAGCGGCATCAGGATCGACTTCATGAACTCGGGCGTCGGGGCGGGATGATCTTCGAGCGGCGTACCGCTGATCGGCACGAACGGCACCACGAACGGGTACACGCCCAGCGCGATCAGCTCGCGGGAAATTTGCAGCACTGCTTCGGCGGTGTCGCCGAGGCCCGCGAGAATGTATGTGCTGACCTGGCCGCGTCCGAACACCGCCACCGCAGCTTTGAAGGCTTCCATGTAGCGCGATAGCGGCACGCTCGCCTTGCCCGGCATGATGCGTTCGCGCACCGTCGGCGTGACGACTTCCAGATGCATGCCGAGTGCGTCGATGCCGCTCGCCTTCATGCGTTCGAACCAGCGGTCGTCGTCGGGCGGTTCGCATTGCGCCTGAATCGGCAGATCGACCGCGGCCTTGATCGCGAACGCGCTTTCGCACAGGATCTGCGCGCCGCGATCCGGCGTCGGCGGTGTACCGGTGGTCAGCACCATATGCTTGACGCCATCGAGCAGCACCGCGGCGCGCGCCACTTCGGCCAGCTGCTCGGGCGTCTTGCGCGCAATCGTGCGGCCCGCTGCCAGCGATTGTCCGATTGCGCAGAACTTGCAAGTTTTCTTGCGGCTTTCGTAGCGGATGCAGGTTTGCAGCACCGTGGTCGCCAGCACGTCGCTGCTATGCAACGTCGCGATGTGCGAATACGGCACGCCATCCAGCGTCTGCAGTTTCGTGAAACGCGGCGCCTGCGGAAAGCTGATGTTGGCGACCGGTATCGTGCCGCGCATCAGCGCGCTGACACCCGACTCATCCGGTGCGCCCGCAACGAACGGCGAGTCCCATGCGGAACCCGTATGCACGGGCACCATGATCGTCACGCCGTCAACCGTCACCGCCTTGTGATCGGATGGGCCCGCGCCACCGCGCCGGCTCGCCGCGCCCGCCTTCGGATCGACCAGCCGCAGCCCCGTCGATTGCAGTTCGGTGCGCAACTCCATCATGCTGCGTTCCGCGCCCGGCTCAGCCGACGAATGCAGGTTCATACCGTTCATCTTTACCTCCAGAGGCGGTTTCGACAGGGTCGCTTACGCCAGGGTCGCTTTCGATCGACGCGTGCGCGCCGGTCCGTTCGAACGTGGCGGCCATCGATACGACCGGCTGCGCCGGACGCTCGTTGATCGCAAGACTCAGCAGTTCCGGGCGCGCATAGTGGCCGACCGAGTCCATCATCCGTTTGCGCTTGGTGATCAGCGCCATGTCCAGATCGGCGATGACCATGCCTTCGCCTTCGCGCAGCGGCTCGGCCAGATGCTGCCCTTCCGGCGACACGATTGCGGTGAAGCACCCGCCGCGCAGCGCTTTTTGCAGCTTCGCATCGGTGGTCACCGAATCGATCTGCGCGTCGGTGAGCCAGCCGGTCGAGTTGACGACGAAACAGCCGGATTCGAGCGCGTGATGCCGGATCGTCACTTCGATCTGCTCGGCGAAAATCGGCCCTACCAGCGAGCCCGGAAACTGGCTGCAGTGGATTTCCTCGTGCTGCGTCATCAACGCGTAGCGCGCCAGCGGGTTGTAGTGCTCCCAGCACGCCAGCGCGCCGACCCGCGCAATCGATGTGTGCGCAACCTTCAGGCCGGCGGCATCGCCTTGCCCCCAGATCATCCGTTCGTGGAAGGTCGGCGTGATCTTGCGGCGCTTCAGCACCAGACGGCCGTCGGTGTCGAAGATCAGTTGCGCGTTGTACAGGCTGCCGTGATCGCGCTCGTTGACGCCGAGCACCACCACCATCCGGTGACGCCGCGCGCGTTCGGCGACGGCCTGGGTCACCGGGCCCGGCACTACCACGGCCTGCTCGTACAGCCGCATATGCTCCGCGCCCGATGCGACCGGCGGCCGCACGAACGAGAAGTACGGGTAATACGGCACAAAGGTCTCGGGAAAGACGAGCAGTTGCACGCCCTTACCGGCGGCCTCGTCGATTGCCGCACAGACCTTTTCGAGCGTGCCGCCGGGACGCTCGAATTCCGGGGCGATCTGCACCGCCGCGGCACGGATGATTCGCTGCTCGGACATGATCGGCCCCTGTCGTGCTCAGAGCGTCCACGTATGGATGATCAGCGCGTCCTCTTTGCGATGGAGCAGCTGCAGATCGAGCACGTCGAGCGGATTGATCGGCCGGATACCTTCGATCAGCGAAGCTTCGCCCTGGCCGTACAGTGCCTGCAGCGCGAAGCGGCACGCGTACACCTTGCCGCCTTCTTCCATGAACTTCATCAATTGCTTGTTGAAGTTCAGATGGCCCGGGAACGCCTCGTCGCCAAGCGTCGGGAAGCCGCGCTGCAAGCCGAGCGTCACGCCGGGCCCATAAAGCAGCACCGACGTGTCGAAGCCTTTGCGCTGCAAACGGGTGGCCTGCAGCAGATTGACGAAACCGATCGAGCCTTCGAACGCAACCGTGTGAAAGGTCACCAGCGCCTTCTCGCCGGGTTCGGCCTTGACGTCGGGGAAAACTTTTTCTTCGTAGTCGACGAGGAAGTCGCCTTTCTGATGCAAAGGTTTATTGACGGCGGGCATGGGGCTCTCCAATAGCTCATGTCATTGATCGGATTGCTCAACCGTTTAGCGGGTTGGCGCAGCCTTTAATGCAACGGTTATGCCAATTTCCGGCCCGCTTCATGCAATCAATTTCCAATCAAGCAAAGCGCAAATGTTCGAGCGGCCCGAAAAAATATCTGAAACCCTTGCTGGACAAGGTTTTTCGGTAAATTGCGCGATGCGTTTTACGCACCGTCCCTGCGCACCGCGCGCGATCTTTGTGCGTACCTGTAGTGCGCAAAACACCGCAAGCGTGCATTGATCCAATCAATGCAATCAGGCATCCAATCGAATCAAAAAGAAATCTGTTTTTGACTCGCGCGGCATGCTATTTTTTTAGCGACCCGTTAAGGAATACCTGGCATGGATAGCTCGACGCATCATTGGCTCAAGCGGCTTGCCGAAAGCCGCAAGCCCGCGTATCTGGTGATACCGGACCTGATCGAGGAAGACCTGGCGAGCGGCCGCCTGCGGCCGCGCGATCGCTTGCCGGGCTTGCGCGATCTGGCGAGCGCATTACAGCTGAACTACACAACCATCGCGCGCGCCTACGCGGAAGCACGCAAGCGCGGCCTGCTCGATGCGCGCGCCGGCAGCGGCACGTTCGTGCGCGGCCGCACGCAGACCTTGCCGCTGGCAGGCGGCAGCAGTGTCGAGATGTCGATGAACATGCCGCCTGAACCGCCGGAACTGGCCGCGCGTTTGCGCGAATCGGCGGCTAGCCTGTTCGCGCACAGCGATCCTTACCGGCTGCTGCGCTACCAGGATTTCGGCGGTACCGCCGACGACCGCGCGGCAGGCCGTGCGTGGCTCAGAACGCGTTTGCCCGCGTGCGAAGACGACACCGTGCTGGTGTGTCCCGGCATTCATAGCGCGCTGGTCGCGCTCGTCTCGCAGCTGGCTCGCCCCGGCGAGACGATCTGCGTCGACACGCTTGCGTATCCGGGTATCAAGGCAATTGCGTCGCAGCTCGGCGTGCGCCTGCAACCGCTACCGCGCGATGAAGAAGGTCCGTTGCCGCATGCGTTCGAAGCGTTATGCAAAAGCGAAAAGCCGGGGGCGTTCTATTGCAATCCGACCTTGCAGAATCCGAGCACGCTGACCCTATCGGGGCAACGGCGCGAAGCGCTCGCCGATGTCGCGCTGCGTTTTAGCGTGCCGATCATCGAAGACGACGCGTATGGCTCATTGCCCGCCAGCACGCCGGCGCCGCTCGCAGCGCTTGCCCCCGAACTGACGTATTACGTGACGGGCTTTTCGAAGTCCTTCGGTGCCGGTTTGCGCGTCGCGTATCTGCGCTCGCCGACCGCGCGGCAGACCCAGCGCATCGCCGGTGCGTTGCGAGCCACCACGGTGATGCCGAGTCCCTTCACGGTGCTGCTGGCCACGCAATGGATCAACGACGGCACCGCCCACGAAATGCTCGACGCGATTCGCCGTGAAGCGCATGCGCGCCAGGCGATTGCCGGGCAGGAACTGGCAGATTGGCAATATGACGCGCACCAGGATGGCTTTCACCTGTGGTTGCAGATACCGCAGCACTGCGACTGGAGTGCACCTGAGCTAGCGATGCAATTGCGCAATCAGGGCGTGGGTGCGGTAGCGGGGGCCGCGTTCTCGACCGATGGCAATCCGCCGAATGCGATTCGCGTGTGTCTCGGCGGCCCGCAGGATCGCGACGGTTGCCGCGAAGCGCTGCAACGGGTCGGGCAGACGCTGAACGATCCGCATCATTTGCATATGCCGATGATGTGACGGGTTCGTGGATGCGTCGTATGGTGTTTCAGCCAGACACCCGGAATCTGCCGGCTAGCGCCCCACGCTGGCATCCGCCGCGTTGGCTTGCTGTGCCGGCGCCGCATCCACATCGTCGATGTTCGGCGCGGCCGCCTTTTCAGCACGCCAGCGTTGCCGCGACTGGTACATCGTACGCAGCGCCATGCGCGCCATCTTCACCCAGCCGGAAGGACGCGGGTCCGCCAGCATGCTGAGCGCGCGTGCGTAATCGAGTGTGAGGCCGGGCGTCCATGCCATCGTTGCGGCGCGTTTTCTCACCTGCGCCGCGACCCAGAGTTCCGGCGTGGTCGCGATGTGCAGCAGCGGCCGCCAGCCGCCGCCCTTGCCCCACGCGCGCGCCGACGCGCCCTCGATCGCCGCTTCGAGCGCCTTCGCGACGGTACTCGAGCAGTTGCGGTATGTCAGGTTGTAGGTCTCGTTGCGGCGATACTCGGCCCAGAAGCGCTCGAGCCGCTGTGGATCGTAATTGCGGATGCGCACCTGCCGTGTCGATGGACACCACGCGTGCGATTCGGTCGCATAGTCGGGCTGGAAAATCCCCGGCACGTCGTTGTCGCGTGTCGCGCGCAGAATGCGCGAGAACTCGTCCGGCGCGCGTTCGATTTCGATCGCCGGATACAGGCTGATGTAAATCCCTTCCGCCGATTCGAGCGCGGCATGGCCGGTCGAAATCGCACCGTTGCGGTCGACCGCGGCGATATACCGATCGACGATCAACTGCCGGCGCGCCTCGCCCTTCGCTGACTCGACCGGTGTCCATACGTGTACCGTCAGCGCTTTTTCGTGCGGTTCGGGTGGCCCGTCCCATGACAGCGACGCGGATGGCGCGGGGGCATCGTGCGGCGCCGCGCTGGTCGCTGCAGTCGCTGCTGCGGGCTTGTGTTCGGTGCGCTGTTCATCGGCCACGGCCGGGTTCACCGCCATACGCCGCACGCGCAATGCGAGCAGAGACATGTTCCAGCCGCCGAACAGCAGGCCGAACGCCACGCAATACGCGACGGTGCCTGCATAGTGATCCGGATACGGCTGGTAGAAAAAGATCGCAATGGCGATTTCGAGCAGGCCGCCTGCGATTGCGATCTTCCACGTCCGATAGCGCACTACGCGCGCCGCGATGATTTGCAGCGCACCGTCCACGAGGAACAGCGTGCCGAAGATCATCGACAGGATGAAGTTGCCGTGCTCGCCGCCCGCCAATACGAGCCCCGCCGACACCACGAAGGTCGCGCCCTTCACGTAGCGCAGCGTACGCTGGCCGCCCATGCCGGTCCATGCGACCGCCACGGTGGCGACACCTTCGAGCAGCAGCAGCGCCGCAAACGGAATGATCGGGAACCACAGTGCGCCGTCGAGCGCATCGCAGAAGATCGCGACGCCCAGCGCGAAGCTGACGAACCCGATGGCCATCAGTTCGCGCCAGCGAGTGCGAAGGTAGTCGACACCCAGCAGAATCATCACGAGACGGACCATGGCTCATCCTCCGTGTGCTTGCGAACCGTGGCTGAAGCGGAACGTAAATGCGGCGGCTTTGATGTACCGCGGCATGCGCGCGGAGTGCATCGCACGTCACGCAACACAACGCATGATAGTGCGGATTTCACGGCGCATTGGCGCTAATCGATCACGCGTGGCGCGGTCGTTTCGTAGGACGATATTGTCGGGTTGCGGGTGATGCAGTGCGAAGCGCGGCTAGTGCGCCGCCGCATCGGCCAGCAGCGCCCAGCGTTCGTGGTCGCGCCACACGCCGTCGATGCGCAGGTAACGCGGCGAGTAACCTTCCTTGCCAAAACCGAGCCGGCGCACCAGCGCGATCGAGGCGATATTTTCCGGCTGGATGTTTGCTTCGAGACGATGCAGGCCGAGCTCCTCGAACGCGAGCATCACCGCGGCGCGAAGTGCCGCCGTCATCAGGCCCATGCGGCGAAACTCGCTCATGCCGTAGTATCCGAGGTAAGCGCTTTGAAATGCACCGCCGGTGATTGCAGTGAGATTGATCACCCCGGCTACGCGGTTCGATGCGGTTTCGCGCGCAATGAGCGCCATGTTCGGCCCGTTCAGCGTGCGCGCGAGCCAATGGTCGAATCCTGTCTGATCGGTAAAGGTAGTGACCCAAGGTGCGTGGTATTGCTGATTGTCCCGATTGGCCGCGATCAGATCCGCGGCGTCTGCGCGCGTTGCGTGGCGCAATTGAACCGTGCTCATTTTTTTGTGCCTCTACATTTATGCCTTTGGAACCTGCATGAAGGCCGGCCTGTACAAACTTCACTAGCGGAGTTTTCGCGATTTTATGTAGCCAATATCTGCCGCACTTCCCACGCCATAGTGGAAAACCATTCCATCCCTTCAGAAAACGCCACGCGCTGCCGTTGATACGAACAGCAACGCACCGATATCCGGCAACCACACGCAAACCATCATGACGGACCACGATCGCCCCCACTCACTCGAGGCCGCATTCCTGCGGCACGAAGCCTCTCTCGCGCCGCCGAACCGGGTATTCGGCGACGACGACAGCGCCGTCTACCGCACGCTGCTGGAATCGACCAAGGCGATCCCGTGGAAGATCGACTGGGCGACCATGGCGTTCGCCTATATCGGTCCGCAGATCGAAACCCTGCTGGGCTGGGCGCCGTCGTCGTGGAAAACCGTCAACGACTGGGCCGAGCGGATGCATCCGGACGACCGCGAGGCCGTGGTCAATTTCTGCGTCGCACAATCGAAGGCCGGTACCGATCATGAAGCCGACTATCGCGCCTTGACTCGCGACGGCGGCTACGTGTGGCTGCGCGACGTGGTGCACGTCGTGCGCAACGCCGACGGCGAGGTCGACTCGCTGATCGGCTTCATGTTCGACATCAGCGAACGCAAGCGTACCGAGGAAAAGCTCGCGCAATTGCAGAAAGAGCTCGAGCGCCTGTCGTTCCACGACAGCCTGACCGGCACCGGCAACCGCCGGATGTTCGACGATGTGATGGAGCGTACGTGGTCCGCGGCACAAGCGTCAGGCCGTCCGCTGTCGCTGATCATGGTGGATATCGACTTCTTCAAGTCGTACAACGACTACTACGGCCATCTGCAAGGCGACGAGTGTCTGCAGCGCGTGGCCCACGTGCTGAGCGAAGCAGCCGGACCGGAACATTTTCTCGGCCGCTTCGGCGGCGAAGAGTTCGTGCTGGTGCTCGCCGATACCGACGCCGACAGTGCCGTCAAACTGGCCGACCACTGCCGCGCGCTGCTCGCCGAAGCGGACATCGCACATGTGCGTTCGCCTCATCAACAGCGCGTGACAGCCAGCTTCGGCGTCGGCACGATCGTGCCCGGCGCACAAGCGGAGCGCACCACGTTTATCAATCTGGTCGACGCGCAGCTCTATCATGCGAAGGAAAATGGCCGCAACCGCATCGCCGCGGTAGACCGTGCCGGCATGCAAGGCGAGGCTTTCAAATCGCATTCACGGTAATGCAACGACCTCATTAAAGCAGCGAAAAAGTTGCCTTCGCAGAGGCGCCGCAGAGAGCTCGCGGCGCCCGCAGCCGAACCACAGCGAAACCCGTTCAAAGCACATTTTCTTCGTGCGGTGCCCCGTGCGGCGCCCCTCACAGCTCTCCGATGTATCTCGATAGACATAACCGCTAAACACAAAACGCGAAATCTGGCAGCCCCTTCATGCGCGTATCGGGCAGTTGTCGTTTTTGCGCGACGTATGCCCCGGGTAAGCGCAATGTCATGTTTGCGTTTTGTCACATTACCGTTAAATTTGCGGCCTGTACCCGAAGTCGCGATGCGCGCCGGCGTGTCGAGCGAATCATTCTTAAAACATCGGAGAACGTTTTGAACAAGAAAGTACTGACCACCGCGCTGCTCGCAACCTTCGCTGGGGCTGCGCACGCACAAAGCAGCGTGACGCTGTACGGGATCATCGACGCAGGTATCAGCTACGCAAACCATAGCGGTGCCAACTCGCAGAAAATCTTCAAGTACGACGACGGCGTCGCACAGGGTAGCCGCTGGGGCATGCGCGGCACGGAAGACCTGGGTGGCGGTCTGAAGGCGATCTTCGTGCTCGAAGGCGGCTTCAACAGCGGCAACGGCACGGCCAGCCAGGGCGGCGCACTGTTCGGGCGTCAAGCGTATGTCGGCCTGTCGAAGGACAACATCGGCGCTGTGACGTTCGGCCGCCAGTACTCGCTGTCGACCGACGTGCTCGGCAGCTTCTCGACCGGTAGCAACACGGTCGCCGGCAACTACGCGTACCACATCAACGATATCGACCAGCTGACGTCGAGCCGCATCAACAACTCGGTCAAGTTCAGCAGCGCAAACTTCTACGGCTTCACGTTCGGCGCGTTGTACGGCTTCTCGAACCAGGCTGGCGCATTCGGCGGTGCACCGACGGTCGGCGCCGCCACGGGTTCGTCGCGCACGTACAGCTTCGGCGCGAACTACGCGTTCGGCGGCGTGAGCGTCGGCGCAGCGTACACGGACATCAAGTTCCCGGCCCTGTCCACGCCGGCCTTCCCGCTGAACCTCGCGAACTTCAACTCGACCACCACGTCCACCGCCGCAGGCTCGACGATCAAGGACCTGCGTACGTTCGGCGGCGGCGCCCGCTACACGTTCGGTCCGGCCACGCTGTGGGGCTTGTACACCAACACGCGTCTCGAGCCGATCTCGCTCGGTTCGACCACCTACACCGCGTATGAAGCAGGCGGCAAGTGGGCGTTCACGCAAGCGCTGTCGCTCGGCCTCGGCTACACGTACATGCACCTGTCGGGCGCAGGCAACGGCCATTGGAACCAGGTCAACGCAGCACTCGACTACGCGCTCAGCAAGCGTACCGACGTTTACCTGCTCGGTATCTATCAGGACGCCAGCGGCAAGGTCGGCACGGCCAACCTGCAAGCGCAGATCGGCGACAGCAACTCGTTCTTCGGTAACTCGGGCACGAACTCGCAGAACCAGCTGGCGTTCCGCGTCGGTATCCGTCACAAGTTCTAAAGGGCTGGCAGGCTTGCTGCGCGCCTCGCGGTGCGCGGCAGGCCTTGGCTTTTTGCATGTGCCGTATGCATCAGTGCGGGGCATGCGTGGGGAACATCCCGCGCATGCCCCGTTTGACGTTTACGCGCTCAGGGCTTTGACGCGGGTGTCAATGATGGCGTCGATGGCGATGGCGCTGCCGTGTCGGCGGAGAGCATCGCCTGCTTCAACAGCACTTCCGCCGCGCCCCACGCGCGGCTCGCGGTCGCTGGATCATTGAACGCACGCGCGTCGACCGTCGCGCCATCGAGCAGCATCATGTACACGCTGCCCAGTTGCTTCGCGGTATGCGGCGGCACGATGTCCTTCAGCAATTCCTCGATCCAGCGAGCGATTTTCTGCCGATAGCGGATAGCGACTTCCGATACCTTTGGATATTCAGTGCCGAACTCCGCCAACGCCCGTTCGAAAAGACAACCGGCAAATTCCGGTGTCTCGAACCACGCGCCGTACCAGTCGAACATCGCCTTGACCCGCTGTACCGGATCAGTCAATGGGCGCAGCCGCTCTTCCATGCTGTCGACGATGTATTGATAGCGCTGCTCGAGCACTTCGCGCACCAGATCGTCCTTGCTGACGAAATGCCGGTAAAGCGTCATACGCGCGACGCCGGAATCGTCAATGATCCAGTCGACCCCTACCGGGTGAAAGCCATGTTTGGAAAACAACTCGGTGGCCTTGTCGACCACGATCTGGCGCTTGCTTGCGCGCATTGTCACGCCTCCTGTACGACGCTCGCTGCAATCAGCCCCGAATCTTAGCATCGAGCCCTGAAGCACAGCGCGGCGGCCCTGATTTGCCCTATGCATGCCGTCCCAAAGCGTGCACAAAAGACGGTTGACATCAAGGTAGACCGATATATATCATTTGGCCGGAATTGAACACTACAGTATTCGAATCATTCAATTTCAATAACCGCCGTTCAGCAGCACTGCAATCCGTGTCACAGGGAATTCAAAATGGGAATTTGGATTACGGTATGCGGGGTAACCAGACGCAGCCGGCTCGACCTTTAAACGCCAGACGCTTGCCTGCAGGCATATAGGCAGGCCAGTACTTTTTGCCTATTGGCTAACCGCTATGGTTCGCCGTGATCGGTTATTCATTCCGCGATTTAAATCGCGTGGAATGCGCTTAAACACGGCTATCGTATTGAGAGAATCAGAATGATCCACTCTGCAATATTGAAACGCGTCACGCTGGCATGCGCCATTTCAACGGCTTTCGCACTTTCCGCCGCACTTTCCGCTTGTGGCGGCGACGATAATGGCAGCAGCAATAGCAGTACGGCGGCCGGCGGCTCCGGCGCGCCGTCTACATCGACGCCGGCCAGCAGCACCGCGGCCGCTTCCACCTTCGCGTATCAGAGCGTGGCGCCCGCCACCAGCCGTGCGCAATTCGTCGCCACCGCGAATAGCCAGGGCGCTCAAGGCTTTCATTACCTGAGCGACTTCGCGTTTGGCACCACCCCGCCACTCGAACAGCTCTCCGTCTTCGTCAAGGATGCCGCGACCACCTGGAGCTACGAAGCGCAAAACGCGCCAGTGGGCACCACCGCGTTCGTGACGCAGGCAAGCGACGAAGGCAGCCGCGGCTTTCGCTGGGCCGGCGCACTCGCGGTCAATGGCGACGCGTTTTACCTGTACCGCAAGGACAACGGCTCGGCGGCGACCTACACGTACCAGGTGCTGGCGCAGGCAACTACTCAGGCGGCTTACCTGACGCAGGCCAACTCGCAAGGCGCGAGCGGCTTCTACAACACCTCGCCGGCCTCGTCGTTCGGCGACGGCTCGACCTGGTCGATCTACGAAAAGAGCTCAGTCGGCAATTCGACGTACAGCTACGAGATCCCCGCGCTCGCCACCGACGACGCCGGCTTCACCGGCCAGTTGAACAGCGAAGGCGCACGCGGCTTCCGCTTTCGTACCGAGCTGTTCCTGTCCGGCAGCATGGTCGCGCTTTATGCGAAGGACCTGTCGCAAGCATCGAGCTTCAGCTTCACCGGGCTCGATCCGGCCACCACGGGCACGGCATTTGTCCAGCAGGCCAACGGCCAGGGCGCAAACGGCAGCGGTCTGATCGGCGGCCTCGGGTTGCCGGACGGCAAGCAGCAGACGTTCTATTTCACCCCCGCCGCGTGCACTGGTTTGCTGTGCACGGCGGTCTCGCTGTTCGGCATCTGAACCGCTGCTGGCCGCGCCTTCCTCACCACACCTACGGTACGACGACATGAACACGACACTCAAATACACGGCAGCCTGCACGCTGCTCGCCGCGCTGCTTGGCGGCTGTCAATCGATGGATAGCGGCATGGCGTCGACGTCGGATTTTCTCGACACCACCGGCGACGTGCTGAGCCTCGATTTTCGCGGCCTGCAAGACGCGCAGCGCACGACGATGGGCGCGATGGCCACCGACTGGACCGCCAACGAGAACAACGCGAAACAGAAATGGGACCAGCGGCGGCTGGTGGTGACCGGCATCGTCACGCGAGTCACGCACGTCGACGGTCCGATGCCGAACGCACCGGGGAAATTCGTGATCGTCTTCAAGGACCCGGTGGACGCCCGCTGCGTCGGCACGGCCACGACCCGCGACGACCTGTTGGTCAACGAGAAGCGCACCACCGGGCTGAATGCCGGCGACCGTATCGATGTAACCGGCGTGCTGGCGACCAAGGCAGACGTCGACTCGAATGGCGCTCAATGCCGCTTTGTGTTCGCGAAAGCCAAGTTCGAGAAACTGCCGGCGGGCGCGGCGGATACCGCGCAGGCTGCGTCGACGCCGGCTGCTTCCGCGAAGCAAACCAGCAAGACGGGCAAGGCAAATAAAGCGGCCAAAGCGAGCAAGACCGTCAGCCAGCAGTAATGTGACGGCGCTCGATCTTCGTCTCTGCGAGCGCGCTGCCGGCGGTACACTACCCGATCGATCGGCAAGCCCGCCGACAAGGGGACCCCACCATGCAACGCGATGCATTTACCGCCGCTCTCGCGCAGGAAGGTTTTGCCGAGCCCGTTACCGTCATGCGTGAAGCAGGCACGATGGATGAGCATACCCACCCGTTCGAAGCCAAGGCGCTGATTCTCGCGGGCGAGCTTCGTATCCGCATCGGCGCCGACGAACGGCTCTATCAGACGGGGGATGTGTTTCATTTGCAGCCCAACGTTCTTCACGCGGAACAGTACGGTGCGCAAGGCGTGCAGTACCTGGTCGGACGCAAGCAGGTCACTAACGCCGCCGGTTAGCCTTTCGCACGCGCCCTGCTGCGCTTGCGCTGGAACTTCACGAGTTGATCGAGCGTGACCGCCAGTACGATCACCGCGCCGGTCACGAACGTGCTCCACGTCGCATCGATACCGAAGAACACGATGCCGCTGCTGATCACCTGAATGATCAGCATGCCGATCACCGCGCCGATCACCGTGCCCGCGCCGCCCGATAGCGGCGTGCCGCCGACGATCACCGCGGCGATCACGATCAGCGCGAAATCGGAGCCTTCATTCGGATCGATCGCGCCGCGAAACCCGACGTACATCGCACCCGACAAACCCGCGATCGCGCCCATCAGCACCAGCGTCTGCAGACGCACCCAGCCAAGCGGAATACCGGCGAGCCGCGCCGCATCCGGATTACTGCCGACCGCCTGCACGCGATAGCCGAAGCGCGTACGGCGCAGTACCACATGCAGCAGGATCGCGATTGCGACGAACACCACCGCGACCACCGGCACGATGTTGAACACCTTGGCTGATACCAGCGAGAAAAACGCGCTCGACGTGTCGGACGGCACCACGGCCCGGCCCTTGTTGACGACCAGCGACAAGCCCTGAAACATCGAGTACGTGCCGAGCGTCACGATGATCGACGGCAGGCGCAGCCCGACCGACAGGATGCCGTTGACCATCCCGAGCATCGCGCCGAAGCCGATGCCGCACAACGCGGCGAGCCATGGATTCCAGCCGGCCACCATCAGCGTGGCGGAAAACACCGCGGAAAAGTTGAACATCCAGCCAACCGACAGATCGATTTCGCGGATCGCCAGCAGAAACACCATGCCGAGCGAAAGCAGCCCCTGAAACGTGGTGTTGCCGAGGATCGTCAGCAGGTTGAACGGATTGATGAAGCGCGGCCGCGCGATGCCGATCAACACCACCAGCAGGATCAGCGCGACCACCACGCCGAGTTCGTCGGGCAGGCCGATGCGGCGTCGTACAGTCGGCGCGGCGAGCGCTGCTACCGGTTCGGATTGCGATTTGTGGGCGTTCATGGCGCGCCTGTCTCCGTGCTTTGCATAGGTGTCGGCTGCGTGGCTCGGCAGCCGGTGTTCGATGGGGTGTTCAAGCAAGCGCCGCGCGCTAGCTGCGCCACGGCTGCGGCTCGTTAGGCGTACCCCAGCTCGGTACCGGTGCCTGCAGGCCATCCTTGATCCACAAAAAGCGGCCGTTCACGTTGGCGGCGGCATCGCTTGTCAGTTCCGCGACCAGATCGGCGGCTTTTTCCGGATCGTCGCCGCCGGTCGTCTCGACCCACTGCGCCCACTTCACGTAGGCATCGGCCACGCTGCCCAAACGCTCTGATGCCGCCTTGATCTCGGCCCACATGTCGGTCTTCACGTCGCCCGGATGAATCACGTTGGCGGTCACGCCGGTGCCGGCCAGTTCGGCTGCGAGGTGCCGCGTCATCTGGTTGAGCGCAGCCTTGCTGGTGCCGTAGGCGCTATTCACCGGCCCCGGTTCATGCAGCGCCGCCGCCGACGTCACGTTGACGATGCGCCCCCAGCCCTGCGCGATCATGCCTCCCACAAACGCGCGGCACGTCAGATACGGCGTGATCGTATTGACCGTGATGGTCTCGATCCATGCGCGCGGGTCGCTGTCCTTGAGCAGATCGATCGGCCCGAAGATACCGGCGGCATTGACCAGAATCGACGGCACGCCAAGGCGCGCCTCGATGTGTTCCTTGACCTCGGCCACTGCGTCCACGCGCGACAGATCGACCGGCACGCACAAGGCCTGCGCGCCACCGTCCGGCATCTGCGCACGCACTTCTTCGAGCGCGGCCGCGCTGCGCGCAAGCAGCGCGACGCGTGCGCCCTGCCGCGCGAGCCGCAGCGCGACACGACGCCCAAGGCCGCGGCTTGCGCCGGTCACCACCGCAATTTTTCCGTTCAGTTGTTGCACGCTGTGACTCCAGTTGCCCCTGCGGGCGTGGCCAATCCGGCAATCAGCCTGGTATCGGATGGGCGCTCGCGCCGTTCGCGAGCGTGCCCGTATTGATCAGATGCAGCAGTGCCTTGTCGTCGAGTTCAGCGCCGCTCAGTTCACCGGCGAGATGGCCGCGGTACAGCACCAGAATCCGGTCGCACAGGCCAATCAGCTCGGGCAACTCGGTCGAGTTGAACAGCACGATCTTGCCGGCCGCCGACATGCGCCGGATCAGCTCGTAGATTTCGCGCTTCGCACCGACGTCGACGCCGCGTGTCGGGTCTTCGAGAATGATCACGTCGGGGTTCGTTTCGAGCCACTTGCCGATCACGATCTTCTGCTGGTTGCCACCCGACAGTTCGCCGGCCAATGCCTCGTCTGAGCGCGTCTTGATGCGCAACTGGTCGATCTGCCGTCTGGCGCGCGAGCGCGCCGCGCCCATGCCGAACCACACGGAGCCGCGCGCCAGCGCGCCGACCGCCACATGGCTCAGGTTGAACAGAATGCTTTTGTCGAGCATCAGGCCATGGTGGCGCCGGTCCGCCGGCACCAGACAGATGCCGCGGCGCGCAGCCTGCGTTGGCGAGCGGGGCAGCGCGCGCCGGTCCGGAAAGACCACGTCGCCGGTTTGCGCGCGCCGCGTGCCGAACAGCATGCCGAACAAGGTGGCGACGCCCGCGCCTTCGAGCCCGGCAAAACCGACGATCTCACCGGATCGCGCGCTGAACGAAATGTCCTTCAGCTCGAACCCGCTCAGGCCGTGCACGTCGATG
The DNA here is from genome assembly GCF_054782355.1 of Paraburkholderia jirisanensis. Taxonomy (NCBI): domain Bacteria; kingdom Pseudomonadati; phylum Pseudomonadota; class Betaproteobacteria; order Burkholderiales; family Burkholderiaceae; genus Paraburkholderia; species Paraburkholderia jirisanensis. Next base: position 41,313 of record NZ_BAAGSQ010000030.1, on the reverse strand, counting down.
CTTCGCGGCGCGAGGCCTGCTTGCGGCGGCAGCGGCGGCGGAAACAGCGCGTGCTGCTGCGTGCCGATCATGCCTTCGATCACTTCGGGGATGGTCAACTCGGCGCACGGCCTGGTGACAACGTCCGCACCATTGCGCGTAATCGTGATCGTGTCGGAGATATCGAACACCTCTTCGAGCCGGTGCGACACGTACAGCATCGTCATGCCCTGCTCGCGCAAACGCTTCAGAATCGCAAAGAGCCGCGCCGTTTCGCGTTCGTTGAGCGCCGAGTTCGGCTCATCCAGAATCAGCACACGCGGCTTCTCCAGCATCACGCGGCTCAGTTCCACCAGTTGCTGCTCGCCGATCGACAGATCGCCAAGCGGTGCGTAAACGTCTACTTGCAAGCCGAGCTGGTCAAGCAGTTCGCGGCTCGCCGCTTCCATTGCGCGTGGCGACACCAGACCGAAACGCCGCGGCTCGCGGTTCACGAACAGGTTGGCCAGTACCGAGCGCTCCGGGAACAGACTCAACTCCTGATTGACGATGCCGATGCCGAAGGCGCGCGCTTCGTTTGGCGAGCCGATCGTGATCGGCCGCCCGTCGAACACCAGTTCGCCGCTATCGGGATGCACCGCGCCGGCCAGCACTTTCATCAGCGTCGACTTGCCCGCGCCGTTCTCGCCGACCACCGCATGCACGGTGCCCGGCATCACGTCGAGGCTCATGTCGCGCAACGCGACCACGCCGCCATAGCGCTTGCCGAGGTGACGCACGCTCACGAGAGGCACAGGGCTCCCGTGCAGCGCGCGTTCACTCATACGGGTTCCGGAAGCCGCACCGTCGCGCATGGGTTCACTTTCCTTCTGTCGCCATCGGCTGGATACGCTTGAGCACACCCGCGCCATCGACGCTCTTCGCCCATGTCTTGTAGTATTCGGCCGTTGCGGACGGTGACGCGGACATCGTCTGCAATTGCGCGAAGCTCAACTTCGGCAGGCCGTTGCCCATATCGACGCTTTGCGCAGTCACGATCTGCGTACCCGCATCGACGAAGCCCGGCTGCAGTTTGCTCTTGTTGCGAATCGAGTTGACCAGCAGCGCGATCGGCAAATAGCCCTGCACATAAGCGCTTTGACCGAGCGTGACGTAGGCGTGCCCGTCCTTGATCGCCTTCAGGTTCTGTTCGGTCAGGTCGTAGCCGCCGGCGATGAATCTGTCGCCGGTCGCGGCGTTCAGCTTGCCGAGGCTCGCAACGTCCGGCGCGCACAGGCCGATCATCGCAACGGCATCCGGGTTGGCCGCGTGCAGTTGTTCCCAGTGGTTATAGTTTTCGACCGCGCTCACCTTCACGTCATAAGGACCGAGCACCTGAATGCCGGGCGCGGTCTTGAGCGACTCTTGCACGCCTTTCGCGCGGTTCTCCAGTGACGCAAGGCCCGGGAAGCAATTGCCGATCACCACCTTGCCCTTGGCCGACTTGCCACCCAGTTTGTCCAGCACCATGCGGCCGAGAATGCGGCCGCTTTCGGTCGAACGCTCGCCGACATACGGCGCTTTGACCGCCGCGCCGATCAGGTTGTACTGAACCACCGGAATGCCGGCCGCGACGATTTCGTTCAAGCCGCGTGTCATCGATTCGCCCGGCACCGAAGTCGCCACGCCTGCGGCACCGGCGTTGACGATGTTCTGCACGAGCTTGAGCTGGCCATCCGGCGCGCTGCCGGATTGCTGCGCGACCTTGAGGTCGACGTTAAGGTCTTTAGCGGCCGATTGCGCGCCGTCGATGATCTGCTGGATAAAGGCATCGCCCTGCGAATGCGTGACGAAACCGAGCGTGATCGGTGTCTGCGCGTGGACTGCGCCGATCGAGGCGATACCTAAAGCGAAAGCTGCCGTCAGGTATTTGAGAGGCGCGCGATGCGTGTTTTTCATGGGTTGTCTCCGCTCTTCTTCGTTGTTGTGCCTGCTATGTGGGACGGATTATAGGCATGCATATCGATGCGTTTTGATCCGATTGCGGCATCGCCCGATAGCGAATCGGCATCGAGCGAACCGGTTCAACCGCACTGCACAAACCGCTGCCTTGCAAGGCATTCATGACAGGCACGACAAAGACGCTCGCGGTTTTTTCGCACTACCCAGCCGCTGCAAATGAACGAAGGCCCCAGGTTTCTCAACGAATCCCGGGGCCTTCATAGACCAACCTGATTACCCGTGCACGCAGGCTAAACCGCACTCAACCCGCTACGCGAAACGTCGCCACCACGCCCTCCATCTGCAACGCCTGCTCCTTCAGCGACGTGCTAGCCGCAGCCGCCTGTTCGACCAGCGCCGCATTCTGCTGCGTGGCGCGGTCGAGCTGCGCGATCGCGATGTTGATCTGCTCGATCCCTTCGCCTTGTTGCACCGAAGCACCGGCAATTTCGTTGACGATCGCGTCCACGTTGTTCACCGATTCGATCACGCTGCGAATCGCCGCATGCGCGTCGTTGAAGAGCTGCGTACCGCCTGCCACGCTAGCCGACGAGCGTCCGATCAGTTCCTTTACGTCTTTGGCAGCCGCAGCCGTGCGATGCGCAAGCGTGCGCACCTCCCCGGCGACGACCGCAAAGCCTTTACCCTGATCGCCCGCGCGCGCTGCCTCGACGGCGGCATTCAATGCGAGGATGTTGGTCTGGAACGCGATCGCCTCGATTGTCGTGATCATCGCGGCCATTTCCGTCGAGCGCTTGCCGATCTCGCTCATCACTTCCACCGCGCGCGTAATCACGGCGCCGCTGCCGGTTGCCTTGCCCGATGCGTCGCGACTCAGCGCACCGGCTTCACGTGCGTTATCCGCGTTATGTTTAACGGTGGCGGTCAGTTGCTCCATGCTCGCGGCGGTCTCTTCGAGCGACGCGGCCTGCTCTTCGGTGCGGCGCGACAGGTCCAGGTTGCCTGCTGCGATTTCCTCGCTGCCGGTCAGCACGGACTCGGCGCTGGCCTTGGTCGTCGTGATGGTGCGGCTCAACGAAACCAGCAGTTCGTTCATGCGCTGTTTCATCGAGGCCAGTTCGTCGCGTCCGCTCAGCGCCAGCCGGCCACGCAGATCGCCGGCGCCGGCCTGCTCCATGCACTGCGCGATGTGCGCGACGTCGTCGGCGGTTCTGCGCGCGAAGGCGACGAACAGGTACAGCGCAAGCCCGACCGAGATCACACTGAGCGCGCTCAACACGGCAAACTGGACCGCTTCATCTTTGGCGCGTGTGGCAAGCAAGGCCTTGAGCAAGCCTGCGAGCTTCGCGTGCGCGCCATATGCGGCATCGACCGCCCGCGTGCCGGATTCGAAGTACGCAGTCGCATCGACACCCGCGGCCCCTGCATTCGCCGCAAGACCCGCGACGGTTTTGCCGAATGCATCGAATTCGTCGAAGCTGAGGCCCTGCACGAGCGCTGCATCGTCGCTGCCGGCGCCGAGCGAATTCTGCACGCGCGCGAGATTCTGCCGCACTGTCTCCATCTGATCGCGCAAGAACGTTGCATGCACCGCTAGCGCGCCGCGATCCACCGCGTCGAGTTGCCCTTGCCCCTGGCTTAGCGCGGCCGCACCCTTGCCGCGCGCAATCGCCGCCATCTCGGCAGCGGATGGCAACGAAAACGCCACGACATTCGCAAGGTTGTAAGTCGCCGATTCCGGATCGAGCGCCAGTTGCGACGCTTCGCCGAGATCGCCGGTGAAAGCGAAGATCGCGCGCACCAATGCTGTGTGCGCATCGAACACGTCCTTGCCGGGTCCGGTCAGCGGCATTTGAGCGAGCCGCGCGTATTGCGCGGATAGTGCATCGACTCTCGCATTGACATCGAACGTGCGCACTGCGGCGCTCTGTTGATGCAACAGGTCCATCAAACGCTGTGCATCCGCATTGGCCGCTTCGAACGCGGGCCGTGTCGACAGGTTACCCGCCATCAGCGTCGCGCTTGCGCCGCGGCGCTTCTGTACCGCTTTCAGCAACGCCTGGCTCGTCTCCAGCAGACGCACACCGTCGAGTTCCTGCTGGGTCGCGACATACGCATTCATGTCGTCGCGCAAGATCGAATACAAACATACCGACAACGGCAGCAAGAACAATAGCGCCAGCACCATCAGCTTGCGCGACATCTTGAGCCGCCCCATCAAAGCCATTCCCGGAGCAAACAAACGCATGATTCCCAATCCTGTTTCTGGTTCAACCTGCCTGAACGCGACACGCAATACCGCCAATGCCATTTATGCGTGTCGCATCCACCGGTATTACGGCGGGCACAAGCCGAACTGAAACGATTCGCGCAGATATTTCGACGCTGCACCGGCGCGGCGCGCATTACGCATCCGCGTGGTGCAGAATCGTGCGCAGGGCGTTACGCGCCGCGCGCCATCCAGCTTTCCGAGCCCGCTTCGCGCGCCGACGCCTGGCCGAACCAGTCGCCGAGAAAATCGACGAACGCGATGACTTTCGCCGATACGCTCAGGCGTTCGCCGTAAACCACATGCACGTCCGCGCTCGGCAACGCCCACTCCGGCAGCACCACGCGCAACGCGCCGGAACGCAAATAGCGGTACACGTCCCACTCCGATCGCATCACCACGCCATGCCCATCGAGCGCCCACACGAGTGCGGTTTCGCCATCGTTGCTCGATAGCGCACCGCGCACCTTGACGGTTTCGTGTTTGCGCCCGCGCGTCATGTACCACGTGCCGTAGGTTGCGTCGTGTTCGCGCAGCACGATGCATTTGTGGCCGTGCAAGTCGCGTGGCGTGAGCGGCACACCTACGGCCTCGAGATATTTCGGCGATGCGCACAGGAAGCGCCGGTTCGGCGCGATCCTGCGCGCGACGAGTCGCGAATCCGGCACCTGGCCGAACCAGATGCCGACGTCGTACGCCTGGTCCGCGAGATTGAGCGTCCGGTCGGTGAGCGTGAGCTGCACCTCCACTTCGGTAAAGCGCCGCGCGAATTCGGAAACCGCCGGCGCGATATGGCGCCGTCCAAAACCGAAAGTCGCATTGACGCGCAACAGGCCTTTAGGTGTCGCACGCGCGCTCGACACCATCCGGTCCAGCTCTTCGAGTTCCAGTAGAAGTTGCGCACCGCGCGACAGATACAGTTCACCCTCCTGCGTGACGCTGATACGCCGCGTGGTTCGATTCAGAAGACGCACGCCGAGACGTGCCTCCATACGCGCAAGACGCGTCGTCACCGCAGGCGGCGTCAAGCCGAGGTCACGTGCAAGTGCAGACAGACTGCCATGCTTGACGAGCTGGACAAAAAACGCAAGGTCGGAGATCGAGTCCACTCTTAAATTGAATTTAAAAATAGATTAAAGGAGATTGCATTATCTGCACCGACCATCTGGATAGACTATGTCGGGTCTTGAAGCAGTCCTTGCAACCATCCCTTAACGCCCAGCACACAACGGAGGACACGTGTCGCGCACGTTGTATCAGAAACTCGTCGAGTCGCACACTGTAGCCACACTCGACGCACAGCATGTGCTGCTCTATGCGGACCTGCACATCATGAACGAATACACCAGTCCGCAGGCGTTCAATGGTCTCGTCGAGCGCGGCATCGGTGTGTTGCGCAGCGATCAGCAGATGGGCGTGGTCGATCATGTGATTCCGACCAGGCCCGATCCGGTCGGCAAACGGATGATCGTGGTCGATGCGGCCGCGCGTCAGGCTGCGAATTTCACGCGTAATTGCATGCGCTACGGCATCAAACTGTTCGACGTCAACGATCCGCTGCAAGGCATCGAGCATGTGGTCGCGCCTGAGTCCGGTCTGATTCGTCCGGGCATGGTCGTGCTGTGCGGCGATAGCCACACGACAACCTATGGCGCATTGGGTGCGTTGGGTTTCGGTATCGGTACCTCCGAAATCGAACACGTACTCGCTACCCAGACGCTGTCGTATCGCATCGCGCAGACCATGCGCATTCATATCGACGGCGCGCTGCCTAACGGCACGACCGCGAAAGACCTCGTGCTGTACGTGATCGCGCAGATCAGCGCACAAGGCGCACGCGGCTACGCGGTCGAATACACGGGTGAAGCGATTCGCGCGCTGTCGATCGAGGCGCGCATGACCTTGTGCAACATGACAGTCGAAGCAGGCGCTCGCGCGGTGCTGGTCGAACCCGATGAAAAGACCTTCGCGTATCTGCGTGCGCACCGCGGCAATCTCAGCGAAGCGCAAATGGAAAGTGCAATCGACACATGGCGTGCGTTGCGTTCCGATGCCGATGCGCGCTTCGACAAAGAGATCGTCGTACCGGCCGCCGACGTCGCACCGTATGTCACGTGGGGTACGAGCCCTGATCAGGCGATGCCTGTCGATGGCCGCATTCCCGCGCCGGCCGATGGCCGCGATCACATCGAAAGCGCGGCCACCGAGCGTGCGCTCGATTACACGGGCCTCGCTCCCGGCGCGCCGATCGAAGGCACGCCGATCGATCGCGTGTTTATCGGTTCCTGCACGAACGGCCGCATCGAAGACCTGCGCGCCGCGGCCGCGATGCTGCGCGACGGCATGCGAGTCGCACCTACCGTGCGCGCGATGATCGTGCCCGGCTCAGGCGCCGTACGCGTGCAAGCCGAACAGGAAGGCCTGTCCGAAATATTCGTGAATGCCGGTTTCGAATGGCGTCAGCCGGGGTGTTCGATGTGTCTCGCGATGAACGATGACGTGTTGCGTCCTGGCGAGCGCTGCGCATCGACCACCAACCGCAACTTCGAAGGCCGCCAGGGCCGCGACAGCCGCACGCATCTGATGAGCCCCGCGATGGCCGCAGCCGCGGCGATTGCCGGCCACATCACCGACATCCGTAAATGGGAGCAGCACGATGCCTGATTTTTCGCGCATAGAAGGCGTCGCGGCACCGTTGCCGATCGCCAACCTCGACACCGATCAGATCATGCCGAAGCAGTTCCTGCTCGGCACCGACAAGTCGGGCCTGGCCGCCGGCCTGCTGTACGACCTGCGTTGCTTGCCGGATGGCAGCCCGCGCGCGGACTTCGTACTCAATCAGCCTGCGTATGCCGGTGCGCGCGTGCTGGTCGGCGGAGCGAACTTCGGCTGCGGGTCGAGCCGCGAACATGCGGTGTGGGGCCTGCTGCAAGGCGGTATCGAAGCAGTGCTCGCACCGAGCTACGGCGAGATCTTCTACTACAACGCCGCGAATAACCGCTTGCTCGCGATCGTGTTGAGCCCCGCGGAAATCGAAGCGATCACGGCTGAAGTGACGAACCCTGCCACCAGCCGCATCGCGATCGATGTCGTCGCGCAAACCGTGCGCACCGCAACGGGTCGCAGCTACGCGTTCCGGATGGAGACGCGTCATCGCCAGATGTTTCTCGACGGCCTCGACGTGCTCGGCGCATCGCTGCAGATGCTGCCGCAGATCGAAGCGTTCGAGCAGCGTCACTGGTCGGATAACCCGTGGACGCGCGTATTGCCGCTGCCCGCCGGCCACGCTAGCTGACCCGCTGCATCCCCCAACTGATCCCCAAGCCAGAACAATCATGGAGAAAGCCCACATGAAACCCCTAATCGGCCTGATGCTCGGCGACGTAACGGGCATCGGCCCCGAACTGGTCGTGAAGCTGCTGGCGTCGCCCGCGACGCGCGAGAAGGCCAACGTCGTGCTGATCGGCGACGCGCGCGTGCTCGAACTCGGCATGAAAGACGCCGGCCAGCGCATTGCGTACACGAACATCGCACGTGTGCAGGATGCCGACCACCACGCCGCAGCCGTGCCGCTGATCGACCTGCACAACATCGACCCCGCCCTCTACCCGCGCGGCGAACTCAACGCCGAATCGGGACGCCTGACCGGCGAAACGCTCAAGCATATGACCGATCTCGCGCTGGCCGGCGAACTCGACGGCATCTGTTTTGCGCCGCTCAACAAGGCGGCCCTGCATCGCGGCGGCTGGAACTATCACGACGAGCATCAGATGTTCGCCGCGTGGACCAAACATCAAGGCTACTTCGGCGAGGTCAACATCATTCCGCAGTTCTCGACCTTTCGCGTCACTTCGCATGTCGCGCTGCGCACCGCCGTCGATATGGTGCAGCCCGACCGTATCGAAGGCGCGCTGACGCTCGCGCACGACACGATGCGCGCATTCGGTAAAACCACGCCGCGCATCGGCGTGGCCGCACTGAATCCGCACGGCGGCGAAAACGGCCTGTTCGGCGACGAGGAAATCCGCATCATCCGCCCGACGCTCGAAGCGCTGCGCGCGAAAGGGCTCGCCAGCGAAGGCCCGTTTCCTTCCGACACCGTGTTTATCAAAGCGCGCCGCGGCGACTTCGATGCGGTCGTGATCATGTACCACGACCAGGGGCAAATCGCGACCAAGCTGCTCGGCTTCTCGCAAGGCGTCACGCTGACCGGTGGCCTGAAAACTGTCTATGCGACACCGGCGCATGGCGTCGCTTACGACATCGTCGGCCAGGGCACGGCCGATGTCGGCGCGATGAGCGCGGCATTCGACGTCGCCACGCGCACGGCCGCGAGCCGCAAAGCCTCGCACGGCGCCGCGCTGAACACGCACTAGCGCGCCCTTCCCACCCCTGAAACACGCACCACCGCTGCGCCCTCGGCCGGCGGCTGGCGCAGCTCGTCCCTACGAAACGCAATGTCAGAGAGGTATGCGATGCCGATGTTGGAAAACTTCACGAAAACGATCATCCAGACCAGTGGTGCTGAAATCGTCACGGTCAAAGGCGGCGAAGGCCCGCCGCTGTTGCTGATGCACGGCAACCCGTTCAACCATCTGTCGTGGCACAAGATCGCGCCGCGTCTCGCGCAGGAATTCACGGTGATCTGCACCGATCTGCGCGGCTATGGCGACAGCTCGAAACCGCCCGGCGGCGGCGATCACGCGAACTATTCGTTCCGCGCGATGGCGCAGGATCAGATCGAAGTGATGGAGACGCTCGGCTACACGAAGTTCTACGCGGCCGGCCACGATCGCGGCGCGCGCGTGCTGCATCGCATGTGTCTCGATCATCCGACCAAGGTGCTGAAAGCCGGCTTTATGGACATGCTGCCGCAGCACTATCTGCTGAACAACGTAACGCGTCAGTGGGGCAAGTTCTCGTGGCACTGGTTCTTCATGGTGCAGGACTACCCGACGCCCGAAACGATGATGGGCGCAGATCCGGAGTTCTTTATCCGCCGCAAGCTGTCGAAGACCGATCAGGGCACCAGTTTCTTCGGCCCGGAAGCGCTGGCGGACTACATCCGCTGCATAAAGAACCCTGCGGTGATTCACGCGATGTGCGAGGACTATCGCGCGACCTTCGGCATCGATCTCGACATGGATACCGCCGACTACGACGCGGGCCGCCGCGTGAGCACACCCGCGCTGATCCTGTGGGGCGCGAAAGGCGGCGTCGGGCGCAATCACAATGCAGCTGAAGTGTGGAGCCGCTACGCGACGCAGATCGTGCGCAGCGCCACCGTGCCGTCGGGCCATTACCTGCAGGAAGAGTGCCCCGACGAAACCTATGACGAGCTGAGCCGGTTCTTCCGGCAGTAAGCCGCCGCGCGGACGGCGCGGCCCGCATGGCATTGCGTTGCGTTGTGAACGCAGCGCCGCGGGCTGTGCCATCGCTGCAAGCCGCACCACCCCAACTGGAGGAAGACATGTCCCCTTCGCAAACCACGCGAAGCCGGGCGAGGACCACGTTCGTCCTGCTCTGTGTGATGGCCTTCATCATGTACGTCGACCGGACCAATATTTCCGTCGCCGCGCCGGTGATGAGTAAGGAGCTTGGGTTCAGCAACACCCATCTCGGCCTGATCTTTTCCGCGTTCGCACTCGCCTACAGCTGCCTGATGATTCCCGGCGGCTGGCACAGCGACCGCATCGGCGCGCGTAAAGGCCTGTTGCTGTACGGCTCGTTGTGGGCGATCGCGACGATCGCCACCGGGCTGGTCGGCAGTTTCATTGCGCTGGTTGCCGCGCGCTTTCTGGTCGGCGCGGGCGAGGCGCCAATTTACCCGACCGCCGCGCGGATGATCGCCCGCGTGATTCCCGAAGATCAGCGCGGCGCCGCGCAAGGCATCATGCATGCGACCGGACGCATCGCCAATGCGCTCGCGCCACTGATTGTCACAGGTCTGATCGTGGCGTTTTCATGGCGCATCACGTTTGTGCTGCTCGGCGCAGTGACGCTGGTTTATATGGCGGTGATGTACGTGTGCCTGAATGAGGCCAAGCGCGGCGTCACAGCAGACGCAGACCCGCCGCGTGCGTCCGCTGCCATGCAACCCGTGGCGGCACCGCGCAAGCCGGTCGACTGGCCGGACATGATTCGCCGCGTGTGGCCGGCCACCGCTGCGTGCTTTTGCCACGGCTGGGTGCTGTGGTTCTTCCTCAACTGGATCCCGTCGTTTTTCGCGCAGCGCTATGGGCTCAAGCTCGAGCACAACGCCGTGTTCTCGGCGCTGGTGCTGCTCGGCGGCTCGCTCGGCACAGCAGCCGGCGGCCTGCTCACCGACTGGCGTTTCAGGCGCACCGGCAACCGCACCCGCGCCCGCCGCGAGGTGATCATCAGCGGCTTTCTGCTGTCGATTCTCGGGCTGCTGCCGCTGCTCGTCACGCACGACATCGCGATCAACGCCATCGGACTCGGTGTCGCGTTCTTCTGCTCGGAACTCGCCGACTCGCCGCTGTGGGTGGTCGGCACCGAAGTGTCGGTCGAGCATTCGGCCACCTCCAGCGCCTGCACCTTCACCGGCATGGCGCTCGCCGGTGCGGTGTCGCCGCTGGTGGTCGGCGTGCTGCTCGACATGTCGCACGGACGCTGGGCCGTGGCCTTCGTCGTGTCGATCGCAATGCTGCTGCTCGGGCCGATCTTCACGCTGCGGATCCGGCTCGACGAACCGGCGAACCCGGCCAACCCCGCGAGCGGTAGCGCTGCCGTGACACCGGCAGTGGCCCACGCGCACTCGCATTCGCGCTGACGCCAACGCCAGCGCCAACGCCAACACTGGCGCCGGCACGCGTGCCGTCGCCGTGCGTCCGTGCAACGCGCAATGAATCATCAAACCAGATCAGAGACAAGGAGACTGTGCCCATGAAAAAGTTAGCAATAGCAACCAGCCTCGGCGTATGTGCCGCGGCTGCCCACGCACAAAGCAGCGTGACGTTGTATGGCCTGCTGGATGCCGGTGTCAGCTATGTGAACCATGCCGCCGGACCGAATGGCCAGGCGGCGCGCAAATTCAAGCTCGACGACGGCGTGATCCAGGGCAACCGCTGGGGCCTGCGCGGCACCGAAGACCTCGGCGGCGGCCTGCATGCGATCTTCGCACTCGAAAACGGCCTGTCGGTCGCCAATGGCACCGCTTCGCAAGGCGGCGCGCTGTTCGGCCGCCAGGCGTTCGTCGGGCTCGCGCGCGACGGCGTCGGCTCGCTGAGCTTCGGCCGTCAATATTCGCTGTCCACCGATTACATCTCGAAGTACGCGGCGGGCGGGTTGACCGTCGGCAACTACTCGTTTCATATCAACGACGTCGATCAGCTGACGTCGAGCCGCATCAACAATTCGGTGAAATTCGCGAGCGCCAATTTCTACGGGCTGACGTTCGGCGCGTTGTACGGGTTCTCGAATCAGGCCGGCGCGTTCGCGGGTTCGCCCGCCAGCAACGAAGACGGCGTCGCCAACGCCGGTTCGTCGCGCACCATCAGCTTCGGCGCGAACTACGAACACGGCCCGTTCGGCGCAGCCGCCGCGTATACCGACATCCGTTTTCCCGGCACCGCGACACCGGCGTTCCCGATCTCGATCGCCAATGTCAATGCGTTCGGCGACAAGGATCTGCGCACCATCGGCGTCGGTCTGCGCTATGCGTTTGGGCCGGCGCTGGTGTTCGGCAACTGGACCGATACGCGCTTCGAAAGCGTGACGGGCCGCTCGTCGCGCTTCGACAACTACGAAATCGACGGCAAGTATTCGCTGACGCCGGCGCTATCGTTCGGGCTCGGTTATACGTATTCGCGGTTGTCCGGCGACGCGGTGGGCCACTGGAACCAGTTCAACTCGATTGCCGACTACGCGCTCAGCAAACGCACCGACGTCTATGTGCTCGCGGTGTACCAGAAGGCGTCGGGCAGCAATAACGGCGTGCCGGTGCAGGCGGAAATCGGTTCGAGTTCGAGCTTTTTCGGCAATTCAGGCAGCGGCGCGAATAGCCAGCTGGCGCTGCGCATCGGCATGCGCACACGCTTTTAAGCGGGCTTGCGGGCGCGCTTCCAGACACGCTCTGAGCGCGCTCTGGCGGTCGGATGCCGCCGCCGACGGGGGGCGCGGCGGCGCGTTTTGCGCGCGCCGCGCGGCGATGCTATCCAGACGGACGACTTGCGGGGCCCGCGTGGCGTAAAATACGCGCTTTCCCGAACTTCTCGCCATCATGACGCTCGCCTCCACCCCCGAGATCATCGCCGAACTGAAAGCAGGCCGGATGGTGATCCTCGTCGACGAAGAAGACCGCGAAAACGAGGGCGACCTCGTGATCGCCGCGGAATTCATCACGCCGGAAGCGATCAACTTCATGGCCCGCTACGGCCGCGGTCTGGTGTGCCTGACGCTCACGCAGGAACGCTGCCGCCAGCTGAACCTGCCGCTGATGACGCATCGCAACGGCACGCAGTACGGCACCGCGTTCACCGTCAGCATCGAGGCGGCCGAAGGCGTGACCACTGGCATTTCGGCAGCCGACCGCGCACGCACGATCGCCGCCGCGGTCGCGCACGACGCACGCGCCGAGCACATCGTGCAGCCGGGCCACGTATTTCCGATCATGGCGCAGCCGGGCGGCGTGCTGGTGCGCGCCGGCCACACCGAGGCCGGCTGCGACTTCACCGCGCTCGCCGGCCTGACGCCGGCCGCGGTGATCTGCGAGATCATCAAGGACGACGGCACGATGGCGCGCCTGCCGGACCTGATCGAATTCGCGCAGGAACACAAACTGAAAATCGGCACGATCGCCGATCTGATCCACTACCGCAGCCGCACCGAATCGATCGTCGAGCGCGTGGCCGAGCGCACGATGCGCACCGCGCACGGCGAATTTCGCGCGGTGATGTACCTCGATCAGCCGAGCCGCCAGCCGCATATCGCGCTGGTGCGCGGCACGCCGTCACCCGAGCGCGATACGCCGGTGCGCGTGCACGAGCCGCTGTCGCTGCTGGATCTGCTGGAAGTCGGTGCGTCCACTCACTCGTGGACGCTCGATGCCGCGATGCAGGAAATCGCGCAGCGCGACGTCGGCGTGATCGTGATGCTGAACTGCGGCTGCGGCGATACCAGCGAGCACCTGGTCGACGTGTTCAAGGCCTTCGACCAGAAAGACAAGGCGGCGGCGATGAAGCGCCGCCCGGTCGATTTCAAGACTTATGGCATCGGTGCGCAGATCCTGCGCGAACTGGGCGTCGGCAAGATGCAGGTACTGTCGAATCCACGCAAGCTCGGCAGCATGTCCGGCTATGGCCTCGAAGTAACCGGCTTCATCCCGATGCCCGGTGTGCCCGCCGAAAAGCCGTGCCCGTAACCTGATTGACCCGCGCTTTTCAGATACTGCGCTCACCCCTACCCACTACGGACCTGATAGATATGGAAATCGGACAATACCAACCGAATCTCGACGGCGACGGGCTGCGCATCGGCATCGTGCAGTCGCGCTTTAACGAACCCGTATGCAACGGCCTTGCCGATGCCTGCATCGAAGAACTCGAACGCCTCGGCGTGACCGGCGAAGACGTGCTGCTGGTCACCGTGCCGGGCGCGCTGGAAATCCCGCTCGCGCTGCAAAAGCTCGCCGAAAGCGGCCAGTTCGACGCGTTGATCGCGGTCGGCGCGGTGATCCGCGGCGAGACGTATCACTTCGAACTGGTGTCCAACGAGAACGGCGCAGGCATCACGCGCATCGCACTCGATTTCGGCGTGCCGGTTGCCAATGCGGTGCTGACCACCGACACCGACGAACAGGCGGTCGCGCGGATGACCGAGAAAGGCCGCGACGCGGCGCGGGTGGCAGTCGAAATGGCCAATCTCGCGGTCGCGCTCGAGCAAATCGGCGGCGATGACGACGACGACGATGAAGAAGACGAGGACGAAGCAGAGGAACGTGCATGAAGAGCGCTCGCCGACGGTCCCGCGAACTGGCCACGCAGGGGCTTTATCAGTGGCTGCTGTCGGGTGCTCCCGCCGGCGAAATCGATGCACAGCTGCGTAACGCGCAAGGCTTCGACAAGGCCGATTACGAGCATCTCGACGCGTTGCTGCGCGGCGTGATTAGCGAGGCCGACTCGTTGTCGGCCGCGATCGCGCCGTGCCTCGACCGGCCGATCGAGCAGTTGTCGCCGGTCGAGCGCGCGGTGTTGCTGGTCGCCGCGTTCGAGCTCAAACATCACGTCGATATTCCGTATCGCGTGGTGATCAACGAGGCGGTCGAACTCGCGAAAACCTTCGGCGGCTCGGATGGCTATAAGTATGTGAACGGCGTGCTCGACAAGCTGTCGGCGACGCTGCGCGAAGCCGAGGCCGCCGCGCGCAAGCGCTAGGCGTTGCGCGTCTCAGGCATCAAGCGGCGGTTCGGGTTCGGGCCGCACGCAGCTGCCGCGCTCCGTGCCGCGCACGCAGCGTTGTCGGGGCCACGGCCACGGCAGTAGCATTTGATCGGGCTCGCGCTTCGCGCCGAGCCCGCTTTCGTTTTTGAACGGGACTCCTCGTATGAACAGCGTGAGCGAACCTCAGTTGCGGCTTGCCGCCCGGGTCGATGCCATTGCCCCCTTCTACGTGATGGAAGTGGCGAAACAGGCCGCGCTGCTTGAACGCGCCGGCCGCGACATCATTCACATGAGCATCGGCGAGCCGGATTTCACCGCGCCCGAGCCGGTGCTCGAGGCTGCCGCGAACGCGCTGAAAAGCGGCGTCACGCAATATACGGATGCGCTCGGCATTCACGCGCTGCGCGAAGCGATCGCCGGCCACTATGCGCATGCCTACGGCATCGACGTCGATCCGGCGCGCATCGTGGTGACTGCGGGCGCGTCGGCTGCGCTGCTGCTCGCGTGCACCGCGCTGGTCGACCGCGACGACGAAGTGCTGATGCCCGACCCGTGCTATCCGTGCAACCGGCATTTCGTCGCCGCCGCGGAGGGCAAGCCAGTGCTCGTGCCGAGCGGCCCCGCCGAGCGTTTCCAGCTGACCGCCGCCGACGTCGAGCGGCTGTGGAACCCGCGCACGCGCGGCGTGCTGCTCGCGTCGCCATCCAACCCGACCGGCACGTCGATCGCGCCAGACGAATTGCGACGCATCGTCGAAGCGGTGCGCGCGCGCGGCGGCTTCACGATCGTCGATGAGATCTATCAGGGGCTCAGCTACGATGCGCGGCCCGTGTCCGCGCTGAGCTTCGGCGACGATGTGATCACCGTCAACAGCTTCTCGAAGTATTTCAACATGACCGGCTGGCGCCTCGGCTGGCTGGTGGTGCCGCCTTCGCTGGTCAGCGCGTTCGAGAAGCTTTCGCAGAATCTGTTCATCTGCGCGTCGGCGCTCGCGCAGCATGCGGCGCTCGCGTGCTTCGAACCGCGCACGCTCGACATCTACGAAGCGCGGCGGCTCGAGTTCAAGCGCCGGCGCGATTTCATCGTGCCAGCGCTCACCGCGCTTGGCTTCGAGGTGCCCGTGATGCCGGATGGCGCCTTCTATGTCTACGCGGATTGCCGCAACGTGCCGCATGCCGCGGCCGGCGACAGCGCGGCGCTCACGCGTGCGATGCTGCACGAGGCGGGCGTCGTGATGGTACCGGGCATGGATTTCGGGTCGGCCGCGCCGCACGCCTACATTCGCGTGTCCTACGCGACCGCCTTTGCGAAGCTCGAACAGGCTGTCGAACGGTTGCGGCAGCTGTTTGGGCGATAAAGCCGGTCAGCCGGATACGGCTCGGCAGGCTGCAGATAAGAATCGAAGGATCGCGCGAGGTTTTTGGCGTGCGATCTGCGTGACGCTTCGGCGCGCGTATGATATTTCATACAAAATACGCCGATAGTATGTTGAATGATACGAGCTGGTGCAACTACCTCGGTCGAGTCGTTTGGTTGTATGATTTATCAAACATTTTCGCTAGAGTGTTTGAAATGTTATTCATAACGCAGCTCAAACAGCTTCTTGCGCAACGCGCCGCCACGGCAGCCCAACTCGCTGAACTCGTCGGCATGGCACGGCCGAATCTCGTCACCACGCTGTCCGGCAAGCACGACACCCGCGGTTCGACGCTCGAAGCGCTCGCCGGCGCGCTGAACGCGCAATGGGTGCTGGTCCCCAAAGAACGCCTCGCGGCCGTCCAGCGGATCCTCGAAGGGCACGATACCGGGCCGGACCGCACGGCAAAGAGCGCAGCCGAGCTGTTTCTCGAGAAGAGCAACACGTGACTGACGGCCCACACCCGCGCTATCTCGAAGTCCTGTTGCACGGCGACACGTGCGGCTTCCTGTGCGAACTCGAGGGCAATTGCCGCTTCGTGCCGTCGGAGCGATTCAGGATCGCGTCCGGCCAGCCTACCCTCAGCCTGTCGTTATCGATTCCGGGCGATCCTTCGGTTGCCGCACAGATCTTTGCCAACCGCTTCCACCCGGCGCTGTACAACGCCGGCGGACAGCTGCCGCCGTTTTTTGCCGGCCTCCTTCCCGAAAGCGAACTCCGCCAGCGGCTCGAGAACACCCGCCTCAATCAGGAAGACCGTGACGACTTCGGCGTGCTCGCTGCCGCTGGCGCCGACCTGCCAGGCGCAGTCGTCGTCGCTCCGCCCGCCGATCCGCATGACATTCCCGAGTACGCGCGCACCTTCGGCACGACCGGCGGCGCGGACGATTTCGAATCTTCGGCGATCGAGGGAGCGGCAGAAGGCGCCGCGTCGGTATCGGGCGTGCAGAACAAGCTTGCGTTATCGACCATGCAGCGCGGCAAGCGGTACACGATGCCCGGGCATGGCAAGTTGTCGGATGTGATCGCCAAGCTGCCCGTGCGCAACGACGACTCGCAGATCTTCAACGAGTACGTCGCGATGCAGCTCGCGAAAGCCGCGGGCGTCGAGGTCGCGAACTGCGAACCGATGCCGGTGCAGGCGCTCGAGATACCCGGCATCGCCGAGGCTGCGGGAAGCGCAAGGTCGTTTCTCGCGGTGGACCGCTATGACCGCGTCGACAACGTCCGGGTGCATGCCGAGGACGCGTGCCAGTTGCTCGGGCGCATGCCGCGCGCCAAGTACGGCAGCATTGGGCACTTCCAGATGCTGGTCGCGCTGCTCGATCGACTCAGCCCGCGCGGGGTGCAGGACGTTCGACAGTTTTTCGTCCGGCAGGCCGTGAACACGCTGCTCGGCAACAGCGATGCGCACCTGAAGAATTTCTCGGTGCTTTATGAGGACCGGAATTTCCCACAGCTCACGCCCGCGTACGACATCGTGTGCGTCGCGGCGCTGCCGGGTTTCGCCTCGTATGGAACCAACGTCGCGATCGACCGGATGCAGCGCGCCCAGACCCTCGATGACTACAAGCGGATGGCGCGCGCCAGCGGCATCGCCGAGCGGATTGCAACGGCAGCGGCGAA
The DNA here is from genome assembly GCF_054782355.1 of Paraburkholderia jirisanensis. Lineage (NCBI taxonomy): Bacteria > Pseudomonadati > Pseudomonadota > Betaproteobacteria > Burkholderiales > Burkholderiaceae > Paraburkholderia > Paraburkholderia jirisanensis. Next base: position 23,681 of record NZ_BAAGSQ010000030.1, on the reverse strand, counting down.
AGCGGCGGCGTCTGCGGCGCGCGCTACGTGGCCACGGCTGCTCGACGAATTGCCCGCGCCGGCGCGTATGAAACAGATCGTGCTCGAAAGACTCGCGAGTTTGCCGCTTGCGCAGGTTTGACGGCGGTTGCGGTTGCGGTTGCGGTTGCGGTTGCGGTTGCGGTTGCGGTTGCGGTTGCGGTTGCGGTTGCGGTTGCGGTTGCGGTTGCGGTTGCGGTTGCGGTTGCGGCCAACCCTTCAGACATGAAAAAACCCCTGCGGGTCGATGACCCGCAGGGGTTTTTTATCAATTGAGCGGCTCTGACTGCCGTTGCCGGCTCAGGCACCCAGTTCCGGCGTCACGACATGCTTGACCGGCACCGCGCTCGCATCATCCTGCGCCGGTGTAGTCGGCGGCGCGGGCTTTGCCGCAGCAAGCGGATGACCGCCATCGAGCGTCATCTGGACACGTTTGCCGTTGGCACCGTTGTTAGCCGCGGGTTGTGACCCAGACGTGGATGCCGTCACGGTTGCCGGCGCCTGCGGCGCGTTGATCGGCACCTTGCGACCGTGAGCGATGTCGCGCAAACGCGAGCGCTCCGCCATCACCTTCGCGCCGTAACCGCCGTCGTCCTGCGACGTCGATCCGACATAGAGGCGCAACCCGTCGGGCAACGAACCGCCACGCGCGATGCAGTCTTTCAGAACCAGCGCACCGACCTTGATGTTCGCGAGCGGCTCGAGCGCTGCGCTCTGGCCGCCGAAGTAGCGGAATTTATCCGAGTGCACCGTCGACATCACCTGCATCAGGCCTTTCGCGCCCACGCCACTCTCGGCATACGGGTTGAAGCCCGATTCGATCGCCATCACCGCCAGCAGCAGCATCGGATCGAGACCGACTTCGCGGCCGGTGTCGAACGCGGCTTTCACCAGTTCGCTGACCGGCTCCTGCGCAACGCGGTAGCGCCGTGACAGGAAGCTCGCCACCAGATCCTGTTCGCGCGTCGACGCGAGCGCACGGTCGTCGCGTGCGTCGGCTGCGACGCGCTGCGCCGGAATCATGCGGGCGAGCGGCCCGATGCTCGGCAGCGTACGCGGATCGAGGCCATTCAACGCCGACGAACCGGCGCCGCCGGACGAGGCAACACTGGTGGCGCCATTGCTGGTACCCGTGCCGCTGCCATCGAACAGCTTGTCGAAGGTATTCAGACCCGTCAGGGTCACGACGGGCGCGTCATCGTTGCCGGTGTTGCTCGACAACGGTTCGTCGGTAGACGAAGCGCCCGGCGCAGCGTTCGTCACGCTGCGCGGCACGAACGACGGCAGCGGGTTGCCCTGCAGCAGACGCGCCGGACCCGCCTGCACGGCGGCCGACAGTACCGGCATCAGCCTGGCGGCCAGGGTGCCGCGCCACGTCGGCATCAGCCACAGCGCAAGCGCCAGCAGCACGGCGGTACCGCCAACCACGCTGAACAGGTGATGACTCACACGGGTCCCGCGACGCAATAGCGCGCGAACGGCCTGTACGGCTCGTTCATCGGGACGCCACGATAACCAGGCATTCATTCAGATCTCCCATGTTGCATGAGCCTGTGAACCCTGCCGACCTGCTGGCTTCGACTACGTATTCACAGATTCAAGGCGCCGCGCGCTCTGGTTAAGGCGGCAGCGGCACCGGGAAAACGGCAAAAAATACCGTCTGGAGAGCCGAAATCCGAAAACGGCTTAGCGGCATGCGGTAAGGCATGCACACAGCGGCTCTCACACGAAAAACCAGCGGCGAAGTGCGCTGGTGAGGACAACTTAAACCGTCAATACCGTGCAGGGGGCGGCAAAAGTGACGCGGTGCGTCGAAGGACCGGGGGACGGTGGTAAAAACTATCAATCCCTGCAACCAATGGACCGGATTCTAGAATACGGTTTTATGAGTCGTCAACACTATAAATATCCAAAGTTATAACCATTTGTAATTATGAACAGTGTTCAGCCGGTCAAGAACCGCGCGGCATGCGCGTTTCCGCCGATTCGCAATTTGTGTGTCAGCGCGTACGCCAACCAACGCATGTAAAATCGACAATTGTCAGCGCGCGGTGTTCCCGCGCTTTTTTGTCTTGCTGCCAACCTGCGCGTTCGGCAGCTGGGCTCAACCATTACGCATAAGTTTCACGCGGCCGTTCGGCGGCCCGAACCGGACCCGATGAAATATAAAGACCTGCGCGACTTCACCAGCCGTCTCGAAACGCTCGGCGAGTTGCGCCGCATTCCGCAACACGTGTCCCCCGTGCTTGAAATGACCGAACTGTGCGACCGCGTGTTGCGCGCGGGCGGGCCGGCCTTGCTGTTCGAATCGAAGCAGCAGCACGCCTTTCCGGTGCTCGGCAACCTGTTCGGCACGCCGCGGCGGGTCGCGCTCGGCATGGGCATCGATACAGCGGAGCAGAACGGCGCCGCCAGCGAGCAGGCCGCGCTGGAGTCGCTGCGCGATGTCGGACGGCTGCTTTCCGCACTGAAGGAACCGGAACCGCCCAAGGGGCTCAAGGACGCCGGCAAGCTGCTGTCGCTCGCCAAGGCGGTGTGGGACATGGCGCCGAAGACGGTCAGCGCGCCGCCTTGCCAGGAGATCGTCTGGGAAGGCGCCGACGTCGATCTCGCGAAGCTGCCGGTCCAGACCTGCTGGCCCGGCGACGCCGGCCCGTTGATCACGTGGGGCCTGACGGTCACCCGCGGCCCGAACAAGACGCGCCAGAACCTGGGAATCTACCGGCAGCAGGTGATCGGCCGCAACAAGGTGATCATGCGCTGGCTCGCGCATCGCGGCGGCGCGCTCGACTTTCGCGAATTCGCGTTGCGGCATCCTGGCGAGCCGTATCCGGTCGCCGTGGTGCTTGGCGCGGATCCCGCCACCATCTTGGGCGCGGTCACACCGGTGCCCGATACGTTGTCGGAGTATCAGTTCGCCGGCCTGCTGCGCGGCGGCCGCACCGAACTCGCGCGCTGCGTGACGCCCGGCGTCGATACATTGCAGGTGCCGGCGCGCGCGGAAATCGTGCTCGAGGGCTTCATCTACCCGCAGCAGGGCGAGCCGGCACCCGCCCCCGCCGGCGCGCCGCCGCGGCCGGCCAAAGGTCCGTCGAGCACGTACGAACATGCGCTCGAAGGTCCGTACGGCGATCACACCGGCTACTACAACGAACAGGAGTGGTTCCCGGTCTTCACGATCGAGCGCATCACGATGCGTCGCGACGCGATCTATCACTCCACCTACACCGGCAAACCGCCTGACGAGCCGGCCATGCTCGGCGTCTCGTTGAACGAGGTGTTCGTGCCTTTGCTGCAGAAGCAGTTCGCGGAAATCACCGATTTCTATCTGCCGCCGGAGGGCTGCAGCTACCGGATGGCGATCGTGCAGATCAAGAAGAGCTATCCCGGCCACGCCAAGCGCGTGATGTTCGGCGTGTGGAGCTTCTTGCGGCAGTTCATGTATACGAAGTTCATTGTCGTCGTCGACGAAGACGTGAACATTCGCGACTGGAACGAAGTGATCTGGGCGATCACCACGCGAATCGACCCGGCGCGCGATACGGTGCTGGTCGAGCATACGCCGATCGACTATCTGGATTTCGCGTCGCCGGTTGCGGGCCTCGGTTCGAAAATGGGCCTCGACGCTACCAATAAGTGGCCCGGCGAAACCGACCGCGAATGGGGCCGCCCGATCGTGATGGACCCGGCTGTCAAACAACGGGTCGACCGGTTGTGGGACGAGCTCGGGCTGTGATCCGCCGCTGGCGTTTTCAACTATAAGAACTCAGGGAAGTTGCGCGGATGCATGCGCTGTCGTTGCTGTCCGACGGGTTTTTCCTGTCGCTGTCGTTGTGTCTTGATATCGGCCTCGTCAATGTCGCGATCATTTCGTTGACGCTGTCGCATGGCTTCAGGCCCGGGTTCTGGTTAGGCCTCGGTTCGTGTTTCGGCGACCTGCTCTATGCGGCGCTCGCGCTGGCCGGAATGGCCGCGCTGCTGCAGTTCACTGCGGTGCGCTGGGTGGTGTGGATCGGCGGTGCGGCGGTTCTTCTGTATCTCACGTGGAAGATGGCGCGCGAGGCGCTCAATCCGGTGAGTGCGCCAGTTGTCGAAGGGCAAGCCGAAGCGGCACCGCCGCGGCTTTCTGCACGGCGCGGCTTTGCGCGCGGCGTGCTGCTGGCGGTGTCTTCGCCAAGCGCGATCTTGTGGTTCGCGGCCGTCGGCGGCGCCTTGATCGCGAAGGCCGGCGCCGCCGGCGTCACGACCGCGCCGGTGTTTCTCGGCGGCTTCTTTGCCGGCGGCCTGGCATGGACACTCTTTATTTGTGGACTGGCGAGCCATGGTCGCAAGCGCGCCGGTAGCGGGTTGCTGCGCGCCTGCCATGTGTTGTCCGCCGTGCTGTTCGCGTATTTCTCATATAGCGTGATCGTGAACGGATATCACGAGCTGCTCATACCAGCGACACACGTAGCCGGCTGATATCGCGACGCAGCGGGTGCGTGCACGCCCCGCTGCGACGGCACACACCATGTATCGCCTTACTGCTGGCCCAGAAATTCACCCAGCCGCGCCAGATCCACATTGCCGCCGCTCACCACGACGCCGACGCGCTTGCCGTCCACCGGCACGATGCCGTTGAGCACGGCTGCGGCCGCGAGACAACCAGTCGGCTCGACGACGATCTTCATCCGCTGCGCGAAGAAACGCATCGTGTCGATCAGCTGCGCATCCGTGACGGTGACGATCTGCGACACCCGTTTCTGGATGATCGGGAAGTTGTATGCGCCGACGTGCGTGGACGCCGCACCGTCGGCGATCGTATGCGGCACGTCGATCGTGACGATCTCGCCGCGCGCGAGCGATTGCTGCGCGTCGTTGCCCGCTTCGGGCTCGACGCCGATCACTTCACACTGCGGGCTCAACGCCGCCGCCGACAGCGCACTGCCGCCGAGCAGCCCGCCACCGCCAAGGCACACGAACAGCAGGTCGAGCGGGCCGGTTTCTTCGATCAGTTCCTTTACCGCGGTGCCCTGCCCCGCGATCACATGCGGATGGTCGTACGGCGGAATCAGCGTCATGCCGCGCTCGCGCGCAAGCCGCTCGCCGATCTCTTCGCGATTCTCGTTGTAGCGGTCATAGGTGATCACTTCGCCGCCGTAGCCCCGGGTTGCCGCTACCTTCGCGGCGGGCGCGTCGTGCGGCATCACAATCGTCGCGTGAATGCCCGCGAGCCGCGCAGACAGCGCGATCGCCTGTGCGTGATTGCCCGACGAGTAAGTCAGGACACCGGCTTCGCGCTGTATGTAGTCGAAGTGCGAAATCGAGTTATACGCGCCGCGAAACTTGAAAGCGCCCATGCGCTGGAAGTTCTCGCACTTGAAGAAGATCGACGCGCCAGTGCGCTCGTTGGCTGTCGTCGATGTCAAAACGGGTGTGCGATGTGCGATGCCTTCAAGACGCGAGGCCGCGTCGACGACATCGTCATAAGTGGGAGCGGGCAGCGGTTGCATCGGCGAGGCACTCCAGAGCGGTGGGGACTTCGCATTCTCGCACTTTCATACCGGTTCGAAGGATGCACCGCCCGCGAACCTGACGCCAGAATGCAAACGGCGCAATGCGGCTTTTCAGCCGGCATCGCGCCGTTTGCGCATCTTCATCGAGCCGGCTTGAACCGGCTCAACACTTGAATATGTTGCTACGCTTACCGGCGATAGTAGCCGCCGTGGTAACCGCCGCGATAGTAGCCGTAGCCACCGCGGTAATAGCCATGACCGTAATACGGACGGCCGTAGTAACCATAGCCCACCACCGGCGGCGCGTATACGACAGGCGGCGGCGCATAGACCACCGGCGGTGGCGGCGGATAGTAGGCCGGTGCGTAAGGTGCGGCATAAACCGGGTAAGCCGGTGCAACCGGCACGCCAATCCCGATACCTACGGACACGTGCGCCTGCGCCGCAGTACTCAAACCAATTCCAAGTGCGGCAGCGGCGATAAGCGGGACGATCTTCTTCATTTGTTCTCTCCTGGCGGCACGAGTGGAAGTACCGTGCTGCGTAACCACATCCTTGCTACTACTCAATCTAACGAAAAAGGATGCACGCTGTCGTTTGCATTTGTTGCAAATTGCAATTGCGATGCGAGTCCTGTTTCATGTAGCACGCCATTCATAGCCAGGAGATAGGCGCGGGCCTCTGAAAATCAAGGGTTTGCGTTTGCGCTCCCGGTGTCCCGGAACGCTTTGCAGGCTATGTGCCATGCGGGTATGCGCGCCCCGGTAATGTTTGATTACAAATTCACTGCAAAACCGCCTCTACCAATGCGGCCTGTGATCGCGCACAAAGCAAAATGCCCGGCAAGAAGCCGGGCATTGCATGTCGGGCAGGAGTCTATTGCGCGAACCTATCCGACCTTCACGTAGGTGAATTCGCGCGTGACATTGGGCGGGACGTAGGCGCCGCTGATCTTGACGCGCGGCGTTAGCCGCTTCTTTTGATCCCACCAGCGGCGACGCTGGGAATGGGTCAAGAACCGCAAATGCTTTCGGTAAGAAAAGATGCTCATCGCGACCTCCGGAATCGACGACTGCGAACCAGAAAAAAGCCCATGGGAACTGCCAGATCCGCTGTTGCGCAGACTCAGCAGTTTTCGCGCCTCAGCCTTGCCCCGGCCTGACAGATGTAACCCAGGTCGGTCTGCAAACGCGCCTGCGCAAAGCCTCGCCGGGAATGCCGATAGAAGCGAAATTCGGCAGCGGATCGACACAGCTCTGCGTCGCTTGTCCTGTTGGAGGGAATCCTCGTCCGGCTTCCACTCAGCGTCTTTTTAACCGGGTCCAGCGGCTGTCATCGGTACGACAGCGAACACAGCCGCCGCAGATGCACGAACTGTCTGACGGATGCCCGTGAGGCGGCGCCCTGCGATCGGCAGTTTCGACCACTTTACCCGTTTGGCCGAAAACCGGCACAGGCCGGTCGGAATGCCCGATGCATGGGGCGGCGCGCGCCGATCTGACCTCGCAACGATCGACCGGCGCGCGAGGCGCCATTTGGGGCGGTAGACAAGGCAGCCGTGCGCGCGACCGCGTGGCGCAAAAGCAACTGCAGCGCGCATGCGCAGACCTCCGCGGCGGACTCGCGCGCGCCGCTTGGCCGCGTGTCCGCGCCCGCCAGTGACGGGTTACAGCGAAAATACATCGGCCGATTGGCTAAAACGCGCGCGGACCGGTGCAGGCTGTAAGTAAGCCATGATAATGTGACGTCCGGCACGTACTGCTACCCGCCAGGCAGCAACCGGCTCTAGGACCAACCGACGAGAACGCACAATGATCAAGGTCAACGTCTTCTATCCGCATCGGGAAAATGGCCACTTCGATGTGGACTATTACTGCGGCACGCACATGCCGCTCGCAGCCAGGCTGTTCGGCACGCTGCTGAAGGGCTGGTCGGTGGAAGTGGGCATCAACGGCGGCGCACCGAACTCGGCACCACCCTATTTCGCGGTCGGCCATTTTCTGTTCGAGGCGGTGGAAGACTTTTATCAGGCCTTCAATCCGGTGGCAGGCGAGCTGCTGGGCGACGTGCCGAACTACTACGACGGCCAGCCGCAACTCATGATCAGCGAGATCAAGGTTCCATTCTGACAACCGCGTTTGACCCGCTGCCGGCATTGCTCGCCGGGCGGCGCTTTCGGGTCTGCCCTGGGTTTGCTCCGGGTTTGCCCCGGGTTTGCCCGAAACCTGATGTATCCCGCGTGGCCGTTGCGCGTCCCGCGGATGCAGCGCAACTGCCACGATACACAACCGTACACCGGCCGGCCTCGGCCGGTCTTGAGTCCGCGCTGTGCCGGACGTTTTCTGAAGGAAAGGACACAAGATGTTCGGCGATATCGCCCGTTTTCTGCTCAACACAGTCTTCACGCTGTTCGGCGCCGCCTTGCTACTGCGCGCATGGCTGCAATTCATTCGCATGCAGCCGTACAACCCGGTATCGAGCGCGGTCATGCAGGTCACCAACTGGCTTGTGCTGCCGCTGCGCAAGATCCTGCCGAACGGCCGTCGGGTCGATCCGGCAAGCCTCGTCGCCACGCTGATCACGTCGCTCGTCTATGTCGTGCTGATGGTGGTGATCGTCGGCGTGGACCCGCTCTCGCTGATGCCGTCGCTGTTGATCGTCGCGCTGCTGACGGTGATCAAATGGGCGCTCAACCTGCTGATCTGGCTGACCATCCTGATGGCGCTGCTGTCGTGGCTCAATCCGCGCTCGCCGGCGATGCCGATCCTGTTTGAACTGACCGCACCGTTCCTCGATCCGCTGCGGCGCATCGTGCCGCGCCTGGGCGGCATCGACCTGTCGCCGATCCTGCTGTTCGTGATCGTGCAGGTGCTGCTGATGGTCGTGACGCGCGCCGCCGTGTCGCTGACGCTGTTCGGCATCTGAGGCAGCGGCGGCTTCGTTATAGCTGCGATTCGACCGGCAGCAGTCCAAGAAACCAGATCCCGGTGCGCCGCCACGCGGACACGCCGGGTTCTGTGTCGAGTTCGGTGGCGTTGCCGTTTGCGTCGGTATCGATCCATACGATGCGGCTCGCGCCGTTCGCGTCGGTGCGTTGCTCGACGCGCCACGCGGCCTGAGCGAGTTGCTGCTCCACACCGTCGGCAACCGCCGCAGCGGCCGCGCCGCTTTCGCAAAGCACGCCAATCTCCGTATTCAGTTCGATCGAGCGCGGATCGAGATTCATCGAACCGATGAAGATCCGCTTGCGGTCGAACACATAAGTCTTCGCGTGCAGCGACGCCTTCGACGAGCCGAACAGGCTCTTCTTCACCGCTGCGCCTTCGTTGGTCGTTGGCTTCAGCTCGTATAGCGTCACGCCCGCCGCGAGCAGGTCCTTGCGGTAGCGCTGATAGCCTGCATGCACTGCGGCGACGTCGGTTGCGGCCAGCGAGTTGGTCAGGATCGTCACGCGCACGCCACGCTGCGTCATGTCGCGAATCCACGCGACACCGTCCTTGCCGGGCACGAAGTATGGGGAAACGATCAGCATCTGCTGCTCGGCGCGCAGGTTCAGCGCCTTGAACTGCGACATCAGATGACCTTGCACGTCGCTGGGCGCGCGGGTGATCTTGTCGGGATCGTCGTACAACAGCGTTGCCTTGCCCCAGCTGAACCCGGCGTCGCTGTCGTCGTCCAGTGCCTGATGCAGGCGGCGCAGCGCCGCGACCGCATAGGGCGAGCTCTGCTCGGAGGCCAGATAGGCGTCGAGTTTGTCGCGGTAGCCGGCGAGCGCAGCGGGGTCCGCGCGGTGGCCGACCAGCGCGTCGATCGGATAGGCCGCGGCGGAATTCCAGTATTCGTCGAACGCGTGCGACACGTCGCCGACCACTGCGCCGTGCACCAGCACGTCCAGATCGCCAAAGTCGACGACGGTCGACGCGCCGAAGTATTCGTCGCCGATATTGCGACCGCCGAGTATTGCGCCCTGGCTGTCGGCGATCAGCGCCTTGTTGTGCATGCGGCGATTCACGCGGAAAAACTCGAGGCCTGCGCCAACCGTCTTGAAACTGCGGTTCGCGACCGGATTGAACAGGCGGATCTGCAGGTTTGCGTGCGAGTTCAATGCGAGCAGCAGTTGATCGTCGGCGTTGGTGCCGAGGTCGTCGAGCAGCACGCGCACCCGCACGCCGCGATCGGCGGCTTGCAGCAATGCGGCCGCCAGCGCGCGGCCGGTCAGATCGTCGTGCCAGATGTAGTACTGCAGGTCGAGCGTGCGCTCGGCGTGCTCGGTGAGCACGATGCGTGCGACCAGCGCGTCGACCGGATCCGGCAGCAGACGGAACGCGGTCTGCCCGACGTGTTCGCGCTGCTCCGGCGCGAAGGCAATGCCAAGGCGCGTGTTGGCGGTGTCGGTTTGCGTGACGCTGTAGCTGGGCGTGCGGGTTGTCTGCGGCGGCAGACTCGCGCATGCGTGGAGGAAGACGAGCAGAACAATCGGCAGAAGCCTACGCAGCAGCGTCATTGTTGATCTCCGCGGGACACGGCAAGCATAGCGAACGTGTGATGCGGATGGTTCGGGAATTTATTGATTGCCGGCGTCTGCGTACTAAAACGGCGGTTACCCGCTCGCGTCAACGTTACTGTCTCGCAGCGAACCCCTGGCGATCCAGAAATTCAGCGACGAGCGGCTCCCATATATCGATGCCGCGCGCAAACAGCGTGTGACCGTTCTCCGCGAACGGCGCAAGCATGTGGAAATCCGCATGACCTCCTGCGTGGACGAAAGCGGTGTGCCACGCAGTGCTGTAAGTCGGGCCGAAGTACTGGTCGTTTTCGGTGTAAATCCACAGCATCGGAACGCGAGCCGTCTTGCCGAACTGTGCATACGCGGACTCAAGCAACTCTGGCTCGCAAGGTACGCCGGGATGCTGGACGGGGTCACCGCCCGCGCCGCCAGCGAAATTAACCGCTGCGACTACGCCGTCCGGATTCTCTGCCGCCACGGCTGTCGTGACGAAACCACCCACCGATTGCCCTACGATAACGATCCGGTGCGGATCGACATGCGGTTGCCGTTTCGCGTAGTCGAGCACGGCGGACTCCTCAATGCGAGCCGCATCGACCATCGGTGCGTAGTTCTTGCGACGACATGCTCCGCTGTATTCCGGGTCGAACTGCGTGCCGAACTGGCCGTATCCGATCCGGGTCGGTTCAAACACCGCAAAGCCTCTTTTCACGAAAAACGCGGCTTGTCGGGTATACCGAAAGCGAGGTGGGTCGCTGCGATCGGTGCCATTGCGCCCGTGATTGAGGATCAGAATTGGAAACGGCCCATCGCCGTCCGGCAGAAACTGTGTGATTGCGACCTTTCCGGTTTCTTCCCTGCCGTAGAAATCTTTGACAGCAACGTCGATCGTCGCGACGGACTCGTGCAGGTTGGCTGCGAGCTGCTGGGCCCAGACATTGGAGGCAGCCAGTAACAGAGCTATCGCGAAGGCCATGGACATCAGAGGTGTCGAATCGGGGCTGCGGGTATCGTTTTGGTCGTTGCCCATGGCATGAGAAAACGTGTGGTTTACGATCCATATCGGCACGCCGTGCCGGTTCTTTAGATTCTCAATCAAACTTCGTGTATCGCCATATCACCACCCTTATAAAACTTAAATAAAACAAGTAACGCTTGATCCGCATTGACTATCCATATACCACCGCATTCTTGCAGATTTCACTATTTTCAAGTTACACGGACATTTTTATTTTTCAGGCCATAGATGTCTATAATTAGCCAACCAATTTCCCATGTATTGAATCACCCAATCTTTCACCTTAAATTCATCGTGCTTGCAAATCCCCTTGCAAAAGCAAGGTAGCTATTTATTTATATTTACCAATAAAGCAGGTAAAAATCTTCATGCCAATGCGTAATGTTTTATCGCTTTTCCTTGCGGGCATCCCCGCCGTAGACGTTATCTGTCGCTGATCTGCCGTTGTCGGATCAACGTAAAAATAAGGTAATAGGACGCGCTAACCCAAAACGGCAAACATTGGCTACCACTTCATCTGTGAAGTGGCAATGCGTCCGCTCGCCCCTATGTTTTTCAAGGCTTAACTGTCGTTTTGTTAAGAGTGGCGCTTTTCGGCAAAAGAGCGCAATTGTAAAGTTGTGAAAGTAAATCTGTAACAGGAAGCCTATGAGAGGTACTCAATGAAGTGTGGCAATTCAGGTATCAGTAAAATGTCGTCAATTACAGCCGGTTGTTCGCTTGCACTGTCGGCGTTGTTCGTCAACACGACGGCAACCGCCGCGACGGTCACCGGCACGCTGCCGTCGCCCGTCTATCCCGCTGGTAGCGTGCAGCTTGCGCTGTTCACCCAACTGAACCAGGCGAGAACCGAGTGCGGGTTTCCGGCATTGCAAGAAAACCAGCTTCTCGATAAGGCAGCGCAAAATCATGCGGTCTATGGCGCAGCGAACGGGACGGGTTCCGACACCGAAATCCAGGGCAAGAAGGATTTCACGGGAGTGACAGACCTCGCTCGCGTCGTGTCGGTCGGCTTTCCGTCCAACGTCCTCGGCGGCGGGGCGAGCGTGGACGTGTCGACGTCCACTGCGGCAACAGAAGCGCAGCAAGGGCTCGACCAGAGCATGCTCGCCGGCATTTACGGTGCGGCCAGTCTCTTTACGCCGGTCGATCTCATCGGCATCGGCGCGGCTCAAGGAACGCTCGGAAATGGTCAGTCGACGCCATCCGAGTTCATGAGTATCGACGTCTTCAATACCGCCACCCAACCAGTTTCCTCGTCGCCCATCACCTTCCCGTGCGAGGGTTCGACGAACGTCGCGCTGCTCAATTCGCAACAGATCGATCCCGCGCCTGGCACAGACGTCACGGGCCCGCAGATCCTTGTGATCGGCAACTCGACGGACACCATCGCATTGACGTCCGGAACGCTGATGTCGTCGACCGGCACCTCGATCCCGCTGACGCTGCTGGATTCGAAGAACGACCCGAACAAGCTGCTGCGGCCGTTTCAGAGCGCCGCGTACGTTCCGCTGTTGCAAAGTCTGTCGTTACAGGCGAACACGCAGTACTCGGTGTCGCTCAACGGCACCGTCAATGGCAAGCCGTTCTCCCGCACCTTTACGATGACGGCGGGTACGAGCGTGCTCACATCGTCGACGTCGGGGTCGAGCCCGAAGAAAACATCGACACCGACTCCGCCGACGTTGCCGCCAGGCTTCCCGTCTATCCAGTCGTTCTCTGGGAGCACGACATCAGCGTTGTTTCCGACGAGTGGAAACTAGCTTTGATTGAGTTCTGAGCGTCATCTGAAGCGGCGGTCCGCTGCGCTTGTAGCGTCCCGGATCGCCGGGCTCCCCTACGCCGTCAACGCGTAGGGGATGCGGACTGAGCCTCGACAACGCGCTTCTTTGCTGACATCCACCTCACTCACCTCCCCAATCCCCCAAAAACCCTGTAAAATCGCGGGCTCCGCGGGCGTCGTATAATGGCATTACCCTAGCTTCCCAAGCTAGAGACGTGGGTTCGATTCCCATCGCCCGCTCCAGACGGCTCACAGCCTCATTGCAGTTCTTCGCAAGGTCAGGCAGCCGGATGGTGCTACCGCACTTCATCTCCCTGCTCTCCTTTATCGCGTTGGTCGAATGCCGTGCGCGGCCCGGCCAGCCTCCACGCGAAGAGAAAGAATGCACGTTAGCCAAGCAGCCCCTCGACGATGATCCACGATCCGAACGAAGCCAGCGCGCCGCGCGATCCTTCCACGCCATCCGATGACGATGCGTACGCGTCTACTACGCAACCCAACGACGCGGCCGAACGCGAGAACCTGGAAGCCGATGCACCCGGCAACCCGCTGCACCTACGCCGCATCCGCAGCTTCGTCACGCGAGCCGGCCGCGTATCGACCGGCCAGCGCCGCGCGCTGGACGAGCTCGGTCCGCGCTACGTGCTGCCGTATGCTGCGCAACCGCTCGACTGGGACGCGCAATTCGGCCGCCGCGCGCCGCGCATTCTGGAGATCGGTTTCGGCATGGGCGCGACCACCGCTGAAATCGCCACCCGCCGGCCCGACGACGACTTTCTCGGCGTCGAAGTGCACGAGCCCGGCATCGGCGCACTACTGAAGCTGATGGACGAACAGAATCTGTCGAACATCCGCATCATCCAGCACGATGCAGTCGAAGTGCTCGAACACATGCTCGCCCCGGCGAGCCTCGACGGCGTGCACATCTTCTTTCCCGACCCGTGGCACAAGGCGCGCCACCACAAGCGCCGGCTGATCCAGCCGAAGTTCGTCGCGCAACTGGTATCGAACCTGAAACCCGGCGCATACCTGCACTGCGCGACCGACTGGCAAAACTATGCGGAGCAGATGCTCGAAGTGCTCAGCGCGGAACCCGAGCTCGAAAACACCGCTGAAGGCTACGCACCGCGCCCGGACTACCGCCCCGTGACCAAGTTCGAGCGGCGCGGCCTGAACCTTGGGCATGGCGTGTGGGATCTGATCTTCAAACGTCGCGCCGCCGGCGCGTAACCGCCAATGAAAAAGGTCTGCATGCACGCTGTACCCGCCCGTGCATGCAGACCTCAAGACCTCAGACACAACACACGACAGCGGCCTGCGGCCGCCGTCGCATCAATCCGCCCAGCTCAACCCACCGCTGTATCCGACCACCAGGATCAGCAAGCCAAAGCCGATCCGGTACCACGCGAACGCAGTGAAATCATGCGAAGCGACATAGCGCAGCAGCCAGCGCACACACGCAAACGCACTGATGAACGCCGCGACAAAACCGACCGTGAAGATCCCCAGCGCGTCCACCGACAGCGCGTTCCAGTCCTTGTACAGCTCATACGCCGTCGCGCCGAAGATGATCGGAATCGCGAGAAAGAACGAAAACTCAGTCGCAACGCGCCGGTCGAGGCCGAACAACATACCGCCGATAATCGTCGACCCCGAGCGCGACATGCCCGGAATCAGCGCAAAGCACTGCGCCAGGCCGACTTTCAGCGCATCGAGCGTACTCATGTCGTCGACTGAATGAACCCGTGCGGGCGCGCCGCCGCCATTGCGCTGCCGCCCTTCGACCCACAGGATCAGCACCCCGCCCACCACCAGCGCCAGCGCAACCGGCACCGGCGAGAACAGCGCCGCTTTGATCGTCTTCTCGAGCAGCAAGCCGAGCACGACGGCCGGAATCGTCGCGACGATCACGTTCACCGCGAACCGACGCGCATCCGGGCGCGCCGGCAAACCCGCGACCACGTTGACGATGCGCTGCCGGAACTCCCAGCACACGGCGAGAATCGCACCCAGTTGAATGACGACGTCGAAAGTCTTTTCCTGCGGCGTATCGAACCGCAGCAGATGCCCGGCAACGATCAGGTGCCCGGTACTCGACACCGGCAGAAACTCCGTCAAACCCTCGACCACGCCGAGAATCAGTGCCTTACAGGTGAGTATCCAGTCCATCCGTGACCTTTCTCGCTATTGATATGCGTTTTCGCAGCGGGCCAGCGGGTGCAGTGCCGCGCGGCCCTGACGGCCACGCGCAGGTCACTTTTCGACGATCTGCACACGTATGCCGTTTGTAAGGACCTGGATTGTACCGGGTTCGTAGGAGACTCCGGCAAATTGCAGTTGTTCGGGCTTGAACGTGTAGATCGGATAGTTGGTCAGCAGCTGGGTCGCAAGCAGCGCGGCGGCCGCGTTGATCTGCTGCGTATAGGCTTGCGCGTCGCCGCTTACGCTGACATTGTCGACATTCGGCGCGCGCAGCACGACCGAACGGCTCGCGGCATCGTATTCGAGCCGGCTCGACAGCGTGAACACGCCGTTCACCGGCTGCCCGAGAAACGGGCTGGTGAACTGCGCATCGACCCGCACGGAAACGCGATTCGTATCGGGCAGCAGGCCGACTACCGGGTTCGTCAATGCGACATCGAATACCTGCGACATCGTGCGCTGGTACGGGAACTTGCGCTGTAACGCCTGTTGAACCTGCTGCTGCGAAAACGTGTAGTGATCCGGAATGAACGGAAAGATGGATGCCGCACAGGCGGACAGCGATAACGCGGTGCCCGCGGCCGCGCATGCGGCGAGCAGGAAGCGACGCCTTGTCGGGGCGGCGGGTGGGGTCATACAGGTTCTCCTTCCGGTAAGGGCCGCTGCCGGTGCAGTGGCGCGCGGGTTCGATGCCTGGTTTTCGATGCTTCGTGCTTGAGCGCGCGCGTTTTGCGTGCAACCGCGTGGTGGTGCGCCGCTCAGGGTTGCGTCTGCACTTCGAGACGCGTGAGCCACAGCAACGCGTCGTCGCGCGATGCGCCGCACATGTCGGCTTGCGGTTGTAGACCCGAACAGCAGGCCGGCCGTTCCGGCTTGCCGAAGATCGCGCAGCGCAGATCGTCGCCGAGTTGCACGCAGCGCACGCCCGCCGGCTTGCCGTGCGGCATGCCCGGAATCGCGCTTGAAATCGATGGGGCGATGCAACATGCGCCGCAGCCGGGGCGGCACGCATGATCGGTGGCTTTGAGCGAAACGGCTGTCACTGCATGTTCCTGAGACGCGGCTTTGCGAAGGTTGGCTGGAATCCGGGCGGCCGCAGCCGCGGCAACTTGCGCGCCCGTCCCGCATTGTGCCACTCGTGAGCCGGCCGTCTTGCCCGGCGTCGCGATTTCGGCCATAATCTCCGTCTTCGCCGCGCCCGGCTCATGCCGTCGCGCGCATCGCGAGACTGCCCAGGTGGTGAAACAGGTAGACGCAGGGGACTCAAAATCCCCCGCCGCAAGGCGTGCCGGTTCGAGTCCGGCCCTGGGCACCAAGCACTATTCCAAGTAGTTCCTAGAAAGTCCTGAAACCCGCGCCAGCACAAAGCTCCGCGGGTTTTTTGTTTCCAGCGAGTTCTTTACAGGTGCGACAACAGCCGGTGGTATGTGGTGGTACATTCGGTGGTATTCGCCGCGCCTTAGCGCGCTTTCGCTGGAAATACCACCATGCCGCTCTCTGACACCCAGGTAAGGAATGCCCGGTTTAACCCTGACGGCAGCGGGAATCGCTTATCAGACGGCGGCAGAATGTATCTGCAGCTCGACAAGTCGGGGGCGAAGTACTGGCGGCTCAATTATCGCTTTGCTGGCAAGGACAAGACACTGGCGCGGGGCGTCTATCCTGACGTTTCACTTTCATCCGCCCGAAAGAAGCGCGACGAGGCGCGCGAGAAGGTCGCGGCTGGCGTAGATCCGAGCGAGGCAAAAAAGATCCAGAAGCGTGCAGTCCTGCTCGCCGCGTCCAACTCGTTCGAAGCGGTCGCAACCGCATGGATGGAAGAGCGCCGCTCGTTTGTCGAGCCGGCTCAGTATGAAAAGACGCTGGCCCGTTTCAAGGCCGATGCCTTGCCGTGGCTCGGCAAGCGGCCTATTGGTGAAATCGACGCGCCGGAAATTCTGGCGGTACTCAAGCGAGTGGATGCGCGGGGTGCTCGCTTTACGTCTCATCGGCTCCGCAGCGAAATCAGCCGTGTGTTCCGTTACGGCATCAAAGAGGGATACTGCAAGTCCGATCCGGCACGCGACCTGATCGGAGCTATCCCTCCTTCCGTCACCAAGCATTTCGCGGCCATCACTGAACCGGATAAGGCAGCGGAGCTACTCCGGGCCCTCGATGGCTTCAGGGGCACGTTTGTCGTGCAATGCGCGCTACGCCTGTCTCCAATGCTGTTCCAACGACCTGGTGAATTGCGCCAGATGGAATGGACCTCGGTCGACTTTGACCGCGAACAATGGTCCTTTTTCGTCAGAAAGACGAAAACCCACCATCTAGTTCCACTACCAAGCCAAGCGATTACCATTCTTCGGGAACTTCACGCCCTCACAGGGGACGGGCGTTATGTGTTCCCTGGTGCGCGCGATAAGAAACGCCCGATGTCCGATGCTGCAGTCAATGCTGCCCTGCGCAGGCTAGGTTATGACACGCAGGAGGAGATCACCGGCCACGGATTCCGTGCGATGGCGCGGACCATTTTGCATGAGGAACTGGAACAGCAACCCGATACGATCGAGCACCAGCTCGCGCACAAAGTTCCAGACGCGCTTGGCTCAGCATACAACCGGACGAAGTTCCTCCGGCAACGACGCGCAATGATGCAGAAGTGGGCCAACTATCTCGATCAAATTAAAGCTGGTGCAGAAATCATCCCGATCAATGCGGTCGGATAGTGGCCGCTGTGCCTCGCGCGATATTTCCACACTTCGGGCGCTGTCGACACGCGAGTCGATAAAGTCCGCCGGTACGCAGCCCCATCCGAGTGAGTTACGGGTGAAGCGATTATCGCCCCTGCTAATTGAGGTGCCGACATGTCGCAGTTCGATCTTTGAGAGGCCTCAACCCATATAGAGTTTCGCATCAGTCAGCGGTTCGCCAGCAACGCACGCTGCGCGGTCGCTCTTCCAGCCGCTCACGAGTTGGAGGAACCCTTGTGCATGAGTACGCGTGGTTGCCACGTCTCCCGATCCAGCGGCAAAAGAGGAACGTCGAGCGCGCTTGATGATTCTGACTCGCGTGCTGGCCTTACGACTCCTCGCCGCGATGTCAGCATCCCTTCCCCCCATGCAAGCCTGAGAACCTGAGCGCGCGCGAGTATCACCGCACTGTCAGCGGACCAAAGTAGTTGCGGCACTCCGTCTCGAGCAGATCGAACGCGGCCACACCATATTGCTCCACCAGCAGGAAAGCATTTAGTCAATGGTGACCGCCGTTAGCAGTCAACTCTCTAAGGTAGACGGTGCGAGGGCGTCTCGCTCGCGGAATCGTCGCTTGTCTGCGCCGGCTTCGCCGCTTTCCCATTGGAAGTCGACGAGGATGGACGCCTCCCGCGCGTAGACCCCTTCGAATTGCTCGTTGCGACCCATTCGTCGTAAGCTTCAAGGTTGATGTGGCGACGATTGTCGGGGGACCATTTCCAATGCTTCCCTTCCACGAGACGGCCGTCGCGCACAAGATGGTTAAATGAATCGATCGAGCGCCCGATGAATTCTGATGCTTTCTCTACGGTCACCCAGATGACTGGCCTGAAATTGAGTGGCATATCTTATCCTCCAATTCGTACTGCGCTCATCGACCACATGAGCGGGCGTTCAGTGCGGTCCGCGCACGCATATAACTGCTTGAACCAGCTTTGCTGGCGCGTAGATGAAAACCGTTTTGCTACCAGTTCAACAAATTCCCTTTCCGCTTTGAGCAGATCCCGTGAAGGCGAGTGTGACGGCGCACGCGCCTTCGGAAGTGAGTTCACCGTCGGCTGCGGCACGTGAGCTTTTCCTTCTTGCTTCACCGCCAGTCGCGCGCAATGTGTCAGGCCATACCCGCCACACAGAACCAATCTGAAAGAAGCCGAGCTCGGCGCGATGCGCGTAGACCGTGCCGTAACTCACGGCAAGAAGCTCTGCTGCCATCTTCAACGTTAATGCTTGCTCCATCATTGGCTCTCGCACGCTCTCCTGGCTAGGAGGAAGTGGCGGCGACTGCCGGTTTGATGATTCCGGCTTGGGTACCGGCGGAAGCGACCTATCGTCGCGTCGCGTCGATCTCGCACCTGCTCGAGCTCGCGCCGCGCCTTCGGCCCCTTTGGCATCAATATAGGCTGCCAGATCCTGAACGCGCACGCCCCTAGCACTCTTTCGCGAGTGCTCGATTCGTACGAGCGCCAACTCGATTTCGCCAGCGCCGATCTTCCGCACGAGTGTCGGTACGGTGAGTGGCGCAAAGTAGTCGCGGCACACGATGTCGATCGGCACGACGGCCTTGCCGCCGTATTGTGTCGTTAGGATTGAAAAAGTATCCATTTGGCTCACGTTTCGTAGTTCCCACATCCCCGTTATTCAATATGCATTCATGCATAGCAAATTAAGGAAATTCACCTTTTTCCGACAAACATTCGAGCCGGGGTTTACCACTGCTTTCTTTTCAATGACCGTACGGCATTATCCGATCGCACCACAACTATTGAGAGAGACCTATGACCGACAATCTGAAAATCAAACAGCCTCAGGATCCGAAACAGGTGAATGTTAACGAACCGTGGGAGCTGAACTATTGGAGCAACAAGTGGGGTGTCACTCATTCTCAACTGAAGGATGCTGTGAAAGCGGTTGGCCCGCACGTCGATGCTGTGCGCGTCAGACTGGGTAAGTAAGCCAAACCGACGAATGCGTGCGGAGTTAGATATGCATCGTCGGTACCGACATTGACGCGCGCCGCGTTTTCCGATGTAGGAAAACGCCGACTCGCGACGCCTGAGACGGGCCGCACACTGGTTTCTTTTTTAGAAACTGGAGAGCGAAGTGCCTTTGACATTATTTTGGAAACTCGTAGGCGCTGTCATCCGGCAACGGCGGGGGCGAATCGCATCGGTAGTTCTCGAATATCGGCATCGAATTACAGGATGCCGACGATTCGTCGCATTGGAAGGCGACGGCCGCTGCAGCCATCTGGAAAAGCAGAGGCCTGACGCCCGGTTCTAGAAAAAGGCGGGTACTAGGACAGCAGACTGAGAAACTTGCCCCATGCGGTCAGCTGTCCGACCGAATCGCCACGACCATGCGTTCGTACGTTTGCGTTGTAGGCAGCCATCGCAAGCCCGGCCATGCCGGTAGGACCGTCCGCCTGCAATCGCTTCAGCTCGCTTTCCAGTTGATCCAGGCTCAATGACTGGCTACGCGCGTCGAGTTCGGCAAAGCGCTTTTTCATCGCGCGGTGCTCGAGCTTTTTCTCTGTAGCGCCGGCAAGTCGCTCGAGGATTGCGCTCGCCGCGACCAGTCCTCCGATCCACGCCGCGGCAACTTTATGATCTGCCGTCGTCGTGTACACGATCGCGCTGCCGCCGAGCAGCGTGATTGCGCCGAACAACCAGTCCAGACGAGCAAAGAAGCGCTCATTCAATGCGTTCCAACACGTCCCGTAGCGTACATCGAGCTGCGCTTCATACTTGCTACGTTCGTAGTTTTGCTCCATACCTTGCTCCGATTATGCGATTTGGTTGAACAGGAACAGGCGATGGATTGCGCTTTGGTGGGACGTTGGCCCGTTCTTGTCGACGATCGTGAAACTTCATGGTGGCTCCCCGTGGCAGATGTGGCAGCCGCCATTCTATTCGAGGAAGCTGCCCCATTTTTACGGCTTCGTTAAGCTGCCACCGTGAAGGACAATGCGTGTGTGTAAGGCACTCTCAGCGGACGATTATCCCTACCCCAGCGAGCTGCGCGATGCCTTCGGATATCTGTGCAGCCGAGGCGCCTGTCGGCCAGAGGAGCTCCGACCCGTTCACCTCTGCTGCGCGCGAGCGATGCCCGCGTGCTTCCGAAACGAGAAAGCCAGCATCGTGACGTGCTTCTGTTAGAACTGCCGGCATTGCCAAACTCCAAATATGAGGTTGAATTGGGCAGGCGCCTGACGCGGAAAGAGCCGACCGGGGCCGGTGAGCATCCGCTTACGCTTCATCGCCTGCTGCCGGTGTTTTGCCCCACCGCCGGCCGGGGGTGTCGCGCCAGGCTAAACGCGGCGGTCGTCGGTGAGGCTGCGTAGCTCGAGCGCCGCGGCCTTCTTCAGATCGTTAATGAGATCGTGGATAGCGGCTTCGCCATCGGCCGAGACCTTGAGCTTCACTGATAGCTGGCTGGTGAGGGCATCCAGGCTGTCGTCTATGTGCTTCAGCATTAACGAAAGCATGCAGTTCATCTGGTCGACCTGAACAAGCTCGCGACGATCGTGCCGAAGCTTGTCCGTAAGGATTTCTATCTGAACGACATCTCGCCGTTGCCTCGCTGTCTCTTCGCCGGCGTGAGCAATCGGTGATCGCTGCCGTGGCGCCGGGGTAGCTTTAGCGCGAAGACCGAGTTCCGATTCGACCGCCAACCCCTCCCCGCTACAAGACTCGCCCTCCAGATAGGCGACAACTGCATCTGGATCGAAACGCCACCCACCGCCCTTTACTCCCCGTTGCAACACCGGAAAGCCGGCGTCAGTGTCCAGCCGCAGATCCAGCTTCGGTCTGGACCATCTGAGCAGTCGGCACAGCGCGCTCTTGGTGACCGGGGGAGTCGCCGACCATTCGACCGCTTCATCATTCGCCACGTCGATCCCGCTCAACAGTGCTGCCACCGCTTGCGACGGCGGCGATCTCCGCGAGGAGAGCCTCGACAGCGCGTCGCAGCGCGCGCACTTTTGCCAACTCGAGCCGTAGCTCGTCCCGGGCGTCACCTGACAGTTGCGCGCGACCGCCAGGTGCACACGACGGTCGTCGACGATACGCCGCACCGACCTGCAGATGCGTGAGTACCGCACTGAGGTTGAACTGCCAGGGATCCCCCGTCTTGCCGCAGTGCAACACTGGAAAATTTTTGTCCGATTGGAGACGCCGGTCGAGTGCCGGCCGCGACCATCCGAGGTGCTCGCACAGGTGCTTTTTATCGACGATGCGCACGAGATTTTTGGCCTGACCTGCGAGGTTTGGCGTTACACGATCGGTGCGCGTTGCACGGTCCATCACGTCACTCCGATTCCTTGTGGCGCGGTCGTTTCCCGCGGTGCTGGAAAATTCATTCCATCAATCCTTACAACCGATCGAGGCCGACTTGTCAGGTGTTTTTGCAACTCAGAAAAACGGGGGGAACGGGCGCGCGCAATGCCCGCGTTAAAGCAGGTCCCCCGGAAGGACCCGCTGAAATAATTACCTGAATCACGGTCGACGGACGGGCTCGGTCGTGGTCCGATTTGGAGGGTTTTACAACGCCCTTCGAAGGCCGCCGGTCCGCTTGGCCACTCGCGCGGCCCGTCACACTGCACAACTCCCGATAAAGGCAGGCGCATTGCCGGTAGCGCATGAGCTCTGTTTTCTCGCCAGTTGTTCGCCAGTGACCGCGCACTCATTGCAAGCCGCCCTGTTCGGCGATCCGGAGCTGCGCGCGGGCTGCATGCGAGAGATCGGACTCGAGATAACCAAGCGTCGTCCGCACGTCCTTATGGCGTAGTACACGCTGGATCGTTTGAACCGGCGTACCGTACTCACTCAGCAACGTGGCAAAGGTGCCGCGTAACCGATGCGGCGTGATGTCGCCTATGCCAGTGCGTGCACTAGCTGCCTTGATGGCAACGCGGGTGAAGCCGCGGGCGAATGGGCTGCCGTCAGCATGAGCGACGATAAGTCCCGCCGGTTTGCGAAGTGGTCGCAGGTAATCCATCAGCCACGCCGGCACGGGTATTGGATCGGCCTCGCGCCCCTTCGTCTTGCCGGGCGTGTAGGTCTGTCGGGTAGCGTCGAGCCATTCCCACCGTGCGCTGCCAGCCTCGGACTCGCGCAGACCCATGCCGAACATCAGCCGCGCAGCGATGCGCACCGGTTCCGAGGCAACGATGTCGAGCGCATCAAGCCACTGACGCAGCTGATCGATTGGCAGTGTTGCTCGCGGCTTGCGTTGCACCTTGAGCATGCGAACTTTGAACGATATGTTGCCAATGAGACCGCGATGCACTGCCCAGCGACATAGGAGGCGGATCTTGCGCGACCAGTGGTTTGCCGAGCTCGGCGCGTGCGTTTGAAGATGCTCATTGCGCGCACGCTCGACAAGCTCGGTCGTCAATTGGTCGATGCCGACGTCAGCAAGAATGCCGAGATGCAGACGGCCGAAGGTCTCGATGCCGGCGCGGTGCGAAGCACTTGCGGTCAGCTCCGTCGCGGCGAGCCAAAGCATCACCAGTTCGCGCAAAGTTGGAATTACCCGGCCGGAGGTAGATTGCAGCAACGCGACGCGATATGCCCGTTCCGCAACGACAACCGCGCGCACATGTGCTGACTCGTGCGTTGAGCGTTGCACGCGCTTGCTGTCGATGGAGAACCGGTAGTGCCATGCTTTTCCAACTTTGAACAACTGATAGCTCATTTGTGTGTGGCCGGCATTTACGTTTGCTGCTCAAGCGATGGTCGCAGCGGAAGGGGGAAGTGCCGTTGACGCACCCGCGATTACCGATTTAAGCGCATAGACGTAATCGCGCACGGCTGCCGCAAAGTCGTAAGCGAGTTCTCAGCACCGTCTGGAACTGAGCATTGAGTTTGGCTACTTTGGTGTCCACCAAATTTTATAGTGGGCGCAATCGTGGACAGACCAGCACAAG
>NZ_BAAGSQ010000029.1:115489-925914 GCF_054782355.1 Paraburkholderia jirisanensis | reverse complement strand
TTCGCTATCCGGCGAACCCGAAGATCCGCCGCGCGCCGCCATCAGATGCCCACACTTATCGGCTGTGAATTGTTAAAGATCGCGTCACAAAACCGGCTTAAACTTCCCAGCAGCCTTTCGCTGCCACCGCCTGTTTCGTGTCTGCCGCTTCAGCAGCAGAGAAGCGAGATTATGCAGACTTTCGCTCACATCGTCAACAGGTTTTTTTAACTTCCTAACCTGCTGCACTCCGCGAAAACCCCCGCCATTACTGGCGCTCCCGCCTTTCGCACCCCGTTTGCCGAAGCGCGAAAGATCGAGATTCTAGACACTCGATGCGCCGCGCGCAAGCGTTATCGGACATTATTTTTCAGGCGCCTTTTCGATCTCGCGTGACACGCCATCGGCGGGTATCTGGCCTGCCGTCAGTTCGCGCCCGCCAACCGGCCCAACGGTCCAGTCGTGCAACACCGTATAGGCCACCGCCAGCAACGTCGGGCCGATGAAGACGCCCAGAAAGCCGAACGCGAACGCGCCGCCAAGGATGCCGAGCATCACGAGAATCAGCGGCATATCGCTGCTCTTGCCGATCAGGATTGGCTTTACGACGTTATCCGACATGCCGACCACGATCACACCCCACACGACCAGAAAGATCGCCCACCCCGTCTCGCCGCCGTGATACAGCCAGATCGCCGCCGGCAGCCAGACAACCACAGGCCCGCCCGGTATCACCGACAGAAAAAACGTCGCGAGGCCGAGCAGTGCGGGCGCGGGCACCCCGGCGATCCAGCAGCCGAAACCCGCCAGCACGCCCTGCACGAGCGCCGTGCCGAGAATGCCGTAGACCACGCCCTTGATCGTGCTGCCCGCCAGCGCGAGCAGATAGTCGGCCCGTTCGCCCGCGACCCGGCGCATGCCTGCATTGAGCCACGCGGCCGCCCCTTCGCCGCCGGTATAGAAAAAGAAAGCCAGAATGATGCTGAGCGCGAGCAACCCCAAACCATGCGTGACCGCCAGCGCCGCTGCCAGAATCCATTTGCCGGCCGGCGCGGCAAGTACCCGCAACTGCGCGACCATCTCGGAATTACTGCTGGTGACACGGTCCCAGAACGATTCGATCGTCGAACCGACCAGCGGTATACGCCCAACCCACGGCGGTAAATCCGGCAAACCCGCGTCGAACAGCCGCTGCACGATCGCAGTGATCTGGTGCACGTTCGCGCCTAACGCAAACCCCGCATACACGAACGGCCCAAGCACGACGATCAGGATGATCAGCACGATCAGCGTCGCGGCCCATCTGCGCCGGCCGCCGAGCGCGGCCGTCAGCTTACGGTACAGTCCCCACGAGCTATAGCTGAGAATCGCGCCCCACAACAGCGCGGTCGTGAACGGCGCCAGCACCAGCAGCGACCCGCCGACCAGCACGATCAACGCAAACACGGCCGCGAGCCGCTCGATCAGTTGATCCGATTTCACCATGAGGCTCTCCCTGTGCCAAGGCACGACAACAGACGTCGATAGTTCCCCGACCGGCCCGCAAAGTCAGTATAGGAGAGCCCCGCGCGGCGCAGCACGACGGTCGCGGCGATGCACCGAGCCGGCGCCGCAGTCCTTCGCAATGCAGAGTGCAGGACGCCCGATGCACGTCCTGCGCATAGGGGCCAATAGAAAGGACTAGAATATATGGTTCTCCGCACACAACCTCCGGATTTATGCGCTCGCGAATCGCCAAACGACTCCCTCCCGATGCCGATAAGCTGGTCGGCCTGTCGCTCGCATTGTTCGCCTCGGGCAGCCGCACCGAAGACCGTTTCTGGGAAGCCAAACTCGACGCAATGCTTGCCAGGATCGTCCGCAACGGCAATCAGACAACGCTGGATGCCGCGTTGGACCATTTGCAGCAGAACCACCCGGACGCGTACGGCGCACTCGCCGACATGGCCGAAACGCATAGCGAATCGCTCACCGTCGAGCACGAAGGCGCGCCTTACGAAGCCTTGCTGATCGCCGCTCCGGTGCTGGCGTGGACGCGCTACGCGATTCCATCGGGCGCGCTGAAAGGCGACGCGTCCGACGCGCTGCGCGCGCACCTGCAGGCGCACGTGCTGGCAGCCGGCACGCGCGTAGCGATGGCGCCGTTCCTGTACAGCATCGACCAGTTGCCGCGCCATCACGTCGAAACGTGGCGGCTCGCGCAGCAGCTGACACAAGCCGCCATGAGCGGCATCAACGCGAAAATCAACTTCGGCGAACTGCCCGAAACGTCGCCGATTCTCGCCGACCCGCGCTTTCTGCTGGCCGTGGTGGCGGCGCCAGTCGGCGCGCCGGTGTTTCGCTGGCAGGAAGAGGAGCACGGCACCCGCATCGAGCGCGGCCAATGCCTCGAGCAATGGGCCGCGCAGGGCGGCGCCAATCTGTCGGTGGTGCTGCCCGGCTGCGAGTTCGAATGCCTGCTGCCCGATGCGTACTACTCGGCCTGCCGCGACGCCGACGAACGTGTGCGCCCGCACACGGTGCGCACGGCGGTCCGTTATCTTTTCGACACGATCGGCGCCGCGCCGCAAGAGTTGCGCGCGGTGGTGGGTGGCTTCGGCGAGCGGCGCATCGACGAATACCGGATCGGCTTCACGCGGCGCGGCAGCAACGACGTGATCTACGGCGTCGTATGGCCGCTTTATGGCCGCGAGAACGGCGACCCGGGCATCGACGAAGAGCCGCAGGAGCCGAACCCCGAAGAAGGCCCGCTCGAAGAGATCGTGGCGTTGCTGAAGGAAACCGGCATCACTGACATCCGCCGCCATGCCGGCCGCTTCGAGCCTGAATATTGCGATGACTGCGGCGTGCCGCTGTATGCCGATCCGCTCGGCGAAATTGTGCACGCGGAGATGCCGGAAGACGCGGAACCTGCCCAGCCGCACTTTCACTGACGCAAAAAAAGACACTTACGCGACCGTCGAAAGTATTCGCGAAAGGTCCTGAGAGCCCCGCTGCAAGCGGGGCTTTTCGTTTTTTATGCACTGGTCCTATGCCTATCGGACAGGCGGTCAGCCGTTCAGTAATTTGTCATCATCGGATTGGTGACGCATCGCCGCGCAACAGTGCTTGACGCTCTTGCGCGCATCGCGCCACCTCGATCGACTCATCTGGAGGCATGGCAATGCGTATCTCGCTTCTCAACTCAGACGCCGAACGGCGCGAAGGGCTCAAGGCGCTGCTGCGGCAAATCGACCGCAAGGCGCGCTTCTCAGAAGCTCAGGACTGGCGCCAGGCAGAGCGCGGGCTGCGACGGCATCAACCCGACCTGTTCGTGATCGACTGGCAAGACTGGATGTGCAACATGGACACCCGCGGCCTGCTGGCGAATCATCCGGGCTTGCCGGTCGCGGTACTGACCGACGACAACACCTCCGCCGACTGCGTGCGCGGCTTCGTCGAGAACGGCGTGCTCGGCGTGATACCGCGCTCGACCGATCCACGTCTGATCGTGCGCGCGCTCGAGATCGTGCTGCTGGGCGGCCACTACATTCCCGCCGGGGCACTCGCGCTCACGCCACAACGGGTCGTGCCTGAACCCAGCGATACCCTGCTCGCCACGGCCAGGCCAGCCAGGACACCCAAGGCCGCCAGCAGCGCGGCCGAAGGCGCGTCGCGCCACCCGCAGCCGAACGCACCGCCAGCCAGGCGGGCGCGCTTCGGCGGTGGTCTGTCGCCACGTCAGGAGCAGATCCTGCGCTGCGTGCATATGGGCAGCACCAACAAGATGATCGCCCGCGCACTCGGCATCAGCGAAGGCACAGTGAAGATCCATCTGGCCAGTATTTTCCAGCAGCTCGGAGCGCCGAACCGGGCTGCCGCAGTCGCGATCTATAACGGCTGGCTCAATGCGCAGCTCGAGGTACTGCGCACGAGCCGCGAAAGCACCACGCGTCCCGTACTCGGCCAGACCGGCGTGGTGCCGCTGCGCCGTCGCTCACGCCGTGCCTTCAAGTATCCGTTGCCTGCGAACGACACTGCGATGCCGTTGCCTGCAGCAGCGGAACCGACCACACCATTCGGAGAAGCGCCCGGCGAGCCTCCTGCCAACGAGGATGAGAAGAAGTAGCACAGCCCGGGTGTAGCCCCCTGCGGATTCCGTTGCACGACGGCTGGCATGGAATCCGCTCACACGTTTCGCCGTCCAACGAGTAATATGAGACACATGGGTTTCCTTTACACACCGCTTCCGCTATGGGTCGCTATCGGTGGCTGGATCGCCACTGCGGCATTGCTCGCGCTCGCGCTCCTGAAGAACCCTTTCAAACGTCTTCAGGACTCGGTGCTGCAGCACGTCTGGCTAGCGATCATCGTCGCCATCTCAGTGCTATGGGCCAGCAACGCATGGCTCGAAGACGGCACTGTATTGCATCTGCTCGGCGCAACGCTGGTTGTCACCTTGTTCGACTGGGCACTCGCGTTGATCGCCATGGCGGTCGTCGCGGGGCTTGCAGCGCTGGTGTTCGACGCGCCATGGCAAGGCGTGGCACTCACGTTCCTCGTGTTCGGTGCACTGCCGGTGGGCATCTCCGCGATACTGCAGCGAATCAGCATCGCATGGCTGCCGCGCAATCTGTTCATGTTCATCTTTGGCCAGGGCTTCGTGTCGCCGGCCATTGCCGTGACTGTCGCTTCTGCCGCTGCGCTCGCCACACATGTCTGGCTCGCGGACGGCTCGCAGAAGGTGATTCCGGTCGGCTATGCTTTCAGCGTATTCCTGCTCGCGTCCGGTGAAGCGTGGTTCACCGGCATGACCACTGCGCTGATCGCGGTCTATCGTCCTGCGTGGGTGACAACCTACGATGTGCGCCGTTACCGGCTCGGCGGTCCGCGCACCTGAGTCACCCGCATCGCACCCATCGATGTTGCAAGACGCGTCGCAAGGTCATGCGATGTCACGCGATATCGCATCGCGATGCCGCAAAATATTTGCGTCTCAATTGAACTCATTCCAATCGCGAGGCATCTTATCTGCCTGATGACTCAATTGCATCAGTCGCTCTATCAGTCGCCTTATCAGTCACATTAATTACAAGATGCATAGCACCAACGTACCGCGCCGGTCGCTGCGGTTGGTCGGCTGGCTAGCGGTATGGATGGCGAGCATTGCGCTTGTCTCGCCCACGCTTGCTGCGGCCGATCAGCTCGAACAACACAATCAGCTCGTCGATCAGTTCGTCAACGACATGCATGCCGATCCGCTGGTGGCGGATTGCGCCGCGCATGGCAGCTTCGTCGCCAGCACATCCACCGCCTTCGATCACGTCGAGTTCGCGCCGTCCGCATTCGACAGCACGCATGCGTCAGTTACGCCGTGGAACGACTCGTTCGACGAAGGCAAGCAACGCGTGAAGGTCGACAATATCGTGACCGTCGACGGCATCGGCATGCGCAGCGGCGGCGGCGATCCGGCCGACCTGCATTTCCGCTGCGGGTACGTCGGCACGCAAATGCTTGCGTTCAACTGGAACGATCCGGTGCCGCCAGCGCGCCGCGTGGCAGCGCCTGCTGCAAGCACAGCGGGAAGTTACGCTGCGCCTGGCAAGGCCGCGTCGAAGAAGCAAGGCGGCAAGGCGGCGAAGAAGAGTGCGCAACGTTCGGCAAGCCATTCATCCGGAAAGGCCGCGGCGAAATCGAGTGGCAAGTCGTCCGCCAAATCGGTGAGCAAGGCGCCGGCTTCGAAGTCGGCCGGTTCGCACAAAGCATCGCCGTCGAAAGACAAGAAAAAGCATTGACGCAGCAAGCATTGAAACAGCGGCACGCCTGACGCGCCGCTTTCACCTCGCATCAAAAAAGGCGAAGCCATGTTGGCTGCACCGCCCCAGGCTTTTGGGGCGCAGTTCATGTGCCTCGCCTTTCTTGTCCAGTCGGCGTAGACGTCCCGCCGCCGGCCGCCTCTCCTGCCGCAACGCACGTAGCCGCGGCAACGACCACGGGCCGCAGCTACTGCAACCGCCGCACCGCCACCGCACCGCCACCGTATAGCCGCACCGCGGCCGCCAGTCCCCGCGTTACGCGAACGCCTCCAGATGCCACAGTATCGCGTGCAGCATCGCCGCGCCGAGTGCCGCGCTACGCTCGCCGCTCCACCCCACTCGTTCATCGGGCAGATTCGCGTTGTCCTTGAACGGCATCTCGAGCGTCAGCGACAGACAGCCAAATTCATTGCCAATAAACTTCGACGCGAGCTTCAACGCATCCTGCCGATACTTGCTCGCCTCATAACCGTACTTGTCCTGGAAATCAGGGCTCGCCAGCTTGAAGCCTTCGATAAAAGCCTTCTGCTCGCGCGCCTGCCGCTCGGTAAAGCCGGGCAGCATCTCCGAACCGGCCACGAACACATACGGCAGCACTTCATCACCGTGAATATCGAAGAACAGATCGCAGCCCGTCGCCCGAATCGCGTCGCGCACCACCAGCACTTCCGGGCTGCGCGCCGCATCGGGCTCCATCCACTCGCGGTTCAGGTTCGCGCCGGCCGCATTGGTGCGCAGGTTGCCGTGCACGCTGCCATCCGGGTTCATGTTCGGCACGATGTGAAACACCGCGCGGTCGTACAGCTTGCGCGCGACCGGGTCGCCGGCCCAATCGCCCCACCCCGCGAGCCGCTTGACGAGTCCTTCGACGAACCATTCCGCCATCGTTTCGCCCGGATGCTGACGGGCAATGATCCAGATCTGCTTTTTCGGCGGCGCCTCTGCACGGACATCGTCCACGTCCGGCATGCCCAGCGTCAGCACCGACATCGGCCGGCCTTCGACGCTCTTGCCGAGTTCGGTCAGCGTCGCATGCGGCATCTGCTGCAGCGCGCCTAAAAATTCCGAATGACGCTCTTCGCTATACGGCTCGAAGTACGCGTAGTAGATGCGATCGAACTCGGGCGTGTGATCGATCGTCAGCACACCGTTCTGATACGAAGTCGGCACACGAAACCAGTTGACGCGATCGTAGCTCGCCACCGCCTGATAGTTGTGCCAGCCCTCGGCAAATGCGCAATCGCGCGCGTTCTCGAACTTCATCACGCAGCGTTCGCCGCGTGCCCCCGACAGGCGGAAGTAGAACCATTGCGCAAAATCCGCGTGGCTGTCGCTGCGCACGCGCAACCGGATGTTGTCCGGCTGTTCGCACGCCAGCACCTCGATAGCGCCTGCGTCGAAGTTGCTCGTGATCGAGAGCGTCATAGTGTGGGCTCCTGCTGCGGCCAGGCGTTGCGCGCTCAAGGCGCGCTGCGCCGGCGAAAAATATAAGTGGAATCGTTCGATGCACGCGCATCGAATGCGTAGCCTTCCGCGTCGAAGCCCTGCAGCGCTTCGGGCACGTCGATGCGATGCTCGACCGCATAGCGTGCCATCAGCCCGCGCGCGCGCTTCGCATGAAAGCTGATCACCTTGTACTGCCCGCCCTTCCAGTCCTCGAACACCGGCGTGACCACCGGCGCCTCCAGCAGCTTCGGCTTGACCGACCTGAAATACTCGTTCGATGCGCAGTTGATCAGCACGCGCGCGGCGCCCTTGTTGCGGCGCAACTGCGCATTGAGCGCTTCGGTGATGCGAGCGCCCCAGAATGCGTACAGGTCTTTGCCGCGCGCATTCGGAAAACGCGTGCCCATTTCGAGCCGGTAGGGCTGCAGCAGATCGAGCGGCCGCAGCAGACCGTACAAACCGGACAGCACGCGCACGTGCTTTTGCGCATAGTCGAGATCGGCCGCAGACAGCGTCTTCGCGTTGAAGCCTTCATAGACGTCGCCGTTGAACGCGAGCACCGCCTGCTTCGCATTTTTACTGCTGAAGCTCGGCGACCACTCGGCATAACGCTGGTAGTTCAGTTGCGCGAGCGGGTCGGAGATGCTCATCAGCGTCGCGATTTGCGGCGGCGACAGCTCGCGCAGGCCGCCGATCAGTTCGGCCGCATCGTCGACGAAATCGGGAAGCGTGTGTTTGCTGAGGTGCGCGGGGGTTTCGTAGTCGAGCGATTTCGCCGGCGACAGAACGATTATCATAGAGCCTTTCAGGCACGCCGTGCCTGGCGATCAAAGACGAAAGCCCGATTGTAGCGAATGTAACGAATGCCCGGTTTCCCTGACTTGCACCCTGTGCCGCGTGTCGTGCTCGATTCGAACGTGTGGATCGACATCCTCGTGTTCGACGACCTGCACACGCGCCCGATTCGCGCCGCGCTCGAACGCGGCGCGCTCCATGCGTTGATCGACGCGCGCTGCCTCGGCGAGCTGACTTACGTGCTCGACTACCCGCAGTTCGTCAAGCGCGCGGTGGACAAGCAAGCCGCGCTGGCGACGGTTGCACGGCTCACGCAACTTGTCGCAGCGGGTGCAGCAGATGCAGCAGATGTGCCGCAAGAGCAGCGGCAAGGATCGGCGCAAGGGCCGACGCCACCTCAGTCACAGCAGCTGACGCCGCTGCCGCTGCCGAAATGCAAAGACCGCGACGATCAAAAGTTTCTCGAACTCGCGCATACCGCGCGGGCGGACTGGCTGGTATCGAAAGACCGCGCGGTGTTGAAGCTCGCACGGCGCGTCGCGCGCGATTTCGGTTTTCGCATCGCGCAACCGGCGCAGTTCGTAGAGGCGTGCCTGCTGCCCGACGAGGCGGCGGAGCCCGCCTGACAATTCTGTCTAAAGAGGCCACACGGCGACCACCCGTCAGGCCACTTCCATCCACCAACGACCTTGCTCACGCTTTCGGACCGCCATGAATGCACCGTACGACACGCCCGTAACGCCTTCGTTTCCGTCCCGTCTGCCGGCAGTCGGCACGACGATCTTCACCGTGATGAGCGCCCTCGCGGCGGAGAAGAACGCGGTCAACCTGGGCCAGGGCTTTCCGGACTTCGCATGTGACCCGCGCATCGTCGACGCGGTGACAGACGCGATGCGCGCCGGCCACAACCAGTACCCGCCGATGACCGGCGTCGCGCCGCTGCGCGAGGCAATCGCGGACAAGATCGCGAACCTGTACGGCCGCCGCTACGACGCGACCAGCGAGATCACCGTCACCGCGGGCGCCACCCAGGCGCTGCTGACCGCGATCCTGTGCAGCGTGCATCCGGGCGACGAAGTGATCGTGATCGAGCCGACCTACGACAGCTACCTGCCGTCGATCGAGCTGGCAGGCGGCAAGCCGGTATTCGTCACACTCGATGCACCCGACTACGCGATCCCGTTCGACAAGCTCGCCGCCGCGATCACGCCGAAGACGCGGCTGATCCTGATCAACACGCCGCACAATCCGACCGGCACGGTATGGCGTGAACAGGACATGCGCAAGCTCGAGGACATCGTGCGCGGCACGAACCTGCTGATCGTCTCGGACGAGGTGTACGAGCACATGGTGTACGACGGCGCGCCGCACCAGAGCGTCGCGCGTTACCCGGAGCTCGCGCAGCGCAGCTTCGTCGTGTCGAGTTTCGGCAAGACGTATCACGTGACCGGTTGGAAAGTCGGCTACGTGGCCGCACCGGCCGCGCTCACCGCGGAATTCCGCAAGGTGCACCAGTTCAACGTGTTCACCGTGAACACGCCGATGCAGCTGGGTCTCGCGCAATACATGCAAGACCCGGCGCCGTATCTCGAGCTACCCGCGTTCTACCAGAAGAAGCGCGACTTCTTCCGCGCGGGCCTCGCGCACTCGCGTTTCAAGCTGCTGCCGTGCACGGGCACGTACTTCCAGTGCGTCGACTATTCGGCGATCAGCGATCTGCCCGAGGCTGAATTCTCGAAGTGGCTGACCAGCGAGATCGGCGTCGCGGCGATTCCGGTGTCTGCGTTTTATAGCCAGCCGCACGAATCGGGCGTGGTGCGCTTCTGCTTTGCCAAGCGCGAAGAAACGCTGGCCACCGCGCTCGAACGGCTCGCCCGCCTGTGACATGCCGCGCGTGATGCATATCACGCACACCACGCGCGCCTTGCTGCGACCGAACCCATCCCGTTCGCCGTCGCAGCGCACGCGCGCCGCCGCGCTACCACGGGCGCGCTTTTTCCTGTCCGTTGGCGCGCATGTTCGCCATATACGCCTTGCGGTCTTCGGTCACCCGTTGCGCCGCGGGGCGCGCATTGACCGTATTCACATAGCTTTTCCAGTCGACACCCGCATCGAGCAGGAAGTCATGCCCGTAAACCTGCTGCGTTGCAAGTCCGACGAGTGGCAGATGGTTGAAGCCGCTGAAATCGGCGACACTGAACGTCTCACCAAGCAGATACGGACCGAAGCTCGCGAGTCGCGTGAAACCGCGAATGTGGTGCGTCAACAGCTTTTCGACGCGCCCTTTCGTCGCGTCGGTCACGGTGCCGCCGAAGAACGCCTGCTTGTAGAGGTTGCGTGCGGTCAGTTCGAGATGCGTGTCGACATACTCGATCATTTCGCGCTCCTTGGCGGCTCGCCACAGGTCGCGCGAAAAAATCGCCTTGTCTGGGTAACACGCGGCGAGATACTCGAGAATCGCCTGCGATTCGCTCAGCGCGCCGTGTTCGGTCACGAGGAACGGTACCTTGCCGAGCGGCGAGTGCGCGAGCAGCGCGTCATGCTGGCCGGGCAGCACGACCACGTCGTCGAACGGTATCTGATGCTCGAGCAGCGCGAACTTGATCTTGTTGTAATAGTTGGACAACGCAAAACCGTGCAGTCTGATCATCCGATGTCTCCTTCGGATCCTGCGTGGGAAAGAACTGCCTCGTAGTCGATCCGCGTCGACGAAGAGGAACCAGCAAGCGGTGCGCCGGTTCGCTATCGCCTCCGGCTGACTCTAGCCTCCGGCTGACTCTAGCCTCCGGCTGATTCTAGCCTCGGGCTGATTCCAGCCTGCACGGTCGTGCTATTTTAAGACAATGTATGGAGCCGAGACAAATCATGCCTTTCGACACCTCTGGCCAGCTTCACATCGAAACCATCGGCATCATCGGCAGCGGTGCGATGGGCCGCGGTATCGCGCAGATCGCCGCGCTTGCCGGGCTCAAGGTGCGCCTGTTCGATAGCAATGCCGCTGCGGTCGGGGCCGCGCGCGATTACCTTGCAGAAACCTTCGCGAAACTCATCGCCAAAGGCAAGCTCGACGAGTTCCGCGCGCGTGCCGCGCTGTCGGCCGTCAGCGGCGCGCAAGCGCTCGCGGAATTCGCGGATTGCGATCTGGTGGTCGAAGCGATCGTCGAACAGCTCGACGCAAAACGCGCACTGTTTCGCGAGCTGGAGACGATCGTCAGCAGCCGCTGCGTGCTTGCGTCTAACACATCGTCGCTGTCGATCACGGCAATCGCGGCGGGCTGTGCCGATCCGGCGCGAGTGGCCGGCTTTCACTTCTTCAATCCGGTGCCGCTGATGAAGGTGGTCGAAGTGATCGACGGCTTGCGCAGCGACCCCGCGGCCGGTGACGCGCTGATGGACCTTGCACGCCGCATCGGCCATACGCCGGTGCGTGCGAAGGACATGCCGGGCTTTATCGTCAACCATGCGGGGCGCGGCATGAACACCGAGGGTCTGCGCATTGTCGACGAAGGCGTCGCGCGCTTCGTCGATATCGATCGCATCATGCGCGAGCAGGCGGGCTTCCGGCTCGGGCCGTTCGAACTGCTCGACCTGACTGCGCTCGACGTGTCGCATCCGGTGATGGAGTCGATCTATCACCAGTTCTACGAGGAGCCGCGCTTCACGCCGTCGCCGATCACTGCAACCCGGCTCGCGGGCGGCCTGATCGGCCGTAAGACGGGCGAAGGGTTCTACCGTTACGAGGACGGCAAGCAGCAGCTGCCTGCCGAAGCGCCGGCGCCTTCCGCGCTGCCGCAGCGTGTGTGGATCAGCCGCCGTCATCCGCAGGCCTACGAGGCCCTGGCGGAACTTGTCGCCAAAGCGGGCGTGCCGCTCGACAGCGTCGCCACGGCCGCCTCCGACGCACTGCTGATCGTCACGCCGTTCGGGCTCGACGCGACCAGTGCGGCCGTCGACGAACATCTCGATGCCACGCGCGTCGTAGCTGTCGACGCGCTATTCCCATTGATCGCCGCGCAACGCCGCACGCTGATGACCACGCCGGCCACCACACGCGCCGCGCGCGACGCCGCCCACGCGCTATTCGCCGCCGATGGCGTGCCGGTCACGGTGATCCGCGATTCGGCTGGCTTTGTCGCGCAGCGCGTGGTGGCGACCATCGTCAATATCGGCTGCGATATCGCGCAGCGGCAGATCGCAACGCCAGGCGACATCGATCTGGCCGTCACGCTCGGCCTCGGTTATCCGCGCGGCCCGCTCGCACTCGGCGACGCGCTCGGCGCGCAAACGATCCTGACGATCCTGCGCAACATGTCGACGCTGCTTGGCGACCCGCGCTACCGCCCGTCGCCGTGGCTCACGCGGCGCGCGCAACTCGGGCTTGCGCTGACGCAACCGGACGCCGCCGACATCGCCGATATCGCCCATGCAGCTACGGCAGCAGATCCATCCGAACCCGCTCTGCCCCACGCCGGGCCCCTGGAGAACTCGCAATGACCGCTGAACTGCTCGCTGCCCGCCCCGCCGAAAGCGAATCGACGCTGCTGCTCACGCTGTCGAATCCGGGCACGCGCAACGCGCTGCACCCCGATATGTACGCAGCTGGCATCGAAGCACTCGAAACCGCCGAGCGCGACGCGTCGGTGCGCGCGATCGTCATCACCGGCGCAGACCAGTTCTTCTGCGCCGGCGGCAATCTGAACCGTCTGCTCGAAAACCGCGCAAAAGACCCGTCGGTACAAGCCGCCAGCATCGACCTGCTCGGCGAATGGATCGCCACGCTGCAGGCGTCGTCCAAGCCGGTGATCGCCGCAGTCGAAGGCGCGGCGGCGGGCGCGGGCTTTTCGCTGGCGCTCGCGTGCGATCTGATCGTCGCCGCGCAAGACGCGAAGTTCGTGATGTCGTATGCGCGCGTCGGCCTTACACCGGACGGCGGCGGCTCGTGGTTCCTCGCACGCGCGCTGCCGCGCCAGCTCGCCACCGAAGTGCTGCTCGAAGGCAAGCCGATCGGCGCCGAGCGTCTGCACACGCTTGGCGTAGTAAACCGCCTCGCCAGGCCCGGCGCGGTACGCGACACCGCACTGGCATGGGCCGACGAACTCGGCAAGCTGTCGCCGGCCGCGAGCGCGCGCATCAAGACGTTGATCGGCGCGGCCGGCACGCAGCCGCTGTCCGATCACCTGAGCGCGGAACGCGACAGCTTCGTCGCGTCGCTGCATCAAGGCGACGCGGTCGAAGGCATCCATGCGTTCCTCGAGAAACGCCCCCCGAACTACAAGTGAAGTTGCCGACGATGCTCAACTATCCATTACCCAAGCGCCGCCGCATCTATCTGATGCGCCATGGCGACGTCACCTATTTCGACGATTCGGGTCACTCGATCGACCCGGACACCGTGCCGCTCAATGCGAACGGCCGCGAGCAGGCGAGCGCCGCGGGCCACACGTTCGCGGCGCAGCAGATCCGCTTCGACCGCGTGATCGTAAGCGGCATGCCGCGCACGATCGAAACCGCACAGCGCGTGCTGGCCGAAACCGGTCAGCACATCGACGTCGAAATCGAGCCTGCGTGGCGCGAGATTCGCGGCGGCAAGCTCGGCAGCATTCCCGATACCGATATCGAAGCCGCATTTCTCGGTGTGTTCGACGGCATCGTGCCCGAGGACATGCGCTTTCTTGGCGGCGAGACGATTGGTGAACTGTTCGACCGCGTGCTGCCCGCGCTCGCCGCGCTGCGTGCCGATCCGACATGGGACTGCGTCTTGCTGGTACTGCACGGCGGCGTGAACCGCGCGCTGCTGTCGCATGCGCTGTCGGCGGGCGGCCGGACTTTCTTCGGGCATCTGGCGCAGGCGACCGGCTGCATCAACGCACTCGACGTCGGCGCGGCGCCGCGCGACTGGGTGCTGCGCCTGATCAATCACTCGCCGAGCTCGCCGCTGCATCGCGATGTGCGCAATACGACGATGGAAATGCTCTACGCGCAATATATCCAGTACAAGCGCAGCTAGCCGACACAAGCGGTACCCCTGCAAGGAGGAGACAATGCCGCAAACCAGAACTGAAGCGCACGCCAGCGCCGCGGCGCAAACCGCGGCTCATACCGACTACTCCGCCTTCATCGGCACGCGCCCCGTCAGCGACCGGCAGCGCGTCGACGTCGACGCGCTCACCGCCTGGCTGGCCGCGCACATCGACGCCTTCGCCGGCCCGCTCACCCTCGAACAGTTTGCCGGCGGCCAGTCGAACCCCACCTTCAAGCTAAACACCCCATCGCGCGCCTACGTGATGCGCACAAAGCCCGGCCCCGCCGCGAAGCTACTGCCATCCGCGCACGCGATCGAACGCGAGTACCGCGTGATGCATGCACTCGGTAGCACCGACGTACCGGTCGCCCGCATGCTCGCGCTATGCGAGGACGAAAGCGTAATCGGCCGCGCGTTCTACGTAATGGAGTTCGTCGAGGGCCGCGTACTGTGGGATCCGTCGCTACCCGGCATGACAACCGGCCAGCGCGCCGCCATCTACGACGAAACAAACCGCGTGATCGCCGCCTTGCACACCGTCGAGCCGGCCGCCGTCGGTCTCGCGGACTACGGCAAGCCCGGCAATTACTTCGCGCGGCAGATCGGCCGCTGGAGCAAACAATACCTGGCGTCCGAAACCGAGCCGATCGACGCGATGCAGCGCCTGATCGACTGGTTGCCGCAGCATATGCCGAACCAACCGGGCGAACGCGTGTCGATCGTGCATGGCGACTTCCGGCTCGACAACCTGATCTTCGATGCGCACGAACCGCGCGTACTGGCGGTACTCGATTGGGAACTGTCGACGCTCGGCGACC
Source organism: Paraburkholderia jirisanensis (assembly GCF_054782355.1). Classification (NCBI taxonomy): domain Bacteria; kingdom Pseudomonadati; phylum Pseudomonadota; class Betaproteobacteria; order Burkholderiales; family Burkholderiaceae; genus Paraburkholderia; species Paraburkholderia jirisanensis. Next base: position 911,059 of record NZ_BAAGSQ010000029.1, on the reverse strand, counting down.
CGCTCGCCGACTTCGCCTATCACTGCATGGCATGGCACGTCGACCCCGCGCAGTTTCGCGGCATCGCCGGGCTCGACTGGGCCGCGCTCGGCATTCCCGACGAGGCGCAGTACGTCGCACGCTACTGCGCGCGCACCGGCTTTGAAATCCGCGGCGACTGGAATTTCTACCTGGCGTACAACATGTTCCGCATCGCGGCGATTCTGCAGGGAATCATGAAGCGCGTGGTCGACGGCACGGCGGCCAGCGCACAGGCGCTCGACGCCGGCCGGCGCGCGCGGCCGATGGCCGAACTGGCCTGGCGTTATGCGCAAAAAGTCCGCTGACCGGTTTCGATCACATTCACGTTTCACGAGGGCACTGATGAATTTCGACTACACCCCGAAGGTTCAGGCGCTGCGCGAACGCTTGCTCGCGTTCGTCGACGAGCATATCTATCCGAACGAGCAGGCGTTCGCTGCCGAGATCGCGCGCAACCGGCAGCAAGGCAACGCGTGGGTGCCGACCGAACTGGTCGAGACGCTCAAGCAGCGGGCTCGCGACGCGGGCCTGTGGAATCTGTTCCTGCCGGATTCGCAACGCGGTGCGGGGCTGACCAATCTCGAATATGCGCCGCTATGCGAGATCATGGGCCGTGTGCCGTGGGCGCCCGAAGTGTTCAACTGCAACGCACCGGACACCGGCAACATGGAAACCATCGAACGCTACGGCAACGTCGACCACAAGCGCGAATGGCTGGAGCCGATGCTGCAGGGGCAGATCCGCTCGGCGTTTCTGATGACGGAGCCGGAAGTGGCGTCATCGGATGCGACCAACATCCAGACCCGCATCGTGCGCGACGGCGACAGCTACGTGATCGACGGCCACAAATGGTGGTCGTCGGGTGCGGGCGACCCGCGCTGCAAGCTGTTTATCGTGATGGGCAAGACCGATCCGGATGCGCCGCGCCATCAGCAGCAGTCGATGATCCTGGTGCCGGCCGACGCGACCGGCATCACCGTGCATCGGCCGCTGACCGTGTTCGGCTATGACGACGCGCCGCATGGCCATATGGAGATCACGCTCGATCGCGTGCGGGTGCCGGCGTCGAACCTGCTGCTCGGCGAAGGGCGCGGTTTCGAGATCGCGCAAGGACGTCTCGGGCCGGGCCGCATTCATCATTGCATGCGGCTGATCGGTCTGGCGGAGCGCGCGCTCGAACTGATGTGCAAGCGCGTGCTGCAGCGGGTCGCGTTCGGCAAGCCGATTGCCGCGCAGACGGTCACGCAGGAGCGCGTCGCCGAGGCGCGCTGTCTGATCGATCAGGCGCGCCTGCTGACGCTGAAGACCGCATACATGATGGACACCGTCGGCAACAAGGGCGCGCGCGGCGAGATCGCGATGATCAAGGTGGTCGCGCCGAACATGGCTTGCCAGGTGATCGACTGGGCGATCCAGGCGCACGGCGCGGCCGGCATGAGCGACGATTTCCCGCTCGCCTATGCGTACACGACGGCGCGCTGGCTGCGCTTTGCGGATGGGCCCGATGAAGTGCATCGCAATGCGATCGCGAAGCTGGAGTTTGCGAAGTATGCGGACGATGCGTCGTCTTCAAAGCCGTAAGACGGAGCGGCTCGCACGCGGCCATGCTGCGTGCGAGCACGAGATGCCGTCGACGACGGCATTGCGGTATGACGGGCTTAGCCAGTCTGCGTCGACAGGTGCCGGGTGTGCGTTCACAACACACGCCGACGCGCCCACTGCAGAACAGCGTATGGCGTGTCTTCGCGCCAACGCACTCACGCAGCTTCTCTGCCGCTCCGGCAGCAGCGTATCGCGCGCCTTCTCCGACGCGCTCGCGCGGGTTCTCAGCGTTTCCGCCAGAACCAGCAGCGCTAGAAATAGTGCCGCGTAATAAACTCCGCGATACACACCGGCCGCTCGCTCCCCTGCCGCTCCAGCGTCACTCTCCACGTCACCTGCACACCGCCTTCGTCGACTTCCGTGGCGTTCGCCACCGCAAAGGTCGCGCGCACCTGCGAGCCGACCGGCACCGGCGCGGTAAAGCGCACGCGATTCAAGCCATAGTTCACGCCGAGCCGCTGTTCAAACGATACCGTCTGCACCAGCAACGCCGGAATCAGCGACAGCGTCAGAAAGCCATGCGCGATCGGTCCGCCAAACGGCGACTCACGCCGCGCGCGTTCGGGATCGACGTGAATCCACTGATGATCGCCGGTCGCATCGGCGAAGCGATCGACGCTCGCCTGATCGATGTCGACCCATGCGCTGACGCGCGCGGGCGCGCCGACCAGCGCGCGCAACGCATCGGCGCTTGCGATCGGCATCGGCTCGGGCGGAGGTTCGGTGGGCCGATCCGGCGTCGACTCAGGTGATTGCGTCACGCCGCCTCCGGATGACGCAAACCGAAAATGTTCTTCGAGCGCACCGTGATCACCGTGTCGCCATCCTGATTGACGCCGTCCCACTGCGTCGACACGATGCCGCGGTCCGGCTTGCTGGCCGACACGCGCTTGTCGAGCACGACCAGCGTCATGCGCAGCGTGTCGCCAACGCGCACCGGCTTGATCCAGCGAATGTCGTCGATACCGGGCGAGCCCATCGACGTCGAATCTGCCAGCGCGCCGCGCACCAGCAGCGCCATCATCACCGAGCAGGTGTGCCAGCCGCTCGCGATCAGCGTGCCGAACGGCGAGGCAGCGGCCGCCGCGTCGTCGATGTGGAACGGCTGCGGATCGAACTGCTGGGCGAACGTGACGATCTGTTCGCGTGTGAACGTATGCTCGCCGACCTCGTAGCGCTTGCCGACTTCCATATCTTCGTAGCTAAAGCCCATCTCGTCTCCTTGCAGAATCCAGAGTTATTTGACCCGCGACCGCGACGTCGGCAGAACCTACGCGGCACTGCGCGCAAAGCCGGGCAGCGCCGCGAAGCGCGCCAGATGATGATCGACGTCGCCCAGCGTGGTCTCGATGATCGACAGACGCTTGAACAGATGCGCTGCCATCACTTCGTCGGTCATGCCCATGCCGCCGTGCAACTGGATCGCCTGCTGGCCGACGAAGCGCGCCGCCTGACCGATGCGCACTTTCGCCGCCGATACCGCGCGGCGCCGTGCGTCGGCGCGTGCGTCGGCGCGTGCGTCGGCGTGTGCGTCCGCGTGGGCGTCGGCCAGCTCGTCCGCTGCTTCGTCCGCATAACGCACGGCGGCGAGATAAGTCAGCGAACGCGCCTGCTCCGCGTGAATCATCATGTCGACCATCCGGTGCTGCAGCGCCTGGAAGCGCGCGATCGGCGCGCCGAACTGCTGGCGCGTCTTCGTATAGTCGACCGTCGCGTGGTTCAGCGCATCGAGTGCACCGAGCGCTTCCGCGCACAGCAGCAGCGTACCGTAATCCGCAATGCGTTCGAGCGTCGCTGCGCCCGCGTGCGCGCCACCCAGCCGCCGCGCAGGCGCCTGCGAGAACTTTAGCGTCGCGGCGCGCTGACCGTCGATGGTGCGATAGTCGCTGGTCTCCACACCAGACGCATCGTGCGCGACCACAAACAGCGCGATCTCGCCGTCCAGACGCGCGGGCACGATCCACTGCTGCGCCTGCGCACCGTGCTGCACGACTGATTTAACGCCGCTTAGCTGACAGGCACCGCCCGGCTGCGCAGTTGCAGCCGCTGTCGTTTCGACCGAGAAAATATCGTAGCGCGCGCCGGGTTCATGAAACGCCACCGCCAGCTTCAATGAACCCTGCGCAGCCTGTTCGAGCAGCGCCGCATCGTCGCCCTGCCCGCTGCCGGCGAGGCGCAGCGCCTCGATGCCGACCACCGTCGCCCAATACGGCTCGACCACCAGCGCACGGCCCAGCGCCTGCATGACGACCAGCATATCCACCGCGCCGCCGCTGAATCCGCCCTGCGCTTCCGGCACCGGCAGCGCCGTGATGCCGAGCTCGGCAAGTCCGCTCCAGTGCGCATCCGATACACCGCTTGCCGAATGGACGACCGCGCGGCGCGCGTCGAACGCGTATTGCTTGTCCAGATAACGGCGCAACGCGTCGGCCAGTTGTTGCTGTTCGTCGGTAAAAGCGAAGTTCATACGCCGCGCCTCATCAAAGCCCGAGCATCATCTGCGCGATGATGTTCTTCTGGATTTCGTTCGAGCCGCCGTAGATCGACGTCTTGCGGATATTGAAGTAATGCGCGGCGAGCGGCGCAGCCGCGTCGTCGCCCGTTACGCTGTGCGGGTGCTCGCCTTCGAGGAACGGCACATCGAACGGCGCCGCCAGCGGGCCGGCCGCTTCGAACATCAGTTCGGTCAGCGCCTGCTGGATTTCGGTGCCCTTGATCTTCAGCATCGACGCTTCCGGTCCCGGTCCGCGTCCTTGCGCTTCGCTCGCGACCACACGCAGCACGGTCACGTCGAGCGCCATCAGTTCGATTTCGAGGCTCGCGACCTTCGCGGCGAACACCGGATCGTCGAGCAACGGCTTGCCGTGCTTGCGTTGCGCCGAAGCGAACTGCTTCAGAAACGCCAGCTCGCGCTTCGAATGCGCGACGCGCGCAATGCCGGTGCGCTCGTGGCCCAGCAGATACTTCGCGTAGGTCCAGCCACGATTTTCTTCGCCGACCAGATTGGCCACCGGCACCTTCACATCGTCGAAGAACACTTCGTTGACTTCGTGATCTTCGTCGAGCGTGATGATCGGCCGCACCGTGATGCCGGGCGTCTTCATGTCGATCAGCAGGAACGAGATGCCCTCCTGCTTCTTCGCTTCGCCGTCGGTACGTACGAGACAGAACATCAGGTCCGCGTGCTGGCCGAGCGTGGTCCAGGTTTTCTGGCCGTTCACCACGTAGTGGTCGCCGACGCGTTCGGCGCGCGTGCGCAGCGACGCGAGATCCGAGCCCGCGCCCGGCTCCGAGTAGCCCTGGCACCACCAGTCGGTACCGGCAAGGATGCGCGGCAGGTAGTAGCGCTGCTGCGCCTCGTTGCCGTACTTCATCAGCACGGGAGCCACCATCGATACGCCGAACGGCAGCACGATCGGCGCACCGGCACGCGCGCACTCTTCGTCCCAGATATGCCGCTGCGTCGCGTTCCAGCCCGGGCCGCCATATTCGACCGGCCACGCGGGCGCAGACCAGCCGCGCGCGCCGATCAGCGCGTGCCAGCTCGCGTAGTCGTCGCGATTCAGACGTTTGTGTTGCAGAACCTTGTCGCGCAGCGTCGCAGGCAGATTCGCTGCGAGCCACGCGCGGATGTCGGCGCGAAATGCGTCGTCGGCGCTCGTGTAGTTCAGATCCATGCGCAGTCACTCCTCGCCGCGGCCACCCCGCCGCCGCCAGGAAACCGCCGCACGCGAGACCACGCTTGCGGCGGTCAGCGCAACTTCATTGCAGCGGCTCTTTCAGCGCAGCAGGAATCGGCAACGGCATCACGTCGATGCCTTCTTCGACAAGGGCTTTCGCATCTTCGGGCGTGGTGACACCGCGAATATTGCGAGCCGGCGCTTCGTTGTAGTGAATGCGCCGCGCTTCCTCGGCGAAGCGGTCGCCCACGTTCTCGGTCTTCTCCAGCACCTCGCGCAACGCACGCATCGCACGCGCCTGCAGCGAATCGGGGTTGGCGCTTGCGGCAGCGGAAGCGGCGGCGCCTGCAGCGCCTGCCGACGCTTCGCTCGCACCGGACAGATTCAGCCGCGGCGCCGACGGCAGGCGACTCACTTCAGTCGCGTTGCACACCGGACACGCAACCAGCTTCTTCGACAGTTGCGCTTCGAAGTCGTCGGCTGATGCGAACCAGCCTTCGAACCGGTGGCCGTGCGGGCACTGTAAATCTAGGACCTTCATGGAATCAGGGCTTGCGTAGGAGTTTAGCGCAAAACAGGTATTTGTGAACGGTCGTTCGCTTGATCGTTCGTTTGAACGTTCGCTTGATCGTTCATTACTAATCGGCGGCGTTTCAACTGCGCAATCGATTCGTCATGACATCGGATCGATGCGATGGACGGCCGCCGCCTATGCGCTTTCGATGAAAAATTCAATCGCGCTGCGCAATGGTACACCGTGCGCGTCGGACCTCGTTACGCGTCTGGTCGGGGCAACGTGATTCGTTGCGTCAGGCAATGTCGCCGCAGGTGCCGGCAAGACATGAAAAACGCGAGTGCCAGCGATGCCGCGTGGCATCGCATGACACTTCGCAGCGTATCGTCGGAGCCGCGCCTAGCGGCCCACCGGCGCGGGCAACTCCCACGCACCGGACAAGAATTTCTCGAGCCAGAACGTACCGATGATCGTCTTCACATCGCTGACCTTGCCCGTGCGTATCCATTCGGACAGTTCGGCCACATCCGCGGTGAACAGTTCGATGAATTCGCCTTCGTCGAGTTTCTGCCGGCCGGATGTCAGGCCACGCGCAAGATAGATATCGATGAACTCGGTCGAGTACGAGATGATCGGGTGGATGCGCGTCAGAAAGATGTACTCGCTCGCGGAGTAACCGGTTTCTTCTTCCAGCTCGCGTTGCGCGCAGGTCAATTCGTCTTCGTTCGGATCGAGCTTGCCGGCCGGGTATTCGATCATCACCTTGCCGGTCGCATAACGATACTGACGCTCGAGCAGCACGCGGTTGTTGTCGAGCAGCGGAATCACCATCACCGCGCCGGCGTGCACCACATATTCGCGCGTTGCCTGCTTACCGTCCGGCAAGCGCACGGTATCGCAGTTGATCTTCATGAACGGTCCCTCGTACACACGCTTGCTTTCGACCAGCGTTTCGGTGAGACCTTCGTGATGCTCGAGTTGCTGCTTCGGAATTCCAGCCATCTGCGACCTCTATGCGACGATGAAGCGCCGCGGCCGGAACCGTTAGCGCCGTTTGACGAGATATTGAAACGCGAAGCCTGGGAAGGCGAACACGACGAACAGGCTAAAGGTGATCGCGTAAAACTGCCAGCCCTGTTCGAAGCGGTTGCCGGCGCGCGCTTCGAGCATGAAGCCGAACGCTCCGACCACCAGATACAGCACGATCATTTCGCCGATCCTGAGCCACGCGCTTTTCTTGACGGCCTTCATCGGCACGACAGCGAACAGGCGCTGATTCAGGAACGGCAGGTTGGCGCCCGCGAGCGCCAACAACACGATAAACCAACCGGCCGCTGACATCTAATTAAAGCGGCAAGGTATGCGAGATCGCCTGCAGGCAGATCGTCATCAGCGGGCCTGGCACAATGCCGAGCAGCAGCACCGCAACGCCGTTCAGCGTCAGCAGCAGACGCTTGCTCGAATCGGCGACGATCGCGCTCGTATCTTGCGGCTCGTCGAAGTACATCAGCTTGACGATACGCAGGTAGTAGAACGCGCCGAACAGCGACGTGATCACCGCCAGCACCGCCAGCCACGTGAGGCCGGCGTTCATCGTCGCTTCGAGCACGGCCAGCTTCGCGTAGAAGCCGACCGTCGGCGGAATGCCGGCGAGCGAGAACATCATCACCATCATCACGAATGCGTACACCGGGTTGCGCTGGTTCAGGCCCTTGAAGTCGTCGAGCGTTTCGGCTTCGAAGTCCTTGCGGCCGAGCAGCATCACCACGCCGAACGAGCCGAGCGTCGTGATCAGGTAGACGATGCTGTAGAACATCGCCGAACCGTATGCGCTCGCGGCCGCGTTGGTCTTGCCGTCCACCACGCCGGACAGCAGGCCGAGCAGCACGAAGCCCATGTTCGAGATCGCCGAGTACGCGAGCATCCGCTTCACGTTACGCTGCACGATACCGGTGATGTTGCCGACGATCAGCGACAGCGCCGCGAGAATCACCAGCATTTCCTGCCAGTCCACGGCCAGCGGCAGCAGGCCCATCACGAGGAAGCGCAGGCCCCACGCGAATGCCGCGACCTTCGGGCCACCGCCGACGATCAGCGTCATCGCGGTCGGCGCGCCCTGGTACACGTCGGGCACCCACATATGGAACGGCACCGCACCCATCTTGAACGCGATACCCGCGACGATGAAGATCACGCCGAACAGCAGCACGACGTCGTTGATGCGGCCCGAAGCGACAGCCTTCAGCACTTCGTTCAGTTCGAGCGAACCGGTCGCGCCGTAGATCATCGAGATGCCGTACAGCAGGAAGCCCGAAGCCAGCGCGCCCAGCACGTAGTACTTCATCGCCGCTTCATTCGACTGCGCGGCGTCGCGGCGCAGCGCGATCAGCGCGTACAGCGACAGCGACATCAGTTCCAGACCGAGATACAGCGTCAGGAAGTTATTGCCCGAGATCATGATCAGCTGGCCGAGCAGCGAGAACATGCCGAGCAGGTAGAAGTCGCCGCGGAAGATGCCGCGGTCTTCCAGATACTTGCGCGAGTACAGGATCGACACCGCGTAGCCGAACGACACGACGGCCTTCATCACGCTCGCGAACGAATCGACCACGTACATCCGCGAGAAGTAGTAATGCTGCGCCGGGTCGAGCGCGAGCGCCGAGAACCAGACGCCGGCGACCACCGTCGAGATGACCGCGATCAGATACGTGACGCGGCGGCCGGCGGGACCCGCGAAGGTCTCGTTCAGCCACGCGACGACCACCGCGGCCATCAGCAGCGCGTCGGGTAGCAGAGCACTAATAGGGGCGTTTTGCATGATTTTGTGTTTCCTCCGCTCTGCTACTGGGACAGCGGCAGCTTCGACTGCGATACGTGGGTAAGGAGGTTCTCCACGGACGCGTGCATCACTGAAGAGAAAGGCTTCGGGTACAGGCCCATGAACAGCGTCAGCGCGGCAAGCACGATCAGCATGAAGAACTCACGGCCGTTGATGTCGATCAGCTTCTTCACGTGGTCGTTGGCGACCGCGCCGAAGTACACGCGCTTGTACATCCACAGCGTGTAGCCGGCACCGAGAATCAGCGTGAACGCGGCGCCGAACGCAATCCAGAAGTTGTACTGGACCGCGGCCAGAATCACCATGAACTCGCCGACAAAACCGGAAGTGCCCGGCAGGCCGCAGTTCGCCATCGAGAACAGCATCACCAGCGCGGCGAACTTTGGCATCGTGTTGACCACACCGCCGTAATCGGCGATCTGGCGCGTATGCATGCGGTCGTACAGCACGCCGATGCACAGGAACATCGCGCCCGACACGAAGCCGTGCGAGATCATCTGCACGATCGCGCCTTCCACGCCGAGCTGGTTGAAGATGAAGAAGCCGAGCGTGACGAAGCCCATGTGCGCAATCGACGAATACGCGACCAGCTTCTTCATGTCGGCCTGCACCATCGCGACGAGGCCGATATAGATCACCGCGATCAGCGACAGCGTGATCACCACCGGCGCGAGAAAGTGGCTTGCGTCCGGTGCGATCGGCAGCGAGAAGCGCAGGAAACCGTACGCGCCGAGCTTCAGCATGATCGCCGCCAGCACCACCGAGCCGCCGGTCGGCGCTTCGACGTGTGCGTCAGGCAACCACGTGTGAACCGGCCACATCGGCACCTTCACCGCGAACGCGAGGAAGAACGCGATAAACAGCAGCACCTGCGGCGTCATCGGAATCTGCGCGGCATGCCATGCGGCGAGCTCGAACGTGCCCGTCTGCGTGTACAGATAGATCAGGCCGACCAGCATCAGCAGCGAACCCATCAGCGTGTACAGGAAGAACTTGAACGCCGCGTACACGCGGTTCGCCCCGCCCCACATGCCGATGATGATGTACATCGGGATCAGCGTCGCTTCGAAGAACACGTAGAACAGCATGCCGTCAGCCGACGAGAACACGCCGACCATGATGCCCGACAGGATCAGGAATGCCGCCAGATACTGCGACACGTTCTTCTTGATCACTTCCCATGCGGCGATCACGACGATGATCGTGATCAGCGCGGTCAGCACGACAAACCACATCGAGATGCCGTCGACGCCGAGGTAATACGTGATGTTGAAGCGTTCGATCCACTTCGCGTGCTCGACGAACTGCAGCTTGGCCGTGTTCGTGTCGAAATCCGTCATCAACGGAATCGTCACGATGAAACTGAGGATCGAGCCGACCAGCGCGATCCAGCGCGCCGGAGCCGGATTGCGGTCGTTGCCCACCGCCAGCACCACGAGGCCGAACACGATCGGCATCCAGATGGCGATACTTAGAATCGGGTAGTTATACATGGTGTCTCCTCGCGTTCCTTATTTTCCGCCGAGCGTAACGAACAGCGTCAGGAGGCCCAACATCCCGATGATCATCGCAAACGCGTAGTGGTAGATATAACCGGACTGCAGGAAGCGGATCACACCGGCGAACCAGCCGATGAAGCGCGCGCTGCCGTTGACGATACCGTCGATCACCACCACGTCGCCTTCCTTCCACAGGCCGCGGCCGATCGCCACCGCACCGCGTGCGAAGACGATCTCGTTGATCTTGTCCATGTAGTACTTGTTGTCGAGCAGCGTGTAGATCGGCGAGAACGTCTGGCGGATCTTGGCCGGCAGTTCCGGACGCACGATGTACAGGAACCACGCGACGATCACACCGGCGAGCGACAGCCACACCGGCAGACCCGCGAACGAGTGGATGCCCATCTCGAACCAGCCGTGGAATTCCTCGGCCATTTCGCGCAGTGCCGGATGGTTGTCGGCGATGTAGATCACCTTGTCGAACGCGACGCCGTGCGAGAAGAAATCGCCGTACAGCATCGGGCCGATGCCGATCGCACCGATGATCACCGACGGAATCGCCAGCAGCACCAGCGGCACCCACACTACCCACGGCGTTTCGTGCGGCACGTGCTCGTGGCCATGGCCGTGATCGTCATGACCGTGGCCGTGGCCATGGTCTTCGTCATGCGCGTGTGCGGCGGCTTCCTTCGCCATCGGCGAGTCGGGGTGCTTCGGACCGCGGAAGCGCTCCTTGCCGTGGAACACGAGGAAGTACATACGGAACGAGTACAGCGCCGTGACGAACACGCTGGCGGCGACCGCGAAGTACGCGAAGCCCGAACCCGGCAGATGCGACAGCTTGGCCGCATCGATGATCGAATCTTTCGAGTAGAAGCCGGCGAAGAACGGCGTACCGATCAGCGCGAGCGAACCGATCAGCGACGTGATCCACGTGATCGGCATGTACTTCCACAGGCCGCCCATGTTGCGCATGTCCTGGTCGTGGTGCATGCCGATGATCACCGAGCCGGCGCCGAGGAACAGCAGCGCCTTGAAGAACGCGTGCGTCATCAGGTGGAACACGGCGACCGGGTAAGCCGACGCGCCGAGCGCGACCGTCATGTAACCGAGCTGCGACAGCGTCGAGTACGCGACCACGCGCTTGATGTCGTTCTGGACGATGCCGAGGAAACCCATGAACAGCGCGGTAATCGCGCCGATCACCATGATGAACGACAGCGCGGCGTCCGACAGTTCGAACAGCGGCGACATGCGCGCCACCATGAAGATGCCGGCGGTCACCATGGTTGCCGCGTGGATCAGTGCGGAAATCGGCGTCGGGCCTTCCATCGAATCCGGCAGCCACACGTGCAGCGGGAACTGCGCCGACTTACCCATCGCGCCGATGAAGAGGCAAATACACGCAACCGTCAGCAGGTTCCAGTCGGTGCCCGGGAAGGTCAGCGAAGCCAGCTCGTGGTTCTTCGAGAAGATCTCGCCGTAGTTCATCGAGCCGCCGTACGCGAGCAGCAGGCCGATACCGAGCAGGAACCCGAAGTCGCCGATGCGGTTCACGATGAACGCCTTCATGTTCGCGTAGATCGCACTCTCACGCGTGAAGTAGAAGCCGATCAGCAGGTACGACACCAGACCCACCGCTTCCCAGCCGAAGAACAGCTGCAGGAAGTTGTTGCTCATCACGAGCATCAGCATCGAGAACGTGAACAGCGAGATGTACGAGAAGAAGCGCTGGTAGCCGTCGTCTTCCGCCATGTAGCCGATCGTGTAGATGTGCACCATCAGCGACACGAAGGTCACCACGCACATCATCATCGCGGTCAGCGAATCGACGAGGAAGCCGACTTCGAACTTCAGTTTGCCGACCGTCATCCATTCGTAGATCGTCGCGTTGAAGCTCCCGCCGTTCTGCACGTCGAGAAACACCATCGCCGACAGGATGAACGAGATCGCCACCCCGAGGATCGTCACCGTATGGGCGCCTGCGCGCCCTACCGTCTTGCCGAACAGACCTGCGATCAGCGAGCCGGCGAGCGGTGCGAGAGGAACGGCCAGCAGCAGGTTTTCGTTGATTGTCGTGGACATAACCGTCTTACCTGAAATTAACCTTTGAGCTGATCCAGATCCTCGACGTTGATCGTGTCGAGGCTACGGAACAGGGTCACCAGAATCGCGAGGCCGATGGCCGCTTCGGCCGCGGCGACGGTCAGCACAAAAAACACGAAGATCTGGCCGTGCACGTCGCCCAGATAGTGCGAGAACGCGACGAAATTGGTATTGACCGCCAGCAGCATCAACTCGATCGCCATCAGGATGATGATCACGTTGCGGCGGTTCAGGAAAATGCCGACGATGCTGATCGCAAACAGGATCGCACCGAGCACGAGGTAATGGGCAAGACTCAACATGGTTTTATCTCCTCTGCGCTCAGGCCTTGGTGCTCGGGGCCGAGCTGGGTGCCGCCGCCGCTGGCGCCGCGGTTTCGAGCGTCTCCGGCTCGGCTTTCTCGGATTGCATCTTCACGATGCGCACGCGGTCTTCGCGGCGCACGGCCACCTGGTCGGAAATGCGCTGGCGCTTGCTGTCTTTCTGGTGACGCGTGGTCAGCGCGATCGCCGCGATGATCGCGACCAGCAGCACGAGACCGGCCACTTCGAACGCGAAGATGTAATCGGTGTAGATCACCTTGCCGATCAGACGCGTGTTCGACCAGCCGGCGGTGCCGCCGATCGCTGCGGTGGTATCGCGCACCGGCTGTACCGTCGCGCCGTAGCCGTGCCACAGGATCAACGCCGTTTCGATCACGATGATCGCGCCGACGATGGTCGCCATCGGCACGAAGCGCTTGAAGTCGCGCCGCAGCACGTCGAGATTGATGTCCAGCATCATCACGACGAACAGGAACAGCACCATCACCGCGCCGACATACACCAGCACCAGCAGGATCGCGAGGAACTCGGCCTGCAGCAGCATCCAGATCGCGGCGGCGTTGAAGAACGCCAGCACGAGGAACAGCGCGGACGCGACGGGGTTGCGCGAAGTGATCACCTTCAGCCCCGACAGCGTCAGGAGCACAGCGAAGATGTAGAACAGTACGGTGGTGAATTCCATGATTACCGGTTCTTCGTTAGGCCATCGTCAGGCATGGTCCTTTGCCTCGCCATCCGCGCGCGCCGCGCATGAACACGATCATGCTTGCAGCTTGCGTTCGAACGACAGTCAAGGAACGGCGCACCGCGTGCTAACGGGCGATGCGGCTTGCTTCGAATTGCAGTTACATCAACGGTACGGTGCGTCCGCTGCCTTGTTCGCCGCGATTTCCGCTTCGTAGCGGTCGCCGACGGCCAGCAGCATGTCCTTCGTGAAGTACAGGTCGCCGCGCTTCTCGCCGTGATACTCGAGGATGTGCGTCTCGACGATCGAATCGACCGGGCAGCTTTCTTCGCAGAAACCGCAGAAGATGCACTTGGTCAGGTCGATGTCGTAACGCGTCGTGCGGCGCGTGTTGTCCGCGCGCGTTTCCGATTCGATCGTGATCGCCAGTGCCGGGCACACCGCTTCGCACAGCTTGCACGCGATGCAGCGCTCTTCGCCATTCTCATAGCGGCGCAGTGCGTGCAGACCGCGAAAACGCGGCGAGATCGGCGTCTTTTCTTCCGGGAACTGCACGGTGATCTTGCGCTGGAACGTATAGCGTCCGGTCAGCGCGAGACCTTTCAGCAGCTCGGTCAGGAAGAACGTCTTGAAGAAGTTTTGAATCGAGGTCATGGTCGTCCGCCCTCTTATTTCCAGATATTCAACGGTGACATGATCCAGAAGCCGACCACCACCAGCCACACCACGGTGACCGGAATGAACACCTTCCAGCCCAGACGCATGATCTGGTCATAGCGGTAGCGCGGGAACGTCGCACGCACCCAGATGAATATCGACAACAACATGAATACCTTCAGCACCAGCCAGAAGACACCCGGAATGAAGGTCAGGAAACCAAACGGTGCGTCCCAGCCGCCGAGGAACAGGATCGTGGCCAGCGCCGAGATCACGATCATGTTGATGTACTCGCCGAGGAAGAACAGCGCAAACGCCATCCCCGAGTAATCGATCATGTGACCTGCGACGATTTCCGACTCGCCTTCCACCACGTCGAACGGGTGGCGGTTCGTTTCCGCGATGCCCGACACGAAGTAGACGACGAACATCGGCAGCAGCGGCAGCCAGTTCCACGACAGGAAGTGGATGCCGTAACTCGCGAACATGCCGCGCATCTGCGAACCGACGATGTCCGACAGGTTCAGGCTGCCGGCGGTCATCAGCACGACGACCAGCGCGAAGCCCATCGAGATTTCGTACGACACCATCTGCGCCGCGGCGCGCATCGCGCCGAGGAACGCGTACTTCGAGTTCGACGCCCAGCCGGCCAGAATCACGCCGTACACGCCGATCGACGAAATCGCCATTGCGTACAGCAGGCCCGCGTTGATGTCGCCGAGCACCGCGCCGGCCTGGAACGGAATCACCGCCCACACCGCGAAGGCCGGCACCACCACCATCACCGGCGCGATCAGGTAGATCCAGCGGCTGGCTTGCGCCGGCTGGATCACCTCCTTCAGCAGCAGCTTCAGCACGTCGGCGATCGGTTGCAGCGAGCCGCCGGGGCCGACCCGGTTCGGGCCGAGACGCACGTGCATCCAGCCGATCAGCTTACGCTCCCACAGGATCAGGTAAGCCACGCACAGCAGGATCACCACGGCCACCACGAGGATGCGCACCAGCGCCCATATCGTGGGCCAGGCCACGCCGAGAAGCTGGCTGCCGCCGGCGTTGATCGAATCGAACAGGGTCATTTACGCCTTCTCCACCAGCAGTTCACCGAACAGGCTGCCCAGCGCAGCACCGGCAGGCGTAGCCGCCGATACGCGGACCACCGTCTCCGCAAGATTCGCATCGCGCACGGCCGGAATCTGCACCGAGCGCTCGCCCTGGCGCACGCGCACGGCGTCGCCATCTTTCAAACCGAGTTTGTCGAACAGCGCGGCCGGCAGGCCGATCGTGTTCGCCGCGCGGGCAGCCGCCGTCAGATGCAGCGACGGCGCGCGGCGCACCAGTGCGTCGGCGTGGTAGATCGGTACGTCGGCGATGCGTTCGAAGGAACCGTTGGCGGCCTTCGCACCGTTGCCGTTGCTGCGTGCGATTGCGACGCTCGTCTTGTTCGACAGGCGCGGCGTGAGGTCCACGTCGCCGAGTGCCGCGGTGCGCACTTCTTCAGCCGTGTCGTAACTGAAGGTTTTCGCATCGACCAGGCTGCCCAGCACACGCAGCACCTTCCATGCGGGACGCGCGTCGCCAAGCGGACGCACCACACCGTTGAAGGTTTGCACCGTGCCTTCTGCGTTGACGAAGGTGCCGGCCGTTTCCGTGAACGGCGCGATCGGCAGCAACACGTCCGCGTATTCGGTGCCGGTCTTGAACGGCGACATCACGACGACCATTTCCGCCTGGTTCAGCGCGGCCAGCGCTTGCGCCGGATTAGCGGTGTCGAATTCGGGTTCGATGTTCAGCAACAGGTAGCCCTTGCGCGGCTGCTCGAACGCTTCACGTGCGTTCAGGCCGCCGGCAGCCGGCAGTGCGCCGACCAGATGCGCGCCAACCGTGTTGGCCGCTTCGGTCAGGAAGCCGAGCGCGGCGCCCGTGCTATCTGCGATCCATTGGGCCGCAGCGTGAATCCGCGCGAACTCCGGATGCTGTACCGCTGCGTTGCCGATCAGCACGACGCGCTTGTCGCCGGCGGCGAGCGAGGCGGCGATCTGCTTGGCTGCATCGGTAGCGGTCGTGCCTGCGAAGGCTTCGGGCAGTGCCACGCCACTCGCTTCCGATACCGCAGCGGCGATCGCTGCGAGTTCGTCGAGCCATGCGGACGGCGCTGCCGAGATCACTTGTGCTTTCGGGATCAGCGAGTTGTCGCGTGAAGCCTGCAGCAGCGACACCTTCGCGCCGGCCTTCGACGACAGACGCAGACGCGCGGCAAACAGCGGATGATCGCGGCGCAGCGACGAAGCGCCTACCACGAAGGCCGCGTCGATGTTCGACAGATCCGCGATCTTCATGCCGAGCCACGGCGTGCCGTTGAGAGGCGCCGAGAAATCGGTCTGACGCAGACGAAAGTCAACGTTCGGCGTGCCCACCGCTTGCGCGAGCTGCTTCAGCAGGAACAGTTCTTCGACCGTGCTGTGCGCGCTGCCCAGTGCGGCAATCGCGTTCGCGCCGTGCTGGCCCTTGATGCCGTTGAGGCCCTTCAACACATACTCGAGCGCGGTCTGCCAGTCGGTTTCGACCCACTTGCCGCCTTGCTTGAGCATCGGCGTGGTCAGGCGCTCTTCGCTATTCAGACCTTCGTACGAGAAGCGGTCCTTGTCCGAGATCCAGCATTCGTTGATTGCTTCATTCTCGAACGGCAGCACGCGCATCACGCGGTTGTTCTTGACCTGCACCACCAGATTCGCACCCACCGAATCATGCGGGCTCACCGACTTGCGGCGCGACAGTTCCCACGTGCGGGCGCTGTAGCGGAACGGCTTGCTGGTCAGCGCGCCGACCGGGCACAGGTCGATCATGTTGCCCGACAGTTCCGAATCGACCGTCTTGCCGACGAACGACGTGATTTCCGAATGCTCGCCGCGGCCCAGCATGCCGAGTTCCATCACGCCGGCAACTTCCTGGCCGAAACGCACACAGCGCGTGCAGTGAATGCAGCGCGACATTTCTTCCATCGAGATCAGCGGGCCCACGTTCTTGTGGAACACCACCCGCTTCTCTTCGCTGTAACGCGACGACGACTTGCCGTAACCGACCGCCAGATCCTGCAGCTGACACTCGCCGCCCTGATCGCAGATCGGGCAATCGAGCGGGTGGTTGATCAGCAGGAATTCCATCACCGACTGCTGCGCCTTGATGGCCTTGTCCGACTTGGTGCGCACGATCATGCCTTGCGAAACCGGCGTCGCACAGGCGGGCACGGCCTTCGGCATCTTCTCGACGTCGACCAGACACATCCGGCAGTTCGCCGCGATCGACAGTTTCTTGTGATAGCAGAAGTGCGGAACGTACCTGTCGACCTGATGCGCAGCCTGGATCACCATGCTGCCTTCAGGGACCTCGACCTTCTTGCCGTCTATTTCGAGTTCAACCATGATGGTCAATCTTCCTTAACCTGATACCGCTCAATCGTTCGCCCGCTCACCCGCCGGGCCCATGCGGCCCGCTCGCGATGACGTGTCTGCGGCGTTGGGGCTTTGTTATGCAGCGACTGTTTCCGACACCGCTGCCGCACCGGCGTGCCCGCCGACGAGGCAACGCTTGTTGGCAACGTGGTATTCGAACTCGTCCCAGTAATGCTTCAGCATGCCGCGCACCGGCATCGCCGCCGCATCGCCGAGCGCGCAGATCGTGCGGCCCATGATGTTCTCGGCAACCGAGTTCAGCAGATCCAGATCTTCCTGGCGGCCCAGACCGTGCTCGATACGATGCACCACGCGATACAGCCAGCCGGTACCTTCGCGGCACGGCGTGCACTGGCCGCACGACTCTTCGTAATAGAAGTACGACAGGCGCATCAGCGAGCGCACCATGCAACGCGTTTCGTCCATCACGATCACCGCGCCCGAACCGAGCATCGATCCGGCCTTCGCGATCGAATCGTAGTCCATGTCGGTTTGCATCATCATGTCACCGGGGATCACCGGCGCCGACGAACCGCCCGGAATCACTGCCTTGATCTTCTTGCCGCCGCGCATGCCGCCGGCGAGTTCCATCAGCGTCGCGAACGGCGTGCCGAGCGGAATTTCGTAGTTGCCCGGACGCTCGACGTCGCCCGAGATCGAAAAGATCTTGGTGCCGCCGTTGTTCGGCTTGCCGATTTCCAGATACGCCTGCGGTCCGATTTCCAGGAGGAACGGCACGGCAGCGAAGGTTTCGGTGTTGTTGATCGTGGTCGGCTTGCCGTACACGCCGAAGCTCGCCGGGAACGGCGGCTTGAAACGCGGCTGGCCTTTCTTGCCTTCCAGCGATTCGAGCAGCGCAGTTTCTTCGCCGCAGATGTACGCGCCGTAACCATGGTGCGCGTGCAGCTGGAACGAGAAGCCGGAGCCCATGATGTTGTCGCCGAGGAAGCCCGCGCGGCGTGCTTCTTCGAGCGCTTCTTCAAAGCGCCGATACTCGGCGAAAATTTCGCCGTGAATATAGTTGTAGCCGACCGTGATGCCCATCGCATACGCGCCGATCGCCATGCCTTCGATCAGCGAATGCGGGTTCCAGCGCAGGATGTCGCGGTCTTTGAACGTGCCCGGCTCGCCTTCGTCCGAATTGCAGACGAGGTACTTCTGCCCCGGGAACTGACGCGGCATGAAGCTCCACTTCAGGCCGGTCGGGAAGCCTGCACCGCCACGGCCACGCAGGCCCGACGCCTTGACGTCGGCAATCACCTGCTCGGGCGGAATCTTTTCTTCCAGGATGCGGCGCAGCTGCTTGTAGCCGCCGCGCGCGACGTAATCTTCGAGATGCCAGTTCTCGCCGTTCAGGCCGGCGAGGATCAGTGGCTTGATGTGACGGTCGTGTAGTGACGTCATTTCGAAAGCTCCTCGAGCAACTGGTCGATCTTGGCGCGGCTCATAAAGCTGCACATGCGGTGATTGTTCACCAGCAGCACCGGCGCATCGCCGCACGAACCCATGCACTCGCCCTCTTTGAGCGTGAACTTGCCGTCCGTGGTGGTTTCGCCGAAATCGATTCCGAGTTTCTGCTTCAGATAGTCGGCCGCGCTCTCCGAGCCGCCGTCCGGGCCAAGCTGGCACGGCAGGTTGGTGCAGAGCGTGATCTTGTATTTGCCGACCGGCGACGTCTCGTACATCGTGTAGAACGTCGCGACTTCCTGCACGGCCACGGCCGGCATCTGCAGGTAGTCCGCCACGAACTGCATCAGTTCCGGCGACAGCCAGCCATGCTCTTCCTGACCAACGGCCAGCGCCGCCATCACGGCGGACTGTTTCTGATCCGCGGGGTACTTCGCGACCGCGCGATCGATTTCTTTCAGGCCTTCAGCTGAGATCATTTTCAGACACGACTCTTTCAATTCCTACCGAACGAACACCTGCCGCGGGCGTGCTGCCTGATGCTGCACTTGCGTTGCACCTGCTGCTTGCCGCCTGCGACAGACCCGGCGTTCCTTTGCGTAGCGCGCGCTGTGGGATCACATTGTTATCTTGATGCGCGCGCCGCGATGATACTTGCTTGTCTAGCGGTTCACTTCTAGCGATCCACTTCGCCGAACACGATGTCCTGCGTCCCGATGATCGTCACGGCGTCGGCGATCATGTGGCCGCGCGCCATTTCGTCGAGCGCGGACAGGTGCGCATAGCCCGGTGCGCGGATCTTCAGGCGGTACGGCTTGTTTGCACCGTCCGAAATCAGATAGATGCCGAACTCGCCCTTCGGATGCTCGACTGCCGCATATGCTTCGCCTTCGGGCACATGGAAGCCTTCGGTGAACAGCTTGAAGTGGTGAATCAGCTCTTCCATGTTCGACTTCATGCCGACGCGCGACGGCGGCGCAACCTTGTGATTGTCGACCATCACCGGGCCGGAATTCTTACGAAGCCAGTCAATACATTGCTTCGCAATACGCGTGGATTGGCGCATTTCTTCGACACGCACCAGATAGCGGTCGTAGCAATCGCCGTTCACGCCGACCGGGATGTCGAAGTCGAGCTGATCGTACACTTCGTACGGCTGCTTCTTGCGCAGATCCCATTCGATGCCCGAGCCGCGCAGCATCGCGCCGGTGAGGCCAAGCTGCAGCGCGCGCTCCGGCGTCACCACGCCGATGCCGACCAGACGCTGCTTCCAGATGCGGTTGTCGGTGAGCAGCGTTTCGTACTCGTCGACGCACTTCGGGAAACGGTTAAAAAAGTCTTCGATGAAATCGAGCAGCGAACCCTGGCGGCTCTCGTTCATCTTCGACAGCGCCTTCGCGTTGCGGATCTTCGATGCCTTGTACTGCGGCATCGCTTCCGGCAGATCGCGATACACGCCGCCCGGACGGTAGTACGCAGCGTGCATCCGCGCGCCCGATACCGCCTCGTACACGTCCATCAGATCTTCGCGCTCGCGGAATGCATACAGAAACACCGCCATCGCGCCGACGTCGAGTGCGTGTGCGCCGATCCACATCAGGTGGTTCAGCACGCGCGTCACTTCGTCGAACAGCACGCGGATGTATTTCGCGCGCACCGGCACGTCGATGCCTAGCAGCTTTTCAATCGCGAGCACATAGCCGTGCTCGTTGACCATCATCGACACGTAGTCGAGACGGTCCATATACGGCACCGACTGGATAAACGTCTTGGTTTCGGCGAGCTTTTCGGTCGCGCGGTGCAGCAGGCCGATGTGCGGGTCGGCGCGCTGGATCACTTCGCCGTCGAGTTCGAGCACGAGGCGCAGCACACCGTGCGCTGCCGGGTGCTGCGGGCCGAAGTTCAGCGTGTAGTTCTTGATCTCTGCCATGGCGTTCCCTTAGTGTTTCAGACCGCCATAGCGATCCTCGCGGATCACGCGCGGCGTGATTTCGCGCGGCTCGATCGTCACCGGCTGGTAGACGACGCGCTTCTCTTCCGGGTCGTAGCGCATCTCGACATAGCCGGAAACCGGGAAATCCTTGCGGAACGGGTGACCGATGAAACCGTAGTCGGTCAGAATGCGGCGCAGGTCGGGGTGGCCTTCGAACACGATGCCGTACAGATCGAATGCTTCGCGCTCGTACCAGTTGGCCGAACTCCACACATCGACCACCGATGCGACGAGCGGAACGTCGTCGTCCGGTGCGAACACGCGCACGCGCAGCCGCCAGTTGTTCGCAATCGACAGCAGATGCAGCACCGCCGCAAAGCGCGGGCCTTCATACGCGCCGTCGCCGTACGTCTGATAGTCGACGCCGCACAGATCCATCAGCTGTTCGAATTTCAGCGAAGGATCGTCGCGCAGTTGCTGCACGACCTGAAGGTAATCGCTCGCCTTCACGACGATCGTCAGTTCGCCGATCGATTCCGTGATGCTCGCCAGGCGGCCGCCGAAGGCCGCCTCGAGATTCGCTTTGAGGGTCTCGAGTTTGCTTGCCATATTGTGGGAGGCTTAGATCTTATTGACGGGCGATGGTGTTGGTGCGGCGGATCTTCGCCTGCAGCTGGATCACGCCATACACCAGCGCTTCAGCCGTCGGCGGGCAACCCGGCACATACACGTCCACCGGCACGATGCGATCGCAACCCCGCACCACCGAGTACGAATAGTGATAGTAGCCACCACCATTCGCGCACGAACCCATCGAAATCACCCAGCGCGGCTCGGCCATCTGGTCGTACACCTTACGCAGCGCGGGTGCCATCTTGTTGCACAGCGTGCCGGCGACGATCATCACGTCCGACTGGCGCGGACTCGGACGAAACACCACGCCGAAACGGTCGAGGTCATAACGGGCGGCGCCCGCATGCATCATCTCGACCGCGCAACACGCGAGACCGAACGTCATCGGCCACAGCGAGCCGGTGCGCGTCCAGTTGATCAGTTTGTCAGCGGTCGTCGTGACAAACCCTTCCTTCAAGACCCCTTCAATACTCATTTGCTTTCCACTCCAGACGGGCAGCTAGCATAGGCCGCCCTGCAAACCGGCGATTGACCCGTCATTCCCAGTCGAGGCCGCCTTTCTTCCAGATATAGGCGAAGCCCAGCAGGAATTCGAGCAGAAAAATCATCATCGAGATGAAGCCCGGCCAGCCGATATCGCGCAACGCAACGCCCCACGGAAACAGGAACGCGGTTTCAAGATCGAAAATGATGAACAGGATGGCGACCAGGTAGTAGCGTACGTCGAACTTCATACGCGCGTCTTCGAAGGCTTCGAAACCGCACTCGTACGGGGCGTTCTTCGCGTTGTCTGGCCGATTGGGACCGAGGATCTTGCCGATACTGACCAGTGCTACGCCTAAACCGGTGCCCACGATGAGGAACAACAATACGGGGAAATAGGCTGCGAGGTTCAAGACTATCCTCTTTCGGTTGGTTCTGCAGGCCACCAGATGCCGGGAACAGACCCCTCCCGACGCGTATCACTTCGGCGTGCTAGTTGTTGTAAGCGTACGGCAAGCAGCACACTAAACGTGAAAATGCCAGCCGAAAGCGAAGCAAGCGGCTGGCATTAGAATAACGTCCTGATTAACATTGGTGCCGACGGCGAGACTCGAACTCGCACAGCTTTCGCCACTACCCCCTCAAGATAGCGTGTCTACCAATTTCACCACGTCGGCACTGTCTGCAATCCGGGAAATCAACTTATAAAAGCCGCGAATCGCTTCAAGACTTGAATTGTAACTGGTTTAAACAGTTTGTTCAACGCACAAAAGCAGGCAAACCGAAAAATTTACTTCGGCACGTTCTGGCCCGGCGCAGATGCCGCCGGCGCTGCTGCAGCGGCAGCAGATGCACCTGAAGCAGCGACGCTAGCCGATGCATTCGACGTCGCTGCTGCACCCGATGCAACCACCGGTGCAGTGGGCACGTCGCCGAGCACGCCTGCTGAAGGCTTGGCGTGGTAAGCGCCGAGATAGGTCAGCGCGAGTGTCGTGACGAAAAACACCGCGGCAAGCACCGCGGTCGTGCGCGACAGGAAGTTGGCCGAACCGGTCGCACCAAACAGGCTGCCCGATGCGCCGCTGCCGAAGGCCGCGCCCATGTCGGCGCCCTTGCCGTGCTGCAACAGCACGAGGCCGATTACCCCAAGCGCCGACAGCAACTGGACGACGATGATCAACGTTTTCAAATACAGCATTCCACTCACCTGAGTCTTTATTTAATGCGCAATGTGACAGACATTGCGCTCAATCCGTTATGCCCGCGCTGCCGCGACGGCCGCCGCGCAGATCGCGAGGAAATCACCCTGCTTTAACGACGCGCCGCCAATCAGGCCGCCGTCGATGTCGCGCTGGCGGAACAACTCTTCCGCGTTGTCGGGTTTCACACTACCGCCATACAACAGTGGCACATCGGCCACTGCATCGCCCTTGGCTGCCAGACGCGCACGCAAGAAAGCATGCACCGCCTGCGCCTGTTCCGAGCTTGCACTCTTGCCGGTGCCGATCGCCCAGACGGGCTCATAGGCCACGACAATACGCGCCGCATCCTCTACCGACAACTTCGTCAGCACTTCATCCAGTTGCTCGCCCACTACCTGCTCGGTTGCACCGGCTTCACGCTGCTCGAGCGTTTCACCGACACAGACGATCGGCGTCAAACCTGCTTCGAGCACTCGCTGCGTCTTGATGCCGACCAGCCCCGCGCTTTCCTGATGGTAAGCACGACGCTCCGAATGGCCGACGATCGCCAGTTGCGCACCGAATTCCGCAGCCATCGCAGCCGCCACTTCGCCGGTGAACGCGCCTTGCGGATGCGCCGATACGTCCTGCACGCCCCACGCGACCCGCGAGCCGTTCAGCAACACTTGCGCCTGCGAAAGATAAACGCACGGCACGCATACACCGACCCGCACGCTTTCCGGCAAGCTGCCGGCGCCCTGCGACACCGCCGTGAGAAGCACACTGTTTTCAGCGAGCCGGCCGTGCATCTTCCAGTTACCGACTACCAGCTTGGCTCGTTGCTTTGCTTGCTGTTCTGCCATCGTCTTGCCTATTGCTCTCATGTCGTGAGTGGTGGGCGAAGTCCGCTTCGTCGTTCGCCCCTCTTTTAGCCAAGATTCTTCGAACCTTCGACCGAAACCTACCCGCAGCACGCGCAAAACACGCGATTTTACTTTGAGCGGCGCAATCGGGTCAAACTCGACCGATCATGCCGCGATACAGCCGTCAAGCAGGCCACCGGGGGGCGGCCATCGACCGTGTATCCAACCTGCGCAGTCAGGCGCGCAGTTAAGCGTTATCGCCCCAATTCAGCACGAGCTTGCCGACGTGCACGCTACTTTCCATCAATGCATGCGCCTGCGCCGCATCGGCGGCCGCGAATACCTGATGCACGACCGGCTTGATGCTGCCGTCTTCGAGATGCGGCCACACATGCTCTTTCAGCTGCGCGGCGAGCTTCGCCTTGAACTCGACCGGTCGCGCACGCAGCGTCGAACCGGTGATGGTCAGGCGGCGGCGCAGCACTTCGCTCATGTTCACTTCGGCCTTCGCGCCACCGAGCAACGCGATGATCACGATGCGCCCGCCGTCGGCGAGTGCGCTTAGCTCGCGCGAGATATAGCTGCCTGCCACCATATCGAGAATCACGTCGACACCGCGATCGTTGGTCAACGACTTCACGACTTCGACGAAATCTTCGGTCTTGTAGTTGATCGCACGCTCGGCGCCGAGCGCTTCGCACGCGCGGCATTTATCGTCGGAACCCGCGGTGGCGAACACGCGAAACCCGAGCGCATGCGCAACCTGGATCGCCGTCACGCCGATGCCGCTCGAACCGCCCTGCACGAGGAACGTTTCGTTCGCCCCACCCTCGCCCTTGCCGAGCAGCGCGCGGTCGAACACGTTGCTCCACACGGTGAAGAAGGTTTCCGGCAGCGATGCTGCTTCGATATCCGACAAACCCTTCGGCACCGGCAGACACTGCGCAAGCGGCGCAGCCGCATATTCCGCATACCCGCCGCCGGCAAGCAACGCACACACGCGATCGCCGATCTTCAAACCAAACGGATTATGCTTCTCATCGATCGAGCCGCCGACGATCTCGCCCGCCACTTCCAGCCCGGGCAGATCCGACGCGCCCGGCGGCGGCGCATACGAACCCTTGCGTTGAAACACATCGGGCCGGTTCACACCCGACGCCGCTACCTTGATCAGCACTTCGCCCGCTTTCAGCTCCGGCATCGGCCGCTCGGCAAGTTTCAACACTTCCGGCGCACCGAATTCGGTGATTTCGATCGCTTTCATCGCTGTCGTCTCCAAGGGGGGATTGCGTTGAAAACTGCGCGCTGAAACCGCGGGTTCGCAATGCGATCCACCCTACATGAAAAACGGCCGGCGCGCATTCACGCTGCCGGCCGTTGGTTCGTCGCCGCGTTACTGCTGCGGCGTCGATTCAGGCTGCGATGCTGCGCCGTCGTTCAACAGCGCCTTGGCCGACAAACGCACGCGACCCTTCTCGTCCGTCTGGATGACCTTGACCTTCACCTGCTGGCCTTCCTTCAGATAGTCGTTGATATCCTTGATACGCTCGTTCGCGATCTCGGAAATATGCAGCAGACCATCCTTGCCCGGCAGGATATTCACGATTGCACCGAAGTCGAGCAGCTTGAGGATCGTGCCTTCGTACACCTGACCCACTTCGACTTCCATCGTGATGTTCTCGATGCGCTTCTTCGCTTCGGCCATGCCTTCGGAGCTGGTGCTCGCGATCGTCACGACGCCGTCGTCGGAGATGTCGATCGTGGTGCCGGTTTCTTCGGTCAGCGCGCGGATCACCGAGCCACCCTTGCCGATCACATCGCGGATCTTTTCCGGGTTGATCTTGATCGTGATCATGCGCGGAGCGAATTCGGACAGCGTCGTGTTCGCGCCGGACACCGCCGAGGTCATCTTGCCGAGAATATGCAGACGGCCTTCCTTCGCCTGTGCGAGCGCGACCTGCATGATTTCCTTCGTGATGCCCTGGATCTTGATGTCCATCTGCAGCGCGGTCACGCCGTCAGCCGTGCCGGCCACCTTGAAGTCCATGTCGCCGAGGTGATCTTCGTCGCCGAGGATGTCGGTCAACACCGCGAACTTGTTGCCGTCGAGAATCAGGCCCATCGCGATACCGGCGACGTGCGCCTTCATCGGCACGCCGGCGTCCATCAGTGCGAGGCAGCCGCCGCACACCGATGCCATCGACGACGAACCGTTCGATTCGGTGATTTCCGACACCACGCGAATCGAATAGCCGAATTCGTCGGCGCTCGGCAGGCACGCCACCAGCGCGCGCTTGGCCAGACGCCCGTGACCGATTTCGCGGCGCTTCGGCGAGCCGACGCGGCCGGTTTCACCAGTCGCGAACGGCGGCATGTTGTAGTGGAGCATGAAGCGTTCGCGGTACTCGCCTTCGAGCGCGTCGATGATCTGCTCGTCGCCCTTGGTGCCGAGCGTGGCCACCACCAGCGCCTGCGTCTCACCGCGCGTGAACAGCGCGGAGCCGTGCGTGCGCGGCAGCACGCCAGTGCGGATTTCGATCGGACGCACGGTGCGGGTGTCGCGGCCGTCGATACGCGGTTCGCCGTTCAGGATCTGCGAGCGGACGATCTTCGCTTCGATATCGAACAGCACGTTGCCGACGGTAGCCTTGTCGGCCGCCGCAGCGCCCGTGCCGGCTGCGTCTGCTTCGAGCTTCGCCGACGTCGCTGCGTAGACTTCCTTCAGCTTGGCCGTGCGCGCCTGCTTGTCGCGCGTTTGATATGCGGCGAGCAGTTCGTTGTAGGCGATTTCGTTGACGCGCGAGATCAGCGCTTCGTTCTTCGGCGCCGGCTGCCACTGCCATTCCGGCTTGCCGCCTTCGCGCACCAGTTCGTGGATCGCGTCGATGGCGGTTTGCATCTGCTCGTGGCCGTACACGACTGCGCCGAGCATCACGTCTTCCGGCAGCTGGTCTGCTTCCGATTCGACCATCAGCACTGCGCGCTCAGTACCGGCCACCACCAGATCCAGGCGCGATTCCTTGATTTGCGAACGGGTCGGGTTCAGCACGTACTCGTTGTTGATGTACGCGACGCGCGCCGCGCCCACCGGGCCGTTGAACGGCAGACCCGATACGGCGAGCGCCGCCGACGCGCCGATCAGCGCTGCGATGTCGGCCGGCACTTCCGGGTTGATCGACATCACGTGGATGACGACTTGCACTTCGTTGTAGAAGCCTTCCGGGAACAGCGGACGCAGCGGACGGTCGATCAGGCGCGAGATCAGCGTTTCGCCTTCGGACGGACGGCCTTCGCGACGGAAGAAACCGCCGGGAATCTTGCCTGCGGAGTAGGTTTTCTCGATGTAATCGACGGTCAGCGGGAAGAAGTCCTGACCCGGCTTCGCGGTTTTCGCACCGACCACGGTGGCGAGCACGACGGTGTCTTCGATGTCGACCAGCACGGCGCCGCCTGCCTGGCGAGCGATTTCACCCGTCTCGAGGCGAACCGTGTGCTGCCCCCACTTGAATTCTTTGACGATCTTGTTAAACATAGACATATTTGTCCTCCGTTGATCTTTTGTTGTGCCACACGGCCTGCGGCTGCGCGGCACATACCCAAACCGGAGCCGCATGGAAGAGGAGTGTTATGCCATTCCAGCGAATCGCTCGGCCTGATCGAGCCTCACGCGCGACCTTCGCGCGCGAACCGCTGGAATGACACAGCGCCCTTCCCTGAAGCCCGGCTGTTATTGACTGCGGCCCTGACTGCGACCGCGACTGCAGTTCGGTTGACTGCGGCACTGGCAGCAGCCTCGACTGCGTCCCGACTTCGCCCCGACTTTCGTCTTGTTACGCGCGCCTGCCGCCGCCTGCTATCCCATACTGGCTGCGGCAGCCTCGATCGCCTGCGCGGCCACTTGCGAACCGGCCGCGCCGCAACTTTATTTCACGACGTTTTAAGCGCACCGTAACGAGCGGTTCCAAAAACGACTACGGGCGCCCTGCCGATGCCCAACTCACGAAACCGTACGCGGTTACCCTCGTACAACCCGCACCGTTGCGCACCGTTCAAAAACAAAATGCCTGCATCAGAGGACTGACACAGGCACTTTGCTGAAAAGACGACCCGCTTACTTACGCAGACCCAGCTTCTCGATCAGCGAGCGATAACGATCCGCATCCTTGCCCTTCAGGTAGTCGAGCAGCTTACGACGGCGGCTCACCATGCGCAGCAGACCGCGGCGGCTGTGATGGTCTTTCGTGTGGGCTTTGAAGTGACCGGTCAGCTCGTTGATGCGCGACGTTAGCAGCGCAACCTGGACTTCGGGAGAACCGGTGTCGTTAGCGCCGCGAGCGAATTGCGCGACGACGTCCGACTTCTTGATTTCAGCAACAGTCATGTGATTTCCTTTAAATCTTGACGGGCGGTCACGGAAGAAAGGCCGTGCCGTGGGGTGCAGCGAAGCGCGTATTGTAGCACAGCCCGAAAGCCCGGAGAACTCAGGCCGTTCGGACAGGTTGGGCGGGCTTTCAAGCGCCGAATCACTGCACGGTTTGAAAATCTTTCAGCGCATCACGTGTCAAAATAAGGCCTCTCCACGATAGAAATAACCGTGAAAACGCTTTCGGAGACATTCATGTTCGATCGCCTCCCCTCCGCGCTTGCGGCCATCGCGCCGCGCGCACGTCTGCGCCGCGCGCTTGTCGCGTGCACCGGCGCCGTCGTACTGGCTGGCTGCGCGCAGCCGTGGCAAGGCTACGCGCCTGGTGCGGACCAATCCACCGTGCTGTCGCGCCTCGGGCCGCCGCGCGAAGTCTACGACCTGCCGAACGGCGGCAAGCGGTTGATGTGGCCGACCCAGCCGATGGGCGAATACACCACCGCCGCCGATATCGACGCCTCCGGCAAGATCCTGAACGTGCGTCAGGTGTTGCAGGTGAACGAGTTCTACAAGGCGGAAATCGGCAAATGGACGCGCACTGACGTGCTGGTCAACTTCGGGCGCCCGGAGGAAACCTCGTACTTCCCGCTGATGAAGCGCGAAGTCTGGACCTACCGGTACTACGAAGACAATGTCTGGTACATGCTGTACAGCTTCTATTTCGACGATCAGGGCATTTTGCGTCTGACGCAGAAAACGCCGGATCCGCTGCACGATCCGGATCGGCGCAGCTTGTTCTAGGCGTGAGCCACACCTGAGTTGAACCGGTATCGAAAGCAATAAACCCCGTGCGGCCTTGAGCCACACGGGGTTTATTTTTGGCGTTACTGCCTCACGAACGTTGCGGATTCAGCTTGTCGACGCCCAACCGGTTCAGCGCCGCGATATATGCCTTCGCCGATGCCGCGACGATGTCCGGATCCGTACCGACACCATTCACGATACGTCCCGCTTTCGACAGCCGCACCGTCACTTCGCCTTGCGCCTGCGTACCGGTGGTGATCGCGTTCACCGAATACAACAGGAACTCCGCGCCGCTACCCACTTCGCTTTCGATTGCGTTCAGCGTGGCATCGACCGGGCCGTTACCGCGCGCTTCCGCACGGATTTCCTTGCCCTCGACCGAGAACACGATCCGCGCATGCGGCTGCTCGCCGGTTTCCGAATGCTGCGACAGCGACACGAACTTGTAGTGTTCCTTCTGCTGCGCTTCTGCGGATTCTTCGGTGACGATCGCGATGATGTCTTCGTCGAATATCTCGGCCTTGCGGTCTGCCAGTTCCTTGAAGCGCGTGAACGCCTCGTTCACCTCGCTCTCGCTGTCGAGCGTAATGCCCAGCTCCTGCAGACGCTGCTTGAACGCATTGCGCCCCGACAGCTTGCCGAGCACGATCTTGTTCGCGGTCCAGCCCACATCTTCGGCCCGCATGATTTCGTAGGTATCGCGCGCCTTCAGCACGCCGTCCTGGTGGATGCCCGACGCATGCGCGAACGCATTCGCGCCGACCACCGCCTTGTTCGGCTGTACGACGAAACCGGTAATTTGCGAAACGAGCTTCGAAGCCGGCACGATCTGCGTCGTATCGATGCCGAGATCGAGGCCGAAGTAGTCTTTGCGGGTTTTCACCGCCATCACGATTTCTTCGAGCGACGTGTTCCCCGCGCGCTCGCCGAGACCATTGATCGTGCACTCCACCTGACGCGCACCGCCGATCTGCACGCCGGCCAGCGAGTTCGCCACCGCCATGCCGAGGTCGTTATGGCAATGCACGGAGAACACCGCCTTGTCCGAATTCGGAATGCGTTCGCGCAAGGTCTTGACGAGGTTGCCGTACAGCTCCGGCACGCCGTAGCCGACCGTATCGGCGATATTGATGGTGGTGGCACCTTCGGCGATCACCGCTTCGAGCACGCGGCACAGGAAGTCCAGATCCGAGCGGCTGCCGTCTTCCGGCGAAAACTCCACATCATTGGTGAACTTGCGCGCAAAACGCACCGCCAGCTTCGCCTGCTCGAACACCTGGTCCGGCGTCATGCGCAGCTTCTTCTCCATATGCAGCGGGGAAGTGGCGATAAAGGTGTGGATGCGGAAATGATCGGCGGGCTTCAGTGCATCGGCGGCGCGCTGGATGTCCTTGTCGTTCGCGCGGGCCAGCGAACAGACCGTGCTGTCCTTGATGGTCGATGCGATCGTGTGGATCGCGTCGAAGTCGCCGTTCGAACTGGCGGCAAAGCCGGCTTCGATCACGTCGACCTTGAGCCGCTCGAGCTGCTTCGCGATACGGATTTTTTCTTCCTTCGTCATCGACGCACCGGGCGATTGCTCACCGTCACGCAACGTCGTGTCGAAAATAATCAGCTTGTTGTCTGCCATGTCAGGTCTCCGGGGACGATCTGGATTTGGTTCTGGATCGAAAGAAAACAGGAATACGGGTGTTTGCGCCACCGGCTGGCGACGCTAACGACGTACGAGGCAGACGGAGGGCGAAAACGGTTAGCGCGACACGCGCGCTAGAGCTAGCGAGCCTAGTAGCGCGCCGGCTTGAAGAGTCAGGAAGGGGAACTTGAAAAGTGCCATGCCAGCGACTATAGCGGCATTCCGGATTTCCTGCAATTCGCGGCAACGGCAAACCGGCCGCCGCCGGGCGCCTGCGCGCGGCTTGCGCGCCCACCCGCGCGCAGCAGCCTGTGTTCACGCGCAAGCCGCATGCGAAAACGGCAGCCCGAAGGCTGCCGCTCACTGTGACACGCACACATGACACTGCTTATGGCACCGAGCGCGCCGGGTTGGCGCGGCCGCGCAACGCGCGATACGCCCAGAACACATAGCCCGACAGCCCATACAGCACGAACAGGCCGAACAGCATCAGCGGCGGATCGGACGACACCAGCACGAACAGCACGACGACCAGCAGCGTCGCCGCGAACGGCACGCGATGCCGCACGTCGAGCGCCTTGCCGCTATAGAACGGCGCGTTCGACACCATCGTGACGCCGGCATAGATGGTCAGCGCGAACGCCACCCACGGCAGCCACACGAGTTTTAGCGGCACGCGGTTATCGGTGGCGAGCCACACGAAGCCGGCGATCAGCGCGGCCGCCGCCGGGCTGGGCATACCCTGGAAGAAGCGCTTGTCGACCACACCGATGTTCGTATTGAAACGCGCGAGCCGCAGCGCCGCGCCCGAACAATAGACAAAGGCGGCGAGCCAGCCCCAGCGGCCGAGGTCTTTCAGCACCCATTCGTACATCACGAGCGCCGGCGCGACGCCGAACGACACCATGTCCGACAGGCTGTCGAACTGCTCGCCGAATGCGCTTTGCGTATGCGTGATACGTGCGACGCGCCCATCCATGCCGTCGAGCACCATCGCGACAAAGATGGCGATCGCGGCGACTTCGAAGCGCACGTTCATCGCCTGCACGACGGCGAAGAACCCGCAAAACAGCGCCGCGGTGGTGAACGCGTTCGGCAGCAGATAAATGCCGCGCTTGCGCAGAAACTGCTGACGCGCCGCGCGCCGGCTGTCGATCACGCCCGGCACCGCATCGGTGACCGGCTTGTTGCGGCGAAACGGACGCGGCGGACGCGGTTGCGGCTGCGGCGTGGCGCTCGGACGGGGACGACGCGGTTTGAGTGCGGCCATAGGGTCTCCTGTGCCGCTTTACAGTTCGGCCAGAATGGTCGACGAAGCGGACACTTTCTCGCCGATCGACACCCGCGGACGGCTGCCCATCGGCAGATAGACGTCGACGCGCGAACCGAAGCGGATAAAGCCATAACGCTGGCCGCGCGTCAGCGGTTCTCCTGCCCGTACGTAGCAAAGAATGCGCCGCGCGATCAGGCCGGCGATCTGCACCGACGTCACCGTCGCGCCACCGGCGGTTTCGATCACCAGCGCATTGCGCTCGTTCTCGGTCGACGCCTTATCGACTGCAGCATTCAGATAGAGCCCCGGAAAGTACTGCACCTTCGAGATCGCGCCATCGACCGGCGAGCGCTGCGAGTGCACGTTGAACACGTTCATGAACACGCTGATCTTCAGCGCTTCGCGGTTCGCGTACGGATCGTGCGCGGTTTCGACCGCGACGATGCGGCCATCGGCTGGACACAGCACCGCATTGGGCTGGGTGGGAATCGGTCGCGCCGGGTCGCGGAAGAACTGCACGACGAAGATCAGCAGCAGCCAGAATAGCCATGCAATGCCGAACCCGAGGATTGCATGAACCAATATCGCCACGACGGCAGCGATCGCAATGAACGGCCAGCCTTCGCGTGCGATGATCGGATGAGGGTAATTCATGGATGGCTTCAGTATTCTTGGAGGGTAGCCCCCCTTCCTCGCGGAAGAAGGGCCCCCTAAGAACCGTACGTGCGAGTTTCCCCGCATACGGCTCAAATCTACAAACAAAGCCCGGTCTACGACCGGGCCGGCTTAGTCAGCGCGATTTTACCTGCGTGCACTTGCCGATGGCAGTCTGGATGAAGCAACACTCGATTCGAGAGAGCATCTGACCCGCCATGCATCCGGTATTCGAGATGATGGTCATGCCAGCCTGTCTCCCGCGTCAAAGCGCAGCCACAATGCGCGCAAAGCCCGCTTTGTGACATGAACAACGATACCCACTGCTTTCGGTAGCGCATTGAGGCTTCCAAACGCTCCTGCCGCAGTTGCTCGCCATACTGCTCCCACATCGGATCAAAAGGATTGAAGTCGCCCTTGATCTTCTTGTGCCGCTTGATCTCTGTATCGCGTAGCTGATACAGCTCAAGTAGTCCAGTGCTGCCGTCGTCACGAACCGAGGACACGGCAAATACCCAATGCCGACCGCCGTTCGAGTGAAAGTATTTCTGCTTCACCCAATCGCCGTTCTTGTTCGGATGCCGCCGTTTCGACCACCGCCAGAGTTTCCGAAATACCAGAGACTCCATGCGGCTGTACGCCTGCTTGGCAACCACGGGGCGGTGGTATTGCGCCCAACCCCGTAGCATCGGGTTCAGCAAGCGGATCAGATCCTCTTGCTTCACCGCCTTATGACCACTGATCGTGTCCGCCACCTTGCGGTAGAACGTCTGCACGTTCTTCCGGCTCGGTTTGATGAGCAGCTTTCCCGAGTACTTGCGGAAATTCCACCCAAGGAAATCAAAGCCGTCGTCGATGTGGGTGATGCGCGTTTTCTCCTCCGACAGTTGCAGTCCCCGAACAGCAAGGAACGCCTCCACCCAAGGCCTAACCTCGCTTTCCAGTATCTCTTTCGAGTCACCGGTAATCACGAAATCATCCGCGTACCGCACCACATTCACCTTCAGCTTCTTCGCCTTTGCGACCCCGAATTTCGCACCAAGGTGCGCAATCAGTTCCCGCTCCAGCCCGTTCAGCGTCACGTTTGCCAGCGTCGGGGAGATAATTCCTCCCTGTGGCGTACCGGCCTCAGTCGCCTGTAGCTGCCCCTTGTAAATCAGGCCAGCCTTCAACCACTTGCGCAGGATCTCCCTGTCCATCAGGACATGGTTCTCCAGCCAGTCGTGGCTGATGTGATCGAAGCACCCCTTGATATCCGCCTCCATTACCCATCGGGCAGAGCCCTTCTGGGACATGGCAACGAAGATCTGGGACATGGCGTCGGCCGTCGAGCGGTTAATCCTGAACCCATACGAGTTCGGGTCGCTCGCCGATTCCGCCACAGGCTCCAGTGCCAGCAGATACAGGGCCTGCATCGCCCTGTCCCGCATGGTCGGAATGCCCAGAGGGCGCTCCTTCCCGTTGGCCTTGGGGATAAAGACTCTCCGTAATGGCAGAGGCCTGTATCCGCGCCGCTTCAATCCGCCGACAGCAAGCCATCGGCTTTCAGGCGAATCCCATAGTTCGCGATCGACTCCAGCCGTTCGCGCACCCTGGTTCTGCGTAACACGTCGCACCGCGTACAACTTTGCGGACAACGTGCGGGTCAGCATGCGTTGCAGGGCTTTCACCCTGCGCCAGTCACTTTCCCGCGTCGCCTTCGCAATTCGTATCTGCATCCCTCTCACGTTCCGCTCAACTCGACGCCAATCCACCGCGTACCAGTTGTCCGGCCCGTGGGAGAGCGCAGACCCGTCTTTCTGGACAAGTTCTCTCATGCTGCTCTCCGACTCGAAGAAATGAATCCCGCGTGGAGAGCAACACGTCCCTTGCGGGAGCGTTTTGCTCCCACTAGGGATGAATACAAACACTGATGACCAAGAGGCCACCAGCAATCACCATTTCCGCTAGAGGTTAGTCAGCCGTCTTGCGACGGTAGACCAGACGGAAGTCTGCCCGCTTTCGCGTGGAGTGATATTCCAACTCCTATCCGCGCCGTTACAGCACGGCATTCGCTTTTTCCGTCATCCCATACCCGCACAGCCAATAGCGTTCCTTGCGGTTCGCCTGCCAGCCATACCGCGCTGGCGACCATACGGGCTTACCACGTTCCCGGCATGTCACAAGACTGACGTAGGTTCTGCCTATTCCCCAGCGATCTCACGACGACGTAACCCGAATTTACAGCGGGCTATCCGACCGCACACCGTTTGGTTGATGCCTGTCAGCAGCTTTGGCACCGTCCTACTTACGAGGTTTATCAGCAGTTCACTTCCGTTAACCCTATCAGCCAGCCAGCTCCTTGACCCCCTTGCTGCTAGGAGTCTCCAGATGTCGACCTCGCGGCCAAGATCTGCCCGAAACATCCGGGGGCTACCTTGTCAGAAGAGCTTCACACCCCACCGTTACCAGTGACGCATGTCTTCCTAGGCTACTGCTGGTCGTACAGCAGGTTCTCTACACTCACCCGTACTGCAGGTGAGCCCGAACAATGACGCGCCGAGCTTTCGCTCGTATCTTTTCTAGCGACACCCTGGCCTGAGACCCGGGAATTGCAAACATCACCCCGCCCTGTCGGCGGAGATGAAGCCGCTGACTGGGCGGGACCTGACGGTAATCAGGTCAATGCAATGTGGAAACCGACAGACGGCGTCGATTCCTACGTTCACTACACAGGCGTGCCCCGAAGGACACATCTACTACTTAAAGTGCGGCTCACAAGGGAGCCGCCTGCGGAGGGCATGGTGAGTCGGGCCGAAGCCCTTCCCAATAACCCTCAAGGTCGATGCCTCGTAACGTGAGGCGGACGGACACGAGCGTGCGTGTCGCACGTAAAACCCGTAGGATAGCAAAAGCCGTCCAGGGTTCAGCACACCTGGACGGCTTTATGAGGGTGCCGGCGCCAAGCCGCGCGCCGGGCAGCGAAAACCGGGCGAACCCGGCCACGCGTTTTAGTTCTTCGACTGGTCGACCAGTTTGTTCTTCGCGATCCACGGCATCATCGCGCGCAGCTTCGCACCGACCTGTTCGATCTGGTGTTCAGCCGTGATGCGGCGACGCGATTGCAGCGTCGGCGCGCCAGCGCGGTTTTCGATGATGAAGCTCTTCGCGTACTCGCCGGTCTGGATGTCCTTCAGCACATCCTTCATCACCTTCTTGGTTTCGTCGGTGATGATGCGCGGGCCCGTCACGTACTCGCCGTATTCGGCGTTGTTCGAGATCGAGTAGTTCATGTTCGCGATGCCGCCTTCGTAGATCAGGTCGACGATCAGCTTCAGTTCGTGCAGGCACTCGAAGTACGCCATTTCCGGCGCGTAGCCGGCTTCCACCAGCGTTTCGAAGCCAGCCTTGATCAGGTCGACGGTACCGCCGCACAGCACGGCCTGTTCGCCGAACAGGTCGGTTTCGGTTTCTTCGCGGAAGTTCGTTTCGATGATGCCGGCGCGGCCGCCGCCGTTCGCTGCTGCGTACGACAGCGCGATGTCGCGTGCTGCGCCCGACTTGTCTTGCGCGACTGCGACCAGGTGCGGCACGCCGCCACCTTGCGAGTACGTGCTGCGCACCGTGTGACCCGGCGCCTTCGGCGCGATCATGATCACGTCCAGATCCGCACGCGGGATCACCTGGCCGTAGTGCACGTTGAAGCCGTGCGCAAAGGCCAGCGCAGCGCCTTCCTTGGCGTTGGCGTGCACTTCGTTCTTGTAGACTTCGGCGATCTGCTCGTCGGGCAGCAGCATCATCACGACGTCAGCGCCCTTCACGGCTTCGGCCACTTCCTTCACGGTCAGGCCGGCGTTCTCGGCCTTGCTCCACGAAGCGCCACCCTTGCGCAGCCCAACCGTCACCTTCACGCCGCTTTCCTTCAGGTTCAGTGCGTGGGCATGGCCTTGCGAGCCGTAGCCGATGATCGTGACCTGCTTGCCTTTGATGAGGGAGAGGTCGGCGTCCTTGTCGTAGAAAACTTTCATGTCTGTTCCTTGGCGATATACGGTGAAATCAAATGCTGCGCTTTGTTTCGTGGCCGGAACGCACGAAACGCGCGTAACCGGCCAGATCGATAACTGTAACGAAAAACAGCGGCGTCAAACCTTAAGAATGCGTTCGCCGCGCCCGATGCCCGAGCCGCCGGTGCGGACGGTTTCGAGAATCGCGGTCGCATCGAGCCCTTCGATGAACGCATCGAGCTTCTCGCTCGCGCCCGTCAACTCGATCGTGTAGGTCTTCTCGGTGACGTCGATGATGCGGCCGCGGAAAATATCCGACATCCGCTTCATCTCTTCACGCTCCTTGCCGACCGCTCTCACCTTGATCAGCATCAGCTCGCGCTCGATGTGGGCGCCCTCGGTCAGGTCGACCACTTTCACCACCTCGATCAGGCGGTTCAGATGCTTCGTGATCTGCTCGATCACGTCGTCCGAGCCAATGGAGACGATGGTCATACGCGACAGCGAGCGGTCTTCGGTCGGCGCCACCGTCAAGGTTTCGATGTTGTAGCCACGCGCCGAAAACAGACCGACGACGCGCGATAACGCGCCCGGTTCGTTCTCCAGCAGCACGGAAATAATGTGTCTCATGATCGCTTGTTCCAGATGTCGATATATCGATTTATTCGCACCGGCCCCGCCGCCCCGCCCGCCTTGCGCCTTTTTTGAAGGCGTGCGCTGCGAGGCCGGCGTAGGCCAGCCGTTATAGATCTTCCGAACCGAGCAGCATCTCGGTGATGCCCTTGCCGGCCTGTACCATCGGCCAGACGTTCTCGGTCGGATCGGTCTGGAAGTCGAGAAACACCGTGCGGTCTTTCAGGCGCAGCGCTTCCTTCAATGCGCCTTCGACGTCCGCGGTCTTCTCGATTCGCATCCCGACATGGCCATACGCTTCGGCGAGCTTCACGAAATCGGGCAGCGCATCCATGTACGAATGCGAATAGCGCTTGCTGTATTCGATCTGCTGCCACTGGCGCACCATGCCCAGATAGCGGTTGTTCAGCGAAATGATCTTGATCGGCGTTTCATACTGCTTGCACGTCGACAGTTCCTGGATGCACATCTGGATCGAGCCTTCGCCCGTGATGCACACCACTTCGTCGTCCGGGTGCGCGATCTTGACGCCCATCGCCGCCGGCAGGCCGAAGCCCATCGTGCCCAGGCCGCCCGAGTTGATCCAGCGGCGCGGCTTGTTGAAGCGGTAGAACTGCGCGGCCCACATCTGATGCTGGCCGACGTCGGAACACACGAACGCGTTGCCGTCGGTCAGTTCCCACAGCTTCTCGACCACGTACTGCGGCTTGATGATCTCGCTCTTGCGGTCGAACTTCAGGCAATCTTTCGCGCGCCAGGCTTCGATGTCCTTCCACCACGCGGCGAGCGCTTCG
The DNA here is from genome assembly GCF_054782355.1 of Paraburkholderia jirisanensis. Classification (NCBI taxonomy): domain Bacteria; kingdom Pseudomonadati; phylum Pseudomonadota; class Betaproteobacteria; order Burkholderiales; family Burkholderiaceae; genus Paraburkholderia; species Paraburkholderia jirisanensis. The sequence continues at coordinate 873,047 of NZ_BAAGSQ010000029.1, read as the reverse complement.
GTGTCCGGGCCATGCTCGGCCGTTTGCAGCTGCTCGATCAGCTCCTTCAGCACTTCCTTCACGTCGCCGACGATCGGAATATCGACCTTCACCCGCTTCGAAATCGACGAAGGGTCGATGTCGATATGGATGATCTTGCGCGGCTGCGACGTGAAGTGCGCCGGGTCGCCGATCACACGGTCGTCGAAGCGCGCGCCGATCGCGATCAGCACGTCGCAGTGCTGCATCGCCATGTTGGCTTCGTAGGTGCCGTGCATGCCTAGCATGCCGAGGAATTTCTTGTCGCTCGCGCGATAGCCGCCCAGCCCCATCAGCGTGTTGGTGACCGGATAGCCGAGCAGATCGGCGAACTGGTTCAGCTCACGCGCCGCATCCGCGAGGATGATGCCGCCGCCGGTGTAGATGTACGGGCGCTTTGCGCCGAGCAGCAGCGAGACCGCCTTGCGGATCTGGCCGGAATGCCCTTTCGTTACCGGGTTGTACGAGCGCAGCGTGACGCTCTTGAGCGGCTCGTAGGCACACGGTGTTTTCGACACGTCTTTCGGAATGTCGATCAGCACCGGGCCGGGCCGGCCGGTACGGGCAATGTAAAACGCTTTCTTGACGGTAGCGGCGAGATCGCGCACGTCCTTCACGAGGAAGTTGTGCTTCACGCAGGGACGCGTGATGCCAACCGTGTCGCACTCCTGGAACGCATCCTGGCCGATCGCCGCAGTGGGCACCTGGCCGGTGATGATCACGATCGGAATCGAGTCCATGTACGCGGTGGCAATGCCGGTAACCGCGTTGGTGACGCCCGGGCCGGAGGTCACGAGACAGACGCCGACCTTGCCGGTCGAGCGCGAATAGGCATCGGCGGCATGCACCGCGGCCTGTTCGTGACGCACGAGAACGTGCTGGAACTTGTCCTGCTTGTACAGCTCGTCGTAGATGTAGAGTACCGAGCCGCCGGGATAGCCCCAGACGAACTCGACGTCTTCGTCGGCCAGTGCGCGCATGAGCACGGTGGCGCCGATCGACTCAGCTTCGTGTTGGGGTGTGGTATCCGACGTGGAGAATTCCGCGCTGGGCATGTTCATTATTCACCTTTCGAATTTTCGGCAAAAAATTGATCGGGTGCTCTCTGCCGGGCTTGTGGCTCGGGTTCAAGCGGCGCGTCCAGTTTGACCGGCGGACTTCTTGGGCCCGCCTCAAATGAGACTAGTCACTTATAATGCGAACCTGCGAAGATATCGTTAAGGTAACGCGCCGTCAAGCAATAATTGCCTTACGCATCAACGCGCAAGACCCTTGCGGAATTATTTTCGGGATGCATCGATCTGCCGGTTTTCCCCAGGCGGACGCCAAATTTTGTTAGCATCCGCGAGTTTTACGATATTTTTCGGCGGCTTCCTGCGCCGCACCTTTTGACCGACCCGCCGCATTAATGCGGCGCCGACCCAGCACGGATGGCATCAGACAAGGAACTCGCCGATTTTCTGGCGGGCGTCGAAAGACGCGCGTTCAAGCAGACGGTCTACGCTGTGCGGGACGACGACGCTGCGCTCGACATCGTGCAGGATGCGATGATCAAGCTCGCCGAAAAATATGGCGATCGCCCGCCCTCTGAGCTGCCGCTTTTGTTTCAGCGTATTCTCCAGAATGCGACGCACGACTATTTCCGCCGCCAGAAGGTGAGAAACACGTGGGTCAGCCTGTTCTCGTCGCTGACCAACGCCGACGACGAAGAGTTCGACCTGCTTGAAAGCTTCGACGCGCAGGACGGCACGACCGCCGCGGAGAGCGGTGAAACAAGGCTGGAGCGGGAACAGGTTTTACAGCTGATCGACGAAGAAATCCAACGGTTACCGGCACGTCAACGGGAGGCGTTTCTCATGCGTTATTGGGAAGATATGGATGTCGCCGAGACTGCCGCCGCGATGGGCTGCTCCGAAGGCAGTGTGAAAACACATTGCTCGCGGGCCACCCACACGCTGGCACACGCGCTCAAGGCCAAAGGAATCACGCTATGAGCTCCACTCCCGATAAAGAACTCGAGTTCGCGCGGCAGCTACGCCGCGCGCTCGACGAAAACGCCGCCCGCATACCGTCAGCCACCACCGACCGGCTCGCCGCCGCGCGCCAGGCCGCGCTCGCGCGCAAGAAGCCGGAGCCGGCGCGCAAGTTCGTGCCGGTGCTGGTGCCGGCCGGCATGGCCGGCGCGGGCACGCTGGCCACCGCACCGGGGCCGCACCGCTCGAAGCTGCGGCGCTTTGCGCTGGCGTGGCCGCTTGCCGCGCTGGTGATCAGCCTGGTCGGGATCGCGTACTGGGAAGACCAGCAGCGCACCGCCGAACTGGCCGACATCGACGCCGCGATGCTGAGCGACGATCTGCCGCTCACCGCCTACCTCGATCACGGGTTCAACGCTTACCTGTCGCGCGCGCGCTAAATCGGGGAGAGTTTTCGGGTGAGTTACAAGCGCGGCCTCGCCGTTGTCTCCGGATGTGTGATTGCGGCCGTGGTGGCGTTTGCCGCGACCTATCCGCGCTTCTATCCGCCGGCTCACGCGCCGGCGTCGGCGTCGCCTGCGGGCGCTGCCGCACCCGCGCCGGCCAAGGCGGCTGCGCCGGGCCTGACGGTCGATATTCCGGGGTTGCAGAAAGCCGATCCGCTCGCATGGTCGCGGCTGTCGAATGCGGAGCACGTGGCGCTCGCGCCCTATGCCGGCGTGTGGGATACGTTCAGCACCGAGCGTAAGCGGAAATGGCTGAAGATCGCCGCACGTTACCCGAAAATGGCGCCAGAATTACAGAAAAGACTGCACGAGCAAATGGACGAATGGGTCCGCATGACGCCCGAGCAGCGACGCATTGCGCGCGAGAATTACCAGATCTCGAAGAACCTGCCGCGCGAGACGCGGCAGAACGCGTGGAAGGCGTATCAGCAGTTGCCTGAGGAACAGAAGGAAAAGCTGGCCGCAAGCGAGCACAAGCGGCGGCCGACGGTGGTCAGCGCGCCGCCTTCCGGCAAGACCGAGATCAAGGACATCAACCGGCTGGTCAACGCGAAGGAACGCGCGGCGAGCGCGCCGCATACGTCGGGTGCGGCGGCCGGCGTGTCCGAGACCGCGGCGGCATCGCTACCGGTACCGCCGGCGGCGGTGCCGGCGATTCCGTCGCCGGCGAGCTTCGTGCCGGCGCCACGGACGCCCGTGTCGCCGTCCGAGGCGCCTTCGGTGTATCAAGGGTCCTGAGCGGGCCGGGCAAACCACGGCTGCACCTGAGGCCGGCGATCGGCGACAATAGCCCACCGCCACGGGTCTGACGCCGGGCGTAGCGCAAAAACCGGCGGCGCCCATGCGCGATGCGCCGGCTACAACGACCGCCGCACCGGCTACGTCCATCGCGACGCGCAGACCGGATGCGCCAGGAGACAGCCGAGATACCGATGACAACCGACGCGCCATCCGCCACGCCGCCTTCCACGTCGTCCCGATCGTCCCGCGCGGCCGCGCCGGGCACCGCATCCAGTTCCGCACTGCCCGCTACGCCCGACGCGCCCGCTGCACCGCCGTCGGTACGCCGACGCGTCGCGACGCTCATTTACGAAGCCGTCATCCTGTTCGGCATCGTTTTTATCGCCGGCTATCTGTTCAGCACACTGACGCAACAGCGCAACGGCCTCGTCCACCATCAATGGCTCGCCGCGTGGATCGGGCTGGTCGTCGGGGTGTACTTCGCGTGGTGCTGGACGCACGGCGGCCAGACACTGCCGATGAAAACCTGGCGCCTGCGCGTGGTGCGCGCGAAAGACGGCGCGACGCTATCGTGGCCGCGCGCGATCGTCCGTTATCTGCTGGCGTGGCTGTGGTTTTTGCCGCCGCTTGTGTTGCATCCGCTGCTCGGCTTGAGCGTGCCGCAAACGCTCTGCGTGGCGTGCGTGTGGCTGGTCGCATGGGCCGCAAGCGCCAGGCTGTTCGACGACCGGCAATTCCCGCACGACAAACTGGCGGGCACGCGGATCGTCGCGGTTACGCGTTGAAGCGGCCGCAGCGCCTCATTCCCTCTGCGCCGCATCCCCGGACCCCGACGGCGCGGGCGGCGCCTGCAGCGTCACGCGCCGCCCGCGCAACCGCGCGAGCATCGTCTGCGGGTTCATGCGGGTCTGCTGCAGGAACACCGCAATCACGATGATCAGCCCCTTCAGCACCAGTTGCGTATTGCTGTCGATATTGTTGAGCAGCAGGATATTGCCGAGAAACCCGAAGATCAGCACCCCGGCCACCGTGCCCGCGATGCGCCCGACACCTCCCATCAAGCTCGTACCGCCGATCACGACAGCGGCAATCGCATCGAGCTCCCAGCCGACACCCGCATCGGCCTTGCCTTGCCGGTACTGCGCCGCATAGAGCACGCCGACCAGCGCAGCGAGCATTCCGGAAATCGCATACGCGGCGATCTTGTGGCGATCCACCTTTAGCCCCGAGATGCGCGCGCATTTTTCATTGCCGCCGATCGCGTACAGATACTTGCCGAACACGGTGCGATTCAGCACGAAATCCGCGATCAGCGCGATCACGATGAAAAACAGCGTCGGCACCGGCACCACACCGAACAGCAGCGCGCGCAGATATTCGATGTCGGTGGTGGCGTTGCTGCCGCTGTAGATCGAGTACACGGCGGTGTCCTGCCCCGCGACGAGACGCGCGACGCCCATCACGCCGACCATCGCCGCGAGCGTCACGATAAACGGCTGCATGCGGCCGCGCGTGATGATCCAGCCGTTCAATGCGCCGATCGCCAGACCGGCGAGCGGCACCATCCACAGCACGGTGAGCAGCGAGACTTTGGCCGGCAGCTGATGCCATGCCGATGCGCACAGCGCGAATGTTATGACCAGCGCGATGCCGGCGCGCAAACCGACGCGGCCCGGTGCGCGCGCGCCGATCGTGCGAGGCGATGCAAAGCCGCTGGGCGAGGTCGCGATCGAACTCGCGCGGGGCATGGCCGAAGACGCAGCATGCGAAACGCCCTCCTCGGTTGCCACTAGCGGCGCTGCGTATAAATCGCCTGCGCCAGTAGCACGCAGAGATGCATCGACCGCGCCGCCGTCCCCCACCGTATCACGCACACTTCCGCCAGCGGTCATGCCTGAACTACCCGCAGCCCCAAACGCCGTCCCCTGCAACGCGCCGCTCCCGCTCGCCCGCCTTGCACGCCGCACCACGCGCCCCGTCAACGCAAACACGATCACGAAGATGCTGAGCGCATCCAGCGCCAGCGCCGTCCACGACGCCGTATTGCTGCCCGCCGTAGTCAGCAGGATTGCAGTCAGCACACTGCCGAACCCCATCACCGAGCCCACCGACAGATCGATGCCCGCAGTGATGATCACTAGCGTCATGCCGACCGACAACACGCCGACGTTCGCGACCTGCCGGAACACATCCGAAAAATTCGCCGCCGACAGAAAGATATTGCTGCCATCGGCCGCATGCGGCGAGCTCAGTGCGCCGAGCACAAGCAGCACGATCAGCCCGAGGTAGTACTTCACGTTCGTGAGCCATGCGCGCAACCGCTGTTGCCGACGGTCCGGCACGAGATCGAGGGCGGCCTCGTTCACCACGCGATCGGCCGGGTGATCCGTTGTTTGCATCATCGATTGTCTCCGCAATCAGGGGGACGCCAGCTTCACAAGCTGTTCGGCAGAAAACGCGCTGCGCTCGAGCACACCCGCCGCGCGACCTTCGCACAGCACGAGGATGCGGTCGCACATCAGCATCAGCTCGTCGATTTCCGAACTTGCGACCACCACCGTCAGCCCCGCACGCGCCGCCTGCAGAATCTGGTTGTAGATCTCCGCTTTCGCGGCCACGTCGACGCCGCGCGTCGGCTCGTCGAGCAGCAGGATCGCGGGCTGCGTCATCAACCATTTGCCGATGATCAGCTTCTGCTGATTCCCGCCCGACAGCGTCGCAACCGGCTCGCTAGCGCCACCATGCTTGACGTTCGATGCGCGGCTTTGCGCGGCGACGCGCCGTGCCGCCACCCTTCGCCGATAAAACGGGAACCCTTCGATATGCGCGAGGCTCGGCAGCATCAGATTCGCCTCGACCGACTGGTCGACCAGCAGCCCGTCTTTCTTGCGATCTTCGGTGACAAACGCGACGCCCGCCTCCACCGCTTCGGCCGGCGTGCGAAACATCCGACGCGCCGCGCCGATCTCGATCGTGCCAGCCACGCGATACGACGACACGCCATACAGCGTTTCGAGAATCTCGGTCTTGCCTGCGCCGAGCAGCCCGGAGAGCCCGAATACCTCGCCGCGCCGCACGTCGAACGACACGCGGTCCACCACCGGCCGATGCTCGCCGGCAAGCGTCAGCTCACGCACGGAAATCATCGCGCCGGCCGCCGCGCGCACCGCGCCGGCCTCGCGCTGCGGCGCGACGAAGTGCTTGCCGATCATCATCGATACCAGCTGCTCGGCCGATTCGACCTGGCTAATCGGCAGCGTCGCGATATGGCGGCCGTCGCGCAGCACCGTCACGCGGTCGGCCAGATCGAACACTTCCTGCAACCGGTGGCTGATCAGCACGATGCCCATGCCGCGCTCGCGCAGCGCGCGCACCAGCCGCTCGAGCGCCTGGGTTTCGGTATCGGACAGCGCGGAAGTCGGCTCGTCCATGATCAGCACGCGCGCGTCGGCGAGCAGCGCCTTGGCGATCTCGATCAATTGCTTCTCGCCGATCCGCAACGCGCCGACCAGCGCATCCGGCGATGGCTTGAAGCCGAGCTGCGCGAGCACCCCACGCGCCTGCGCGCGCATCGCCTTGTGATCCGGGAAGCCGAAGCGCGTGGTGATTTCCTTGCCGAGGAACAGGTTGTCGACCACCGTCAGGCTGTCGACCAGATTCAGTTCCTGATGAATGATCGCGATGCCCGCATCGATCGCATCGGCGCTGGTGCGAAATGCAACCGGCGCGCCGGCGACCGAGATCGCGCCGGCGTCGGGCAGATACAGGCCGCCGAGTATCTTCATCAGGCTCGACTTGCCGGCGCCGTTTTCGCCGACCAGCGCATGCACCTCGCCGGCGGCGACGTCGAAATCGACGTCGGTCAGCGCGGCGCTGCCGTTGAACGCGATCGACACGTGCGCGGCGGCTACCAGCGCAGGTGTGCCGCGGCCCGACGCGCGCGGCTGCGCCGACCGCACATCAGATATCGAATCAGCCGATAACTCAGCCGACGCGCCAGCATGGTTGCCTGCAGCGGATAGCGTCATAGATAGGATTCCGTGCTGATGCAGCGCGCGGCGGCATGGCTTGCATCAACAGCCCTGCGCCGTGCGCGCTGTGCGCCGTATGCCCTGCTCCGTATGCCCCGTGCGGTCAACCAACGAACTGCTTCGCGTTGTCCGCAAAAATTCCCTGGGTCGGCAGAATCACCTGCTTCGGAATCTTCTGGCCGGCCAGCATCTTCAGCGATTGCCGCAGCGCTTCGGCGCCCGGCGTCGGATACACGAAGGTCGCGGTCAGAATGCCCTTTTCGACCCACACCGCGCCCTCATTCGGCAGCCCGTCCGCGCCGACGAACTTGATCTTCTTCTCGACGCCCGCATCCTTTGCCGCCAGATACGCGCCATAGGCCATCGGGTCGTTATGCGCGAACACGAGGTCGACCTGCGGATTCACCCGCAGCACGGTCTTCATGTAGTCGTAGGCCTTGTCCTGCTTCCAGTCGCAGTCGACCCGCTGCCCGACGATCTTCAGCCCCGGCTGCTTGCCGACCGACTGCATCATGCCGTCGTGCCGGTCGTGCGAAGCCTGGGTGCCGAAGCCGCCCCACACTTCGACGATATTGCCCTTCGCCGCGCCCGCGCCGCCCTGGGTCTTCACGATGAATTCGCCGACGCCCTTGCCGATCAGCGTATTGTCGCCGCCGACGAATTGCGTGAACGCGTCGCCATTCACCGCGCGGTCGAGCACGAACACCGGAATGCCCGCCTTGTATGCCTTTTCGACCACGCCGGTCAGTCCAGCCGACTCCTTCGGCGAGATGAAAATCACGTCCATCTTCTGCGCGATGAAGTTCTCCATGTCGGCGTTCTGCTTGTCGGTGCGATCGTTCGCATCGGCGATCACCAGTTCGATGTTCGGATGCTTCGCGGCCTCGGCCTTCATGTCCTTGTTGAACTGCACGCGCCACGGTTCGACGGTGGTGACCTGCGAGAAACCGAAGCGATATTTCTTGTCCTGTTGCGCGTGCACATAGCCGGCCTTCACGATCATCCCGGCGAACGGCGCCGCGACGAGTGCGCCGGTAATCAAGCGGCGATTGCGGTTCATCGAATGTCTCCTATCTTTGTCAGCGCGCATTACGTGATGCGACGTTGTGTTTAGTGACGATGCCTCGGTGCTGCAGTGCTGCTACTACGAATACGCATGTCGGGTAGCCCGTTCGGCTAGCGGCGCCGCCGGCGCCTGAGCCGTGCTCTCGCGCACCAGCAATTCCGCCTTGAAAGCGAGATGCACCGGCTCGCCGCGCTCGCCGTTCAAGAGCTTCAGCATCAGTTGCCAGATGGCGTGGCCGATTGCCTCGACCGGCTGCCGGATCGAACTCAGATAAGGCCGCAGTACCGACATCCACGGCGCATCGTCGAACGAAAGCAGGGAGATGTCTTCCGGCAGCCGCAAGTCCGCATCGCGGATCGCACGCAATGCACCCAGGGTGGTGACGTTGCCGCCGGCGAACAGCGCGGTCGGCCGCCCGGCACCGCGGCTCAGCACGTCGAGCGTCGACGCGTGAATCTCGGCCGCCGTCATCCCGCATTCGATCACCCGGATGTGATCGTCGAGCCCCGCGCGGCGCATCGCATCGATATAGCCGTCGGCGCGCTCGCGCGAGTTGACGAGGTCGAGCGTATTGACGAGAAACACGATGCGCCGGTGCCCCAGCGCGATCAGATGATCGGTACCGCTGAGCGACGCGCCGTGGCTGTCGGTGGTCACCGTATGCGCGGGAAAGGTTTCGTCGACGCGATCCGCCATCACGAGCGGCACATGGCATTCGCGCACTTCGTCGATCGCGTGATCGTAGCCGCGGCACGGAATGATGATCATCCCCGCCACCTGGCGCGACAACACGAAGCGGATCCGCTCGAGTTCGCGTTGCGGGTCTTCGTCCGCGTGCGCCATGATCAGCTGGTAGCCATGCTCGAGCGCATGGTTTTCCAGCGCGCGCGCCATATCGACGAAAAACTGGTTGGTCAGATCGGGCAGCACGAAGCCGATCGACGTGGGCCGCCCGCGCCGCAAGTCGGCGGCGATGCCGTTGCGCCGGTAGCCGAGCCGGCGCGCCGCGTCCCACACGCGCTGCGCGCGCGCCGCACTGACCCCGCCGCCGCCCGACAGCACCTTTGACGCCGTGCCGACCGACACGTCCGCCGCATTCGCGACGTCGCGCAGCGTAGGCAACAACCTGTCGGGTATGCCCATCGTCGGCAGCCTCGTGCATCGGTTGGCGATTGAAACGTTTCAGAGCATATGCAATCGTTTTCAGTGCTGCAAGATGCACAAGCCTGGGGCTTTCCCGACGCATTCGTGCACATTCGTGCGCATCCGTGTGCCGGTCGGTTCGGATTGCTGCGCGCTTTGCGCTGCGCATTGCACTGATACACCGCTGTGTCGCCGTCATGACCGCGAAAAGTCGCGCCTGTGTCGCGTCAACCACAACACAATTCGCGTAATAAGAAATTCTCGTGAATGTCACGGCTCCGTCATCCGGCGATGGCGCAATGCGGGTAATGCAACCAGACGCGTGAGCCATGGCCTCGAAGACGTCCGTGACTTCCCTGTTCCGCCAGACTGGCCCGAGCGTCGACACCGTCGGCTTCGGCCCCAACGCCCCCGCCGGCGGCTCGTTGCCACTGCCCAACCTGCCCGAAATACCCGACACCGGCGACGCACCGCACGACGACAATCCCGACGAAGTGCATCGCTACCGGACCATCTGGCTGTCCGACATTCACCTCGGATCGAGCGGTTGTCAGGCATCCTATCTGCTCGATTTTCTGCGCCACAACGACTCGGAATACATGTACCTGGTCGGCGACATCATCGATGGCTGGCAGCTGAAAAAGGGCTGGTACTGGCCGCAGGCGCACAACGACGTGGTGCAGAAAATCCTGCGCAAGGCGCGCAAGGGCACCCAGGTCATCTACATTCCGGGCAATCACGACGAAGGCGCGCGGCAGTTCTGCGACCTTGCGTTCGGCGACATCCACGTGCGCGGCGAAGCGTTTCACACCACGCTCGCCGGCCAGCGGCTGTGGATCGTGCACGGCGACCTGTTCGACGGCGTGATCCAGCACGCCAAGTGGCTCGCCTACCTCGGCGACACGCTGTACACGCTGATCCTCGTGCTGAACCGCTGGTTCAACCGGATTCGCAGCCGGCTCGGTTTTCAGTACTGGTCGCTGTCGCAGTACCTGAAGCACCAGGTGAAGAATGCGGTGAACTTCATCTCGTCGTTCGAGCGCGTGATGACCGACGAAGCGCGCCGCCGCGGCTGCGACGGCGTGGTGTGCGGCCATATCCACAAGGCCGAGATCCGCGATATCGACGGCGTGCTGTACTGCAACGACGGCGACTGGGTGGAAAGCCTGTCGGCGCTCGTCGAAACCTACGAAGGCGAACTGAAGGTGATCTACTGGACCGTGATGCAGGCGCCGCCGGTACGCGCGCAGAAAGCCCGCGCCACCGCATGACGACCACGCCGGCGCACGCCCGCCCGCGCCTCCAGATCGCCGCATAGCCGCCGCATTGTCACGATTCCCTGCTGCTTCACTTCTTTCGACAAGGGCTACACCGATGAAGATCATGATCGTCACCGATGCATGGGAGCCGCAAGTCAACGGCGTCGTACGGACGCTGAAGAACACGACGCGCGAACTCACCGCGCTAGGCCACCAGATCGAGATGCTGACCCCTCTCGAGTTCAAGACGATTCCGTGCCCGACGTATCCGGAGATCCGGCTGTCGCTGTTGCCCAGGCGCCATCTGCGCCAGCGCATCGACGAGTTCGCCCCGGATGCGCTGCATATCGCGACCGAAGGGCCGCTCGGCCTCGCGGCTCGCTCGTATGCGATCAAACACAAGCTGCCGTTCACGACCGCGTATCACACGCGCTTTCCGGAGTACGTGCAGGCGCGCTTCGGCATTCCGGTGGCGTTCACGTATCGCTTTCTGCACTGGTTCCACAAGGCTTCGCTGGCAGTGATGGCGCCCACGCCGGTGGTGAAGACCGACCTCGAAAAATTCGGCTTCACGAACGTGGTGCTGTGGACGCGCGGCGTCGATCTCGACATCTTCCACCAGATGGATTCGAAGGTGCTGAACACGGTGCGGCCGATCTTCCTGTATGTGGGACGCGTGGCGGTCGAGAAGAATGTCGAGGCGTTTCTGAAACTCGATCTGCCCGGCTCGAAGTGGGTGGCGGGCGAAGGCCCGGCGCTGGGGGAACTCAAGTCGCGCTATCCGAAGGCGAACTATCTGGGCGTGCTATCGCAACCTGAGCTGGCGAAGGTCTATGCGGCCGCCGACGTGTTCGTGTTCCCGAGCCGCACCGATACCTTCGGCCTCGTGCTGCTCGAAGCGCTTGCGTGCGGCACGCCGGTGGCGGCCTACCCGGTGACCGGCCCGATCGACGTGCTCGGCGACGGCGGTGCCGGCGCGATGCACGAAGACCTGCGCGAAGCCTGCCTCGAAGCGCTGAAGATCGATCGCAACCATGCTCGCGCATGGGCCGAGCGCTTCTCGTGGCAAGCGGCTTCCGAGCAGTTCGCGGCGCATCTGAAGCCGCTGCCGCGCAGCACGTATCAGCGCGAAGAAAACGCGCCCGCGTAACGCGCACGAGGCTAGCCTTTTATGCGAGCCAGACCATCGAATGTGCTGCGCGCATTGCCCCGCGCGCAGCACCATGACGACACTCATCATGCCGGCGACGATCCGTTCGCCGACATTCACGACGATCAGGCGGACGCCCGGGCCGATGCTGCGGCAAACGATCGTGTAGACGCTGATGCGGACGGTCGGGCAAACGCCCGCACCGACGCAGCGGCAGACGCCGTTGCCGGTACCGGCGGCGGTGCCACGCCCGATGCCGAGGCCGAAGCCAATGCCGCGCATGACGGCCACGGCAGTCGCAGCCGCCCCGCCCGTCACGACGACGCGCCGCGCAACGGCGCGTCCCCACACACGCACAACGGTTCAGCGGCCGGCGCCGTACGCATGCGCTATTCTGATCATCCGATCTCGCCGAGGAAACCCGACATGCGTCCTTCGTCGTCCCCGCGCAGCGACGCACCTGACGCGCACGAACCGCTCGGCACGGACGATCCGCTCGCGCCGCTGCCGTTCAATCCGTACAAGGGCAATCGCGGCGTCACGCGCGCGTGGCACGCGATGAAGAATTCGCTGGCGGGCTTTCGCGTCGCGATCCGCGAAGAAAGTGCGTTCCGTCAGGAGCTGACGCTCGCGGCGATTCTCGTGCCGTGCGGACTCGTGGTGCCGGTCGAGCCGGTATCGCGCGTGCTGCTGCTCGGCTCGGTGCTGCTGGTGCTGATCGTCGAGTTGCTCAATTCGAGCGTCGAAGCGGCGATCGACCGCATTTCGCTCGAGCGCCACGAGCTTTCGCGGCGTGCGAAAGATCTGGGCAGCGCCGCGGTGATGGTCGCGCTGTTCATGTGCGTGATGACGTGGGCGCTGATCGTCGGCCCGCTGGTGGTGCGCTGGGTCGGCATGCTGTTGCATTAGAAGCGGGGGCTGCCCCGTTGCGCCAGTCTGCGGCTTCGGGCCGCTGCATCAGTCCTGCTGCATAACCCCGTGTCTGTGCCCCGCCGCCGGTTGCCCCGGCGGCGCCGGCGCATATTGCCTGCCGCTGCAATGACGGCCATCGCGCATCGGCCCACCGCAATGCCCTCCAGCGCAATGACGCTGCCCGCACTGCCGGCCACCGCATTGGCCCACCGTATCGACGGCCATCGCAAAAGCAACCACTTCGATGGCGACCACCGCATTGGCCGCCAGCCGACCACACGTATACCCTGAAACGCCCCCGAATGGCTGGCCGGAGATTCGAACGGTCGGTTTATAATCTTCAAATATTCTCATAAATAACCAGTCGTACCGGGCCGCCCGCATTGCATGCGGTTTTCGTGCTGGCCCGGCAACATACAGGGCAGGACGACATGGAAGCCAAACCTCCCCGCCGCACCCGCGAACGGATACTGGAGCTTTCGTTGAAGCTCTTCAACGAGATCGGCGAGCCGAACGTCACCACCACGACGATCGCCGAAGAGATGGAGATCAGTCCAGGCAACCTGTACTACCACTTCCGCAACAAAGACGACATCATCAACAGCATCTTCAGCCAGTTCGAGCAGGAGATCGAAAAGCGTCTGCGGTTTCCGGACAATCACCGCGCCACCATCGACGAGATGTGGTCGTACCTGCAGTACATGGTCGAGTTCACGTGGCGCTATCGCTTCCTGTACCGCGACCTGAACGATCTGCTCGCGCGTAACCGCATGCTCGAAACGCATTTCAAGCAGATCATCAGCCACAAGGTGCGCTTTGCCGGGCAGTTCTGCGAGCAACTGGTCGCCGACGGCGAGATGGTCGCGACGCCGGAAGAAATTCAGGTGATGTCTACCAGCATCGGCGTAATCGCGACATACTGGCTGTCGTATCAGTTCGTGATGAACCCGCGCAAATACAACGAGCCGGATTCGATCCGCGCGGAATTGCATCAGGTCAGCGTGCAGATCGTGTCGTTGATGGCGCCGTATCTGCGCGGCCGTTCGCGCGAACTGTTCGACGATCTCGTCACGGGCCGCATGCCCAAACGCGAGTTCTACGACTATCTGCCGCCGCGCGAGCCCGCCGGCGCTGCGGGCAGCGCGCGCAGCGAGGCGAAGCGCTCGAACTAGCAGCACCGCTGCCGGTCGGGCGCGGCGTAGCCGTACCTGGGCTCACGCCCGGGCCGGCCGGCGGCAGCGACCCGCCATCCGCATCAAGGAAGCAAATTCATGAAAGCAGTCTGTGTCTATTGCGGCTCCTCGAATGGAGCCAAACCGCTTTATGCGCAAGCCGCGCGCGCCTTTGGCCACGCACTGGTAGAAGCCAATCTCGCGCTGGTGTACGGCGGCGGCAAGGTCGGCCTGATGGGCGTGATCGCCGATACCGTGATGGCCGCGGGCGGCCGCGCGATCGGTGTGATTCCCGAACTGCTGGTCGACAAGGAAGTGGGCCACGTCGGCCTGACCGAATTGCATGTCGTACCCGACATGCATCAGCGCAAGAAAATGATGGCCGACCTGTCCGATGCGTTCGTCGCGATGCCGGGCGGCGCGGGCACGCTCGAAGAGCTGTTCGAGGTATTCACGTGGTCGCAGCTCGGTTATCACAAGAAGCCGGTGGCGGTGTTCAACATCGACGGCTTCTACGATCCGCTGATCGGCATGCTTCAGCACACGGTGCAGGAAGGCTTCATGCAGCAGAAGTATGTCGACACGCTGCAGATCGATAGCGATCCGGCCACGCTGATCGGCAAGCTGCAGCGCTACAAGAACGTCGCGCACGATAAATGGGCGCAGCACCGCGACGCGGTGTAGGCACCGACAGGGGCGCAACGCAAAACGCGGGCGCCCTTTTTCATTTCACGGTTTTCAGCATTCCTTCGAAACTTTGACAGCGAGGCAATTCATGGCGAAGTCGGTATTGATCACGGGCGCAAGCCGCGGCATCGGCCGCGCGACCGCGCTTTTGCTGGGCGCGCGCGGCTGGTCGGTGGGTGTCAACTACACGAGCAATGAAGCCGCGGCACGCGAAACCGCCAGCGAGGTCGAACAGGCCGGCGGCCGCGCGATTCTGCTGGCCGGCGATGTGGCCGACGAAGCCGCGGTGATCGCGATGTTCGATGCGACGGTGCAGGCGTTCGGCAAGCTCGATGCGCTGGTCAACAACGCGGGCATCGTCGCGCCGGGCATGCCGCTGGTCGACATGGATGCGGCGCGCATCCGGCGCATGTTCGAGGTGAATACGGTCGGCGCCTATCTGTGTGCGCGCGAAGCTGCGCGGCGCATGGCGAAGAATCGCGGCGGCCATGGCGGTGCGATCGTCAATGTGTCGTCGATGGCGGCCAAGCTCGGCGGGCCGAACGAGTACGTGGACTATGCCGGCTCGAAAGGCGCAATCGATACGCTGACCGTGGGCCTCGCGCGCGAACTCGGTCTGCAGGGCGTGCGCGTGAATGCGGTGCGGCCGGGACTGATCGATACCGAGATTCACGCGAGCGGCGGCCGCCCGGACCGCGCCGCGGTGCTAGGCGCGACGACACCGCTCGGGCGTGCGGGCGGTGCGGATGAAGTCGCCGAGGCGATCGTGTGGCTGCTGTGCGATGAGTCTTCGTATGTGACGGGCGCGACGCTGGATGTGTCGGGTGGTCGGTGAGATGTTGATGTGAGCGACAGGCGCGACGTGCTAACGCGCCTCTCGCCGCACGCATGCGGCGCTCAAAACGACGAACCGCGTTGCGTCAGAAACACCCGCTCTTCGTCAGTGGACGTGCGACCGAGAATCGCATTGCGATGCGGGAAGCGTCCGAAGCGCTCGATCACCTGCGCATGCCGCAGCGCCGCTCCGTAGTACGACGGGTCGATCGGCTCCGCCTGCAACTGTTCCGCTAACCGCAGCGACTCGCGCTGCACGTCCAGCGATTCGCTGTGCTCGTACGGCAGGTACACGAATGCGCGGTGATAGGGCGTCGGCAACTGCCGGTCCGCGCCCACTTCGACCATCCGCTGTGCCACACGCAATCCGTGCGCATCTGCCGCGAAGGCTCGCGCGGTATTGCGGTGGCAATTGCGCGAAAACTGATCGAGCACGATGACCAGCGCCAGCGCGCCAGGCGGTGTGGCCTGCCACGCATCGAGTTCGCCTGCGATACCCGCGTCGATCAGTGCGCCGAAGCGCGTGCGTAGCATGTCGTCGAAAGCGGCATTGCGTTTGAACCACTGCTTGCGGTCGGTACCGAACTCCGGCGAACCCGGCACGCCAAACCAGCAGTCCAGCACCTCGCGGGCACGTGGCTCGAGCGAAGCGTATGAAGCGTCCGGATCAGGCGCCACGTGGTCGCCCGAAGCAGCCGGCGACGGTGGCTTCACACCAGCTCCAGCACCAGCCGTCGCGTGCGCGCGCTCTTCTTTTCGAGCTTCGCTACGCGCAGCACGCCGATTTCGCCGGTGTTGCGTACATGCGTGCCGCCGCACGGCTGCAAGTCGACGCCTTCGATACGCAACAGACGCACGCGGCCCAAGCCCATCGGCGGCTTCACGCTCATCGTGCGGACCAGTTCAGGACGCGCCGCCATTTCATCATCGGTGATCCACTCGGTCGCGACGCCGTGCGCGCCGCCGACCAGTTGCGCGAGTCGCGCCTCGACGTGCTCGCGTTCGATCGGCTCGACCGTCGCGAAGTCCAGACGCGCGTAGTCGGTGGTAATGCTGCAGCCGTCGACCGCATACGGCAGCACCGCGCACATCAGGTGACTCGCCGTATGCAAACGCATATGCCGATAGCGGCGCTCCCAGTCGATTTCCGCCTGCACGCGCGTGCCCACAGCAAATTGCGCAAGCAGCGCTTCCTGCCCGGCGGCAGGCACGTGCACCGCATCGTCGGGCGTCGCGCCGTCGAACTTCGCCTTGCGCGTATCCGCAATCGCGATGCGCGTGCCGTCGGCCAGCACCAGCGCGCCGGCGTCGCCGGCCTGGCCGCCGCCAAGCGGATAAAACACGGTCTGGTCGAGATGGATGCCCAGTTCGTCGACGGCGGTAATGGTCGCGTCGCAGTGGGTCAGATACGCGTCTTCGCGAAACAGTGCGCGTGTGGTCATGGGGAGTCTCCTGGACGTTTTTTATGGAACGGTCGAGCGGCGACGCGTAATGCAATCACACCGCGTGCAATACGCCGCGTGCACTCAACCCGGGCGGTTGCGCATCCAGTCCGCGGTATCGAAGAACGAGTGCAACAGCCGCTCGCGCAGCGCCTCGGACAGCCCGACGTCCTCCATCGCCCACGCCATCGCGCGCAGCCACTGGTCGCGCTCCGACGAAGCGATCGCAAACGGCAGATGCCGCGCGCGCAGCCGCGGATGGCCGAAGCGATCTTCGTAATGGCTCGGGCCGCCGAGCCAGCCGCACAGGAACCAGAAGAACTTGTCGCGCGAACCGTCGAGCGTCGGCGGATGCAGCGCGCGGATGCCGGCGAAATCCGGCTCGAGGTCCATCAGATCGTAGAAGCGGTCGACCAGCTCGCGCACGCGCGTCTCGCCGCCCACCAGTTCGAACGCAGTCGGTTGCGCCAGCGTTTCGTTGTTGGAGTCGGTCATACGGTAAAAAGAAAATGAACTGCGAAAACACCCATCACGCGTCGCGCAGCGACTGCAGCGCGGGCCGCATCAGCACGTGCCGCAAGCTGAGCCAGCCGCCGACGCCCGCACAGACGACCCCGGCCGCCACCCCCGCCGGCAACACCCACGGATCGAACGCGAGATAGAACTCGAACACACGTGTCGCGAGGATCGAGCCGATCAGCTGCGCGCCGAGTGCCGCCATCAAGCCGGACAGCGCGCCGACCGCGACGAACTCCGCCACCTGCACCGCGCGCACCTGGCGGTGCGACGCACCCAGCGCGCGCAGCAGCGCGGATTCTCGCATACGCTCGTCGCGCGTACCGGCAAGCGCCGCGTACAGTACCAGCACGCCGGCCACCAGCGTGAACAGGAACAGGAACTGCACCGCGCCGATCACCTGCTCCATCACCGCCTGCACCTGCGCGAGGATCGGCCCGGTATCGATCGCGGTCAGATTCGGATAGAGCGCGATCAGGCCGTCGATCACGCTGCGCTTCTCTGGCGGCACGTTGAAGCTGGTGATGAAGGTCGCCGGAAAATCCTTCAACGCGGCCGGTGGCATCAGCACGAAGAAGTTCACCTTGAACGAGCCCCAATCGAGCTTGCGCGTGCTCGTCACCGGCGCGTCGACCTGCAGGCCGGTCACGTCGAAGCGCAGCGTATCGCCAGGCTTCACGTTGACGATCTTCGCGAGACCCTGCTCGATCGAGATCTGCGGTTTGTCGGTGGCGCCGTACCAGCTGCCCGCGGCGATCCGGTTGTCGTCGGGTAGCTGCGTCGTGTACGACAGGTTGAACTCGCGATCCACCAGGCGGCGCGCGTCTTCGCTCTTGTAGTCGTCCGGATTGACCGGCTTGCCGTTGATCGCGATCAGCCGGCCGCGCACCATCGGCGACAGGTCGACGCCCGTCATGCCATGCGCGCCGAGATACTGCGTGACCGCGTCGCGCTGATCCGGCTGGATGTCGATGATGAACTGGTTCGGCGCGTCGGCCGGTGTCGATTTGCGCCAGCCTTCGACCAGATCGTTGCGCGTCATCGCGATCAGCAGCAGGCACATCAGGCCGATGCCGAGCGCGGTGATCTGCAGTGCGCTCGCATTGGCACGCCGCTCCAGCGACGCAAGCGCATAGCGCCAGCCAATACCGATACTGAAGCGCTCGCTGCGCACGAGACGCGCGGCGCCCCACAGCGCGGCGCGCGCGATGCACGCAAAAGCCAGCAACCCGCCCGCGAAGCCGCCGGCAACGATGCCGCCGAGTTTCACTTCGCCCGCCGCCAGCACCAGCAGCCCGGCAAACAGCACGATGCCGAGGCCGTACGCGAGCCACGCGGTGCGCCCCGCGTCGCCCCATTCGCGGCGCAGCACGCGCACCGGCGGCACGTGCGTAAGCGGCAGCAGCGGCGGTAGCGCGAAGCCGAGCAGCAGCACGAGACCCGCGCCGATGCCTTCGAGCGCCGGCCACGCACTGGGATACGGCAACGCGACGTCGATCAGGGTGCCGAGCCATTGCAGCAGCGCGAGATGGCCGGCAAAGCCGAGCGCGACGCCGATCACACCGCCGATCAGCCCCAGGCCGACGAACTCGAGCGTGAACAGCGTACGCAGCGTGCGCTGGCTGACGCCGAGGCAGCGCATCGCCGCGCAGCTGTCCAGATGCCGGCGCATGTAGCGATGCGCGGCCATGGCGATCGCCACCGCCGCGAGCAGCGCGGTCAGCAGCGACACGAGCGTCAGGAAATGGCGCGCGCGGTCGAGCGTCTGCCGCACTTGCGGCTGGCCGTCCTGCAGCGACTCGAGCGCGACGCCGCGCAGCTTGCCGCCGTCGACGCGCTCGTGCGCCCACTTCGCATATTGCTGGACCGCGCCGTCGCTGCCGGCGACCAGCAGCCGGTACGTGACGCGGCTGCCGTACGTGACCAGCCCGGTGGACGGCAGGTCTGCCGCATTCAGCATCAGCCGCGGCGAGAAGTTGACGAACGCGAAGCCGCGGTCGAGTTCCTTCGTGATCAGCGCGCCGATCGTGAACTCGCGGCCGCCGACTTTCACCTTGTCGCCCACCTTCAACTTCAGCGTATCGAGCAGTTGCTGGTCGACCCAGACGGTGCCGGGCGCCGGAATGGAAGTCGCCGCGGCATCGGGCGCGCCAGGTGCCGGCGCAATGCGCAGCGCGCCGCGCAGCGGATAACCGGGCGACACGGCCTTGATCGCCGCGAGCCGCGACATCGGCTGCGCGGCCATCGTGTTGACCATGCTGGGAAAGATCGCCGTATTCGCCACCGCAAGGCCCAGCGATTTCGCCTGCTGCGCGAACTGCGGATCGACCGGATGATCGGCGCGCACGATGAAATCGGCGGCGATCATGCGCCGTGCATCGCGTTCGAGCCCCTGGTGCAGGCGGTCGGCCAGAAAGCCGACACTGGCGAGCGCCGCCACCGCCAGCACCAGCGCGAGCAGCAGCATCGTCAATTCGCCGGCGCGCCAGTCGCGCGCGGTCATCAGCGCGGCTTGACGCAGCAGGTCGGAGAGCGTGAGGCGGCGCGCTTGCGGGCGCGGCAGACGGAGATCGTCAGGGGTATGGGCCGGTGCGCTCAATCGTGACGGCTCCGCGCGAGCCGCGACACCATATGCGTCGCCATGCCGCGAAAGCCGCCCTGCACGCTGCGCCACAGCCGCGGCAGGATCCAGCCCGCGACCATCAGGAAGCCAACCAGCATCACGAGGAACACCACCGGCACGAACAGCGCAAGCAGCACGCCGCCAAATACCAGGCCGTCTTCAGCGGTCGACGTAACAACGTTCGACACCGGTTCCGGCGACAGGTTGATCAGCGCGCGGGTGCCGGCCTTGGTCAGATGCGCGGTGCCGGCGAGCGTGCCGCCCGCCAGCGCCGCAACCGTCAGCAGCGCCGGGTCCGCATGGCCGAGCGCGCCGGCGGCCAGCATCGCGCCGGCAGGAATGCGGATAAACGTATGGACCGCATCCCATAGCGAATCGAAGGCGGGGATCTTGTCGGCGAGGAATTCGGTGATCGCGAGCGCGGCGGCCACGCCGATGACCCACGGCGAACTGAGCGCGGACAGCGTGTCCGGCAAATGGATGATGCCGAAGCGGGCAAACAGGCCGGCGATCAGCACCGTCAGGTAGAGGCGCAGCCCACTGCCCCATGACAGGCCTGCTGCAAGCGAAAGGGGTTCAAGCATGGCCGCCTCCGAAGGCGCGCGGCACGCGCCTCATGCTTCACGCAGCCAGGGACGCGAAGCACGCCCGGGCGCTCCGCCCCGCCGAAGCCGCCAGTCCCGCGCGGCGCGGGCCGCACGGTACGAGTTCAGGTTGGAATTGGGTTCATTATAGCCACGTCGATTCGGAAACCGTCGGTCGAAAACCGCGCATAGTGTCGCGAAATACCCGAATGGATGGCTTTGGAGACGGTTTTTTTGCGAGTTTCGCGCGTGGATGCGAGGGTTTTTGCGGAGGCGGGAGGCGGTAGGTGAGCCGGACGAGGGCCGGCTCTGCGGCAGAATCGAGGACCCGCGCGGGGACCAAGCCAGTGGCCAACTCAGTCGCCAACCCAGTGGCCAACTCAGTGACCGGACGACAGCTTCAGCCCGATCAACCCGACCACGATCAGCGCCGCGCTCGCCACGCGAGCCAGCGTGACCACTTCGCCCAGCATCACGATGCCAAACACGAAGGCGCCGACCGCACCGATGCCGGTCCACACTGCATAGGCGGTGCCGAGCGGCAGTTCGCGCATCGCATACGCGAGCAGCACGAAGCTGCCGAGCGCGGTCACGATGGTGAACACCGACGGCCACAGCCGCGTAAAGCCTTCGGAAGATTTCAGACCCGCGGCCCACGCTACTTCGAGCAGACCGGCGATAAAGAGAAGAATCCAGGACACGAGAACGCTCCCAGTGGATGGGGTCGTCCCCGTTGAGGCGAATGCGCAAGGCCGTCCTTACAGCGGTGTAATTATATCAAACGGAACTGGTTTGCGCGGGTCGTCATGCGCAAACCGATATATTGCGGCGATTTGCCGCGACGTCGTCAGGCAACGCCAACCAGCCGATACCCAACCCCGGTCTCCGTGACGATATGCTCCGGCTGCGCCGGATCGCGTTCCAGCTTCTGCCTCAGATGCGCCATATAGATGCGCAGATAGTGATGGCTCTCGACATGCGACGGCCCCCACACGTCGCGCAGCAGCTGCCGGTGCGTCAGCACGCGGCCCGCGTGCCGCACCAGCGTCGCGAGCAGCCGATACTCGATCGGCGTCAGATGCACCAGTTCGCCGTCGCGCCACACCTGGCGCAACGCGAGGTCGACGGTTACCGCGCCGAAATGCGCCTGCGGCGAATCGCTCGCGGCGGCCTGATTGCGCCGCCGCAGATGCGCGCGAATGCGCGCGAGCAGTTCCGATACGCCGAACGGCTTGGTCAGATAGTCGTCGGCGCCGGCGTCGAGCGCGGCCACCTTCTCGCTTTCCTGGGTGCGGGCGGACAGCACGATCACCGGCAGATCGCTCCAGCCGCGCAGCTCGCGGATCACGTCGAGGCCGTCGGTATCCGGCAGGCCGAGGTCGACGATCACGAGGTCGGGCTTGCGCGTGGCCGCTTCGACGAGCCCCTGCTTGCCGGTTTGCGCATCGTGCACGACGATGCCCTCGCCTTCCAGCGAAGCCCGCACGAAACGGCGGATCTGTTTTTCGTCTTCGATCAGTACGACCGTAATGCTGGGGTCACTCATGGGCGGGTCTGGTAGTCGTGGGCGGGGCGAGCGGCTGGTCGGCCGGAGCCGGCGCAGCTGCGGGCCGGCTGGCGGAAGGCGCGGCTGCGTCCCGTGCCGGCGCCCCGGTTGATGCCGCGTCTGGGGCGTCGGGTGATGCGTCGTCTGGTGCGTTGCGTGTTTCGTCGCTGGTTGCGTGGGCCGATGCCGCAGCCGACGTCGCGCCCGGCGCGTAGCTTGACGCGATACCTGCTGCGGGCGGCGTAACGAACGTTGGCGCTGAGGTTGCCGCTGAGGTTGCTGCGAATGACGCTGCCGGCAGCAAGTCCTGCGGTTCCTCGTCCAGTTCCTCCAGCGCATCGTCATCCAGCACTTCGGGCACCGGCGGCGGCGTCTCGGCCGGCAACGTAAACCAGAACCGCGCGCCTTCGATACGGCCATCGGCCGACAGCCGGTTGGCTGCGCCGATTGTACCGCCGTGTGCATCGACGATCGCGCGACAGATCGCGAGCCCAAGGCCGATGCCCGGCTTGGCCGATTCCTTCTCGCCGCGCGTGAATTTCTCGAAAATGCGCGACTCCATACCGACCGGCAGTCCCGGCCCGAAATCGTCGACGCTCACGCGCACATACGGCTTGCCGTCTTCGTCGATGCGCTGCGCGCCGATCATCAGCGGCGTATCCGCAGGCGTGTATTTCGCGGCGTTCTCGAACAGGTTCGAGAACAGCCGCTCCATCAGCACGGCATCGAGCTGCAGCAGCGGCAGATCGGCGGGCAGCTGCACCTGCACCGGGTGCCCGGCCAGTACGCGCCGGCACGCGCGCAACGCAGCGCCGACGGTTTCCTCCAGCAGCGACCATTGCCGGTTCAGTTGCAAACCGCCGGCCTGCAGCCGCGCCATATCGAGCAGATTGGTGACGATGCCGGCCATACGCATCGATTCTTCGTGGATCGCTTCCACGAGGTCGTCGATCGCCTGCGACTGCGTGTGCTGCGCTTCCTGCAACGCGTCCTCGGAATACGCTTGCGCGGCCGCGCCTTCCGCGGCGTTCTGCGCGGCACGCGCCTGCGCGAGCATCGACGAAAAACCGACGATGGTGGTGAGCGGCGTACGCAGATCGTGCGAAATCGCCGACAGCAGCGAATTGCGCAAACGCTCCGATTCCATATTGACGAGCGCATCGCGCGCGATTTCGACGTAATGCACCCGTTCGAGCGCCAGTGCGATCTGCGCGGCAAACGCTTCGATCATGCGCTGCTGCTCGGGCACGTCGAGTTCGCGCTCGTCCTGCATCTTGACCGCCAGCACGCCGCGAGTACGCATCGGCGCTTTCAGCGGCAGGTACAGCGCGGCGGCCGCCGGCAGCGTATCGGTGCCGTGGCCGGCCGGTTTCTGCTGGTCGTACACCCACTGGCCGACGTCGATATCGAGCAGCGGGCCGTCGAGCATGATCTTCACGTCCGGATCGTCGACTTTCTGCTTCACCTGGTCTGCGCTGTCCGGCAGCAGGATCGCGACGCGCGAGCGGAACACCTCGCTGACGTGCCGGCTGCCGATCCCGACGATCTGCTCGGTGCTCAGCGCGGCAGCCAGTTCGCGCGCCATCGCATACATCGCGCTGGTGCGCTGCTCGCGGCGCTGCGCGACGCTCGCTTCGCGGCGCAGGCTGGACGTGAGATGGCTGATCACCAGCGAGGTCAGCAGCATGCCGACGAAGGTCAGCAGGTATTGCGTATCGGTAACCGACAGCGACAGGCGCGGCGGCACGAAAAAGAAATCGAACGCGGCAACGCTGAGAAACGACAACAGCACGCCTGGCCCGCGCCCCAGTTTCACCGCGGCGAAGATCACGCCGAGCAGATACAGCATCACGAGGTTCGCGAGATCGATCCGGCCGATCAGCGTGCTCGCAATAAACGTGACGAACGCGCAGATCGCGCCGGCCCACGCATAGGCAGATAGCGGCGAACGCCGCGCCTTGGCGTTGCGCAACGCATCGCGCCACGCGCTGGCGTCGGCGTTTTGCAGCAGGTCGCGCGCGCTGCCCTCGTCGGTCATCGCACGGATCAGCGTCAGGTCGAGATCGTCGGAGCGCTCCGCGATGCGCTCGCCGAACGGGCGGCGCAACCAGCGCGACGTGCCGCTGCGCGACGAACCGCCTGCCACCAGCTTCGATACATTGCGCACACGCGCATAACCGACCAGCGTCGCGATCGGATCGGCGCCGGCCAGTGTGGCGGTTTCCGCGCCGAGATCGGCGGCGAGGCGCAACGCGTTCAGCGTGCGCTCGCGCAATGCATCGGGCAGCCGTTGCAGTTTCGGCGTTTCGACATAGACGGCGATCCAGTCGGCCTTCAATGCCGCGGCAAGGCGCGCGGCCGCGCGCACGAGGCGCGGCGCTTCCGGGCCGGGCCCCACGCACACCAGGAGCCGCTCGCGCGCCTGCCAGATATGCTGGATCGAACGGTCGGCGCGATACTCGCGCATCTGCGCATCGACGCGATCGGCGGTGCGTCGCAACGCCAGCTCGCGCAGCGCGATCAGATTGCCTTTGCGGAAGAAGTTGCGCACCGCGCGCTCGGCTTGCTGCGGCAGATAAACCTTGCCGTCGCGCATCCGGTCGAGCAGTTCTTCGGCGGGCAAATCGACCAGCGTCACTTCGTCGGCGCGATCGAACACGCGGTCGGGCACCGTCTCCCACACGCGGATGCCGGTGATCTGGCCGACCACGTCGTTCAGACTCTCCAGATGCTGCACGTTGACCGTCGTGTACACGTCGATGCCAGCATCGAGCAGTTCATAGACGTCCTGCCAGCGCTTCGCATGGCGCGCACCGGTAACGTTCGAATGCGCGAGTTCGTCGACGAGGATCAGTTGCGGCTTGCGCTCGAGCGCGGCATCGAGATCGAACTCGCCAAGCAGGCGGCCACGATACGTAATGCGCGCAAGCGGCAGCACGTCGAGCCCCTCGAGCAGCGCAGCGGTTTCGCTGCGGCCGTGCGTCTCGGCAATGCCGACCACCACGTCGATGCCTTCTTCCTTGCGCCGCGCGGCGGCCAGCAACATCGCATAGGTTTTGCCGACGCCCGCCGACGCGCCGAAAAACACCTTCAGCCTGCCGCGCTGGCGCCGCTCTTCTTCGCGTTGCAACTTACCGAGTAATTCGTCCGGATCGGGTCGATTCATACGGATTCAGGCCGTTGCCGGCCGGGTGATGCTGCGCATGCCAGGTGTGTCGTGCGGTGGGTCGTGCGCAGCGAAGTTGCGCGGCCTGACCGCCCGCGCATCGCAGATGGTGACACGTCTTCTTCATTGCACGCAAATGGCGAGCGGGGCGACGTCCGTGCGGACGCCGCCCCGCAAGCGCAACGCGCACGCGGTTTAGCCGTGCGGCATCGCGTCGAGTGCGAGGTTCAGCTTCAGCACGTTGACGCGCGGCTCGCCGATCAGGCCGAACGTGCGGCCGGTCGTATAACGGTCGACCAGCGCCTGCACATCAGCCTGCTGCAGGTTGCGCACCTTCGCAACACGCGCCACCTGATAAGCAGCGGCAGCCGGCGTGATCTCCGGATCGAGACCGCTGCCCGACGACGTCACCAGGTCGACCGGCACCGGCTGCGACATATCGGTACCGGCGGCCTTCAGTGCGTCCAGACGCCCTTTCACCTCATCGGTCAGCGCCGAGTTCAGCGGACCGATGTTCGACGCGCTCGAACCCGCCGCGTTGTACGGCATCGGCGAGGTTGCCGACAGACGGCCCCAGAAGTACTTCGGCGCATCGAACTGCTGGCCGATCAGCTCAGAGCCGACCACCTTGCCGTCCTGCTCAAGGATGCTGCCGTTCGACTGGTGGTTGAACACCACCTGGCCGAAACCGGTCATCACGGCCGGATAGGCAAGACCAGTGATCGCAGTGAGCACCACAAACAGCACGATCAACGGACGAAACATGGATTTCATGATGGTTTCCTTAATTCAAGCGCGCATCAGGCCCAGCCGCACGCGGCCAGCACCATATCGATCAGCTTGATACACGGGAACGGCAGGATCAGGCCGCCGAGGCCGTAGATCAGCAGGTTGCGGCGCAGCAGCGAAGCCGCACCGATCGCGCGATACTTGACACCCTTCAGCGCCAGCGGAATCAGCATCACGATGATCACCGCGTTGAAGATCACCGCCGACAGGATCGCCGAAGCGGGCGTGGTCAGATGCATCACGTCCAGCACGCGCAGTTGCGGGTAGGTCGACGCGAACGCCGCCGGGATGATCGCGAAGTACTTGGCGACGTCGTTGGCGATCGAGAACGTAGTGAGCGAGCCGCGCGTCATCAGCATCTGCTTGCCGATTTCGACGATCTCGATCAACTTGGTCGGGTTCGAATCGAGGTCGACCATGTTGCCCGCTTCCTTCGCGGCCTGCGTACCGGTGTTCATCGCCACCGCGACGTCAGCCTGGGCCAGCGCCGGGGCGTCGTTGGTGCCGTCGCCGGTCATCGCGACAAGGCGGCCTTCTGCCTGGTGCGCACGGATGGTCGCAAGCTTCGCTTCCGGCGTCGCTTCCGCGAGGAAGTCGTCAACGCCGGCTTCGGCTGCGATCGCCGCGGCGGTGAGCCGGTTGTCGCCGGTCACCATCACGGTCTTGATACCCATCTTGCGCAGTTCGGCAAAACGCTCCTTGATGCCGCCCTTCACGACGTCCTTCAGCTCGATCACGCCGAGTACGCGCGCGCCGTGTTCGCCCTTTTCGGCGACTACCAGCGGCGTGCTGCCGCGCCGTGCGACTTCATTGACGACGTTCTGCACTTCGGCCGGGAAACGGCCGCCGCGAGCTTCGACATACGCCTTCATCGCTTCGGCCGCGCCCTTGCGGATTTCGCGATCGGCGAGGTCGACGCCGCTCATGCGGGTCTGCGCGCTGAACGGAATGAATACCGGCTTGAGCACTGCCATGTCGCGCTGGCGAATATTGAAGCGCTGCTTGGCCAGCACCACGACACTGCGGCCTTCCGGCGTTTCGTCCGACAGCGACGCGAGTTGCGCGGCGTCAGCCATCGCTTCCTCGGTGACGCCCGGCGCCGGCACGAAGGCCGAAGCCTGACGGTTACCGAGCGTGATCGTGCCGGTCTTGTCGAGCAACAGCACGTCGACGTCGCCGGCCGCTTCGACCGCACGGCCCGAGGTGGCGATCACGTTAGCCTGCATCATGCGGCTCATACCCGCCACACCGATGGCCGACAGCAGGCCGCCGATGGTGGTCGGAATCAGGCACACCAGCAGGGCGACCAGCGCGGTAATCGTCACCACGTGGCCCGCTTTCACCGCTTCGACCGAGAAGATCGAGAACGGCAGCAGCGTCGCGGTAGCGAGCAACAGCACGATGGTCAGAGCGACCAGCAGAATCGTCAGCGCGATTTCGTTAGGCGTTTTTTGACGCTTGGCGCCCTCCACCATCGCGATCATGCGGTCGAGGAACGCCTCGCCCGGATTCACGGTGACGCGCACCACGATCCAGTCCGACAGCACGCGCGTGCCGCCGGTCACCGACGTGAAGTCGCCGCCCGACTCGCGGATCACCGGCGCGGATTCGCCGGTAATTGCCGATTCGTCGACCGATGCGACGCCTTCGATCACTTCGCCGTCGGCAGGAATCGTGTCGCCGGTCTCGACCAGCACGACATCGCCCTTGCGCAGATCGGACGCCGTCATGATGCGGATCGGCGACTTCGGGTGCGGCTCGTTCAACTTCTTGGCCATCACGTCTTTCTTCGCGCTGCGCAGCGACGCAGCCTGGGCCTTGGAACGGCCTTCGGCGAGCGCTTCTGCGAAGTTGGCGAACAGCACCGTGAACCACAGCCACAACGAGATCGCGAGAATAAAGCCAGCCGGGGCTTCCGCTTGCCCAACCAGCGCGGCGATCCACAGGATGGTCGTCAGGATACTGCCGACGTACACGCAGAACATCACCGGGTTGCGGAACTGCGTGCGCGGCGTCAGTTTCTTGAAGGAGTCCACGATCGCCGGACGCACTAGCGTCGGGTCGAACATGGACCGTGTTGCCGAATGTTCAGTCATTTCTTCCTCGAATATTCTGTGATGAGGTCCACGCTTATTGGCCGAGAACCATCATCAGGTGTTCGACGCCAGGGCCGAGCGCAAGCGCCGGCACATAGGTCAGCGCGCCCACCAGCAAGACGGTGCCGAACAGCAGCACGACGAACAGCGGGCCGTGCGTGGGCAGCGTGCCGCCCGTGACACCCAGACGCTTCTTCTCTGCGAGCGAACCGGCAATCGCCAGCACCGCGATCAGCGAGCCGAACCGGCCGAACCACATCGCGATGCCGAGCATCACGTTGTAGAACGGGGTGCTCACCGTCAGGCCGCCGAAGGCGCTGCCGTTGTTGTTAGCCGCCGAGCTGAACGCGTAGAGAATCTCCGAGAAGCCATGCGGACCGGGGTTCATGATGCCGGCCTTGCCTGCATCCGTGAGCACGCCGACCGACGCACCCAGCAGCACCAGCAGCGGCGTCAGCAGGATCACGATCGAGACCATCTTCATCTCGTACGCTTCGATCTTCTTGCCGACGTATTCCGGCGTGCGGCCGATCATCAGCCCCGCGACGAACACTGCCAGCAGCGCGAATGCGAGCGCACCGTACAGACCCGAACCCACCCCACCGAAGATCACTTCACCGAGCTGGATCAACAGCATCGGCACGAGGCCGCCGATCGGCGTCAGCGAATCCTGTGCGCCATTCACTGCGCCGCACGAAGCTGCCGTGGTCGACACGGCGAAGATGCCCGACTGCGCGATACCGAAGCGCGTTTCCTTGCCTTCCATGTTGCCGCCCGACTGCAGCGCGCTCGCGTTCTGATCGACGTGCAGCGCGGCGATGGCCGGGTTGCCGCCTTGCTCGGAGCTGATCTCGACGCCGATGCTGATCGCAAAGGCGATCGTCATGAAGGCGAGCAGTGCAACGCCCTGGCGCTTGTCGGTCACCATCCGGCCGAATACCAGACACAAGGCCGCCGGAATGATCAGCATCGCAAACATCTCGACGAAGTTCGCGAACGGCGTCGGGTCTTCATACGGATGCGCGGAGTTCGCATTGAAGAAGCCGCCGCCATTGGTGCCGAGCATCTTGATCGCTTCTTGCGAAGCCACCGGGCCCATTGCGATGGTCTGCTTCGTGACCGGCGTATCGACCGTGACCGCATTGCCCTTCGCGTCCTTGACCGGGTTACCTTGCGCGTCGAGCTTCGGCGCGGCATAGGTGGTGGTCTGGAGCGTCGGCACGTCCTGATAGGCCTTGAAGTTCTGGATCACGCCCTGGCTCATCAGGATCGCGGCAATCACCACCGACATCGGGATCAATACGTACAGCGTGGTACGCGTGATATCGACCCAGAAATTGCCGATGGTTTTGGCCGAGTGCCGTGCAAAACCGCGGATCAGCGCGATCACGACGACGATACCGGTGGCCGCCGACAGGAAGTTCTGCACGGTGAAGCCGAGCATCTGCGTCAGATAGCTGACTGCCTGCTCACCCGAGTAGTCTTGCCAGTTGGTGTTCGACACGAAGCTGATCGCAGTGTTGAACGCGCCATCCGGTGTCATTGCGCCGAGCGCCTGCGGATTGCCCGGCAGGATGCCTTGTATGCGCAGCAGCAGATACAGGAATGCGAGACCGATCACGTTGAAAGCGAGCGTGACGATCGTGTATTCCTTCCAGCCCATCTCAGCGGATGAATCGACGCCCGCCACGCGGTACAGCAGTTTTTCGAGCGGCGCGAACCAGCGCACCACCCGCGAGGTGCCGTCCAGCACGCCCGTGATATAGCGTGCGACCGGCACCGCCAGCGCAAGCAGCACGACGATGAAGATCACCGTCTGCAGGACATTGTTCGTATTCATTCAATGTCCTCCGCGCGCAGTAGCGCATAGACCAGATAGATAAACAGCAGCGCCGTCACAGCGCCGGATAACCAGAGGATCCAGTTCATGAGCGCGCTCCCTGTCCCCGCCGGAATTGCATCAGCTTCGAGCAGCCGGCAACCAGCCCGAAGGTGAGCACCGTGAACACCACGAGCCCCCCGACATACAGCACATCCATTTCGTGTTCCCCATTGGTAGCTATGGATGCAGAACGTTATGCCGATCGAGATAAAGGCCCGGTCAAAGATTGGTCCAGCGGTATAAAAAACGCGTAAACGGCTTTGCCATACCACACTGGAGTGGCACAGCTGGACATGCGTGGTAGAGGGCGGCTTGCGCCAGTGTGGGCGGGGCTGCGCGGGCTACGGCGCAGCCCGCGCATGGTTCGGAAGAAGGAGGCGGACGAGGCCGCGCGGGGGCGGATCAGCCGCCCCTTATTTAGATTCCTTTACGGCAGAAGGATCGTCGAGCCGGTGGTGCGGCGCGCTTCGAGATCTTCGTGCGCCTTCGCGACGTCCGACAGCGCATAGCGCTGGTTCACGCTGGTCTTGACCTTGCCCGACACCAGCACGTCGAACAGTTCGGCGGCCATCGCTTCGAGGTCGCTGCGTTTGCTCGTATACGTGAACAAGGTCGGTCGCGTAAAGAACAGCGAGCCGCGACCGGCGAGTTCCGACGAATCGATCGGCGGCAGCGGGCCCGACGAATTGCCGAACGTGACGAACAGGCCGAGCGGCGCGAGACAATCGAGCGACGCAGTAAACGTGTCCTTGCCGATCGAGTCGTACACCACCGGCACGCCCGCGCCGTTGGTGATCTCGCGCACGCGTTTGGTAAAGTTTTCGCGCGTGTAGACGATCGGATAATCGCAGCCGTGCTGCTGCGCGATTTCCGCCTTCGCGTCGGAACCGACCGTGCCGATCACCGTCGCGCCAAGCGCCTTCGCCCACTGGCACACCAGCAGCCCGACGCCGCCCGCGGCCGCCTGGATCAGGATCGTGTCGCCCGGCTTCACGCGATACGTGCGGCGCAGCAGATACTGCGCGGTGAGACCCTGCAGCATCACCGAAGCGGCCTCTTCATAGCTGATCGCATCGGGCAGCTTGACGATCTGCGCGGCCGGCATCACGCGCTCCTGCGCATACGCGCCCGGCGGGCGCGCCGCGTACGCGACGCGGTCGCCCGGCTTGAAGCCGGTGACGCCGTCGCCGACCGCGGTGATCTCGCCGGCCCCCTCCATGCCGAGGCCGCCGGGCAGCGGCAGCGGATAGAGGCCGTTGCGGAAATACACGTCGATATAGTTGAGGCCCACCGCGTGGTGCTTGATCCGCACCTCGCCTGCCGCGGGCTCGCCCACCTCGACGTCGACCCACTTCATCACCTCCGGGCCGCCAGTCTTGTCGAATCGGATTGCCTTAACCATCGTTTCTCCCAGGTTCGTTCACGCCTGCTGCGCCGGTTGCGCGTGCTGCGTGGTTTGCTGCGCGAGGCGCAGCGTCAGGACTTCGAGAATCATCCGTGCGCTCGAAATGTTCGTCGCGCACGGTACGTTGTGCACGTCGCAGGCACGCACCAGCGCGTTGATATCCGGCTCGTGCGGCTGCGGCGTCATCGGATCGCGCAGAAAAATCACCATGTCGACCCGCCCCTCCGCGAGTTGCGCACCGATCTGCAGGTCGCCGCCATGCGGACCGGACAGCATCCGTTCCACCGGCAGCCCGTGCGCCGCGGTGACGCGTGCGCCGGTCGTGCCGGTCGCGATGATCTCGCAGCGCTTGAGTGTGTCGACAAATTCGCCAGCCAGCTTGACGATGTCGTCTTTCTTGTGGTCGTGCGCGATCAGTGCGATGCGAGTAGCCATCGATGCGTTTCTCCGTGTTGCGGTGTTGTTGTGTGGTCGCGGCGGCGGGTGTGCGGTCTGTGTGCCGCCGCCTGTTAGCGTGTTGTCGTGTTATCGGTGAGCGCCGGCCCGATCCGGCGCCCGGTTCGACGCGTAGGCCTGCGTAGCAGGTCTGGCGCGTGTTTGCGGTGTTGCGGTTGAGTACGTCGCCGCGGTTTGGTACCTAGTACGTGCCCGGATAGGCGCCGCCGTCGATCAGCAGGTTCTGTCCGGTGATGTAGCCCGCGTGCACGCTAGCCAGAAACGCGCAGGCGCGGCCGAATTCGTCGGACTCGCCGAAGCGGCGTGCCGGAATGCCTTTGACGCGCAGTGCACGCGCCTCTTCGACGGTGATGTTCTGCGACTTCGCCTGGCTCACCAGCGTCGACTTGATGCGGTCGGTGTCGAATGCGCCCGGCAGCAGGCTGTTGATGGTCACGCCGTGCGGCGCGACCTTGCGCGCGACGCCCGCAACGAAACCGGTCAGTCCAGAACGCGCGCCATTCGACAGGCCGAGCGTATCGATCGGTGCCTTCACCGACGAACTCGTGATGTTGATCACCCGCCCGAAGTTGCGCGCGATCATGCCGTCGATGGTCGCGCGGATCAGTTCGATCGGCGTCAGCATGTTGGCTTCGAGCGCGCTTATCCAGTCGTCGTGCGTGAAGCTGCGGAAGTCGCCGGGCGGCGGGCCGCCCGCATTGTTGACGAGGATGTCGGGCTGCGGGCAGGCGGCGAGCGCGGCGGCGCGGCCTTCCGGGGTCGTGATGTCGCAGGCGACGGTCTTGACGGTCGCGCCGCTCTTCGCCGCAAAATTCGCGCGGATCTCCGCGGCGGTGGCTTCGAGCGTTTGCGCGGTGCGTGCGAGGATCACGACATGCACGCCTTCGGCGGCGAGCGCTTCTGCGCAGCCGCGGCCGAGCCCTTTGCTGGCCGCGCAGACCAGCGCGGTCTTTCCTGCGATTCCGAGATCCATGTGTGCGTCCTCTGTCGATGTGATTGCCGATGAATGAAGGCGACGGCGGCACGATGTGCAGCCGCGCGGCGGACTGCCCCCGATTCTAGAAGAATCGACGCGGCGCTGCCGGACGTGAATTCGGGATCGCTGCTGCGCTGCGCGCAGCGCACCGGCCCAGGGAACACGTAAGCGCAGACCTGCGCGAGGACGCAGGCGCAGACACAGGCGGAATCTGAGCGGGAGAACTGAGCGACAACCCGGGCAAGCACCAGGCGAAAATCCTGCGTTTCACCGGACGTTTCTTTCGGTAAACTTGCGTGCGTGGCGCGCCGTGCGTCCGGACCTTGCATGCCGTGCCGACGCGCTGCGGGCCGGTTGCACGAAGTGCTTGCGAACGGCCTGCGCATGGCCTGCAGGCGGCCCGCGAGCTGCCCATATTATTCGCCGCGGATCCCCGCTCCCTGTTTCTTGCCGCCTCGCGCCACGTCATGACCCAAGACGCCCGTTTTCCGAATCTGTTCATCCTCGACCACCCGCTGATCCAGCACAAGCTCACGCATATGCGCGACCGCGACACGTCGACTCGCACGTTCCGCGAGCTGCTGCGCGAAATCACGCTGCTGATGGGCTACGAGATCACCCGCAACCTGCCGATGACAACCCGCCGCGTCACCACGCCGCTGGTCGAGATCGATGCGCCGGTGATCGCCGGCAAGAAGCTTGCGATCGTGCCGGTGCTACGGGCCGGCGTCGGCATGTCGGACGGGCTGATGGAGCTGATTCCGTCGGCCCGCGTCGGGCATATCGGCGTGTATCGCGCCGACGACCACCGGCCGGTCGAATATCTGGTGCGGCTGCCGGATCTCGAAGACCGCACTTTCATCCTGTGCGACCCGATGGTCGCGACCGGCTACTCGGCCGTGCATGCGGTCGATGTGCTCAAGCGCCGCGGCGTGGCGGGCGAGGATATCTCGTTCCTCGCGCTGGTTGCGGCGCCGGAAGGCGTGAAGGTGTTTCATGACGCGCATCCGGACGTGAAGCTCTATGTCGCGTCGCTCGATTCGCATCTGGACGGGCATATGTATATCGTGCCGGGGCTCGGCGATGCGGGCGACCGGCTGTTCGGCACGAAGAACTAAGCGCGCTTATCGGCTAAAGGCTGTCCGAAGGTCCTCTGAAAGTCGTCCGATGAAATCTGATGCGCTCCGGGTGTTTTCCTATCGCCTCCGATGCGCATCGGAAACGTCCGAATCCGGCATCGGCCGCCCTCCGCGACCACACGCATTGCCGCAATCGCCCGCCGCGTGGGCCTTTCGCGGCGCCAGCCTGCGTGAAACGCAGGTCTCGCGCAGCCGCGGCATGTTAAAATCGGCGTCTGCTCATCGAGCGGTTCACCCTGCCTGAATCGACGCGCACAGCGCGCGTTGGCGGCACAGCGGCCAACGCCGTCGGCCCAGGTCCGCGCGGCAATCCGAAGGCAGCGCAGCCGCGCACCGGCCCGGATGGTTTTGACCCGGGCCGGCGTTCGGTCCAGCTGCGACACCCCGTGTGGTGCATTGCCGGGCACGGCCTGCAGGATCGGCCGGACAGCGTCGCCCGCAGGCGCGAGCCGTGCAGCATCGGCAGTGTGCGTGGTGCTGCGCTGCAGCGGGCATGCCGCTACGCCGCCACCGCCCCGCTGCGCCGTCACTGCCGCTGGCTGCTGCGCCCGGTCACCGGCGCGGCACAGGCGGGGTGCAGAACGAACATCTCGGCGAACACTTCGGGGCGCGCTTCGCGAAACGCGCCCCTGCTGCGGCCAACGATGCAGCAGTCGCCGCAGCCGGCCAAAGGCGGCGGCAACCAGCAGCAACATTCGCGCGACGACAATTGCACTGCGTGCGCCCACCGGCGCGCGCGACGGAGAAAGGTATGGCGGGTCATTCGAAATGGGCCAACATCAAGCATAAAAAGGCAGCGGCCGATGCCAAGCGCGGCAAGGTCTGGACTCGGCTGATCAAGGAAATTCAGGTCGCGGCCCGCATGGGCGGCGGCGAGATCGACTCGAATCCGCGTCTGCGGCTCGCAGTCGAAAAGGCGTACGACGCCAACATGCCGAAGGACAACATCAGCCGCGCGATCCAGCGCGGCATCGGCGGCGTGGACGGTGCGAGCTACGAGGAAATCCGCTACGAAGGCTACGGCATCAACGGCGCGGCGATCATCGTCGACACGATGACCGACAACCGCATCCGCACGGTGGCCGAAGTGCGTCACGCATTCTCCAAGTTCGGCGGCAACATGGGCACCGACGGCTCGGTGTCGTTCATGTTCGATCACGTCGGCCAGTTCCTGTTCGCGCCCGGCACGCCGGAAGACAAGCTGATGGAAGCGGCACTCGAAGCGGGCGCCGACGACGTCGTGACCCACGACGACGGCAGCACCGAGGTGCTGTGCCCGGCCAACGACTTTCCGAAGGTGAAAGCGGCGCTGGAAGCCGCCGGCTTCAAGGCCGAGCTGGCCGAAGTCACGATGAAGCCGCAAACGGAAGTC
The DNA here is from genome assembly GCF_054782355.1 of Paraburkholderia jirisanensis. Classification (NCBI taxonomy): domain Bacteria; kingdom Pseudomonadati; phylum Pseudomonadota; class Betaproteobacteria; order Burkholderiales; family Burkholderiaceae; genus Paraburkholderia; species Paraburkholderia jirisanensis. Next base: position 837,563 of record NZ_BAAGSQ010000029.1, on the reverse strand, counting down.
GAATTCAGCGGCGACGACGCGCTCAAGATGCAGAAGCTGCTCGACGCGCTGGAAAATCTGGACGACGTGCAAGAGGTTTATACCAACGCGGCGATCGCGGAGGAATGAAGCGCGGGCGAGCGGCGCGGCGCGGTTGGCTGCGGCCCTCGCTTGTGTTTTTGGGCGTCACCTGCGTTGTTGGCGTCGCTTGCGGTTTTTGCAGCGCCTGCGATTTTGCCTCACACCGCGGCCTCGCGGCTTGACTGCGCAAGCCCTACGGTGTGAAAGCAGTACGCAATTGTGTTGGCTGCGTCACAGGCATCGCGTACCAGTTGTGCGAATCTTGCAGATATTGACGGCGCCGCCGCCGGGCGGCCCGTTCACGGTTTTTAGCATTCGGGGAATTTCATGAAGTTACTCGTCGTCGGATCGGGCGGTCGCGAACATGCGCTCGCGTGGAAGCTCGCGCAATCGCCGCGGGTGCAGCTCGTCTACGTCGCGCCGGGCAACGGCGGCACCGCGCAGGACGAACGCCTGCGCAACCTCGACATCGTCGACCTCGAAGCACTCGCCGATTTCGCCGAGCAGGAGCAGATCGCCTTCACGCTGGTCGGGCCGGAGCAGCCGCTCGCCGCGGGCATCGTCAATCTGTTCCGTTCGCGCGGCCTGAAAATCTTCGGGCCGACCCGCGAAGCCGCGCAGCTCGAAAGCTCGAAAGATTTCGCGAAGGCCTTCATGAAGCGCCACGCGATCCCGACCGCCGAATACGAAACCTTCGCCGAAGTCTCGGCCGCCCATGCGTACATCGATGCGAAAGGCGCGCCGATCGTCATCAAGGCCGACGGCCTCGCGGCCGGCAAGGGCGTGGTGGTCGCACAGACGCTGGAAGAAGCGCATGCCGCGGTCGACATGATGCTGTCGGACAACAAGCTCGGCGACGCCGGCGCGCGCGTCGTGATCGAAGAATTCCTGTCCGGAGAAGAAGCCAGCTTTATCGTGATGGTGGACGGCAAGCACGTGCTGGCGCTCGCGTCGAGCCAGGACCACAAACGCCTGCTCGACGACGACCGCGGGCCGAACACCGGCGGCATGGGCGCCTACTCGCCCGCGCCGATCGTCACGCCGCAGCTGCACGCGCGCGTGATGCGCGAAATCATTCTGCCGACCGTGCGCGGCATGGAAAAAGAAGGCATCCGTTTCACCGGTTTCCTGTACGCGGGCCTGATGATCGACGCGCAGGGCAACCCGCGCACGCTCGAATTCAACTGCCGGATGGGCGACCCGGAAACGCAGCCGATCATGGCGCGTTTGAAGGGCGATTTCTCGAAGGTAGTCGAACAGGCGATCGCCGGCACGCTCGATACGGTCGAGCTCGAATGGGACCGCCGCACGGCGCTCGGCGTGGTGCTCGCGGCGCACAACTATCCGGACACGCCGCGCAAGGGCGACCGGATCAACGGCATTCCGGCCGAAACCGTCGATTCGGTCACGTTCCACGCCGGCACCACGCTTGCGAACGGCAAGCTGAGCACGTCGGGCGGCCGCGTGCTGTGCGTCGTCGGGCTGGCGGATTCGGTGCGCAGCGCGCAGTCGGTCGCGTATGAGACGATCAACCAGATTGCGTTCGACGGCATGCAGTATCGGCGCGACATCGGGTTTCGCGCGCTGAACCGCAAGCATGGCTAGCGTCTGACAAAACCGGCGGCGCCTGGTCAAGGCGGGCGGTGCCGGTGTTACGCCAGGGTTTGCGTTGGGGTTTTACGTGTTCTGCTACGCGAGCTTCTGGTGCCTCTCGCCGGTGCTCGGCTTGGGCTGGGCTTTTTGCTGCACTGTTGCTGAGCTTTTGCCGATTTCGGCCACTTTTTTCCGCTTCCTTTGCTCCAGCGCTAAACTGACGGCGGTTTGTAGCGCGCGCGGGCGGATTCCGTACTAACGTCAAGCGTCGCAGGCATGCGCTTCGCATGATCTTGCGTCATTCGCCGTCTGGCGCCGTCCCCATTTACGAGAATCTCGCACGCGGCCCGCGTTACGCGCCGCGGCCTTTTATTGATGACTGATTCGACTTACGACGCAGCCGCTGTGCGCAGCTGGCTGCAAGGCCTGCAAAGCCGTATCGCCGACACCCTCGGCGCCTTCGACGGCACCCCGTTCGCCACCGACAGCTGGCAGCGCGCCCCCGGCGAGAAGCTGCGCGGCGGCGGCTGCACGCGCATTCTGGAGGGCGGCCAGTTCTTCGAGCGCGCCGGCGTCGGTTTTTCCGACGTCGCCGGCGACGCGCTGCCCGGCTCGGCCAGCGCGCTGCGCCCGCAACTGGCAGGCCGCGGCTTCGAAGCGGCTGGCGTGTCGCTGGTGCTGCACCCGCGCAATCCGTATTGCCCGACCGTGCATATGAATGTACGGATGCTGGTGGCCACCAAAGCCGGCGAGGAACCGGTGTTCTGGTTCGGCGGCGGCATGGACCTGACGCCGTACTACGGCTACGAAGACGACGCGCGGCACTTCCACCAGGTGTGCCGCGACGCGCTGCAGCCGTTCGGCCCCGATCTGTACCCGCGCTTCAAGCGCTGGTGCGACGATTACTTTTTCCTGAAGCATCGCAACGAAGCGCGCGGCATCGGCGGCATTTTCTTCGACGACTTTGCGGAGCCGGGCTTCGACCGCTCGTTCGAGATGGTGCGCAGCGTCGGCGACGCGTTCCTGCAGGCGTACCTGCCGATCGTCGAGAAGCGCCGCGCCGAGCCTTATGGCGAAGCGCAACGCGAATTTCAGGCGTACCGGCGCGGCCGCTACGTCGAGTTCAATCTGGTGTTCGACCGTGGCACACTGTTCGGGCTGCAAAGCGGCGGGCGCACCGAGTCGATCCTGATGTCGATGCCGCCGGTCGTGAACTGGCGCTACGACTGGAAGCCCGAGCCGGGCACGCCCGAAGCGCGGCTGTACACCGATTTCCTGGCGCCGCGCGAATGGGTCTGATCGTGCGCGGCGCAACCGGTGTGCGGCGCGCGGCACGCACACGGAGGATTTTCCGCTGAACCCGACCGCCCGCCCCGCCTCGCTGCCGCCAGCGTCGCCGCTGCCTGCGCTGCCGCGCCGTATTGGCCTGCTCGGCGGTACCTTCGATCCGATTCACAACGGCCACCTGGCGCTCGCGCGGCGCTTCGCCGAGGTGCTGCAGCTGACCGAGCTGGTATTGTTGCCGGCCGGCCAGCCGTGGCAGAAGGCTGGCGTGTCGGCCGCACCGCATCGCCTCGCGATGACGCGCGCCGCGGCCGGCGCGTTGCAGATTCCGGGCGTGCGCGTCACCGTAGCCAGCGAGGAAATCGAACACGACGGCCCGACTTACACGGTCGAAACGCTACAGCAATGGCGCGCGCGCGAAGGCGGGCAGGCGTCGATCGCGCTGCTGGTCGGTGCAGACCAACTGGTGCATCTCGACACGTGGCACGAGTGGCAGCGATTGTTCGACTATGCGCACGTGTGTGCGGCGACGCGGCCGGGCTTCGATCTCGCGGCGGCGGCACCTGCGGTGGCCGCGGCGATCGCGACGCGCGCGGCTAGCGCACAGGTATTACGCGGCACGCCTGCCGGGCATCTGCTGATCGATGCGACGCTTGCCGAAGATGTATCGGCCACTGAAATCCGCGCGCAGTTGCGCGAGCGGTTTGCGAATGTTACGGCGGACGTTATCGCGGACGGCCGCCCGGTGGACAGCGCGGCCGGTGGTACGCCCGCCGGCAACGCTACCGCGAGCCGTGACGCAAAGGACGCTGCCGGCAGCAACCCCGCGGAAAGCCGCCCCGCGGAGAGCCGCCCTGCGGATGGCCGCCCCCCCGAAATTCAGGTCCCCGCCCCCGTGTGGGACTATATTGTTCAACATCATCTGTACCATCGGTAACCACATGGATATACGTAAGCTGCAACGCACGATCGTCGACGCGCTCGAGGACGTCAAGGCACAAGACATCAAGGTGTTCAACACCAGCCATCTGACCGCGCTGTTCGACCGCGTGATCATCGCGAGCGGCACGTCGAACCGCCAGACCAAGGCGCTCGCGTCGAGCGTGCGCGACAAGGTCAAGGAAGGCGGCGGCGACATCGTCAGCACCGAGGGCGAAGACATTGGCGAATGGGTGCTGGTGGATTGCGGCGACGCTGTCGTCCATATCCTGCAGCCGGCGCTGCGCCAGTACTACAACCTCGAAGAGATCTGGGGCGACAAGCCGGTGCGCGTCAAGCTCGCCAACCCGAGCCCGTTCGGCGGCGCCCGCTCGAGCGAGCCCGACGACGAAGACGAAGAGGAGCAGGAACAGGCCGTCGTCCGCCCCGCGCGCCGCGCGCCGGCCCGCCGCCGATGAGTGTGCGGCCGCTTGCGCGCCGCGGCTGGCGCGCCGGTTGCCCGGGGCGTTCTTGCCGATGAAACTGCACATTCTCGCGGTCGGCCACAAGATGCCCGACTGGATCGCGGCTGGCTTCGACGAATATACGAAGCGGATGCCACCCGAACTGCGCATCGAACTGCGCGAAATCAAACCGGAACAACGTTCGTCCGGCCGCCCCGCCGAAAGCGTGATGGCCGCCGAGCGGCTGCGCATCGAAGCGGCGCTGCCCAAAGGCGCGCGCCTCGTCGCGCTCGACGAGCGCGGCAAGGACTGGACCACGATGCAGCTCGCCGGCGCCCTGCCCGGCTGGCAGCAGGATGGACGCGACGTGGCGTTCCTGATCGGCGGCGCGGATGGGCTCGACACGGAACTGAAAGCGCGTGCCGACCTGCTGCTGCGGCTGTCGAGCCTGACACTGCCGCATGCGATGGTGCGCGTGCTGCTGGCCGAACAGCTGTATCGCGCGTGGACCATCACGCAGAATCATCCGTACCATCGCGTATGAGCGATTGAACGGATCGTCCCGGTTCGTCTCGCTTCGTTTCATTTCGTCCCGCTTCATCTCGTCCTGCTTGACAGCTTCATTCCGTTTCCCGAGATCCATTCATGCCGACGTCTGCTGACCACGTTTCGTATCCGTTCGTTTATCTGGCATCGCAAAGCCCACGCCGTCAGGAATTGCTGACGCAACTCGGCGTGCGCTTCGAGCTGCTGCTGCCGCGCGCCGACGAAGACGCCGAAGCGCTCGAAGTCGAACTGCCCGGCGAACGCGCGCACGACTACGTGATGCGCGTGTGCGTGCTGAAGGCGCAAGCGGCGCGCGCGCGGCTCGTCGCGCGTGGCGGCACGGTAGCGCCGATCCTGGTGGCCGACACCACCGTGACGATCGACGACGCGATCCTCGGCAAGCCGCGCGATGCCGACGACGCGGTCGCGATGCTGACGCGCCTCGCCGGCCGCGCGCATGAAGTGCTGACTGCCGTCGCGGTAGTGGACGCACACGGCGCGCCATTGCCCGCCGCGCTGTCGGTATCGCGCGTGCGCTTCGCCGCGCTGCCGCGCGACGCGCTCACGCGCTACGCCGCGAGCGGCGAGCCGCTCGGCAAGGCCGGCGCATACGGCGTGCAGGGCCGCGCTGCGGAGTTCATCGAACATATTGACGGGTCCTATTCGGGTATCATGGGTTTGCCGCTCTTTGAGACCGCCGCGCTATTGCGCGCGGCGCGCATCGACTTCTAGAACAACACCATGAACGAAGAAATCCTGATCAACGTGACGCCGCAGGAGACGCGCGTCGCGCTGGTCCAGCAAGGCGCTGTACAGGAGCTTCATGTCGAACGCACGCTGTCGCGCGGGCGCGTCGGCAACGTCTATCTGGGCAAGGTAGTGCGGGTGCTGCCGGGCATGCAGTCGGCGTTCATCGACATCGGTCTCGAGCGCGCCGCGTTCCTGCACGTGGCCGACATCTGGCATCCGCGCATCGCCGGCGAAGCTCCGCACGCGGCACCGCATCAGCCGATCGAGAAGATTGTTTTCGAAGGCCAGGCGCTGATGGTGCAGGTGGTCAAAGACCCGATCGGCACCAAAGGCGCACGGCTGTCGACGCAGGTGAGCATCGCCGGCCGCACGCTCGTGTATCTGCCGCAGGAGCCGCACATCGGCATCTCGCAGAAAATCGAAAGCGAAGCCGAACGCGAAGCGATTCGCGCGCGGCTCACCGCGGTGCTGCCGGTCGACGAGAAAGGCGGCTATATCGTGCGCACCATCGCCGAAGATGCATCGAGCGAAGAACTCGCGGCCGACGTCGCGTATCTGCGCAAGACGTGGGCGACGATCCTGTCGCAGGGCCAGCGCATGCCGCCTACCAGCCTGCTGTATCAAGACCTGAATCTGGCGCAGCGCGTGCTGCGCGATTTCGTCAACGACGAAACATCGCGCATCCAGGTGGATTCACGCGAAACGTTCCAGATGCTGACCGATTTCGCCGGCGAGTTCACGCCTGCGGTGCTGGCAAAGCTGCATCACTATGTGGGCGAGCGGCCGCTGTTCGACCTGTACAACATCGAGACCGAGATCCAGCGGGCGCTGTCGCGACGCGTCGATCTGAAGTCGGGCGGCTACCTCGTGATCGACCAGACCGAGGCGATGACGACCATCGACGTGAACACCGGCGGCTATGTCGGCGCGCGCAACTTCGACGATACGATCTTCAAGACCAACCTCGAAGCCGCGCATACGATCGCGCGGCAACTGCGGCTGCGCAATCTGGGCGGCGTGATCATCATCGACTTCATCGACATGGAGAATGTCGAGCATCGCGACCAGGTGTTGTCGGAACTGAAGAAGGCGTTGTCGCGCGATCGCACGCGGGTGACGGTGAACGGCTTCTCGCAGCTCGGGCTTGTGGAGATGACGCGCAAGCGCACCCGCGAATCGCTCGCGCACGTGCTGTGCGAACCTTGCCCGGTATGCCAGGGCAAGGGGCAGGTGAAGACCGCGCGTACCGTGTGCTATGACGTGCTGCGCGAGATCCTGCGCGAGTCGCGGCAGTTCAATCCGCGCGAGTTCCGCGTGGTCGCATCGCAGCAGGTGATCGATCTGTTTCTCGAAGAAGAATCGCAGCATCTGGCGATGCTGATCGACTTTATCGGCAAGCCGGTTTCATTGCAGGTGGAGTCGAATCTGAGCCAGGAGCAGTACGATATTGTGCTGATGTAGCGTTGAGCCTCCGACACCGCATTTGATTGATCAAAAGGCCTTGCACTGCGAGGCCTTTTTGTTGATGCGACAGCCACCTCCGCAAAAAGCCGCACTGCAGCGCAATGAATCAGCGTAAGAATGCCCGCCACCCGACACGCCGCACGCGATGCCTTTAAAATCCCCGCACCACCTCCGCAAAACCGACCCACCGAACCATGAAGTCCATCCTCGCAGCGTCATTCGCAGCAGCCCTTGCGCTTATCGGCTCGCCGGGCCACGCCCAGACACCCGCCAGCAGCCCGACCTCCAGCCATCCCTGCGCGATCGGCAACGTGACCGGCGTCGGCGGCTCGCCGCAAAGCGTGCATGACTATCTCGCGAGCCCGTCGCGCGACCAGTACCGTTATCTGACTGAAAACCAGATCCAGTGCCAGGTCTCCGACGAAGGCCGCGCATCCGGCTGCACCGGTATCACCAGCCTGCGGCACGAGCGCGTCAGCGTGTACGACGACAGCGATCCCACCACCACCACCGTGATCGCGCGCGTCGAACTCGACCACGGCACCTACACGGCCATGATCGTCGTGCCGAAGCAGGACCTGCAGTGCGAGCAGAACTGAAGGCATTGAAAGTATCGAAGGCTCCGCATCACGGAGACTGCGGCGCGCATATCGCCTGAACCACCCGCGCGCCCCGATGGCACACCGATTGCTGATTGCCAGCACCACACCTCAGCAGCGGGACCCACGCCATGCACTCCGACCATCTAGACCTCGCCGACGATCCGGCAGCCGAAGTCCCCGCCTTTGGTGCTTTCGCGACGCCGGCAGGCGACGCATCCGCGGTGCCGGAACCGGCGCCCACGCCGGTCGGCCTGCTGACGCTCGGCATTGCATGGCTGTTCGGCCTCGAGGCCTTGCTCGGCGACGAACGCCGCATGCCGCGCAAGTAGCGCAATTTCGACTCACGGCATGTAGCCGTTACAGAACATACCGCCCCTGCGCGTCGAATGCGCGAGCGCAGCCGGAATCGCCTAGACTTTTCGATATGCGGTTGAACTGAAACGGAGGCTGCCATGGCCGAATCAATGGTCAGCGTCGTGATCGTAATTGCGCTCGTCGCGTTGGCGGCGATCCTGCTGTCGCACCAGATCCGGCGCGAACATCATCGCAGCAGACACATCGGCCGCTTCGACGGTCGAAGCGTTTGGGAACGGATGCGGCACCGGCATTAGCCCGATCCCGCTCGAGAGGCCACCATGTCTGACGAAGACGTCCAGTGGGAATCGGTCGACTACGAAGGGTTCGAAATCCATCTGTCGACGCGGCCGAAACAACCCGCGGTGCCCGACGAGCCCTACGCTGTGCGCAACGCGCAGCCCAATCGGTACACGTATATCGGCTTTGTCTGCCATCCAGGCGCGAACCCCACGCTGCCTGGCCATACCGTGCCGTTTTACGCGGACGGCGAAGCGTCGTTTCGCAACCCGCAAGACGCGCGCGACGAAGCGGTGCACATCGGGCGCAGCATCATCGAGGGCACGCATCCCGATCTATCCGTACTGGCGCTGGTGACGAGTGGCGTCTGATGCCGTGACACCGCCTGGATGCCGCGCCAACACGCGACGCAACGCGCCGCGCCCCCACCGGGCCCAGCCCACCTCACATCACGCCGCCCCGCACCGAAACGCCGCGCAACGCCGCCCGCTGCGCGCGCTGCCGCTCGCCGCAGCCGAGCATCAGGCCGGCAAACGACCAGAACGCGAGGATCGTGGTTTGCCACATGAAATCGTCGGTGATGTTCTTCATGATCATGCCGACCACCAGCGCGATGCCCGCCGCGCACAGCCACATGTTGATGCGCCGCAAGCGCCAGAAACGCGCGACCAGCGCCGCCAGCAGCACGATCTGCAGCACCACGCCGATCACGCCGGTCTGCAGCCACGTGTTCAGAAACAGGTTGTGCGCGTGCGTCAGCGCAACCGGCTCGAACTGCAGCAGCGCCTCGGGCATCGTACTTTTGAACGCGAGGCCCGGCAGCGGCTTGCCGAAGCCGATGCCGATCCACTTGTGCGGCACGCCGGCGTCCCGATAGAACGCCCACAGCCGGGGACGCGTATCGTTCGACATCGTGTCGCCGATACCGACCAGCGAATGCGGCAGGTAAAGCGGATGGCCGCCAATCTGGAAACCGCTCGGCGCCGGCGCCGCGGCCGCCGGCCCAAGCCGGATGCGCGCGCTGAGTTCGAGGCTACCCATGCCCGCCACCGCCACCAGTACGATCGCCACCGCAGCCAGCAGCAGATGCCGGCGATACAGCGGATACAGCGCAACGAACAGCGTCACCGCGACGGTCGGCCAGAAGAAGCGGTTCAACGTCGCGAGGCCGATGAACAGACACATCGCGATGCCCGTCAGACCGGCCAGCAGCCAGCCGCGCCCGCGCAGCAACAGCCCGGCGAACAGCGTCAACGCGAACAGCGCGAGCGTGCTCGTGTGTCCGACACGGTTGTAGTAATGCAGCAGAAACGTATCTGCGGTCGGCGGCTGCAACTGCCCCCAGTAGATCACGCTGGTCAGCACCAGCAGCCCGCAGGCGACCCACGTGACGAGCACGAAGCGCTCGGGCCGCGCGGTCTTCGTACCGAGCAGCCAGAAGCCCCAGAACGACACCAGCGGATACAGCACTTCGTCGAGCCATGCGTGCAGCGTCACCGGCGGCGCGAACGACCACATGGCCGATGCGAGCGTCCAGCCGCCCCACAGCGCGATCGGCAACGCCAGCGGCCAGTGCATCTCGCCGGCGCGCAGCGCGGACCACGCGGCGGCCAGCGTGCCGATCAGCAGCAGCGCCAGCCCGTAGAACATGACCGCCGTCATGTGCCCAAACATCACGACGAACAGCAACACCGGACACGCAATCCACAGTAGGCGCTCAAGGCGCGCGGCCGTCAGGCTCATGGCACTTTCACCAGAACGTGTTGCAATGCGTTGCTGACCATTTCCACCGACAGACGGCCCATGCAGTCGGCGTGATCGCCATGCCACGCGACGCAGGTGGTCGAATTGCGGTCGCAGCGGCGCACCCACGCCACCTCGCGCCGGAAGATACAGGGCTCGTCGCGGCACGGCATATCGGCGATCGTCACCGGCACGAACGGCGCCTGCTGCCAGTAGCGTCCCGCACCGTGGATCGACGCGTTGCCGGGGCCGAACAATGCGACCGTCGGCACGCCGGTCAGCCGCCCGAGGTGCGCGACGCCGGTGTCGGGACACACCACCGCCTGCGCGCCGGCAAACAGATGCCACAGTTCGCCAAGCCCGAGGCGGCCTGCCAGATTCGGATGGCCCGGATCGGGATCGATCGTGCGCACCAGCTCGACTTCGCCTGGGCCACCGCTCCACACCGGCGTAAAGCCGAGCGATACGACCACCTGCGCAAGCTCGCGCCAGCGCGCGTCCGGCCAGCGCTTGACCGCCGTGCTGGCACCCGGATGCAGCACCACGTACGGGCGCCCTGCCAACCGTTCGATGTCGGGCAACCGCACCGGCGGCGGCGGCGGCGCGGGCCAGTCGGCCACACGATACGGCCGCGGCGCCGGGCCCGGCACCAGTTCGGCTGCGAGGTCCGCCCACGCGGCGGGTTGCTGCGGATACGGCACGTTCTCGTTGACCGGCCAGTTCTTCCACGCCGGCACATCGTGCGCGTGGGCGACGATCCAGCGGCAGCCGGCGGCGAGCGCGAGCCAGCTATGACGGTTGTCGCCCGCCACGATGCCGAGATCGTATGGGCCGGAGCGCAGCACGTTCTTCACGGTCGCGACGTCGCGCGGATCGAACGGCAGCGCGGTCACGTCAAACGGCCGCTGCGCGTACAGCGGCACGATCGGCTTCGGACAGGCCAGCACGATGTCGGCGCGCGGATACTGCGCACGCAGTTTTGCGATCAGCGGCGTGAGCAGCAGCGTGTCGCCCAGCAACAGATGATGCGCAATCAGAATACGTTGCGGCTGCAACGGCTTGCGGCGCGTCGGGCTCAACAGCAGCCGCGGCAGCGCGCGCGCAAAAATGTGGATACGTCCCGTTAGTCGACTCATCGGGTGATCGGCGTATTGTCAAACTTTTCAGGCTTGTCAGGCTTATCGGGCGGTTACCTCGCGCCATGCTGCGTACCGGCGCGCAATCGGCGCGAATCCGGCCCGCATGTGCGACCTGTACCGTGGTTTCAATTAATTGCAAGTATGGAGCTTGGCACGCGACAGGCTCGCGCGATATCTTGAAAAAGAGGCGCAACGGGCCCAATAGCGACGCTCAGCTTTGGCCCGCGGGCTTGCGATGCAGCGTGCACTCGAATCGATACACGGCTGCAGTGCGACCCGAAACACGGCCGCGCGATCTTAACATGCCCCCTTGCGACAACACGACTGCTGCAGCGCGCGTGGCTGTGGCACCGGTTGCAACGCGGGTGCCGGCTGCAACGCACGCCACAGCGCGGGCTTTGACACAAGCGGGTTGGCTCCGCGTAGTCGCGCGTGCGGCGTTGGCGCGAACCGCAGCGAAATGTGGCCAGCGACGTGACCAGCCACGTGGCTGGTCACGCGATTGGCCGCGCGGCACGCAGTGCGCACCGCTGCCACCGTGCGTCATCGGTGCGCGACCGCGCGCGCGTCGACGAAGCGATGCTTGAGCGCGCGAGCGTCGGCGATCTGCTGCGCGGCGCGCAGCAACGCGCCGACGTGATTGGTGACGCTGGTGTCGTACAAGACCGCACCGCGTGCAATGTCCTCGGGCGTCATGTGTGCCGATGCGGCGCGCTGCGCCAGCACCCGCGCGAGCGTGGCGCGCAGGTCGTCGACGTCGTTGGGCGCGAATACGTGCTTCGCGTGCGGCGCGATCGCCGCGCTGCAGCCAAGCGTCGGCGGGCAGATTACCGGCGTGCCGCACATCACCGATTCGATGCCGACAAGGCCAAACGGCTCGTACTTCGATGCAAGGATCGTGAAATCCGCTGCGCGGTAAGCGTCTTCGATACGCTTCACGTAGCCGAGGTAGCGCACCCGGGGCGCGGGCTGCGCCGGCGGGCGGCCCGCTACCGCCAGCACGAACGGCGCCCCGAGCTCGCGCAACGCGGCTTCGATCAGCGGCAAACCCTTGCGGTCGTGGCTGCTGGACGGGAACAGCAGCACGATTTCGTCGTCGGCAAAACCGAACTCGCGGCGCAGTTCCGCGCGGCGCGTGGCGTCGACCGGCGCAAAGCGGGTGCGGTCGGTCGGCGGGTACAGCACCTTGATTTTCGTGTCGGCGATGCCGTACAGCTGACGCAGCTCGTCGCGCATCAGGTCCGAATGCGCGACCACCAGCGCCGCTTCGTGGTACTGGCGCCGTTCCAGTTCGATCTGGCGTACGTCGAAGAATTTGCGCGGCTTGCCGCTCGCGCGCAGAAAGCCCTCGTGCGTGCCGCCGCAAATCGCAATATCCGACGAATCGACCCGGTTGCAGCCGATCAGCACATCCACCTGTGCCGCGCGCCGCAGCGAGCGCAGACGCCGCGCGAACCAGCTGTCGCGCAGCTTGCCCGGCAGGAAGGAAACGTTGATCCGGTGCGGCTCGATCAGGCCGTTTTCCGGCAGCGACGCATCGAAGGTCCGGGCGAAGAATGCCGGCTTGATGCCGAGCGCCGCAAAACCGCGCACCAGATCCATCGCATAGCGCTCGAAGCCGCCGCTATGTTTCAACGCATTGGAGGAGATACCTATTTTCATGTAACAGACCGGTCAACTGACTACAACACGCGGCGGCCGGAAACCCGCTGCGATGCAAGGGAGTGTTTGGTCTCTTGTACGCGGCCCGTTTGCATTCTGGCGGCAAACGGTGCTGTGTTCGTCGGCTGCGCGCTTCTCGCATGTTTCGCATGCCTCGCGTGGCCGCCATGCCGGTGACTCGCTTCGGCATGCTCTATAGAAGCCGATCTGCCCGATAGGTTCCTCTGATCGGACAAACCGGGCGCGTGCCGCGCGACCGTCTTCGGCGGTGAGAAGCTTACCTCAGTTCAAAGATGCACACGCGCAGCGCATAATGCAGCACGTTCCTTTCAATTTCGATGCAACCATCCGCGGAGGAGGCGCTGCCGTCCGTACGGCAGCGCCCCGATGGCCCGTATGGCGTCGAACGGCCCGCGAATCAGGCAGCCGACAGCGTGCCTCTGCGGCAGCTCAGAAAAATACCGACCAGAAAGATAAACAGATTGCCTTCGCTAAAGTTGAGCAGCAGCGAATTGACGAAGCACCCGACCGTGAACGCGAACAGGTAGGCACACACGATCGTATGCGCCGGCTCGCGCAGGCCGCGCGCGGAACGGCCGATCTGCACGAGGAACCATACGAACAACGCGATGCCGATCGCGCCGACCTGCACGCCCATCAGCAGAAATTCGTTATGCGGATTGCCGGCAGTCGTGCCGGCCGCCCCCGTGTTGTTGCGCGCCAATGCGTCGAACTCTTCCTGCACCGAGCCCACGCCGTGACCCACCAGCGGACGCTGCGCGATCAGTTCGAGGCTGCGGCGGTAGAACACGATCCGCTCGCCCATCGAGGTGATCTTGTTTTCGGTCTGGTACTGCACGATTTCGTCACGCGTTTGCGCCAGCCGCGAGCTGTGCGAGTGCAACGCGGCGAATACGAGGCCGCAGGCGATCGCCAGCATCGCCACGCCGCCGCCCCAGCGCACCGCGCGCGGCATCGCACGCAGCGCCCTCAGACGCGACACGACGAACAGCACGATAAACAGCATCACCAGCACCTGGCCGGTACGCCCCTGCATCATCAGCAGCACGTTGAGCGCGGCGAGCAGGGCGACCGCGTACAGCACGACTTTCCCGGGCAGCGTGCGCGCCTCGCGCGCCAGCGTGATCGACAGATAGAACAGCAAGGCCGTCAGCACACCCGCCGCGATGTGATCCTTGAAGACCCACGCACGCCGCACCGGATCGGTAGTCGAGTGCCACGAACCGATCGAGGTCCAGCCGAGATAGTTGGTGCACGACAGCAGCAACAGCAGCGTCAGCGAACTGAACAAGGCCCACTTCGCCGCGTCGGTCCAGGCTGTGGTGCGGGATACACGAAACGTCAGGATCAGAAACGGCAGATACAGCAGCTTGCGGTACTTCATCAGGAAGTCGACTGCATGCGTGCGATCCGCCGATGTGTACGCGAGGCTCACGGCCAGGGCGCCGAACAGCAGCCACGCGGCAAGGCTGACGCGATCGGTGAACAGCGCGCGCCAGTTGCGCCACACTTCCCGCGACAGCAGCGCGCACAGCATGAAAAGGCCCGCCGCGATATTGACGCCCGCCGTGGACAGCGGGATCGCGAACAGCGCAGCCAGCGCGAAAAAGCGCGCCAGCATCAGTGGATAAGAATCTTGTTTTATGAGTTGCATGGTCTTTTTGTTGTGCTTCTGAAACCGCGGCCGCTTCTACGGCTTCTACGGCTTTTACGGCTTCTACGGCTTTTACCCCATCCACTGCTGCCGCAGCTGGCGCGCCCTCCCGCTCACGCCGCGTTCTGCTGAAACTGGATCCGGTGCAGATGCGCGTACAAGCCGTCATGCGCGAGCAGCTCCCGATGCGTGCCCCGCTCGACGATGCGCCCCGCCTCCATCACCAGAATCCGGTCGGCGCGCTCGATGGTCGACAGCCGGTGCGCGATCACCAGCGTCGTGCGGCCCTTCATCAGCGTTTCGAGCGCCGCCTGAACGTGGCGCTCCGATTCGGAATCGAGTGCGGAGGTTGCTTCGTCGAGAATCAGGATCGGTGCGTCCTTGTAGATCGCGCGGGCAATTGCCAGACGCTGGCGCTGGCCGCCCGACAGCATCAGGCCATTGTCGCCGATCAGCGTGTCGATCTTGTTCGGCATCGCGTCGACGGTGTCCCACAGGTTCGCCGCGCGCAGTGCGGCCGTCACCCGTTCCGGATCCGGCTCGTGCCCGTAGGCGACGTTGTGCGCGATCGTGTCGTTGAACAGCACGACCTCCTGGCTCACCATCGCGATCTGGCTGCGCAGCGCATGGATGCCGTATTCGGGCAACGCGACGCCATCGACCAGCACCTCCCCGCCGCTCGGGTCGAAAAAGCGCGGCAGCAGATTGACGAGCGTGGTCTTGCCGCTGCCGGACGGACCGGCCAGCGCGACCATTTCACCCGGCGCGATCACAAACGACACATTCTCGAGCGTCTGACGCTGCATCGGCGCGCTGGTGCCGTACGTGAACGACACGTCGCGGAACTCGACCTCGCCGGACGCGCGCTCGAGCGGCCGCCCGCCGCCGGCCGGTTCGGTCGGCTCGTCGATCAGCCCGAAAATCAGCTCGGCGGCCGTCATGCCGCGCTGCAGCGGCTGGTTGACGTCCATCAGGTGCTTGAGCGGCGAAACGATCAGCAGCATCGACGTGACGAACGCGACGAAACCGCCGACCGTCGTCTGATCGGCCGACGACTGCACCACCGCGATCGTCACCACCACCGCCAGCGCAATCGACGACAGGAACTGCGTGAGCGGCTGCGCGAGGCCACCTGACACGGTCATGCGCATCGAATAGCCGCGCAGCCGGCGGCTCATTTCCGTGAAGCGGTCGAGCTCGTACTGTTCGCCGTTGTGCACCTTGACGACCTTGTAGCCGCCGACCGTTTCTTCGACGATGTACGACAGTTCGTTGGTCAGCAACTGATGCTCGCGATTCAGGCGCCGCAGCCGCCGGTTGATCTTGCCGACCAGCCAGCCGATGCCGGGCAGCAACACCGCGACGATCAGCGTCAGGCGCCAGTTCAGATAGAACAGGTAGGCGAGCAGGAACAGCACGGTCAGCGAATCGCGCACCAGCGTGACCATCACGCCGAGCAGGACGTTCAGGATCTGGTTGACCTCGAACACGATCGCGTTGATCACCGTGCTGGCGGTTTCGCGCTGGAAGAACGAGACGCTGGTGTGGATCATCCGCTGGAACATCGTGAGCCGCAGATCCAGCAGGATGCGGTTCGACACGTAGGCGAGCAGATAACCGGACGCGTATTGCGACACGCCGCGCACCAGCGCGAGGCTGACGATCGCGATCGGCACGAACCATTTGGCGCGTTCGCTGCCGTGCGCGCCGAAGCCCTTGTCGAGCAGCGGTTTGAGCAGCGCGGGAATGGCCGCGTCGGTGGCGGCGCTGAAGGCCATCGCGAGAATTGCCCCGATGATGACCCAGATCAGCGGCTTCATGTAAGGCCATAGCCGGCGCAACACGCTCACCGACGACGACGCCTCACCGGATCCGATGGGTTTGCTTAACGTAGGCTTTGCGCTCAAGACTTCCTCAGGATTGGCGGGACCGGCATGGGCGCGGGTCCTGCGATGCGTGTGATGCGCCCGCGCGAAGAGGCGCGACGGGCGGAAAAAGCAGCATTGTAAACCCGCTGGGGGACGCGGCTCAGTTCCCGTGCTGGTTTGGGAATGCGGGCGGGCGACGGCGCAAGGGTAATTCGGGACGGGCTGGGCTGTGTATACTTTCGCGACGCTCGGCCCGCGGTCGATTGCGGTTGTTGATCTGCTGCGGTCGAGCGGGTTCTTACGCCCTCCACTTCGTTCTCGCATGAATAAACCCACTCTCGGCGTTGCCATCATCACGAAAAATGCCGCCGCGCGGCTCGCCGAGTGCCTGCAGGCCGTGTCGTTCGCCGACGAAATCGTCGTGGTGGACAGCGGCAGCACCGACGCGACCGTCGAGATTGCGCGCGCGCATCGCGCCCGCGTGCTTGTACATACCGACTGGCCAGGCTTTGGCCGCCAGAAGAACCGTGCGCTCGATGCGCTCGAGACGGATTGGGTGCTGTCGATCGATGCGGACGAGATCGTCACGCCCGAGCTGGCGGCGTCGATTGGCGCCGCGCTCGCCGCGCCTTCGACGAATGTGTACGCGCTCGACCGGCTGTCGGCGTTCTGCGGACACTGGATTCACCACAGCGGCTGGTATCCGGACTGGATTCCGCGTCTGTTCCGACGCAACGCTGCGCGCTTCTCGGACGACCTGGTGCACGAGCGGCTCATGTTCGACACCGGTGCGGCGCCTGTCGCACGCCTGAGCGGCAAGCTGCTGCATCACTCGTACGAGGACTTCGAAACGGTGGTGCGCAAGCTTGACGCTTATTCGAGCGCGGGCGCGCAGCAGCGCTTCGCTGCTGGGCAGCGCGGCAGCTTTGGGAAGGCGGTGATGCGCGCGGGGTGGGCGTTTGTGCGTACCTATTTGCTGCGGCGCGGGTTTCTCGATGGCCGCGCGGGCTTCATGATCGCGGTGTTCAACGCGGAAACGGTTTATTACCGGTTTTTGAAGCTGGCGCGGTTGGGGGCGGGACGGCGGTAGGCATGGTTCTGGTACACCGGCTGCGGATATCGATTGCGAAACAGTCGTCCGACGTATTTTTGCGTGCGGACTTCGCGCGCTTCGGAAGCGAAGCGCAGGTTAGCCGCGCGCTGCGCAAGCTGGTCGACGAAGGCCTGATCGCGAAACTTGGCATCGGAGTCTATGCAAGAGCCAAGCGCAGCGTTCTGTCCGGCAAGCCGATTCCGGTTGAGCCCGTTGAAATACTTGCGGGAGAGGCGCTAATGAAGATGGGCGTAGAACTTTTCCCGAACAAAGAGGTAGAACGCTACAACCGGGGCGAGACAAGCCAGGTGCCAGTGGCGACGCGGCTTAACACGGGCAACCGCCGCATCACGCGAAAACTAGGCTTCGGCAAGAAGACTGTGCAGTATGCGAATAATCTCTAGCGAGCCTCGAATGAGGCGGGGGGATTCGACCTGCAGTTGCTCACTGCAGTCTGACAGGGCGGGCGGTGCAATACCGCCCCGTGTCATCAATACACGATCTCGATCGAACTGCCCTCGAACTCGCCGCGCAATGCCGCAAGTAGCTCGTCAGTCGGTTTGACGCGCCATGCGTCGCCCAGACGTACCTCGCCTTCCGCGTGTTCGCTGCGGTAGTGGATCTGCACCGCAAGGCCGTTCGGTATCGGCGCCGACGGACGCTGCCCGCGGCCGAAATCGCGGCCGCCGTCACGACCACCATCGCGCCCATTGCCGCCGCGGCCTTTATCCCGGCCGTTCGCCGCGGACGGCGCCGGTGCCGCGCTCGGCGCTTCTTCGGCCGGCGGCCGGTACGCTTCGAGCACGCGGCGCAGTGCGTGGGCGTCTGCGTTGCCGTTCATCTGCACCTTCACCGCTTGCGCATAACGGCTGCGGGCGCGGCCGAGATCCATTGGCGTATCGACGGTAAAGCGGATGCCGCCCGTGAACGCATCGTTGCGCGCCTGGCCTTGCACCACCAGCAGTTCGTCTTCCTTGAACAGTTGCTTGTTCGCTTCGAACTGCTCGTTGAAAATCGTCACCTCGCACTGGCCGGTGCCGTCGTCGAGCAACGCGATCAGCATCTTGCCGCGCTGGGTCATCTGCGTGCGCAGTGACGAAATCACGCCGGCCACCAGCTTGTCGCGCCCTTCCTTCAGCTCGCCGATCTTCTGCCGCACGAAGCGGCGCACTTCATCCTTGTACGCATCGAACAGGTGGCCGGACAGATAGAAGCCGAGCGCCCCCTTCTCCTCCTGCAGCCGACGCTTGTCGGACCACATGGGCTCGTCGACCAGTTCGTGGCCTTGCAGCGGCACGTCGTCGCCGATGTCGAACAGACCCGCCTGCATCGCGTTCGCGCTCGCCTGGTCGGCCGCTTCCATCGCCAGCGACACCGACGCGATCAACTGCGCGCGATTGGCGTGCAGCGTGTCGAATGCACCGGCGCGAATCAGCGCCTCGACCGTGCGCCGGTTCACCACGCGCCGGTCGATCCGGCCGCAGAAATCGAACAGGTCCTTGAACGGACCTTCTTCACGCGCTCGCAGGATTTCTTCGATCGCATTCTGGCCGCTGCCCTTGATCGCGCCGAGACCATAACGAATCGTGCGCGAGCGCTTGCCATCCGCTTCGGCGACCGGCTCGAAGCGATACGCGGACAGGTTCACGTCCGGCGGCAGCACGGCCATCTTGTTCGCGATGCAGTCCTCGAACAGGATCTTGACCTTGTCCGTGTCGTCCATCGCGAGCGACATGTTGGCCGCCATGAATTCGGCCGGATGGTGCGCCTTCAGCCACGCGGTGAAGTACGCGAGCAGCGCGTACGCGGCCGCGTGCGACTTGTTGAAGCCGTAGCCCGCGAACTTCTCCATCAAGTCGAAGATTTCGTCCGACTTCTCGCGTGTCAGGCCGTTGTTGGCAGCGCCCGCGGCAAAAATCTCGCGGTGCTGCGCCATTTCCTCGGCCTTCTTCTTGCCCATCGCGCGACGCAGCAAGTCGGCGCCGCCCAGCGAATAGCCGCCGATGATCTGCGCCATCTGCATCACCTGCTCCTGGTAGACCATGATGCCGTAGGTCTCTTTCAGAACAGGTTCGACGCGCGGATCGGGAAACTCGACCGTTTCGCGGCCGTGCTTACGCGCACAGAAGCTCGGGATCAGGTCCATCGGACCCGGACGGTACAGCGCGACCAGCGCGATGATGTCTTCGAAGCGGTCCGGCTGCGCGTCTTTCAGCATGCCTTGCATGCCGCGGCTTTCCAGCTGGAACACAGCGACGGTGTTCGCTTTCTTCAGGATCGAGAACGACGCCGGGTCGTCGAGCGGCACCTGCGCGAGCGACCAGTTTTCCTTCGACGGATCGAGCCGGCGGATATAGCGCTCGGCCCAGTCGAGAATGGTCAGCGTGGTCAGGCCCAAAAAGTCGAACTTGACGAGGCCGACGGCTTCGACGTCGTCTTTGTCGTACTGGCTGACTACGCCGCCTTCGTCGCCCTGCGTGTACAGCGGGCAGAAATCGGTCAGCTTGCCGGGCGCAATCAGCACGCCGCCCGCGTGCATGCCGACGTTACGCGTCAGCCCTTCGACGCGCTGCGCGAGCTCGAGCAGCTGGTGCACTTCGTCTTCGTTGTCGAAGCGCTCCTGCAACAGCGGCTCTTCCTTCATCGCGTCGGCAATCGTGACGTGCTTGCCGGGCTTGAACGGAATCAGCTTCGCGATGCCGTCGGTGAACGTATAGCCGAGATCGAGCACACGGCCGATGTCGCGCACGGCGGCCTTCGCCGCCATCGTGCCGAACGTGGCGATCTGCGACACCGCATCCGCACCGTACTTGCCTTTCACGTACTGAATGACGCGGTCGCGGCCTTCCTGACAGAAGTCGATGTCGAAGTCGGGCATCGACACCCGTTCCGGATTCAGGAAACGCTCGAACAGCAGGTTGTAGCGCAGCGGATCGAGGTCGGTAATGCCGAGCGCGTACGCCACCAGCGAACCCGCACCGGAGCCGCGGCCCGGCCCGACCGGCACGCCGTTGTTCTTCGCCCAGTTGATAAAGTCCGCCACGATCAGGAAGTAGCCCGGAAAGCCCATCTTGATGATCGTGCCGCACTCGAAATCGAGCCGTTCGTAGTACGTTGCGCGTTGCGCGTCGCGTTCCGCCACGGCCGGGAACAACTGCTCGAGACGCTTCTCGAGGCCGTCTTTCGACAGCTGCACGAGGTAGTCGTCGAGCGACATGCCGTCTGGTGTCGGGAACAGCGGCAGCTTCGGCTTGCCGAGTTCGAGCGTCAGGTTGCAGCGTTTGGCGATTTCGACCGTATTCGCGAGCGCCGACGGAATGTCGGCGAACAACGCGACCATGTCGTCTTGCGTGCGGAAGTACTGCTCGGTCGTGAAGCGCTTCTGGCGCCGCGGGTTCGCGAGAATGTCGCCTTCCGAGATGCACACGCGCGCCTCGTGCGCGGTGAAATCGTCGTGCGTCATGTACTGCAGCGGGTGCGTGGCGACCACCGGCAGCTTCAGCGCGGCCGCGAGCGTCACCGCCTGCTGCACATAGGCGTCGCCGCCCGGCTGCCCGCTGCGTTGCAGCTCGATATAGAAACCGTTCGGGAAAATTTGCGCCCAGCGCTGTGCATTGCGTTTGGCCGCTTCGTCATTGCCCGCGGCGAACGCCATGCCGACATCGCCCTGCTGCGCGCCCGACAATGCAAGCAGGCCTTCGGCCAGCCCGGCCTCGAGCCATTCGACGTTGACTTCCGCGCGGCCGCGATACTGGTTCGTGAGCCACGCCTTGCTCAACAGCTCGCACAGATTCAGGTAGCCGCGCTTGTTCTTGACCAGCAGCAGCAGACGCGACGGCTTGTCGCGATCCGCTGGATTGGTGATCCAGACGTCGCAGCCAGCGATGGGTTTGACCCCTTTGCCGCGGGCTTCCTTGTAGAAACGAACGAGGCCGAATGCGTTACCGAGATCGGTAAGCGCGAGCGCGCCCTGACCGTCTTTGGCTGCGGCCGCGACGACGTCGTCAAGGCGCACGATGCCATCGGCAATCGAGAATTCGGAATGGACGCGGAGGTGAACGAAGCGGGGATCTGACATGGGCGGTATTGTAACTCGCGACCCGCCGGATTTTGCCGCCGATCGCCCGTCGAATTCGCAGGTTAGCCGTTCGGCCAGGGGTACGCGCCGCATGGCACATCAGGATGCGCCGCGTCAATATGCCATTCGGCAAACTGTCGGCGCGCGGACCAGATAAGGGATAATACGGTTTTGTCAGTTTGCCGCTGCGCCGCCCATGCCCGTCCTGTGGTCGGGTGCACGCCCAGACCTTTGTTGGGCTGCCATGTCAGGTTGCGTTGCGCGCGGCCCGTTCTTGCCGATTCAATATGAGTATCCTCAATCTATCCGCGTATCAGTTCGTCACGCTCGATGCAATCGCACAATGGCGCCCGCTCGTCACGGAGCGCTGTCACGCGCTCGAGCTGCGCGGCACGATCCTGCTTGCGCCGGAGGGCATCAACCTGTTCATCGCAGGCACGCACGAGAATGTGCGCACGTTCATCGAATACATTCGCCACGATCCGCTGTTCGACGGCAAGTTCGCGCAATTGCAGTTCAAGGAGAGCGTGTCGGATACGCAGCCGTTCCGGCGCATGCTCGTCAAGCTGAAGAAAGAAATCATCACGATGAAAAGGCCGGCCATCAGGCCGGCGAACGGCCGCGCGCCGTCTGTCGATGCACGCACGCTGAAAGCATGGCTCGACCGCGGCCACGACGACGCGGGGCGGCCGGTCGTGATGCTGGATACGCGCAACGCGTTCGAAGTAGACGTCGGCACGTTCGACGCCGCGCTCGATTACCGCATCGCGAAGTTCAGCGAATTTCCCGACGTGATCGACAAGCACCGTGGCGATCTCGAGGGCAAGACCGTCGTATCGTTCTGCACCGGCGGAATTCGCTGTGAGAAAGCGGCCATCCATATGCAGGAAGTCGGCATCGACCACGTGTATCAGCTCGAGGGTGGCATCCTGAAGTATTTCGAGGAAGTCGGCGGCGCGCATTATCACGGCGAGTGTTTCGTGTTCGACTACCGCACCGCGCTCGATCCGAATCTCGAGCCTACTGCAACCGTGCAATGCTTCGGCTGCCGCGCCGTGATTACGCCCGAAGAGCAAAAGTCGCCGCTTTATGTGCCGGGCAAGACCTGCTCCGCGTGTCATCCGCAACGAGACGCCGCGCAAACATCGCAGACCGGGCAGAGCGTCTGCGCAGCGAACACGCCGCAGCCCGCGCAGGCCGCATGAAGGGCACCGGCGCGGGCGCTGTAACGGCCTGCGTGCCACGCAACCACCCGGCATCGCTGTCATGAGCTATCGCGGACGCTTCGCGCCATCGCCCACCGGGCCGTTGCACTTCGGCTCGCTGGTCAGTGCGCTTGCCAGTTGGCTCGATGCGCGCGCGCACGATGGCACGTGGCTCGTGCGCATCGACGACATCGATGGGCCGCGTACGGTGCCCGGCGCGGCGCAAGACATTCTCGCGATGCTGGAGCGCTTCGGCTTGCACGCGGACGAGCCGCCGGTCTGGCAGAGCCGTCGCGTTGCGCACTACCAGCGTGCGTTCGCGCAGTTGCAAGAGGCCGGCCTCGTCTATCCGTGCGGCTGCACGCGCAAGGAAATTGCCGACTCGCTGCTACGCGCGCATGCGCGGCACACGACGCTCGCCTACCCCGGCACCTGCCGTGCCGGCCTGCACGGCAAGGCGCCGCGCGCATGGCGCTTGCGTGTGCCCGACGACGAAACCGCACTGATCACCTTCGACGATCGCTGGCAGCATACGCAACAGCAGAATCTGGCCACCGAGGTGGGCGACTTCGTGCTGTACCGCGCGGATGGTCAATGGGCATATCAACTGGTAGTGGTGGTCGACGACGCGGACGCCGGTATCACGCATATCGTGCGCGGCGCCGACCTGCTCGATTCGACGGCGAGGCAAATCTGGCTGCAGCGCTGTCTCGTCGTGCCGACGCCGTCGTATCTGCATGTGCCGGTGGTCACCAATGCGGCGGGCGAAAAACTCAGCAAGCAAACCGGCGCGCGCGCGCTCGATGCAAGCCGGCCGCTCGATATGCTGCATGCAGCGGCGCGCCACCTGGGGCTGGAAGGATTCGAAGAGATGGCCAGCGCGGCTCACACTTCGCTGCCGGCGTTTTATGCCGCCGCGACCAGGGCGTGGGCAAAACGTCTTGAATCGCTCCCGGCACGTTAGTCGAGCTCGCGCCACGACGCCCCACAACGCGCCCCACAACGCGCCCAAAAAGTCGCACCACACACAGCTCCGCGACTTTCCGCGTGACCGCACGTCCGCCCTGCCGAAAACTTGCCCAGCACTGCTCGCCCCCTCCCGCCGCAACCACCCGCACTCAACGCAAGCCGGCCCATCCCAATCTCCCCACGCCGCCTCTCCCGCCTCCGGTCAAAAGCTCTCCGTATAAGGCCGCACATCCAGCTCCTGGGTCCACGCAGACCGGTGCTGCTGATGCAAGTACCAATACGCGTCGGCGATCGCATCGATATCGAGCAGGCCGTCCGCATCCATTTTCGCGGCAGCCTCAGGCTGCTTCGACATAAACCGCTCGCCGCGAATCACCCCATCGATCACCACATGCGCGACATGGATGCCCTGCGGCTGAAACTCGCGCGCCAGTGCCTGGCTCACCATCCGCAAACCCGCCTTGGCAGCCGAAAAAGCCGCGAAACGCGGCCGGCCTCTTAGCGAAGCGGTCGCGCCGGTGAACAGCAGCGTGCCGCGGCCGCGCTTTTGCATCGACCGGATCACTTCCCTGCCGAACACGAACCCGCCGAAGCAGCACACGCGCCAGCTTTGTTCGAATGCCGCGCTATCGAGTTCGAGCGTCGGTGCCCAGTGTGCGCTGCCCGCGTTGTAGACCCCCACTTCCAGCGTCCCGAGGCTTTCGATGCGCGCCAGAATGTCGAGCAGGTCGCGCTCGCTGCCTACGTCGCCGGGCGCGGCAAGCGCGCTGCCACCGGCCTGTTCGATCGCGCGCACCACGCCGGCGAGGCGCTCCGGCGAGCGGCCGGTGACCACCGCCGTGAAACCTTCCTTCGCAAACCGCTGCGCGACTGCCGCACCGGTTCCCTGCAGCGCGCCGACGCCTGCTATCCACGCGATCTTCGTGTCGCGGGCCGTCTCGTTTTCCGTCATGATTCGCTCCGTTCAGGTCGTGCCGCGGGTTCGTCGTACCTTGCTGGACGTCGCCCGTCCCGCGGCCGTCATCGTGTAAATTCGGGCAAGATGATCGACCACCATGCTATGCGAAGCGTGCCGCCGCCGCTCGCGCTGCAACGCCCGCTCGCGCTGAAGCACGAGCACGAGCACGAGCACGAGCACGAGCACGAGCACGAGCACGAGCACGAGCATTCAGCATCGACCCACCCACATCCCGAGGCAAGCCAATGAGCGTCGTTTTTGTAGCCGATCTTGGCGGCACCCACTTTCGCGCCGCCCTCGTCGACCGGGATGGCGACGTAGTCGCACAAAGCTCGCGCGCGAGCGCGCCGAGCGAGGCCGACGCCGACGGCCGCTCCGAAGTCGCCCCCGACATCTGGTGGCAGACCCTCCTCGCCCTCGCTACCGATCTCGCCGAAAGCGCCCCCGAAGCGTTCGCCGCCACTCAGGCCATTGCGCTAAGCGCCGTCACCCGCACGCAGGTATTGATCGACGCGCACGGCCGTGTATTGCGCGACGCACTCACATGGCGCGACACACGCGCCGCATCCATTGCCAAAGAACTTGTCGCGCAATTGCCACCGCATCATCCGGAAACCGCGCAGGTCAATGCGTTTCATCCGCTCGCGCGTCTCGCATGGCTGAAGCAGCACGAGCCGGATCGCTTCAGCCACGTAGCAACGGTGCTGGAACCAAAGGACTATCTGAACTTTTGCCTGACCGGCGTGCGCACGTCCGACCGCATTTCGAGCGCCCGCCTGAGCGCCGCCGCCACGCGCACGCAAAGCGCACCGGATCTGCTGGAAGCAGGCGGAATCCGTCATTCCCTGCTGCCGCCGCTTGTCACACCGTGCGCTCAGGTCGGCACAATCCGCGCCGACACGCCCGCCCCGTTCGGCCGACTGGCCGGCATCCCCGTGCTGTGCGGCTCGAACGACACGTGGAGCGCCGTGGTCGGGCTCGGCGCGCTGCAACCGAACCTCGCCTATAACCTGTCCGGCACGACCGAGGTATTCGGCGTGATCAGCACCGACGCGCACAGCGCCGCAGGTCTCGTCAGCGTCGATTGGGGCGGCGTCCATCAACTCGGCGGCCCGAGCCAGAACGGTGCGGACACGCTCGCGTGGCTGCTGTCGATCCTCGGCCTCGCCGATCACGACGGCCCGTTCCCCACCGAAGCGCTCGCCGCGCTGCTGGCCATGCCGCGTCATCCGCAGCCGCTGCTGTTTCTGCCGTACCTGCAAGGCGAGCGCGTGCCATGGTGGGACCCGGCACTGCGCGGCGCATTCATCGGCCTGCAGCGCGCCCATACCCGAACCGACATGGCGTGGGCCGTGCTGGAAGGCGTGGCGTTTCATAACCGGCTGGTGCTGAACCGCGCAGAAGCAGCGCTTGGCCGCAACGTCGACGAAATCCGCTTCGGCGGCAAAGCGGCGTCGAATCTGCTTTGGCGGCAGATCAAGGCAGACATCTGCGAGCGACCGGTGGTGGTCGGCACAGCGGCCGAAGCAGGTCTCACAGGCGCGGCGGCGGTCGCATGGACCGGCATCGGCGCATTCGCCTCGTTACACGACGCGCAGCGGCACCTCGCTCGCAGCGCCGCGCGTTGCGAGCCCGACGCAACGCGCGTGACGTTCTATCGTCCGCTGTTCGAGCTATACCAGCAGGCGCACAGCGCGCTCGCTCCGATCTCGCGCGAACTCGCGGCGCTGCCAGTCAACCGCGCGGCACCGCAGGCGCGGTGAGAGAGCCGGACGCCGCGCGAGTGCAGCAGAGAAAACGATGACCTCAATCCCGGTTGCCTGACCACCGCGCAGCGCGCAGCGCACACGTGCCACCCGCCCGACGCGCGGCCGCCCACGATCCCATCTCCGCGCCCGCACGACATGCACGCTGTGAACCAGAAACAGCACGCCCCCCACGTCCTCACGCGTGCAACCTGAACCGCCCCACCATCCCCTGCAACGCACGCGCCTGATCGTCCAGCGACTGCGCCGCCGCGGTCGCCTGCTCCACCAGCGCCGCGTTCTGCTGCGTGCCCGCATCCATCTGCGACACCGCGAGATTGATTTCCTCGATGCCCGAACTCTGTTCGGCCGAGGCCGCCGAGATCTCGCCCATGATGTCGGTCACCCGCTTAACGGCCTTCACCACTTCGTCCATCGTCTGCCCGGCGTCCTGCGCAAGCTGCGAGCCATTGCTCGCGCGCGCCACCGACGCGCCGATCAGCGTCTTGATCTCTTTGGCCGCCGCCGCGCTGCGCTGCGCGAGATTGCGCACCTCGGCCGCCACCACCGAAAAGCCACGCCCTTCCTCACCGGCCCGCGCCGCCTCGACCGCGGCGTTCAGCGCGAGGATATTGGTCTGAAACGCAATCCCCTCGATCACACCGATGATGTCGCCGATGCTCTTCGCGCTGTCGTTGATGTCGCTCATCGTCGCGACCACCCGGCCGACCACGTCGCCGCCTTTCACGGCGATCGCCGACGCATTGTCCGCCAGCGTGCGCGCCTGCTTTGCGTTATCGGCGTTCTGCCGCACCGTCGAGGTCAGCTCTTCCATGCTGCTCGCGGTACGCTCGAGCGCCATCGCCTGCTGCTCGGTGCGCTGCGACAGGTCGAGATTGCCCATCGAGATCTGCCCGGACGCCGCGGCAATCGCCTCGGCGCTCGCGGAAATATCGGCCACCGTCGCCGACAGCCCGTGCTGCATGTCGCGCAGCGCGGACAACATGCTCGACGTATCGCGCCGTTTCAGCGCGATCGCATCGGACAGATCGCCGGCCGCGATCCGGCTGGCGATTTCCTTTGCATAGCCGGGCTCGCCGCCGAGCTGGCGCGCGAGCCGCCGCACCACCCACTCGCTGATGGCGAACGCCAGCACGATCAGGCCGAGCGTCATCGCGGCGATCATCACGAACGACGATTCGAAGATGAACGAAGATGCGTCGATGGTGGCCTTAGCGGCCGTGCCGCGCTGCGCGACCAGCGCATCGACGCGTTTTTCGAGCTTGCCCGTTTCGACCAGCAGCGATACGTCCTGGGTGCCGACCTGCCAGTTCATCTGCGAAAGATCGAGCGGCTGCGCCTGCACCAGCTTCACGAAGTCGCGCAGATGCGCGCTCCATGCGGCAATCGCGGCGGCGAACTGCTTTTGCTGGCTGGCCGCATCGGCCGATACCGTGTACTGCTGCAGCGTGTTCAGTTCCACGTTCAGCGCGGCGAGGCCTTTTTCGATGTCGGCGCCGAGTTCCTCGCGCTCTTTCGCGGTGGTCGCGGTGAGCAGCATTTTCTGCGCGCGGCTGGCCCGCAACATGTTGCCGCGCGCTTCCTCAGCCGCGCGGCTCGCGACATAGCCCTGTTGATAGATCGATTGCGTCGAGCCGTTCAGCCGGCTGATCTGCATCAGCGAAAACACGCCGATGGCGAGCGTGCCCGCCAGCAACACGGCGAACGCGAGCCGCAGCGTGGTCTTTACCGACAGATGGCGGCGCGTGCGCGGCCGGCGCATGTCGCCGCTTCGATGCCCGTTCGGCGCCGCAGCAGCGCCGGCAGCGTCGGCCGGCAGGAACGCTTCGTCGGGCCGCTTGCCCAGCGGAAGTGCAGTCATGTTTTTTCCCCACTTGTCTTGCAGCCGGAAAGGTCTGTTCCGGCGAACTTTCGTCTCACGTCAGGTCAACGACACAACCGCCGGCATTCTTTAGCTTCCCCGTGCCGTGCGGTGCGACGCGCGCCGCCTCGTGGGCCGCGCGCGAGCGGTGTTATACATGGCCAAAAACGCGGCGTCACTGGAGGTCATCCTCGTCTCATGCGCAGCGCTTAAGGTGACCACCGGTGATCGCCCGGCGGCCATCCAGCGGCTGCAAACAGCCGGTCGCAGACTCGCCAATATGCGCCGCTTTGGTGCACCGCAGCGTTGCAGACCTGTCCGATTCGCGACAAAACTTGGCCGGACAACTGTCCTACGCCACATTACAATGGCTCGTACCCTAACGATTCGCCCGGTCCCGCTCCGACCCGAAGCCCCCCGCAGCGCCGCGCGAGCCCCGTTCAGCCCAGCCCAAGCCAAGTCACATATGGAATCGAGCCTCGACAAACGCGCCCTTGCCGGCGCCTCCGCGTCATCGGTCGCCACGGCGCCCGCCAGCAGCACCGCCAAGGTCCCCGGCACCGTTTATTCGATCCTCGGCCTGATCAGCTTCTCGCATCTGATGAACGACATGATCCAGTCGTTGATCCTCGCGATCTATCCGATGCTGAAGGACAACTTTTCGCTGTCGTTCGGGCAGATCGGCCTGATTACGCTGACCTACCAGATCACCGCATCGCTGCTGCAACCGCTGGTCGGCGTCTATACCGACAAGCATCCGAAGCCCTACTCGCTGCCCGTCGGCATGGGCTTCACGCTCGCCGGCCTGCTGCTGATGTCGGTGGCGCCGAACTTCGGCGTGCTGCTGATCGCGGCGGCGCTGGTCGGCTGCGGTTCGTCGGTGTTTCATCCGGAGTCGTCGCGGGTCGCGCGGATGGCGTCCGGCGGCCGCCACGGCCTCGCGCAGTCGCTGTTCCAGGTGGGCGGCAACGCCGGCACTTCGCTCGGGCCGCTGCTCGCTGCGCTGATCGTGATTCCGCATGGCCAGCGCAGCATCGCGTGGTTCTCGGTGGCGGCGCTGATCGGCATGGTGGTGCTGTCGCAGGTCAGCCGCTGGTACAAGCAGCACCCGGCCACGAAGAAGGCGCGCGTCGGTGTCGCGCATCCGTCGCTGTCGCGCAACCGCGTGATGTTCGCGATGAGCATCCTGGTGCTGCTGGTGTTCTCGAAGTACTTCTATCTGGCCAGCATCAACAGCTACTTCACGTTCTATCTGATCGACAAGTTTCACCTGCCGGTGCAGGCCGCGCAGATTCATCTGTTCGTGTTCCTCGCGGCGGTCGCGGCGGGCACCATCATCGGCGGTCCGGTAGGCGACAGGATCGGCCGCAAGTATGTGATCTGGGTGTCGATTCTCGGCGTCACGCCGTTCACGCTGCTGCTGCCGTACGCGAACCTGTTCTGGACCGGCGTGCTGACCGTCGTGATCGGCGTGGTGCTCGCGTCGGCGTTCTCGGCAATCCTCGTCTACGCGCAGGAGCTGATTCCGGGCAAGGTCGGGATGGTGGCGGGGCTGTTCTTCGGCTTCGCGTTCGGCCTCGGCGGCATCGGCGCGGCGGTGCTCGGCCAGCTCGCGGACGCAACCAGCATCCCGTATGTGTACAAGGTGTGCTCGTATCTGCCGCTGATCGGCATCCTGACGGTGTTCCTGCCGAATATCGAAGGCAAGCACGCGAAGGCGTAAGTCAAGCAGACGCGCTTTCGAACGAGCGAACCACCAACCTCACGCTTTTCGAAGCGTGGGGTTTTTTTACGTCTTTGTTCAGCGCAAACCGCTCACGTATCCGCTCACGTAGCGCTCATGGTGAACCCGCGTTGTACGCGCATCGGCGGCGCTCTATGCTGTGCTGACTGACGGTTCCGGCGCGCATCGCATCTGTAGACGGCGCACCCGCCCAATCGGTGCCGGCCACGCACCGGCGCACCGGCGCACCGATGTATCGCGCCGGCACGCCGATTGCGTACCCGCATCGCGTTTTCGTTCGAGCCTCTCGTCCCACGCTGACCGAAGGATCGCCGCCGATGACCCGCTATCACGAATTCCACCGTCACTCGATCGACGAGCCCGAAGCATTCTGGCGCAACGAAGCCACGCGCATTCATTGGGAGACGCCGTTTCACACGGTGCTCGACCGCTCGAATCCGCCGTTTGCGCGCTGGTTTGTCGGCGGCCGCACCAACCTGTGCCATAACGCGGTCGATCGCCACCTTGCGCAGCGCTCGCAGCAGAACGCGCTGATCTACGTATCGACCGAAACCGGCATTGAGCGCAAGTACACCTACGCCGAGCTGTACGCCGAAGTGAACCGGATGGCCGCGGTGATGCGCGCGCTGGGCGTGAAGCGCGGCGAGCGCGTGCTGATCTATCTGCCGATGATTCCCGAGGCGGTGTTCGCAATGCTCGCCTGCGCGCGGCTCGGCGCGGTTCATTCGGTGGTGTTCGGCGGCTTCGCCGCGCCGAACCTCGCGGCACGCATCGACGACGCGCAACCCGTGCTGATCGTCACCGCCGACGCGGGCGCGCGGGCCGGCAAAGTGATCGACTACGCGCCGCTGATCGACGAGGCGCTGTCGCGCGCCGCGCACAAGACGACGCGCGTGTTGCTGATCGACCGGCAACTGACGCCGGAAAAGCTGGTCGCGTCATATCTGGTCGACTACGAGCCGCTGCGCGAGCAGTTCTTCCACGCGCACGTCCAATGCGAATGGCTCGAGTCGAATGAACCGTCGTATGTGCTGTACACGTCCGGCACGACCGGGCGGCCGAAGGGCGTGCAGCGTGATGTCGGCGGTTATGCGGTGGCGCTGGCGGCATCGATGGAATACATCTTCCAGGGGCAGCCGGGCGACACGATGTTCACCGCTTCGGATGTCGGCTGGGTGGTGGGCCACAGCTATATCGTCTACGCGCCGTTGCTCGCGGGGCTCACGACGGTGATGTACGAGGGCACGCCGATCCGGCCCGACGGCGGCATCTGGTGGCGCCTGGTGCAGAAATACGGCATCAACCTGATGTTCACCGCGCCGACCGCACTGCGCGTGCTGAAGAAACAGGACCCGGCGTTGCTGAAGCAAGCCGATCTGTCGAGCCTGCGCACGCTGTTTCTCGCAGGCGAACCGCTCGATGAGCCGACCGCCGCATGGATTGCCGAAGCACTCGGCAAGCCGGTGGTCGACAACTTCTGGCAGACCGAAACGGGCTGGCCGATCCTCGCAATCCAGCGCGGCGTCGAAGCGCTGCCGCAGAAGCTCGGCTCGCCCGGCTTACCGGTGTACGGCTACAAACTGACCTTACGCAACGAGATGACCGGCGACGCGTGCGCGCCCGGCGAGAAAGGCGTGGTCACGCTGGGTTATCCGCTGCCGCCTGGTTGCATGTCGACGGTGTGGGGCGACGATGCGCGCTTTGTCAGCACGTACTGGTCGGGTGCGCCGGACCAGCCGGTGTACTCGACCTTCGATTGGGGCATTCAGGACGACGACGGCTACGTGACGATCCTCGGCCGCACCGACGATGTGATCAACGTCGCCGGCCACCGGCTCGGCACGCGTGAGATTGAAGAGGCGCTGTTGAGCCACAAGGCGGTGGCAGAGGTGGCCGTGGTCGGCGTAACCGACCCGGTGAAAGGCCAGGTGGCGCTGGCATTCACGGTGCTGCGCGATGCGGCGCGCTATGAAGCGGACGACGCGCGTGCGGCGCTCGAAGCGGAACTCGCGGCAACGGTGGACCGGCAGTTGGGCGCGATTGCGCGGCCGTCTCGCGTGCATGTGGTGGCGATGCTGCCGAAGACGCGCTCCGGCAAGCTGCTGCGCCGGGCGATCGCTGCGCTGGCGGAAGGACGCGACCCGGGCGATCTGCCGACGATCGAAGATCCGTCGGCGCTGCAGCAGATTCGGGATGCGCTGGACGCGCAGGTGCCGGTGCCGGTGCCCGTGCCGGTGCCACAGCGATAGAGGCAGGCCGCCTAAGCGACGGAAATTGTGCAACGGGTTATTGCACAATTTCCGGGACATTCAACGCCTGTGCGAGCGCCCGCAAAAACTCAAGGTTGCGCCGCGACGTGAGGCGTGGCCCGGCTCCGCAAACGCGGCGTCCGCACACGCGGCGTCCGCACACGCGGCGTCCGCAAACACGGCCTGCCAGCCTCCCGCGAGACGCCCGATCACTGCCGCGCCTGCAAAAACCGCCGCAAAATCCCACTCGAATACGTCCCCGCGATCTCGACCAGAAACGTCGCGAACGACGCCGGCGCATGCGCATCCGCGGTATCGGACACGGTCCGCACGATCGCACACGGCACGCCGTACTCATGACACACCTGCGCGATCGCCGCGCCTTCCATTTCGACGGCCAGCGCATCCGGCAGCACCGCGCGCAGCGCTTCGACCGCCGCCGCGCTCGCGATGAACTGATCGCCGCTGATCACCAGCCCGCGGTGCACGCGCGGCTGCTGCGTGGCAAAGCGCGTGGCCAGCGCACTGCCTTCTTCATCGAGGAAACGTTCGCATGCGGCGGCGAGTTGCGCGGCGAGCGCAGCATCGGCGGCAAAGCGCGCGACGCCAAGCAGCGGCACTTCAAAGCGCGGAAACAGCGGCGACGCATCGAGATCGTGCTGCATCAGGCTCTCGCCCACGACGATGTCACCGATCCGCACATCGCGCCCCACACCACCGGCCACACCCGTGAACACCACCGCCTCGACATTGAACGCATGAATCAGCGCACTGACCGTCGCGGCGGCGGCCACCTTGCCGATCCGCGCGAGCGTCACGACGCACGGCGCGCCATACACGGTACCCACGTGATAATCGCGCTGACCGTGCGTCACCGTGTGCACGCCGCCCTCGGCACGCATCGCGGCAACCAGGTCGCCGAGTTCTTCGGGCAGCGCCGCCATCACACCCAGCGGCCGGCGCACGGCCGCTTCGTTGTTATCCCCAACCTTCGCCTGCGTCATTGCCGTCGCCTTTCCTTCGTTCATTCCACCGCCTGCAGTTTCGCGACCGCGAGTGCCAGCCACTTCTCGCCGTGCCGCTTGAATTTCACCTGTGCCTTACCGTCCGTACCGCCGCCTTCGAGCGCGATGATCGTGCCTTCGCCGAACTTCGTATGGAACACCTGCTGACCGATCCGGAAACCGGTTTGCGCGGCCCGCTGCTCGTTAGCGAACGCAGGCACCGGCGCCGATGGCGTGCTGCTTTCATAAGGCGACGACTCGCGTCCGCCGCGCCCGAACCAGTCGCGGCCCCAGCCCGCGTTATCCGAACGGCCGCCCCAGCGCGCGCCGGGCTCGACCTTTGGCGTCAGCCACTTCAGCGTCTCCTGCGGCAGTTCATCGAAGAACCGCGAACGTATGTTGTAGCGGGTTTGCCCGTGCAGCATGCGGCTTTGCGCGAAGCTCAGATAGAGCCGCTCCTTCGCGCGCGTGATCGCGACGTACATCAGGCGGCGCTCTTCCTCGAGGCCGTCCGTTTCCATCGCGCTGTTCTCGTGCGGGAACAGGCCTTCCTCGAGCCCGGTGATGAACACCGCGGTGAATTCCAGACCTTTCGCCGAGTGCACCGTCATCAGTTGCACGGCTTCCTGGCCGGCCTGCGCCTGGTTGTCGCCCGCTTCGAGCGACGCGTGCGACAGGAAGCCGGCGAGCGGCGTCATCGTGTCGGGGTTTTGCGCCGGGTCGTCGAGATTGGGCGCATCGAACACGACGTTGCCCGGGTCGTCAGTCACCGCGACGAGCTCCGGCGCGTTGGTCGCGCCCGGCCGCAGCGGAATCGAGCGCGCCGGCGTGTCGAACCCGTAACCCTCTTCGCTGACGAACGCCGACGCCGCGTTCACCAGTTCCTGCAAGTTCTCGAGCCGATCCTGGCCCTCGCGCTCGTTCTGATAGAAGTCGTTGAGGCCGCTGCCGCGCACGACGTGCTCGACCGTTTCCGGCAAGCTCATCTGCTGCGTTTCGGCGCGCAGCCGGCCGATCAGCGTGGCGAATGTCGCGAGGCTCGAGCCTGCCTTGCCGGCCACATACGGTACGGCCGCGGCAAGCGAGCAGTTGTATTGACGCGCCGCGTCGGCAAGCTGCTCCAGCGAACGCGCACCGATGCCGCGCGTCGGAAAGTTGACCACGCGCGCGAACGCGGTGTCGTCGTTCGGATTGTCGATCAGGCGCAGATACGCCAGCGCATGCTTCACTTCCTGACGCTCGAAGAAGCGCAAGCCCCCGTACACGCGGTACGGAATGCCGACATTGACCAGCGTGTGCTCGATCGAGCGCGACTGCGCGTTGCTGCGGTAAAGCACCGCGATCTCGCTGCGCGACAGCCCCGAATTGATCAGCGCGCGCACTTCTTCGACGATCCAGCTCGCTTCCTGCGTATCGGTGGTCGCCTCATAGACGCGCACCGGCTCGCCGTGCCCCGCGTCGGTGCGCAGGTTCTTGCCGAGGCGCCGCGAGTTGTTCGCGATCAGCTGGTTGGCGGCGTCGAGAATGTAGCCGTGCGAGCGGTAGTTCTGCTCGAGCTTGATCAGGTTACGCACGTTGAACTCGTGCTCGAAGTCGCGCATGTTGCCGACGTTCGCGCCGCGGAACGCGTAGATCGACTGGTCGTCGTCGCCGACCGCGAAGATCGCGTTGTGTTCGCCCGCCAGCAGCTTGAGCCACGCGTACTGCAGCTTGTTGGTGTCCTGGAACTCGTCGACCAGAATCTGCCGGAAGCGCGCCTGGTAATGCGCGCGCAGCGGCGGATTGTGCGCGAGCAGCTCATAGCAGCGCAGCAGCAGTTCCGGGAAGTCCACCACGCCTTCGCGCTGGCATTGCTGTTCGTAAGCTTCGTATAGCTCGACGAACTTGAGGTTGAAGTTGTCGGTCGCGTCGACGTCCTTCGGCCGCAGCCCCTGCTCTTTCGCGTTGTTGATGAAGTACTGCAGGTTCTTCGCCGGGTACTTTTCGTCGTCGACGTTGAGGCCCTTCATCAGCCGCTTGATGGCCGACAGCTGGTCGGCGGTATCGAGAATCTGGAATGTCTGCGGCAGGCCCGCGTCGCGAAAATGCGCGCGCAGCATCCGGTTGCACAGCCCGTGAAAGGTGCCGATCCACATGCCGCGCGTATCGATCGGCAACAGCGCGGTGAGGCGCGCCGTCATTTCGCGCGCGGCCTTGTTGGTGAAGGTTACCGCCAGCACGGTGGGCGGCGACGCGTAACCGTGCTGGATCAGCCAGGCGATGCGCGTGATCAGCACGCGCGTCTTGCCGCTGCCGGCGCCCGCCAGGATGAGCGCGGGCTCGTTCGGCAGTGTGACGGCGGCGAGTTGTTCGGGGTTCAGGTTCGCGAGCAGATCGGGCATGACGTGTGGGTAGACAGCTGTTAAGCGGCGCGCGACGTCGCCGCGCGAGCGGCGCCGGAACACGGCCGAAGACCACGGAATGCAACGGAGGGCGCGGTGTCGCAGCGCCCGCAAGGCGGCGAGCCGCCACCGCGACAAGACTGGCCGGCGCTGCCGGCAAATGCGGCGGGATTTGAAGCGTTTGCTGCAAGCCGTCCGCCATTATAAGTCGCCGAACGTCTGGTCATTGCGCGCACTTTCAGCAGCGGCGAAGTGGCACCAAACCGGCCCGAGCGGCGTCGAAACGACCCCCAAAGGTCCCCAAAGCGCGGCCCGGACCGCACGCAAGCCTTTATACTTGAAGGTTTCCGGCATCTTTCCACGCATTTTTCGGCAGACTTTCACAATGAGCGACAGCACGCTGGCCAAGAGCTTCGAGCCCCACAATATCGAGGCCGAATGGGGTCCCAAATGGGCCCAACGCGGCTATGCCGCGCCCGCGATGCAGCCGGGCCGCCCGAATTTCTCGATCCAGTTGCCGCCGCCGAACGTCACCGGCACGCTGCATATGGGCCACGCGTTCAACCAGACCATCATGGACGGCCTGACGCGTTACCACCGGATGCTCGGCGACAACACGTTGTGGGTGCCGGGCACCGACCACGCGGGCATCGCCACGCAGATCGTGGTCGAACGGCAGCTCGACGCGCAGAAAGTGTCGCGCCACGACCTCGGCCGCGAGAAATTCGTCGAACGCGTGTGGGAATGGAAGCAGGAATCCGGCTCGACGATTACCAACCAGGTGCGGCGCCTCGGCGCATCGATCGACTGGTCGCGCGAATACTTCACGATGGACGACAAGATGTCAGCCGCCGTGGTCGACGTGTTCGTGCGTCTTTTCGAGCAGGGGCTGATCTATCGCGGCAAGCGCCTCGTGAACTGGGACCCGGTGCTGCTCACCGCGGTGTCCGATCTCGAAGTGGTCAGCGAGGAAGAAAACGGCCACCTGTGGCACATCCAGTACCCGCTCACCGACGGCTCCGGCCATCTGACGGTGGCCACCACGCGCCCCGAGACGATGTTGGGCGACGTCGCGGTGATGGTGCATCCGGAAGACGAGCGTTACGCGCACCTGATCGGTAAGACCGTCAGGCTGCCGCTGTGCGACCGCGAGATCCCGATCATCGCCGACGATTACGTAGACCGTGAATTTGGCACCGGCGTCGTGAAGGTCACGCCGGCGCACGACTTCAACGACTATCAGGTTGGCCTGCGCCATCAGCTGCCGCAAATCGAAATCCTGACGCTCGACGCGAAGATCAACGGCAATGCGCCCGCGCAGTATCAGGGCCTCGACCGCTTCGACGCGCGCAAGCGCGTGGTCGAAGACCTCGACAAGCTGGGCGCACTCGAATCGGTGAAGCCGCACAAGCTGATGGTGCCGCGCGGCGACCGCACCAACGTCGTGATCGAGCCGATGCTGACCGACCAGTGGTTCGTCGCGATGAGCAAGCCAGCGCCCGAAGGTACGTACAACCCCGGCAAATCGATCGCCGAAACCGCGCTCGACGTGGTGCGCAACGGCGAGATCAAGTTCGTGCCGGAAAACTGGACCAGCACCTACTACCAGTGGCTCGAGAACATCCAGGACTGGTGCATCTCGCGGCAACTGTGGTGGGGCCACCAGATCCCCGCGTGGTACGGCGAGAACGGCGAGATCTTCGTCGCGAAGAGCGAAACCGAAGCGCGCGCGAAGGCCGATGCGCAAGGCTACAGCGGCGCGCTGAAGCGCGACAACGACGTGCTCGACACGTGGTTCTCGTCGGCGCTGGTGCCATTCTCGTCGCTCGGCTGGCCGAACGAAACGCCGGAACTGCAGGCGTTCCTGCCGTCGTCGGTGCTGGTCACGGGCTTCGACATCATCTTCTTCTGGGTCGCGCGGATGGTCATGATGACCACCCACTTCACCGGCCGCGTGCCGTTCGACACGGTCTACGTGCACGGCCTCGTGCGCGACCACGAAGGCCAGAAGATGTCGAAGAGCAAGGGCAATACGCTCGACCCGCTCGATATCGTCGACGGCATCGAACTGGAAACGTTGGTGAAAAAGCGCACCACCGGCCTGATGAACCCGAAGAGCGCCGCCACCATCGAGAAGAAAACCCGCAAGGAATACCCGGACGGCATCCCCGCGTTCGGCACCGACGCGCTGCGCTTCACGATGGCTTCGATGGCCACGCTCGGCCGCAACATCAACTTCGATCTCGCGCGCTGCGAGGGCTACCGCAACTTCTGCAACAAGCTGTGGAACGCCACCCGCTTCGTGCTGATGAACTGCGAAGGCCACGACTGCGGCTTCAGCAAACCGGGCGATTGCCAGCCGGGCGACTGCGGCCCGGGCGGCTATACGGATTACTCGCAGGCCGACCGCTGGATCGTGTCGCTGCTGCAGCGGGTCGAAGCGGAAGTGGCCAAGGCGTTTGCCGACTATCGTTTCGACAATGTGGCAAACGCCCTATATAAGTTCGTGTGGGATGAATACTGTGACTGGTACGTCGAGCTGGCGAAGGTGCAGATCCAGACCGGCACGCCCGAACAGCAGCGCGCCACGCGCCGCACGCTGCTGCGCGTGCTCGAAACGGTGCTGCGCCTCGCGCATCCGGTGATTCCGTTCATCACCGAAGCGCTGTGGCAGAAAGTAGCGCCGTTGACCGATGCTTACCCGCAGGGCGCAGCGCCCGGCGAAGCGTCGATCATGGTGCAGCGCTACCCCGTTGCGGAGCCGAAAAAGATCGACGAGGCCGCGGAGCAATGGGCAGCCGATCTGAAAGCGGTGATCGACGCGTGCCGCAACCTGCGCGGCGAGATGAACCTGTCGCCGGCCACCAAGGTGCCGCTGCTCGCGGCCGGTAACGCAGAACGGCTGCATACGTTCGCGCCTTACGCCCAGGCGCTGGCGCGTCTGTCGGAAGTGCGCGTGCTGGCCGACGAAGCCGCACTCGACGCTGAAGCCCATGGCGCGCCGATTGCTATCGTTGGAAACGACAAGCTCGTGCTGAAGGTGGAAATCGATATCGCTGCCGAGCGTGAGCGCCTGTCAAAAGAGATTGCAAGACTGGCCGCGGAAGTGACGAAATGTAACGCCAAGCTGCAGAACGAGAGCTTTGTTGCAAAGGCGCCTGCCGCCGTGGTTGAGCAGGAGCAGAAAAGGCTGGCAGAATACCGCACCGCTATCGACAAGCTGACGGCGCAGCTCACGCGCCTGCCAGCCTGATAGATGCCGCGCCGCGCGCTGCACGCGTTGTTTCGCGCAACGTGATGCAACTTCGCGGCACGGCTAACCAACCAGAGGATCCAGGGGTAATCGCATGCTAAAAGTTACAAAAGCTGTCTTTCCGGTAGCAGGTCTTGGCACCCGGTTCCTCCCTGCGACCAAAGCCAGTCCCAAAGAAATGCTGCCGATCGTCGACAAGCCGCTGATTCAATACGCGGTCGAAGAGGCGATGGCGGCCGGCATCACCGAAATGATCTTCGTCACGGGCCGCAGCAAGCGCGCGATCGAAGATCACTTCGACAAGTCGTATGAGATCGAAGCCGAACTGCAGGCACGCGGCAAGGACAAGCTGCTCGAGCTGGTGCGCAGCATCAAGCCGAGCCATGTCGACTGCTTCTACGTGCGCCAGCCGGAGGCGCTTGGCTTGGGTCACGCGGTGCTGTGCGCCGAGAAGCTGGTGGGCGACAACCCGTTCGCCGTGATTCTCGCCGACGACTTGCTGTACGGCACGCCGCCGGTCATGCAACAGATGATCGAGGTGTTCGACCACTATCACAGCTCGGTGATCGGCGTCGAAGAGATCCCGCGCGACGAGACCAGGTCGTACGGTATCGTCGACGGCAAGGAGTGGGAAGACGCGATCATCAAGATGTCGGGCATCGTCGAAAAGCCGGAGCCGGCCGATGCACCGTCGAATCTTGGCGTGGTCGGGCGCTATGTGCTGAAGCCGCGGATCTTTGAACACATCCGCTCGATCAAGCCGGGCGCGGGCGGTGAGCTACAACTCACTGACGCGATTCAATCGCTGCTGAACGACGAGCAGGTGCTCGCGTACAAGTATCACGGCACGCGCTTCGATTGCGGCAGCAAGCTCGGGTATCTGAAGGCGACGGTTGAGTTCGCACTGCGCCATCCGGAAGTGGCGCAGGACTTCGAAGCGTATCTGCGCACGCGTTCGCCGGTTCTCGGAGGCTGATCGCCACGAAGCGACAAGCGAGGCGGTAAGGAATAAAGGCGTTGTGTCTGCTCGTGCAGGCACAACGCCTTTTTGTTGCAGCGTAGGTTGCGGTTACCGCAGCGCCGCCCAGGCCGCGATCAGCGCCGCAGCGTCAACAGCTTGCGTCAGCGACGCCGGATCAGAAAAACAAAGGTCTTGTCCTGCGTCGTCGCTTCGACGATACCGTTGCCGGTCTGCTTCGCGAACGCCGCGAAATCGCGCTGCGAGCCGGGGTCGGTGGCGAGCACCTTCAGGATCTGGCCGCTCTCCATATCGGCGAGCGCTTTCTTGGCACGCAGGATCGGCAGCGGGCAATTTAGCCCGCGCGCATCGACTTCCTTGTGAATCTGGGTTTCCATCGACGAGGACCTTCCGGGTAAAACGTCACGGCAAGATGCCGTGCAGAGGGTCAAATTCTACCGCAGGCGACTGTTCGGCGTGCTGCGGTGCCGGCGAGCGCCACGCGCGCGCACGCCGACACCCGTCATAGCGTCACCGCTTGCCCCGTCTCCAGCGAGCGCCGCAGCGCACTGCCGATGCGTGTCGCTTCCAGTGCATCCGCGAGTGTCGCGCCGCCCTGCTCGCCGCCTTTCATGGCCGCAACGAAGGCCTGCGCTTCGTAAAGAAACGCATCCTCGAAGCGGTCGAAAAAGGTCGGCGTGCATTCGTTGCGCACGCCATGCGCGTCCAGAATCTCGACGCGATTGAGCCGCGGATTACGCCCAACAGTCATCGCCCCCGCGGTGCCGATCACCTCGCTGCCGGTATCGTTGCCGTGCGCCATCGTGCGCGACGCGTAGAACATCGCCAGCTGTCCGCCTTCGAATTCGCAGATCGCCACGCCGTTATCGACGTCGCCGAATTCGCGCAAGCCTTCATGCAGCGCAACCGTGCCGGCCGCGTACACGCGCTTCGCCTTCGGTTTGCCGAGCAGCCAGCGCGCGACGTCGATGTCGTGCACCGTGCAGTCGAGAAAGATGCCGCCCGAAGTCGGCGCAAAGCGCACGAAGAAGCCTTCCGGATCGTTCTGGTCGCAGGTTTGCGAGCGCACCATGAACGGCCGGCCGATGCGGCCTGCCTGAATCTTGTCGTACGCGTCGCGATAGCTCGGATCGAAGCGGCGCATAAAACCGATGGTCGCCTGCAGTTGGGGCGCGCGCTGCGCTTCTGCGATCACGCGCTCGCATTCGGCGATATCGAGCGACAGCGGCTTCTCGCAGAACACGTGTTTGCCGGCGCGCAACGCGTCGACGATCTGTTGCGCGTGCAACGACGAAGGGGTGACGAGCCACACTGCGTCGACGTCGCGATCGTCGAGCAATGAAGCGTAGTCGCGATAGGCACGCGGCGCGGCGGGCAACGCGTCGCGCGCCCATGCGAGTTCGTCGTCGAGCGGGCTGCACACGGCGGCGAGCACTGCGCCTGGCACGCGATACGCAAGATTCTGCGCATGGCGCTTGCCGAGGCGCCCGAGCCCCACCACGCCGATGCGCAAAGGTGCGGCGGATACTGTCGTGGCGGCCGTCATCACGCGTTGCCCTCGCTGAGCTTCACCGCGCGGCCTTCGCGCCACGAGCGGGTGGCCGCATCGGCCAGTTCAAGCGCTTTCAGGCCGTCGGCCACCGTGGTGCGCACCGGCTTGCCTTGCGTGACGGCTTCGAAGAAATGCGCAATCTCATGCGCATAGGCCGCGCGATAGCGTTCGAGGAAGAATGCTTCCGGCACATCGCTCGATACTGCCGTCTTCGAATACGCGACCACTTCGGTCGGCCGCACGTTGCCCGCTTGCAGCATCCCCTCGCTGCCGAGCACTTCGAAGCGTTGATCGTATCCATACGCAGCGCGACGCGCCGTGTTGATCTGGCACAACCGCCCACGCTTCGTGCGGATCGTCACCGCGGTCGAATCGATATCGCCTGCATCGGCAATCGCCGGGTCGCTCAGACAGCTGCCGGTGGCATGCAGCGTGTC
Organism: Paraburkholderia jirisanensis; assembly: GCF_054782355.1. Classification (NCBI taxonomy): domain Bacteria; kingdom Pseudomonadati; phylum Pseudomonadota; class Betaproteobacteria; order Burkholderiales; family Burkholderiaceae; genus Paraburkholderia; species Paraburkholderia jirisanensis. The sequence continues at coordinate 795,672 of NZ_BAAGSQ010000029.1, read as the reverse complement.
GGCTTCGTCGTCGAGAATCCAGCGGAAGATATCGAAATCGTGGATCAGCATGTCCTTGAAGATACCGCCCGAGTGCTTGATGTACTCGACCGGCGGCGCGCCCGGATCGCGGCTCGTCACGACCAGCATTTCCGGCGTGCCGATTTCGCCCGCATCGATGCGCGCCTTGACCGCGGAAAAGGTCGGATCGAAACGCCGCTGAAAACCGATCATGCAAACCACACCCGCCTTCGCAACCGCATCCGCGCAAGCGCGTGCGCGTTCGATCGTCAGGTCGACCGGCTTCTCGCAGAACACGTGTTTCTTCTGCGCCGCGGACTTCAGAATCAGATCGGCATGCGTATCGGTGCTCGAGCAGATCACCGTCGCGCCGATCGACGCATCGCCGATCGCGCCATCCACGTCCGCGACCTGCGCGCCGTGCTGCGCGGCCAACGCCGCAGCCGCGTCGCGATTCACATCCACCACATACTTGAGCCGCACGCCCGGCTGGCGCGCCAGGTTTGCCGCATGAATCTTGCCGATGCGCCCCGCGCCGAACACGGCTACATCGATCGTCTTGTCTCCTGCCGAACTCGCATTAGTCATCGTATCCTCCAAGGTCCTTCGATTCTTCGACGTTCAATTCCAGCTTGTACGCAAGCGCGATAAACAGCGCCTGGCACAGGCAGATCGTGCTGGTCAGCGAGCGGAACGCAAACGCGCTGCCCTCTTTCACATACAACTGCGCGCTCGCATAGCGGGCGAGCGGCGATAGCTGGCTGTCGCTGATCACCAGGGTTTTCGCCTGGTGATGGTGCGCGACGCGCAAGCAGTACTGCGTTTCCTTGCCATACGGCGCGAAGCTGATTGCGATCACCACATCGCCCTTCTTCACGCTGCGAATCTGTTCGCGGTACATGCCGCCGAAGCCCGACACCAGATGCACGCGTTTAGGCGTGTGCTGCAGCGCATACACGATGTAGCTCGCCACCGGAAACGACCGGCGTACGCCGATCACATAGATGTTGTCGGCCTGCTGCAGCATCTTCACGGCGGCTTCGAACTGCTCGTCGTCGAGCGAGCCTTCGAGTTCGTCGAGGCCGCTGCGGCACGCGGCCACGAATTCGCGCGCCACAGTGCCGCCCGACAGGCGCCCCGGCTTCTCGTCGATCAACTTGCGAATGCGCTGCTGATAGCTCTGCGCGGTGCCGCCCTGCCCCGTATAAGCCTGTCTAAACACCGCCTGCAGATCGGAGAAGCCCGAAAACCCGAAACGCTGCGCGAAGCGCACCACCGCCGACGGATGCACGCCGCAGCTCGCGGCAATATCGCTGGTGCGATCGACCATCACGCTGCCGCGGTTCTGCTCAATATAAGTGGCCACGCTCTTCAACTGACGCGGCAACGATTCGTAGTTGTCCGCGATGCGCTGCATCAATTCTTCGACGCTCGGCAGTTCTTCTGTGCTTGGCTCGGCCATGGCCCGTCCTTCGGTGCTGTATTGCGGCGCAAAAACCGCGTTGCTGGCGCCTGCGCACGTTGCGCCGACGTTGCCGATTATAGGTAGCGCACCCATCAAATGGAATGAATTTTCCATTTTTATTTGTCATGAAATTTTCATTGCAAGCGCTCCGAAGATCGCCTAATCTTGGTCGTGAGCGATGGTGTGCGCGGAAGGTCAACTGCGTGCGTGCCTGGCGGTGTTCCCGCTGTGTACCCCATACGTTCCCCTCAAAAACGAACAGACCGAGAAAGGTGGAGACAATGAAACTTTGCAAGAGCAAGGGTTCGCTATCGGCGCTTGTCGCAGCGCTGTCGCTGACGCTGGGGTTCGCCGCGGCGTCGCCCGCACAGGCAGCCGACGCACACTTCGTACTGATCAGCCACGCGCCGGATTCCGATTCGTGGTGGAACACGATCAAGAACGCCATCAAGCAGGCCGACGAAGATTTCAACGTCGAAACCGATTACCGCAATCCGCCGAACGGCGATATCGCGGATATGTCGCGCCTCGTCGAACAATCGGCTGCACGCAACTACGATGGCGTGATCGTCACCATCGCCGATTTCGACGTGCTGAAAAGCTCGATCGGCAAGGTCACCGCGAAGAAGATTCCGCTCGTTACGATCAACTCCGGCACGGAAGAGCAGAGCCAGAAACTGGGCGCGATCATGCACGTCGGGCAGCCTGAATACGTGGCCGGCAAGGCCGCAGGCGAAAAGGCCAAAGCCGCGGGCGTGAAGTCGTTCCTGTGCGTGAACCACATTGCAACCAACGCGGTGTCGTTCGACCGTTGCCGCGGTTTCGCCGAAGCGATCGGCGCGAACTACAAGACGTCGACCATCGATTCGGGCCAGGACCCGACCGAAATCCAGACGAAAGTCAGCGCTTATCTGCGCAACCATCCGAAAACCGATGCGATCCTGACGCTCGGCCCGGTGCCGGCTGCGGCAACGTTGAAGGCCGTGCAGCAGATGGGTCTCGAAAATAAGATTTACTTCGCTACCTTCGACTTCTCCGACGATATCGCCAAGGCGATCCAGGCCGGCACGATCAAGTTCGCGATCGACCAGCAGCCGTATCTGCAAGGCTATATCCCGGTGGCCGTGCTCGCGATCGCGAAGAAGGAACACACCACCGATCCGACCAAGATCCGCCAGATCCTGCAGGCGAATCCGAAGTTCAAGGCACGCCTCGAAACCTACGGTCTCGAACCGTCGTATGGGCCTAAGGACATTCGCTCTGGCCCGGGCTTTATCACGAAGGACAATCTCGACAAGGTCGTCAAGTACGCGGGCCAGTACCGCTAAGCGACTTTCTGTTAGCAAGCCGTAGCGGTACCGGACGCGCTGTGAGGCGCGGCACCGGCGGGCCTCGCTCCGCCTGTCGCCGCGCAACTTGCTGGCTTCGAGGCCTTTCGGACCGTGCTTTCCACGGCGCATTCAACCGGCTTGCGGCGCACCGCCCCCCTCGCGGTGCGCGCGCAGCCGGGCATCAAGGAGACATCATGGGCGTAGCCGGCAAACACTATCCGTCGCATGCAGCACCGCCGTCGAACGACGGCGACGCTGCGGCAGCTTCACAGCCAGGCGCGCAGCCAGGCGCGGCGCATTCAGACGAACGCGTGCGCCGCGAATCGTGGTTCGGCCATCTGCTGAACCGTCCGGAATTTGCGGCGATTTCCGGCACCGTGCTGGTGTTTATCGTGTTCGCGTTCGCCGCCGGCCATTCGGGCATGTTCAATCTCGACGGCGTGATGAACTGGTCGCAGGTGTCCGCGTATCTGGGCATTCTGGCGGTCGGCGCGTGCCTGCTGATGATCGCCGGCGAGTTCGATCTGTCGATCGGTTCGATGATCGGCTTCGCCGGCATGATGGTTGCGATTCCGTCGGTGTATTTCCATTGGCCGCTGTGGGCGGCGATTGTGTTCGCGTTCGCCGGTTCGATGGCGCTCGGTGCGCTGAATGGCTATCTGGTGATGCGCACGCGCTTGCCGTCGTTCATCGTGACGCTGGCATTCCTGTTCATTCTGCGTGGGCTGACGCTGGCGCTGTCGATCATGGTGGCGGATCGCACGATCATTTCGGGCGTCGGCGATCTTGCGCAGAGCGATCCGGTGTCGAATCTGCTGTTCCATGGCGTCGCGCTGCATGGGCTTTTCACCTCCCTCGCGCATATGGGCATCGGCACCCTGCTCGATAACGGCCAGCCGCTCGTGCCGGGCATTCCCAAGGTGGTTCTGTGGTGGTTTGCGCTGGCGGCGATCTGCGCGTTCGTGCTCGCCAAAACGCGCTACGGCAACTGGATTCTCGCGGTGGGCGGCGATGCCAACGCAGCGAAAAACGTCGGCGTGCCGGTGCGGCGCGTGAAGATCTCGCTGTTCGTGTTGACCGCGTTCTGCGCATGCCTGTTCGCGGTGCTGCAGGTGTGCGATATCGGCTCGGCTGCAGCTGACCGCGGCCTGCAAAAGGAATTCGAAGCGATCATCGCCGCGGTGATCGGCGGCACGCTGCTGACCGGCGGCTACGGCTCGGTGGTCGGTGCGTGTTTCGGCGCGCTGATCTTCGGCGTCGTGCAGATCGGTATTACCTATACGGACGTCAGCTCCGACTGGTTCCGCGTGTTCCTCGGCGTGATGCTGCTGCTCGCCGTGCTGTTCAACCACTACGTGCGCCGCCGCGTCGCGCAATCGTAACGACCGGGAGACGACCATGTCCGATACCACTACCCAGGACGACATCATTCTCGCGCTCGAAGACGTCAGCAAGTTCTTCGGCAAGGTGATTGCGCTATCCGGCGTGACGCTGCGCTTAAAGCGCGGCGAAGTGCACTGCCTGCTCGGCGACAACGGCGCCGGCAAGTCGACGCTGATCAAGACGCTGGCCGGCGTGCATGCGCCCTCCTCCGGCCAGTATCTGGTGGACGGTAAACCTGTGCATTTCGAATCGCCGAAAGATGCGCTCGACTTAGGCATCGCAACGGTTTATCAGGATCTTGCGTTAGTGCCGCTGCTGTCGGTGGCACGCAATTTCTTCATGGGCCGCGAGCCGCAGAAGAAACGCTTCGGCTTGTTCAACGTAATGGACCTTGAGACCTGCGCGCAGACCTCACGCGAAAAGCTCGCCGAAATGGGCATCAACGTACGCGATCCACATCAGCCGATCGGCACGATGTCCGGCGGCGAACGGCAGTGCCTCGCGATTGCGCGCGCGATCCACTTCGGCGCGCGCGTGCTGATCCTCGACGAGCCCACCGCGGCGCTCGGCGTCAAGCAGAGTTTCAACGTGCTGAAGCTGATTCACAAGGCGCGCGCGAAAGGCATCTCGGTGATTTTCATCACGCACAACGTGCACCACGCGTATCCGATCGGCGATTCGTTCACGCTGCTCAACCGCGGCAAATCGCTCGGCACCTATACGAAGGAGACGATCAGCAAGGATCAGGTGCTCGACATGATGGCAGGCGGCGCCGAAATGCAGAAGATGATCGGCGAGCTCGAAGGCGCGACGATCTGAAGCCCAGGTCCAGGCGAATCTGACGCGCGCCCTTATGTCTGCAAGCTCGCACCCTATTGCTATCGCTATTGCGCTCGCTGCGGCGACGTCCCGACACTCAGGATAATTTATGGCCCTCACCAGCACCTCGACTGCCCCGGCGGGCACCCGCTTCGCCGCCGGACGCAGCCGCGACATCATCTGCCTCGGCCGTCTCGCGGTCGATCTGTACGCGCAGCAGGTCGGCGCGCGGCTCGAAGACGTGTCGACCTTCGCGAAGTATCTCGGCGGGTCTTCGGCGAATATCGCGTTCGGCTGCGCGCGGCTCGGGCTCGACGCAGCCATGCTTGCGCGGGTCGGCAACGACCATATGGGACGCTTTCTGACTGAGACGCTCACTAAGGAAGGCTGCGACGTCAGCCACGTGCGCGTCGATCACGAGCGGCTTACTGCGCTCGTGCTGCTCGGGCTGAAAGACCGCGACACGTTTCCGCTGATCTTCTACCGCGAGAACTGCGCGGATATGGCCGTCGACGAAGCGGATTTTGACGAGGCGTTCATCGCATCGTCGAAGGCGCTGCTGATAACCGGCACGCATCTGTCGACCGAACAGGTGAACCGCACCAGCCGCCGCGCGCTGGAATACGCGCGCCGCAACGAAGTGCGCACGGTGCTCGACATCGACTATCGGCCGGTGCTGTGGGGCTTGACCGGCAAGGCTGATGGCGAAACGCGTTTCATCGCGAACGAAAGCGTCAGCGCGCATCTGCAAGGCCTGCTGTCGCTATTCGATCTGGTGATCGGCACCGAAGAAGAGTTCTGCATTGCGGGTGGCAGCACCGACTTGCTCGAAGCGCTCGCCACCGTGCGCAGCGTGACGCCGGCAACGCTCGTCGTCAAACGCGGGCCGCTTGGCTGCCAGATCATCGACGGCGCATTGCGCGCGAGTCTCGACGACGCGCCGATTCACGGCGGCGTGCAAGTCGAAGTGCTGAACGTGCTCGGCGCGGGCGACGCGTTCGCATCGGGCTTTCTATCCGGATGGTTGCGCGATCAGCCGCTCGATGCATGCGCCCGCGCGGCGAATGCAAGCGGCGCGCTGGTCGTCTCGCGCCACGGCTGCGCGCCCGCGATGCCGACGCCGGCCGAGCTCGACTATTTCCTCGCCGAAGCCAAAGCCGACCCGCAAAGAATGCGCCGCCCGGACCGCGACGCGAAGCTCGCCCGCCTGCACCGCGTGACGCCCGCGCGCAAGCAATGGGACGAAGTGCTCGGCTTCGCGTTCGACCATCGCAACCAGTTCTTCGAACTGGCGCAGCAAACCGGCGCCGGCGAAGCGCGCATCGACCAGTTGAAAAAGCTGTTCGTCGCAGCGGCCGCGCAAACCGAAACTGCACTCAGCCTGCAAGGGCGTATCGGCGTGTTGATCGACGACCGCTACGGCCAGGACGCACTGAACGCCGCAACCGGCCGCGGCTGGTGGATCGGCCGTCCGGTCGAGCTGCCCGGCTCGGTGCCGCTGGAGTTCGACCACGGCCGCTCGATCGGCACTACGCTCGCGAGCTGGCCGCGCGAGCACGTGGTGAAGTGTCTGGTGCACTACCACCCGGATGAGGCAGTCGAACAACGGCTCGAACAGGAAGCGCAACTGCGCGCGCTGTACGACTCGGTGCAGGCAAGCGGCCACGAACTGCTGCTCGAAGTGATTCCGCCGAAGCATGCGCATCTGCCGAACGATCCGCAGGTGGTGCCGCGCGCGCTGAAGCGTCTGTACAACATCGGCATCTATCCGGAATGGTGGAAGCTCGCCCCACTCGATGCCGCGCAATGGCAAGCCGTCGATGCGCTGATCGCCGAGCGCGATCCGCACTGCCGCGGCGTGGTGCTGCTCGGACTGTCGGCGCCGGTCGATCAACTGATCGAAGGCTTCACGGCCGCTGCGGCTTCGGCCAGCTGCCGCGGCTTTACGGTGGGCCGCACGATCCATTACGAACCGAGCCACGCGTGGCTTGCCGGTGAAATCGGCGATGAAGAACTGATCGCGCGAGTGCGGCGCACCTTCGAAACCTTGATCGTGGCATGGCGCTCGGCACGCGCTGCCGCGCGCGGCAACGACCCGCGCAACGTTCATCAGGAGCAGGCGGCATGAACCAACGTGTGTTCCATCAGGAGACGAGCGCAGCGGATCCGGTCACTGCGGGCGCAGAGCAAGCTGCCGCGCCGCACGGCACGCTGCGTTTGACTGCAGCGCAGGCGCTGGTCCGTTACCTCGCTGCGCAGCGTGTCGTTACCGAAGACGGCAAGAGCACCGAGCCGCTGTTCGGCGGCGTGTTTGCGATCTTCGGACACGGCAACGTGGCCGGCATCGGCGAAGCCTTGTACCAGCATCGCAACGAGTTGCCGACGCTACGTGCGCACAACGAGCAGGCGATGGCGCACAGCGCGATCGCCTTTGCGAAAGCGCATTTCCGCCGCCGCATGATGGCGGTCACCACGTCGATCGGACCGGGCGCGACCAACCTCGTCACCGCGGCGGCGCTTGCGCATGTGAACCGCTTGCCGGTGCTGCTGCTGCCGGGCGATATCTTCGTGTCGCGCGCGCCGGACCCGGTGTTGCAGCAGGTCGAGGATTTCCACGACGGCGGCATTTCCGCCAACGATGTGTTCAAGCCGGTGTCGCGCTATTTCGACCGCATCATGCATCCGGCGCAATTGCTGAGCGCGTTGCCGCGCGCGATGCGCGTGCTGACCGATGCGGCGCTGTGCGGGCCGGTGACGCTCGCGCTGCCGCAGGATGTGCAGGCGGCCGCTTACGACTACCCCGCCGATTTCTTCGAGCCGCGCGTCGTATCGTTCCATGCGCCGGCGCCGGTCGACGAAGAACTCGCAGCGGCGCTTACGCGCCTGCGCGACGCGAAGCGGCCAATGATCGTCGCCGGTGGCGGCGTGCTGTACGGGCGCGCGTCGGGCCAACTGTGCGCGTTTGCGGCCGCGCACGGCATCCCGGTTGCCGAAACGCAAGCAGGCAAAGGCGCGCTTGCGTGGGACGATCCGCTGAACATGGGCGCGCTCGGCGTGACCGGTTCGCCCGGTGCGAATGCGCTCGCGCACGAAGCGGATTGCGTGCTCGCGGTCGGCACGCGTCTGCAGGATTTCACTACCGGCTCGAACACGCTGTTCACGCAGGCCGACGTGATCGGCATCAACGCGAACGCATTCGATGGCCTCAAGCATCGCGGGCTCGTCGTGCAAGCCGATGCCGCGCGGACGCTCTCCGCACTGTCCGTGCAATTGAAGGACTGGCGGGCCGACGCTACGTGGACAACGCGCGCGCACCAGCTCGCAAACGAATGGCGCGAAACCGTCGCGCGTCTCACGCACGCGCCGCAACGCGACAACGTGCTGCCCTACGACGCCGACGTGATCGGCGCAGTACAGCGCTCGAACCCGCAATCGGCGCTCAACGATATCGTCGTCTGCGCGGCCGGCACGCTGCCCGCCGAACTGCACAAGCTGTGGCGCGCCGGACGTCCCGGCGCCTATCACGTCGAATACGGCTATTCGTGCATGGGCTACGAGATCGCGGGCGGTCTCGGCGCGAAGCTCGCGCGACCCGAGCGCGAAGTGATCGTGATGGTCGGCGACGGCAGCTATCTGATGCTGAACAGCGAGATCGCGACGTCGGTGATGCTCGGCACGAAGCTGATTATCGTGGTGCTCGACAACCGCGGCTACGGCTGTATCAACCGGCTGCAGCAAGCGTGCGGCGGCGCGCCGTTCAACAATATGTTCGACGATTGCGCGCAAGGTCCGCTTGGCGCGCCCGCGGTCGATTTCGCCGCGCATGCGCGTTCGCTCGGCGCAAAGGCCGAGCATGTGAAGCACATCGGCGAACTCGAAGCCGCCCTGCAGCGTGCCCGCGCCGCGGACCGCACCTACCTGATCAGCATCGACACCGACGCCGCCCGCACCACCGACGACGGCGGCTGGTGGTGGGAAGTCGCGGTGCCCGAGGTATCGCAACGGTCCGGCGTGCGCGATGCGCGCACCGCTTACGAAGCCCAGCTGGCCACGCGCGATCACGCCGCCGGCCCTTCACCTTCAGCCAACGAATGAGGATGCTCGCATGACTCCGTTCGAAGTACGCATCGGCATCAATCCGCTATCGTGGATGAACGACGATTTGCCGTCGCTGGGCGGCGAAACCCCGCTGGACCAGGCACTGACCGAAGGCCGTCAGATCGGCTATCAGGGTTTCGAGCTCGGCAACAAGTTTCCGCGCGAGCCGCAGGCGTTGAAGACACTGCTGGCGCAATACGATCTGGCGCTGGTGTCAGGCTGGTATTCGGGAAAGCTCGCGCATCGCAGTGTCGCCGAGGAAATCGATTCGGTTGGACCGCATCTGGAACTGCTCGCGAAAAATGGCGCGAACGTAATGGTGTACGGCGAAGTGGCCGATTCGATTCAGGGCGCGCCGCAACCGCTGTATCAGCGGCCGCGCTTTTTCAGCGACGCGCAGTGGGAGACGTATGCAAAGCGTGTCGATGAATTTGCGCGGTACACGTTGAGCCAGGGCGTGCGGCTCGCGTACCACCACCATATGGGCGCGTACGTCGAAACGCCCGCGGACGTCGACCGCCTGATGGCGCAAACCAGCGATGCGGTTGGCCTGCTGTTCGATGCGGGCCACATCACGTTTGCCGGCGGCAACGCGCTCGAAACGCTCGACAAGCACATCGCGCGCGTGTGCCACGTGCATTGCAAGGACGTGCGCCCAGCCGTGATGAAGCTCGCGCGCAACCGCAACTGGAGCTTTCTCGACGCGGTGATCAACGGCGCGTTCACCGTGCCGGGCGACGGCGCGATCGATTTTCCGGGGATCATTACGCGGCTCAAGCAGCATGGTTATCGCGGCTGGCTGGTGGTCGAAGCGGAACAGGATCCGGCGGTCGCGCCTTCGTATGCGTACGCGGAGAAAGGTTATAAGACGCTGCGCTCGCTGGTCGATGCGCCGCTGCTTGCTGCACAGGAGGCTCTATGAGTCTGCTCGTCAAAGCCCAGCGCGAGGGCCAGACTATCGCGCGTGTGACGCCGGAATCGGCGGGCTGGAGATATGTCGGCTTCGCTGCGTATCGGCTCGATGCGCATGAAGTCGTGCATGTGTTCGAGACGGCGCGTGAGGTCTGCATCGTGGTGCTCGCCGGTGCGGTGGATATCGAAACCGATACGCAACGTTGGAGCAGCCTCGGATCGCGCGATAGCGTGTTCGAAGATAGCGCGCCGTATGCGGTATATCTGCCGCCGGGCATCCGCATAACCGTGCGCGCCAATCGCCGCGCGGAAATCGGAGTGGCCAGCGCGCCGGCAAAAGGCACGCTACCCGCGCGGCTGATCGAGCCGGGCACGATGAAACGTTCGGTGCGCGGCAAAAGCCAGAATACGCGCTACGTGTGCGACATTCTTCCGCAGACTGAGCCCGCTGAATCGCTGCTGGTGGTCGAGGTGCGCACGCCGAGCGGTCATTCGTCGAGCTATCCGCCGCACAAGCACGACACCAACAACGTCCCGCACGAAAGCTCGCTTGAAGAGACTTACTACCATCGGCTCAATCCGTCGCAAGGTTTTGCGTTTCAGCGCGTGTATACGGATCAGCGCGATATCGATGAGTCGCTTGCAGTCGAGGATCACGATGTCGTGATGGTGCCGCGCGGGTACCATCCGGTGATCGTGCCGTACGGTTACGACTCGTACTACCTGAACGTGATGGCTGGGGCGCAGCGGGTGTGGCATTTCAAGAACGATCCGGCGCACGAGTGGATCGTGGAGCGTGATGCGAAGGGCTAACGCGCAAGCGTCGGGCCGCGTCGCGCTCCCGTCGTGCTCGTAGCGTTCGCGAGCAGATGACGGCAGCCGCCCGCAACAGCGCGAGGACGGAAACGAGGGCGCGCGATCGTCACGCGTTGGCCATCGCCTGTTCGAGCCTGGTGGTGATCTTGTTCAGGTCGTCTTCGCTGAATCCGCGCCGGGCCCTCAACTGCTCGGCGATAGCGACCACCGACATGCCGCGCTTCACGGGCACGCTCACGTTTCTTGCCTTCGCGGCGGCCAGCGCCCAATTGCGATTGTTTTGCGGAATGCCCAGTTTCTTGCCCTCCTTGTCGGTGAAGTTGTTCAAGCGGCTTTCGGTGTAGAGCTTATTGTTTTCGGTCAACTGGCCCGTCAGCGTGGGCACCTGCCTGATCTGGATCCGCTCGTAGGTGATGCCGTTTTTCTGGAACGCCATCATCCGATCACCGGAGCCCGAGCTTATCGGTTCGAGGTAGAAGGTCTCCATGCCCATCAGCGCCATGGCTTCGAGCATGCCGCTGCGCATGCCGAAGTGGATCACCTTGTGGCTACCTTCCTCGTCGAGATAGCGGAAGAACGCGAGCTGGGCGAGAAAGCCGGTGTCCTGGAAATGGTCGGCCCAGGTGTCGGACTTCCACATGTTCGACACGTCGATCACATGCGGCCCGGCATCACGCGACATCCGTTCGAGGTGGTCGCCGCGTTCGTCGCCGGCCAGCAGGACGGTCGCACGCGATTGCGAGAAGTGCTCGGCAACCTGGCGGATGCCCGCGTAGCTCGAATCGAGTTCGATGTGAGCGCCGCCGCGCTTGCCGCTCTGGCGGCTCCAGCACACGAGGATATGCGAGCGCAGTTCGAAATTGATGCCCTTGAATTTTCCGGCCATGTACTCATAGAGCGCGGTCTTCATGTCGGTGGGCAGCGTGCCGCGGCGCCAGGCGCGCGCCACCGTCTCGGCCGTGGCGGGCGACCACTGGTTCGCCAGCAGGCCGGTGACGGCCGTGATCGAGCGCGGCCACTGGTTGACCGGCTCGGCCGTCTGGCATAGCCGCAGCCTGATGCCATCGAGCTCGCTGGCACCCGATTGGCCCGCGCGGGGGATCGGCTTGCCGAGCTTGAAGTTCGCCTGCACGTCTTTCCAGAGGTCGTTGATGCGCACGTTCTTCGCCGAGATGTCGATCAGGTGGACGCGATCCTGCACGCCCGATTCGGCATAGATCTTCTGGATAAAGTCGCTTTTGTCGGCGTACGGGCCCGCGCCCTTGGTGTCCTTGACCAGCACCACGCAGGCCGTCCGGTCGGTCGCGAGCAGGGCCGATGCCGTGTAGGTGTCGCCCGACATGTAACCGCATTGCAATATTTTCGTCGCCATCAGGTCATTCCGGGTAAATCAGGGGGCGACCGCTCAGGCCGCTCGGCTTCGGTTACCTAACGGTTGCGCATCCCGATTTATTCCGCGCGGCTGCGTCTCCTGCTTTAGAGCCGCTGCTGGGTCGTCGAGCGGCGCCTCGACATTCATGTCGCCTTGCTCTGTCGTTATCTGCGCGGGATTCCTGGAAGAATTGTGTTTGCGGCTCGTAATCGGCTTCAGCGCCTCCTCGTATGCGCCCGGTTACGAAGCCTCGTCTCCACGGCCTGCACCCTACTGCGATAGCCGGGTAACACCGCGGCGTTGGCAAGGTCTGCTTTCATGGAGATAACAACACCTTCGTTCGAAAGGCATGCTTATGACGACCTTTGCACTAAACGCGACGCCTGCTCAAGCAACGGCCTTCGAGCCGGATACATCGGCACAAGCTGCACAGGCGCAACGCGTCGACGCACGGCAACCACGCACCGACAGGCATGGGCCGCGCAAGCAGTCACAGCGCCACGAAGCGGGTTCATTCGAACCCGCTGTGCCAATGGGAACGCGCGGCGCGCAGTTGCTTGCCGCAACCAGCACGCCGACCAGCGCAGGTGAATCAGCGCGGCACACCGCCACCACGACGAACCGCGCACACAACGAACGCTATGCCGACGAAGCTGAGCTTTGCTCGCTGCTCGCGCGTTACGACGCTGGCGGCGCTAACGCAAAGGCGGACGCGCTCAATGCCGCACTCGGTGCGCAACTCGAAAAGAGCGCGATGACCGGCTATCCGGAGGACGCACGTGGATTTGAGCAGAACGTGCAAATCGACCTCGGCATGTGTGCCGATCTGCCGTTGGATGCACGCACCGACTATGAAGCGAGGCTGAAGGAACTGTGGACCGCCTTCGAAGCCGCGCCGGATGCCTGGCACAGGAGCCACTTCGCCGATGCGGAGCGGGCATTACACAACGACCTTGCCGGCGAACTCGATGCGATCGCCGATGATCCCGCCGCGCGTCTGCAGGCTGTGTTCAACACGCCGTTCGGCAGCGACATGCTGGATGCGCAAGGGCAACAGCAATTGCTTTCCCTCGCCGAAGCTCGCAAGCAGTTCCGTCTTGCTCGCACCGAGCAGCAGCGCGAAGCGCTGTTCTCGGTCGCGAGCCAGATCAAGCAGCAATTGCAGGCCGACATTGCTAGCACGACCCGCGGACAGATCGACGAACAGACACGGCTATGGGCCGATGCCCGCACCGACGTACTGAATGCATTGCAATGGGCGACCGCGCTCACCGGGCCCGGTGCAACCGCAGGTGCACGACTCGTAGAGTTCGGTAATCGTGCCTTTGCCGGTGCGCGCCACGCGCGGGCCTTCACGGAGTTGCGTCAGATCGAGCCCGACCGGTTCCGGCAATTCACGCAATGGGAGAACGAGTTCGCCGCGCAGGACCGCGACGCGGCGCGCAAGCTGCCTGAGGTCGAGCTTGCGCCGCCGCGCAACTTCTCGGATATCCGCTTCACGCTGCCTGCGCCCGGCCCGCAGTATGAAGACCAGTTGCGTGCGCTTTACGTAGACGCGCTGCACGGCATGCAAGCGGCGGATAAGCGCATCAGCGTCGCGGCTGAACCGCACTCGTCGCCGATCAGGGCGAATTACATCAAGACGCACGGTTCGACTGTGTGACCGGTGCGGCGGTCAATTGCGCGGACGCGCAATGGCTTGCAGCGCGGCCGGCTGTGCGGCCTTCGATGGCCGGGGTCGGCACGTGGCGCGGTGGTCTGCGCTGCTACGGCTACGGTCGCGCCTCCAGCACCAGATTGAACGGCGTCTCGTGAGCGCGCCGGAAACGCGTAAAGCCGCCTCGGGTCACCACATCGCGTAGACGCGCTTCGCCTGCTTGCGCACCGAGCGCCATCTGCCCTTCCTGCGCCATTGAGGCGGGCGTGCAGATCAGCGTCGATGCGCAATAGTAGACGCGCCCCACCGCGTTCAGATTCTCCTCGAGCGTGTCGTTAGCGAAAGGCTCGACGATCAGCCACGTGCCGTCCGGCTTCAGCGTGCCAGCTACGTGCGCCGCCGCGCCGACCGGGTCGCCCATATCGTGCAGGCAGTCGAAGAAAGCAACGAGATCGTAATCGCGGCCGGGATACCCTTTCGCCGGAGCCACCTCGAATTTGACGCGCTCCGCGACACCCGCCTCCTGTGCTTTCTCGCGTGCGTGCTCGATCGAGGCCTCGTGGTAATCGAAGCCGACGAACGTCGCCTGTGGATACGCCTGCGCCATCAGGATCGTCGACACGCCGTGACCGCAGCCGACATCCGCAACGCGTGCGCCGCCCGCCTTCAGTTTCGACTCGACGTCTTCGAGCGCCGGGATCCATTCGGTGGTCAGATGCGCCGTATAGCCTGCGCGAAAGAATCGCTCGGTGCCCCTGAACAGCGACGGATGATGCTGGTGCCAGCCGACCCCTAGCCCCGTGCGAAACGCGGACTCGAGTTTCGGAAGGTCGCGATACATCGATTCGGCCGTGTCGAAGAAACCGACCAGAAAAGTCGGGCTGGACTCATCGGCAAAGCACATGGCTGTTTCGGCTTCAAGCTCGAACGTTCGCGCAGCGCTGTCGTAGCGAACAAAGCCGGATGCGGCCTGCGCCGCGAGCCACTCGCGCACGTAACGCTCGGCAAGACTCGCACGCTGCGCAACCGCCTCGCTCGTCATCGGCCCTTGGCCAGCCATCGCCTTGTACAAGCCCAGGCGGTCGCCTAGCGCCACGAGCGGCGCTGCAGCCACCGCACCGAACTCGCCAACCATGCGCCCCATGAAGGCCTCGAGTTTTTTCTCGTCGAATTGCATGACTCCCCCTCGCTCAAAGACAGAATCGGCCTGGATGTCTAATCCGCTATTCACCTTTCCCCAAAAACGAGTATAGGGATGTGCACGAAATATTCAGCCGGAATTACAACTCCGATTGCAATGCAAAGCAACAGAGTACGGCCCCGATATATCTAACGGCATACGAGATCAACGAGCAACCATGCTGAGCATGGTCACTCCCAGTAGGCAGCGTTACCGGTTCCTAGCCCTAGACGTAGCGCTTGAGATTTATCTGATGTCAGCACGATTCATCAACAACGTTTTAAATATTTTCCTATAAAACTCAGATAACCATCTTAACAATTGAGGTCATAAAGCGCCGACATAAAATTAATTGTCGTATTTATCGTGTTTGGGTAAACGAATAGGTGTTCAATGCCCCTATACTTCCTCCGCCGTCATATAGGCGGCCGGGTTTGGCAACCTGAAAAGCAAGAACCACGCTCCTGGTTGAACGGGTGTGTGACGGCTTTACATTGTTTGGACAATGGGCGGGCCGTGGCGGGGAGACCTTCGGGTCTATCAGCTCGTTCTTGCGCTGGTTTGCCAACCCTGTCATCGTGCCCGCCCACCATTCTTCGATGGGTTGCGGGCTTTGCCTGACAGTGGAGGACGCATTATGACCGACAGGATCACACCTGCCTCGCTCGAGGAATCCGTTTCGCGAAACGAAGCACCGCCGAACGCCGACGCTGCCGCGCCGGACATGTCGTGCGCGCGCCCGACGAACCGTGGCCGTACCCAGGCTGCGGCCACGTCGCGAGCGCGCCTGAACGTCAAGGATCGGCCGACCACGCGCAGCGGTCTCGCGAAGTGGGAAAGAAAGCGCTATGCGGCGACGGCCGTATCCGCATTCGAATATTGCGATCGCTCGGTCGCACAGTTGCGCACCCTTGTCGCGATCGCGGCGACGATTTTGCGCGCGCCGCCGCTCACCGCTGACGAGCGGCGTAGCCAGAAGACCATGCTGGAATTGCTGCTGGAAACCGCGGAAGGCTACCAGCAGATGGCGGAAGAGGATCGGACGCTGTTCGAAGTGCTGGTGCTGGATGCCCGCGGCATCGAAGCAACCGAGATGAGTGCCGCGGAAGCCATCCGGCTGTTGGGAGCGAAGGGAAAGCAGGCGGCACGCGCGGCCGCTTGATGTACGCGGTGTGGCGTGCGTGAGGTGCGTGACTTACGTCACGCCCTCCGCCGCTCGCTCAAACGTCCATCACCTGCTCGAGTATTTCGCGCAACGCCGGCGTGCAGGCAATCACACGGTTACCGTTGCGCAGACAATCTTCCGTGAGGAAATCGTTAGTCCAGCCGCCCGCCTCGTCGACGATCAGCACAGCGGCAGCGGCGTCCCACGAATTGATGTGCAGCTCGCAATATCCGTCGTGACGGCCCATCGCGACGTAGGCGATGCCGAGCGCCCCCGAACCACGGCGCTTCACGCCCGCGCCGAGCTCATGCAGCCGCGCGTGTACGGCCGCATAGCCTTCGAACGGAATGCGCGACGACCAGCCGAGTTCGATCACCGACTGGCGAACGTCGTCGATCGTGCTGACCTTGATCGGTTTGCCGTTCAGCGTCGCACCGGCGCCGCGTTGCGCGGCGAACAGCTCGTCGAGTATCGGGTCGTATAGCACGCCGACTTCGGCGCGCCCGTCGCGCACGAACGCGATCGACACGCAAAAATGCGGCACGCCGCGTGCGAAGTCGGCTGTTCCGTCGATCGGGTCGACGATCCACACGTCGCGGCCAAATGAGCCGCCGCCCTCTTCGCCGAAGAAATCGTCGTCGGGGAAGGCTTCGGCGATGCGCGTCGCGATCAACTGTTCGACTTCGGCGTCGGTTTCGGTCAGGTAGTTCTGCGGGCCTTTGAACTGCAGCTTGAGCACTTCGTCGCGCGCTTCGAAACGCAAGCGGATCAGACGCCCTGCTTCGCGCGCGATTGCGCAGGCGGCCATAAAGCGGAGATTCAGTTGCACGTCGGTCATGCTGTCCTCACGTGTCTCTATGTGGGTCGCACCCGCGGCTGGTAAAGCCGCATGGCATCAAGTCGGCATTCGGTCGGCGCTGTCCGATACGCGCACTCGTGGCGCGCCACCGCAGCACCGCAGCACACTATACCTGCGCATGCCGCGAATTCGATGACAGGCAGAGCGCGTCCGCCGCCGTGGTTCCACGAGCTACGAGCGGTGTGCCACCTGCGCCGCAGCACGCATCAAAACATCGACGCCCGCGCCTAATGCTCAACCACCAACGGTTCAAGCGCTGCCCGCAGCGGCGCAGGCAGCGGCACGGGCCGCCGGCTTTCGCGGCCCACATACGCATGCACGAAATACCCCTGCGCCGCCGGCTCTTCCACGCCTTCCTTGAACAGTCCGACTTCGTAGCGCACGCTCGTATTACCGAGCCGCGTCACGCGCAGTCCAACGTCGACGCGGTCCGGAAACGAAAGCGGCGCGAAGTAGCTGCACTGCGTCTCGACGACCAGCCCGATCGTCTCGCCACGCTCGAAATCAAGCACACCGCTGCGGATCAGATATTCGTTCACCACCGTATCGAAGTAGCTGTAGTAAACGACGTTGTTCACGTGACCGTAGACATCGTTGTCTTCCCAGCGCGTCGCAAGCTGCAGGAAGTGCGGATACGCGTGACGTGGCGTAGGAACGGGCTTTTTCATCGCGGCATTCACAATGATTCGGTCAGCATGCGTCGATAGTCGTCGGCACTCGCTTCGCGGGGATTCGTCTTGTGGCAGTGGTCGGCAAGCGCGCCCGCGATCACCTTGTCGAACACGCTTGCATCGACGCCCATTTGCGCGAGACCGGTGGGTAGCCCAAGACGCGCGGTCATGTCGAACACAGCCTGCGCGACATCCGCATCACGCGCGATACCCATCGCGTGACGCATGCGCGCGTAGCGGTTTTCGCGCACCACGCTCGGCGCGCTCTCGTTGAAACGCAGCACCGCAGGCAACACCACCGCGTTCAGCGTGCCGTGATGCAGCGACGTGCGGCCATCCACTGCTACCCCACCGAGCGGATGCGACAGCGAATGCACGCAGCCCAACCCTTTCTGGAACGCCATCGCGCCTTGCATCGATGCGCTCATCATGTTCAGACGCGCGTCGCGGTCGCTGCCGTCCGCGGTAGCCCGCTCGATGTTGGCCCACGCGCGTTCGAGGCCATCGAGCGCAATACCGTCCGCCGGCGGATTGAATGCCGCCGACAGAAACGTCTCGATGCAGTGCGCGATCGCGTCCATGCCAGTCGCCGCGGTCAAGCCCGGCGGCAAGCCGAGTGTCAGGCCGGGATCGCAGATCGCGGCTTTCGGCAGCAGATGCCATGAGTGAAAGCCGAGCTTGCGCCCGTCGTTCAGTATCACGATCGCGCCGCGCGCCACTTCGCTGCCGGTACCGGACGTGGTCGGCACGGCGATCAACGGCGCGCACGCATCGGTGATCTTGCCGCTGCCGCCTTCGATCGTCGCGTACTGCGTGAGCGACCCCGGATGCCCCACGGCAATCGCGACGCCCTTGGCCAGATCGATCGACGAACCGCCACCTACCGCAATCAGGCCATCGCAGCGCTCATCGCG
Source organism: Paraburkholderia jirisanensis (assembly GCF_054782355.1). NCBI lineage: Bacteria > Pseudomonadati > Pseudomonadota > Betaproteobacteria > Burkholderiales > Burkholderiaceae > Paraburkholderia > Paraburkholderia jirisanensis. The sequence continues at coordinate 777,030 of NZ_BAAGSQ010000029.1, read as the reverse complement.
ATAACGCGCGGCCGCGGCCAGCACCATGGCTTCGGTCGGGTTCGACGGTGTGTCGTCGAACACCGGCAGCGAACCAGGCTGCAGCGCGTCGAGCGCGCGCTGCGCGAGGCCGGCCGCGACGACGCCTTTGTCGGTGACCAGCAGCGGCCGCTTGATGCCGATCCGCGTACATTCCGCCGGCAGTTGCGCCAGCGCATCGTAGCCAAGATGGATGTGGGTCAGGTAGTAGATATAGGCCATGTCGGTTGCGCTCCTCGTTTCCTCTGTTATGCGACGAACCCGTGCGGATTCCGTCGAAGGACAACTACGGCACGCGGCCACCGAGAGTCTGGGACTGCCCGGCAGCCGCGCTTGATGCGTAACTCGTGATGCATAACCTGATGCGAAACCGATAGCCCGCAGCGCGTGCTGGTTTCGTCGAAGGCCTCTAGTCTACGGCCCTGATGCGCCGAGCGGCATTCAAACGATGATGTTTATGCCGCGCACAGCTCGCGCACTTCGCTGACAAACCGCTCGACGGTTTCCACCTGCGTATCCCACGCACACATCAGCCGGCATCCGCCCGCACCGATGAACTCGTAGAACTTCCAGCCGCGTGTACGCATCGCTTTGGCGACCGGCGCCGGCAATTGTGCGAACACCGCATTCGACTGCGATGGGAACATGATGCTCACGCCCGGGATCGCGGCGAGCCGCGCCTCCAGCAGTTGCGCCATTGCATTCGCATGACGGGCGTTGCGCAGCCACACGTCGTCGTCGAGCAGACCGAGCCACGGTGCCGAGATAAAACGCATCTTCGAGGCAAGCTGACCGGCCTGTTTCAACCGGTACGCGAAGTCTTCGGCCAGCGCACGATCGAAGAAAATCACCGCTTCGCCCACCGGTAAGCCGTTCTTCGTGCCACCGAAGCACAGCACGTCGACGCCCGCGCGCCAGGTTATCTCGGATGGATGCACGTCGAGCGCGGCCACCGCGTTGGCAAAGCGCGCGCCGTCCATATGCACCTTCAGGTGGCGGCGCTTCGCAATCGCGGCGATCGCGCGGATTTCCTCGACGCTATAGACCGTGCCGACTTCGGTCGACTGCGTCAGCGTGACGACTTTCGGTTTCGGGTAATGAATATCCGCGCGGCGCGTGATCACCGCTTCGATCGCATCGGGTGTCAGCTTGCCGCCGACGCCGGGCGCCGTCAGCAGCTTCGAACCGTTCGAAAAGAATTCGGGGCCACCGCATTCATCGGTCTCGATATGCGCAAGCTCGTGGCAGATCACCGAGTGATACGACTGACACAGCGAAGCCAGCGCAAGCGAATTGGCCGCCGTGCCGTTGAACACGAAGAACACTTCGCAATCGGTCTGGAACAGGTCACGCAGACGGTCGCACACCTGCTGGGTCCAGGAGTCGTCGCCGTAGGCAGGCTCGTGGCCGCTGCCGTTGGCCGCGATCAGTGCTTGCAGCGCTTCGGGGCAGATGCCCGCATAGTTGTCCGACGCGAAATGTTGCATGGTTGCGATGGGCGCGATCGCGCCGGGCAGAAGGATGGAGCCGCTATTTTAGTGCTAGGGGAGTGAAGTTGTTTGGGGCGGGCGTGAGGTTGCAGGCGATGGCTGGGGCGGCGGGCATCGGTGAGGCTTGCGTTGCTCAAGGCCGTCTGAGTTGTTGAAGGCCCGGGCGGAGGGGGATCGTCTGTCTCGCGGGGGTGCGAGGGTGAGAGGACTCTTTGCGCTGCTGCGCGCGCGGGTCAGCGCGAGCGTCTGACGGTGACCACTGCGAGCCCGACCGCACCGGACAGCAACACACCAGCCGCAAGCCACAGCGCTGGCGTGAACGACCCGGTGCGCGCCGCAATCGGCGCGGCGACGAGCGGCCCGAGAATCTGTCCGAGGCCGTAGGCAGCTGTTGCATAACCCATCAGCCCCGCCGCGGCATCGCCGTGCAGGCGACGCGCCTCGCGCATCGCAAACAACGTGATCGCCGTGAACGGCAAACCGATCAGCACGCTACCGAGCGAAAAACCGCCGATAGTCGGCCACACGATGCTCAACGCGATACCCGCCGCCTGCAGCACATAGCAGATCGCCATCAGCATGCGATTGTCCCAGTGCAGCGGCAAACGCGTGCCGGCCAACGCGCCGACCATCAGCGCAACGCCGAACATCGGCCAGAACAGGTCCGGCCAGATCGAGCCCGGCAAGGCGGCGCGCGCGATCACCGGCAGGAAGGTCGCGGTGATGATGTAGCCGAAGCCCGGCATCGCGTAGAGGATGATCAGCCACAGGGCATCGTTACGATGAGTGAGGTGCGCGGGCTGCGTGGATTGCGTGGATTGCGTCGGTCGTACTGCCGGCGCAGTCTGTCCGGCAGCGCGCGTGTTCACCCCGGCACGCTGCGCCGTGCCGCCGCGTGCCGGCGTGAAAACGCGCCATACGCTTGCTGTCAGCAGTGCGGCGACCGCGCCGAAACCGAGCCAGCCAGCCGTCGCGCCCAGCCCGCCTGCCACGCTGACGAACAGACCCGTCGCAGCGATGCTAAAGCCTGGCCCCATATAGATCATCCCGCCCAGTTCGCTGGCGCGCAGCTCGGCAAGCCGGCGTAACCCCCATTGCGAAGCGAACACGAAGGTCCATGCGCTCGCCGCGCCCGCCGCGAAACGGATCGCGAGCCACACCCAAAAACCGTCCGTGACGCCCATCGCGAGCACCAGCAGCGCAGTCGCGGCAAGCCCCCAGCGCACCACGCGGGCCGCCTCGACGCGGATTGCCGCGCAGGTCAGCGCACCCATGCAATATCCGGCATAGTTCGCAGACGCGAGCCAGCCACCCTGCTGGATATCGAGCATGCCTTCCTTGAGCATCAGCGGCAGCAACGGCGTGAAGGCAAAGCGGCCGACGCCTAGCGTGACCGCCAGCGCAACCATGCAAGCGAGCGCGATACGGCGCGCGACATGCGGTTCTGCGCGAGATTCAATGGTGGCGGAGGCGAAGTCGTTCATCGGCTGGCGAGATGGGTCTGTTACCAGGGGTTCCGGTGCGCGTTAGCGTGGCGCCGCACCGGAAAGCTTTCACTCATGTTAGTCCGCCCTTATAATCACAAAAAATGAATAATTCAGATTGAATCGATCATATGTAGAGAATCATGGACCTTGCTGCTCTGACCATATTCCGTACCGTCGTGCGCGAGAACAGCATGACGCGCGCCGCTGCCAAGCTCCACCGCGTGCAATCCAACGTGACGGCGCGGATCAAGCAGCTCGAAGAACAGCTTGGCACTGACCTGTTCATTCGCGACGGACGCCGGCTGGTGCTGACGCCGGCCGGCGAGACCTTGTTGCCCTATGCGGAACGCCTGCTGGCGCTCGCCGAGGAGGCGCGCCATGCGGTGCGCGAGAACCGGCCAAGCGGGCGGCTGCGACTCGGCACGATGGAAAGCGTGGCTGCAACGCGAATGCCCGCTCTGCTCGCGCGCTATCACTACGCCTGGCCTGATGTGGCGCTGGAGCTGGAAACCGGCACGACCGGCCGCCTGATCCAGCGGGTACGCGAGTTCGAGGTAGATGCTGCGCTAGTGGCCATGCCACTCGACGCCGCGGCGGCATTCGGCGACCAGATCGAAGTCGTGCCGGTGTGCCGCGAGGAACTGGTGCTGCTGACGCCGCGCGATCATCCGCCAGTCAGGCGCGCGTCCGATATCGAGCTTTCGACGCTGATCGCGTTCGAACGCGGCTGCGCGTATCGCAGCTATGTTGAGAAGTGGTACCTCGAACATCAGATGCGCCCGACGCGCGTGCTCGAGTTTTCTTCGTATCACGCGATCGTCGCATGCGTCGCGGCCGGCGCCGGCGTGGCCGCTGCGCCGCGCTCGGTGCTCGGCGCGCAGCCGAGCGTGTCGAATATCGCCGTGCATTCGCTGGACGGGGAAATCGGCATGATCGACACGCTGCTGATCTGGCGGCGCGAGCACTTCTCGTCGGCGCTCAATGCGCTGAAGGAGATGTTGCTTGAAACCCCGGATGCTGCGGATGGGGCGGTTTTGAATGAGCCGGAGGCGATTGCGTAGCAGTCGCTTCGAGATGGATCAGTGCGCCTTCGAGCGCTTGTAGAAATGCGGAAGGATCATGCAACGAAGGCCGCGAGTGCAAGACTCGCGGCCTTCGTTGTTTAACGGGCGCTTGCGGAACGATCGGTGGTCGGCGCTCGCGTTGCATACCGTGTCGCAAACCATGTTGCGATGCCGCGAGGACCTACCTTACTGCTCGAACGCCGAAGCGCTTGCCGATGCAAGCGCTTTCGTTTCACACGCTTTACAGCAGCGCTTCGACCCAGCCCTTCACGCCAGCCAGTGCGGCCGGCAAGTTGCCCGGCTCGGTACCGCCGGCTTGCGCCATGTCGGGCCGGCCACCGCCCTTGCCGCCGACCTGCTGCGCGACGAAATTGACGAGCTCACCCGCCTTGACCTTCTTGCTGGCCTCCGGCGTAACGCCCGCGATCAGGCTTACCTTGCCGCCTTCGACCGACGCAAGCACGATCGCCGCGCTCTTCAGCTTGTCTTTCAGCTTGTCGACCGTCTCGCGCAGCGTCTTCGCGTCCGCACCATCGAGCGTCGCGGCAAGCACGTGGACGCCGGAAACTTCGACCGCCTGACTGACGAGTTCGTCGCCCTGGCTCGATGCGAGCTTCGACTTCAACGCGCCCAACTCTTTTTCCAGCGACTTGACCTGTTCCTGCACCTGCGCAATGCGCTGCGTCAGTTCGGACGGTTGTGCCTTTAGCGCCGCAGCGGCCGCATTGATGCGCGCGTCGAGCTCCTGTACGAAACGCACCGCGTTATCGCCGGTAATGGCCTCGACGCGGCGAATGCCCGCTGCTACGCCACCTTCCATCACAATCTTGAACAGGCCGATGTCGCCGCTGCGCTGTACGTGCGTACCGCCGCACAGCTCGCGCGAGAAGCCGAGGTCGAGCACGCGCACTTCGTCGCCGTATTTCTCGCCGAACAGCGCCATTGCGCCACCCTTCACCGCTTCGTCGAACGGCATCACGCGCACGACGCCCGGCGCGTTCGCCAGCACTTCCTCGTTGACGATCGCTTCGACGCGGCGAATTTCGTCGTCCGTCATCGGTGCATTGTGTGCGAAGTCGAAACGGGTCTTGTCGGCATCGACGAGCGAGCCCTTCTGCTGCACGTGCGAACCGAGCACTTCGCGCAGCGCCTTGTGCATCAGGTGCGTGGCCGAGTGGTTGCGCTGGGTGCGGGCGCGGCGGATCGCATCGATTTCCGCCTTCACGACGTCGCCGACTTTCAGCGTGCCCTGCTCGAGCACACCGTGATGGCCGACCACGTCCGCCTGGACTTTCTGCGTATCGGCTACGGCGAAGCGCACGCTGGCATTCGCCAGCACGCCCACGTCGCCGACCTGGCCGCCCGATTCCGCGTAGAACGGCGTGTGGTCGAGCACGACCACCGCCTGCTGGCCCTTCGCGACTTCGTTGACCGACGCGCCGTCGACATACAGCGCGACCACCTTCGCATCGTCGAAGACGATTTCTTCGTAGCCGTGGAACGTGGTCTTCGCGCCCGAGTATTCGAGCCCCTGCGCCATCTTGAACTTGCCGGCGGCGCGCGCCTGATCGCGCTGGCGCGCCATTGCTTCGTCGAACGCCGGTTCGTCGACCGTGACGCTGCGTTCGCGGCATACATCCGCGGTGAGGTCGAGCGGGAAGCCGTAGGTATCGTGCAGCTTGAAAGCCAGTTCGCCGTCGAGCGTCTTGCCGCCCTTCGCGTCCAGATCGGCCAGCGCCGATTCGAGAATCGACATGCCGTGCTCGATCGTCTCGAAGAAACGCTCTTCTTCCTGGCGCAGTACGTCGGTTACGCGCTTTTCCGCTTCTTTCAGTTCCGGATAGGCGCCGCCCATCTGCGCGACGAGATCCGCCACCAGCTTGTGGAAGAACGAGCCGCGGCGGCCGAGCTTGTAGCCATGGCGGATCGCGCGGCGCACGATACGGCGCAGCACATAGCCGCGGCCTTCGTTGCCCGGAATCACACCGTCGACGATCAGGAACGAGCACGCGCGGATGTGGTCGGCGATCACCTTCAGCGAATTGTTCGTGAGATCGGCGATGCCGGTTTCGCGCCCGGCGGCCTGGATCAGCGCATGGAACAGATCGATCTCGTAGTTGCTATGCACGTGCTGAAGCACGGCGGCAATCCGCTCGAGGCCCATGCCGGTGTCGACGCACTGCTTGGGCAGCGGCGTCATGTTGCCCTGCGCGTCGCGGTTGAACTGCATGAACACGAGATTCCAGATCTCGATGTAGCGGTCGCCGTCTTCCTCGGGCGACCCCGGAGGCCCGCCCCACACTTCCGGGCCGTGATCGTAGAAGATCTCCGAGCACGGACCGCACGGACCGGTGTCGCCCATCTGCCAGAAGTTGTCCGACGCGTAGCGCGCACCCTTGTTGTCGCCGATGCGGATGATCCGTTCGGTCGGCACGCCCACTTCGTTGGCCCACATGCCGTAGGCCTCGTCGTCTTCGTGATAGACGGTGACCCACAGCTTTTCCTTCGGCAACTGGTAGACGGTGGTCAGCAATTCCCACGCATAGTGGATTGCGTCGCGCTTGAAATAGTCGCCAAACGAGAAGTTGCCGAGCATCTCGAAGAACGTATGGTGGCGCGCGGTGTAGCCGACGTTTTCGAGGTCGTTGTGCTTGCCCCCCGCGCGCACGCTGCGCTGCGCGGTCGTGGCCCGCGAGTACGGACGGCTTTCCGCACCGAGAAACACGTCTTTGAACTGCACCATGCCCGAATTGGTGAAGAGCAGCGTCGGGTCGTTGCCCGGTACGAGGCTCGACGAACGGACGATTGAATGGCCCTTCGATTCGAAGAACTTGAGGAATTTCTCGCGGATTTCGGCGGCTTTCATAGCGTGCTGGGGACGGTCCTGAACATTGTTCCGACGCCTTGCGCACAACGCGCCGGCGTAGTTTCCTGAGCCGCTGATTATACGGGATCGGCGTGCCCGCGCGGCGCCGCACGCCCGGTACGACGCGCCGTTGGCCGTTCGGCCAGGGGCAGCGCGCGCAAACCCGCGGCGGATATGACGAAACACGACAGGACAAACCGCGCCGAAAGGCGCGCGGCCATTTGTCCTATGCCGTTTGGCCGAATACGCCGCGGAGCGTCGATCGCTTAAGATGCGTGACGTCTCAGCAATCCCATTTGCCGTGTGCCGCGCACACCGCCATACCGCTTTTCTGGAGGCATCAACCGAACATGGGCGCTCTCAGTCATATCCGCGTGCTGGATCTCTCCCGCGTGCTCGCCGGCCCGTGGTGCGCGCAAACTTTTGCCGATTTCGGCGCCGACGTGATCAAGATCGAACGGCCCGGCAGCGGCGACGACACGCGCCACTGGGGCCCGCCGTACCTGAAGGCGCAAGACGGCACGGATACGCGCGAAGCCGCGTACTACCTCGCAGCCAATCGCAATAAACGTTCGGTCACGGTGGACATTGCCAGCGCCGAAGGCCAGCGCATCGTGCGCGAACTGGCTGCGCACTGCGACGTCGTGCTGGAAAACTACAAGGTCGGCCAGTTGAAGAAGTACGGGCTGGATTACGAGTCGCTCAAGGCCGTGAAGCCAGACCTCGTCTATTGCTCGGTAACCGGTTTCGGCCAGACCGGCCCGTATGCACAGCGTGCCGGCTACGACTTCATCATCCAGGGTATCGGCGGCTTCATGAGCATCACCGGCGAGCGCGACGGGCTGCCGGGCGGCGGCCCGCAAAAAGCCGGCGTCGCGATCGCCGACCTGATGACCGGCATGTACTCCGCGTTTGCCGTGCTGACCGCGCTCGCCCACCGCGACCGCACGGGCGAAGGCCAGTACATCGACATGGCGCTGCTCGACGTGCAGGTGGCGATGCTCGCGAACATGAATTCCAATTACCTCGCGAGCGGCACGCCGCCGCTGCGCTGGGGCAATGCGCATCCGAACATCGTGCCGTATCAGACGTTCCAGACAAGCGACAGCTGGATCATCGTCGCGGTGGGCAATGACGGGCAGTTCCGCAAGTTCGTCGAAGCGGGCAGCCGCCCGGACCTTGCCGACGACGATCGCTTCGCCACCAATCCCGCGCGCGTGCGCAACCGCGAGACGCTGGTGCCGGTTCTTGCCGAGATGGTGCGCACGCGCAGCAAGCACGAATGGATCGACGCACTCGAAGCGGCAGGCGTGCCATGTGGACCAATCAACGATCTCGACGAAGTGTTCGACAACGAGCAGGTCGTCGCACGCGGGCTGCAAGTCGATCTGCCGCATCCGTCGGGCGGCACGGTGAAGCTGGTGCGCAACCCGATCAACATGTCGGTCACGCCACCACAGGCCAGCATGCATCCGCCGACACTGGGCGAGCACACCGACGACGTGTTGCGCAGCGTGTTGGGGTATGACGAGGAACGAATCGCGGCGTTGCGCGCGCAAGCTGTGATCTGAGCGTGACGTGAACGTAGCGCGGGGTGGCGCGCAGCCGGCGACTTCGGCGAACGCCCCCCGATCGCACCCTGCCAGCCTGTTGGGCGAACGATCGGAACACGCTCAACGAGCATTCGCCGAACGCCATGCGAACGCCCGGCGAGCCGGCTCACTCAAATGAGCGAAGCCAGCCAAGGCCTTCCGGCCACTCGCCAAGACCGCTGTCGGCGTTGATGTGCCCGCGCGCGCCGATGCTGATCCAGCGGCTGCCCCACACGGCTGCACAGGCCTGCGAGAACGGTACGCCGCCATACGGATCGTCGGTGCTGGCAACGACGATCGTCGCAAACGGCAAGCGCTGCGATGGCACCGGCGCAAAGCCGCTCGCAGTTGCAGGAAAGCCGGCACCCGCTGGGTCGGGTACCGCTACGAGCAGCGCGCCCGCAACTTTGGCAAGCTGCGCCGGCGTCGCGTATTGCGTCGCCCAGAAAGCGGCGCTCAGGCAGCCGAGACTATGCGCAGCCAGCACGACGGGTGCATCGGAAGCGCTCACCGCGGCATCGAGCGTCTGGCACCAGGCGTCGCGCACGGGGTGCGTCCAGTCCGGCATGCGCACCCTCGTGAAGTGCGGATGCGCTGCTTCCCAGCGGGTTTGCCAATGGCCGGCGCCGGAGTCCAGATAGCCGGGCAGTACCAGTACGTTCGGTTCGTTCTGCGACGCCATAGGTTTTGCTCGTGCGGTTTGCGCTGTTTGAGTTGCGTTGCGTTCGTTGTCGTGCGGAGAACCGGCTCAGTCTACGGGAACACGCGCGCTACGCCTGCGCCGCGCGGGTCCGTGGCGGGTTGCGGGGCCGTGCCGTCGACGCGGATCAACTGCACGTCGCCGTTGAACGACTGGCCTTCGAGCGTGTAACCCAGGCTCTGCAACTGCTGCGCGAGCTCGCCGTCGATCGGACGGTACGGCTCCCAATAAATCGTCTTCGGCGGCAGCAGCTGATGATGGAAGCGCAGCGCAGCCAGCGCATCCCCCGGCGACATGCCGTAGTCGTACACGTCGGTCATCACCTGGAAGATCGTCGTGAAGATCCGCGAGCCGCCCGGCGTGCCGATCACGAGCGCAACCTTGCCGTCCTTGAGCAGGATCGTCGGCGTCAGCGACGATACCGGCCGGCGCCCAGGCGCTACCGCGTTCATATCGTTCACGCCGGCGGCGGGTTTCGTGACGAAATCGTCCATCGCATCGTTCAGGACGAAGCCGCCGCCGTCCACCACCACGCCTGAGCCGAACGAGCCGTCTAGCGTGTAGGTGTTCGATACCGCATTGCCCCACTTGTCGACCACCGAGAAGTGGGTGGTCTGCGTCTTCTCCGCAGACGCATCGCTGGCCCCGGGCTTGATCGATGCGGTGCCAGACGCGTCGGCGGGGGTCGTTTGAGCGGGCGGCGCATCGGCAGGATTTGCGTTCGCGGAGGTTGTATCCGCGCTGTCCGCGGCGGGTTTGGCTCCGGGCGAACCTGCGCCTGCGGCGCTCGCTGCCACCGTATTTGCCGCAACGGGCTTCGCGCCTGCGGCGGTTGTTCCGGCCGCGCCGGCATCGGCAGCCTTTGTCGCGGCAGCGCCGCCGGCCGCCGCGGGCGTCACCGCCCCAGCCCCGCTCGCCCCCGCAACGTTGGTGCTGCCTGCGTTGGCCTGAGCCGGAAGCGCTCCTCCCGGCGTGCTCGCCGCGGGCGCGTTTGCCTCGGTCGGCTTCATCGCCGCTGCACTCGCGGAAGCCGCATTAGCCTCAGCAGGCTTCGCTCCCGCAGCCCCCGCTGCAGCTGAATTTACCTCAACCGGTTTTGCCCCTGCAGCGCTTGCCGCTGCCGCATTTGACTCAGCAGGTTTCGCCCCTGCCGCACTCGCTGCCGCCGCATTTGCTTCAACCGGCTTCGCACCGGCCGCACTTGCTGCCACCGCATTTGCCTGAACCGGCTTCGCCGCCGCAGCACTCGCTGCCGCCGCATTTACCTCAGCGGGCTTCGCCTCATTAGCACCAGCGCTCGCCCCGGCCCCCTCCGCCGCAGACGCCTCAGCAGGCTTCGCTGCCGCAGGCGCCTCAACCGGCTTCACCGGTACCGGCTTCACCCCATCCACACGCGACGCGACATACGTATCGCCAGTCAGCTTGTCGACCGGCACCGCAAACGCATCCGGGTCCGCCATATATTGCTGCCGGTCGGCAAACACCCGGTCTTCCATCTGCGCGACCAGGTGAATATACGGCGCCGAATTCACCTGCAAACCATCGAATGCCGGCTTGAGGTCCGACTTCATCTTCAGCAGTTGGATCAGCGCCACCCCGCCCGAACTCGGCGGCGGTGCCGTCACGATCTGATAGCCGTGCCAGTTCGCCGTCAACGGCTGACGCCATACCGCCTTGTATTGCGTCAGGTCTGTCTTCGTAATCACGCCGTGCCCGTACATCTGCTTCGCGATCAGATCGGCGGTCTGGCCTTCGTAGAATTCGCGGCCGCCGTCGTCGGCGATGCGTTGCAGCGTGTGCGCCAGCTCGGGCTGTCGATACATCACCCCCGCTTTCAGGCCGCCGAAGTACGCGTTGAAATTGGTCTTGTTGCCAAACGCCGCAGCCGCCGTGTCGCGACGCTGCTGCAGCCATGGCTCGACCGTAAAGCCGGCGGTCGCATAGTGGATCGCCGGCGCCAGCACCTGCTTCCACTTCAGTTTGCCGAAGCGCTGCTGCGCTTCCCACATGCCGTCGACCGTCCCCGGCACGCCCACCGCGCGATGCCCGATCGAGCTCATGTCCTTGACCAGGTTGCCCTTGTCGTCGAGATACATGTCGCGCGTCGCGCGCTGCGGCGCCTTGGCGCTGTAGTCGAGGAAGTACGGCTTGCCGTCGATCTGCAGCGTCATGTAACCGCCGCCGCCCAGGTTGCCCGCGTCAGGGCTCGTCACCGCCAGCGTGAACGCGATCGCGACCGCGGCATCGACCGCGTTGCCGCCCTGCGCAAAAATCTGCTGTGCGGTATCGGCGCTGTAACGGTCAGGCACCGCAACCGCCGAGCCGTCGAAGACCGGCTTGGGCGCGGTTTTCGCCACGGCGGGCGCGGACGCGACAAGGCTCGCCGCCAGCGTAACGATCGCCATCGCTGCGCCCGCGATCTGCAGAGCGTGCATGCGCATGGCGCCGGGCTGGCCGGCGGGGCGAATCGCATCAGCGGCTGCAGCAGCGCTACGCAGCGTCGTAGCCGGGTGGCCTGAAAAAGCGGGACGTGCAGTGCGCGCGTCGGGCGTCGAATAAGGCATTCAGGGAACTCCGGAATCAAAGAGTGCCGGCTGGACGCCGGCAAGGCGAACGCTGAAGTGTTGCACAGCGCGCCTGCGCGGCGCTTTCAGCCTGCTTCCATCGGGTGTGCTGCGGGCGACCAGCGCTCAGGCGTCAGACCGGCGGTCAGCTACCAGCGGCGCGCACCACGTGCGTCGCGCAATAGCGCAGTGAAACGCTCAACAGCAATCACGCTGCGCGCGCTAACGGGCTGCACGTCAACCCAAGGCGCCAGTGTTCGGTCGATCAGAACCTGCCAGCACACCCCGCACGCGGCTCAATCCCAACTACACGCGCGGCGTGCGCCCCAAGTCCACGGATCCGCGCCATCGGCGCAACACGGACAATTCGCGCAGCACGGGCGGTACGGGCAACACGGTCACGCTGGCAACGCAGGCGGACGGTCAAGACAGCCAACCGGCAATGCGCAAAACGCAACCAGCGCCACCACCAACACCAGCCCCCGCCACACCCTCATCGGAAGGGGGTCGCCGGTCGCATCCTACCGGCTCGCCGAGACCCGGGCCAACGCGATTTACCTCCTGTTACAGCGCATTTCGATCAGCCAAACATCGTAAAAAAGCGCAGGGAAGCGCGTCAGCACGCGCTCAACCCACCGCCCCGTTCCCGCCCCCGATTGATACAAAGCACTCCCCGCCACCAGCAAAAACACCCGATGCACTCCACCACCCAAACCCCAGTCCCACCCCAAAACTGTTGTCCGCACGCCGCACCCGCGCCCGCCAAACGCCCGCGCCATGAGCCAGGGCGCTGTGCCGCGGGAAGTCGTCAGGTAGAATTGTCGGATTAGGGAGCGCACCGAGCGCCCTCGCCGACTTTCTTCCTTCCGCATGAGCAAAGAACGCAACAACGTCGAGCGCAACGACGCGCCCGCGGCCAACTTCATCCGCAACATCATCGACGAAGATAATCGCGCCGGAAAGTGGGGCCAGCGCGTCGAAACGCGCTTCCCGCCGGAGCCGAACGGCTACCTGCATCTTGGTCACGCCAAAAGCATTTGCCTGAATTTCGGTATCGCGCGTAGTTTCGGCGGCGTGTGCCATCTGCGCTTCGACGACACGAACCCCGAAAAGGAAAGCTTCGAGTACGTCGAATCGATCATCGACGCAGTGCGCTGGCTCGGCTTCGAATGGAACAAGGAAGGCGCCGACCATCTGTACTACGCGAGCGACTACTACGACAAGCTGTACGAATTCGCCGAGTTGCTGATCCAGCGCGGCAAGGCCTACGTCGATAGCCAGTCGGCCGAAGACATGCGCGCGAACCGCGGTTCGGCCACCGAGCCGGGCAAGCCGTCGCCGTACCGCGAGCGTTCGGTCGAAGAGAACCTCGACCTGTTGCGCCGCATGAAGGCCGGCGAGTTCAAGGAAGGCGAGCACGTGCTGCGCGCGAAGATCGACATGGCGTCGCCGAACTTCAACATGCGCGACCCGGTGCTGTACCGCATCCGCTTTGCACACCACTACCGCACCGGCGATCAATGGTGCGTGTATCCGATGTACGACTACACGCACTGCATCTCGGACGCGCTCGAAAACATCACGCATTCGCTGTGCACGCTCGAGTTCGAAGATCACCGGCCGCTGTACGACTGGATTCTGAACGAGCTGTCCGATGCCGGCGTGTTCACGCGGCCGCTGCCGCAGCAGATCGAATTCTCGCGGCTGAACCTGACGTACGCGATCACCAGCAAGCGCAAGCTGCTGCAGCTCGTCACCGAAGGCCACGTCGACGGCTGGGACGACCCGCGTATGCCGACTATCGTCGGTGTGCGGCGGCGCGGCTTCACGCCGGAATCGATCCAGCTGCTGTGCGACCGGATCGGCGTGACCAAGGTCGATTCGTGGATCGACATGAGCGTGTTCGAAGGCGCGCTGCGCGACGACCTCGACGAAAAAGCGCCGCGCGCAACCGCGGTGCTCGATCCGCTGAAGCTGATCATCGACAACTACCCGGAAGGCACCACCGAAGACTGCAGCGCGCCGGTGCATCCGCATCATCCGGAGCGCGGCACGCGTACCCTGCCGTTCTCGCGCGAACTGTGGATCGAGCGTGAAGATTTCGCCGAAACCCCGCCGAAGGGATACTTCCGCCTGTTCCCGGGCAACAAGGTGCGGCTGAAGTACGGCTACGTGGTCGAATGCACGGGCGCAGACAAGGACGAGCAAGGCAACATCGTCGCGGTGCACTGCAACTACTTCCCGGACAGCCGTTCGGGCACCGAAGGCGCGAACAGCTACAAGGTGAAGGGCACGATCCACTGGCTGAGCGCGGTGGGCGCCTGCGCCGCCGAGGTGCGCGTGTACGACCGCCTGTTCAAGGAAGCGCAGCCGGACGCGGGTGGACGCGATTTCCTCGAGGCGCTCAATCCGGACTCGAAGCGCATCATGCAGGCCTTCGTCGAACCCGGCGTCAGCGACGCCGAACCCGAGCAGCGCTTCCAGTTCGAACGGCACGGCTACTTCGTCGCCGACCGTTACGACACGAAGCCGGGCAAACCCGTATTCAATCGCATCGTCAGTCTGCGCGACAGTTGGGGGAAGCCAGCGTAAGCTGGTTGAATGCCTGTCGTTTGTCGCGCGGCACCGCAGCCTTGCACGATAACGATACGTCCCGCGCGTCAGAGCTTGCGGAACGGGCGTATCGAACATAACAACGGTCGATCGAGGGTCACGGTGCGGCCGGCGCGCATGCCGGCACTTGGGGGAACGATGAAGGCTGCACTTCGGGATCTGCGCAGCGCGCTGGCCACGGCCTCGTTGACGCTGGTGGTGTGTGTTGCTGTCGCGGCACCGGTCCGCGCGGACGAACTGGCCGGCACGCTGAAGAAAGTCCGCGACGACGGCGTGGTTGTGCTCGGCGTACGCGAGGCGTCGATTCCTTTCTCCTACAGCGACGGCGAACGCACGGTCGGCTATTCGCAGAGCATCGCGCTCGAAATCGTCGACGAAATCCGTAAGACGCTCGGCATGCCGAACCTGCGCGTACGTGAAGTAACGATCACGTCGGCGAACCGCTTCATGATGCTCGCCAGCAACCAGATCGACTTCGAGTGCGGCTCGACTACGCACACGCACGAACGCGAGAACGTGGCCGCGTTTTCGAATAGCTTCTTCCAGTACGCGGTGCGCATGATCGCGCGCAAGAACGCCGGCATTGCCGATTTCGCCGATCTCGCCGGCAAGCCGGTGGTCACGACGGCCGGTACCTCCGACGAACGTCTGGTGCGGCAACTGAACAGCGAGAAGCAGCTGAACATGCGCATCGCCAGCGCGAAAGACCATTCCGATGCGTTCGACGCGGTGAAGTCCGACCGCGCGGTGGCATTCGTGATGGACGAGCCGATCCTGTACGGCTTTCGCGCGAAAGACCCGCGCCCGGATGATTTCGTCGTGACCGGCACGCCGCTTGGTTTCGAGAGCTACGCGTGCATGTTCCGCAAGGGCGATGCGCCGTTCCGCGATCTCGTGAACGGCGTGATCACGCGGATGCAGACGTCGGGGGAAGCGGAGCGGTTATACAACGTGTGGTTCACCCAGCCGATTCCGCCGCATGGGATCAACCTGAACTACCCGCTGTCGCAGGAGATGCGTACGCTGTTCGCGCATCCGAACGACAAGGCGCTTGACTGAGCCTGCGCGTCACGCCGTGGCGAGCGAGGCTGCAACACACTGTGGCCCGTCGCTCTCCTACAGCGACTCGTGCAACTGCGCGAGCGATAACGTGCTGTCGAACAGCCGCGTCAGACTGCGGCTCGCATAGCGCTCGACTTCATCGGGCTGGCACCAGCGGTACGCATCCATTTCGGGAATCATCACGCCGTCGCTGCGCCGCGGAAACAGCGACTTGCACGTGCATGAACTCAGATCGAGTTCATGCGGCTGCGCCCGCGCGGCGAACAGGTGCAGGTCTTTATCGCGCCGGTACAGAAACTGCCCGAGGTCTTTGAGCCGCGCCGCGTCGATCGCGATGCCGGTTTCCTCGACCATTTCGCGCAGCGCCGTGACGTCCGGCGCCTCGCCCTCCTCGCTGTGCCCTTTCGGAATATCCCAGTGATCGGTGCCGGTCGCATGCGCGAGCAACACGCGGCCGTCCGGGTCGAGCAGCACCACGCCGCACGAGACGATACGCTGGCTCAATTCCGTTTCTGCAGCGTCCAGCGGCCGGTGCCCTGGCGGCAGAACTGCGGGCGCAGGTTCATCGACTGCCCTTTGGCGTTGATCACCGCGCGCACGAAGCGACAGGTGCGGTCGCCGTCTTTCGTGGTGCCTTCCGTCGTCAGCTGCGCATCGAGTTTCACGCTGTTGCCGGTGCCTTCGTTGGTCCAGCTGGCAGTTTCGCCGTCCTGCTTCTGGTCGAGCGCGCTGAATGCGGCCTGCTTCAGCGAATCGATGTCGCGCTGCTTCATGTAGCTGATCGGCGTGTCGTTCAGAAAGCCGAGATTCGCCGCTTGCGCGCCAAGCGCGCTGGCGAGCAGCACAGCGCCCATCGTCAGTTTGAACACGGTCCGGTTTGGCTTCGGCATTTTGCGGGAGTCTCCGTGGAAGGTCGGGGGGCGCGGCCGCGGCAGGCAGCTCGCGATCTGGGCCCGAAAAGAATAGCACGCTCGTTGTGACGTCGATCCTGAAAAGACGGTGGGATGCGTGCGGCAGCGCAGGCGACCGCTTTTAGGACATGTCCCATGTCCGCAAGCAGCGGCGGTCCATACCATGGGCGATCACTTTTTCGCGCGCCCCACGCGCACTCCCGACCGCGGTCACATCATGGACTTCTCGTTCGCGCTGCGCTTTTTCACGATGATGCTGACGTTGATCTGCATCGCCCTGATCCCCCTTGCGATTCGCCGCGAACCGGCGCCGCACCCGGTCGTGGTCAGCCTCGCGGCGCTGCCGCGTACCAGATGGCCAGGGCGCCTCGCGGGTGCGGGCGTCGCCTGTCTGCTCGCATCGTTTGCGATGCTCGCGGCCGCCGCCTGCGTGTTGCTGCCGCGTTGAACCGTTGGGTGGCCGGCTGCGCAGCCGGCCACCAAAGTGTATTCACCACCTCAAGTCATCGTCGATTTGCGCCTCATCGCAAGCGCGCCCTGCGTTATCGCGGATGCCTGACGATATGACCATCGACGATCAGCCGGGCGCCGCGCCGGTAAGTCAGATACGCCCACAGCCAGTCCAGCGCGACCGCCAGCCGGTTGCGGCCGCCGCCCAGAAACACGATGTGCGCCGCGCCCCACAGCCACCATGCGAGCGCACCCGACAGCCGAACGCGGCCGAATTCGATGACGGCGGACTGGCGGCCAATCGTCGCAAGGCTGCCCAGATGGCGATAGCGGAATGCCGGCGGCTCGCGGCGTGCGTGGATCCGCGCGTCGAGCAGACTTGCCACGTACCGGCCTTGCTGCTTGGCGGCTGGCGCCAGGCCCGGCACCGGCGCGCCATTCCAGGCCAGACACGCCGCGGTATCGCCAATGGCGAAGATACGATCGTGCCCCGGCACCGACAGATCGCCGCCGACGGCAAGCCGCCCGGAACTGTCAGCAGGCAAGCCCAGCCAGCTGGCCGCGGGCGACGCAGTCACGCCGGCGGCCCACAGCACCGTGCGCGCCGCAATGCGTTCGTCGCCGACCGCGACGCCCTGTTCGTCCACGTCCAGCACGCGGGTATCGAGACGCACATCGACGCCCAGCATACGTAGCGAACGCTGCGCGACGGCCGACAGCGTCGGGTGAAAAGCGGGCAACACGCGCGGCCCGGCGTGCAGCAGGATGACCCGCGCCGCCGCAGGATCGATCGCATGGTATTCGCCAGCCAGGCCGTGCCGCGCAAGCTCCGCGATCGCGCCCGCCAGTTCGATGCCGGTCGGCCCGCCGCCGACGATCACAAAGGTCAACCATGCTTCACGGGTTGCCGCGTCCGTGCTGCTCTCCGCGGCTTCGAACGCGCGCAGCAGGCGGCTGCGGATCGATGCGGCATCCTCGACGTTCTTCAGGCCCGGCGCGAACGGCGCCCAGTGGTCCTTGCCGAAATAGCCGTGTCGCGCGCCGGTCGCCAGCACCAGGTAGTCGTATTTCTGCGTGCCGTCGGCCAGCATGACTTCGCGCGCCGCAGTGTCGACGCCGACCACTTCGCCCAGCCGCACGCGCACATTGCGCTGACCGCGAAACAGGCTGCGGATCGGCGTGGCAATCCCATTTGCCGAAAGCGCCGCTGTCGCCGCCTGATAAAGCAGCGGCTGGAACAGGTGATAGTTGCGCTGGTCGATCAGCGTGATGTCGCAATGTGTGTTGCGCAGGCGCCGCACCGTCGCGACGCCGCCGAAGCCACCGCCGACCACCACCACGCGCACCCGTGGTGAGCCGGCGTGCGCATCGGCATCAGCCCGTTGCATTGACCAGCGTCGCAGCAGACGATCCACCGACCACGCGCCGCCACCGCCGGCGACCAGCGCGCACAACAGCAGCAACACCGCCAGCCATTGATCCATCGACATCAGCGCGCTCGCTGCTACACCGACCAGCAGCACGCACACGATGGCGGCAAGCCGCGTTGCAAGACCAAACGTCAGCGCGCCCGCCAGGCCCAGCGCCAGCCAGCCAGGGACGCCGGCCGGCAACACGAAGGTGTCACGCATCATGTTCGCCAGCGGCACCGTGCCGCCCACGGCGAACAGATACAGCGCGCTTGCCATGCCGACGCGTGTAGCGAACAGCAGCAGCGGCACGAAGCACCATGAAACGAAGCGATAGCACGAGCGCAGCCAACGCAGCGGGCCAAACGCTGCGAACGGCACGCCGCGGTCGAGCAGCGCATCGAGCGAGAAAGACCCTGCGCCCGCCACCACGAGCCAGATCAGGATCGACGGCTCGGCACCGTCGAGAAACCAGGTATGCGCGGTGAGATCGCTGATCAGCAGAGCGGCTGCTAGCGGGCGCGTCAGCAGGCCCGCGGCGATCAGCAACGGCGCCACGCCATGCAATGCAGTGGCGAGGCTGTCGGGCACGTGCAGCGGCCCGCCGGGCTGTGCGTGCGTTCCTTGCTGCACCATTGCCATGAATTGATGCGCGAACACCACCTGGCCAATCCAGATACGCGAGGCCAGTAGAAAACATGGCATCCCGAGCCTGCGCATTTGCTGACCGATGCCGGCCAGCACTCGAAGCAAGTTTCGTAGCATTTGACACCCTTCCCAGGTAAAAGGACATGCGGCCGCGAGCGCGCGACAGTCGTTCGGCACGCGCTGGTGCACACGGCCTGCTCACGTGCGAACGCCACCGGCGATCAGGTTGGTCGTGACGACGCGAAGGTTGAGTCGGAGCGTGCGGCGGGCAAATTACAGAGGCGGGAGAGAAAAAGATGTGATGCGAAGCGGTGGCGGCAGGCGCGAAGTCGCAGCGAGTGTGTGCGTTAGCGAAGCGTGACGAGTTTGCAGGGTTCATCCAGCAGGCGCTGTCGGTACCAACACACGTGCTGTATGACGACGCCGATCTATGCAATCATCCGGCCACCTCGGAAGGCCGCGAGCACTATTTCAGCAGACCTTGTCGGCGCACCGTGTGCAACGGCGTCGGCCACTTTCCGTCAGGCGAAGCGCCGCAGGCGGCAGCGGCCGAGATTCTGACGTTTCTATAAGCGTCGCATTTCCAGCCTTCTGTTTCCGTAAGTTCTGCAGCCTCTGTAACCACGCACAATCGAACATGCTCAAGTTTTCCGCCAATCTGTCCACCCTGTTTCAGGACCGCCCGTTGCTCGAACGTCTGACTGCCGCGCGAGCGGCAGGCTTCGACGCGGTCGAGATGTGGTTTCCGTATGAAATTCCGGCCGCGACCTTGCACGCTGCGATGCGCGAGTGCAACCTCGAAATGGTTGGCATCAACAGCGCACCGGGCGATGTCGGCGCGGGCGATTGGGGGCTCGCCGCCGACCCGCGCCGGCGCAGCGCGTTTCTCGAGTCCGTGCACGAGGCGATGGAGTACGCGCAGGCAATCGGCTGCCCGAGTGTTCACGTGATGGCGGGGATCGTCGATGCCACCGTCACGCGGGAAGCGGCGTGGGACGTCTACCAGACCAATATCGATGAGGCTTGCGAGATTGCCGCGCGCCGCGGGCTGACGGTGATGATCGAGCCGCTCAATGCGATCGATCGTCCGGCGTATCTGCTGAACCGTCAGCAGCAGGCGATCGACTTGATCGACACGCTGCGGCGGTCGAATCTGAAGATCATGCTGGACCTGTTCCACCTGCAGCGCGGCGAAGGCAATCTGATCGAACGGATGCGCGCGAGCTTGCCGTATGCGGCGCATGTGCAGATTGCGGATGTGCCGGGAAGGCACGAGCCGGGCACGGGGGAAATCAATTTTGCCAATGTGTTCGCGGCGCTTGAGGCTGCGCAATGGCAGGGGTGGGTTGGCTGCGAATATCTGCCGGCTGCGGGGACGGAGGCGGGTTTGGGTTGGATGAAGGCGGTAGCGCAATAACGTCACGCGAAAGGGTCATTCAGTAGTGGCCCTTCTGGCTCGATGCGCTAGTCCGCGTCCGCCTACAAACGCAAAAGCCCGCGAATGCGGGCTTCTCTGCGACTTGTCGGGCGACGCCGTGAAGGTGTTCTACCGGCTTGCAAAAGCACAGGCTTCGCAACACACGACGTCCCAAGCAGATTTGGCGCGGCAGGAGGGACTCGAACCCCCGCCCCTCGGCTTAGAAGGCCGATGCTCTATCCAGCTGAGCTACTGCCGCGACGAAGAGCGCAGATGCTACACCAATGTGGGGTGCATTTCACCTGCACTCGGAGCATAGGTCGATGTCGCGGTTACCGCGCGCCCGAACCCAGGCCGACCGAGATTCTACCCGAGCGACGCCGCCGCGGCGCAACGCACAGGCCGGCGAGCGCCGGCCCGTTCAGATTCACAGCGGCTGCGGATGCGTGATGAACCAGCCCAGACACACGGCCCCCGCGATCACGCAATACACGCCGAACGACGCCAGCCGCCCGCGCCCTTCGAAATAACGCATCAGGAAACGCACGCTCAGATACGCCGCGATCGCGGTCAACACGCCACCCAACACGGCATCCGCGAGCTGCGACGGCGCGTGAAACAGCTTCGGCACTTCCAGCAGCCCGGCCGCGAAAATAATCGGCGTACCGAGCAGAAACGAGAATTCAGCCGCCTTCTCCGCCGTCAACCCCGCCGCGTTGCCCGCGATCATCGTCAGGCCGCTTCTCGAAAAACCCGGAATCAGCGCCCCAACCTGCGCCAGCCCAACAAAGAACGCCTGCTTGAAGGTCAGCTTCTCCGGCGCCTGATGCACGCGCGCACGCTGCAGCCGATCGCCGAACCACAGCAGGACGCCGTTCACGATCAGCGCGATCGCCACAATGCGCAGATCGTGAAACACGCGCTCGAGACGCTTTTCAAGCACGAGGCCAACCAGCCCCGCCGGAATCGTGCCGATGATCAACGCCCACATCATGTGCGCATCGTCGTTACGGCGCCCGCCGAACGATGCGAAGAACCCGCGGATCAGCGCAACCCAGCGCGCGCGGAAATACCACAGCAGCGCGAAGGCAGTGCCCAGATGCAGCGCGACGAGGAACGGCAGCAACTGCGGCGCATGCTTGTCGATATGCATGCCGACGAGGCCGGGAACCAGCAGCGTATGGCCAAGACTGCTCACCGGAAACAGCTCGGTAACCCCTTGCAACACGCTCAGAAAAATCAAAAACGACAGGCTCACGTGTTGGTCCTTTTGGCGGAAAGAAAAGAAGAGGCAACGTGCCGGACACGCTGCGCCGCGATCTTAAGGCGGCGGCGATTATGTCTACCTTAAGGCGGCGTCGATTATGCCTGGCCGCTGCGGTCGCGCCAAGCGGCACCCCTTTTTTTAATTTATTTTTCACCGCGGCGCAGTGTGCCCACCCACGCTACGTCGCCGCGCAACGCTGCGATTTATTACGGCCATGAAAGCAAAAAGGCCCGCCTGTCAAGGCGGGCCCACGCGGAGATGGCGCTGAACCGGTCGCTCGTTCGCGTTATCCGGTTTCGGGGATCTCGACGCCCCGTTCTAGCGTGCGACCTTGTAGAAAAAATAAATCGTACTGCCCGCGAACGTCCCGAGCAGAGCCACGCCCATTGCCAATGCGAGATCCATAGAAGCGCCTCCGGTAAAACTGACCTGCCCGACACTCGAAATCATGCGATCGGGCGTTCGTACACATTATCCGCATGATCGACTGTGCGGCGACACCCGCAATTTCCCGATCAAGGGTTTCCCCGTAGCCCCCGTCGCTCCATGTGGCACCGGGTTGCACAATCACCTCGCACGCGAGGGCGCGCGCTGCGCTACGCTCTAGGCTCGACTAACCGCTTTGCATTTCCACCGACCATGCCTCAATTCCAGCAACAGGACATTCTCGAGATCGCGCACGGCGCATCGCTGCTGCGCTTTGCGCCGCAAGCCGGTGGCCGGCTGCTGTCGTGGCACATCGACGGCGAGCCGGTCGTCTATTGGCCCGAGCACGCCGACTGGAGCCAGCCCGCGAAGATCCGCGGCGGCAATCCGTTGCTGTTTCCGTTTCTCGGCCGCCATTTCGTCGACGGCCAGATCGGCGCATGGCGCGACCGGCAAGGCACGGTGCACGAACTGCCGATGCACGGCTTTGCGCGCAACCTGCCGTTCGAAGCGGCGCTCGACCCGGCGCGCGCCGCCGTGCGCATGACGCTCTCCGATAGCGACGCGACCCGCCCCGGCTACCCGTTCGCGTTCCGCTTCGAGGCCAACTACCGGCTGGTCGACCAGCACACGCTCGATGTCGAGCTGACCACCTCGAACACCGGCACCGCGCCGCTGCCCTATTACGCGGGCCATCACTTCTACTTCGCGCTGCCGCACACGCAGCGCGGCGAAACGATCCTCGAACTGCCGTGCACCGAGCGGCGCTATCAGCAGGCGGACGGCGCGTTGTCTGCGCCCGAGCCGGGCGAGCCGAGCTACCGGCTCGACGAGGCCGGCATTATCGATCGCTTCCATTGCCTCACCGGTGCGCCTGCGCATCCGGTGCGTGTCGTCGCGCTTGGGTTGAACCGCAGCATTACGATCGATCTGCAGCGGCCGGGCTCGGTGCCGTGGTTCGCCGTTACCACGTGGACCGAAAAGGCCGATTCGGACTTTTACTGCATCGAGCCGTGGCTCGGCCTGCCCGATGCGATCCACAACGAAGAAGGCCTGCGCTGGCTGCAGCCGGGACAGGCGGAAACGGCCGCGCTGCGGATCGTGGTGGGTACGCTGCCCTGAACGCGAACAGGCGCGATGCAGCCGTTATAGGGACGCTATAGGGCCTCTGCGGACCCATTCGCGCAACCAGACTCCCTGCTGCCGCCACTCCGCGGCCGCTCGCACACCGTTTTTCGGTGCGGCGCCGCAAAACCGTTAGAATCGGGCGTTTTGCATCCGCTGCGTGGCTTGGCTGCAAGCCGGCCCGCACTGACGCTTCGTGCTGGCCATTCGTGCGCGGCGGCGGTTTTGCGAGGTCCAATGTTGACAACAAGAACGAGACGGCTTGCCTGCGCAGCATGTGTCGCAGTGCTCGCCGCATGCGGCTCCGCACCGGTGGGGCCAGGCTTTTATCGCGTCGAACGGGGCGACACACTGTCGAAGATCGCGCGCGATAACCGGCAGTCGCTGCAGAGCATCGCGCGCTGGAACAATCTGTCGAATCCGAATGCGATC
Organism: Paraburkholderia jirisanensis; assembly: GCF_054782355.1. NCBI lineage: Bacteria > Pseudomonadati > Pseudomonadota > Betaproteobacteria > Burkholderiales > Burkholderiaceae > Paraburkholderia > Paraburkholderia jirisanensis. Next base: position 753,489 of record NZ_BAAGSQ010000029.1, on the reverse strand, counting down.
GAGGTCGGCCAGGTGCTGCGCGTCGCGCCGCCGCCCGGCACGGTTACCACCGCCGCGGCCACAGCGGCGCCGGGCGCCAGCCCGCCGCGGGCCCGCAGTGGCGGCACCGCGGACGCAGCGCCGGCACCCGCGCCGCTTGCCAGCGCCCCGGGCATTTCGCTGGTGTGGCCGGCGGCCGGCAACGTGATCCGCGGCTTCGACGGCAAGAACTCGAAGGGCATCGACATCGCCAATAGCGCCGGCACGCCGGTGGTGGCGGCGGCGTCGGGCACCGTCGTGTATGCGGGCAACGGGCTGCGCGGCTACGGCAACCTGCTGATCGTCAAGCACAACGCCGAATACCTGACCGCCTACGCGCACAACCGCGCGCTGTTCGTGAAGGAAGGCGAGGCGGTCAAGCAAGGGCAGAAGATCGCGGAGATGGGCAACACCGACAACGACCGCGTCGCGCTGCATTTCGAATTGCGCTACGACGGCCGTTCGATCGACCCGTCCCGCTCGCTGCCGCCGCGTTAGTCGTGCGGTGGCACGGCAAGCATGCATCGGTGCGGCGCCTCAGGCTCCGCGCCTCGCATGCTTGCGCAAACGTTGTCGCGTACCGGCAGCATCCCGGCAGCATCCCGGCAGCATCCCGGCAGCGAAGCGACGCACAGCGCGCGGCACGGCGCGTGCATCAGCACGCAGACGATACGCCACGGGAACCCGATGCGTACTGCAACGCTCCATGGTTAGCGGGCGTAACGTGATGCCCGTCTGAATATTGGTAAAACAGCGAGGAACGTGTAATGAAAACCGTATTGGCAGCAGCTCGGGTAGTCGCAACGAGCGCTTCGATCGCAGCGCTGGCAGCCCTTGCCGGCTGCGCCAGCTCGACGACGATGACCTATCTGCCGAACGGCGAAACCGGCTTCGCCATCAACTGCAGCGGCAGCGACGCGAGTTCGAACTGGGGCAAATGCTACGAACAGGCCGGCCAGGTGTGCGGCGCCTATGGCTATGACGTGATCTCGAAGGACGTCGATAACGGCGCGACGTCGGGCGGTTCGATCGGCGGCGTGTTCGGCGCCAATGTCAAAAATCGTTCGATGGTGGTGCGCTGCAAGCAATAAGCGCCATACGTTGCATGTAAATCTGCATCGACCGGCGGTGGCTGCGTTTTACCCGATGCACGGTCCTGTTCAGATTGCATGCGCGCGCAACCAAAAAAAATGCCCGGCACGAAGCCGGGCTAACGGGGGTTCGGCGCATATCGGCAAAGGACCGGTTTACCATGCGCCGAGACGAAATCTAGCAATGCCTGCCATAGGCGTGCAATCGATTAATTGCGCGAGTAGTGTGAGTCGGCGCACGGATTCGAATCCGCATAAAGAGACTGTCGTTCGTTTTGCAAACCGAAACAACGCGGCAAAAACACTGCGCGGTTTTGTTCACGGCAATGTCGATTGCGTGCAGAGCCGCGCCGGCTGGGCATCTTCGCGCTACTCACTAAATCCGCTCAAGGTTTGACATTGTCGCGCGGCACACGCATCGCCGGCTCGCTTCGTCATGCGTCCGACATTTTCGGGTTTGGTGCGCGAACGCACCCTTCTGTTGCTTTTGTTTCGGCAGAACAATCGATGCGCAATGAATCACAACATTCGACAATTAATTTGCCTGATGCACGGCTTCGCGCCGCGATAATCGCCTGGCGTAATCGGCCGATTCAGCGCTTCGGACTCATCGGCCGGATGCGCGCGGCGATGGTTTATAGTAGCGGCCGCTAGTCCCGACTCTGCTGGTATTCCCATGACTTCCCCCGACGCATCCGATAGCCCCTCGCAAAGCCCCCTTTACGCCAAACTGCTTGGCGAAACCGCCAAAATCGGCTGGAGCGAACTCGAACGCTTCTTCGCGCGCGGCATGTTATTGCGCGTAGCGCGCGATCTCGATCTGGTGAGCGTCGCCGAAGCGATCGCCAGCGATGACACCGCACAGGTCACGCAGTGGCTGTCGGCGGGCCTTGTCGAGCGCGTACAGGCCGACACCGCGGCCGACTTCGCGGCACGCGATCCGAACTTGTGGGCGGTCGTCGTATCGCCGTGGGTCTGCGTGCAGGAACGTACGTGAGCGAGAGCGCCGGCGAGCCGCCCGCGGCGTCGGCTGCATCGACCGCGCCGGCGCTGCCGGTGCGCTGGCATCGGCGGGTCCTCACGCTCGCGTTCCCGATCGTTCTGGCCAATCTGACGCAGCCGATTCTCGGCGCCGTCGATACCGCGGTGGCCGGCCATCTGCAAAGCGCGGCCTATCTCGGCGGCGTGGCGATCGGCGGCCTCGTGTTCAGCTTCGTGTACTGGGGCTTCGGCTTCCTGCGGATGGGCACCACCGGGCTCGTCGCGCAGGCGTTCGGCGCGCACGACGCGGCCGGCGTACGTATCAATGTCGCGCGGGCGATGCTGCTGGCCGTGGCGATCGGCGCGGTCGTGCTCGCCATCCAGGCGCCGCTGATCGAATACGGGATCCGTCTGCTCGGCGGCAGCGCGGAGGTTCAGCAGCATGCGCGCGTGTATTGCCATGCGCGCATCTGGGCCGCGCCCTTCGCGCTTGCGAACTACGTGGTGCTCGGCTGGCTGCTCGGCACGCAACGCGTACGGGCGGCGCTTGCGTCACAGGTATTCGTCAATGCGGTGAATATCATCGCGGTGCTGCTGTATGTGTATGGGTTCGGCTGGGGCGTCGCCGGGATCGGTGCGGCCACGGCCACCGCGGATGCGCTCGGTTTCGGGTTCGGCGCGTGGTTGCTCTGGTATCTGCGGCCGCGCGGTTTGCCGCCGCTCGAGCGGCGCACGCTGTTCGATGCCAAGGCGCTGAAACGGCTGATCGCGATCAATCGCGACATCTTCGTGCGCACGCTGTGCCTGCTGACCTCGTTCGCGTGGTTCGCGCATCTCGGCGCGCGCCATGGTGACGCGACGCTCGCCGCGAATGCGCTTCTGCTCAATTTTCAGACTTTTATGGCCTATGGGCTCGATGGCTTTGCGCACGCGGCTGAGGCGCTGGTCGGCGCGGCGATCGGCGCGCGCGACCGGCATGCGTTCTGGCAAGCGGTCAAGGTCACGATGTTGTGGTCGGCGCTGGGTGCGCTCGGCTTTTCGCTGGTGTACCGGGGCGCCGGCGCATGGATCATCGGGCGGCTGACCGATCAGCCGTCCGTGCGGCTTGCCGCCGAAACCTACCTGGGCTGGGCCGCCTTATCGCCGGTGGTCTCGGTGTGGAGCTTCCTGCTAGATGGCGTTTTCATCGGTGCCACCCGCACGCGCGAACTGATGATTTCGATGGCGGTGTCGCTCGCGATCTTCGTCGCGGCATCCGCAACGCTTGGCCCGGTGGGCGGCAATCACGGGCTGTGGGCCGCGCTGCTGATCTTCATGGCGGCGCGTGGCGTGACGCTCGCGCGGTTTGTGCCGCGCATTGCGCGCGGCATCGAGGCGCAGCCCGCGTGACCGACGCGCAGCCCGTATGACACGTCGTACGGCACCGGGGCAGGCGAGCGGCGCCTGTCGGTGCCTTTAGCGCTGTCGCAAGTGCGACCTCCGTCGCTCGGTAACGCTGCCTTATTGCGGGGTATTCGGCGCGTCGAGCATCTGCGGCGGGCGCGTGTCGGTCGGCACGCCGTGGTAGTCCTTCGGGTCCTCCGGCGGATGGTGAGGGCGCACCGTCGGATCGTCCGCGCAACCCGCGAGGAAAGACAGCGTCAACGCGATCAGGAAAATCTGCTTCATGGAACTCCAGCAACTCGAAAGGACGTCAGACAGGGGCTAGAGTCTAACCGCAAAGCGTCGCACACGCTGCCAGCCGGCCGCCGTGCCGCGCCGCGCGGTGCCGCGGGTGCACTACTATGTACAGATGGCCGCAACGGCCTGAGGAGGCTGCCATGGATTCCGAATCGATCGCAGGTCTGGTAGGGCTCGGTATCGGGTTGCTGGTGCTGGTTGCGCTGTCCGTGTTCGAGTCGCGCAGCTATCGCCGCGAACACAACGGCGAAGGCATGGTGCATCACTGGCTGGCCGAGCATCACGTGCTCGACTGGCGGCATCGCAAACATTGAGGCTGGCTGGTGTCGGCATTGGTGTTGGCGCTTCGCCGGTCTTCATACCGTTTTCATTTCCGGGTGGCCAGTCCGGCTGCCCGCGACAAGCTTCGGGCCGCGCAATGGCAATGGCTCGTGCAGCGCCGCGGTCGTGTTCCTGCTTCACGTGTTTCGACTGCACGCTTTTCTCCTTCTGCCTTGGCTGTTCTTTCCGCTCATCCGCCAGCTGCGCCCGGTAAACGCGCTTCGGCATCGGGCACATGCCTTGCTGTAAGCCGGATGTTGGATACGCAGCGCAGCTGTTCAGCGTAAAGCGGCTCATCCAATTGTTCCGACCATGCGTCGCGGGTGCCTGTTGCGGGTGCCGCACCGCGCGGCCGGCAAGCGTGTCCGTTATGGCCAGGCCCTATAAGGAGAGACAACATGACCCTCGGAACCATTCTTCTGATTGTCCTGATCCTGCTGTTGATCGGCGCATTCCCCACCTGGCCGCACAGCCGTTCATGGGGTTACCGGCCGACCGGCCTGTTAGGCGTCGTGCTGATCGTCGTGATCGTGCTGCTGTTGATGGGTCAGATATAGTCGTCTGATTTATGATTGACGGTCGATATATAAGGCAGCTACAATCTCTGGCTCGCGTCGGAGCGTAGCGCAGCCTGGTAGCGCATCTGATTTGGGATCAGAGGGTCGTAGGTTCGAATCCTATCGCTCCGACCACAAAATCCCGTTTTACGAAGATTTTCGCGAAGATCTACGATTGGCCCGGTCAGTTTTCTGACCGGGCTTTTTCGTTTCTGGCGATCACCGCCTGGCGTCGCCCGCTCGACCGCAAAATATGCCAGTCAAATACGGCATCTCTTGCACCGTCAACCTCACGCAACACTCCACGCGCACCATCCCAGCCGACCATCACGCTTGCCCACAGCCACCTTGCGCCTGGCCATCGGCCATGCGACATTTGCCCGTGCGCTGTAAGCACGCACTCTCACGGAGACCTGCGATGAACCTGATTCTCTGGCGTCACGCCGAAGCAGAAGACACCGCATCGAGCGATCTCGCCCGTCAACTCACCGGCCGCGGCCGCAAACAGGCACAAGCCGGTGCCAAATGGCTGCGCAGCCGTCTCGACGAACATGCCGTAGTCCTTGTCAGTCCCGCCGCCCGCACCATCCAGACCGTCGAGGCGCTGACCGACCAATATCGGGTAGTCCGTGAAATCGCGCCCGAAGCCAGCGCCAGCGACGTGCTCAACGCCGCCGGCTGGCCCGATGGCATCGCGCCGACGGTTGTGGTGGTCGGCCATCAACCGACGCTCGGCCACGTCGCCGCGCGTCTGATGGCGAAATCCGGCGACAGCTGGTCGGTCAGAAAAGGCGGTATCTGGTGGCTCGAAAACCGCGCGCGAGGCAGCGCCGAAGAGATCGTATTGCGCGCCGTCGTCAGCCCGGATTTGCTCTGAACCCTACGAACAGGAATGCGTCCGCCTTACGTCAAGTCATCGAATCGTCACAGCGTTGCCATGCAAACGTCACCCTCGGTTACTACATTGGCGTGCAAAGCGGAATCCTCACTCTTTCGACCAGGAACGTCACAATGCGAGAACTGCCGACGCCTACTCTGCCCTTCGCTTCGATCCCGCTCGAGCCGCGCCGCCGCCTGCCACGCGCTGCGGAAACCGTCACGCCCCAGCACCGTCTGCAGGTCACCTGGGTGCGCTCTGACGAGGAACTTCGCGAAGCACAGCGTCTGCGTTACCGAGTGTTCGCCGATGAAATGGGCGCACGCCTGTCCGGACCGGCTGGCCTCGACGTCGATGCCTTCGATACGTACTGCGACCATTTGCTGGTACGCGATCTCGACACGCTGCAGGTGGTCGGCACGTATCGCGTGCTGCCGCCGCACCAGGCAGCGCGCATCGGCCGCCTGTATGCCGAAGGCGAATTCGATCTGTCGCGCCTGACGCATCTGCGCGCCAAGCTCGTCGAAGTGGGCCGCTCGTGCGTGCACGCCGACTATCGCAGCGGCTCGGTGATCATGTCGCTGTGGGCTGGCCTCGGTTCGTACATGCAGCACAACGGCTACGAAACGATGCTCGGTTGCGCGAGCGTGTCGATGGCCGATGGCGGCCACTATGCGGCGAACCTGTACCAGTCGCTGCGCGAGTCGGAGCTGACTGCGCCTGAATATCGCGCGTTCCCGCTGCTGCCGCTGCCGTTCGACGAACTGCAGACCGGCGCGAAGGTCACGCCGCCGCCGCTGATCAAGGGCTATCTGCGGCTCGGCGCGAAGATTTGCGGTGCGCCGGCGTGGGATCCGGATTTCAACGCTGCGGACTTTTTGACGCTGTTCCGCCTGTCGGAGATCAACGCGCGTTATGCGCGCCACTTCCTCGGCGATATGGTGTCGCGTTAAGCGTTAAGCATTGCGCGTTGCGGAAGCGTCACGCAACACGCATCGCAGCAGCGGCAAAAAAACAGCCCGGCAGAGGACTCTCTGCCGGGCTGTTTTGTCTGGTGGCACAGCACATGCCGGGTGGCGCGTGCGCTTACCTCTATTTATCAGTCATCCGTATAAACCACGCGATACGGCGTGCGGATCTTTTCCCACTCCGCCGCTTCCTGGCTCAGGCTGTAGTCGGTCAACGGATTGTTCTGCACCCACGAGTTCGGCAGTCGCACTTCGTAGCCGCCGTTGGCCTGCGCGACCTGGATATCCGGCAATCCGACGTCCGCGCGTCGCCGGCACAGCAGCGACGCCAGACGCAGGCAGAACAGCAGCGGCCATTCAACCTCACGCGCCTGCGCGAGCTTCCCGAGCTTGCCCGCGTGCCCGAGCACCAGCGCCGCGACGCGCGCCTGATCGGTGCGCGAAAAGCCCGGCATGTCCGCGTTGCTCGCGATATACGAAGAATGCTTGTGATACGAGCTATGCGAAATCGATAGACCGATCTCATGCAGCGCCGCCGCCCAGCCGAGGAACATCCGGTCTTCTTCGCGGCGCTCCGCGTCCGGTTCGTCGAGCTGATCGTAGAAGCGCACCGCCAGTTCGCCGATGCGGCCCGCCTGCGCGCGATCCACGCCATAGCGCCGCATGAAGCCTTCGACGGTGACGGTCCGCATATCCTGATGCTGCGAACGGCCCAGCAGGTCGTACAGCACGCCGAGGCGCAACGCGCCGTCGGTGGTATCGACGTAGTCGATATCGAGTTCGTTGAACACCGCGAGCATGATCGACAGGCCGCCGGCCAGCACCGGCACGCGGTCCGGCTTCAGTGCCACCAGCTTCAGCCGGTTGACGTTTTCGGCCTTGATCAGCGCGCGCTTCAGGCGTTCGAGGCCGGCGCGCGAGATGCCGTGCGTGATGCCCGGATCGTTGAAGCCGTTCGCCTCGACCAGCTCCGCCAGCGCGCGCGCCGTACCGGACGAGCCGACCGCCTGCTCCCAACCGGTCTTCTTGTAGTCCGCGGAGAGAATCTGGATTTCGCGCGACGCGGCGAGCTCGGCCTGCCGCATCGTATATTCGTCGACGTTGCCGGCCGGGAAGAATGCACGGCTATGGCTGACGCAGCCGATATAGAGACTTTCCATCTTGATCGGCGTGTAGTGCGAGCCGATGATGAACTCCGTCGAGCCGCCGCCGATATCGACCACCAGCCGCTTGCCCGAACTGGCCGGCACCGAATGCGCCGCGCCCGCATAAATCAGGCGCGCCTCTTCGCGGCCTGCAATCACTTCGATCGGGAAGCCCAGCGCGGCTTGCGCTTCGCTCAAAAATTCGCCGGCGTTTTTTGCCACGCGTAATGTATTGGTGGCGACGGCGCGCACATGGTCCGGGTGAAAATCGCGCAACCGTTCGCCAAATCGCCGCAGCGCATCCCAGCCGCGCTCCTGCGACGCGCGATCGAGCATCTTGTCGCGCGACAGGCCGGCGGCGAGGCGCACTGGCTCGCGCAGCGCGTCGACCTGATAGATCTGGCTGCCCGCATCGGTTTCTTCAACACGCCCTACAATCAGGCGGAAGCTGTTCGAACCGAGATCGACAGAAGCAAGCAATGGCGGGTTGTTGACCATCAGTGGTGGAGACTCCATGCGCGCGGACAAACGGCTATTTGGCATGCCCGCCCTGTTGAAAGGCGCCATTTTAAGCGTACTGGAACCCACGATGTCACCTCGACCGATGTCAACAGCGGCAGACGAGGCATATCTTCCCGTATACCTTGCGTCACAATTAAGACACGTGACTGGATTACGCGATAAAATTTGCGTCAAACGTAAACGTCACAAAAATACCATCAATCTGTGAGAATTTCCGAGCGTCCCTTCGAGTCCTTTCCTGCGTCCCTTTCCGCGTCTTCAACGCTGCCGATGTCCATCCGCTACCCTCTTCTGAATCGCGAGCTGGGCATTCTGGGTTTCAACGAGCGCGTGCTCGCACAAGCCGCAGATCCCGCAGTCCCCCTGCTCGAACGCTTACGTTTCATCTGTATCACCAGCAGCAATCTCGACGAGTTCTTTGAAATCCGCATGGCCGGATTGCAGGAACAGATGCGTGATAACCCGGGTGCGCTGTCGCCGGACGGCATGTCGCTGCAGCACGCGTACGATCTGGTCGCCGAACGCGCGCAAAAGCTCGTGCACCGGCAGTATGCGATGTTGCAGGAAACGGTGCTGCCGGCCCTCGAGGACGAAGGCATCTATTTTCACGGCACCGAAGCGTGGAACGAAGCGCAAACCGAGTGGGCACGCCATTATTTTCTGAACGAGCTGCTGCCGGTGCTCACGCCGATCGGTCTCGATCCCGCGCACCCTTTTCCGCGCGTGCTGAACAAGAGCCTGAACTTCGTCGTCGAGCTCGAAGGCAAGGATGCGTTCGGCCGCCAGGCGGTGATGGGCATCGTGCAGGCGCCGCGTGCGCTGCCGCGCCTCGTGCGCATGCCGCAGGAGCTGTCGGGCTATCCGCACGGCTTCGTGCTGCTGAGCTCGCTGATGCAGCACTTCGTCAGCGAACTGTTCCCGAGTCTCGCGGTGCGCAGTTGCAACCAGTTCCGCATCACGCGCAATAGCGAGCTGTTTGTCGACGAAGACGAAATCACCAATCTGCGCGTCGCGCTGCAGGGCGAATTGCCCGCGCGCCATCTGGGCAATGCAGTGCGTCTCGAAGTGTCGGCCGAAACGCCCGCGCATCTGGTGCGGCGGCTGCTCGACGAAAGCAGCCTGTCGCTGAAAGATTGTTATCGCGTCGACGGGCCGGTGAATCTGGTGCGGCTGATGCAGCTGCCGGAGATGGTCGATCGGCCCGATCTGAAGTTCGTGCCGCATATTCCGGCCACACCGTCGCAAATCGCGGCGAGCCCGAATCTGTTCGACGTGATCGATCAGAACGACGTGCTGCTGCATCATCCGTACGAAAGCTTCCAGCCGGTGCTCGAACTGCTGTTGCAGGCCGCGAAAGATCCGAACGTCGTCGCAATCAAGCAGACCATCTACCGCACCGGCACCGATTCGCCGCTGATGGACGCGCTGATGCAAGCCGCGCGCAACGGCAAGGAAGTGACGGTGGTGGTCGAACTGCTCGCGCGCTTCGATGAAGAGACCAATATCAACTGGGCGTCGCAGCTGGAAGCGGTCGGTGCGCACGTCGTGTATGGCGTGGTCGGGCACAAGTGCCACGCGAAGATGATGCTGATCGTGCGGCGCGTGTCGGAAGGCGGCAAGTCGATGTTGAAGCGCTACGTGCATCTGGGCACCGGCAACTATCATCCGCGCACCGCACGGCTTTATACCGACTTCGGGCTGATGACCGCCGACCAGAAGATCTGCGAAGACGTGCATCACGTGTTCCAGCAGTTGACGGGTATCGGCGGCGAACTGACGTTGCATGAATTGTGGCAATCGCCGTTCACGCTGCATCCGCGCCTCGTCGAGTCGATTCGCGCCGAAGCCGAGCATGCGCGCGCCGGCAAGCGCGCGCGCATTGTCGCGAAGATGAATGCGCTGCTCGAACCGACCGTGATTGCCGAGCTTTATGAAGCGTCGCAAGCGGGTGTGAAGATCGATCTGATCGTGCGCGGCGTGTGTGCGCTGCAGCCGGGTGTGCAGGGGCTATCGGAGAACATCACGGTGCGCTCGATCGTTGGGCGCTTCCTCGAGCATCACCGCATTTTCTATTTCTACGACAACGGCAACGAGCAGGTGTATCTGTCGAGCGCCGACTGGATGGATCGCAACTTCTTCCGGCGCGTCGAAGTGGCGTTTCCGATCAATAACCGCCGGCTGAAGCGGCGCGTGATCGCCGAGGGGCTGTCGGCCTTTCTCGGCGACAACCAGGCCGCGTGGCTGATGCAAAGCGATGGACACTATCGGCGCAGGCGGCCGGGGAAATCGTCGCGTAACGCGCAGATGAGCCTGTTGACGAAGTTCTGCTCGTAGTTCGCAGTTGAGGCCGATGGCGGGCGCGTGGCGCTGCAGCAGATGCGGCGCGCGCCACGCCAGCCATCACTGGCGCACTGCCATCAAGCCGGCGCCGGCTGCCGCCGCGCCGTGCGATACGCCGGGAAGCGCGCAGTGAAGGTACTGCCGCGCCCTTCTTCGCTCTTCACCTCGAGTTGCGCATCGTGCCGTTGCAGCACGTGCTTGACGATCGCGAGACCCAACCCCGTGCCGCCCGTATCGCGCGAACGGCTGCGGTCGACGCGATAGAAGCGTTCGGTGAGCCGCGGAATATCCGCTGCAGGAATGCCAAGACCGCTGTCGGTCACCGAGAAGGTGGCCTGCGCGCCATGCGTATGCCATCTCACGTGAATCGTGCCGCCATCCGGCGTGTAGCGCACCGCGTTCGTGACGAGGTTGCCGAGCGCGCTCAGAATCTCCGTCTCGACACCCGTCACCGTCAGGCCTTCGTCGAGATCATGCGTGATGCGGTGACGGCCGCCCGACAGCGTTTCCGCGTCATCGCACAGGTGACGCAACACCGCGCGCATATCGACCATCTGCTCGCTCGGCAACTTGCCGTCGCCTTCGAGCGTCGCCAGCACCAGCAGGTCGCGCACGATGTGCTGCATGCGCGCCGCCTGCTGCTCCATCAGTTCAAGATAACGCGCGCGCTCAGCATCGTTGAGCGGCAATTCGCGCATCGTCTCGAGAAAACCGGCCAGCACCGTCAGCGGCGTTTTCAGTTCATGCGACACGTTCGCGACGAAGTCGCGGCGCATCGAATCGGTTCGCTCGAGTTCGGTGATGTCCTGCGACAGCATCAGCTTGCGGTTCTCGCCGTACGGAAACACCTGCACCGACAGCACGTTCAGGCGCCGCTCGCCCATGCCGCGCATGATCAGCATTTCGTCGTACTGGTGTGAATTCAGATAGCGGATGAAATCCGGCTGCCGCACGAGGTGCGTGATGTGCTGGCGCAGATCGCGTTTCGCGTCGAGGCCGAAATGCAGCTCGGTGATCGCGTTGCACCACTCGATCTGATCGTGATCGTCGAGCATCGCGACGCCGTTCGGCGATGCCTGGATTGCCTGGATAAAGCGCGAATGCTGCTGCTCGACCTGGCGCACCTGCGCGTGCCAGCGCTTCGCGAGCTTGTGCAACCGGTAATAGATTTCGCCCCAGATGCCCGGTGCGCTGGGGACTTCGCCGTACACCGGCGCATCGAGCAAACGCCACAGATGCTGCTTGTGATACGTGCTGAAGATGCCCTGCACGAGCAGGACCAGAACCGCGAGGGCCAGTGCTACCTTGACGTTCACGATTGCGCCGACTACCACGCACAGAACAGCCAGCAGCACGACCGAGACGATGGAGCGCGCCCAGATGATGTTCATGTTTCAGTGAGCGAAGTGAGAGCCACGGGGCCGCGCTTGCCGGCTACTCGAGCCGTCCATGCGTGCCGCCTTTGCGCATTGCCGCGCGCATGACCGTGCGCGCGTTGCGATTGCTGTTGCCGTTGATGCCGGTTGTTACCCGTTATTGCCGTTGCTGTCGCCGACCAGCTGCGCGCAGTTATGCGCTTTTCGCGAGCCGGTAGCCGCTGCCCCGAACGGTTTCGATCATAGCATCGCAACCTGCCGGTTTCAGTGCTGCACGCAGACGTTTGATATGCACGTCCACGGTCCGCTCTTCGACGAACACGTGATCGCCCCACACCTGGTCGAGCAACTGGGTGCGGCTATGCACGCGCTCCGGATGCGTCATGAAGAAATGCAGCAGACGGAATTCGGTCGGGCCGAGATCGAGTTTGACCTCGCTGCCCTGCGCATGCGCGGCTACCCGGTGCGTCGACGGATCGAGCTTCAGACCGTTGATCGCGACCACGTCCTCGGTGAGCTGCGGCGCGCGGCGGCGCAACACCGCCTTGATACGCGCCATCAGCTCTTTCGGCGAGAACGGCTTGGTGACGTAGTCGTCGGCGCCGATCTCGAGGCCGAGCACCTTGTCCTGCTCATCGCCACGTGCGGTCAGCATGATGATCGGAATGTGCCTGGTGCGTTCGTTGTTACGCAGATCGCGCGCGAACGCAATGCCCGACTTGCCCGGCAGCATCCAGTCGAGCAGAACCAGATCAGGCAGTACATCGCTGATCAGGTTTTGCGCCTGTTCCGCGTTATACGCGCGGATCGGGCAATGTCCGGCATGCTGCAGGTTCACCGATATCAGTTCGGAGATAGCGGGTTCGTCTTCGATGATAAGAATACTGCTGGGCATCAGGGCCTCTTGAGCTCTTAACAGAAATCAGGTTCAGTGAGGCAAAACGGGCGTCTAGCCCAACGCCTCACGCTCGAGCGCGTCGCGCGACTTATGCCGCACGTCGGTGCCTTTGACGATGTAGATGATGAATTCCGCGATGTTCTTCGAGTGGTCGCCGATCCGTTCGATCGCCTTGGCGATGAACAGGAAGTCGAGGCCCACCGAGATCGTGCGCGGATCTTCGGTCATGTACGAAATCAGCTTGCGCACGAAGGCGCGGAATTCTTCGTCGATCGCCTTGTCGTCGCGCACGATCTGCGCGGCGGCAACCGTGTCCAGACGCGCGAACGCGTCGAGCGCGCGGCGCAGGATCGACACGGCCATTTCGCCGGACAGCTTGATCTCGGCGATGTTGATGGTGCGCGATGCGCCGTCTTCCATCAGGCGCTTGGTGCGCTTGGCGATCTTCTCGGCCTCGTCGCCGGCGCGCTCGAGATTGGTGATCGTCTTCGAGATCGCGAGCAGCAGGCGCAGATCGCGTGCGGCCGGCTGGCGGCGCGCGATGATGTTGCTGCATTCCTCGTCGATTTCGACTTCCATCGCGTTCAGGCGGTCTTCGGCCGTGATCACCTGTTCGGCGATATCGAGGTCGAAGTTGTTGAGCGCGTTCATTGCCGCAACGATCTGCGCTTCGACGAGGCCGCCCATTTCGAGCACTTTCGACGACAGCAGGTTCAGATCGGCGTCGAACTGGCTGGACAGGTGTTTATCGGTCATGTTTGACTCCCTTCCCTGGCGTTGCGTGCATGCGTGCGTGCACCTGGCATCAACCGAAGCGGCCGGTGATGTAGTCTTCGGTTTCTTTACGTACCGGCTTGATGAAGATCTTTTCGGTGTCGCCGAATTCGATCAGTTCGCCGAGGTACATGTACGCAGTGTAGTCCGAGCAGCGCGCCGCCTGCTGCATGTTGTGCGTGACGATCACCACCGTGTAGTCGCTCTTCAACTCGGCGATCAGTTCTTCGATGCGGCCGGTCGAAATCGGGTCGAGTGCCGAGCACGGTTCGTCGAGCAGCAGCACTTCCGGACGGATCGCAATGCCGCGCGCAATACACAGACGCTGCTGCTGGCCGCCCGACAGGCCGTAGCCGCTCTGGCCCAGCTTGTCCTTCACTTCGTTCCACAGCGCCGCCTTGGTCAGCGCCCATTCGACGCGGTCGTCCATTTCGGAGCGCGACAGCGATTCGAACATCTTCACGCCGAATGCGATGTTGTCGTAGATCGACATCGGGAACGGCGTCGGCTTCTGGAACACCATGCCGATGCGCGCGCGCAGCAGCGAGATGTCGCGCTTGGTGGTGAGCAGGTTTTCGCCGTCCATCAGGATTTCGCCTTCGGCGCGCTGCTCCGGATAAAGCGCGTACATCTTGTTGAAGGTGCGCAACAAGGTCGACTTGCCGCAGCCCGACGGACCGATAAACGCGGTCACCTTGCCTTCGGGGATCTGCAGGTTGATGTTCTTCAGCGCGTGATACTTGCCGTAGAAGAAGTTCAGGTTGTTGACTTCGATCTTCGAGCGCGACACAGCCTGCTCGCGACCATGCTGGGCCGGATCGAAACCGGCCGGCGCGGCCGGACGTTCGATGGGATTCAGGTGAGTTTCTGCCATATTCATCGGATCGCTCCGCCCTTACTTGTTCGAAAAGATCGTACGCGCGAGGATATTCAATCCCAGCACACCGAGCGTGATCAGGAATACGCCCGCCCAGGCAAGCGACTGCCATTGGGCAAACGGGCTCATCGCGAACTTGAAGATCGTCACCGGCAGGTTCGCTATCGGCTGATTCATATCCCACGTGAAGAACTGGTTCGACAGCGCGGTGAACAGCAGCGGCGCGGTTTCGCCGGCAATCCGCGCGATCGCGAGCAGCACGCCGGTGACGATGCCGGCCACCGAGGCCTTCAGCGTGATCGACGTGACCATCTTCCACTTCGGCGTGCCGAGTGCGAAGGCGGCTTCACGCAGCGCGCCGGGCACCAGCTTCAGCATGTTTTCGGTGGTGCGGATCACGATCGGAATCTGCAGCAGCGCGAGCGCGACGACCCCGGCCCAACCGCTGAAGTGGCCCATCTTCGCGACGAACAGCGCGTACACGAACAGACCGACGACGATCGACGGCGCCGACAACAGGATGTCGTTGATGAAACGCGTGACGCCCGCGAGCATGCCCTTCTGGCCGTACTCGGCGAGATACACGCCTGCCATGATGCCGATCGGCGTGCCCACCACGGTGGACAGCAACACCAGCATCAGGCTGCCGACGATCGCATTGGCGAGACCGCCGCCATCGGTGTTCGGCGGCGGCGTCGACTGCGTGAACAGTTCGATCGACAGACCGCCGACGCCCAGACGCAGCGTCGTATAGAGAATCCACACCAGCCACAGCAGACCGAACGCCATCGCTGCCAGCGACATCGTCAGCGCGACTGCGTTAGTAAACCGGCGGCGCTTTTGCAGCCGGGTGCGCATCTGTTCGAGCAACGCCAGATCGGTCGTGCCCGGCATATTCAGAGGTTGGCTCATCGCTTGGCACCCTCCCCTTTCTCGAGACGCAGCAGCATCAGTTTGGAAATCGCCAGCACGATGAACGTGATGACGAACAGGATCAGGCCGAGCTCCATCAGCGCGGCCGTGTGCAGGCCGGGCGAGGCTTCCGCGAATTCGTTCGCGAGTGCCGACGTAATGCTGTTGCCGGGCGAAAACAGCGACACGTTGTCGAGCAGGTTGGTGTTGCCGATCACGAAGGTCACCGCCATCGTTTCGCCGAGTGCGCGGCCGAGGCCGAGCATCACGCCGCCGATCACGCCGTGCTTGGTGAAGGGCAGCACGATCTTCCACATCACTTCCCACGTCGTGCAGCCGATGCCGTATGCCGATTCCTTCAGCAACACCGGCGTGACTTCGAACACGTCGCGCATCACCGAGGCGATGTACGGGATGATCATGATCGCGAGGATCACGCCGGCACACAGGATGCCGATGCCGATCGGCGCGCCCTTGAACAGCGCACCCACGACCGGAAGGCCGGACAGCAGCGTGCCGAGCGGCTTTTCGAACCACTCGGCGAAGATCGGCGCGAATACCAGCAGGCCCCACATGCCGTACACGATCGACGGAATCGCGGCGAGCAGCTCGATCGCGATGCCGAGCGGCCGGCGCAGCCACGCGGGGGACAATTCAGTCAGGAACAGCGCAATGCCGAAGCTGACCGGCACCGCAATGATGAGGGCGATGATCGACGTCGCAATCGTGCCGTAAATCGGTACCAGCGCGCCGAAGTGCTCGGACGGTGGATCCCACTCGGCGGTCCACAGGAAGCTCAGACCGAACTTCTCGATGGTGGGCAGCGACGCGACGATCAGCGACACGATAATGCCACCGAGCAACAATAAGGTGACGATGGCGGCCAGCCGCGCAAGGCCGCCGAAAATAACGTCGCCGGTGCGGCTGGGCGCCTTCTGCTGCGCTGCGCTACCGGACGGGTTCGACACGATTGGGATGTCGGACATGGGAGCCTGTCGAAACTGTTTCCAGATGCCGTGCGCAGGATGCGCAGCGGCCGGTACTACGGCCACGCGGCCTGATCGAGGCCGCTCAGTTTGCTACGTGTGTGCTGCGAGTTTGCTACGTGTTTGCTGCGCATGTGCCGCGGGCATGGCGCCGCGGTGAAGACTGCGCGGCGGGCACCGCGAGGCGCCCGCCGCTGCTTCAAAGCTTATGCTACTTGCCTACTGCTTACTGGGCTGCTGCAACTGCCTTGCCCGATGCATCCTTCACCTTGGTCGACCACTGAGCGCGGATCGTCTTCACCACTGCGTCCGGCAGCGAGATGTAGTCGAGGTCCGACGCAGCGCCGGCGCCGTTCTTGAACGCCCAGTCGAAGAACTTCAGCGTTTCTGCGCCTTCAGCCGGCTTGTCCTGCGTGGTGTGCACCAGCACGAAAGTCGCGCCGACCACCGGCCATGCGTCCTTGCCCGGCTCGTTCGTCAGGATCTGGTAGAACGACTTCGACCAGTCTGCGCCGCCTGCGGCTGCCTTGAAGGTGTCCGTCTTCGGCTCGACCACTTCACCGGCGGCGTTCTTCATGCCCGTGTACGTCATGTGGTTCTGCTTCGCGTACGCCCATTCCACGTAGCCGATCGCGCCCGGCAGACGTTGCACGAATGCTGCCACGCCGTCGTTACCCTTGCCGCCCGTACCCGTCGGCCAGTTGACCGTCGTGCCTTCGCCGATCTTCGTCTTCCACTCGTCGTTCACTTTCGACAGGTAGTTCGACCAGATGAACGTCGTGCCCGAACCGTCGGCGCGGCGCACCACGGCGATGTCCGTATCCGGCAGCTTGACCTTCGGGTTCAGCGCGGCGATGGCCGGGTCGTTCCACTTCTTGATCTTGCCCAGGTAGATGTCGCCGAGCACCGGGCCCGACAGCGTGATTTCGCCAGCCTTCACGCCCGGCAGGTTGACCACCGGCACCACGCCACCGACGACCGTCGGGAACTGGAACAGGCCTTCCTTCGTGAGGTCTTCGTCCTTCAGCGGAGCGTCCGAACCTGCGAAATCAACCGTCTTGGCGATGATCTGCTTGATGCCGCCCGACGAACCGATGCCCTGGTAGTTGACCTTGCCGCCGCCCGACTTCTGGTAGGCGTCAGCCCACTTCGTGTAGATCGGTGCTGCGAAGGTGCTGCCCGCGCCAGTAATGTCGGCGGCTTGCGCTGCGATCGCGAAGAGCGCGCCAGCCATGCCAGCGAACGCGGTTTGCATCAATTTCATGAGACCTCCAGTGGTGTGAGCGGATGACACGACACCGCGAAGAATAGGGTCTCTTTGTGACAGTCATGTGACTATTTGTGAAGCTGACGTGACAGCGAGGTTACTAAGGTGTAAGGCGGTGCGCAGGCGAACGTTTGCGCAATCCGGTTGTTTCTACACATGTTTGCACGGCAAATGCCGTTATATTTGCCGCAACGCGTTGATTTCATGCGGCTTGCGTAGCGGCTGACAGGTGCTTGCAATCACCAGGATGGGGAGCCGCCCGCGGTGGTTTGCGCCGGCCGCGGGTGGATATATTTCAGACGATAGCGCGCTCATTTGACGCGCGGCGCGGTGGAATCGCGCCGCGTGCCAGTTATTTCATGCTGTGGCGCATGCAGTGCCTCACGCGCTGGTTCGTTCAGTGGTTCGTGTGGCGCTTCACACCACGGTTCACGCCGTGGCGCGGCGGACCACTTCGGCGATCGCCTCCGCATGACCCACCGCTTCATGCTCGTGCGCCGCCTCGACCATCACGCGCAGCACCGGCTCCGTGCCCGACGCACGGATCAGCACCCGGCCGCTGCCGTTCAGCGCGCCTTCCGCTTCGCCGATCGCGCGGCGGATCGCGTCGCTGCCCTTCCAGTCCGAGCCAGGGCTCATGCGCACGTTGATCAGCTTTTGCGGGAACAGCGTCACGCCGTCCAGCAGTTCAGCCAGCGATTTACTGCTGCGTTGCATCGCCGCCAGCACCAGCAGTGCGGAGACGATGCCGTCGCCGGTCGAATGGCGGTCCAGCGACAGGATGTGACCCGAACCTTCCGCGCCCAGCTGCCAGCCGTGCTCGCGCAGCTGCTCGAGCACGTAACGGTCGCCGACCGCCGCGCGCACGAACTTCACGCCGGAACGCTGCAACGCGACTTCGACCGCCATGTTCGTCATCAGCGTGCCGACCGCGCCTTCCACCTTGCCTTCGGTCGCGATGCGGTCTTTCACCAGCACGTACAGCAGTTCGTCGCCGTTGAAGAGGCGCCCGGTCGAGTCGACTACCTGCAGACGGTCCGCGTCGCCGTCGAGCGCGATGCCGAGGTCGGCGTTGTTCGCGCCCACCGCACGGATCAGCGCATCCGGTGCGGTCGCACCGACGCCGTCGTTGATGTTGAAGCCGTTCGGCGCGACGCCGATCGTCACGACGTCCGCACCCAGTTCGTGGAACACGTGCGGTGCGATGTCATACGCGGCGCCGTGCGCACAGTCGATCACCAGCTTCATGCCGCGCAGGTCGTAGCTGGCCGGGAAGGTGCTCTTGCAGAACTCGATGTAGCGGCCTGCCGCGTCGTCGAGGCGCCGGGCCTTGCCCAGCAGTTCCGAATGCGCGCACGCCAGCGGCTGGTCTAGTTGCTGCTCGATCTGCAGCTCGACTTCGTCCGGCAGCTTGTTGCCGTCGGCCGAGAAGAACTTGATGCCGTTGTCGTCGTAAGGGTTGTGCGACGCGCTGATCACGACACCCGCCGCCAGACGCAGCGCGCGCGTCAGATAGGCAACGCCCGGGGTCGGCATCGGGCCGGCCAGCATCACGTCGACGCCCGCCGCCGAAAAACCCGACTCCAGCGCCGCTTCGAGCATGTAGCCCGAGACGCGGGTGTCCTTGCCGATCAACACGGTCGGACGTGCGCCGGTCTTTGCCCAGCGGTCGGCGCCCGCCAGCACCTTGCCGGCCGCATAGCCGAGCCGCAACACGAACTCAGGCGTGATCGGAGCCTCGCCGACCTTGCCGCGAATGCCATCGGTACCGAAATAGCGACGTGCCATTTTTATGTATCCCTCCGTCGTTGGTGGTGGTCAGCTGCGCCATGCTGCGGCGCGGGTGGCCGACCATATCTTTAGTGCGTCTACTGTGGCCGCGACATCGTGCACACGGAGGATGGCAGCACCATGCACGGCTGCGCATACCGCCGCCCCGATGCTTGCCGCAACCCGATCCGCGGGCTTCGTACGGCCCGTTATCGCGCCGAGCATCGATTTGCGCGACAGGCCGGCGAGGATCGGCAACGGCGCTTTGCCGCTGTTGCCATTGCCTGTGCCATCGCCGGCTTGCGGCGCGATCTGCGGCAAATGCGCCAGCAGCGTGTAGTTTTGTTCTACGGTCTTGCCAAAACCAAAACCCGGGTCGACGCTGATACGCGCTCTCGCGACTCCCGCTTGTAACAGCGCTGCCGTGCGCCCGGCAAGGAAATCGCGAATGTCCGCGACCACATCGCGATATACCGGCTCGCCAACCTGCATCGTCTGCGGCTCGCCGAGCATATGCATGATGCACAGGCCGCATTGGCTGTCGCGCACGGCTTCGATTGCGCCCGGCATCCGGAAGCCCCAGATGTCGTTGATCAGGTCCGCGCCGGCCGCCAATGCGGCACGCATCACCTCCGGCTTGTACGTATCGACCGACAACGGCACGTTCGCGTCGCGCAACTGCTCGACCAGCGGAATCACGCGTTCAAGTTCCTGATCGAGCGGGACCGGTGGCGCGCCAGGACGCGTCGATTCGCCACCGATGTCGATCAGGTCCGCCCCTTCGACAAGCATTTTTTCTGCCTGACGCAACGCGTCGCCCTGATTCACGAAGCTGCCGCCATCGGAAAAAGAATCCGGCGTGACGTTCAGGATGCCCATTACGAGCGGGCGCTCGAACGTTAACGTAAAACGGCCGCATTGCAGCGGATTGGAAATACTGCGCGAAGTTTCGGCGATCGACACGGCGTTTCTGGATCCGTGGAAAAGCGTGAAATGGCGTGGTTCGGACGCAGCGATACGCGCTCGCGCATGCCGCCGCAAAATACAAAACGGGCCGGTGTGAACGACACACCGGCCCGTATTCTAAATTGACCTCGCTCAGGCCGGTGCAGTTGCGCTGCCCGGCTTCACTTCGGTGCCCGGGCTGCTACCGCCCGTCGGCGCATCGCCCGGCGATGCCGAACTCTTCGGGGAACGCGGCGGACGGCCAGCCATGATGTCGTTGATCTGATCGGCGTCGATCGTTTCCCACTCCATCAGCGCAGCGGTCATTGCTTCGACCTTGTCGCGGTTCTCGTCGAGCAGACGCTTGGACAGGTTGTACTGCTGATCCAGCACGCGGCGGATTTCCGCGTCGACCTTCTGCTGCGTCGCTTCCGAAATGGTGCGCGTGAAGCCACGGCCAAACGGCGACTGCTCGTTTTCGTCGTCGACGTAAACCATCGGTCCGAGTGCATCGGTCATGCCGAAACGCGCCACCATTGCCCGGGCTGTCGCCGTCGCCTTGTTGAAGTCGTCCGATGCGCCGGTGCTGATCAGGTTCAGGAACAGCTCTTCGGCAACCCGGCCGCCAAACAGGATGGCCAGACGGTCGAGCAGGTAGTCCTTCGAGTACGTTTCGTTGTCGTGCTCCGGCAACTGCCACGTCACACCCAACGCACGGCCGCGCGGGATGATCGTGACCTTGTGCACCGGATCAGCCTTCGGCAGCAGCTTCGCGATCACCGCATGGCCCGACTCGTGGTATGCCGTCGCGCGCTTCGCATCTTCGCGAATCACCGCCGACTTGCGCTCCGGACCCATGTAAATCTTGTCCTTTGCGTCTTCGAAGTCCTGCATCTCGACAATGCGCTTGCCACGGCGGGCGGCAAACAGCGCCGCTTCGTTCACGAGGTTGGCCAGATCGGCGCCCGAGAAGCCCGGCGTGCCGCGTGCAATGACAGCTGCATCGACGTCGTTGGCAATCGGCACCTTGCGCAGGTGGACCTTCATGATGTGCTCGCGGCCGCGGATATCCGGCAGACCGACGTACACCTGGCGGTCGAAACGGCCCGGACGCAGCAGCGCCTTGTCCAGCACGTCCGAACGGTTCGTCGCAGCGATCACGATGACACCCGAATTCGCCTCGAAGCCGTCCATCTCGACCAGCATCTGGTTCAGCGTCTGTTCGCGCTCGTCGTTGCCGCCGCCCATCCCGGCACCGCGATGACGACCGACCGCATCGATTTCGTCGATGAACACGATACACGGCGCATGCTTCTTGGCCTGCTCGAACATGTCGCGCACGCGGGCGGCGCCCACGCCAACGAACATTTCGACGAAGTCCGAACCGGAGATGCTGAAGAACGGCACCTTCGCTTCGCCGGCAATTGCGCGCGCCAGCAGCGTCTTACCGGTCCCCGGAGGGCCGACCAGCAATACACCACGCGGAATGCGACCGCCCAGCTTCTGGAACTTCTGCGGATCGCGCAGGAAGTCGACCAGTTCGGAGACTTCTTCCTTGGCTTCGTCGCAACCGGCGACGTCGGAGAAATTAATGGCGTTGTTGTTCTCGTCGATCAGACGAGCGCGGGATTTGCCGAACGAGAAGGCCCCGCCTTTGCCGCCCCCCTGCATCTGCCTCATCATGTAGAACCAGAAACCGATGATCAGGATCGTCGGCCCAAGGTAGTACAGCGCGGATACGAGGGCGTTGGGTTCGTCGTCAGCCTTGCCGCTGACCTGAACGCCGTACTTCATCAGGTCGCCGACCATCCAGATGTCGCCCGGAGAGACGATCTGGTATTTCTGGCCGTCGGCCGGCGTCACCGTCAGGTTCCTGCCCTGAACGATCACACTCTTGACTTTGCCGGTTTTCGCATCGTCCATGAACTGCGAATACGAAACGCCTTCCTGGACGCGGGGCTTGTCGAACTGCTTGAACACCGTAAACAGCACCAGTGCGATGACCAGCCACACTGCTGCTTTCGAAAACATGTTGTTGTTCAAAGCACCACTCCTTGACTCATTGACAAGCGCCTACATTTGCCTTGCGGCATCACCTAGGCATTCTAATCCAGTCCGTAGACCCCTGCCATAAGCAATCGCGACCGTATATATCGCGTACCGCGCAACGCTGGCGCCGTTTTCCGGCACATTGAAAATATCGGGTTTCACATCACGCGCCGTCTATCCGACCCGGCCGCTTCAGATACTTCCCCAAAATAAACGTTTCCGACGATTTGTCTCGCGATGCTTTTGGCTTGCGAGCGGCCACCGTCTTAAACTGCTGCTTGAACTTTTCGACAATCTGGCTGTAGCCGCTGCCGTGAAAGCATTTCACTAAAAGGGCACCATCGGGCTTCAAGTGGTTTTGCGAAAACTCCAAGGCCAGATCGCATACATGCTCGATTCGCGCCGCGTCCGCTATGGCCACGCCCGAGAGGTTGGGTGCCATGTCCGAAATTACAAGATCGACCGGACGTTCGCCTACCAGCTGTTCCAGTTGCTCGAGCACGCTGTCTTCGCGGAAGTCGCCCTGGATGAAGTGGACATCGGCGATCGGCTCCATCGGCAGCAGGTCGAGCGCGATGATCGTGCCGTCGATGCCGCCATCGTGCGTCGCATCGCGGCGCGGGCTGGCCGCCAGCTTGTTGCGCACGTACTGGCTCCAGCTGCCGGGCGCGGCGCCCAGGTCGACAATCACCTGGCCCGCGCGGATCAGCTTGTCCTGCTCGTCGATTTCCTTCAGCTTGTAGGCTGCGCGGGCGCGATAGCCCTCCCGCTGCGCCATTTTCACGTACGGATCGTTGATGTGGTCGTGCAGCCACGACTGGTTAAAGCGATTTTTTGCCATTAATGGTTGAACTTTTACTGCGTGAAGCCGCGGTTTTAGCGGATAATACGCGTTTAATTTGCGCGGCTGCGGGTTGTCCGCAAGTGGGTCCGCATACTGTCCGGCGCAAGCCGCGCCTTCTGTTGTTTTTCTGTTTCCATTTTCCGCTGTGGTCGCATTGTGGTCGCCGCGGCAGTTGCCTGCTGCAGTCGCCCACCGTAGTCGCCCTTTGTGATCGCGCGCCGCCGCGCTCAGGCATGTGAAACATGTCGTGACGCGTGCGGTAAAGCGCCGAACGCGCGCGTCACGGCGAACGTGGCGCGTACGCCACCGCAGCGCCGCTATTTTAGTCGAGTCTCCCGTCTCCCATGCCAGCCCTTAAAATCACTTCAGAACAACGCGCCGAATTGCGCAGCCAGGCTCACGCGCTCAAACCGGTCGTACTGGTCGGCGCCGATGGCTTGACCGACGCCGTGCTGGCCGAGATCAAGGTCCACCTGGCCGCGCATCAGCTGATCAAGATCCGCGTGTTCGGCGACGAGCGCACTGAGCGGGTCGCCGCATACGAGGCAATCTGCGATCAGTTGGGCGCAGCGCCGATCCAGCATATCGGCAAGCTGCTGGTGATCTGGAAACCAGAAACAGTGCGCCCCGCAATCCGCGGCCGTCGCGGCGAACTGCCGAGCGTGCGCGAAGCAGCGGAAGACAAACCGCTCGGAAAAGGACGAGCACCGCGCGTCGTTCAGGTGCTCAAGGCGTCGGACAATCCGATGCGCCGGCCGAAGCCGACAAAAGTGGTGGTGCGCGGCAACGAGCGTCTGACTGCGGGCGGCACGGTCAAGCGTGCAAAGAAACGCCAGACCAGCGCGAAACGCTCGCATCAGTCTGCCAAGTAAATAAATCGGGATCGGGCGCTGCGTTGTTCGCGCTGATGCTAACGCGCGATCCCGCTGCGCACGATCCTCGACGAACTCCCGCGCACGACGCGACGATATGTCGCGCTCCGCACGGCGAGCTAGCCTGGAAATCCTGAATAAACGTTGTTGCCGCAATGGCGAGATAACACCGGACACGCTCGAGCGATATCGCTCGCCCGAGCGCTTAGCCAGCCGTCTTCGCCTGCCCTGCCGCGACGCTGCTGCCGGTGCCCGAGGCTGCCGGCGCGACAGCACTGCCTGGCAGCTTCCACACAAGCACGAGCCCGAGCAGGCTCTCGACCAGATAGAAAAGACTCGACACGCCGTGCAACACGCCAAAGCGCGTTGCATAAGCGGAATGTCCGACGTCGGTGCCGCCTTCCTGCGCGGCGATGCGCAATGCATTCATAAACGGCTGCAGCGCGAAATAACCGGCGAGCACGCACAGCAGCATGCCCGCAATCAGCCAGCGCAGCTTTCTGTATGCGACGAAACCGCGACGCACCATCACATTGCATAACGCGAGCAGCAACACGCCGCATACGACACCGACAATGCCCTCGATGCGAAACAGTTGCGCAGCCACCGCGCCGGCCGTCGTGCGATCGAGCGATGCAAACAGCACAGGCGCGACCGCATAGCCGATCGTCAGCAGACTGCCAATCCAGACTACCGTCAGCAAACGGAACATTCGATCAGGCATCAGAAACACCGCATATGCGTCAGATATAGCGAACCGAGATGATCTCGTACTGGCGCACGCCGCTGGGCGCCTGCACCGACGCCACATCGCCCTCGGACTTGCCGATCAGCGCGCGGGCAATCGGCGAGCTGACCGAGATCAGGCCGTGCTCGAGATCGGCTTCGTCGTCGCCGACGATCTGATAGGTAACCTCAGCGCCGGTGCCCAGATCTTCGAGTTCGACCGTGGCCGCAAACACCACGCGGCCTTCGGCATCGAGTGCAGACGGATCGATGACCTGCGCAGCAGCCAGTTTCGATTCGATTTCGGCGATGCGGCCTTCGACAAAACCCTGCTTCTCTTTTGCCGCATCGTATTCGGCGTTCTCAGACAGATCGCCCTGGGCACGCGCTTCCGCGATCGAATTGATAATCGAGGGCCGTTCAACTGATTTCAGGCGCTGCAATTCGTCGCGCAATTGGTCAGCACCGCGTTTCGTCAATGGAATAGTGCTCATAACAACTCGTTGGCAAAAAACAGCCTCAAAAAAAATCAACCGCGGTTAAGTGCATCCCCAAACAGGTACACAGCGCGCCAGCGCTGCCGGGAGAGCCCCGATCCGGTACCTTCAGGGACGCCGCTTAACCGCGGCACGTACGTCTTGGACGGTGATTCGAAGCCTTAGTTTAGGCGAGCGTGAAGCCCTTGTAAATCATAGACCTCGAGGTCCTTCAGGTAGCGCAGACCCTCGACCGCCGCGCGCGCGCCCGACATCGTCGTGTAATACGTGACTTTGTTCGCCTGCGCGCTCATCCGGATCGAGCGCGAATCGGCAATCGCGGCGCGCGTTTCGTCGACGGTCGTGAACACCAATGCGATTTCGCCGTTCTTGATCATATCGACGATGTGCGGACGGCCGTCTTTCACCTTGTTGACGACCCGCACCGGCACGCCAGCCGCTTCGATCGCCGCCGCCGTGCCCTTGGTCGCGACCAGCGGATAGCCGAGCTCATGCAGCATGCGTGCGACTTCGACGGCCTTCGGCTTGTCGGCGTCCATCACGGTGAGCAGCACCGTGCCCGACTCCGGCAGACGCGAGCCCGCCGCCAGTTGCGACTTGAACAGCGCTTCGCCGAAGGTCTGACCAACCCCCATCACTTCGCCGGTCGAGCGCATTTCCGGTCCGAGCACCGGGTCGACGGTCGGGAACTTGACGAACGGGAACACCGCTTCCTTCACGCTGAAATACGGCGGCACGATTTCCTTCGTCACGCCCTGCCCGGCGAGCTTCTGGCCGACCATCGCACGCGCCGCGATCTTCGCGAGCGGCAAACTGGTTGCCTTCGACACGTAGGGCACCGTGCGCGATGCGCGCGGGTTCACTTCGAGCACGTAGATGACGTCGCGCTTCGAACCGTCGTCCTGCGGCACCTGCTGGATCGCGAACTGCACGTTCATCAGGCCGACCACGTTCAGCGCCTTTGCCATCGCGCCGGTCTGACGCTTCAGTTCGGCGACGGTCTCAGCCGACAGCGAATACGGCGGCAGTGAGCATGCCGAATCGCCCGAGTGCACGCCCGCCTGCTCGATGTGCTCCATCACGCCGCCGATAAACACGGCCTCGCCGTCGGAGATACAGTCGACGTCGCATTCGATCGCATCGTTCAAAAAGCGGTCGAGCAGCACCGGCGAATCGTTGCTGACCTTCACCGCTTCACGCATATAGCGTTCGAGATCGCGCGGCTCATGCACGATTTCCATCGCGCGGCCGCCGAGCACGTATGAAGGACGCACGACCAGCGGATAGCCGATTTCGTCAGCCAGCTTCAGCGCTTCGTCTTCGGCGCGCGCGGTGCGGTTCGGCGGCTGACGCAGATTCAGTTGCTGCAGCAGCTTCTGGAAGCGCTCGCGATCTTCGGCTGCGTCGATCATGTCCGGCGACGTGCCGACGATCGGCACACCGTTCGCCTCGAGATCGAGCGCGAGCTTCAGCGGCGTCTGGCCGCCGTATTGCACGATCACGCCGAGCGGCTTTTCCTTGTCGACGATTTCAAGCACGTCTTCGAGCGTCAGCGGCTCGAAGTACAGACGGTCCGACGTGTCGTAGTCGGTCGAAACGGTCTCGGGGTTGCAGTTGACCATGATCGTTTCGTAGCCGTCTTCGCGCATCGCGAGGGCCGCGTGCACGCAGCAGTAGTCGAACTCGATGCCCTGGCCGATCCGGTTCGGACCGCCGCCCAGCACCATGATCTTCTTGTTGCTGGTCGGGTTCGCTTCGCACTCTTCCTCGTAGGTCGAGTACATGTAGGCGGTTTTGGTCGCGAACTCGGCTGCGCACGTGTCGACGCGCTTATACACCGGGCGCACATTCAACTCGATACGGCGTTGGCGAACGGCAGCCGGCGCAGCATTGAGCAGCTTGGCCAGACGCCGGTCCGAGAAGCCGCTTTGCTTCAGATAGCGCAGCTCTTCCACCGTAAGGCTCGCCAGCGTGCGGCCGGCCAGAGCCTTTTCCTTCAGCACGATCTGTTCGATCTGCGCGAGGAACCACGGGTCGATCGCGGTTTCTTCGAAAATTTCCTGCTGCGTAAGGCCGAGACGGAACGCATCGCCGACGTACCAGATACGGTCCGGGCCGGCTTCGCCGATTTCGCGGATCGCTTCGTCGCGGCTTGCGGTCTTTTCATCGAGACCGTCGACGCCGACTTCGAGACCGCGCAGCGCCTTCTGGAACGATTCCTGGAAAGTGCGGCCGATCGCCATCACTTCGCCGACCGACTTCATCTGCGTGGTCAAACGCGGATCGGCTTCGCGGAATTTCTCGAACGCAAAGCGCGGAATCTTGGTAACGACGTAATCGATGGTCGGCTCGAACGAAGCCGGCGTTTGCCCGCCGGTGATTTCGTTCTTCAACTCGTCGAGCGTGTAGCCGACGGCCAGCTTCGCCGCGACCTTCGCGATCGGGAAGCCGGTTGCCTTCGACGCCAGCGCCGACGAACGCGACACCCGCGGATTCATCTCGATGACGATCATGCGGCCGTCTTTCGGGTTGATCGAGAACTGTACGTTCGAGCCGCCCGTATCCACGCCGATCTCGCGCAGCACCGCGAGCGACGCATTGCGCATGACCTGATATTCCTTGTCGGTGAGCGTCTGCGCCGGCGCGACGGTGATCGAGTCGCCGGTGTGGATGCCCATCGGGTCCAGATTTTCGATCGAGCAGACGATGATGCAGTTGTCCTTTTTATCGCGGACCACTTCCATCTCGTACTCTTTCCAGCCAAGCAGCGACTCTTCGATCAGCAGTTCGCGCGTGGGCGAAAGATCGAGACCGCGCTTGCAGATCTCTTCGAATTCTTCGCGGTTATAGGCGATCCCGCCGCCCGATCCGCCCAGCGTGAACGACGGCCGGATCACGACCGGATAGCCGATGCCACCGGTCAGCGCGGTGATTTCGGCTTGCACCTTCAGCGCTTCTTCCATCGAATGCGCGACGCCGGACTTCGCCGAGCCAAGGCCGATCTTGGTCATCGCGTCCTTGAACTTCTGACGGTCTTCGGCCTTGTCGATCGCAGCCGGCGACGCGCCGATCAATTCCACCTTGTACTTGTCGAGCACGCCGTGATGATGCAGATCGAGCGCGCAGTTCAGCGCGGTCTGGCCGCCCATCGTCGGCAGGATCGCGTCCGGGCGCTCCTTCGCGATGATGCGTTCGACCACTTCCCACGTAATCGGCTCGATGTACGTGACATCGGCGGTGTTCGGGTCGGTCATGATCGTCGCCGGATTGCTGTTGACGAGAATGACCTTGTAGCCTTCCTCACGCAGCGCCTTGCACGCCTGCGCGCCCGAATAATCGAACTCGCACGCCTGGCCGATGATGATCGGACCCGCGCCGATGATGAGGATGCTCTTTAAGTCTGTCCGCTTGGGCATAACGCTCTCGCTTGTAAATTCCTGTGTTCTTTCCGTTGGCGCGCTGCCGCTTCTCTGCTTGCGGGGCCGCTCACCTGGAGGGCCGCAAGCCGCGGCGCGCGCTCTGCTCTGTTCGCGTACGCGAGATGCTTATGCCGCCGCGGTGCTGCTGTTCGCGTTGCTGTCTTTGCGGCCGTCCATCAGCGCCGTGAAGCGGTCGAACAGATAGCCGATGTCGTGCGGCCCCGGCGACGCTTCCGGGTGGCCCTGGAAGCAGAACGCCGGCTTGTCGGTCAGCGCGAAGCCTTGCAGCGTGCCGTCGAACAGCGAGATGTGCGTGACCTTCGCATTGGCCGGCAGCGTGGCCGCATCGACCGCGAAGCCGTGGTTCTGCGACGTGATCACGACGCGGCCGTCGTCCAGATCTTTCACCGGATGATTGGCGCCGTGGTGGCCGGTTTTCATCTTCATGGTTTTCGCGCCGACCGCGAGGCCCATGATCTGATGGCCAAGGCAAATGCCGAAAGTCGGGATACCGCGCTCGATGAACTGGCGCGTGGCCTCGATTGCGTAGTCGCACGGTTCCGGATCGCCCGGGCCGTTCGACAGGAACACGCCGTCCGGGTTGAGCGCGAACGCATCGGCTGCGGTGGCCTCGGCCGGCAGCACCGTCACCTGGCAGCCGCGCTCGGCGAGCATGCGCAGGATGTTGTGCTTGACGCCGTAATCGAACGCGACGACGCGGTACTTCGGCGTGTTTTGCAGGCCGTAGCCGCTGCCGAGGCGCCACTCGGTCTGCTTCCATTCGTACTGGCTCTTCGTCGACACGACCTTCGCGAGGTCCATGCCGGCGAGACCCGGGAACGAGCGGGCCAGTTCGATTGCCTTTTGTTCGTCATCGGAACCGGCGAGAATCGCACCGTTCTGCGCGCCTTTGTCGCGCAGAATGCGTGTCAGCTTGCGCGTATCGATGCCGGCAAGCGCGACGATACCTTCGTCGCGCAAATAGTCGGACAGCGTGCGCTGCATCCGGAAGTTGGACGCGAGTACCGGCAGATCACGGATGATCAGGCCGGCGGCATGGACTTTCGTGGCTTCGACGTCTTCGGCATTGACGCCGACGTTGCCGATATGCGGATACGTCAGCGTGACGATCTGCTGCGCGTAACTCGGGTCAGTCAGGATTTCCTGATAGCCGGTGATCGCCGTGTTGAACACGACTTCACCGATCGTATGACCGGCAGCGCCGATCGAGTAACCACGAAAGACCGTGCCGTCGGCAAGCGCGAGAAGGGCGGGAGAAAATGACGGCAACACGGGGAACTCCTTGGCGGAACACCCTGATGCCGACCTTGTTCATCCGATCGTGCCGGCCGCGTGGCGCGCGCGATGAACGCGGGCTGCTCGGACTGGCTCGCTCGCGCAGCACGGCTCGAGTCTCGGTCGGTCGTGCGTAGGCACACATGCAATCGGCCCCGGATGTGGAGGGCGATGCGGCCCGGGATGACGACCCGGAATAACCAGGCGGTGCGCGGCGGATGAACGGTTTGGAAGAGGTAGGCGCTAGGGTGCGGGTTGATAAGCTCAAACCTTCGAATTATAGCCTGAAACACCCCTTCCCTTCAAACCCGAGATGGCCGGCATGGGTTGGGGGCGCGCCAGCAAAACGTCAGTCAGATTGGCGACCCAGCGCCGCCCAGGCACTCGCGAGGTGCCCCGCGTCCCTTACGACTGCTGCCTCGCGAGCATCTGCGCGGCTTGCGGCAGCACGCGGCTCGGCAGCACATACCAGACCGCGCCCCCAAGCTGCAGCACGAGCAGGATGCCCCACGCGGCGAGGTGCGCCGCGGGCGGATAGTGGCCCGCGCTAGCCGGCCAATGCGACAGCACCGCGCCCACGCCGATCTGGAAACCGAAAATCAGCAGGAAGATCACGAGATTCATCGTGGTGTTGGCGCGGCCGATCAGATGCGCGGCGAAATAGCGCGGCAACAGCGCATAACTGAGAATGCCGGTGCCACCGAAGATGCCATATGCCGCCCACAGCAGCCCGGAAGGCAGCGGCGCGCCGAGCATGATCAGAATCTGCGTCAGCACGAACAGCGCGCCACCGATGCCGCAAAACGCATACAGCGACACGCCGCGCTGCTCGAGCCCGCGAGCCGCGGCGCCAAAGCCCACGCAGCCCGCCATCATCGCAAAGCCGAGCACCGACACCAGCGCCGCCGCCGGACCGGGCTGCAGGCCGCTGACGTCGCGCAGCCACGCGCCAACCCACAGCGACTGCATTGAATAGAACACGCCCTGCGTGATCACCGGAAACGACGCGATCTTCCAGAATGCCGCACTGCGCAGGATTTCGAGCGTGCCTTTGAACTGGCCCATCAGCGTGATGTGGCGCGATGCTTCCTGGGTGTCGGGTGCGCAAAACCAGATCACGAGCGCCACCACCACCGTCATCACGCCGAGCCACACGCACAGCACACGCCAGTCGGTGAAGGTCAGCACCCACGTCAACGGCGAGCCGACCATCACGCCGCCGAGCCCGCCCACGGCCATCGTCAGCCCGTTCACGAGCGGCAGGCGCGGCGCCGGGAAGTGTTGTGCGAGCGCCTTGAAGGCCGCGCCCAGACATACCGACACGCCGATCCCGATCAACAGCCGCCCCACCATCATCACGCCGATGCCGTGCGCCGCGCCGAAGGTCCAGATGCCCGCTGCGGCAAACAGCAGCATGCCGGCGGTGGTGCGGCGCGAGCCGAAATGGTCCAGCAACACGCCGACCGGA
The DNA here is from genome assembly GCF_054782355.1 of Paraburkholderia jirisanensis. Taxonomy (NCBI): domain Bacteria; kingdom Pseudomonadati; phylum Pseudomonadota; class Betaproteobacteria; order Burkholderiales; family Burkholderiaceae; genus Paraburkholderia; species Paraburkholderia jirisanensis. The sequence goes on along the minus strand of NZ_BAAGSQ010000029.1, from coordinate 722,013 downwards.
ATCTGCGCGCCGGCGAAGCCGAGAAAATACAGACTCGTCAGCAGGCCGAGATCGGTGGCTGTGAGTCCGATTTCATGCGTGATCAGCGGCGCGAATCCCAGATTGACGCCGCGAAATACGTACGAAACGAAGTAGCCGGCGGAGAAAAGCAGGAAAACGCGAAGCGAAGTGGACGACATCGGAACGGGTAAGAAAACCTGTAAGAGACGGATAAAGCGAAAAAAGTGGCCAGTCCGGCCCGAGCCAGAACAATAAAGGATTTAAGCAAAGCCCGCAAAAACGAAAACGCCGTCACGAAACACGTGACGGCGCGTAGCGAACGGGGACGCTCGGAGCGCACGATATGCGCTGCCCCCGCAGCGCATATTCGACGCCCCCGGGGTGCCGCGAATTGTGACTTACTTGCTCTTCTTCGAGCTGGCCGCGGTTTTCGTGCGGCTGGGAGCCGCGGCTTTCGACGCTTTGCCGGTGGGGGCCGAAGCCGACACCTTGGTGAGCTTGCCCTTGTCGGCGACGGGCGCCGCTACCTTGACCACAGTCGTTTTGCCGCGGGCCTTGCCCTTTTTGTCGTAGCGCGGCTCGCTGACCTGCGTGCTGATTTTCTGCACGCTGCCGCCCTGCACGTCGGTGGCGAGCTTTTCCGGACCGGGCTCGGTCGGCACCCGCTTGCCCACCGGCACGTGCAGCACGATCGCCTGGCCCGCGCGCACGTCGTTGCGCCGGGTGCGGTTCCACGCCTTCAGCTGCCCGACCGACACGTCGTAACGGCTTGCCAGCGCCGCCATCGACTGCGAACGGCGCACGCGGATCAGCATCTTGCGGGTATCGGGAACGTCCGGTTCCATCGCGAGCACCGCGCTTTCGGCGACGTCGGCGCTAATGTCTTCATCGACATCGTCGCCGCGCGGCACGACGATCGTCGAACCCGGCTTCAGACGCATGCCGGCGGGAATCTTGTTCACTTCCATCAGCGTATCGGCGTCGACGCCGATCTTTTGCGCAATCGCCGCCGGCCCTGCGCGCTCGGTGACCGTGTAGGTGGTCCACGACGATAACGCGCCGCTATACGACTTCAGATTGCGCTCGAACGCGCTTGCATTGTCGAACGGCAGCAGGATCTGCGGCTGCGTCGCGCCGAGAATCACCGGCTTCTTGAACGACGGGTTCAGCGAGCGGAATTCTTCCGGCGACATGTTCGACAGCTTCGCGGCCATCTCGACGTCGATATCGTGCGACGTGGTGACCGTCACGAAATACGGGTGATTCGGAATCTCCGGCAGTGCGAGCCCGTACATCTGCGGGTTGATCACGATGTTCTTGACCGCCTGCAGCTTGGGCACGTAGTTGCGCGTTTCCATCGGCATGCGCAGATTCTGGTAGTCGGTCGGCAGCCCGGCCGCCTCGTTGCGCGCGATCGCGCGCTGCACGTTGCCCTCGCCCCAGTTGTACGCGGCGAGCGCCAGATACCAGTCGCCGAACATATCGTGCAGGCGCGACAGATAGTCGAGCGCGGCGCTGGTCGACGCCAGCACGTCGCGGCGCTCGTCCTGCCACATGTTCTGCTTCAGGTTGTAGGTGCGGCCGGTGCCCGGCACGAACTGCCACATGCCGGCGGCCTTCGCAACCGACAGCGCCTGCGGGTTATAAGCGGATTCGATGAACGGCAACAGCGCCAGCTCGGTCGGCATATGGCGCGCTTCGAGCTCTTCGACGATGTGGTACAGGTACTTTTGCGAGCGCTCGGTCATGCGCTGCACGTAGTCGGGACGCTGCGCGTACCAGTTGACCTGCATGTCCACCAGGTCGCTTTGCAGGTCCGGCATCTGGAAGCCGCGGCGAATGCGGCCCCACAGGTCGCTGTCGGCGGTCGTCAACTGGTCGACGGAAGCCTGGTCGACGTTGATCGTTTCTTTGGCGGTGGCGGTTTTACGGAGGGCGTCGGCGACAGCTTGCTGGCTGGCTGGATTGGAAGCGGAGGGGTTGACCGCCGTTGGCCCCTGGCTCGCACACGCGGCGAGCGTCAGGACCAGCAACGCGCTAAAGATAAATCTCATGAACGTCTCGGTTCCCAAAAAACCCAAAACAAACGACGGGCGGGCGACTGTAGCGCAACCACAGAGCAACCACGGGGTAAAGGCAGCGGGAAAACTGCTTCGGAAAACGGCTGCGGGAAAGCTTTACAGCTGGAATACGGCTGGATTTTGCAGCCGATAGTACGAAAGAGAGACGTTTCCGTCAATCAGAAAGATATGAAAAAGCCCGCCAAATCTAAGGCTTGGCGGGCTTTTCGACGATTCGGATGAAGATTCCCGCACCGTCGGTCAGGTCAGCGGAATCTGTTCTTCCACTCACGCATCAGCGTGAATGCGGTCAGGCGGTCCGGCACTGTTTCGTGCAGCTGCTCGGCGAGGGTTTGCTGGATCGCCGGCTGGTCGGCACGCAGAAACGGATTGACCGCACGCTCGTGAGCAATTGTGGTCGGCAAGGTGGGCACGTTGCGCGCCCGCCGTGCGACTGCTTCGTCGCGCCACGCCTGCAGCTGTTCGTTGCCCGGCTCGCAGGCAAGTGCGAAGCGGATGTTGGACAGCGTGTACTCGTGTGCGCAATGGACCTCGGTCGCGCCGGGCAGCGCGGCGAGCGCGTCCAGCGAAGCGAGCATCTGCACCGGCGTGCCTTCGAACACGCGCCCGCAGCCGCAGGCGAATAACGTGTCGCCGCAGAACACGTGCGGCGTACCGCGCGTATTGTGCGCATCTGCATCCTGGAAATAAGCGATGTGTCCGCTGGTGTGGCCGGGCACGTCGAGCACGGTCAGCTCGAGCGCCGGTTCGGCGATTTGCACGCGATCGCCCTGCTTGACGCGCTGCGTCAGATGATCGATCGCTTCGCCTGCCGGGCCGTATACGGGTATCGTCTCAGGCGCCACCTGGCCATTTAACAGATCGGCCACTCCGCCGACGTGGTCGCGATGATGGTGGGTGAGTAAAATAGCGCTCAACCGCCAGCCCCGTTTCGCGAGATAGGCCTGCACCGGGGCCGCTTCACCCGGGTCGACCGCCACCGCGTTGCGGCCGTCCGAAACGAGCCAGATGTAGTTGTCTTCGAAGGCCGGGACCGGTACGTATTCAAGCGCATTCATAGGCGACGTAATCTCCAACATGTCTGACCGAACGATTATAGACTGGCCCGCCTGGACGGACTCCCCGCCCGGCCGCTACGTGCTGCAGTGGGAGCAGGCGCAGCTCGACCGGGTCGTGTCGGACGTGTTCGGCTTTCACGCGCTGCAACTCGGGCTGCCGCAGCTCGACGCACTGCGCGAGAACCGCATGCCGTGCCGCGGCCTCGTGCTCGACGCGGCGAGCGGCAACAGCGCGCCGTACAGTTATCCGGACGGCCAGGCCGGCGGCTTGCCTGGCCGCCACGCGCCGCCGGGCCGCAGCGCGGTGTGGTGCGACCTGCTGGATCTGCCGTTCGAAGCGCAAAGCGTCGATCTGATCGTGATGCCGCACACGCTCGAATTCACCAGCGACCCACACCGGCTGCTGCGCGAAGCGGAGCGCGTGCTGATGCCCGAAGGGCGCCTCGTCATCTCGGGATTCAATTCGCTGTCGCTGTGGGGCGTGCGGCAGTCGGTCGGCAAAATGACCGGGCGGCCATTCGTGCCCGCCGCACATGACCTGATCGCGTTCACCCGGCTCAAGGACTGGATCAAGCTGCTCGGTTTCGACCTTGATCGCGGACGGTTCGGCTGCTATCGTCCGCCCCTCGTCAGCGAAATCTGGCTGTCGCGCTACGAATTCATGGAAGCCGCCGGCGACCGCTGGTGGCCGATTTTCGGCGCGTCGTACATGGTCACGGCGATCAAGCGCGTTCCCGGCATGCGTCTCATCGGGCCGATGAAAGTGAAGAAACCCGTGCTCGCGGCCGGCCTCGCGCCCGCCGCCACGCCCAATACCCGCAATAACGGAAAATGACCGACGACCTGATCGAAATCTTCACCGACGGCGCCTGCAAGGGCAACCCCGGTCCCGGCGGCTGGGGCGCACTGATGCGCTTCGGCACGCAAGAAAAAGAACTGTTCGGCGGCGAAGCGAACACCACCAACAACCGCATGGAACTGATGGGCGTGATCGCCGCGCTCGAGGCGTTGAAGCGCCCGTGCAAGGCGGTCATCCACACCGACTCGCAATACGTGCAGAAAGGCATCAGCGAGTGGATTCACGGCTGGAAGAAGAAGAACTGGATGACCGCCGCCAAAACACCGGTGAAGAATTCGGACCTGTGGAAGCGGCTCGATGCGCTGGTGCAGCAGCATGAGCTCGAATGGCGCTGGGTGAAGGGGCACGCGGGCCATCCGGAAAACGAGCGCGCCGATGCGCTGGCCAATCGCGGCGTCGCGTCGCTCACCGATCTGTGAAGCGCGCGGTGCGCTGCGTCACCGCGTACCGCCCTCCGCGCCGTCCTCCTTTTGCACGTTTTATCTAGAGCAGGCTATTCCGACATGCGTCAAATCATCCTCGATACCGAAACGACGGGCCTGAATGCACGCAGTGGCGACCGCATCATCGAAATCGGCTGCGTCGAGCTGGTGAACCGCCGGTTGACGGGCAACAACCTGCACTTCTACGTGAATCCCGAACGCGACAGCGATCCGGGCGCGCTGGCCGTGCACGGCCTCACCACCGATTTTCTGCGCGACAAGCCGAAGTTCGCGGAGATCGCCGCTTCGCTGATCGATTTTCTGAAGGGCGCCGAGCTGATCATTCACAACGCGCCGTTCGACATCGGTTTTCTGGACGCCGAATTTGCGCTGCTCGGCCTGCCGAAGTTCTGCGAGCATTGCGAAACCCAGGTGCTCGACACGCTGGTGCAGGCGAAGACCATGTTCCCCGGCAAGCGCAACTCGCTCGACGCACTGTGCGACCGCCTGGGCGTCAGCAATGCGCACCGCACGCTGCACGGCGCGCTGCTCGATTCGGAACTGCTCGCCGAAGTTTATCTGGCGATGACGCGCGGCCAGGAAAGCCTCGTGATCGACATGCTCGGCGAAGCGTCCGCGCCGGGCGCCGCCCGCACCTCGGGCATCGTGCTCGAAGCGCTGGACTTGCCGGTGCTCGCGGCCAGCGACGAAGAACTGGTCGCGCATCAGGCGCTGCTCGACGGTCTCGACAAGGCGATCAAGGGCACCAGCGTGTGGCGTCTCGAACCCGCGCCGCCCGCGCAAGAAACGAGTGCCGCGGCCGACGCGCAAACTGCTTAAAAAGTTCTTTACGAGGTCGAAGAGCTCTGACATAATGCACAGCTCTTCGGGTGGTTAGCTCAGCGGTAGAGCACTGCCTTCACACGGCAGGGGTCACTGGTTCGATCCCAGTACTACCCACCAGAATTTGTGGGTTGTAGAACCCGAAGAAAAAAGGCCCTCTGACGAAAGTCGGTGGGCCTTTTTGTTTTCTGACTGCTCGTTGTTTTCTGACTGCTCGGCCGCGGATCCCATTCGCGTTCCTCACGAAAATCGCGAAACCGCGGACGGCCGCGCTCGCAGTCGCGGTTCGACTTGCCCACCGCAAGCTTCGCATCGAGCCCGCGCCCTACCCGTCGAAATCCGTCGACACCGTCAACTTCTCCCACGCCTTGAACTGATACTCCATATCCGCCAGCTTCTCGCGCACGAAGCCTAGCGCATCCCTGCCCAGCAGCAGATGGCACGGCGGGTTCGGCGTATCCACCAGCGTGAGAATCGCGCGCGCCGCCTTCGCCGGATCGCCCGGCTGCTTGCCGTCACGCCGCTGACGCGATGCGCGCAGCGGCTCGATCATGTCGTCGTAATCGCGGATCGAACGCTCCGCGTGCACCATCGCCGCGCCCGCCCAGCGCGTGCGAAAACCGCCCGGCTCGACGGCCGTCACCGCGACGCCAAACGGCTTCATCTCCTTGCACAGCACTTCGGTGAATCCTTCCAGCGCAAACTTGCTCGCGTGATAGTAGGCAAGGCCCGGGAAAGTCACGATGCCGCCCATCGACGTGACGTTCACGATATGGCCCGCGCGCCGCTCGCGCATATACGGCAGCACCGCCTTGGTCACCGCGACCGCGCCGAACAGGTTCACGTCGAATTGTTTGCGCATTTCGTCGAGCGGCGATTCCTCGATCGCGCCTTCGTAACCGTAGCCGGCATTGTTCACCAGCACGTCGAGCGGGCCGAGCTGCGCTTCGACCTGGTCGATCAGCGGCCCGACCGCGGGGGTATCGGTGACGTCGAGCAAGCGCCCGAATGAGCGGCCCGGCATCAGTTCGTCGAACTGAATGCGCTGGTCGTCGCGGCGCAGCGTACCAACCACGCGATGCCCGTCGTTCAGCGCCGCTTGCGCGAGCGCTCGACCGAAACCGGAACTCACCCCTGTAATGAAAAACGTTCTGGAGCTGCTGGATCGGTTCATGGCGGCGAATTCCTTTGGCGGATTGCGTTGCTTGAAACGCTGCGGCTCGCGTGAGGAACAGCGGCCGATCGGCTCGACGTCCGTTACGCGAGCGGCTCAACGCAGCCATCGATGATGCGCGTGCAAGCGGATGCGGGCTTTTGCGCCACATGCGACGCTTTCAAATTCGACCGGATATGAACGATAAAAACAGGCGAACGCTGCGCGACGGCGCGCAGCGTGTACGGATACGCTCAGTGCGCAGCGCGTCGCGCGCCACAGGCAAGCTCAGTGCACGCCACCCGCAGTCAACGTCAGCGTATGCACCGCCGGCCCCGGCAGGAACGGAGCAACATCGCCATGCACCCATGTTTCATGGCCAGCGGTGAAATACGGCGACAGCGGATTGCCCGACTCCCCGCCCGGCATCTCGAAGATGCCGTCCTGCTCGTGCCCCGGCGACACCGAGAAGCGCTCCGACGCGCCAAACGCAGGCGCCTGCACGCGCGGCATGTTGATATCGCCGGCCAGCGGGTCGCGTGGCGTGCCGAGCCAGCCGCGCAGCCACGGAACCCAGGCCGGTATAAGGCGCGCGAACGGATGCACGATCGCCGCGCGATTGCGGTCGCCCCAGCGCGCGTCCTCGAGCGTCGTGCCCTTGGGCAACTGCGCGATCGCGCGATCGATCCGGTCCAGCATGAAGGCACGCCAGTCGGCAAAGCCGTCCGGCACCCACGTGCGGTGTTCGGCGAGCGTCTCCATCACGGCTTCATAGCGCGAGTTCGCCGCACGATAGCCGAGATCCGGCGCGACCTCGGCGAGATCCTTGTCGAGCGCGCCGAACCACGTGTCGTACAGCGAAAAATAGAACGCCCGCACCAGCCGGTAGCCGACCGCACCGGCATCGGCGCGGCCGTCCCACCCCTCGACCAGGCGCCGGAACTCCGCGCGCTGCGGATGGCCGGCAAGCGCCTGCTGATCGAGCGCAGCAAGCGCGGTGCTGCGCCAGTAGCCGATCCAGAACGCGCGGTCGTCGGTCTGGATTGCCAGCATGTCGCGCTCGGTCGCATGCGGCAGCACCAGCAGATCGTTGCGGATCTGCGTGGCGCGCGCGCCGAGGTCGGTGCCCGCATCGCCGATACGCGCCTGCTCCGCGAGCGGCAGCACGCGGTTGTTCGCGGTCCAGATGCGGCCGGACGCGGGGTCGGTGCGCGCCGGATAGGCGTCCGGCGGCAGGTAGCCTTGCCAGCCGACGTAGCTGCCGGACACCTGCGGCAGCCCTTCGACCGGATTGCTTGCGTCGCTCTGGCGGTTCTGGTTGCTCGCGATGTCGGCATCGGACAGACGCGGCAACGGACCCGCGAGGGTCCAGCCGATGTGCCCTTGCGCATCGGCGGCCGTGAAGTTTTGCGTCGGCACGCCGCTGGTCTGCGCGACATGCAGCGCATCGGCGACCGTGGCGCTGTCTTCGAGACGCGCAAGGTTCACATTGACCGCTTGCGGATCCTGCGCAACCCAGCGCAGCGCGTACGCGCGCTTGCCGACCTCCAGTTGCGGCCCCCAGCGCGTCTGGACCACCGGCAGATCGACGCTCGCCGCGCCGTTCACGTCGACCCGCTCGTGCACGACCTGGGCTTCGTCCCAGCCGCCGGGCACCTTGTAGCGCAGCGGGTTCGCAGGGTCGCGCTGCAGTTCGATCAGATCGATGAAACGGCCGTAGCTGTTGGTGAACCCCCACGCGACGCGCCCGTTGCTGCCGGCTACGACGAACGGCGTGCCCGGCAGGCTGACGCCGGTCACGCGCCGCGTGCTGCCGTCCGGTGCCGGATAAACCAGCGACAGCCGGTACCAGATGTTCGGCAGCGCCAGGCCCAGATGCATGTCGCTCGCGAGCAGCGCGCCGTGCATGCTGTGTGCACCGTCAACCGCCCAGCCGTTGCTACCGACCATCGCGTTGGTTGGCGCCAGGTCGGCGACGAGTTGCGGCATCACGTGCTGTGCAGCAGCGGATTCGAATGGCCCTTCGTCGGCGGCGGACTGCGTCGCGCGCAGCCATGACGGGCGAACCGCAGGGGGCGTTGCAAGCGGACTGGAAGCCGACGCGGGTGGGTCGAGCGGCGCGTCCCAATGGCTCGTCGCCGGCAGCAGGAACGAGAACAGCGCGGCCGGCGTGCGCTCACGCAGCGCCGCGCGCGACAACGCGCGGCGCACCTGGTCGTATTGCAGGTCGAAGTACATCGCGTAGACCACCAGCAGCGTATCCTCCGGCTGCCATGCGGCCGGCTGCGTGCGCAGCAACCAGTATTCGAACGGCCGCGCACCGAGCGCATGCAGGCCGTCGTTGACGCCGGCGGTATAGCGCTCGAGCAGTTGCCGGTCGGCGGCGGGCAGCGCGGCCAGCGCCGCGCGGGCGTGTTCGCGAAAGCGCAGCGGACGGTCGCGCCTGTCGAGCTCGAGCGCGGGCGGACCGATCAGCGCGGACATCTCGCCGGCCGCGACCCGGCGCAGCAGATCCATCTGGAAGAACCGGTCCTGCGCGTGAATGAAGCCGGTCGCGTAAGCCACGTCCGCGCGGTTCGCGCCCTGCACGGTCGGCACGCCGAGCGTGTCGCGGCCGATCGCGACCGGCGCCGATAGCGGCGCGGCACGTGTGCCGTCCAGTTGCGGCAGGCTGGCGCGCAAGCCGATCCAGATGACGAGCACGGCGGCTACAAGCACGACGACAAATGCGCCAGGCAAGAACAGTGGCCAGGCGCGGCGCCGCTTCGGGGCGGAGAGACTCGAACGGGTCATTGCGGATCAGGCGGGTCGTGGGTCAATGCGAGGCCGGAGTGGCCGGGTGGTCAGCTGACGAGCGACCTTAGCATGAGCGTGTGAAAGCGATGGGCGGCGCGGGCAGGCGCTGTGGTGCGTGTGTGGCGCGGGTTCGTGTGGCCGGTTGCGGCTTCGGTTCTGGTGGTCGTGGCGCCTCGGTCGTCGCGAGCGCGTGGCGTCCGTTGTCCGCTCTGCTGCGCTTACACAGTTGACGTCCTTCGCATGGTTGATGGCTTTTGCACGGCAGACACCTTTGCGCCGTTAGCGTCCTTCGCGTGGTTGGTGGCTTTTGCGCAGCGGGTATCCTTGCGCGATCGGCGAGCCTGGCGCCCTTCGTGCCCATCCGCTTTTCGCGCGCGCTGCCGCTATTGCGCCGCGCTCGCCATACCGATGCCACGCGCCATACCCGCCGCCGCAAACACCATCACCACGAGCAGCGCAGTCTGCACCGCGCCGACCGTCGCAAACCGCTGCGCACGCTCGAGCGGCGGCGTCGCGCCTTTCTTCAGCGCGATCCGCCAGCGGATCAGCGCGACCATCGGCGCCACCTCGAGCACCAGAATCAGCACCAGCGCGGTCATCTTCAGGTGGAAGAACGGCTCGTGGAGATAGAACGCGGTGCCCTTCTCGAAGCCGCCGAATGCCCGCAGCGCGCCGGTGACGATCAGCACCAGCGCCGACAGCCCCCACAGGTTATCGGCGAGAAAGACGCCCGGCAGACCCTGCACCGACTTGCAACGGCGCAACCCACGCGTACGCGCGACGATCGCGCCAAGCGCGAGCCCATACCCCAGCAGATGAATTGCGGCCAGCAACCAGCGGATCAGCATGGACACCTCCTGACAAACGTCGCGATGGGTCAGCCTTGTCGGTGTTGTTGCGAACGGCGTATTGCGGGTTGCGCGCGCCGATGCTGCGCTCAGATTTGCCGCAGATTTGCATCGAGCGCGCGCGCTGCGATGCGGTCGCCTTCGGTCGCCAGCTGCACGCGGAATACCGTCTGCCGGTTGTGGCCCGCCGCGGCCGGCGAATCCCACATCAGCTCGACGCGCGGCCGGCGCATCCAGCCGGCCCGGGCGCGCGGCAGCGCTGCCGGCCGCAGTGTCGCCGCGCCGGCAGCCGTTGCCGGCATGTCATGTAATTCGTGCACGCGTTCGCCGCCCGTCACGCCCGTCCCATCGCCAGCCGGTGTTCCGGCAAACTGCGGCGGCGCGCCGTGCGGCCAGCGCAGCGAAAGCTCGCGCGCGTCGTATTGGCCGAGCTTGCGGCTTTCCATCCAGACCACCGCGGTGCGCGTCACGTTATCGACCGAGATCGCATAGCGCCCGATCGCGAAACGCCGCGCATTGACATTGGTACGCCACAGCGCGCGCGGCCGGCAGATCCACAGCACGATCGCATACAGCGCCGGCGCCGCCAGCAGCCAGCCGTTGGTGGCGGCAAGCGCATTGAATGCGCCGCGCCAGCCGGCCGTCCAGACGAACGCGCCAACCGACCACGCAGCAAACAGAAACGCGAGAAATGCGAACAAACGTAACGCCTGGCGAAGCCATTGCGGCAGCGGATGAAATGGCCGCTCGGCACGGGCGCGCGCGCCCGGCAGGAAAATCAGCAGAAACAGGAGGACCAGATTGATGCAGGCCCAAGGCGACGACGCCATCCCCGACAGCGCGCCCAGCACGTTCATGTTGGACATCGAGGACAGCCAGCGGGCGAGAATCATCAGCCCGATGGCGCGCAGCGCGAAGATCGTGCCGGCGCCCGGCGCCGCGTTCGCGCGCGTCTGTCTGGTCCTCGCCAAAGCGTTCTCCTCGTGGCCTGTGTCGCCGCCCGAATGCGCGGCTCGGCCATTATAGGGATATTGCGGGGCCGGCTCATCGGTCCCACCCCGAAAGCGGCGCGTTCGATGCGTGGCGCATCCGGGATGCGCCTGCGCGCGTGCGCCGGATGCAACAGCGGCAACGATGCCACGCCCACCTCAAATACAACGACGCCCCGTGTGCGTCGATGCACGCGAGGCGTCGGGGATCATGCAGCAAGGCCGCCGTTACCGCAGCAGCCCCGCGTCGCCGGACTTAGTTTGCGTTGACTTCGCGCAGTACCGTGCGGCGTTTCTGGCGCAGCAGTTCCTCGTAGGTCGCGACGTAGTTGCGCGCCATCACCTGCGACGAGAAACGCGATTCGAACGCCTTGCGCACCGTGGCGCGCGGCAACTGGTGCAGGCGCTTGACCGCCGCAACCGCGCTGATTTCGTCTTCGACGACAAAGCCCGACACGCCGTTTTCGATCACTTCAGGCACCGAACCGCGCTTGAACGCGATCACCGGCGTGCCGCACGCCATCGCTTCGATCATCACGAGGCCGAAAGGCTCCGGCCAGTCGATCGGGAACAGCAGCGCGTGCGCGTTACCGAGGAACTCGGTCTTTTCCGATTCGCTGATTTCGCCGATGTACTCGACGTGCGGCAGCGCCATCAGCGGCTTGATCACTTCTTCGTAGTAGGCGCGGTCGGCCTTGTCGAGCTTCGCGGCCACCTTGATCTTCATGCCAGCCTGCTCGGCGATGCGGATTGCCGTATCCAGACGCTTCTCCGGCGAGATGCGGCCGAGGAACGCGAGATAGCCCGGCTTCACATCGGGAATCGGCTTCAGCAGGTTTTCCGGCAGACCGTGGTAGACGGTCTGCAGCCAGTTCGCCTGTTGCAGCGGCTGGCGCTGGTTGTCCGAAATCGACACCACCGGCACGTCGCTGAACGTGTTGAAGATCGGCTGCAGTTCGGGCAGGTCGAGACGGCCGTGCATCGTCGTAAGGAACGGCACCGGCTGGCGGGCGAACAGCGAGAACGGGTAATAGTCGATATGAAAGTGCAGCACGTCGAACTCGTCGGCGCGGCGGCGCACTTCTTCGAGCAACAGCATGTGCGGCGCCATCACGTCGCGGATCGTCGGGTCCAGACGCAGCGCTTGCGGCCAGAACGCTTCGAGCTTGGCCGACGTCTGCGAATCGCCGCTTGCGAAAAGGGTCACGTCATGACCCTGCTCAACTAGCGCTTCCGTCAGATAAGACACGACACGTTCCGTACCGCCGTATAGCTTCGGCGGAACCGCCTCGTGCAACGGAGCAATTTGAGCGATTCGCATAGAGAGAACTCCTCGTTAAAGATCAGGCAAAAAACTGCAGTTTGTAAAAGCGACTCGCGTTGCTCGCCAAGGTTGCATGGTCGGCTTCACTGGCCGCACACACCTGCTTCTTTCGAGAAATCCTGCGATGGATCGCTGGTTAGGACGCCAGGATCGGCTGTTGTCTCTAACTGCATGGGCCGGTAAACGCGCCGGATCCGCAGCCGTTGACAAACATCAGCTCACCTGGGTTGACCGAGGACGCATTATCAATGCCAGTGAGGTTCCAGCGCCCGTACATTTCAAAGTCTTTACGTTGTTACAAAGGCGAAACACTTTGCAAACCCTTGTTTTCAAAGACAGTTCTACATTGGGAGCCTTGCACCGGCGGCACGCCCCGTGCGTCTTCCGAACGACACTGTGGCGCGCAACATGGCTCCCGAAGCATTCCTCCCGGGCCCCGTTCGTGCTTTGACTGAGCGTCGCCGCAGGGTTGGAACTGCCAGGGATGCGATGCACCGCGCCGATGCACTACGCGTGCGCTTGCGCCGCCACCGGCATTGAATGCAATCCGTAATTATATCCGGAAAAAGCATGCCAACCGCGCGAACCACCGGCCCGGCAACGGGTCCAGCAGACAGACACCTCTGCGCCGTATCGTGAAAATGGCGTGAAAAGGGCGCGAAACGAATCGCGCCAAAGACTGCCGCCATGCGACTTTCCGCGGGCCTAAATGGCTTTTGCATGTTTACAATGCGGAACCTACGCTGTGTTACGAGGCATCCCGTGACCGATGAGCTAACCCGACTTCATACTGCACGCACAATTGGAACATCTGACCATTGCCCAGCGTAACGCCCACAACGCAAAGCTTGCGAGCTATGCGGACCGGCCACTTGCCTTCCTCCTGCGCTTTATCCGCCGCCATCCGTTCGCACATACCGTCGTGCTGTGCAGCGTGTTTGCCGCGGTCGGTTGCGCGCTCGCCTCGCAGTACGCGATCAAGCACCTGATCGACGTGCTCGGCACCGGTCGGCATCATCCTGGTCCATTGTGGGGCGCGTTTGCGATCCTCGTCGGGCTGATCGCCGCCGACAATCTGCTGTGGCGGGTCGGCGGCTGGTTCGCTGCGCACACGTTCGTCGCCGTGACCGGCGACCTGCGCCGCGACCTGTTTCAGTATCTGAGCGGCCATTCGCCGACCTACTACTCCGAAAAGCAGCCCGGCACGCTGGCGAGCCGCATTACCGCCACGTCGAACGCGGTCTATACCGCCGAGAACACCACCGCGTGGAACGTGCTGCCGCCATGCATCGCGGTAATCGGCGCGATCGTGATGATCGTTTCGGTCAACCCGCTGATGGCCGGTGCGCTGCTCAGCTGCTCGGCGATTCTGGCGTTCGTGCTGTACAAGCTCGCCGGACGCGGCTCGGCACGGCATCAGGCGTTCGCGTCGAAGGCCGCGGCGGTGGACGGCGAACTGGTCGACGTGATCGGCAACATGGCGCTGGTGCGCGCGTTCGGCATGACGTTTCGCGAACAAAAGCGCTTTGGTTCGACCGTCAAGGCGGAAATGGATGCGCGCCAGAACAGCCTGCTGTATCTGGAGCGGCTGCGCCTGCTGCATGCGGTGATCACCGCGTTGCTGTCGGCGGGGCTGCTCGGCTGGGCCTTGTGGCTATGGGATCAGGGGCGCGCCACCTCGGGCGACATCGTGCTGGTCAGCTCGCTCGGCTTCACGATCCTGCACGGCACGCGCGATCTGGCGGTAGCGCTGGTCGACGTCACGCAGCACGTGGCGCGGCTCGCCGAAGCGGTCAAGACGCTGCTCGAGCCGCACGGCATGCCGGATCGCAACGATGCCACCGAGCTGGTGCCGCAAGGCGGGCGCGTGGTGTTCGACGGCGTGACCTTCGCGTATCCGCGCCGCCGGCCGATTCTCGATCACTTCGACCTGAACATCGAACCGGGCCAGCGCGTCGGGCTGATCGGCAAATCGGGCGCCGGCAAATCGACCGTGCTCGCGCTGCTGCAGCGCTTCTACGAGGCGCAGGGCGGGCAGATCAAGATCGACGGGCAGGATATCGCGGGCGTATCGCAGGACAGCCTGCGCCACGCGATTGCGCTGGTGCCGCAGGACATTTCGCTGCTGCATCGCACGGTGTACGAAAACATCGCGTACGGGCGCCCCGAGGCGACGCGCGAGGAAGTGCTCACCGCCGCTCGCGAGGCGCGTTGCTCGGACTTCATCGAGGCAATGCCGGAAGGCTACGACACGATCGTCGGCGACCGCGGCGTGAAGCTGTCGGGCGGCCAGCGGCAACGCATCGCGATCGCACGCGCGATCCTGAAGAACTCGCCGATCCTGCTGCTCGACGAAGCGACTTCCGCACTCGACAGCGCTTCGGAAGAAGCGATCCAGAAAGCGCTCGACCGGCTGATGGTCGGCCGCACCGTGATCGCCATCGCGCACCGGTTGTCGACGCTGCACACCTTCGACCGCATCATCGTGATGAGCACCGGCAAGGTGATCGACGACGGCACGCCGGAAGAACTGCGCAATCGTCCGGGGCTGTATCGCGATCTGCTGACGAAGCAACACGGCAAGCATTCGACGCTGCATGTGGGCGGCAAGAAGCTCGACGAGCAGCAACACGTAGCTTGAGGGACCGCTGGCTTCGCTGGCACAGCTGGCGCGCCGCGTCGGCCGTTTGTCGGCATCACGCGCGGTACCACCCGGAACCGCCCCGGCCCCTACGGCCGATCTAGCCCACAAAAAAGCCGCTTCGTTGCATACGCAGCGGCTTTTTGTCTGTTTCCGGGCAACCAACGCCTCACTAGCCCGCCGTTCCCGCATGCGCGTCGCGCGCGCCGTCATCGTCGTTATGAAGTGTCGCCGCCTGCGCCCGCTGCAGATCGCGCATGAAATTGTCGCGCCACACCGAAACGTTGTTCTCGCGCAGCTGCACCAGCATGTCCCGATGCCGCGCCTGGCGCTCGGCGAGCGGCATCGTCAGCGCCGCGGCGAGCGCCTCGGCCATTCCGTCCACGTCGACCGGGTTCACGATCAGCGCGCCGGTGAGCTCCTGCGCCGCGCCCGCAAAACGCGACAGCACCAGCACGCCCGGGTCCGCCGGATCTTGAGCGGACACGTATTCCTTGGCGACCAGATTCATCCCGTCGCGCAGCGGTGTCACATAACCAACGTGCGCGGTACGGAACAACGCGGCCAGTACTGGCCGCTCGTATTGCCGGTGAATGTATAGAATCGGCGTCCAGTCGAGCTCCGCAAAGCGGCCATTGATACGGCCCGACTCCCCTTCGAGCTGCAGACGGATTTCCTGATACGCGTGCAGATCGGCGCGCGTGGGCGGCGCGATCTGCAGGAACGACACGTTGTTGCGCTGCGCGGGCACCTGTTCGAGCAGCCGCTCGAACGCGCGGAAACGCTCGACCAGCCCTTTCGAATAGTCGAGCCGGTCGACGCTCATGATCAGCTTGCGTTCGTGCAGCGTCGCCTTCATCGTGCGCACCGGCTTGCCGCGCTCGCCGTCCTTCGCCAGTTCGGCGATTTCGTCCGGATAGACGCCGATCGGATACGCACTCGCGCGTAGCGTGCGGCCGAAGCCGTGGATCACCGCGGGCTCGGCCGCCGCTGCCGGCCGCGCGTCGACGCTGCCGCCCGCTTCATGGACGATGTAATCGCAGAACGCGCGCAGATCGGGCTCAGTCTGAAAACCAAGCAGATCGAACGAGCACAGCGCTTCGACCAGTTCGCGGTGCGGCGGCACCGCCAGCAGCACCTGCGACGCGGGAAACGGAATATGCAGAAAGAAGCCGATGCGATTCTTCACGCCGGCCGCGCGCAGTGCCTGTGCGAACGGAATCAGGTGATAGTCGTGCACCCAGATCACGTCGTCGGGGCGTAGCAGCGGTACGAGTTGTTGCGCGAGCCACGTGTTGACGCGGCAGTAGCCTTCGAACTCGTGCCGGTCGTATTGCAGCAGGTCGGCGCGATAGTGAAACGCGGGCCACAGCGTCGCGTTCGAGAAGCCGCGGTAGTACTGGTCGTAATCGCGTCGTAGCAGACCGATGGTCGCGAAGGTCACCGGGCCGCGCTCTTCGACGCTGATCTGCGGCTGGCCGGATGTCAGCACGTCGCCGCTCCAGCCAAACCACATGCCGCCGGTTTCTTTCAGCGCGTCGTACACGCCGACCGCAAGACCGCCTGCTGCGGGGCCGCCTTCGGAAATCGGCGCAACGCGGTTCGAAACGATGATCAGGCGACTCATGGCGCGCAATTCCTGTGGTGAGGCTGCTGGTGCGCGTGCAGCGAGGTCTGCGGGGAGTTCTGGAGCGAGGTTTGCGGTAAACGCCGCAGCGAAGTCTTCCGGTAGTGCAATGAGTCCGGGCAGCGGCACGGCGAGTCTGTCCGGCAGGCCAACGACTTCATCCGGTGGCGCAGCGAGTGCATCCGACAGCGCAACGCGTTGATCCGGCGCGGCACCGCAAACACGCCGCTACTCATGCGCCGCGTGCCGCCGCAACCACCGCCGCCAGCCATGCGGTCAGCGCGCCCACCGATTCGACGCGCGTGCGCGCAATCGTCTCGCCGCCGCCGACCTTGATCGACACGCCGCCCACCTCGTCGACCACCGCGAAACCTTTCTCGTCGGTCAGATCGTCGCCGGCAAACACCGGCTTGCGGCCCGCGAACGGCGGCTCGTCGAGAAACGCGCGCAGCGCGCGGCCCTTGTCGACCCCTTTCGGCTTGATCTCGTAGACCATCTTGCCCGGCTGCACCACGTACGCGTCCGGATATTGCGCGACCAGCCGCTCGGTGGCCGCGCGTGCCGCCGCTTCGCGGTCCGGAGCATTGCGGTAATGCAGCGCAAGCGACGCGCCCTTGATCTCGAGCAGCATGCCGGGATTCGTATTCACCACTTCCGCGAGCACCTGCTCCATGTGCAGCAGCCGTTCGTCGTTGAAACCGACTCGCTGCGTGTCGCCATTCGCGTCGCGCCGCTCGGCGCCGTGCAGGCCCGCCACCGGCAGATCCGGCATGCCGAGAAAACCATCGATGCTGTCGATGCCGCGCCCCGACACGATCGCGACGGCGCCGTGCGTGAGCGTGCGCAGTTGCGCCAGCAGCGCGAGCATGTCGGGCTCGACCCGCACGCCATCGGGGGTCGGCGCCAGGTCGACGAGGGTGCCGTCGAAGTCGAAGAAGAAAGCGTATTCGGACGACGAGAGAACAGCCGGAGGTGCTTGCATCGGTTTATCTTGCCTTTCAGCCGCTTTCAGCCGGAAAAGAAGGCGCATCTTACCGCGCCTCGGTTGTTTTATCGAGAGAGTAGGACTCGTGGCAACGGCGCCGTCGTTGTCCCAGGTGTCAACACTGCATTTCGTTCAAATGCAGAACAATCGCAGTTCACCGAGCTTTCAGCCGCTGCGGCATTTTGCCTCCACATGCGGCGTGCACCGCATGGTTGGCGCACACGAGGCGGAATTGCGCTAGAGTCTGTGCCACCGCCGCGCTCCGCATTGTTGCCGATATTGCATTGAATATCCTGGTCGCGCTACACAGCGAAGCGCCTGTCACAGATCAATCGAGTCACCTGCTACGCCTTTGTTCCCTGTTACCTTTTTCACGCGCCTGTGGCGCTCCTGCGCACCGCACTTCGCCGTGCGCCATGCGCTGCGTCGTTTCGCGATCCTGGTCGGCTTGCTCGGCCTTGCCTGTGCAGTCGCCGGTGTGCTCGCCGGCTGCTCGCACAAGGAAGAGCCCTGGCACCTGACCGACGTGTCGGGTCACCTGCCCGATCTCGATTTCACGCTGACCGGCGACGACGGCAAGCCGGTAACGGGCGGCACCTTCAAGGGCCACACGTCGCTCGTCTACTTCGGCTACACGCACTGTCCGGATGTCTGCCCCGAAACCATGGCGCGCCTGATGCAGGTGCTCGGCAAGCTCGGGCCGGATGCGCAACACGTGCGCATTCTGTTCATCACGGTCGACCCGGCACGCGACACGCCGCAGGCGCTGCGCGACTATGTCGATGCCTTCGATGCGCAGCATGCGCAGGGGCTCACCGGTACCGACCGGCAGATCGAAGAGCTGGCGCGGCGCTACCGCGTTGCGTATCAGATGGAACAGCGCGATCCGAAGGGCAACTATGAGGTGACGCATAGTTCGGCGGTCTACATCTTCGACGCGCAAGGCCATGCGCGTCTGCTCGGCACCGACCGCGACACGCCCGACGCAATCGCCGCGGATCTGCGCCGTATTATTGAAGTCCGTTCCTGACGTCATTCGGGTATTGCCATGAAAAACAACATCAGACCGTTCGCGCAACTATCGAAACTGGCTTCTGCGTGCGCCTTCACGGGTGTGCTGGCAGTTGGCGCTGTCGCGCCCGCCTACGCAGCAGGCGCCGCGCAAGCGATTAGCGTGAAGAATCCGTGGGTGCGCTGGCTGCCGGGCAATCTGCCGGCAGCGGGCTATGCGACGCTCGTCAATGCCGGCGACAAACCGGTCGATCTGGTCGATATCTCGAGCGCCGATTATGGCAGCACGATGCTGCATCAAACCGTCGCGAACGGCTCGACACAGAAGATGGTGATGGTCGACAAGCTGACGGTGCCCGCGCATGGCCAAGCGCAGATCGCGCCGGGCGGCTATCACATGATGCTCGAAGAGGCGAAGCATAAGGTCGCGCCGGGCGATACCGTCCATCTGAAGCTGCATTTCTCGGACGGCGAAACGCTCGATACCGCGTTTCCGGTGAAGTCGCCTGCGCAGGTGAACTGAGCGGACGCGTGGGCGTTGCCACACGCCGTTGCCACATGCCGCTGCATCACGCCCGCTGCCTGATGCCGCTGCCAGCTAGACGCGATCGCTACGTCATGACCGCCGTTGCACGCGGCACGGGTGCGACGGTCATCTTCATGTCGCTAACGTCACGCGGCTGCGCCCAGGCGAGCCGCGCCTCGCTGAAATTACGCCGAGCGCATCCACACGTGCGGGATGCCGTCTTCTTCGTGAATCCCGGAGACCGGCTCGAAACCGAACGCGCCATAAAACGCCTGCAAATGCGCTTGCGCATGCAAGCGAATCGGCGTGCCGGGCCATTGAGCGTAGATATGGCCAAGCGTGCGCTCGAGCATCGCCTTGCCGAGTCCGGCACCGCGAAAATCGGCCGTGGTCAGCACGCGGCCAATGCGGATATCCGCATCTTGCTCATCGGGCAACAGCACGCGCAGATAACCGGCCAGCTGCGCGCCCTGCGCACCCGAACCGTAGGCAAGCAAATGCCATGCGCCCGGATCGAGCCCGTCGATATCGGTATAGAGGCAGGTCTGCTCGATCACGAATACTGCGCTGCGCGCAGCTAGCATGTCGTATAGCTCGAGGTTGGTCAGATCGTCGAACGCTTTCCAGCGCCAGTCGAAATGCGGGGTAGCCGTTGAAGTAGCGCGTTGCGGGTCGGTCATGATGGGATGTGTCGGGTGAGTGCCAAAGCGTCGCTATCGTGCATGTCGGCGACAGGGTGAATTCGCCACTCGCACCTCAATTCTTGCACGCCGAACTTGAACTGCCTGACGACAAAGCGACCGTGCTCAGGCGGACCTGAAAAAAGAAAAGCCCCGACGGATCGGGGCTTTTCTTTTACTGGAGGCGCGAGCCGGAGTCGAACCGGCCTACACGGCTTTGCAGGCCGCTGCATAACCGCTTTGCTATCGCGCCGTAAGCGGACTGCCGAACCGTACAAGGTTGCGCATGCAACGGTTCGCAGATGGTGTGCATTGGCCTACTGGCCTGCTGAACAAATCTGCCCAACATAACTACCAAACAAAAAGGGAAGCTTTGCTTCCCCGCTTTTGTTTCCAACTATCCTGGAGCGGGAGACGAGTCTCGAACTCGCGACCTCAACCTTGGCAAGGTTGCGCTCTACCAACTGAGCTACTCCCGCATGATACTGACTGCTTCACAGCGTATTGCCTGTTTGCTATTGCCACTGCATTTGCCACAACACGCTGCTTCGAAAATCTGGAGCGGGAGACGAGTCTCGAACTCGCGACCTCAACCTTGGCAAGGTTGCGCTCTACCAACTGAGCTACTCCCGCGTATTGCTGTTATTACTTGCCGCTACTGCTTACTACCGTTGCAAGCCTTGCTGCGCTTGCGTTCCGGGGCACTCACTTCAGAACCTCGCGCACCGGAGAGACGAGATTATGTATAAAGCACTGAAACGTGTCAAGCCCTCTTCGTCGCCTTTCTCTGCACGATGCGCGCGGCATCCAATGAACGCTCTGCGGTACATCCAACGATGCACCCGCGCACGCTCACACAATGCCGCCGCGCTCGCGAATCTGCGGCCACGCGAGCTTCATGTAATAGAGCATCGACCAGATCGTCAGCACCGCCGCCAGATAGATCAGCCACAGCCCCCACACGCGCGTATCGAGCACGATGCCGCCACCAAGCGGCACCGGCATGTACAGCAACAACATCGGGATCGCCACCATCTGGCATGCGGTCTTGATCTTGCCGAGCGAATTCACCGCCACGCTCTTCGATGCGCCGATCTGCGCCATCCATTCGCGCAACGCCGAAATCGCAATCTCGCGGCCGACGATCACCAGCGCAATCGCCGAATCGAGCCGCGCGACCTGCACCAGCACCAGCAACGCTGCCGTGACCATCAGCTTGTCGGCGACCGGATCGAGAAACGCGCCGAACGCGGACGTCTGATTCCATTTGCGCGCGAGATAACCGTCGAACCAGTCGGTCAGCGCCGCCAGAATGAAGATCACTGCCGCGGCCACATTGCGATGCTCGGCGCTCATCATCGTATTGGGCAGGTAGTACACGCCCACCACGAGCGGTATCAGCACGATCCGCAGCCACGTCAGAAAAATCGGGAAATTGAACGGCATGGGCAGCGACAGGGTTCTGAAAAGTGGATTTGCAATTGTGCCGGTTCGACGGGTCTGCTACAAGAAACGGCAACAATCGTTCGCTTTAACTTCAAATGTCGCACGGATCCGGTTGATGTGCCCAGACGCCGGCGCCACGAAACCACATCGAAATCACCCGCGACGCCGCATCGAAGCCGCCGACGCCGCATCGAAGCCACACTAAAGCCGCATCGCCTGCGCAGCGGCACCGTATCAACTGGTGCAGCATACCCGCCACCGCACGATGTGCAGCCCCCGCGGCCGATACCCTTCATCAATGCAACTGCCGGTAAATCTGCTCAGCGAGCGCACGCGAAATGCCTTCGACGCTCGCCAGATCCTCGACGCTCGCCGCCACCACGCCGCGCAAGCCGCCGAAGCGCGCGAGCAGCCGCTGACGCCGTTTCGCGCCGATACCTTCCAGTTCTTCGAGCCGTGAAGTCTGGCGCGTCTTGCCGCGTTTCGCGCGCATGCCGGTGATCGCGAAACGGTGCGCCTCGTCGCGAATCTGCGCAACCAGCATCAGCGCCGCGCTTTCCTTGCCGAGTTCGAGCGCCGCGCGGCCATCCGCGAACACCAGCGTCTCGAGACCGACCTTGCGCCCCTCTCCTTTCGCAACCCCAACCAGCATGCCGACGTCGAGTCCCAGTTCGTTGAACACCTGGCGCGCCATTTCGACCTGGCCCTTGCCACCGTCGATCAGCACGATGTTCGGCAGCGTGCCGCCCGCTGCGACCGGCTCGGCGGCGTCGGGCGTGACGAGCGGGTCGGCGGCGGCGGCGGGCTGCAGTTCGGCGGCTTCGTCGGCGGCATTGGCCGCGGCTTGCGCGACCATTTTTTCATAGCGGCGCATCAGCACCTGGCGCATCGCGGCGTAGTCGTCGCCGGGCGTGATGCCGGTGATGTTGTAACGCCGGTACTCGGACGACTGCATCTTGTGATGGTGATACACGACGCACGACGCCTGCGTCGCTTCGCCCATCGTATGGCTGATGTCGAAACATTCGATGCGCAACTTCGCGAGATCTTCGAATTCGAGGCTCAGCGTTTCGGCGAGCACACGCGTGCGCGCCTGCTGCGAACCTTGTTCGGACAACAGACGCGCGAGCGCGAGCCGGGCGTTCTGTTCGGCCATTTCGAGCCACGCGCGCTTCTGGCCTTGCGGCTGGCGCAGCACGGTGACCCGGTGGCCCGCCTGTTCGGTCAGCAGGTCGACCAGTTCGCGGCTCGACGGCGCGTGGCTTACGACCAGCACCGGCGGCACGCGGTTGCCTAAATAATGCTGCGCGATGAATGCCTCGAGCACCTCCGGCTCGATGCCCGGAATGTGCGAGCGGGAAGCCGGCCGGCGCGTGGGTCGCGCCGCGGCCGCGGCGGTGGCGCGTGGCGAACCGGCGGGCGGGGTCGAGGTGATGGCGTCGGTTGCGTCCACGAGCGGATCGTCTTCGGTCGAGTCGCCTGCCTGCGTCAGGTCGTCGTCTTCAGTCGATTCGGCCAGCTCGTCGTCTTCGGTCAGTTGGTCTGCGTCAAGCGGCTCAACGTCTTCGGTCGATTCATCGTCTTCGGCGAGTTCGTCCGCCTCGCGTCGCCCGTCAACGTCGGCGAGCGCATGCGCTGCGTGCGATTCATGATCCGCGCTTGCCTCATCGGCTTCTGCG
Organism: Paraburkholderia jirisanensis; assembly: GCF_054782355.1. Taxonomy (NCBI): domain Bacteria; kingdom Pseudomonadati; phylum Pseudomonadota; class Betaproteobacteria; order Burkholderiales; family Burkholderiaceae; genus Paraburkholderia; species Paraburkholderia jirisanensis. The sequence goes on along the minus strand of NZ_BAAGSQ010000029.1, from coordinate 699,045 downwards.
TCACCCATCACGTCCGCCGCAGCGGTTTCATCCGCGTCGGCCGCCTGATCAGCCAGCAGCGCCGCGAGTTCACCCGCCTCATCGATCGCGTGCTCATCGAGCCCACCTTCGTCCACGCTCAGCACGCTCTCGACATGCGCCGGAAAATACGCCTTGTCACCGAGATGCCGGCCGCCGCGCACCATCGCCAGATTCACGCATACGCGTCCGCCAAGCGCGACCACGGCGAGAATATCGACGTCGTTATCGCCGCCCACTTCGATCGCCTGCTGATGCAGCACTGTCGACAGCGAGCTCATCTGGTTGCGTACCGCCGCCGCCTGCTCGAACTTCAGTTCGCCGGCAAACGCATGCATCTTCTGCTCGAGTTCTTTCATCACCTCCGACTGGCGGCCAAGCAGAAAGCGCGACGCATTCGACACGTCGCGCGCATAGTCTTCTTCGTTGATCGCGCTGACGCACGGCGCCGTACAGCGCCCGATCTGATGCAGCAGGCACGGCCGCGTGCGGTTGTTGAACACCGAGTCTTCGCAGGTGCGCAGCTGGAACACGCGCTGCAGGATCTGAATGCTCTCGCGCACCGCCCACGCGCTCGGAAACGGTCCGAAGTACTGGTTCTTCTTGTCGACCGCGCCGCGGTAATACGCCATGCGCGGGAACTGATGACCGGTCAGCTTCAGGTACGGATACGACTTGTCGTCGCGAAACAGGATGTTATAGCGCGGCGTCAATGCCTTGATCAGATTGTTCTCAAGCAGCAGCGCTTCGGCTTCAGAACGCGTCGCGGTCGTCTCAATCCGCACGATGCGCGACACCATCATCGCGATGCGCGGCGACAGCAGTGTCTTCGTGAAGTAGCTCGACACGCGCTTCTTCAGGTCGCGCGCCTTGCCGACGTACAGCACCGCACCGCTCGCATCGTAATAGCGATACACGCCGGGCAGATGCGGCAATTGCGCGAGCACCTTTTTCGGCTCGAAGACTTCAGGGGCGGTGGAAGCGTCAGAGTGGGTCATGCAGGATCGGGCTGGGCGCCGCGCGCGGCGCAATGGACGAATCGGAACGAAGGCTGCTTTAGAATCGCCAGTTTAGAACATTCCGCCCGCGCCCGACCCGCGCGCGCCGCCATGACCACCGCTTCCCGCCCCCCTGTGCATGCCGACGCGGCAGCTTCGCCGGCCATCGCCTGCGACATCTTTTGTGCCGTGGTCGACAACTTCGGCGACATCGGCGTGTGCTGGCGCCTCGCCCGGCAGCTCGCCGCCGAGCATGGCTGGCAGGTGCGCGTGTTCGTCGACGAGCTGCGCGCCTTCCATAAGCTGTGCCCCGACGTCGACGTGACGCGCGCGCAGCAGACCGTGCGCGGCATCGCGATCGAGCATTGGCACGAGCCCGCGCACGCCGGCGATACGCTGCAGGTGGCCGATGTCGTGATCGAAGCGTTCGCCTGCGAACTGCCGCCGGTCTACGTGGCCGCAATGGCGCGGCGCGCCCGCGCGCCGGTCTGGCTGAATCTCGAATACCTGAGCGCGGAAGACTGGATCGCGGATTTTCATCTGCGGCCGTCGCCGCATCCGCGTTACCCGCTCGTCAAGACGTTCTTCTTTCCAGGGCTCGGGCCCGGCACCGGCGGCGTCTTGAAAGAGCGCGATCTCGACAGCGAGCGTCACGCGTTCGAAGCGTCGGCGGCCGCGCGCGCCGCGTGGTGGCGCGACACGGTCGGCACGCCGCCGCCCGGCGCGGACGCTACCGTGATTTCGCTGTTCGCCTATGAGAACCCCGCCGTCGACGCGTTGCTCGAACAGTGGCGCGACGGCGCTGCGCCGGTCGTGCTGCTTGCGCCCGAGGGTCGCATTTCGGGTGCGCTCGCGCGCTTTTTCGGCATGGGTTCGTTTGGTGCGCCGTCTGGCGCTTCGTTCAGCGCTTCGCTGGGGGCCTCGCCTGGCGCCTTCGCGGGCACCTCGCCTGGTGCCGGTACTCACGCGCAGCGCGGCAACCTCACCGCACATGCGCTCGCCTTCACCGAGCAGCCGGGTTACGACCGTCTGCTGTGGGCCAGCGACATCAACTTCGTTCGCGGCGAAGATTCGTTTGTACGCGCTCAATGGGCGGCGCGACCGTTCGTCTGGCACATCTATCCGCAGGCCGACGATGCCCATCTGCCGAAGCTCGACGCGGCGCTCGCCCATTACGCCGGCGCGCTGCCCGCCGCGCCGCGCGCCGCGCTGGCGCGTTTCTGGCACGCGTGGAACGGTGTCGGCACGCCGAACTGGACCGATCTGCACGGCCATCTGCCGGCCCTTGCGACGCGCGCGCGCGACTGGGCTCACGAGCTCGCGCAGCCCGGCGACCTCGCGGGAAATCTGGCCCGATTCGCAAAAAGTCAGCTAAAATAAACGGTTAGCCAACGGCGGCCGGGGTCCAGCCCGAACCTAAGCGGCGGAGATCCGACGGTCGTATGTGGTCTACAGGGAGTCAGTTGCGGGCAGCCCGTCACAGGCGCCGCAAGTAGCGGACGCGATGCGCCGTCCGCACCCTCCGGTGCTGCAACAATACGCCGCGAGGTCCGGAACGTGTCTTCCCGGTATTCACCCGCGGTATTCACCCGCGGTACGCACCCGGATATGCACCCGCTTCGGGTAAAAAACACAGGCAACGGACACATCCGGCCACGCGCCGGCTTGTCGTACGCCGTTGAGCAAGTAACGTTGAAGCACCTTATTTCGTACAGGACAGTTTTATGATGAAGATCGCTCAAGAACTCCGCACCGGCAATGTCGTGATGATCGGCAACGACGCGATGGTCGTGCAGAAAGCCGAATACAACAAATCGGGTCGTAACTCCGCCGTCGTCAAGATGAAGTTCAAGAACCTGCTGACAGGCGCGGGCATGGAAACGGTTTACAAGGCCGACGACAAGTTCGACGTCGTGCTGCTCGACCGCAAGGAAGTCACCTACTCGTATTTCGCCGACCCGATGTACGTGTTCATGGACGCTGACTACAACCAGTTCGAAGTCGAAGCCGAAATGATGGGCGAGGCGCTGCATTACCTCGAAGACGGCATGGCATGCGAAGTCGTTTTCTACAACGAAAAAGCGATTTCGGTCGAACTGCCGACCACGCTGGTCCGCGAGATCATCTACACGGAACCGGCGGTGAAGGGCGACACGTCGTCGGGCAAGGTGCTCAAGACGGCTAAGCTGAACACGGGTTTCGAACTGCAAGTGCCGCTGTTCTGCAATATCGGCGACAAGATCGAAATCGATACGCGTACCAACGAGTACCGCAGCCGCGCCTAAAAAACTGAAGCAAGCGTCACACAACCCTCAGGCACCGGGAAGCATGCCCCAAGCAAACTTCCGGCAGGCCGTAGCCACTGCGCGAGGCCACCTTGCCTCGCGCCGCGCGAATCTCACGCAGAAAGCGTAAGGAAAGCGCAGGCTTCGCTCCCTGACCGCGCCCTACGGGGTCGACGTCCGCGAAAGCGCCCTATTTGGGCGCTTTTTCTTTTTTCCGCGACCGTGTATGGTGGTGGAAAACTTTACCGGAAATTTATGCAAATTTTCGCTATGCCGAGCGCGCCGAATAGGCACGTTCAGCACGCACGCAAACGTCAGCGCATTGATTCGACACGATTTTGAGTGCTTGGCACGTCCCCTGCTTTGAAAAACACGTAGTCGCTTAAAAAGACGCGCAACACGTTTCGTTCAATAGGGAGATGTCGATGAACAACGATATTGCTGAAGGCAAATGGAAGCAGATGATCGGCAAAGCCAAGACTGCATGGGGCGAGCTGACCGACGACGAACTGACCAAGGCCGAAGGCCGCGCAGAAAAGCTGACCGGGCTGATCCAGGAACGTTACGGCAAGACCCGTGACGAAGCGGAACGCGAGGTACGGCGCTTTTTCGATTCGAACCGGCCTTTCTGAACCGGCGGCGGTGTCACGAGCCATTCGCGACGCGTCGCGACGATTCGATGAAGCCGCCCCGCAGCAGGTGAACGCGCGTCCGACCGGGGCCTCTGGCTTCACTCCGGACGCCGCCACCGCCGCGCAGCAGGAACGCTGCGCATCGGCGCGCGTGGCATGCAACAGATGAACAGGAAGTTGCTCGAGGGTTGCGTGAACAGAATCACAACGCAGGACCACAACGATATGCGGCGACTTGCCATGCTGACGACTGTGCTGCTGCCTGACGCCGATGCGGCGTCGGCGATCGCCTGTGCGGCGTTCGCCCTGCGCGGCCGCACCGGTGCAGCTGATGCATCGCCGCCGGTCGCAGTTTCGCGCCGATCTTCGTGTGCACCTTCCCGCGCATCTTCCCGATTCCGCGCCTGCGGCGCCCGTCACATCAGCACCGCCGGTTTCCGTCCATTTGAAAAACAACTGCGCTCGTTATGCCACATGCCCTGATTGTCGAAGACGATCCCAATAGCCTGTCCGGCCTGTCGGCGATCCTCGCCGCGGACGGGTTTTCTGTCGATACCGCGATCACGCTCGCCGAAGCGCGCGCCGCGCTGACGCGCTTCATCCCGGACGTCGTGCTGGTCGACCTGAACCTGCCGGACGGCAGCGGCCTCGACCTGCTGCAGAACCTGCCCGCGCAGCCGCCCGGCGGCGCGCTGCCGGTGATCGTGATGACCGGCAACGCGACGGTCGAAAGCGCGATCGAAGGCTTGCGCCACGGCATCTGGGATTACCTGCTCAAGCCCGTCAACATTCCGCGGCTGCGCAGCCTGCTGGCACGCATCCCGCGGCCGTACGAGCTGACCGAGGAAGTCCAGACGCTGCGCTCGAGGCTGCGCCAGATGGGCCGCTTCGGCCCGCTGATCGGCAAGAGCGGCGCGATCCAGCACGTGTACGACGCGATCGAACACGTCGCGCCGACCGAAGCCTCCGTGCTGATTTCCGGCGAAGCCGGCACGGGCAAGGAAGTGGCGGCGCGCACGCTGCACGAGATGAGCCGGCGCCGCAAAGGGCCGTTCATCGTGTTCGATTGCCGCGCGGCGGCGGCCGTCGGTAGCGGCGGACGCTCGCTCGACAGCCTGCTGTTCGGTCACGAACGCGGCGCATTCAGCGGCGCGGAGCAGCGCGAGCCGGGCCTGTTCGAGCAGGCGAGCGGCGGCACGCTGTTCATCGACGAAATCGCGCTGTTGCCGCGCCCGCAACAGGAAGCGCTGCTGCGCGCGCTCGACTCGCAAACCTTTATGCGCGTGGGCGGCACCAACCAGGTGGTCACCGACTTCCGGCTGATCGCGTCGACCCGCAAGGTGCCGCGTGCGGCCGTATCCGACGGCTCGCTGCATGAGGATCTCGGCTTGCGGCTGGAGGCGGCGGCGTTGTCGTTACCGCCGCTGCGCGAGCGCGGCGACGATCCGGCGCTGTTTGCCGAGGCCCTCGTCGAGGAACTGAACCGCGAAGCGAATGCCCGCGGCGTCGCCGATGCGACCAAGCTCGTGTCGCCGAATTTCGTCCGCGAGTGCCTCGCGTATGAGTGGCCCGGCAATGTGCGCGAGTTGCAGGAGCGCGTGCGCCGCGCCTGGCAGGCGTCCGGCGATGTGATCGAGACGCTGCGCGCGGATGAAGCGAACGGCATCGGCGGCCGCGATCTGAACGGCGGCCGCGTGCAGGTTACCGTCGGCACGCCGCTCGCGGACGTCGAGGAAATGTTGATCCGCGCGACGCTCGATGCGGTCGGCGGCACGCGGCATCGCGCGGCGTCGCTGCTGGGGATCAGCCCGAAGACGCTGTACAACAAGCTGCAGCGGATGCGTTTGAACTAAGCTGGGTTTCCCGCGCAAGCGATAGCTGCTGCGTATGCGTTGGACAAAAGGCCTTTTCGGGCCTTTTGTTTTTCATGCGATAGCGATGGCAGCGCCGCAGGCCGCACGCGCAGATCACAATCAGCTCAGTTCACCTCAAGCGAACGTGCCGCGCAACAACGCCTGCGCCTGCTGATACTCCGGCTCTTCAAGCAGCTTGCGCCAGGTCGGCGCCTTGCCGCGCGGCCGCATCTGCCTGAGGCGGCGGCGCGATTCCTTCGACGGCTTGAAGCGCAGCGCGTCGAGTACCTTGCCTGCTTCCTCCGGCTGGTTGCAGATCAATACCATGTCGCAGCCCGCGTCGAGTGCGGCGGTTGCGGCTTCGGTCAGCGTGCCGCCCTGGCGCGCGGCTTCCATCGACAGGTCGTCGCTGAAAATCGCACCGTTGAAACCGAGCTTGCCGCGCAGAATGTCCTGCAACCACAGCCGCGAGAAGCCGGCCGGCTTGTCGTCGATCTTCGGGTAGATCACATGCGCCGGGATCACCGACGCAAGCGTCTGACCCAGCCAATCGTAGGGCGCGACGTCGTCGGCCAGGATCTGGTCGAGCGCGCGTTCGTCGACCGGCACCGCGACGTGCGAGTCCGCCTGCGCGAAGCCATGCCCCGGAAAATGCTTGCCGCAATTCGCCATGCCGGCGAGCGCGAGGCCGTGGTTCAGGCTCTTCGCGAGCATCGTGACGACGCGCGGATCGCGGTGGAACGAACGGTCGCCGATCACCTGCGACTGGCCGTAATTCAGATCCAGCACCGGCGTAAAGCTCATATCGATGCCGCACGCGCGCAGTTCGGCCGCGAGCACATAGCCGACCGCGGTGGTCACCTTGGTCGCCTGCAGTACGTCGTGATCCCACAACGCGCCGAGCTTGCCCATCGCCGGCAGCACCGTGAAGCCGTCGGTGCGGAAACGCTGCACGCGGCCGCCTTCGTGGTCCACGGCGATCAGCAGGTCTTCGCGGATGTCGCGGATCGCATCGGTTAGCGCGATCAGCTGCGTACGGCTCTCGAAGTGACGCGCGAACAGGATCACGCCCCCCGTCATCGGATGCGCGAGACGGCGCTTGTCGGCGGCCTCGAGGGTCTTGCCGACCACGTCGAGCATGACCGGCCCTGGAGTTTTTTTCATCGGCTTCAGAGGCTTCAGAGAAGAAAGGAATCAGCGCGCGCGGGATGTCTGCACGCGCAGGGGTTGATCGTCGATCAGGCCGCGGGCGTGTCAGCAGTTTCGGCGATCACGAACGACACCGCATAGTCGCGCTCGTCAGACAGCGTGACGCGCGCCGTGATGCCGCGCTGCTCGAGCCAGTCGGCCAGTTCGCCCGACGCGACCACGTACGGCCGGCCACCGGCTTCGTTCAGCGTCTGCAGCGCGCGCCACGTCATCGGCCAGTGCATGCCGAGGCCGATCGCCTTCGAGAACGCTTCCTTCACGGAAAAACGCGTGGCCAGAAACGCGAGGCCGCGCACCGCGGAACGCGCATGGCGCGCGTGGTAGACCTTTAGTTCGTCGGGGCCGAGCACCTTTTCGGCAAAGCGCCCGTTGGTGCGCTCCATCACCGCGGCGACGCGGCTCACCTGAACCACGTCGGTGCCGATGCCGTAGATCGCCATTGCGCGAGCTCCCGGTTACGCGTGTGCGGCAAGACGCGCGGCGACCATGATCGCCTTCATCTCGCGCACTGCGTTGTCCCAGCCGGCGAAGAGGGCGTGCGCAACGATCGCATGGCCGATGTTCAGTTCGACGATGCCTTCGATCGCCGCGATCTGCTGCACGTTCGTGTAGTGCAGACCGTGGCCGGCATTCACCTTCAGGCCGAGCGAGTTGCCCAGTACGACGCCCTGCACCACCCGCTCGTATTCGCGCTGCTGTTCGGCTTCGTCATGCGCTTCGGCATAGCGGCCCGTGTGCAGTTCGATCACCGGCGCGCCTGCGTCGTGCGCGGCGCGGATCTGTGCTTCGTCCGCATCGATGAACAGCGACACGCGCGAGCCGACGGCGGCCAGTTGCCGGCACGCGGCGCGCACCGCTTCGAAGTGGCCGACCACGTCGAGGCCGCCTTCGGTGGTTAGCTCTGCGCGCTTTTCCGGCACGAGACACACGTCGTGCGGCTTGACCTCGCACGCGATATCGAGCATTTCCTGGGTGACCGCGCATTCGAGGTTCATGCGCGTCTTCAGTTGCGTTCGCAGTGTGCGCACGTCGGCGTCGACGATGTGGCGGCGGTCCTCGCGCAGATGCAGCGTGATCGCATCGGCGCCCGCTTCTTCGGCGGAGAGGGCCGCGCGGATCGGGTCCGGATAGGACGTGCCGCGCACATTGCGCAGCGTAGCAACGTGATCGATATTGACGCCCAGGTCGATCACGTTCGGCGACGTAAGAAAGAAGCTCATAGGTTCTGCAAGTCGATCAGGATCTGGCGCGTCGCGAGCGGCGTGCCGCCGAGGTACACATTGAGCAGGAAGCGCATTAGCGTCTTGCTCTGCGAAACAGTCTGCGCACGATGGTAATCGTCCTGCTCCATGTCGAGCAAGGTCTGGCCGGACACGACCGGCCATTGCGCCGGCCACTCGTCCGATGCTTCGCGTACGCCGCGCTCCGGGTCGAACACGTAGCGGCCTTCGGCCAGCACCGGCTTGCGCGCCACTGTGCGGTCGAGCGCCATCGCATAGCCGGTTTCGCGCAACAGCACGCGTTCGAACGATCGCAGCACCTGCACGGCCGGCACGTCGTGCGCGAGACGCGTCATCGTCACGACGTAGTGCTGGAACAGCTGCGGATGCGGGTCTTCGCGCGCGCAGAATTTGACCAGCAACTCGTTCACGTAGAAGCCGCACAGCAACGCGTCGCCGGCCAGCGGCAGCATGCCGCCAACCCATTCGGCGCCGGTCAGCGTGCGCATCTCGGACTTGCCGGTCCACGCGAGCGACAGCGGCTGGAAGGTCTGCAGCACGCCGCGCAGCGCCGAGTGCGGGCGCTTGGCGCCTTTCGCGATCAGCGCGACGCGGCCGTGGTCGCGGCTCAATACGTCGATGATCAGGCTGGTTTCGCGATATGGGTAGCTGTGCAGCACGAAGCCGGGCTGCTCGGCGATGCGGAAATCGGAGGATGGCGCGCGCGGCGCGCGGCGCGTGGGTTTGGCGCGGCCTTCGCTGCTGGTGTTGGCGGATGCGCGGCTCGAGGTGCGGCCTGGAGTGCGGCCGGGTGCGCCGGCTGGGGCTTCTGCGCCCTCGCTCATTTCGCCGAGCGTATCGCGCGCGTCATCGGCGTCGCCGTCGTCGCTACGGCTTGCCGCGCCCTGGCTGGACAACCGTTTGGCGGACTTCGTGGAACGTGAGGTCGATGTCCTCGCGCCCGCCCGCGTGACGCGGCCGAGCGCGGGCCCGGCCGGTGCGGACTCATCGTCGTCCGGATCGGCTTCGGGTGGCAGCGTCATCCATGCGTCATTCGTACCCATACGCGCGGAGTCCCGCATCGTTATCCGCCCAGCCGCTGCGCACCTTGATGAAAGTCTCCAGATACACCGGGCCATCGAACAACCGTTCCATATCGAGGCGCGCTTCGGTGCTGATCTGCTTCAGCTTCGCGCCCTTCTGGCCGATGATCATCGCCTTGTGCGAATCGCGTTCGACCAGGATCGTCGCGAAAATACGCCGCAGGCGGCCTTCGGTTTCGAACTTCTCGATCAGCACGGTGCTGGTGTACGGCAGCTCGTCGCCGGTCCAGCGGAACACCTTTTCGCGCAGGATCTCGGCTGCGAGGAAACGCTCGCTGCGATCGGTCAGGTCGTCTTCGCCGTAGATCGGCTCGCCTTCGGGCAGATACGGCTGCACGGTCGCGAGCAGGCGCTTGATGTCGTCCACGTTCTTGGCCGACAGCGGCACGATTTCCTTGAACTCGCGCAGTGCCGACATCTGCTGCATGAAGGGGAACAGCGCGTCCTTGTCGTCGACCCGGTCGAGCTTGTTCGCAATCAGCAGCGTCGGCGCCGACGGCGGGATCAGGTTGAGCACCTGTTGGTCGTCCGATGCAAAGCGGCCCGCTTCGATCACGAACAGAACCGCGTCGACGGAACTCAGCGTCGAGGTGACCGCGCGGTTCAGCGAGCGGTTCAGCGCGCCGCTGTGTTTGGTCTGGAAACCCGGCGTATCGACGAAGATGAACTGCGCTTCGCCTTCAGTGCGGATGCCGGTGATGCGGTGGCGCGTCGTCTGCGCCTTGCGCGACGTGATGCTGACCTTCTGGCCGACCAGCGCGTTCATCAACGTCGATTTGCCGACGTTGGGACGGCCGACGATGGCGACCATGCCGCAGCGAAAACCGGGGGAAACAGGTGTGTTCATAGTTGGGTTACAGCGAATTCTGGGCGACGCGCGCGGGTGAGCGACCGCGCGTCGCGGCAATCGGTTGGGTCAATGGCCTGCGTCGGCGGCGCGGATGTGCAGCGCGCCCGCGACGCCGGGTTCGAGATCGGCGCCCGCAGTCGCGGCGTCGGCCGCCACATCGGGAGCCGGCTCGCGGCTGCGCGAGGCCGACTTGTCGGCGCTGCGCGCGAGGTTTTCTGGTTTGTCCCGCTCAGGCTGGCCCGACGCGCGGGGCGTCGGTTCGCCCTTGTCGGAGGCCTTGTCGGCGGGGCGTTCGGTGGATCTTTCTGCTGATCGGTCGGCTGGCTTGTCGGCGAAGGACGATTCGGTTGTCCGGTCGCTGCCCGCGTGGTCGGCCGATTGTTCGGGGGCGCGTTCGCCTGGCTGGTCCGCAAATCGTGCGGGGGTGTCGGCTGCTTCGAGCGTATCCGCTGCTTCCTCGGACGGGGCCGCAGGTTGGCCGGCAGCCGGCTTGTCGATCGCCGATTCTGCAGTTGCAGTCCGTTCCGCTGGCTTGTCGGCCGCCTTGTCGCTGTGACGCGCAGCGGCTTCAGTCTTCTCCGCTGTTTTGTCGCTTTCGCCGGCTGCCGCTTCAGTGCGGTGACGCTCGGACGGGGCGTCGGGAGGACGCGTTGTCGCATCGGTCCGCTCGAGCGGCCGGTCGCTGCGCGATTCGAACTTTTCCGTACGGGCAGGCTTGCTTTCGGCCCGCTCTGCCGGCTTGTCGGCCGGTTTGTCCTGCTTATCGGCCTTGTCCTTGTCGGCGCCCGAATTCTGCGCGCTGTACTCGACATGCGCGGCCCGGATAACCGCGAGCGGAACCACCGCTGGAACCGGCGCGGCGCCTGCATGCGTATCCGCCGTCGCTTTCGCGTCGCCGCGCGCCGCGCGTTCAGCCTTGCGATGATCGGGGGCCCGCAGGTCGAGCGCCGCCTGAACGCCAGTCACGCCGGGCACGATGTCCAGTTCGCCGGTTTTCGCAGCCCGCCCGTTCTTCGAGCGCTTCGGCTTCGCCACCACCGCCGGCGCCGCCGCCATCACTTCATCCAGCGCCTTCTTCGCCGCCGCCTGCTCGGCTGCACGACGGCTCGCGCCCGAACCGGAAACCTTGACATCCAGCTTCGGCACCGTGCATTCGACTTCAAACTGCTGATTGTGCGCCGCACCATGCGTCGCGATGACGGTGTAGGTCGGCAGCGCGATCTTGTGCCCCTGCAGATATTCTTGCAGCAGCGTCTTCGCATCCTTGCCGAGCGTGCGCGGGTCGATGTGATCGAGAATCGGCACGTACAGCCGCTTGATCACCGTCTGCGCGGCATCAAAACCACCATCCAGGAAGATCGCGCCGAGAATCGCCTCGAGCGTGTCGGCCAGAATCGACGGCCGGCGGAAGCCGCCGCTGCGCAGTTCGCCCTCGCCAAGCCGCAGGCCGTCGGAAATATTCAGGGCCTGAGCAATTTCATAGAGCGACTGCTGTTTGACGAGGTTGGCGCGCACGCGCGACAGGTCGCCCTCGTCCAGTTTCGCGAAACGTTGGAACAAAAGCGCAGCCACCGCGCAATTCAGAACGGAATCGCCGAGAAACTCGAGCCGTTCGTTATGCGTGGCGCTATGACTACGGTGAGTTAAAGCCTGACGCAGCAATTCCGCATTGCGAAATTCATAGCGCAGCCGGCTTTCCAACGGAGATGAAGGCATGGGCAGAGTATAACGCGGGCGCCCGCCCCGGCGAAAACGCGGAGCGGCGCGCGAAGAAGCGTGGTGTTGCGACGTTACCGCAGGTTCTTAAAGTAGCGTGCTAACACGTCGCGTGAGTTTCGCGACGCATTAGCGAGCGTGTCGATGCGGTAAGCGGAGAGCTCTGCCGTCACACAAGGGCGCTTAGTGGAACGAGCCGATGCGTTTGAGATTGCTGAAATTCATCCAGATGAAGAACGCGCGGCCGACGATGTTCGCATCCGGCGCGAAGCCCCAGTAGCGGCTATCCGCGCTGTTGTCGCGGTTGTCGCCCATCATGAAATAGTTGCCCGGCGGCACCTTGCAGATCACGCCGCGGTCGTTGTAATCGCAGTTGTTGCGATACGGGTAATCTTCCGCGCCGACGATGAACGGCGGCACCGCCGGATTGTTCAGGATCGCGTTCTTGCGGCCGTCGAGATCTTCTTCGAACTGCTTGTCGAAACCGGCACGCTCGTCGTCGTAGAAATCGGGCAGCGGTGTTTCAGGCACCGGCTTGCCGTTGATCGTCAGGTGCTTGTCCTGATACGCGACCACGTCGCCCGGCAGGCCGATCACGCGCTTGATGTAGTCGACCGATTCGTCTTTCGGGTAGCGGAACACCACCACGTCGCCACGCTGCAACGGCCGGCCCGCGGTGATCTTGGTGTTGGTGATCGGCAGACGCAGGCCGTAGTCGAACTTGTTGACGAGGATGAAGTCGCCCACCAGCAGCGTCGGCACCATCGAGCCGGACGGAATCTTGAACGGCTCGACGACGAACGAGCGCACCACGAACACGATCAGGATGACCGGGAAGAAGCTGGCCGTGTATTCGAGCCACCACGGCTGACGCAGCTTGTCGTCGTGCAGACGGGCGCGGGTTTGCGCGGCGTTTTCATCGGCGAAGCGTTCGCCCACGCGCGCCTGCTGTTCGTCGAATGCGGTGACTGCTGCATCCGCCGCGCGCCGCCGGTTCGGCAGGAAAACCAGTTTGTCTGCGACCCATGCGATACCCGTCAGGATGACGAGCACGAAAAGAATCAATGCAAAATTCATTAGGGGTTCCGTTTGTTCGTCTTATTTGTCTTCGACGCGCAAGATCGCGAGGAACGCTTCCTGTGGGATCTCGACCGAGCCGACCTGCTTCATCCGCTTCTTGCCTGCTTTCTGTTTCTCGAGCAGCTTCTTCTTGCGCGAGATGTCGCCGCCGTAGCACTTCGCGAGCACGTTCTTGCGCAGCGCCTTGATGTTCTCGCGCGAGATGATATGCGCGCCGATCGCCGCCTGGATCGCGACGTCGTACATCTGCCGCGGAATGATCTCGCGCATCTTCGCCGCCACTTCGCGGCCGCGATACTGGCTCTGCGAACGGTGCACGATCACCGACAGTGCATCGACCTTGTCGCCGTTGATCAGCATGTCGACCTTCACGACGTCCGACGAACGGTATTCCTTGAACTCGTAGTCCATCGACGCATAGCCGCGCGATACCGACTTCAACCGGTCGAAGAAGTCGAGCACGATCTCGGCCATCGGAATTTCGTAGGTCAGCTGCACCTGACGGCCGTGGTACTGCATGTTCACCTGGTTGCCGCGCTTTTGCGTGCACAGCGTGATCACCGAGCCGACATAATCTTGCGGCATGTACAGGTTCACGGTGACGATCGGCTCGCGCACTTTTTCCATGCGCGAAGGGTCGGGCATCTTCGCGGGATTCTCGACAGTGAGGATCGTGCCGTCGCGCAGCAACACTTCGTAGACCACCGTCGGCGCGGTGGTGATCAGGTCCATGTCGAACTCGCGTTCGAGCCGCTCCTGCACGATCTCCATGTGCAGCAGACCCAGGAAGCCGCAGCGGAAGCCGAAGCCGAGCGCCTGCGAGACTTCCGGCTCGTACTGCAGCGACGCGTCGTTCAGCTTCAGCTTTTCGAGCGATTCGCGTAGCGCGTCGTACTGGTTCGCTTCGACTGGATAAAGGCCGGCGAACACCTGCGGCTTCACTTCCTTGAAGCCCGGTAGCGGTTCCGGCGCGGGGTTCTTCAGCGTCGTGACCGTGTCGCCGACGCGCGCAGCGGTCAGCTCCTTGATGCCCGCGATGATAAAGCCCACCTGGCCGGCCGACAGCGATTCGAGATTCTTCGATTTCGGCGTGAATACGCCGAGGTGCTCGACCGGATATTCGGCGCCGCTCGCCATCATGCGAATGCGGTCTTTAGGGCGCAGCGTGCCGTTGACGATGCGCACCAGCATCACGACGCCCACGTAGTTGTCGAACCACGAATCGATGATCAGCGCCTGCAGCGGCGCATCGACATTGCCCTTGGGCGCCGGCACCTTGGCGATCAGCGCCTCGAGCACGTCTTCGACGCCCTGGCCCGTCTTCGCGCTGCAATGCGTCGCGTCAGTGGCGTCGATGCCGATCACGTCTTCGATTTCGGTGATCGCGTTTTCCGGGTTGGCGGCCGGCAGGTCGATCTTGTTGAGCACCGGCACGACTTCGACGCCGAGTTCGATAGCCGTGTAGCAGTTAGCAACCGTCTGCGCTTCGACGCCCTGGCTCGCATCGACCACCAGCAGCGCGCCTTCGCACGCCGACAGCGAGCGGCTGACTTCGTACGAGAAGTCGACGTGCCCGGGCGTGTCGATCATGTTCAGGTTGTAGATCTTGCCGTCGCGCGCCTTGTAGCTCAACGCCGCGGTTTGCGCCTTGATGGTGATGCCGCGCTCGCGCTCGAGATCCATCGAATCGAGCACTTGCGATTCCATTTCGCGGTCCGACAGGCCGCCGCAAATCTGGATGATGCGATCCGCGAGCGTCGACTTGCCGTGGTCGATGTGCGCGATGATCGAGAAATTACGAATATGATCCATTAAGGCCGCTATCAAGCGAAAAAGGCGCGCTCGAGGGGTAGCGGAGCACGCCTTGTAAACAGACTGAAAAACCCACCTATTTTAGCCGAAAAGGGGTTCGACAGGCGGATTTGCGGGGAGGGAGGACGCCGCGCGTCAAACCCCACGCAGCGCAGCGCGGACACGCGCCTCGTCCAGGTGATAGCGGCACAATTCGATGCCGCCCAACTCCAGTACCGGTACCAGCTCGTTATAGCGCGCTTCGAGCGCCGGGTCTGCATCGATATCGATGACGTCGACGCGCGCGCCGAACTCGATCAACAACGGCTCGAGCGCGGCGCGCATGTCGTCGCACAGATGGCACCACGCGCGTCCGTACAGCGTCAACGCCGCCGGCGCGCGCGCAGCAGAACCCGTCACTTCTGCGACGACGAACGCGGGCGAATTGGCACGAACTGCGTGTTGTCGTTACGACGCACCAGCAGCGCAACCATCTTCTGCGGATCGAGATGCGCGGTGAGTTCATCGAACTGCTTCGCGCTGGTGATATCCGTATCGCCGACCCGCATGATGATGTCGCCCTTCTGCATACCGACCCGCGCCGCCGGTCCGTCCACCACATCGACCTGCACGCCGTTGCGGATCTTCAGCGTCTTCAGCTGATCCGCCGGGATATCGCTGACCGCGATGCCCAACGCATTGGTGGCCTGCGGCTTCGGTGCGGGCGGCTTCTTCGAATCCGCTCGGGTGGTCTTGTCCGGCTGCATTTCGGCGATGGTTACCGGCAGATCGCGCGTCTGGCCTTTGCGCCAGATCGTGATGCTGGTCTTGGTGCCCGGCTTCGTGTCGCCGACCATGCGCGGCAGATCGGTTGCCGTATCGACCGAATGGCCATTGAACTTCAGGATGATGTCGCCCGGCTGGACGCCTGCCTTGTCCGCCGGACCGCCCGGCTCGACGCTGCTGACCAGCGCGCCTTGTGCCTTCGGCAAACCGAGCGAATCGGCCACGTCCTTCGTCACTTCGCCGATCGCCACCGCGATGCGGCCGCGCACCACCTTGCCCGACGTCTTCAGCTGATCGGCCACGCGCATCGCCTCGTCGATCGGAATCGCGAACGAGATGCCCATGAAACCGCCGGTGCGGCTATAGATCTGCGAGTTGATGCCGATCACCTCGCCTTGCATGTTGATCAGCGGACCGCCGGAATTGCCCGGATTCACCGCGACGTCGGTCTGGATGAACGGCAGATAGTCGCCGGTGTCGCGCCCCTTCGCGCTGACAATGCCGGCCGTCACCGTATTCTCGAGGCCGAACGGCGAGCCGATCGCCACCACCCACTCGCCCACGCGCACCTTGTTCGAATCGCCGATCGTCACGACCGGCAGGTTGGTTGCGTTGATCTTCACGACCGCGACGTCGGTGCGCTCGTCGACGCCGATCAGCTTCGCCTTGAACTCGCGCTTGTCGGTGAGCGTCACGTAGATCGAATCGGCGTCGTCGATCACGTGTGCATTGGTCATCACGTAACCGTCGGCCGACAGGATGAAACCCGAGCCGACGCCGCTATTGGTCTCGGAATCGCTGTTGTCCTGCTGGTCGCCCTGGCTGCTGCCGCCCTGGCTGCCGTCGTTGTTGTTGCTACCACCACCGCCGCCACTGCCACCGCCGCGCGGCGTGCTGCCGGGCGGCGTCTGCGGCATCGGAATACCGAAGAAGCGGCGGAAAAATTCGGACATGTCGCCGTCATCCATCCCCGGCGGCAACCCGCGCGGGCTGCTCGACACGTGTGCGGTAGTGCGGATGTTCACGACCGCCGGGCCGACCTTGTCGACGAGATCAGTGAAATCGGGAAGGCTGGCTGCCGGCGCCGCCGCCGACGCGGTGTGCGGCGTAAACGGCAGACAAGCCAGCAGCAACGCGGCCGCCAGAAATTTGCGCACCGAGGATGTCGTCATGTCGTAGTAGACCGATGGATTACTTGGGAGCCTTGTATTCTATGGCAGACGCAAATTGCTGCAACGTCGCCTGGGGCACTTCGCCAAGCAGCGTGATCCAGAAATCGCCGCGACGCTTGACCAGCACGTGAGTCGCCCCACTGCTGCCTGCCCCTTCCTTGCGCGTATTTTTTTCGACTGGCTCGACAAAGATCGAGATAGCCGCAAGGCCATCGGAGAATACCATCTGATCGACCGGAATCGGCGGATTGGCCGGATCGAGCGCCGCCATCGGCCGGCGCAGCTCGCGAATCTTCCTGAAACCCGGCACATTCGGCGTAATCTGCCAGCCTTGCGCTTCCATATCCACCGATTCGACCGGCGGACGCACGACCGTCCAACCTGCCATATTACGAATGCCGGCGGCGATCGGCGCCTTGTCGACCGGCACGCCGACGCGGATCTGCGAGAACGACACCTGCTCGAGCACCTCGCCGCTCGGGTCGAGCGTCTGCGCGCGCAGCAGCAAGCCTGTCTTCGTGTCGGCCCACAGCTTGTGGGTGTAACGGTACTCGTCCTTCGGATCGAGCTCGATCACATTGGCTTCGAGCCCTGCGACGCGGTCGTTGCCGAGCAGCTTCGGCTCGTACACCGCCAGCACCTGGTCGCTGCTGGCGGACAACAGCGCCGGGAACGAATCCTTGTTCTGCCGTGTTTCGACCACGCACAGATGGCGCTCCGGCACGAACGTGTACAGCTCGTCGTTATGGCGCAGCATCTTGCGCGGCTTGCCGTCGAGGCTCTCGAGCTGCTCGTACTCGCCGTCGTTGCGGGTTGCGTAGTGCGTGATGCGCGAGGTCTGCACGAAGGTGCCGCGCTGATAGACGAAGGCGCCCTCGTAGTTCTGCTGCTGGGCGGCCTGATGGATCCGGTTGAGCAGTTCGGCCGCCGTGTGGCGGGCCGACGAGTCGTCCTGCGCGAGCGCGCGTGGCGAGATGGATAACGCTGAAAGCAATGCGGCTGCGCAGAACATGAACGCCGGCAGCCGACCCCAGGTTGTCGTTTTATTGAACCGCAGAGTCTGCATCAAGCTTATCGGCCTTGCGTAGTCACGGCGGCGGCACGCAACAGCGGCATCGAGCCAGCCATCACCGGCTGTTGCGCGAATTGCTGGTGGGCTTCCAGATATTGATCGAGACTGGCGTCGCGAATGATGTTCGAATCCTGCACGGCAGGCCGGGCGCTAGCCACGGTCACCGCCGCGGGCATCGATGCCACCATCGCAACGTGCTGCAGCGAGTCGCTGCCCGACGACGCCACTTGCGACGCACCGGTGTTCACGCCCTGCAGTTGCGGCACAACGATCCACGTCAGCGTGGCGGCGGCCGCGGCGACCGCGAAGGCCGGTGCGACACGGTTGCGCAACGCGAACAGATGCCGCCCGGCAAACGACTTCGTGGGCGCCAGCACGTGCGCTTCGCTTTCGAAGCGCGCGGCAAAACCGCTCATGAAGGCCTGGCTGGCAGCCGGGTTCATCGCCAGATCGTCGGAACGCAGCGCGTCGCCGATCAGGTGATAACACGACCAGGCGGCCCGATCCTCATGATCGAGCCCAGCCAAAACATTGTTTGGTTCGTCGCCGTGCAATTCGCCGTCGACGAAAGCGGAAAGACGCTCGCCGCGCGAGCTCGTTGGCGAATTCGCTTGTGCATGCATCGAAACCGACCCCATGATGCTCCCCATCTTACAGACACCCCGTAGTGACACCACCTGACCCAGAGATTGCCCCGCCGCCCCGCCAGCATGCTGGAAAGCCCCGGCCGACTATCGATATCGACCGCAAGCCTGCGCGCCATTCATGGCGCCACTACCAGCGTTTGCCTTCGGGTGTGTCCAGCAACGGACGCAATTTTGCCGCAATGGCCTCGCGAGCACGAAAAATTCTCGATCTGACGGTGCCGATCGGGCAACTCATCATTTCGGCGATTTCCTCGTAGCTCAAACCCTCAATTTCACGAAGAGTAATGGCAGTGCGCAGTTCTTCCGGTAAAACCGCCATCGCAGCATTGACCGTCTCTGCGATCTGTTTGCTCATCAACATCGACTCGGGCGTGTTGATATCCCTTAGTTGGTCGGCATCCGAGAAAGTTTCAGCTTCTTCTGCGTCCGCTTCGGTCGAGGTCGGCGCACGCCGGCCCTGGGTCGCAAGGTAGTTCTTCGCCGTGTTCACGGCAATCCGGTACAACCACGTATAGAAAGCGGACTCGCCGCGGAACTGCGGCAACGCCCGGTACGCCTTGATGAACGCGTCCTGCGCCACGTCTTCGACCTCGGCGGGATCCCGCACGAGGCGCGAGATCAGCCGGATGATCTTGCGCTGGTACTTCGTGACCAGCAGCTCGAATGCCGCCTTGTCGCCCTTCTGTACGCGTTCGACCAGCACCTGATCAATTTCTTTTTCGCTCACCTGATAAATCCGTTAGCTAGGAGGCCCGCGGGGGGACCATTGTAGCGTCCCCTTCATCTGCCGACGTTACAGCGGTAACCGCTGCCGGTAACAGTCGTTACAGCGACTCGTTACAACGCGCCGTGCGCGGCGCGCCGCGCCTCGACCGCCAGTTCGCGAAACGGCTCGGGGTGCAGCATGTCGGCGGCCACCAGCAGCGTGTGGGTGCGGCCATTGTCGCCTACAAGCGCGATCGACAGCAGCGAACCGCTCCACTGCGCGCAACCGGCGACGCGGCCCTGTGCGATCTGGCGCCCGGCGCCGTTCCATACGGTCAAACCATCGGGCCCGATTTTAAGCGACGCGGGCCGGCGGCGGTCGTAATGCGCGAAAGCGGTGCGCAGCACGGCGAGCGCCACTAGCGCTGCGACTGCGGCATCAACCAGGGCAAAGCGTGCGGCGAACGTGGTGCAGACTGCCACAACGGCAAGCGCAATGAATCCGGCCGTTGCGCCAAACAGCAAGGCGGACCTGCGCAACGCAATGCGTTGTACAGATCCGCCATTCGATAGAGCCAGGTGAGCGCCCGGGCCTGCCGGCGGCACCGCCTGCATCGGTCCGATCGACTGGATCGACTGCGGCGCCTTGCTGGCCTGCCCCGACGGGTAAGACTGAAGCGACTGCGTCAAACGGTCGAACGCACGCTCAGGTGCGCTTGAACACCAGCGTACCGTTGGTGCCGCCGAACCCGAACGAGTTCTTCAGCGCCACGTCGATCTTCATCTGCCGCGCGGTGTTCGCGCAGTAGTCGAGATCGCACTCCGGATCCTGGTTGAAAATGTTGATGGTCGGCGGCGACACCTGATGATGCACGGCCAGCACCGTGAACACCGATTCGAGGCCGCCCGCGCCACCCAGCAGGTGCCCGGTCATCGACTTCGTCGAGTTCACGACGATGTTCTTTGCGTGATCGCCGAACGCGCGCTTGATGCCGATCGTTTCCGCGAGGTCGCCCAGCGGCGTGGACGTGCCGTGCGCATTCAGGTACTGGACCTGATCCGCATTGATGCCGGCGTTTTTCATCGCCGCCAGCATGCAGCGGCGCGCGCCGTCGCCGTCTTCGACCGGCGCCGTCATGTGATACGCGTCGCCGCTCATGCCGTAGCCCGCCACTTCCGCGTAGATCTTCGCGCCGCGCGCCTTCGCATGCTCGTACTCTTCGAGCACCATCACGCCCGCGCCTTCGCCGAGCACGAAGCCGTCGCGTTCCTTGTCCCACGGACGGCTCGCGGTAGCCGGATCGTCGTTGCGTTGCGACAGCGCACGCGCCGCCGCGAAGCCGCCGATGCCGAGCGGCGACACGGTCGATTCCGCACCGCCCGCGATCATCACGTCCGCATCGCCGTATTCGATCAGGCGCGAGGCCTCGCCGATACAGTGCAGACCGGTGGTGCACGCGGTCACCATCGACAGATTCGGGCCTTTCAGGCCGAACTTGATCGACAGATGCCCGGAAATCATGTTGATGATCGAGGCCGGCACGAAGAACGGCGAAATCCGGCGCGGGCCGCGATTGAGCAGTTCGGTTTGCGTGATTTCGATCATCGGCAACCCGCCGATGCCCGAACCGACCACCACGCCGATGCGCTCGGCATTCTCAGCGGTGACTGCGAGGCCGCTGTCCTGCATCGCCTGCATGCCGGCCGCGATGCCGTAATGGATAAACGTATCCATATGGCGCGCTTCCTTGGCGGGCATGTAGTCCTCGACAGCGAAGCCCTTGACCTCACCCGCGAAGCGGGTGGAGAAGTTCGACGCATCGAACTTCGTGATGTCGGCGATGCCTGATTTGCCGGCGACCAGATTGGCCCAGCCATCAGCGACATTATTGCCAACAGGCGAAATCAGCCCCAGGCCTGTAACAACAACACGACGGCGGCTCACGGTAACCCCTTTTCCATAGAATGACGAAAGCAAAAACTGCTGGATGCCAACCGGACAGCGTCTGCAACAGCAGCGGCCAAAGCAAAAGCCACAGCGGCCACAGGAACCGAACCTGTGAGCCCTGTGGCTTTGAGCGCGGCTAGCATGCCGGTGGCGGCGGCGTGCCGCGGTTCCTGCGCTTGCCGGTAACCGGCGCGACAGCGGAACAACGCAGCAGACGCGGCGGTGCGCTGGCGAATGGCCTTACGCCTTGACGTTGGCGCGCGCGTAGTCGATCGCTTGCTGCACCGTGGTGATCTTTTCGGCTTCCTCATCCGGAATTTCCATGCCGAATTCGTCTTCGAGAGCCATCACGAGTTCGACGGTATCGAGCGAATCGGCGCCCAGATCGTTGACGAACGACGCTTCGTTCTTGATTTCGGCTTCTGCGACGCCCAGTTGTTCTGCAACGATCTTTTTAACGCGTTGTTCGATGTTGTCCATTACCCCTCCAAGGGAAAGAAGTTCATAAATACAGGTGCGCGCATTTTATCAGGTTTGCCCCGCAGAAAAACGGCGCGCACATTGCTGCGAAGGCATGTGTCACCAGCGCGCGAAACTGCAAGGAAACGACATCGCGGCGCGGATAGTAACCGAATTTGATTACGCCATGTACATGCCGCCGTTTACATGCAGCGTGGTGCCTGTGATGTAGCCGGCCTGCGGCGATGCGAGGAACGCAACCGCATGCGCGATGTCTTCCGGCGCGCCCAGACGCCCCGCTGGCACTTTGGACTTCAGCGCGGTTTGCTGCTCTTCGGACAGCGCGCGCGTCATGTCGGTGTCGATGAAGCCCGGCGCCACGCAGTTCACGGTGATGCCGCGGCTCGCGATTTCCTGCGCCAGCGCACGCGACATGCCGGCTACGCCAGCCTTCGCGGCGGCATAGTTCGCCTGCCCCGGGTTGCCCGATGCGCCGACGATCGACGTGATGTTGACGATCCGGCCGCCGCGCGCCTTCATCATCGGGCGCAGCACCGCGCGCGACAGGCGGAATACGGCCTTCAGATTGGTGTCGAGCACCGCGTCCCAGTCTTCGTCCTTCATGCGCATCGCGAGCTGGTCTTGCGTGATGCCCGCGTTGTTCACCAGCACGTTGAGCGCGCCGAATTCCTTCACAGTGCCGTCGATCAGTGCTTCGATCGCAGCGGCGTCGTTGACGTTCAGCACCGCGCCGCGGCCGTTCAGTCCGGCTGCCTTGAAGGTTTCGGTGATCGCCTGCGCACCGCTTTCGCTGGTCGCCGTGCCGATCACGGTCGCGCCGCGACGCGCCAGTTCCAGCGCGATGGCGTTGCCGATGCCGCGCGAAGAGCCGGTCACCACGGCGATCTGTTTGTCGAGAGAGTTGTCCATCATTGCGTTCCGCTTATTGCCTTCTACTCATCGTGTGCCGCCCGGCGACGCACTGCGCGCGACCGGCGGTTTGACTCATTGCTACTGCGCGTTGACCAGCTTCAGCGTTTCTTCCAGCGAAGCCGGATCGAACACCGCCGCGCCGACCAGATTGCTGTCGATGCGTTTGGTCAGCCCCGCCAGCACCTTGCCGGGACCGCATTCGATCACGTGCGTGACGCCCTGCTGCGCAATCGCCTGCACGCATTCGACCCAGCGCACCGCGCCGGCCGCCTGGCGCACCAGCGCATCTTTGATCGCGGCCGGCTCGTTGACGATCGCGACGTCGACGTTATTGACCACAGCGATCGACGGCACGGAAAGATTGACGTTGGCCAGATACTCGCGCAGCTGATCCGAAGCCGGCTTCAGCAGCGACGAATGGAACGGCGCCGACACCGGCAGCGGCAGCGCGCGTTTCGCGCCCTTTGCCTTCGCGATCTCGCAGGCCTTCTCGACCGCGGCCTTGTGGCCGGCAATCACGACCTGGGAGGGCGCATTGAAGTTGACCGCCTCGACCGTGCCCGCCGATGCCGCTTCGCTGCACACTTCGCGCACGGTTGCGTCGTCCAGGCCGAGCAGCGCCGCCATACCGCCCTCTCCGACCGGCACCGCGGTCTGCATCGCCTGCGCGCGAAAGCGCACCAGCGGCACCGCATCGCTGAACTTCAGCGCGCCGGCCGCGACCAGCGCCGTATATTCGCCGAGACTGTGGCCGGCCACGATCGACGGCGCCGGGCCGCCCGCCGCCTGCCACGCGCGATAAATCGCGTAAGCGGCCGTCAGCATCACCGGCTGCGTGTTGGTGGTCAGATTCAGGTCTTCGATCGGACCTTCGGCGATCAGCTTGCCGAGATCCTGGCCCAGTGCATCGGAGGCTTCCTGCAGCGTTTCACGCACCACAGGATGATCGCCGAACGCATTCAGCATACCGACCGTTTGCGATCCCTGGCCTGGAAAAACGAACGCAAATTTCATAACGTCCCCAAAATCGTTGATTCGAGTGGGCGTGGCCGCGGCGGGCATACAGGTGGTTTGCCGTATGCCGCCTGCGAGCCCGGCAGCAGCGCTGGTGCGTGCGCGTATCGCGCGCGAAGCGCCGGTCTGAAGTTGCCGGGTATCCCGTTTTGCCGGTGTCTAGAAGCGAATGACCGACGCGCCCCAGGTAAAGCCGCCGCCGACGCCTTCGAGCAGCACGTTTTGGCCGCGCTTGATGCGACCGTCGCGCACCGCGACGTCGAAGGCGAGCGGAATGGAGGCAGCGGACGTATTGCCGTGCTCGTGCACGGTGACGATCATCCGTTCCTGCGGCAAGCCCAGCTTGCGGCAGGTGCTCTGCATGATGCGGATATTGGCCTGATGCGGAATCAGCCAGTCGATCTGTTCGGGCTTCAGGCCGGCTTTCTCGATCGCTTCGATCGCGACCTTCTCGAGCACGCCGACCGCGAGCTTGAACACCGCCTGGCCATCCATATGCAGAAACGCGCTGCCGCTGACGATGCCGCCGTTCACATTGCCCGGCGTGCACAGAATGTTCGAATAGCTGCCATCCGCATGCAGCGCGCTCGACAGCACGCCCGGCTCATCCGATGCCTGCAGGATCACCGCGCCGGCGCCATCGCCGAACAGCACGCAGGTGGTGCGATCGTTGAAATCGAGAATGCGTGAGAAGGTCTCTGCGCCGATGACCAGCGCCGTACGATGCTGGCCGCTGCGGATGAAACTGTCGGCGGTTGCCACCGCATACGCGAAACCGGAACACACCGCCTGCACGTCGAATGCGGCGCCGTTGTTCTTGATGCCGAGCTTGTTCTGCAGCAGGCACGCGGTACTCGGGAACACGAAGTCCGGCGTGGACGTGGCGACGATGATCAGATCGATCGACTGCGGATCGACGTCGGCGGCTTCGATCGCGCGTTGCGAGGCGATCAGCGCGAGGTCGCTGGTGGTGACGTTGGGTTCGGCGAAGTAGCGCGCATGAATGCCGGTGCGCGCGACGATCCATTCATCGCTCGTCTCGACACCCTGCTTCGCGAGACGGTCGGTCAGTTCCTGATTGGAGACGCGACCGGGTGGCAGATAGCTGCCGGTGCCGAGCACGCGGGAATATAGAGTCGATTGAGCCATTATGCCTTCGAGGATGATGCAGCGTAGGGCCCGGCCTGACCTGCGATCGGACCACCCGGCCCGACCGGGTTTGCGAGACCCGCGCCGCCGCTTGTGCCACCTACGGTGCCACCTGCAGTGCCACCTACGCCGCCCGCGACGCGTGCCGCCTGCTCGAGCGAGCCCGCGTTCTCTTCCATTGCGCGTGCGAGGCGTTCCAGCACGCCATTTTTGACGGCATCATACCCGCGTTTGATAGCCCACTCAAACGCATAAGCGTCCGCAGAACCGTGGCTTTTGATCACCAGACCACGCAGGCCGAGCAGCGCCGCGCCGTTGTACTGGCGATGGTCGACGCGCCGCTTGAAGCGCAGCAGCACCGGCAGCGCAAGTACGGCCATCACCTTGGTGAGCCACGAACGGCCGAACTCTTCCTTGATGATGTTCGACAGCATCTGCGCGAGACCTTCCGACGTTTTCAGCGCGACATTGCCAACGAAACCGTCGCAGACGATCACATCGGTCGTACCTTTATAGATGTCGTCGCCTTCGACGTTGCCGCGGAAATTCAGTGTACTCGCGCGCAGCAGCTCGCCGGCGCGCTTGATGGTCTCGTTGCCCTTGATGACTTCTTCGCCGATGTTCAACAGGCCGATCGTCGGACGTTCCTTGCCTTCGAGCGCCGATACCAGCGCGTGCCCCATCTCCGCGAACTGCAGCAGATGCTGCGGCTCGCAATCGACGTTCGCGCCCAGGTCCAGCATCATCGTGTAGCCGGTCGGATTCGGCAGCGCGAACGCAATCGCCGGGCGCTCGATGCCCGGCAGCGTTTTCAGCACGTAGCGCGACACGGCCATCAGCGCGCCGGTGTTGCCGGCGGAGACACAGGCCTGCGCCTCTCCTTCCTTGACGCGATTGAGCGCCACGCGCATCGACGAATCTTTCTTCTTGCGCAGCGCGACCTCGACCGGATCGTCCATTGCGACGATCTCGGTAGCCGGCACGACCGTCAGCGCCGGCTCGTCTGAAGCCTTGAGTTTTTTCAGTTGCGCCCGGATCGCACTTTCGATGCCGACCAGCAACAGCTGCGCATCGGGGTGCGAGCGAACGAAATTGACGGCGGCGGGAACGGTCACAGATGGACCGTGGTCGCCTCCCATGCAATCGATCGTGAGCTTAACAGTCATGGAATGCGACGATTTTCACGCACAAAAAAGCGGCAGTTGAATGCCGCCTTTTCGATGTACCGGAAAGAGTGTCAAGCGAGCCGGTCGCCACGCGAAACGCCATATTGAGTGCGCAACACACCCAGGCGTTTAGTCGTTTTTCGTCTTGACGACTTTCTTGCCGCGATAGTAGCCGTTCGGGCTGATGTGGTGACGCAGATGCACTTCACCGGTGCTCGGCTCAACGGCCAGCGGCGCTGCGTTGAGGAAATCGTGCGAACGGTGCATGCCGCGCTTGGACGACGACTTCTTGTTCTGTTGGACTGCCATGATAACTCCTGAAAATTTTCCGAATTCTAACACAGCCCGATGTCGCCACAGCCATCAGCCGTTTGGCTGACTGGCCTGCTGCCTGACACTCAGGCTACCCTTGCAACGTGTTCAATGCCCGCGTTGATACTCGCGCTAATGCTTGTTGCCGCGCTTGTTGCCGCCCGAACCGTCCGATCCATCCGGATCGTCCGTCTTCAGGCTGCGCAGCGCAGCGAACGGATTGGGCCGCTTGGGCTCGTCGTCCGCTGCGGCTTCGTCCTGCACTGCTTCGCCGCCTTCTCCGTCTGCCCCGCTCACGCCCGACACGAGACTCTCGTGCACTTGCGGACAGACGTCATGCTTCGGTATGAGCGGCAGCGAAAGCAGCAATTCATCTTCGATCAGATCGATGAGATCGAACTGGCGCGAGCCCACGATCACCTCGACCTCATCTTCGTCGAGCGGAAACTCTTCAGCCTCCGCTTCAGTCGCAACGATCCGATAGGTCGTGTCGACATTGAGCGCCTGCTCGTACGGCGTCAGGCAACGCTGACATTCGAGCCACGCGACACCGTGAACCGCAAGCCGCAAATACGGTTGCGGGCCCTCGGTGCCGTCTTCCTGCAATTCCGTCTGCGCCGACCCTTCGACTTGCCAGGTGAACGCGGTATCGCGTTGTTCAGCCGACACTTCCGCCGGGACTTCGTTTAACATGCGCGGCAACTGCGAAACCCGCACCACACCCGCTGCCTGCCGGCCACTGCGCGCAAACTCGAATACGTCGAGCTGCCGTGGGTCGATAGCAGCGGTGGGTTTGCCAGCAGGTTTGCCAAGACTGCGATTCGTATCCGTCATGTGCACTCCTGCTGGGCGATTGCGTGGCGAGCTGCAGTTGGGCTTTGTAGCCGGAATCGCAACTCTTATAGCGCGCGGTTGCTGCGGCTTGTGGGCTTGTGTTCAACGCGCTTCAGCCGCCCTGCTTACGACTACAACAAGGCGCCGCTAGAAAAGCCCAAGACTATATCCGTATTGTCTTTTCGAGTCAAACACTTAAGCCCCGCTGCAGCGCGCCTTCCGCAGCCTGTGTTGCAGACACCCATTTAGCATCTGAATCCAGCATGTCCGAACCCGCCGAAACCGACGCACCCACCGCAAATCGCCCGCCTCGCCTGATTCTGGCATCGAGCTCACGCTATCGCCGCGAACTGCTCGAACGCCTGCGCATTCCGTTCGACGTCGCGGTACCCGCCATTGACGAAACGCCGCTGACCGGCGAAACCCCTGAAGCCACCGCACTGCGGCTGGCGCAGGCGAAAGCACGCGCCGTCGCCGCGAGCCTCGCCAGCACGGATACGGCGCTGGTGATCGGCTCCGATCAGGTCGCGACCTTCGACAACCTGCAGATCGGCAAACCCGGCACGCATGAAAAAGCCCTCGCCCAGTTGCAGGCGATGCGCGGCCGCGAAGTGCTGTTTCACAGCGCGCTATGCCTGTTCGACAGCCGCTCGGGCGACGCGCAGAGCATCGACGTGGTGACCCGCGTGCGCTTTCGCAATCTGCCGGACGCGGCGCTCGACGCCTACCTGCGCGCCGAAACGCCGTACGACGTGGCCGGCAGCGCGAAATCCGAGGGGCTCGGCATCGCGCTACTCGAAGCAATCGAATCCGACGATCCGACCGCGCTGATCGGCCTGCCGCTGATCGCGCTGTCGAGCATGCTGCTTGCAGCCGGTTATCCACTGTGGGAGACGCGATGAGCGGCGTACTGTATCTGATCCCGAACACGCTCGGCGACGGCGACACGGACGCACTGGCCGCCGTGCTGCCGGCACCGGTCCGGGCGCGCGCCGCGGCGCTGCACTATTACATAGGCGAAAACGCGAAAACCACGCGCGTGTTCCTGAAGAAAGTCGGCACCGAGCGGCCGATCCAGGAAATCGAGGTGCGCGAACTGAACGTCAACACGCCGCCCGGCGCGATCGAAGCGCTGTTGAAACCGATTCTGGCGGGCACCGACGCGGGCCTCGTCTCCGAGGCCGGCTGCCCGGCGGTCGCGGATCCGGGCGCGCTGCTGGTGCGGCGCGCGCACGAACGCGGCGTCAAGGTCGTGCCGCTGGTCGGGCCGAGTTCGATCCTGCTGGCGCTGATGGCGTCCGGGCTGAATGGCCAGAGCTTCGCGTTTCACGGCTACCTGCCGATCGATGCGGCCGAGCGGGTAAAGCGCCTGCGCGAGCTGGAGCAGCAATCGCGCAAGGCTCGGCAAACGCAGATCTTTATCGAAACGCCGTATCGCAACAAGGCGCTGCTCGACACGCTGATCGCGACCTGCGCGCCGTCGACGCTGGTGTGCGTCGCGGTTGATCTGACGATGGAAAATGAGACGATCGCGAGCCGTGCGATCAGCGACTGGAAGAAAAAGCCGGCGCCTGATCTGCACAAGCGTCCGGCGATTTTTCTGCTGCTGGCCAACTAGGCGGCGACCGGGCGAAACCAGGCGGAACGGGCGGAAACGGGCCGCAATCACGCCGCAATCGGGCGGCACCCAGGAACCATCTGGGCCGCAATCAGACCGCAAACCGCTGCGCCAGGCAAAGCAACCCGAGGCAAAGCGGCGCCAGGCTCGGCGCCGCACAACCGCCCCACAAGCGCGCCGCTCAACGCAGATTCAGCTTCCCGCCCAGAATCAGCGCATGCACCGCCGCACCACCGACCGCCGCACCGAATTTGCGCGCGACGCGGTCGGTGATGCTTTCCTTCACCGTGTAATCGACCACGTCGGGCGCCTTGATGATCTCGCGCGCAACGTAATCGGTATCGCCAAAACCATCCGCAAGACCGAGTTCGACGCTCTTCTCGCCGGTCCAGAACAGCCCGGAGAAAATATCGGGAGTCTCGTGCAGCCGCTTGCCGCGCCCCTGGCGCACCGCGTCGATGAATTGCGCATGAATTTCGTCGAGCATCTGCTGCGCGTGCGCGTCCATCTTCGGCGTCTCCGGCGAGAACGGGTCGAAGAAGCCCTTGTTCTCCCCAGACGTATGCAGCCGGCGCTGCACACCAAGCTTGTCCATCAGGCCGGTGAAACCGAAGCCGTCCATCAGCACGCCAATCGAACCGACGATGCTCGCCTTGTCGACGTAAATCTTGTCCGCCGCCGCAGCCGCGTAATACCCGCCCGACGCGCACATATCGCCGACCACCACATACAGCGGCACCGAAGGGTGCTTCGCGCGCAGCCTGCGGATCTCGCTATAGATGATGCCCGCCTGCACCGGGCTGCCGCCCGGGCTGTTACAACGCAGCACGACCCCCGCCGTGCCGGCGTCTTCGAACGCATCTTGCAGCGCGGCGTCGACATCTTCGGCGTTCGCGTTCGTATTGGCGGAAATTTCGCCATCAAGCGTGACGAGCGCGGTATGCCGGCCGGTCGCTGCGACCTTGTCGCCGGACAGATCGAACACGCCCCAGCCGATCACGACCAGGATCGCCAGAAACACGAACCGGAAGAAAATCCGCCAGCGACGCGCGGTGCGCTGCTCGGTGATCGCGGCCAGCGCAATACGCTCGAGCGCCGCGCGCTCCCAGCCGGGCTCGCCAGCGGACGCAGCCGGACGGCTTGCGGCAGGCTCTTTGGAATCGGGATTGAAATTGTCGGACATGCGTTGCCGCCAGAGTGAATCGGGGTTTCAGGGCGCTTCGGGTTGCGCTGCCGGTTGCCCTTCAGGCGCCCCGTCAGGCCCGGCATCGGCCGGCCGGAGTTCGCCGTCGGGCAGCCAGAATACCGCGCGACCGTCGGGCGTGTCGCGTTCGTCGACCTGCAGCGCGCGCAATCTGCCGCCGCGACAAGGTCCGCCGACGCACTTCCCCGTGTCCGGCGCGTAGATCGCGCCGTGGGTCGCGCACATCAGATACAGGCCGGAGGATTCGAAGAACTGACCTTCGTTCCAGTCCAGTTCCATCGGCACATGCGCGCACTGGTTCAGATAGCCGTACGCGTTGCCATCGTAGCGGACGAAAAATACAACGGCGTTACCGCCGCCCCAGCGCGCGGCGCGCCGCACGCCGGCGCCGCCGTCGACCAGTTCCGCCGATGCGCAAACGCGTACTGCCTCGGGCGCGGTATCGCTCATGCGTGCTCGCGCAGCCACGCGGCGAGCGAGACAACGCTCTCCGCGACGAACTTCGGCTGCAGCGCGGCGAGCGAATTGGCCGGATGCGCGCCGTACGTGACGCCGATGCCGGCGATGCCCGCATTGGCCGCCATCTGCAGATCGTGCGTGGTATCGCCGATCATCACGGTGCGCGCCGGATCCTGGCCGAGTTCGCGGGTCAGCTCGTGCAGCATTGCCGGATGCGGCTTCGAGAAGGTTTCGTCGGCACAACGAGTGCCGTCGAACAGGCTGGTAAGCCGCACGGTATCGAGCGCGCGGTTCAGCCCGACGCGGCTCTTGCCGGTCGCGATACCGAGCAGATAACCGGTATCGCGCAGTTCGGTGAGCATTTCGCGCACGCCGGTGAACAGCTCGGTGGTTTGATCCTTGATCAGGTAGTGAAACCGGTACCGCTCGGCGAGCCGCGGATACTCGGCCGGGTCGAGCGTCGGCGCGGCGATCTGCAGCGCGTCGCGCAGACCGAGGCCGATCACATAGCTGGCGGCCTCGGTGGCCGGCACCGGCAGGCCCAGATCGCGGCACGCCGCCTGGATGCTGCGCGCAATGTGCGCGGTCGAATCCATCAACGTACCGTCCCAATCGAAGACGATCAGATCAAATTGCTGTCGGGCCATGCGTGGCTGTCTCACTATTGTTTGGACTATTTGATGGATTATCGGGTGCGGCCTCACCGTTCAGCTCGGCCAGTTGTGCGACGAAACGCTTGCATTCGGCCGGCAGCGGCGCGTCGAACTGCAACGTGTCGCGCGTGGCCGGGTGCGTCAATTTCAGGCGATACGCATGCAGAAACATCCGCTTGAGGCCGGGCACCGCGTTCGCGCGGGCGAGCGCCTTGTTCAGCGCAAAATCGCCGTACTTCGCGTCGCCGATGATCGGCAGCCCCAAATGCGCGAGATGAACCCGTATCTGATGAGTCCGACCCGTTTTCAGTTCCGCTTCGAGCAGCGCATAGCCGGGCCAGCGGTTGATCAGGTTGAAAATAGTGTGCGAAGGCAAACCGTCCGGCTGAACCCGCACGCGGCGCTCGCCGTCCGGCAGCAGATATTTGTGCAGCGGCTCCTTCACCGCGCGGCGGCGGCCCCAGTCGCTTGCCCATTCGCCGTGCACGCACGCGTAGTAGCGCTTGTCCATGCGGTTTTCGCGGATCTGCTCGTGCAGGTCGACCAGCGCCGCGCGCTTTTTGGCCAGCATCAGCACGCCGGAGGTTTCGCGGTCGAGCCGATGCACCAGTTCGAGGAATTTCGCGTCCGGACGCGCCGCGCGCAACTGCTCGATCACGCCGTAGGCGACGCCGCTGCCGCCATGCACCGCCACGCCGGCGGGTTTGTCGATCACCAGCAGGTGGTCGTCTTCGAACAGCACGCTGAAATGGGCGGAAGTCGGCACCGGCGGCGCGACCGCCGCCTGCGACTCGGCAATCCGAATGGGCGGCACCCGCACCAGATCGCCATGCGCGAGCCGGTACTGGGCATCGACGCGGCCCTTGTTCACGCGTACTTCGCCGCTGCGCAAAATGCGGTAGATATGGCTCTTGGGCACACCTTTACAGACGCGCAACAAAAAGTTATCGATGCGCTGACCGGCCGCGCTGTCGTCGATCTCGATCATCGAGACCTGATCACTTGCGACCTTTTTCTGGGAAATTTTGCCTAACTCTTTCATTCTGAATATAATTTGCCCAGCAGTCTGCGGCGGCCGGCGGGTTCGACCGGCGCGATGGAACCGGCGCATTAGCCGAACCGCGGGCGGATTGCGCAGGTGCAAGCGTTAAACCGACATTTTACTTGCGCCCGGGGCTGGTTGCTCGTCCCGAAAAACGAGATGCAACAAGTTGCACGCACGGCAACCATGTCCGGCAGGGACGGCGCCCACAGGCGCGTTCGGTCGGCAGGTAGCTGACGGTAACGGAATTTTGGTCAAAAAGAATTTGACTGGCGAGCCGAGGCAGCGGGCGGCGCCCACCGGGTTGAAGTTCCGGAGGCGGTCCGCGGCGCAGCGCGCCAGTGGCGAAGTTACGGCGAGCGCCTGAAGGGTTCCGCGAAGAAATGCGGAACAGGGCGACGTCAAAAATCAGGCGAGGCACCCCCCGAGCGGGAAATCGCGAATTTGAAGCGAACCCCGCTGCGGCTAACCGCAGCCCCTTCGCCCGTCCGGTCATGCGCCCATCCTGGCGCACCGGCGGGATATGGAAGAAGGCGTAAGCAGGCGGTAGTCCGGGGCTCGTGGCGTGTCGCGCGGTTATTTGAAGCCGTATTCGCAGGTGCCCTGCGGCAGTCGTCCATTTCTGGCGGACGGCGCCCTCTTGCGGCAATTCTCCCGCCAACTTTCCCGCTCCAGCGTGCTTGTGAAAACACAATAAGGCGCGGCCTGCCGCTGCCCGTTCGTCCGGCGCTGAGGTCACAAGCCTCGTCGCATGCCGGCGTATGGGTTGCGCGAAGCCGCTCTGGAGCCGTTCAATGAAACGCATGCTGTTCAATGCGACGC
Organism: Paraburkholderia jirisanensis; assembly: GCF_054782355.1. Classification (NCBI taxonomy): domain Bacteria; kingdom Pseudomonadati; phylum Pseudomonadota; class Betaproteobacteria; order Burkholderiales; family Burkholderiaceae; genus Paraburkholderia; species Paraburkholderia jirisanensis. Next base: position 666,295 of record NZ_BAAGSQ010000029.1, on the reverse strand, counting down.
AGCAGGAAGAATTGCGCGTCGCCATCGTCGATGGGCAGAAGCTCATCGATATCGACATCGAAACCGCCGGGCGCGAACAGCGCAAAGGCAACATTTACAAGGGCATCGTTACCCGCATCGAGCCGTCGCTCGAAGCCTGCTTCGTCAATTACGGCGAAGACCGGCACGGCTTCCTGCCGTTCAAGGAAGTCGCCCGCCAGTACTTCCGCGACGGCGTCGAGATGCGCTCCGCGCGCATCCAGGACGCGCTGAAGGAAGGCCAGGAGCTGATCGTCCAGGTCGAAAAGGAAGAGCGCGGCAACAAGGGCGCGGCGCTCACCACCTTTATCTCGCTGGCCGGCCGGTACCTGGTGCTGATGCCGAACAACCCGCGCGGCGGCGGCGTGTCGCGCCGTATCGAGGGCGACGACCGACAGGAACTGCGCGAAACGATGGCGCAGCTGCAATTGCCCGAGGGCATGAGCATCATCGCGCGCACCGCCGGCATTGGCCGCAGCGCCGAAGAGCTGCAGTGGGACCTGAACTACCTGATGCAGCTGTGGCGCGCGATCGAAGCCGCGTCGCAAAGCGGCAACTCCGGTCAGCCGATGCTGATTTACCTCGAATCGAGCCTCGTGATCCGCGCGATTCGCGATTACTTCCAGCCCGATATCGGCGAAATCCTGATCGACACCACCGAAATCCATGACCAGGCCCGCGCCTTCATGGACATCGTGATGCCGGACAACGTCAACAAGGTGAAGCGCTACCACGACGACGTGCCGCTGTTCTCGCGCTTCCAGATCGAGCACCAGATCGAAACCGCGTACTCGCGTACGGTGCCGCTGCCGTCGGGCGGCGCGATCGTGATCGACCACACCGAAGCGCTGGTCGCGATCGACGTGAACTCGGCGCGCGCCACCAAGGGCGCCGACATCGAGGAAACGGCCGCACGCACCAATCTGGAAGCCGCCGACGAAGTCGCGCGCCAGTTGCGTCTGCGCGACCTGGGCGGCCTGATCGTGATCGACTTCATCGATATGGAGTCGGCCAAGAGCCAGCGCGAAGTCGAGCAGCGTCTGAAAGACGCGCTCAAGCACGACCGCGCGCGCGTGCAGATGGGCAAGATCTCGCGCTTCGGCCTGATGGAGCTGTCGCGTCAGCGGCTGCGTCCGGCGCTGTCCGAAGGCAGCCACGTCACGTGCCCGCGTTGTAACGGCACGGGCCACATCCGCGATACCGAATCGTCCGCGCTGCAGGTGCTGCGGATCATTCAGGAAGAAGCGATGAAGGAGCACACCGCGGCGATCCACTGCCAGGTGCCGGTCGAGGTAACCGCCTTCCTGCTCAACGAAAAGCGCTCGGAAATCAACAAGATCGAGTCGCGCTTCAAGGTCAACGTGGTGCTGGTGCCGAACAAGCACCTCGATACGCCGCACTACAAGCTCGAGCGTCTGCGTCACGACGATGCGCGTCTCGACGACCCGCGCGCGTCGTGGAAGATGGCCGAAGAAGCGGCTCGCGAGCTCGAATCGGAAACCGGCTACAGCAAGCGCACCGAAGAGGTGAAACCGAAGCAGGAAGCCGCGGTGAAGGGCATCACGCCTGAAAAGCCGGCGCCGAGCGCGCCGGTCCGCCCCGCTGCTGCGCCGACGCCCGCGCCGGTCGCGGTGACGCCGGCTGCCGGTGGCTTCATCGGCTGGCTGAAGGGCCTGTTCGGCGTGAAGCCGGCGGCACCGGTAGCAACGCCGGTCGAGGCTGACAAGACTGCACGTCCGGCACGCACCGAGCGTACCGAACGTGGCGAGCGTCCGGGTGAACGCGGCGGCGATCGTAACCGTAACCGCCGTGGCGGTGCGGCCCGCGACACCGTGAGCCGTGGCGAAGGCGCCGCAGCCGGTGCCCGTCCGGCCCAGCCGGCGCCGCGCCGCGAAGAGCGCGAAAACCGCGACGGGCGTGAAAATCGCGAGGGCCGCGAAGGTCGTGAAATCCGCGACAACCGTGAGCCGCGCGAAGCACGCGAAGGACGTGAAGCTCGCGGCAGCCGTGAGGGTCGCGAAGGACGTGAAGCTCGCGACACGCGTGACAATCGCGAAACCCGCGAACCGCGCGAGAACCGCGAAGGCCGCATGGAGCGCGCCGAACGCGGTCAGGACCGCACCGCCGAGCGCACCGATACGGTGGAAGCCGGCGCACGCGGCGAGCGCCAGGAACGCCGCGAACGTCCGGACCGCGTCGAGCGCGGCGAGCGGCGCAAGCCGCAGCAGGAAACGGCCGAAGCGCTGAATCAGAACGATGCGGAGCAAGACGCCGACACCGCGCTGCAGGCCCAGGCCAACCTGACGGGGGGCGCTGCGCCGCTCGATCAGGACGCTGCACGTGACGGCGAAGAGCGTCGTCGGCGCCGGCGCGGTCGTCGTGGTGGCCGTCGCGAGCGTGAAGAAGACGGTCTGAACGTCAACACCGCAGCCGATGTCGCTGAAGCAGAAGGCGATGCTGCGTCCGTGCCTGCAGAAGTACCGCACCGCGCGCCGGAGCACACTGGCCGCCACGAGGCACCGCAGCAACCGGTGGTACCGGTGGAAGTGGTGGTCGCCGCAGTCGCGACGGAAACGGCTGTGGTCACCGAGTTGCACGCCACGGCGGACACCCCGATGCTGGCTGCCGAGAAAGCGGCAACCGCCGAAGCAGTCGTACCGGTCGCGCAAGCGCCGGTAGCCGTCGAAACGGTACAGCCGCAAGCACCAGTTGCACCGGCGCAGGTGGAATCGGCTTCGTTTAGCACGCCGTTCGCATCCGAAGCCCCCGCCACGTCGTTCGCACCGGTCGCATCGGTTGAGGCAAACGAGGCGCCGGTCGCTGCGCCGCAGGCCACGCACGTGGAAAGCGAAGTGCAGAACGCGCCGTCCGCTGCGCCTGAAGCGCCGCAAGCTGCGCCAGTGGCCGCTGCGTATGAACCGGTCGCGCAAGCCGCACCGGCTGTGCAGGCGCCGGTTGAGCCGGCAACCGTCAGCGCGCCAGCGCCGGCCGAGCCCGCACCGCACGTTGCCGCCGAGCCGGTCGTACCGGCACAAGCGCCCACGGCACAACCGGCACCCGCCGAAGCCGCCGAAGCTGCCGCCCCGGCCGCCGAGGTAAGCAGCGTCGCGGTGCAACCGGCCGCACCCGCGGTGCAGGAACCGGCTGTCGAAGTCGCTGCTCCGGCAACGGCCGCCACCCCGGCACCGGCAGCAGCCGCGGCTCCGGCAGCGGCTCCGGCAGCGGCTCCGGCAGCGGCTCCGGCAGCGGCTCCGGCAGCGGCACCGGCAGCCGAACCGGCTCCGCCCGCACGCGCCAACGGTGCAACCAGCGCAAACGGCATCCACGTGACGCCCGCGCTGTCGCCGGAAGCACTGCAGCCGATGCTGGAAAGCGCCGGCCTCGTGTGGGTGAACACCAGCGCCGACAAGCTGCGTGCCGCACAGGAAGCCGCCGCGCAGCACGCCGCGCCGGCGCGCGTGCCGCGTGAGCGCAAGCCGCTGCCGCCGGCCGACAGCGCGCCGATGCAGCAGGTCGAAACGGTGAAGCATCCGCAGTAACGGCGGTTAGTCGTCTCGCCTCATCCCGGCGCGTATCGAAACATCGAAGCGCGCCGGGACCGAAGCCCGCCCGTCAAAAGGCGGGCTTTTTCGTAAACAGCAGGCATTTCCCGAATCGAGACAGGCCGGGCATTCCGCTAGAATGAATAGCTTGAGCCAGATAAACAAACCATGTCCCGACGCATCATTCCCCTCACCGATATCAGCGCTGTGCCGATGGTTTCCGGCCCGGCGCACGCGCCGCGTGGCCAACTGCACGACATGCTGGCGCGGCCGCTGCGCGACCTGCGCATTTCGGTGACGGATCGCTGCAATTTCCGCTGTGTGTATTGCATGCCGCGTTCGGTATTCGACAAGGATTACCCGTTCCTGCCCCACAGCGCGCTGCTGACGTTCGAGGAGATCGAGCGCGTCGCGCGTCTTTTCGTCGCGCACGGCGTCGAAAAAATCCGGCTGACCGGCGGCGAGCCGCTGCTGCGCAAGAACCTTGAATTCCTGATCGAGCGGCTCGCGAGCCTGACGACGCCCGCCGGCCACCCGATCGATCTGACCCTCACCACCAATGGCTCGCTGCTCGCGCGCAAGGCGCGCAGCCTGAAAGACGCAGGCCTCACACGTGTGACGGTGAGCCTCGATGCACTCGACGACGCGCTGTTCCGCAAGATGAACGACGCCGACTTCGCGGTCGAAGACGTGCTCGCCGGCATCGAAGCCGCGCAGGCGGTCGGCCTCGCGCCGGTGAAGGTGAACATGGTCGTCAAACGCGGCACCAACGACACGCAAATCGTGCCGATGGCGCGGCACTTCAAAGGCACCGGCACGGTGCTGCGCTTTATCGAATACATGGATGTCGGCACGTCGAACGGCTGGAACATGACAGAGGTGCTGCCGTCCGCGGAAGTCGTCGAGCAGATCGGCGCGCACTTCCCGCTGGTGCCGCTCGAGCCGAACAGCGCGGCCGAAACCGCGCAGCGCTGGGGCTACACCGATGGCAGCGGCGAAATCGGTGTGATTTCGAGCGTGACGCGCGCGTTCTGCGGCACCTGCACGCGCGCGCGGCTCTCGACCGAAGGCAAGGTTTACCTGTGCCTGTTCGCATCGTCCGGCCATGACTTGCGCACGTTGCTGCGCAACGGCTCCAGCGACCCCGACATCGCCGCCGCCATCGCCCACGTGTGGCAGATGCGCACCGACCGCTATTCGCAGTTGCGCGGCAGTTCGCGTGCACAGCCGCGCACGGACGAACGGCGCGTCGAAATGTCGTATATCGGCGGCTAGCGCGCGGCAACGCCACGCCGCGCACGCCTTCGCCACCCTGCTCCGCTCACGATCATTCAAAGCCCCATGCCGATTCCCTCCCACCAGATCACCGGCCTGCTGCTGGCGGGCGGTCGCGGCATGCGCATGGGCGGCGTCGACAAAGGGCTGCAGGTCCTGCACGGCAAGCCGCTCGCACAACACGTGATCAGCCGCCTCGCGCCGCAAACCGGCGCGCTGCTGATCAGCGCAAACCGCAATGCCGGGCGCTACGCCGAACTGGGCGCGCCATTCGGTGCAACCGTGATCGCGGATACGCTGCCCGACTTTCCCGGCCCGCTGGCCGGCCTGCTCGCCGGTCTCCGCAGCGCGCGCACGCCATTCGTGCTGAGCGCGCCGTGCGACACGCCGGCCTTCCCCGTCGACCTCGCAGCGCGTCTGGCCGATGCACTCGACGCCGCGCAAGCCGACCTCGCCACCGTCACGACCACCAACGCGCGCGGCGAAGTATCGCTGCACCCGGTGTTCGCGCTGATGCGCACCTCGCTCGCCGACGATCTCGCGGCCTGGCTGGGCGCGGGCGAGCGCAAGGTACGCGCGTGGTACGCGCGCCACAAGACAGTCGAAGTCACTTTTGCCGATGAACGCGCGTTTTACAATGTCAATTCTTTGCAGGAACTGGCCGACCTCGAACGAATTTGAGGTTTCTGCTATCCATGCCGCGATTGTCCGGCCTCGGCCGAACCCGCATCCGGTCGCGACGCCTCCCCATTCATGACCACGTCTAACGAACTTTCTCGCAGCGTCGCCCAGTTCGACCCTCAAGCATTGCCGGTCTCAGCCGCCCAGGCGATCGTTCGCCAATGGGCGACGCCGGTGACGACTGTCGAGCGCGTGCCACTTGTCGATGCGCTCGATCGCGTGCTGGCCGAAGACATCGTGTCGCCGATCGACGTGCCGGCGCACGACAACTCGGCGATGGACGGCTACGCGTTCAGCAGCGCGGCGCTCGATGGAGCAGTGTCGCCGCAAGCCGCGCCGCACGGCGAGGCCCGCCAGCACACTCAGCAGCAGCTCACCCTCACGATCGCCGGCAAGGCGCTCGCCGGCCATCCATTCGCCGGCGCGGTGGATGCCACGCAATGCGTGCGCGTGATGACCGGCGCACTGATGCCCGCGGGCTGCGACACGGTCGTACCGCAGGAACAGGTCGAAGCAGCAGACGACGGCCGCACCATCCGCTTCGCCGCCGGCGCCCTGCGCGGCGGCTCAAACCGGCGGCGCGCCGGCGAAGATCTGGCGCGCGGCGCGGCGGCGCTGCACATCGGGCGGATCGTGCGCGCGTCGGACCTCGGCCTGCTTGCGTCGCTTGGGATCGGCGAAGTCGCGGTGCGGCGACGCCTGCGCGTCGCGTTCTTTTCGACCGGAGACGAACTCCGCTCGATCGGCCAGCCGCTCGACGCCGGCTGCGTGTACGACAGCAACCGCTACACGCTGCTCGCGATGCTGCGGCGTCTGAACTTCGATGCGATCGATCTGGGTGTGGTGCGCGACGAGCCCGCGGCGCTGGAAGCCGCGCTGCTCAGCGCAGCGGCCAGCGCAGATGTGATCCTCACGTCGGGCGGCGTATCGGTCGGCGAAGCGGACCTGACCAGGCAGTTATCGCGTGCGCTCGGCGACGTCGCCTTCTGGAGCCTCGCGATGCGCCCGGGCCGGCCGATGGCGTTCGGCCGCGTATGGTCCGGCGGCCGTGCCGGCGTGGGCCAGCCGGCGCTGTTCTTCGGCTTGCCGGGCAATCCGGTCGCGGTGATGGTGACGTTCTACCAGATCGTGCGCGACGCGTTGCTGCTGATGGCCGGCGCCACGCTGCAACCGCTGCCGCTGATCCGCGCGGCGAGCACCACGCCGATCCGCAAGCGCGCCGGGCGCACCGAATATCAGCGCGGCGTCGCGAGCCGCGCGGCCGACGGCGGCTGGCACGTCGTGCCGACCGGCTCGCAAGGCTCCGGCGTGCTGAGCTCGATGAGCGAAGCGAATTGCTTCATCGTGCTCGCACACGACCAGGGCGATATCGACACTGGAGACACGGTCGATATCATGCCGTTCGACGGTTTAATTTGAAGCGCGCGGTTTCACACCCCGCTTCACGCACACTATGCACGCAAGCTACACCGCTCACACACGACCTACGGGTAAGACCTCAATGAAAAAACAGATCTCGTCCATTGCACCGGGACAAACCGCCAAGGCACTGATCCTCGTGTACCTGACATTCAGCGTGCCGATCGTGCTGCTCGGCGTGCTGGTTGCCTTTATCCGCTACGGTTCGGTCGAACTGAGCACGGTGTTCAGCGCGCTGCTGCTGAACGCGATTCTCGGCTTCGTGCTGCTGTGGATCGCCTGCCATGCGTACAACTGGGTCGCGTCGCGCTTCGGCGGCATCGAGATCCAGCTGAGCGACGTGCCGGAGGAAGCGTGATGACCGCAACCGCGCCAACCATCCGTGCCGCGACCGCCGCCGATGTCGAGCCGATGCTCGCGCTGATGCTCGAACTGGCCGAATACGAAAAGCTCACGCATCTGTTCATTGCGACCCCGGCCAGCCTGCACGATGCGCTGTTCGGTGCGCAGCCCGCGGCGGAAGCGCTGGTCGCGCAACGCGACGGACGCATCGTCGGCTATGCGCTGTTCTTTCATAACTTCTCGACCTTTTTGGGCCGACGCGGGCTGTATCTCGAAGACCTGTACGTGCAGCCGGCCGAACGCGGCAGCGGTCTCGGTTCGGCGATGCTGCGGTATCTGGCCGCGCTCGCGCTCGAGCGGCAATGCGGACGCTTCGAATGGACCGTGCTCGACTGGAACCAGACGGCGATCGACTTCTACGAAAAAATGGGCGCGAGCGTGCTGCCTGAGTGGCGCATCGTGCGGATTACCGGCGATGCGCTGGAGCAACTGGCAGGGGCGGGTAACGGCGCTCAATAGCGTCATGTGCGGCGCAGTTGCACCTGTGGTTGCGGGGCGTGGCGGCAAGCGCGGTTGAGGCCGCGCCTGCCGCATTACCGCTAACGCCGGTTCAGCGTCTCGTCTGCGTCACTCGTCCGCATCCGCACCTGACAGCGCGTCGCCCAGCAACTCTTTGGCTTCTTCGCCCGGCAGCGCCTCGACGTCGCGCAACTTGCGGTTCATCGCGCGCGTGCGGACTTCCGCCTTTTCGATCGAGCGCGTGACCGTTTCGAGCTGCGCCTTGGTCCGCGCCAGCACGTCGCCGAACTGGCTGAACTCGGTCTTCACCGCGCCCAACACCTGCCACACTTCGCTCGACCGCTGCTCGATCGCCAGCGTGCGGAACCCCATCTGCAGACTGTTCAGCAACGCCGTCAGCGTAGTCGGCCCGGCCACTGTCACGCGGTAGTCGCGCTGCAGCAGATCGGTCAGCCCCGGACGGCGCAGCACCTCCGCATAGAGCCCTTCGGTGGGCAGGAACAGCAGCGCGAAATCGGTCGTATGCGGCGGCGCCACGTACTTCTCCGAGATCGTGCGTGCCTCGGCGCGGATGCGCGCTTCGAGCGCGCGCGACGCCTCCTCCACCGCGACCGGATCGGCGCGTTCCTGCGCGTCGATCAGGCGCTCGTAGTCTTCGCGCGGGAATTTCGCATCGATCGGCAGCCACACCGGCACGTCGACGCCATTCACCGACGACCGCCCCGGCAGCTTGATCGCAAATTCGACGCGCTCCGCGCTCTTGGGCACCGTCGCGATGTTCTTCGCGTACTGGTCCGCAGTCAGCATCTGCTCGAGCAACGCTTCGAGCTGCACTTCGCCCCACGTGCCGCGCGTCTTCACGTTGGTCAGCACCTTCTTCAGGTCGCCGACACCGGCCGCCAATGTCTGCATCTCGCCGAGGCCGCGATGCACCTGCTCGAGCCGGTCGGAGACCAGCTTGAACGATTCGCCCAGGCGCTGTTCGAGCGTCGCGTGCAGTTTTTCGTCGACGGTGCGACGCATCTCTTCGAGCTTGGTTGCGTTGTTCGCCTCGATGTCCTTCAGACGCTGCTCGATCGTCGCGCGCACTTCGGCGAAGCGCCGGTCGTTCGCTTCGGTCATCTGCACCAGTTGCTGCGTCAGCGTGTCGCCGAAGCGCTTCAGCGTGATGCCCTGTTCGTCGCGCGCCTGGTGCGCCTGCAGTTGCAGGCTCTGGCGCACTGCGTCGAGCTGTTGCGCGTTGGTTTCGGTCAGCTTCACGAGTTGCTGTGCAAAGCCGTCGATCTTGCCGCCCTGCACCGTCGTCATACTGCCGAACTGCGCGGCGAGCGTCTGCTGGAATTGCGAGAAGCCGCCGCTTTGTTCGGTACGCGACACGCGCGCGGTTTCGGTGATGTCGTTACGCAGTTCGCGCTCGAGCCGCTCGAACTCGCGTGCCTGCGCGTCGGCACTCGCGACGATGCGCTCGCCCAGCTGGTCGAGCTGCTCCGTCTGTTGCATGTGCTGCGCGCGGTTGCCCCCGCGCAGCAGCACCACGAGCGCGATTACAAGCGCAACCGCCAGAACCACGACGGCTGCCACCAGGGCGAGGGTCATGAACGCGCCTTCCCGATCACATCCGGGTTGATCGGATTCGGCGGACGCCCGGCGCGCGGACCTTCGCCGAGGCCTGCGATCAGGTTGTCGGCGGCCAGATTGGCCATCGCGCGACGGGTCGCTTCAGTCGCGCTCGCAATATGCGGCGTGAGCACGATGTTCGATACGCTCAGCAGCGCCGGGTTCACGCTCGGCTCGCCTTCGAACACGTCGAGGCCGGCGGCCGCGATGCGCTTCGTGCGCAAGGCTTCGGCCAGCGCCGCATCGTCGACGATGCCGCCGCGCGCGAGATTGGTCAGCGTTGCGGTGGGCTTCATCAACGCGAGTTCGGCCGCGCCGATCGTGTGGTGGCTGTCCTTCGTGTACGGCAGCACCAGCACGACGTGATCGGCGCGCTTCAGCAGATCTTCTTTCGATGCGTACTGCGCGTTCAGCTCAGCCTCGATCTCCGGCGCGACGCGCGAACGGTTGTGATAGATCACCTGCATATTGAAGCCGCGCGCGCGGCGCGCCAGCGCCTGGCCGATGCGGCCCATGCCGATCACGCCAAGCGTCGCGCCGTGGATGTCTGCGCCGAGAAAGCTGTCGAACGACCACTTGCGCCACTCGCCCGCACGCAGCCAGTGTTCGGATTCGGTGATACGGCGGGCGGTGGCCATCATCAGCGCCCAGCCGAAATCGGCAGTCGATTCGTTGAGCACATCCGGCGTGTTGGTGCCGAGCACGTTGGCCGCGTTGAACGCGGCCATATCGAAATTGTTGTAGCCGACCGCCATGTTCGCCACGACGCGCAGCCGCGGCGCGGCCGCGAACACCGAAGCGTCGATCATGTCGCCGGCGGTCAGCGCGCCGTCCTTGTCTGCGAGGCGTTGCTTCAATTCGCCGGCGGCGAGCACCTCGCCGTTGTTCCACTCGACGTCGAAATACTGCTTGAGCCGCTCGACCACGTCCGGAAAAATTCCACGTGCGACCAGGATCTTTTGCATTGCGCTTCTCCGAATAAGGCGCCGGGCTCAGCATGCACCGGCGCAGCAAGACGTCTTAAAAAAACAGCCACGACAGCGCGGCGAACAGCGGCAGCAACACGATGCCCGACCACGCGAGGTACGCGAAAAAACTCGGCATGCGGATGCCGCGCGACTCGGCAATCGCCTTCACCATAAAGTTGGGCGCGTTGCCGATATAGCTGTTCGCGCCCATGAACACCGCGCCGGCCGAGATCGCCGCGAGCGTCGACGCGCCCGTGGTCATCAGCGTCTGCGCATCCCCACCCGCCAGGTTGAAGAACACGAGGTAGGTCGGCGCGTTATCGAGAAACGACGACAGCAGACCGGTGGCCCAAAAGTACATCGCATCGTGCGGCTTGCCGGACGCGTCGTTGACGAGCCGCACGATGCCGGCGAACGCGCCCGATTCGCCGGCGCGCAACATCATCAGCACCGGCGCGATCGTCACGAAAATACCGGCAAACAGCTTCGCGACTTCTTCGATCGGCGCCCAATCGAACGCATTGCCGGTGCGCGCCGAACGCGGCGTGAGAACCAGCGATGCAAGCGTGAGCGCGACCAGCGCGAGGTCGCGCAATGCATCTTGCAGCGCGACGTGCGTGCCGAACAGGTCGAACGCGATGCCCGGTTTCCATACGCCGCTCATCAGCACCAACGCGATCACTGCGGCCAGCAGCACGAAGTTGATCTTGCCGTCGATCGACCACGCTTGCGTGTCGGGCGTCGGGTCGAGGCGCGGCGCCCGCGCTTCCCCGTCGCGCCGGAAATGGTACGAATCGAGCGCATAGAATAGCGCGAGCAGAATCGCGCAAAGGAACAGCATCGGCAACGCGAGATGCACCGTTGTCCAGAAAAAACCGACGCCGTTCAGAAAGCCGAGGAACAGCGGCGGATCGCCAAGCGGCGTCAACGAACCGCCTGCGTTGGCAACCAGAAAGATAAAGAACACGACTACATGCACGACCTGCTTGCGGTGGTCGTTCGCGCGCAGCAGCGGGCGAATCAGCAGCATCGCGGCGCCGGTCGTGCCCATGATGCTCGCGAGCAGCGTGCCGAGTGCCAGCAGGCCGGTATTCAGACGCGGCGTGCCGTGCAGATTGCCGTTGATGCAGATGCCGCCGGCGATCGTATAAAGCGCGACGAGCAACACGATAAACGGCACGTACTCCTCGAACAGCGCGTGCATCAGCGCACCGAACGCGGCACCCGAGCCGAAGGCGCATGCAAACGGCGCGAGAAACGCCAGCGCCCATGCCGCGGAAATCTTGCCGAAATGGCGATGCCAGAGTCTCGGCGCGAGCAGCGGAAAGATCGCGATCGACAGCAGCATGCAGGCAAACGGCACGCCCCACCACGCCGACAGTACGGCACCGTCGATGGTCGCGGCCTGCGCGCAGCCGGGCGATGCTGCGCATGCGGCTGCCAATGCAGCCAACACGACGCGCCACGCCGCCGGGTGGGTGCCGCAGTCGTTGCGGACATCACGAGAGGCACGCGCACTACGAGCACGAACACCGGCAGCGCCCCCGGCAATAACGTCAGCACCGGCATGCGCCGCAACGCACGGCAATGGCGGGCGGTTCGCATGGCCGCCGCGCAGCGCGGTCAAACGCTGCGCGGACCTCGTCGCACGCAGGCCGGAATGACGGAATGCAAGCGAAGCGACGGGCAGCACGCAATCGGCAAAAGCAGAGACAATCGACTGCACAAGCGAGGACACAAACGCGCGGCTCAAGCGCAACTCAAGCGCCACGCACGATCAACGCATGCACGCGATACGGCCCATGCGCGCCGAGAACGATGGTCTGCTCGATATCGCCGGTGCGCGACGGCCCGGAGACGAAGTTCGTCGCGCGCGGCAGTTCGCCCCGCTCGGCACGGATCAGATTGAACGCGTCTTCGTGCGCGCCGACGATGCGCGACGCGGGCACGATCGCGATATGCGTTTCCGGCAGCAGCCCGGCCGATGCATATGTTTCCGGGCCCGACAACAGCGCCAGCGTGCCGGTCTCGGCGATCGCGCAAAAGCAGCCGGTGATGCCGACCCGATCAAGATCTTGCGGCTTGCGAAACTCGACCGCAACGCCCGCCTCAGCCCACGGCATATCCTGCAGCGTCTGCCATGCGATCGCCTGCGGCGGCAAATTCAGTTGCGCCAGATAGCGCTGCACGGCCGCTGGTACATCGGCAAGCGATTCGACGGTATCGACCGTGGTAGCCATCAATTGCGCGCGCTCGACGAAGCATGCAACCAGGTCGTCCGGCAGCGGCGGCCGCGGCCCTTGCGGATGAGCTTGCAGATAACTCTCGACAGCCGCGCGCTCGGCGGCGGCCGGTTCGGGCTCACGCCCTTGCGCCGCGCGAATGCGCGCGAGGATGTTGCGGCGGGCAGCGGATGTATCCATGAGCGAAATCCCCGTATCGGTCCTGCATGCCTCTTTGCACATGCGACATCTGGCGGATTATACCGGCCGCCCCATGCGCGTCACACTCGTCCGTTCGGCAGATGTACACGCCGTTTGCAGCGAGCTACGATGCGTCTTCTTCGGCGGGTTGCGGAATGCCGAATACCTGGCGCAGGTAGGCAAGATAGGCCTTGTCGTCGCACATGTTCTTGCCCGGCGAATCGGACAACTTCGCCACCGGCTGGCCATTGCAGCGAACCATCTTGATCACGATCTGCAGCGGCTGGTAGCCGAGGTCGTTGGTCAGGTTGGTGCCCACGCCGAACGCCAGCTTGCAACGGCCGCGAAAGCGTTCGTACAGCTGCAGCACCTTCGGCACGTCGAGCGCGTCGGAAAACACCAGCACCTTGGTACGCGGGTCGCAGCGGTTCGCCTCGTAGTGCCGCAGCAGCCGCTCGCCCCAGTCGAACGGGTCGCCGGAATCGTGGCGCGCGCCGTCGAACAGCTTGCAGAAGTACATGTCGAAGTCGCGCAGGAACGCCTGCATGCCGTACACGTCGGACAGCGCGATGCCGAGGTCGCCGCGGTATTCCTTGGCCCACATCTCGAAGCCGTAGATCTGCGAATCGCGCAGCCGCGGGCCGAGCGCCTGACACGCCTGCAGGTACTCGTGCGCCATCGTGCCGAGCGGCGTCAGGCTGTGCTTCATCGCGTAGTACACGTTGCTGGTGCCGGCGAACTGGTCGTGCAGCCCTTCCTTGAGCGTGAGGATCACTTCCTCGTGCCACTGCTTTGAGAAACGGCGGCGCGTGCCGTAGTCGGCGATCTTGCAGTCCGCGAATTCCGGCTTCGCACCGAACAGCTTGATCTTGTCCTTCAGGCGAGCGCGCCCTTCGGTGTAATCCGGCTGCCGCTGCGTGTTGCGAAAGTACACCTCGTTGACGATCGCGAGCACCGGGATTTCGAACAGGATCGTATGCAGCCACGGGCCGCTGATGTCGATGTCGATTTCGCCGTTGCCCTTCGCGGAGGGCGTTACCGAGATGTACTTCTCGTTCAGATGGAACAGCGCAAGAAACTCGACGAAGTCGCCTTTGATAAAGCGCATGCGCCGCAGGTAGTCGAGCTCGTCGTCGGTGAAGCGCAGCTCGCAGAGCTTGCGCAGTTCGTCGCGAATCTCGCCGATGTACGGCACGAGGTCGATCTTCGGCGTACGGCAGCGGAACTTGTATTCGACGGAAGCCGCCGGGAAATGATGCAACACCACCTGCATCATCGTGAATTTGTACAGATCGGTATCGAGCAGCGAAGTAATGATCATGGTGATGTTGCATGCCGGACTGCGGACAATCGATGGGCGCGTAGGCCCGCGTGGGTCTTCCTTCAGAAATTCAGAAGCTACCGCTGTCACTGTGCACCGGGTCTCGCGGCGGTGCTGTCGGATGTTACCCGAAGCGCGCGCATTCGCGCCCGGATAGCGCAGATGAACGGCCCATGGCCACCATAAACTAATCACCAAACGATATAAGGGGCGCGGAACTGTGCCACATGCGCAGGTTGGCGTTACGTTACAATACCGCTTTTGGCGTTTTTGCCACCCCGTTTTGCGATCCCAATACCCACGAATACCGCATGCAGGAGCTGCCTGAATGACTCACGTTGTAACCGAGAGCTGCATCAAGTGCCGCTATACCGATTGCGTCGATGTGTGCCCGGTGGACTGCTTCCGTGAAGGTCCCAACTTCCTCGCCATCGATCCGGACGAGTGCATCGATTGCGCCGTCTGCGTCGCCGAGTGCCCGGTGAACGCCATTTACGCAGAAGAAGACGTCCCGTCGGACCAGCAGCACTTCACGCCGCTCAATGCAGAACTGGCAAAGGGATGGCCGAGCATCACGAAGACCAAGGCGCCGTTGCCGGAAGCCGACGAATTCAAGGACCTGAAAGAAAAGCTCGCGCTGCTCGAGCGTTGATTCCGAACCTTGGGCCCGTCGCAGTGAGGCTATTGGTGAAGCCTCTATTGGTGAAGCGTCATCAATGAGGCCCATTGTTCACAGCAGCCCCGCGCGTTAGCACAACCTATCGAGATGCCCGCTGCCTATTGACAGGTCCCGCGGCACCTCATACAATTTCGCTTCTCTGCTGTTCCCCGATAGCTCAGTTGGTAGAGCGCCGGACTGTTAATCCGTAGGTCCCTGGTTCGAGCCCAGGTCGGGGAGCCAAGAATTGCAAAGGCCCGTTCGCCATAACGGGCTTTTTTATGTACCGAATGAAGTGAAGCTGTAACTGCTGTTCCCCGATAGCTCAGTTGGTAGAGCGCCGGACTGTTAATCCGTAGGTCCCTGGTTCGAGCCCAGGTCGGGGAGCCAAATTTGCAAGGCCCGCATGCGTGCGGGCCTTTTCTTTTTGTGTCCGCGATTCACGCTGAGCCCAATATTCTTCGCGATGATCGCCTTTTACTAGTTCGGCACAACGAAACCGAAAAGGTATGACGCCAACAAGGTTTCGACAGTCCCCGTAGTCGATACAGCAGTCTCAAGGACACACACCGCACTCATGGCATAATCTGCCATTCACGTGTTCTCGAGGACCTAACGTCATGCCCACTCGCAATGTCGTGCTGACTACCCACCAAGCCACCTTGGTGGACCGCCTTGTCAAATCCGGTCGCTATCAGAACGCGAGTGAGGTGCTACGCGAAGGCCTGCGGCTAATCGAGCGTGAGGAGACTGAGGCGCAGGCCCGCATCGAGGCATTGCGAGATGCTGCACGCCTCGGTCTTTCTGACGTTAAGGCTGGCCGGCTGCGCAGTTTTGGCTCGGCGCATGAGCTAGATCAGCATCTTGCCGGGCTCACGGAAGACGCGCTCACGCCGGCGGCCAAATCAAAACTAACCCAGTGACCAGCCAGACGACGGGCTGGACGATTCGCCTTACGGAATCTGCGGAAGACGACTTCAGCAGCATCATCCGCTGGAGCGCGGACCAATTCGGCAAAACGCAAGCGCGCGCCTATGCAGCCACGCTCTCGACGGCCTTGCAAGATCTGGCGGCAGGTCCGACGCTGGCTGGCGTTGCTATACGGGACGAGATTGCTCCCGGCCTGCTGACTCTCCACGTAGCACGCAAGCGGCGCAAGGGGAGGCACTTCATCATGTTCCGCGTCGCCGACCACAACCAGCGCGTAATCGACGTGCTCCGGATTCTCCACGATGCGATGGATCTGCCCAGGCATGCGCCTGCTGCAATCGATGCCAAATGAAAGCGCCGCCAATCCAATGGGATCAATGACAACAGCTAGCGCTTCTATATTGCAGGGCTAGCAACACGCGGCGATCAGCGCACCTGCGCCCGCCATCCACGCTGGTATACGATGTGGCTTTTTTCCGGTGTCCCGATGAAAGCTACCCTGCTTCGCACGCTGTTCGCCGCGCTCACCGCGAACGTCACGCTAGCGGCGCTGCTTGCCGCGCAACCCGCCGGCGCCGAGGAAGTCGCGAGCGTCAACACCAACTTCCGCATCACCGGCTCGGACCGCGTGGTGGTCGAGGCGTACGACGATCCAGCCGTGACCGGCGTGACCTGCTACGTGTCGCGGGCTCGCACCGGCGGCATCAAGGGCACGCTCGGCATTGCCGAAGATCCGACCGAAGCGTCGATCGCGTGCCGTCAGGTCGGCGCGATCCGCTTCGAGGGTGGGCCGCTCAAGCAGCAGGCCGATGTGTTCACCGAGCGCATGTCGCTGATCTTCAAGACACTGCATGTGGTACGCGTGGTCGACACGAAGCGCAACACGCTCGTCTATCTGACCTACAGCGATCGCGTCGTCAGCGGCAGCGCGAAAAACAGCGTGACCGCGGTGCCGATGCCCGCCGGCACGACCATCCCCATCAAATGAACTGAAGAACCGAAGCCAGCGCCGGCGACGCGACGCATGCCCGGCGCGCTAAACTGGTGGATCCTCCGGACCGCACGATGACCACCACCCGTTTCCGCGATTCCGCCCGTTACTGGCGCACGCCGCTGTTGCCCGGCGCCGATCTGCTGACGGCCGAATACCACGATCACGCGTTCACGCCGCACTGGCACGACGCGTACACGATTCCGGTCATCGAAGCCGGCGCGGAGACTTACCAGTACCGTGGCTCGCGTTATACCGCGGAGGCCGGCAGTGTGCCGGTCATCAACCCGGGCGAGGTGCACACCGGTTCGCGAGCGATGGACGAAGGCTGGCGCTATCGCGTGCTGTACGCGCCGGTCGACTATCTGCAACAACTGGCGACGGACATCGCGGGTACGCCGCAAGCGCTGCCATGGTTCGATGCCGACGTGATCCGCGACGCCGATCTGGCGCAGCGCCTGTCGCACGCACATCGGCTGCTCGAAACCGAGCGCGACCCGCTGGCCGCGCAGGCGGCCATCGTCGATGCGTTGTCGGCGCTGCTTACGCGCTATGGCCGCACCCGCCCCGACACGCTGCAGGCAGGGCGCGACGACGCACGCGTCGCGACGATGAAAGAGCGCTTGAGCGGCGAACTCGCCGCTCCGGTTTCGCTGACCGAGCTGGCGGACACGGTGGGCTTGTCGCCCTTTCACGCGGCGCGGCTGTTCACACGCAGTACCGGCTTGCCGCCGCACGCGTGGCGCAATCAGATGCGCCTGCAACGTTCGCTCGGGCCATTGCGCGCGGGCGTGCCGGTCACGGACGTCGCGGCGGCGAGCGGCTTCACCGATCAAAGCCATTTCACGCGGCACTTTCGCCGTATGTTCGGCGTGCCGCCAGGACGGTGGCAGGGTAACTAGACGGGCATCGCGCCGGCGGGACATGGCAAGGTCGAGCCAGGCCATGCGTTCACACACAGCGATTGCGACAGCGGCGGCGCATGACCTGCATCGATCGGGTGCATCGCGTGCATCGGCTGCGGCTGCGGCTGCGGCTGCGGCCACATCGCATCGCCGCAACGCGCTCCCAGCAGCAAGAACGTACAAGCGCCGCCGGCCCCGTCGCGCTACGCTCCTCATTCAGAGGAGAACAGCGTGTCCCATCCCAACCGTCTTCGTGAATTCACCTCCGGCGCGCGCGATACGATCCCGATGCTGGTCGGCGCCGCACCGTTCGGCGTGATCTTCGGCACCCTTGTCGCGTCCGGCCCGCTGCATCTGTGGCACGGCCAGTTGATGTCGCTGCTCGTGTTCGCCGGCTCCGCGCAGTTCATCGCGCTCGGCCTGATCGCAGGCCATGCGAGCTTCGCGGTGATCTGGGCGACGACCTTCGTCGTCAATCTGCGCCACCTGCTGTACAGCGCGACGCTCGCGCCGTACGTCGCGCATCTGCCCGCACGCTGGCGCTGGGCGCTCGGCGGCCTGCTCACCGACGAGGTATTCGCGGTCGCGTGGGCACATTACCGGCTACATCCGCCGGGTGCGATCGGCCCTTACTATTTTCTCGGCTCGGGCCTGTCGATGTATCTGAACTGGCAAGTCTGGACGCTCGCCGGCCTGCTGTTCGGCGCCGCGTTTCCCGGCCTGCAATCGCTCGGGCTCGACTTCGCGATGGTCGCCACCTTCATCGCGATCGTCGTGCCGCAACTCGTCGCGCTGCGCTACGTCGCCGCGGCCGTGACGGCCGGCGCACTGGCGTTCTTCTGGCAGGCGTGGCCTTACAAGCTCGGCCTGCTGGCCGCGGTGTTCGTCGGCGTGGCCGTCGGCGTGATGTTGTCGCGGCCGCAGACACCGCGCCGCACCGCAGCGGGGGTGTCGCGATGAGCAGCGTATTGCTGATTGTCGGCATGGCGCTGATCACCTGGCTGATCCGCGCGACCGTGTTCGTGCTCGGCGAGCGCATCGCGTTTGCGCCGCTGGTGCGCACCGCGCTCGGCTTCGTGCCGGTGACGGTGCTGACCGCGATCATCGTGCCGATGGCGGTGGCGCCGCACGGCGGCGGCGCCGAACTCAGCTGGCGCAACCCGCAACTGGTCGGTGCGCTCGCTGCAGTGGCCGTCAGCGCGCTGACGCGGCGTCCGCTGCTGACGATCGCGGTCGGGCTCGCGGTGTTTTTCGTCTGGCAGGGCGTCGTGCTCAAGTAGCGGATTGCGGTGCTGCGCCGCGTCGCATACCCCTGCCCAGGCAGCAAGCCGCCCGTCAGCTCCCCTCAAGTTTCGCCGCTCGCCGCCGTTAAATCAGTCGAGTCCGTCAGCCTGGCAAGCTTCCGAGCGCCGCGGCTGACCAACCAGGATACGACATGGGGCAAATCACCCTTTTACTGAAAGACGAAACCATCGCGTCGCTGCGCAAGGATTTCGACGCGTTCGTGCGCGTCTCGCTCAAGCTCGATCCGCAGTTCGCGACGCCGTCTTTCGAAGATTTTCTGCGCGCCAAGCTGCTCGACAGCATGGTGCCGCTCACCGAACACGCCGTGCAGCGGATGCTGCAGGGCGGCCAATACGCATGGGCAAAACGTACGCTGGACAAGGAGTTTCCTGACGTCGTCGCGATTTTGATGCGACAGGCATCGGAATTCGGTTTTGGTTTCGCCGCGCGTTCAGAATGGACGCCGGAAGAGCTCGCCAAGCAAAGCCGCGAGTGGGCCACCGCGATCGTCAACGAGGCGCAGGCCGCGCCGAATCTGGTCGATCCGCTCGCCGCGCAGATCAAGTCGGCCGCGCAAGACATCCAGGTGCTCGAGGAAGCGATGCAGACGCCCGCGTGGCGGCTTGCCGAATCGCTGCGCCAGCGCGTGTATGAAGCAAAGGTGGCGTGCGAAACCAGCGTCGGCAGCACCGCGCGCGAAAAGCTCGGCGAATTGCGCGGGCTGTTGCGCCTGGGCATCACGCACGGGTCGTTTCAGAAGCAGGAGGCGCAGCAGATCATGGAGTATCTGCGTTTGCTGAAGCCGGAGATCTTCGTCGAGGAACCGTACGACGTGTTCGCCCGGCTGGCCGCCTGGCTGCGCAACTTCTTTATGCCGCCGCCACCGGCGCGGCCCCCGCAGCAGCGACCGCAGCCGCGCCAGCCGCAGTAGCGGTGCGACCGGCCGCACGGGCGGCGTGCACAGGCTGCAGGCACGCACCGCAAACGCACTGCCCACGCCGTCACGTCATAGGCGCTTGCGGCTCCGTCTGCCGGCTGATACGGCGGACGCAGGGAGCACAAGCACCGCCTGCGTACCGCGTCAGTCCCACATCTTCCTGAGCTTCGCCGCGATCTCGACTTTGGCCTTCGCCGCCGCCGCGCGGCCGGCCTCGCTCGGCGCGGTCGGCTGCGGGACGGGCGGCCATGCGTGGACGTCGAACAGCGGCAGCAGATCTGCCGGAATGAAGCGTGTGCGCGACGCCCACACGTGCCGGTCGCCGAGCTGCGTCTGGTTGTGCACGTAAAAACGCTGCGGCACGACGACGTGCAGGTCTTCTTTGGCACGCGTCATCGCGACGTACAGCAGACGCCGCTCTTCGTCGATCTCTTCGTCGCTGCCCGTGCCGAGATCGGACGGAATGCAACCGTCGACGCCGTTCAGCACGAACACGTTGCGCCACTCCTGCCCTTTCGCCGAGTGGATCGTCGACAGGATCAGATAGTCCTCGTCGAGTAGTGGCACGCCGGATTCGCCGCTGGTCGCGTCGGGCGGATCGAGCGTCAGTTCGGTCAGGAACCGCTCGCGCGACGCATAGGTACCCGCGATGCTTTCCATCTGCATAAGGTCCGCGTGACGCACCAGCGCGTCTTCGTGATTGCGCTCCAGATGCGGCTCGTACCAGCGGCGGATCTGCTCGAATTCGGCCGGCCACGACGACGCGTCGCCGCACAGCGTCGACATCAACGCGACGAACGGCTGCCAGTCTTCCAGCGTGCGCGCGGGCGGTGCGAAACTGGCTAAGGCGTGCGCGGTGCCGTTGATATGTGCCGCCTCCACCTGCAACCCCGCCCGCTCGCCCACCACATCGAGCACACGCGCCGCAGTCGCCGGCCCGACGCCCGGCATCAGCTGCACGACGCGAAAACCCGCGACCCGGTCGCGCGGATTTTCGGCCCAGCGCAGCACCGCGAGCACGTCCTTCACGTGAATCGAATCGAGGAATTTGAGCCCGCCGAACTTGACGAACGGGATGTTGCGCCGGGTCAGCTCGATCTCGAGCGCGGCGCTATGGTGCGCGGCGCGAAACAGCACCGCCTGCGCCTTCAGCCTGACGCCGGCTTCGCGCGCCGCCAGCACCTGTTCGACCACGTAGCGGGCCTGCGTGGCATCGTCGGCGACCGTCACGAGCCGCGGCAACTGCGCGGACGCCTTGTCGGTCCACAGATTCTTCGTATAACGCTCGCTGGCGAGGCCGATCACCGCATTCGACGCGGCGAGAATCGGCTGCGTCGAACGGTAGTTGCGCTCCAGCGCGACCTGCCGCGCCGGCGGATCGAACTGCGCGGGGAAATCGAGGATGTTGCGCACCGTTGCGCCGCGAAACGAGTAGATCGACTGCGCATCGTCGCCGACCACGGTCAAGCCGCGGCCGTCCGGTTTCAGTGCGAGCAGGATCGACGCCTGCAGACGGTTGGTATCCTGGTATTCATCGACCAGCACGTGATCGAAGCGCTCCGACAGTTCGGCGGCAATCGACGGTTCGGCCGCCATATGCGACCAGTACAGCAGCAGATCGTCGTAGTCGAGTACGCCTTGCTTTTGTTTCGCCTCGACGTACGCGGCGAACAGCACGCGCAAGTCGGCCTCCCATTCGCGGCACCATGGGAAGCTGCTGTGCAGCGCGTCGGCGAGTGTCGAGCCCGTGTTCACGACGCGCGAGTAAATCGCAAAGCATGTCGACTTCGACGGAAAGCGCCGCTCCTTGGCCGAAAAGCCGAGCTCATGGCGCACGAGGTTCATCAGGTCCGCCGAGTCTTCGCGATCGTTGATCGTGAACGACGGCGTCAGGCCGATCAGATCCGCATATTCGCGTAACAGCCGTGCACCCACGCTGTGGAACGTGCCCGACCAGACGAGGCCCTGCGCGAGCGAGGCGCGCGCACCGAGCGCCTCGCCGGCGATGCGGGTGACGCGTCGCGTCATTTCCAGCGCGGCGCGACGGGAGAACGTGAGCAGCAGGATGCGGTGCGGGTCGGCGCCCTTCACGACCAGATTCGCGACGCGGTGCGCGAGCGTATTGGTCTTGCCGGAGCCGGCGCCCGCGATCACCAGCAGGGCGCCGGCGGGCTGTGCGAGGTCTGCGGTGCCGTGTTCGACCGCTTCGCGCTGTGCGTCGTTGAGCCTGGCGAGCCAGGCGGCGGCATCAGGCGGAGAAGAAGCGGCGGCGGAAAGCACGGCGGACGGATCGGCGAGAGTGGAGGCGACGCATACTGTATATCCATACAATGTGCGGCGACAAGCGCCCCTTTTTTCGGCAGCCCTGGATGGCAGTTCGCGGCCACAGCGAAACGACCGCAGTTGCGCGGTCGCTTAGTCACGCCAATCGCCCCGATCCCTCAGCCTCATCAATCAGACTGCTTCTTCGCATCCTTCACGCGCGCATCGGCGGCGGCCTTGTCCGCGTCCGACTGCGCTTCAGTCTTTTCCTTATCGGCCTTCGCCTGCGCGACCGCCCCCTTCTTGTCAGCCTTCGCCTGTTCCTTGGCGGCCTTCTTGTCCGCATGCGTGGCCGGATCGGTGGCCGGATCGTGCGTTGTCTGCGCGAACGCGGCGGTGCCGGCGCTACCCGCAATCAAGGCCGCCAGCAGCAGATTGATCGATTTTTTCATCGTGTCCTCCCTTCGTGAATGATTCGTCGCCGGATGCGGGCCACCATCGCCTGTCCTGTCGAACGGGCTCATGTCAGGCCAGCCCGCGCTCCATCAGTGCTTCGTTTCGTCGTCCGGCACATGCGGGCCCTGGCCCGCCTGCGTATCGGCGTTCAACTGGTTCCGTGCGGCCTGCTTGTCCGCCTGGCGGTTCACCTTTGCGTTGTTCACCTGTTCCTTGTATTGCGCCTTCGATGTCTGCTTTGCGCTGCGGTATTCGGCGTTGGCCTGTGCGTCGGCATTACGTTTCTGTACCAACGGATCGGGTGAAGTCGGCGCGGCGAGCGTTTGCTGCGCAGGCGTCGGCGCGGGCATCTGCACGCCTCGCGCGGCAGGCGCGCTGGGCGGCGCGATATGGCCGGCGCCCGGTGCGGGCGTCGGCACGGCGGGCGCCATCTGGCCGTTCTGCGCGGGCGCCGTCGCCGAAGGTGGTTGCATCTGGCCGATCGGCGGCGCAGGCATCACCGGCGCAGAAGTCTGCGCAACAGCCGCCGTAGTGGCCAATGCAGCAAACGAAGTACCGATCAAAAGCGTACGAAGCTGGCTCATGGCAATCCTCTCTGAAAGTTCGTCGGCACGGGCGTGCAAAGCCGCGCCAACTGGCGCGTTACCGCCCTGCCTTTGTCTACCCAATGCAAAAGCGCAGCAGGTTATTCCAATGACCCCGCCCTTCCGAGTGAAGTTCACCGAAATGACCCGCTGTTACTTGCGGTTTCATTTTCTGACAATTGAATAACCTCGCCAGCTGATCGCCCGCGATCCACGCAGCAGGCACGCAGCACACCAGGCGGCATAAGCGGGTCAAGATGGCTTACGCTTTGGCTTATGATGCGAGTCCTTTTCGATTCCTCTACGCCAAGGTCGCAACCGTCATGCCCAATCTCGATTTCACGCTGACCGGCGAATTCGTCGAACTGCACAACCTGCTGAAAATCACCGGTCTCGCGGACAGCGGAGGCTCTGCAAAAGCGCTGGTCGCGTCCGGCGCCGTGACGGTCGACGGCAACGTTGAACTGCGCAAGACGTGCAAGATTCGCGGTGGCCAGGTGATCCTGCTCGGCGACACGCGCATCGCCGTTCACCACGCGTAACGCGCAGCCGGCTGCCCCGCGCAGTGCGCACCGGCCCGGGCCAGCCCGGACGCCATCATCGCTGCAGCGCGCCCGCGCAGCCCCGCACCAAAATCGTGCCGGCTGATCGACAGCTGTCGCGCAACGCAATAAGCTGTTCGTTTTGACAAAAAGATTACGCACGGCACGCACTTGCGCGTGCCGCGCTGCGCCCATGTCCCAAACCGGTCTATCCCGTCCGCTCGCCGGCCACCCGACGCTGTCGCGCCACGCCGCCGACACCGCGCGCCTCGCCGCGCCGCTCGCCATCGCGCAGCTGTCGCAGATGGCGATGAGCGTCACCGACACCGTGCTGCTCGGCTCGCTCGGCCCCGACGCGCTGGCCGCCGGCGGCCTCGGCGCGAACCTGTTCTTCGTGGTGGTCACGCTGCTGCAGGGCGTGCTGACGTCGGTGAGCGTCAGCGTGTCGCACGCGCGCGGCGCGCAGGACGAAGGCCGCGTGCCGCACATTTACTGGACCGGTTTTCTGCTGTCGCTGTTGCTGGCCGTGCCGGCCTTCGCGCTGCTGTCGTTCGCCGCGCCGATCCTGATCGCGTTCGGCGAGCCCACCGTGCTCGCGCAGCACATCGGCGAATACTGCGCGGTGCTGCGCTGGGGCGCGCCGGCCAGCCTGATCGGCGTGGGGCTGATGCGCTCGTTCCTGCCGGCGATCGGCGCGGCAAAGCGGCTGCTGTGGGTATCGGTCGGCAGCGTGGTGATCAACGGCTTTCTGAACTACGGGATGATTCACGGCGCGTACGGTCTGCCGCGGCTCGGCTTTCTCGGCTCCGCCGCGGCCACCACCGTGACGGTGTGGCTGAGTGCGCTCGTCCTGATGATGCTGCTGCATCTGCGTCCGCGTTACCGGCACTTCGTTGCGGCCACGCGACCGAACGTGCCGCTGATGGGCGAGCTGTTCGGCATCGGCTGGCCGGTCGCAATCACCTATGGCGTCGAATCGCTGCTGTTCCTCGCCACCGGCCTGATGGTCGGTCTGCTGGGCGAAGCGCAGCTCGCCGCGCATCAGATCGCGCTGAATATTGCGTCGGTGACGTTCATGGTGCCGCTCGCGATCGGCCAGGCGGCCAACGTGCGGGTCGGCTTCTGGTCGGGCGCCGGCGCGCCGCTCGCGGCACGACATGCGGGCTTCGTCGCGCTCGGGCTCGGCATAGCGTTCATGTCGCTGTCCGGGCTGATGATGGTTACCGTGCCGCAGTGGATCGTCGGGCTTTATCTGCATCTGGACGATCCAGCCAACGCGACCACGGTCCGGCTCGCCAGTTCGCTGCTGCTGGTTGCCGCGCTGTTCCAGATCGTCGACGGCATGCAGACGGTCTGCTCGGGGTGCCTGCGCGGACTCAAGGACACGCGCGTACCGATGCTGGCCGCGACCTTCGGCTATTGGGTGATCGGCTTTCCGACGGGCTACGTGCTGGCATTCCATGCCGGGCTCGGCGCACGCGGGCTGTGGTGGGGGCTGGCAGCGGGCCTTGCAAGCGTCGCGCTGCTGATGACGCTGCGCTTTCACCGCATCAGTTCGCGCAGTATCGCGGCGCAGGCGCGCGCGGCGAGCCACAGCGGCAAGCCATAAACGCAAGCCGCGGCTGCAGCGGCAATCGGGGCGTGCGCGCGGTACTTGCCCGGTTGCTTGCCGGTTGCTTACCGGTTGCATGCCTGTTGCTCGCCCGGTTTCTCGCCCGTCGCAGTCGCCTGATCGACCCACCGCAAACCACCCGCTCCGCGCCGCGGTTAAAATGCACGCCCGGCCGCCGCGCCGCGCGCGTGCGCGTCACGCTATGGCACGCGCCGCCACGGCCCGCACCACGCACGCTGCCGTGCTGCCCGGCGCATCGCGCGATCCCACGATCCCACGATCGACACCCTCCAGACCAACAGGAACGTCCTCCATGCTCGCCCGCGTCACCCGCCTCTTTCCGCTTTGGGCCGTGCTGGTTTCGCTCGGCGCGTATCTGTCGCCCGCCGCGGTCACCGGCATCGCGCCGCACGTCACCGCGCTGTTGACGCTGATCATGCTGTCGATGGGCGTCACGCTTTCGATCGGCGATTTTCAGCGCGTCTTCACGCGTCCCGCGCCGGTGGTCGCCGGCATCGTGCTGCACTATCTCGTGATGCCGCTCGCCGCCTGGCTGATCGCGAAAGCGCTGCGCATGCCGCCCGAGCTGACCGCCGGCATGGTGCTGGTCGGCAGCGTCGCGAGCGGCACCGCGTCGAACGTGATGATCTATCTGGCGCGCGGCGACGTCGCGCTGTCGGTCACGATCAGTGCGCTATCGACATTGGTCGGCGTGTTCGCCACGCCGCTGCTCACGCGGCTGTACGTCGACGCGTCGATCGCCGTCGACGTGCGCGGCATGCTGCTGAGCATCCTGCAGATCGTCGCGCTGCCGATCGTCGTCGGGCTCGCGATCAATCACCTGTGCGGCAAATGGGTGCGGCGCATCGAACCGGTGCTGCCGCTCGTGTCGATGGTGTCGATCCTGCTGATCATCGCCGCGGTGGTGGGCGGCACGCAGAAAAGCATTGCGTCGGTGGGGCTCGTGGTCGGGCTCGGTGTGGTGCTGCATAACGGCATCGGGCTGCTCGGCGGCTATTGGGGCGGCCGTCTGCTCGGCTTCGACGAGACCGTGTGCAGGACGCTCGCGATCGAAGTCGGCATGCAGAACTCCGGTCTTGCGGCGACGCTCGGCAAGCTTTACTTCGCGCCGGTCGCCGCGCTGCCCGGCGCGTTGTTCTCGGTGTGGCACAACCTGTCGGGGTCGCTGCTTGCGGGCTTTTGGGCGGGTCGGCCGCCGCGCACTGCCACGCACGAAGACCGCGCCGCGGCACTCGGCGCGAAGCGCGGCTGAAGCCAGCCGGCCGCAAGTTCCCGGATCGACCGGCGCGGCAACCAGCCAGACACGCCGCGCGGTAGCGCCCGCCACTAGCCCCTGCACGCCGTCAGTCTTACAAGCCCGCTCCCCCAAATCCCCGTAGAATGGCCATCCCAATATAACGCCCGGCATCCTGGCGTTAGTGCGACGACCATCCGGAGGGACCAGCGTGCCGCCGTACGACAGTCATCCCCGCCACACCTCGCAGCATCGAACGTGGCACGCCGCATTTGCTGTTCTGACTGCCGCCCTGTTTCACGCGCCGCGCGCCACACGCAGTGTGCTGACGCGCTTCGCGCTGCTCGTCGCGGTCACCGCCGCGGCAATCGCCGTCACGGGTTGCGCGACCCGGCCGCCGGCCGATGCGTTCGAGCGCCCGGTCACGCACGCGCTGCCGCAAACCGCCGCGACGCCGCTCGCCACCGCCCTCGCCGCGCCCGAACGCGCGCATCCGGACCAGTCCGGCTTTCGCGTGCTGCAAAGCGGCACCGAAGCCCTGCAGATGCGCATCGCGCTGGCGCGCGCCGCGACGAAGACGCTCGACATGCAGTACTACATCGCGAACGAGGACACCACCGGCAAGCTGCTGCTCGGCGCAGCGCTGTACGCGGCGGATCACGGCGTGCGCGTGCGGATGCTGGTCGACGATCTGAATTTCAAGGATCTCGACGACATCATGGCGGCGCTGAACACGCACGACAACATCGAGATCCGCGTGTTCAACCCGTTCGGCAGCGCACAGCGCAGCACCTACGAGCGCACCCAGAATTTCCTCACGAAGATCGGCGCGTTCACGCGCCGCATGCACAACAAGGCGATGATCGCGGACAACCAGATCGCGATCGTCGGCGGCCGCAATCTCGGCGACGAATACTTCAGCGCCAGCGAGACACTGCAGTTCCGCGATATCGACGTGCTCGCGGCCGGTCCGGTCACCGGCGATATTTCGGCGAGCTTCGACCAGTACTGGAACGACAGCAGCGCGTATCCGCTGCGCGCGCTGAACAAGCAGAAGTTCGATCCGCAGCAACTCGACCAGACGCGCGACGCGCTGCGTCAGCACTGGCGCACCAACGCCGACCCGTACAACGCAAAGCCGCTGAACGCGACCCCGCTCGCGTCGCAGATCGCGCAGGGCGAACTCGGGCTGGTGTGGGCCAACGCCGAATTCAGCGCGGACACGCCGGACAAGGTGCGGCTGCCGCAAGACCAGTATCAGAGCCCACCGCTCGCGCGTATCACCGAACTCGCGCAACACGCGCAGCAGGAGCTGCTGATCGTGTCGCCGTACTTCGTGCCGCATGACGCCGGCGTGAAAACGCTCGGCGCGCTCACGGCACGCGGCGTGAAGGTGAAGGTGCTGACCAACTCGCTCGCCGCCACCGACGCGGTCGCCGTGCAGGCCGGCTACAGCCCGTACCGCGAGCCGCTGTTGCGCGCGGGCGTCGATCTGTACGAATTCAAACCGGTGCAAGGCGACGGCAACAGCGGCCGGGCCGGTGTGTTCGGCTCACGCTCGCGCTCGAGCCTGCACGCCAAGACACTGGTCTTCGACCGCAAGACGCTGGTGATCGGCTCGATGAATCTCGATCCGCGCTCCGCGCATCTGAACACCGAACTCGCGCTGGTGATCCACAGCCCGCAACTGGCGGATCAGGTCGCGCAGATTTTCGACCGCGTCACCGGGCCCGGCGCGAGCTACCACGTGACGCTCGCGCCGCCCGGCCCGAAGCTGAGCCGCGGGCCGGCCAATGTGCAGTCGAACCTGATGTGGACCGACGTCGAAAACGACGTCGTCACGACCTACACCGTTGACCCGAACGCCGGTTTCTACCGGAACGCGCTGACAGGTTTATTCTTGCTTCTGCCAGTCGACGATCAGCTTTGACGGTGCGTCCGCCGCGCCGTCTTCATTCACCCAATTCAGCCAAAGCGGAGTGAACACCATGACCGAAGATGTACGGATGGAACGCGACACGTTCGGCGAGATCGCCGTGCCGAACGCTCGTCTGTGGGGCGCGCAGACCCAGCGCTCGCTGCAGAACTTCAAGATCTCGACGGAGAAGCAGTCGCCCGAACTGATCAACGCACTGGCGGTGATCAAGCGCGCCGCCGCCGAAGTGAACCAGGGCCTCGGCGTGCTCGACGCGAACAAGGCGAAGGCGATCCTGCACGCCGCCGACGAAATCATCGAAGGCAAACATCCGGAAGAGTTTCCGCTCGCGGTCTGGCAAACCGGCTCGGGCACGCAGACCAACATGAACCTGAACGAGGTGATCGCCAACCGTGCGAGCGAGTTGCTCGGCGGCGAACGCGGCGAAGCGCGCCTCGTGCACCCGAACGACGATGTGAACCGCGGCCAGTCGTCCAACGACGTGTTCCCGACCGCGATGCACGTGGCGGCGGCAGTCGGCATCGAAAAGCATCTGGTGCCGGCGCTGAAGACGCTGCGCGACACGCTCGACAGCAAGGCGAAGGCGTTCAACGACATCGTGAAGATCGGCCGCACGCACCTGCAGGATGCGACGCCGCTCACGCTCGGCCAGGAATTCTCCGGTTACGTCGCGCAGCTCGAACAGGGCGTGCGCCATCTCGAAGCGACGCTGCCGCATCTGTATCAGCTGGCGCTCGGCGGCACGGCGGTCGGCACCGGCCTGAACGCGCACCCGAAGTTTGCCGTGCAGGTGGCCGAAGCGATCGGCAAGCTGACCGGCCTGCCGTTCGAAACCGCGCCGAACAAGTTCGAGGTGATGGCCGCAGCCGATGCGCTGGTTTTCGCGCATGGCGCGCTGAAGACGGTCGCCGCGAGCCTGATGAAGATCGCCAACGATATCCGCTGGCTGTCGAGCGGCCCGCGCTGCGGTCTGGGCGAACTGTCGATTCCGGAAAACGAGCCGGGCAGCTCGATCATGCCGGGCAAGGTGAACCCGACACAATCCGAAGCGATGACGATGCTGTGCTGCCAGGTGTTCGGCAACGACGCAGCGGTCAACTTCGGCGGCGCGAGCGGCAACTTCGAACTGAACGTGTTCCGCCCGATGATCGCGCACAACGTGCTGCAATCGATCCGTCTGCTGGCCGACGGCGCGCACAGCTTCAACGACAACTGCGCGGTCGGCATCGAGCCGAACCGCGAGCGTATCGATACGCTGCTCAACGAATCGCTGATGCTGGTCACCGCGCTCAATCCGCACATCGGCTACGACAAGGCCGCGAAGATCGCGAAGAAGGCGCACAAGGAAGGCACGACGCTGAAGGCATCGGCGCTGTCGCTCGGCTATCTGACCGAAGCGCAGTTCGACGAGTGGGTGCGGCCGCACGAGATGGTCGGCAACGCGAAGGGCTAGTCAAGTCGCAAGACGGATGCTGGATCGCTGAAAAAAAGCGCGCCCGGACCTGAACGGTTCGGACGCGCTTTTTTTAGCCTGCTGCCGGCGCGCTCAGACCTTCCCTTGCGCCACTTCTTCCGGCTTCAGCTCGACGATCGCGTCGAGTGCCGCCTTCACATCCATCGCGTATTTGGCCAGACGCTGCTGCTCGTCGGTGACCGGCTCGAACGACGGCACCTGCACCGGATGGCCATTCTCGTTGACGGCCACCATCACGACGAGGCAATCGGTGGTTTGCAGCAGTTCGCCGCCCTTCGGGTCGCCCGCAAACACCGACACGTGGATATGCATGCTGGTGCGGCCGGTCGCCACCACGCGCGCGCGCAGCTCGACCAGGTTACCGACCAGAATCGGCCGGCGAAAGCGGATGTTGCCGACGCTCACCGTCACGCAGTAGCGGCCGGACCAGACCGCGGAACATGCGTAGGCGGTTTCGTCGATCCACTTCATCAGCGCGCCGCCGTGCACCTTGCCGCCAAAATTGACCGAGGTTGGCTCGGCGAGGAAGCGGAAGGTCGTTTCCGAACGCTCCAGCGGTGCGGTGGGTGCGTGGCTCATGTTGACTCCGGCGATCTGCGAATGATTGAAAGGAGGCGATTATACGAGCGTGGCGGCGCGGCGGGCGGGGGACGTCGGATGGTGGGCTGCTCATCGCGCAACCCATGCGTTGCGGCAGCGCGCTCACGCCGAGGCGCACAAGCAGGGCTGGCGGAACAAACCCTGCGCTATTTGCGCACGGACACGCCTTCGTCGATCGTGCCGTACATCGTGATGCTGCCCGAGCCGGCGCCCGGCGAACTCGCGCCGCCTTGCGCGCAAGCGGCGCATGACAGCACGGCAAAAACCGCGAGGGCGGCAAGAATGAGCTTCATCGACTGCACTTCTCGTTCGGGAGATCAGAGTCCGATTCTAGCCTGGCAGCCCACCGTTGCTCCGGATGCGCTGCAATCGCGGCAGGGGAAGCGGACGCATCGCGCGGGGCTGCCTGATCGCCCCTCATCGCGCATTCGACGCTTCACGCCGGACTGAAACGTCGAATGCGATGCTCGCGTTACAGTGCATCTGTCCGCGCTCGAGTGTCACTACAGCTTTCATTGCAGTTGTCACTCCAGCTGGCACCCCGGTTGCCGCCTACTGCGGCATCCATGCCGCCCAAAGGAGCCCCAGATGACCTCCCCGCTTACCGACGAAACCGGCCATTTCCCGGGCCTGAGCCGGCTCGGCGCGCTGCTCGCCGACCCGGGCCGCGCGGCGATGCTGTGGGCGCTGATGGACGGCAGCGCGCGCCCGGCCGGCGAATTGACGCTGATCGCGGGCCTGTCGCCGTCGGCCGCCAGCGCGCACCTCGCGAGGCTGACCGAAGGCGGTCTGCTCGCGCTCGAAGTGCGCGGCCGGCATCGCTATTTCCGCATCGCGTCGGCGGATATCGCCGCGTCGATCGAGGCGCTCGCCAACGTCGCGCAGGCCACCGCGCCGCAGCGGCCTACGCCGCGCGCGGCGCGTACCGTGCCGGTCGAGATGCGCTATGCGCGCACCTGCTACGACCATATGGCCGGCGAACTGGCGGTGCGCGTCTACGAGCGGCTGGTCGGCGACCGCCTGCTGACGCGTACCGGCAGCACCCTCGAGGCCACCTCCGCCGGCACCGAGCGCCTCGCCGGCTGGGGCATCGATGTGGCCGGCCAGCGTGCGCACCGGCGCCGCTTTGCGTGCACCTGCCCCGACTGGAGCGAGCGGCGCCCGCATCTGGGTGGCGCGCTCGGCGCCGCGCTGCTCGATTCGTGGACCTCGCACGGCTGGGTCGAACGGACGACGCGGCCGCGCATCCTGCGCGTGACGCCCGCCGGGCAGCAGTATTTCGACGATTTCCTGATGCAGCGCACGTAATGCGAAGCGAATTCGCAACGCGCGACACGTCTTGTTACAGCGCGGCGGGGATGGCTTACAAATGAGCGGGCCTTGAAACAGGCGGCGCGGGTACAGTGATTTCCACACGGTGCCGATATTGCGTGGGCACCCGACGGAGTCATCAATGAGATCACGAACCCTTACTACGCGCCGTTCATCGCCCGGTTTCAAAGTCGCACGTGCCGGCGCTCCCGCCGGATCGCTCGCCGCCGCAGTCAGCACGGTCGCGATCGCTGCGCTCGCCGCGTTTGCCACGTATCCGGCCTATGCACAGCAAGAAGCGCCTCCGCCACCCGACGTCGCAGACGCAGCCCCCGCACTGCCGCCCGGTTCTTCCACCACCGCGCAGGACGCCGATCCGCCGGGACGCGTGGCGCGTCTGAACTACACGGCGGGCACCGTCACCACGCAACCGGCCGGTGCCGACGACTGGTCATACGCGCAGGTCAACCGCCCGTTGACCACCGGCGACCAGCTGTGGAACGACAAGGGCGCGCGCTCCGAACTGCATATCGGCTCGACAGCAGTCAGGCTCGGTGCGACCACCAGCGTCGACGTGCTCAATCTCGACGACGACAGCACCCAGCTGAAGGTCGCGCAAGGCACGCTGTCGACCCGCGTGCGCGAATTGCCATCCGGTACCGCGTATGAAATCGACACGCCGAATCTCGCGCTCGGTATCGGCGGCCCCGGCGACTATCGCGTCGACGTCGCGCCGGACGGCAGTTCGACCACCGTGACGGTGCGCAGCGGCAGCGCGACCGTGTATGGCGACGGCAATCAGATACCCGTCGCAGCGGGCCAGCAGATCCGCTTCGCCGGCACCAACCTGCAGCAGGTCGCCAGCAACGGCGCGCCCGCGCCCGACAGTCTCGACCAATGGGCCGCGAGCCGCGACGCCGCCGAAGACCGCTCGGTGTCGGCGCGCTATGTATCGCGCGACATGCCCGGCTATCAGGATCTCGACGCGAACGGCGCGTGGCGCGAAGACCCGCAATACGGCGCGGTGTGGACGCCCAACCAGATGCCGGCCGACTGGGCGCCGTATCGCGACGGCCACTGGATCTGGCAGGCGCCGTGGGGCTGGACCTGGGTCGACGATGCGCCGTGGGGCTTCGCGCCGTATCACTATGGACGCTGGGCCTATATCGGCAACGCGTGGGCGTGGGTGCCGGGCGCGGACGTCGCCAGCGCGCCGCCGGTGTATGCGCCGGCGCTGGTCGCGTTCGTCGACGACGGCGGTGGCGCCAGTGGCGGGGTCGACTGGGGCGTGAGCCTTGCGGTCGGCGGCGTCGCGACCGCGGGCCTCGCGTGGTTCGCGCTCGGCCCGGGCGAGCCTTGGCATCCGCACTGGGCGCACGGCTGGAGCCCGCGCTATTACGAGCGCGTGAACCGTCCGGTCTATGGGCACAACTCCGTCACCAACATCCACAACACGTACGTGAACTACCGCGCGCCGCATGCGGTGACCTGCGTACCGGCCACCGCGTTCGTGCATGGACAGCCGGTCAATCGCTTCGCGCAGAAGATCAATCCGCAGCAGTGGCACAACGCGCGCTTCAATGCAGGCGCGCCGGGTATTGCGCCGGTGCGGCAAAGCTTCCGGCCCGGCGTGCGTGAAGCCGCGTACCGGCCGCCGGCAGCGGCGATCGCGCGACCAGTGGTCGCGACGCGCCGGCCCGATGTGCCGGCCGCATGGCACGATCAGCTCGCGCAGCATTTCGCGCAAGGCGGCGGGCGCGTGCCGGGAGCGGGTAATCCGGTGGTGCATACGGCCGTGCCGGCGCATTTCGGCGGCCAGCGGATCGGCTCGGCTGGAGTGCCGGCGCAGAACGTACGGTTGGTGCAGGCGCGTGGGCCGGGGGCTGCGGCTGGGCCGGTGCGTAGCGCGACGATGGGTCCGCAGCAGGTGCCCGGCATGGCGCCCGCGGGGACGCCGCGTGGCGCGCCGAATGCGCTGAATGCGCCGCAGTCGGCCGGTAGCGCGGGACAAGGGCGACCCGGTGAAGGAAGAGCGCAGGCGGGCTCGCCGGAACGGCCACAACAGTCTGGTAATGGCGTGCCACGCCCGCCGCAGTTTGCGGGCGGCAACCATCCTGGCTACGGTGCGCCCGGCGGCGCGCTGCCGCCCGGTGCGCAAAATGGCGGGCAAAACGGCACACGGCCGGGCGCGCCGTCTGGTGGACAGCCGGTCTGGACCCAGCCGCATACGCCGATGGCTCAGCAGCGACAAGGCCAACCGGAGCAGCCATACGCACAACGTGCGCCGGGCGGCGGCAACCCTGCGGCCACCGGGCAGCAGCGCCCGGGCTTCAATCCGCAGGACGAGCAACATGCGGTGCCGCGCGTACATCAGCCGATGCCGACGCAGCAAAACGAGCCGCGCGCGCCGCAAGGACAAGCTGTGCCGCAGCAGGCGCAGCAGCCAAGGCCGGAGTTTCATCCGCAGCAGGTTCAACAGCCACAACAGGTGCAACAGCCACAACAGCCGCGGTCCGAGCCACCGCGACAGGTTCAACAACCGCAGCAGCCACGGCCCGAGCCGTCGCAGCAAGTGCAACAGCCGCAGCAGCCGCGGCCTGAATTTCACCCGCAGCAGGCACAGCAGCCGCGCCCCGAGTTTCACCCGCAGCAAGCACAGCAGCCGCGCCCCGAGTTTCACCCGCAGCAAGCGCCGGAGCCGCGGCCACAGCAAGTGCAGCAGCCGCGTCCTGAGTTCCATCCGCAGCCGGCGCCGCAGCCGCGGCCGCAGGTGCAGCAGCAGCCTCGTCCGCAGCAGCAGTCGCAGCAACCGCAACATCAGGAGCAGCGAGGGAACGGCGGCGGTCACGACGAGCACCGCCGCAGCTAGGGACGATACTTGCCCGTCACGGCAAGTACCGCACGACGACCACACGATACAAACAGGCCCGCTCGCAGCGCTAGCTGCGGCGGGCCTGATTTCATTGCGCGCAGTCGCGTCGCGGTATCGATTCGTGAACGCGCCCCGCAACAGCACCCGGGATGAGACATCGCAGTTCCCGCTGCGCCGCCTCGTCCGCGACGAGCACCGTTGTTCAGATACCCATCATTCGCCGCAGCGCGCAATGTGCAGCAAATTGGTCGTCCCCGATTCGCCGAACGGCAGCCCGGCGGCGATCACGATCGAATCCCCTGCTACCGCAAAGCCTTCCTCGGTAGCGGCGTGCTGCGCCAGCTTGATCATCTCCTGCACGTCATGAGCATTTTTGAACGGCAGCGCGTGCACGCCCCACGCCAGCGCCAGTTGCCGGCACACCTGCAGCGACGGCGACATCGCGATGATCGCAGTCGGCACGCGTTCCCGCGCGGCCCTGAGGCTGGTGAAACCCGACGACGTATAAGTCACCGTCACCGCAGGGTCGATCACCCGAACCACCTGACGCAGCGCGCTGCAGATCGCATCGGCAGGACCCGATTCCACCGCCGCGTGCGACGCATCGATACCGCGGCGATATTCCGGATCGAGCTCGACCTGCTCGATGATCCGGTTCATCACCGACACCGCTTCAACCGGGAACTGGCCGCTCGCCGATTCCGCCGACAGCATCACCGCGTCCGCGCCGGCGTAAATCGCGCCGGCCACATCGGAGGTTTCCGCGCGCGTGGGCACCGGCGACGCGACCATCGATTCGAGCATCTGCGTGGCGACGATGACCGGTTTGCCCGCTTCGCGGCAAGCCCGAATGATGCGCCGCTGAATCTCGGGAATCTTCTCAGCCGGCAGTTCGACGCCAAGATCGCCGCGCGCGACCATCAGGCCGTCGCAACGCTCGACGATGCCGGCCAGATGATCGATCGCCAGCGGCTTTTCCAGCTTGGCCATCACCCACGCCTTCGAACCGATCAGACGGCGCGCCTCGTCGATATCCTCCGGCCGCTGCACGAACGACAGCGCGACCCAGTCGACACCATGCTCGAGACCGAACGCGAGATCTTCGCGGTCCTTCGCCGTCAGCACCGAGATCGGCAGCATCACGTCCGGCACATTGACGCCCTTGCGGTCCGAGATGCGGCCACCGACGAGCACCTGCGTGTCCGCAAAATCGCGCTCCTTGCGGATCACCCGCAGGCGAATCTTGCCGTCGTCGAGCAGCAGTTCCGAGCCGATCTGCAAAGCGCTGAACACTTCCGGGTGCAACAGCGGCGCACGGCTGCTATTGCCCGGCGTCGGATCGAGGTCGAGGCGGAAATGCTCGTTCACGGACAGCATCGCAAAGCCGCCATTGAACGTGCCGAGACGAATCTTCGGCCCTTGCAGGTCCAGCAGTACCGCGATCGGCCGGCCGCATTCCGCTTCGACTTCGCGGATCGCCTTCAACCGCCGCAGGTGATCGTCCTGGGTGCCGTGGCTGAAGTTGAACCGGAATACGTCGACGCCCGCGTCGAACAGCTTCCGGATAATCGCCTTGTCGGAACTGGCGGGGCCGAGGGTTGCCACAATCTTGGCGTTGCGTTGCCGCTTCATCTTTTATCCTCAAACACGTACGCAGACGGAAATCTCCTTGATGCGGCGGTGCCATGTCAGGCTGGCCGCCGCCGTCGGGCGCGAGGGAGAAGCTTAGAGTCAGACCGGCAAGAGCGGAACGCAAAGTTAAGTCGTAGGAGAACAGACTTAAAGTATCGAATCGCGCTGGCTCACCACGCCATGCCGCGTGCCTCGATCGGCCAGACCGCTTCGACCCGGCCCCCGCGATGACACACGTAAGCATCGTGAAGGTTGACGGTGGGGTCGACGTGCCCCGGAATCAGCCGCAGCTGACTGCCCCAGGCGGGCGCTTCAGGTGACGAATGCTGCGGCGCGCGCCTCAGAATGCCGTGCTCGTCGTTGGCGACCGCGTAGTCCCACCCCTGCAGCGCGGGCGCGTTACGGTCGTGCGCGAGCGCCGGCAAGCCGGCGTCGACGGTGAGGCTCTTCAGACCCGCATCGCAAACCACCCGGTCGGCCGCCGGCGTGCTCATGATGGTCGCGCTCAGATGCAGCGCGTGGGCCGGCCTGAAGCTATCGCGCCACTCCAGTTCGCCGTACTGGCGATCCATCAGCGCGTAGCTGCCGGCCTGGATCTCGGTGAACACGCCGCTCGCGACGTCGAACTCGATGCTGCCGGTGCCGCCACCCGTGACAGTCAGGCCGCGCAAACCGCGTTGCTCGAGCGCGGCGACGAAATGTGCGGCGCGCGCTGCCGACTGCTGCGCCAACTCGAGCCGCTGCTGCCACGCATGGATATGCTGCAAGCCGCCGTGATAGGCCTGCAAGCCTCTGAACGACAGCGACGGATGCGTTGCGATCTCGTCCACCAGTTCCAGCATGGCCTCTACCGTCGACACGCCGCAGCGGTTCTGGCCGATGTCGACCTCGACCAGCAGTTCGATGCGCGAGCCCGCGCTGGCAGCCGCGACGCCCAGTTGCCGGACCGATTCCGCGTGGTCCACGCACACGCTGAGCTTCACCTGCGCGGCGAGTTGCGCAGCCAGCGTAGCCTTGCGGGCGTCGGCGAGTTCGTTCGACAGATGGATGTCGGTAACCCCGGCGGCGGCGAGCGCAAACGCTTCCGCGAGCTTCTGGCAGCACACCCCCACCGCACCGGTGGCGATCTGCCGTTGCGCGATCGTCGCGCACTTGTGCGCCTTGGCGTGAGGTCTGAGCGACACGCCATGCGCCGTGGCCAATGAAGCAGCGAGCGCGAGGTTGTGCTCGAACAGGTCGAGATCGATCAGCAGCGCCGGCGTGGCGACGTCGTCGACGGGATTGCCGATATGCAAGCCAGGCAGCGGTACATCGAAGCGGTAGGGTTCTGTCATGAAGGTCCTTCGGCAAGGGCATGGAAGCGGGACGCCGACCGGCATTGCGATGCGTTGCGGCGAAACAGACCGCGGCAACGGATCATCTCACCAGACAAGGGGAATCGCGCGCAGCAGCGTCTCGCGCGGGAAGTAGCAGCGGCACAAAGCGGCCGGAAGCGCCCAGACGCACCCAGAAGCGGGATGCCTGCCACCGCGCGAATCGGCATTCATCAGGACGATACCTGCACTGCCGCCGGCAATCCAGTGCCGGCGGCAGTGTGCCAGCGAAGCGCGCGGGGCAGCGCGTTCGCCGGCGGGCTGAGAGCGCGCGTGCGCGTGGGGCCGCGCGCACGCGCCGCGCATCACGACAACAGATGCGTGTCGGCGCCATACGGCGCGTCCGGGGCCTGGCCATTGCGCGCCGGCTGCGCCGCGGCGTCGTCGCTTGCGTCGTCGTGGAAATGCGCGGGACGGTGCGCGCGGCGATTCACCTTGAATTCGAACACGTCGAAGCGGTTGTAGTAGCCGACCACGTCCTGGAACTGCTTCGGCACGACGCAGCGGGCCAGATCGAGCTCCGCGTAGGCAATGCCTTCGTCTTCGCGGATCACTTCGCTGATCGGCTGACCATCCGGACCGAGAATCATCGACACGCTCTTGGGCGACTGTTCGAGCAGATCGCGCACGCCCTTGTCGCCGCGGCTGATCATGTCGATGGCGTCCTGCGGCAAAAAGCCCGACGCAACGAGGTTGAACAGCTTGCCCTCGAACGCATGCGCACCGGCGCGCAGGCGAATCGCCGCTTCGAGGTCGTAGCCGCCTTCGCCGAGCGGGTGGGTCGGCCAACGCGGCGAAAACGACGACACGTGAACGTTCTCGCCTTGCGCGAGCAGCGCGAAACGCGCCAGTGCATTGGTGTTTTCACCGCACACCAGCGCGCCGATCCGGCCGATGCGCGTATCGGCCACGCGCAGGCCGCTGCCGTCGCCCATCGCCCACGCGAGCTTTTCCCAATGCGTCGGCATCAGCTTGCGGTGCACGTTCAGCAGCGAGCCGTCGTCGCCGATCAGCAGGTTGGTGTCGTACACGCAGCCGAAGCTGTTGGGGGTGCTCTCGTTGATCCCGATCGAAACGAATACGTTGTGACGGCGCGCCGCATCGCGAATCCGCTGGATCTCCGGGCCGTCGACCAGCACCGCGCTCGCCACCATCTTTTCGAAGAATTCGTGCGTGTGCACCGGCGCCCACACGCCGCACCACACCGGAAACGACGACAGATACGCTTCTGGGAAAGCGATCAGCTCCGCGCCGTGCGACGCGGCTTCCCCGATCCACGCGACGGCCTTCTCGACGCAGGCTTCCGCATCGAAATAGACCGGCGCGATATGACAGACGGCCGCTTTGAATTTCGGGTATTGCTTCATCTACATCTCCATGTCTGATAGTGAAGAACCTTTCCGTACGCTTGAAATTGTCTGACGCAGCACTCCTGGTCGAAACTTCAATCCAGATCGGCCCGATAGCGCGCTACCGCTTCCTCATTCCACTCGATGCCGCTGCCCGGCGTATCCGGTGCGGTGACGTAGCCGCCGTGCGCCGGCAACGGCGCGGCGAGCACCCCGTCGGCAATGCCGAAGTACTCGAGGTAATGCGCCATCGGCGACAGCGCCAGCAGATGCGCGCTGGTCTCCTGGAAAAAGTGGTTAGACACCGGCATGCCGTGCGCCTCGCACAACGCGACGGTATCGAGCCATCCGCTGACGCCGCCGGCTTTCATCAGATCGGGCATCGCGAGGTCCGAGGCGCTTTCGCGGATCATCGCCAGCATGCCTTTGGGCCCCCACGCGTTCTCGCCTAGCTGCAGCGGCGTGCTCATCTCGCGCGCGATCTGCGCGTGGCCGCGCAGGTCGTCGCACAGCACCGGCTCTTCGATCCACGCAAGCCCGAAGCCGTCGAGCGCGCGCGTGCGGCGCAACGCCTCGGGTACGCTCAACGCCTGGTTGTAATCGACCATCAGCTCCGCTTTCGTACCGAGCGTGTCGAGCACCGCCTGCACGACTTCGAGATCCTCACGCAACGTCGCGTAGCCGATCTTGATCTTGATCGCCTGGAAGCCTGCGTCGACGCTGCGTTCCACGGCTTTCACCGCATCCGCGAGTCCGTCCATGCCAAAGCTCGCGTACGCCTTCACCGGGCGCGGCGCGCCGCCGAGCAGGCGCGACAGCGACAGCCCGGCCGCGCGTGCATGCGCATCCCACAGCGCCATGTCCAGACCGGCGAGCGCCATGTCGAGCAAGCCCGGCGTGCCGAGCAGCACGAAGCGGCGGCGCAGCGCGCGGATCGCTTCGCGCGGACGCAGCGCTTCGCCCTGCAGCAACGCGCCGGCTTCGGTCGCCAGCCGGGTCGCGGCGGCCAGCACGGTCGGCGTGTAGGTGAAGAAATACGCGCGTCCGGTCACGCCCGCGTCGGTCTCGATATCGATCAGCACCAGCGGCGCATGCGTCATCGCACCGCTCGCGGTGCGCAACGGCGGCGTGAGCGGCACGCGTACCGGGCGCGCCGTCACACGCGTCACCACAGGCGCCAGCGAATCGGCATGAAGATTCGATGCAGAGGAAGTCATATGGACCGATCCGGTAGAGGTTCAGATTGATCAGGCGCAGATGCCGGCGCAGGACGGCCGCCATCGCGTGCTTCGAGCGCGTCGATCGTACTGCAGCAACCCGCCAGCGGCACTTGAAAAAAATGCGCTACGCCGCCGCAATAAATTTCAAGCGGTATCGGTTTCAGGACAGATGAGGTTCGTGCGATCGCATGCTGGCGCAACCGGAGGTTTGATCCGGAAATTTTCTTCGGCTAAGCTTCGACGGGCGCGAAGCGTCCGGTCCGCGCAGCCGATATGGATGTCCGGCGACATCCGAACCGACATCTGAACCCGCAGGCAGCCCTCCGGTCCCGGCAGCAACCGTGCATCCGGTGACACGCAACGCTTCCCGGCCAATCATGAAACGTTTTTCCCGCCTGCCCCCGCTGCATTGCCTGGTCGCCTTTGAAGCCGTGGCCCGCTTGCGCAGCGGTGCGCTGGCCGCCGCCGAGCTGTCGGTTACGCCGAGCGCGGTCAGCCATCGCATCAAACAGCTTGAAGAATCGCTCGGCGTCGGCCTGTTCACGCGCGCGCAGAACGAGCTGAATCTCTCTGCGGCCGGGCTGGAGTATCTCGACGTGGTGCGCGAGTGCCTCGTTGCGTTGAGCCGCTTTCCGGCGCGCAGCACGGGCTCCGACGAACGGCCGCAACTGCGCGTCTCGTCGCCGCCGACCTTCGCGCGGCAGATCATCGTGCCACGGCTGCAAAACTTCCAGCACCTCTACCCGGACGTCGACATCACGCTTCAGTTGTCGGTGCCGTTCGTCGGTCTGAAGGCCGACGATGCCGACGTCGAAATCCGCTTTGGCAGCGGTAAGTATCCCGGGCTGAATGTGGAAGCCGTGCTGAACGAGCCGGTGTCGCCGGTGTGCAGCCCCGCCTACCTGAAGCAGAGCGGGCCATTCGAGGTGCCGTCCGACCTCGCGCGCGCCAACCTGCTGCGCTGCCCGATCGAACCGTGGCGATCCTGGCTAAAAGCCGCGGGCCTCGCGCTGGGTGAGCCCAGCTCCGGGCCGCAGTATGTGGATGTCGGCTTGCTGGTCGAAGCCGCGATCAGCGGGCACGGCGTCGCGCTCGCGCGCCGCAGCATGATCCAGAGCTGGCTCGATACCGGCATGCTGAAGTTTCTGTTCCCGATCGACGCGCAAGGACAGCATGCCTACTACGCGACCTGGTCGAACGTGTCGCCGCAATTCGGCTATGTGGAAAACTTCGTGCAGTGGTTGAAGCAGGAACTATCGGACAAATGAAGCGGGGCCCGCCGTTCGATGTTTCACCGGTGCCCCGCCTGATGCGTCAGACTGCCATCGGCGCCGTCAACGGCGCGTGATGCTGATAGCCTTCGAGTGAAAAATCAGCGGGCTCGATCTTCTCGAGCCACTCGGGCTCGTATTGGCCGGTCACCGCGTAATCCGGAACCCGATCGGCAATCAGCAGTTTCGGCGCCGGGAACGGCTCGCGCGTCAACTGCTCCTTCAGCATGTCCATGTGGCTTTCGTAGATGTGCGCGTCGCCGATGAAGTAGCTGAACCAGCGCGGCGTGTAGCCGGTCAGCCGCCCGACCAGGTGCAGCAGCGCCGCGCCCTCGGTCAGGTTGAACGGCGTGCCGAGGCCGACGTCGTTGCTGCGGATATACAGGCACAGCGAGATCTCGCGCTTCGATGCATTCGGCAGGAACTGGTAAAGCAGATGGCACGGCGGCAACGCCATCTCGTCGAGTTGCGCCCAGTTCCAGCCATGAAACAGAATGCGGCGGTCCGACGGATTCTTGATGATCGTATCGAGGCACTGACGAAGCTGGTCGACCGCCTTGTAGAGCAGCACCTTGCGCGCACCGTGTTCTTCGAATTCGGTCACGCGTGCGAAGCCGGACTGCAGCGCCGCGTCGATCTGCGCCGATCTGGTCGCGTCGAGCAGCTTGTAGGCGGGCCATTGGCGCCATTGCACGCCGTAGATTGCGCCCAGATCCGAGTCGGACTCGCGGAACGGGTTGGCC
Organism: Paraburkholderia jirisanensis; assembly: GCF_054782355.1. Classification (NCBI taxonomy): domain Bacteria; kingdom Pseudomonadati; phylum Pseudomonadota; class Betaproteobacteria; order Burkholderiales; family Burkholderiaceae; genus Paraburkholderia; species Paraburkholderia jirisanensis. The sequence continues at coordinate 623,973 of NZ_BAAGSQ010000029.1, read as the reverse complement.
AGCCACTGTTTGTTTTCATTGGCGTTCTGGTCCCACACCTTGCAACCCAACGCGCGAAAATCGGCGGCATTGCGCGCCGCGCGCAGGAAGCCGACCAGTTCGCCGATGGCGGACTTGAACGCGAGCTTCTTGGTCGTCACAGCGGGAAAACCCTGTTGCAGATCGAAGCGCAACGCGGCGCCCGGAAAGCTGAGCGTGCGCACGCCAGTGCGGTTCTCCTGCCACGAGCCGTTTTCCATGATGTGCCGGACGAGGTCAAGATACTGTTGCATGTCGGTGGTTCCCAATGTGTGGCGGGTATCGCGGATGTGCAGCGCGCGGCCGGGCCGGCTGCGTGCCTCACCAAACCTGCAATGATAACGTGACTGCCGCGATGGCCGGGCGGCGGTGCTTTCGGGAGATCGGCATGGCTCGCCGCGGCGGTGGCAGACTGCGCATCCGCAAAACAAAACGCCGGCCCCAAGGCCGGCGTTTTGTATCAGAACGGGATGAGATCGGGGGGCGATCAGAGATGCTGCACAGTCGGCGGCGGCATGCCGGCGTGCGGCGCCACCATCGGTTCGCTTTCCATATGCCGCATGCCATGCGAACACAGCAGACGATACAGCGTGACACGCGAGATGCCGAGCTCCTGCGCGGCGTCGCCGAGGCGCCCGCGATGACGCAGCAACGCGAGTTCGATCGCCTGCCGCTCGGCCGCCTCGCGTGCCTGCGCGAGCGACACCGGCACGATCTCCACGTACTCGGACAATTCCAGATCGCGCGCAGTAATGGCGCGCCCTTCCGACATCACGATTGCGCGCCGCACGCGGTTGATCAGTTCGCGTACGTTGCCCGGCCAGCTGTAGTTATGCAACGCCGCGATCGCATCCGGCGAAAAGCCGCGCAGCCGACGGCTCGCATCTTTTCTGAAACGTTCGAGCATATGCCGCGCGAGCAGTTCGATATCCTTGCCGCGCGCGCGCAGCGGCGGCTCGTCGATCTGCAGCACGCACAGCCGGTGATACAGATCTGAACGAAAGCGCCCTTCGATCATCGCGGTATTCATATCGACGTGCGTCGCCGAGATAATGCGCACGTCCACCTCGATCGAGCCGTGGCCGCCCAGTCGCTCGACCTTGCGCTCCTGCAAAAAGCGCAGCAGGCTCGCCTGGCTTTCGAGCGGCAAATCGCCGATTTCATCGAGAAACAGCGTGCCGCCGTTGGCCGCTTCGACGCGCCCGATCTTGCGCTGGTTTGCGCCGGTAAACGCACCGCGCTCGTAACCGAATAGTTCGGATTGCAGCAGATGCGGCGGAATCGCGCCGCAATTGATCGGCACGAACGGCGCATTGCGGCGCGCCGAGCGCTCATGAATCGCAACCGCGGTCAGTTCCTTGCCGGTGCCCGATTCGCCGGAGATAAACACCGGTGCATCGGTCATCGCGACCTTGCGGATCGAGCGGAACAGCGCCAGCATCGCATCGCACGAACCGACCATTTCGCCTTCGGTGCCGCCCGGTTGCGCCGCGTCGTTCGACGCGCTTTCGCCCAGCGAGATCATGCCGTACGCGTGGCCAACCGAATCCACAATGCGGTCGCCGGAATAAGGGACCGTTACGTAATCGAAACAGTAGTCGCGCACGAGCCGGCGCAAAGCGGCGTCCTGCAATTGCCCGGGCATGGTCGCGGCGACCCAGCCTACATTAGGCATCGTCAGGCAGGATTCAAATGCAGCGATTTCATGCTGCTGGAAACAGCTCGACAGATCGAGCAGGCCACCGGCGGCGCTGTTGGCTCGCACCGCGCGCCGCACATCGCGCGCCGAACCGACTACTTCGACATGCCAGCCGCGTTCATGAAAGCGCGCATTGAGGTCAGCACTGGGATCTCTTGAAACATATATCAGTTGCCGCGTTGCGGATTCCATTATTCAGATCCTCTCGTCAACGAACGTTAAGGATGACGCACGCACCTGAAGCGCTATTCTCGTATTCCTCAGATACGTCGATCGCATCGGGATTCGCAAAACCACGAAAACCGAACGGCCATTCCATTCCGTACGGACAGCTGATCCCCGACAAACGGCGCGTGTTATTGGACGGCCCAGTTCGGGCTTTTTTTGAAAATTTTTGTGCTGTGTTCGAGAGCTTACTATACGTACGGGACTTCGAAAAACAAATATGCAAATTAATTCAGTAACCCTTGATTAGGTAAGGCTGACCGCCAATTCGATAAACGACGGTAAGTTCTTTCTGCATAAAAACTCCATATCCAGAGCTTTCTGCATACTTAACTAGTCTCTGAAAAATTCCCGCTTTACTGTTTTTTGTCTGGTTTGCCCGATCCGGCAGGTGCCGTATCAACGCTGAAACGTTTTCCCGCGATTTAGACACATGCGCGCCGCATCGCATCGGCCCGCCCGTTCTGCAGCAACGCTTTGCCCGCTATGGCATACGTTTCGCTAAATGTGCCTCACCAAGGAGACACATCATGCGACTCGTTTTCCGCGGCAATGCGAGATCCCGTTCGGGACTCGCCCCGAGCCCGGCACTGCATGCTTCATTGCGCATGTTCACTTGCGCCGCACTGCTTGGCGGCACCCTTTCCCTGCTCGCGCTGCCGCTGGCCGCGCGCGCCGAAGAACCCGCTTCGTCGCTTTCGTCCGACGCCGGCTTCGTTGCCCTCGCAGGCCTGACGCCTGCAGCGGCAGCGACGCCGGAAACGGCGGTTGCCGACGCGGCCACGATCGATGCGTCCGCAACGATCGATTCCTCCGCCACCGTCGATGCTTTAGCAACCGACGGGCCCGCACCGCTATTGAACACGCCCGCCGATGTCGTTTCGATGACCGCCAATCCACTCGACGACCGCGTGCTGGCGCAACAGCGCGGCGGCGCGAGCGGACTCACGATGATCGCCGCGACGCCACGCTCGATGGGCAACGCCGTGACGCTGTGGGACGAAATCGCCCCGCCGGCGCCGCTGCCGGTACCGGTGGATGCCGCGCGCACCGCGCAGGGCAATGCGGCCAGCTACATCAGGAAATGACAGAGGAAACGAATCAGGAAACGACTGACGAAATGACATCGACTTAAAGCAAGTGCAGCCCCGCGAGAGACCACTCGATTCGGCAACACAGAACAGAACGCTATTGGGGAAGACATGATCGCCTCATTCAATGCTTCGTTTCAAACGTCGCAGCGCCGCCGTGCGCGCGTCCCGACGATGCTCGCCGCAATGTGCGGCGCCGCAGCCGTCCTGACGTTCGCCAGCATCCCGGCGCAGGCCCAGCAGAGCAATCCCGGCGACATCGTGCTGATGCGCGCAGTCGAACCGCGGATCGCCTACGACTCGGTGCCGAAAAACCAGCAACCGGTGATCGCCAGCGCCAGCACCTTCCCCGCTAACAGTTTCAATCCGACGATGGCGCAGCTCGCATCGGATACCGATCTGACCAATGCGCGCGGCTCGTCCGGCGTGGCCACCAGCGGCGTGCTGGTCAACTCGGGCATGCAGGCTGTCACGCAGATTCTCAGCGGCAGCGCGAGCGGCAACAACATGGCGTTGAAGTCGAGCGGCATCGCTCCGGTGGCCGGCATCGGTTCCACCGTGTCGTCGACGGTGACTGGCGCGCTGGCGCCGCTCGGCAGTGTGCTGAGCGGCGCGCTCGGAGGCCTGAAATGAGCGCGCGCCAGCAGCAGCATCAATCCCATCCGCACCACCTGCGGCCCCGCCGCGCAGCACGCGCCGCCTCAGCCGCCGCCGCGCTGACCCTCCTGTTCGCCTGCGGCGCGCTGCACAGCGCCCACGCGCAATCGGTCGCGCGCATCACCGGCGACGCCGGCATCGCCACCGGCGCGGCGGTCGGCGCGAACGGCGCGATCACCGTGAACGAAGCCGCCGGCCTGAACAACGTACAGGCCAACCAGCTGACGCTGACCATCGGCAACACCGCAGCCGCCAACGACAACCCGAGCGTGCAGAACGCCAGCGCGTCGGCGCGGGTAACGAGCGCGCGCACCACGATTTCAGGCAATGCGTTTTCGAATACATCCGGCGCCGTGCTGGTGAACCAGTCGGCGGGCGCGGGAAATATCCAGCGCAACAGTGTGCAACTGAACACTGCTGCAGTGGGTGTCGAGACCGTTTCGGATAGCGTGCTATCCGCAGCGGTCCCGAAGGGAGGCGGTCTGGCCCAGTCCAACGGGGTTCATGACGTGCGCGAGGCGACGATTTCCAACGAGGCCTTCAAGAACGTCAATGGGGTCGTGCAGATCAACCAGACAGCCGGCGCCGGTAACGCTACGGCAAACAGTTTTGTGCTCCGTCCCCCGGCGGGCACTCTTTTCTAAATGACCACAACTAGTATCGGAGCGAGATCATGAAGCGCACTTTGATTGCTGCAGCCGTCTTTGCCGTCGCGTCGACCAGCGCGTTCGCAGGTTCGATGAAAAACCCCTACCTGTTCAACGCCACGATGGTCGGCACCCAGGTCGGCATCGAAGGGTTTGTCCGCCTGTTCGGCTGTGTGTCCGTGTCGAGCACCGCCGGCGCCGTCGTCAACAACAACCAGTCGGTTTCCGTGCATGCGTCGCTCGACCCGATGGCGCAAAGCTACATGAGCGGCGCGATCACGACCCGCGTCAACAATCGGACGACCGGCATTTCCGGCACCGGCGCCAACAGCGTGTGGAGCAACAGCTCGTTCGCCACCGCGTCGCAGAGCGCATCGGCGCATCAGTCGTCGAGCTCGCATACCGCCAACTCGACCACCACGGTCAGCGCGGCGGCAGCCTACGCGTACGCCAATCAGGCGGCCTCGAGCGGCTCGAAGAGCTCCAGCCAGTCGAGCGACAGCGGCCACAACAGCAACAGCTCGTCTTCGTTCGACGCTGCGATCGCTCACAACGACGGCAACACGCACACCAGCTCGCAGTCGGGCAACTTCAGCGGCACGGTGTCGCAAGGCGCGTCCGGTTCGGTGTCGTACAAGGAGCAAAGCAGCAAGGGCTGGGGCAACAAGAGCTTTATGGCCAGCGGCTCCGAGCAATCGTCGGCCGGCGCGAGCGGCTCGAACAGCAAGAACCATATGTCGACCGCGTCGAATTCGTGGGGCGCATCGGATTCCGGCCACCTGAACACGGCTCACACCGATACGCAAAGCGAACACAAGAACAGCTCGAAGAACTGGGCGTCGAATTCGGCCAACAGCGGTTCGGGCAGCGCGGCGGCGGCAGCCACCACGACTTACGCGCATAGCGATTCGAAGACCAGCCAGGATGCGCACTCCAGCTCGTCGTCGTATGGCACGGCTTCGGCGGCGTCGAAAAACTGGGGCTATAACGTCAACGATACGTTGACCACCACCGACACCAGGACCACCGGCAGCGTCACGCAGTACGTCAACACGCAGGCAGCCAGCACGCTCAATGCCGGCACCGGCAACAACGCAGCCTCGGGTGTGTCGGGCAACCTCGGCGTGAACATTGCGCAAGGCATCAGCAATGCGCAAAGCAACGACGTGGCGCTCGCTTCGGTCGACATCGGCAACGTGTTCGGCAATGCGCAGATCTTCAGCACGCAATCCTCGGCGGGCATGGCGAAGATCAACAACGTCAACCTGAATGCGTCAGTCGGCGATGGCTCGCTGTCGGGCGTGTCGGGCAACGTCGGCGTGAACGTCGCGTCGGGCATCGGCAACGTACAGAACAACAGCCTTGCCGGCGCCGTCACGACGACCAACGCAGGCACCGCGATGACCACCGCAATGGTCGCCACGGATGACAACGCGCAAAGCGCCACGATGTCGGTCAAAGGCCAGTTCCAGGGTACCGCGATGCTCGGCGCCAACACGCTGGCAGGCGCGTCCGGCAACATCGGCGTGAACATCGCCGGCGGTGCGGGCAACCTGCAGCACAACGGCATGTCGATCGCCGCGCTGCGCAACGGGCACTAAGCCGCAAGGCACGCAACACGCTGTAAGCAGTTCATCGAAGTAAAAGCAGTGTAGCCATCACGACGGCTCGCGCCGGCTGCCAGAGAAGCAGCCGGCGCTTTTCAGGAGACCAGCATGTCCGGGTGTGTTCGCTTCCCGGCGTTACCGCTCGCCCTGGCGTTTGCATGTAGCACTTTATGTGCGACAGCAAACGCACAGGCGACCATCGATACGTCTACGCTCGCAGGTATTCCGCTGCACAAGACGGTGCGTTCGATGAGGGACATTCGCTACAGCAATATCGTCAGCCAGCAGTACGACTACAGCTGCGGCGCGGCTGCGCTCGCCACGATGCTGAAGTACGGCTACGGCATCGACATTCCGGAAACGGAACTGATCCAGCGGATGATGGCCTTCTCGTCGCCCGAGGTGGTGGTCAAGAACGGCTTCTCGATGCTCGACATGAAGAAATTCGTCGAGACCATCGGGCTGCGCGGCCGGGGCTTCCGGGTCGGCGCAGACGCGCTGTACCACCTGCAGATCCCCGTGATGGTGCTGATGAACATCGACGGCTATGAGCACTTCGTGATCGTCAAGCACGCCGAGAACGGCCGCGTGTTCATCGCGGACCCGGCGCTCGGCAATCGCATCCTGCTCGAGGAAGACTTCGCGAAGACATGGAACGGCCTCGTGTTTGCCGTGGTCGGCAAACCGTTCAGGGAGGATTCTCCGCTGTTGCAGGACAACGAGTCACTGGCGCTGAAGCTGCGTGAGCGGGCGCTCGCGACCGGCACCGCCATGACTCCCTTTGTCGAATTCGGCTTGACCAGGGCAGACCTGTTCTGACAAGACATGAAAAAACCATACTCAACCATCCGCCGCACCTTGTTAGCCTCCGCGCTGGCGTGCGGCTGCGCGGGTGCGGCACAGGCCGCGTCGGCCGCGGCCGATGCGGCGCCGGCGTTTCTCGCGGCACGTGATACGGGATCCGAATCAATCAAGTGGCAGGCAGTGGGCGACGACGTGCTGGCCCATCAGACCGGCAAGTTCGCCAACGGCCAGATGATCTCCGGCTTCGTGCTGAACCTGCTGTCGCAGTGGAACCTGCCGAACGGCTCCAACGCACTCGCGCAGGGGTCGCTGACGGTCGCGCAGAATGCGGCCAACCAGATGGGCGCGAGCGTCAACACGATGGCGCGAGTGACCGACGGTAGCAACGGCGGCATGGGCGCCAATCCGTCGGCAACCGTCAACGGCGGACAGAGCATCTCGGTGAACGGTGTATCGCAGGTCACCCAGGTGGCGGGCGATCGCAACCTCGGCATGAATGCGGCGCAGATCGACTTCAGCAACGGCGTGCCGCTTGCCGGCGGCAGCAATGCAACCAGCGCGAGCGCAAGCAACCTCGCCGGCAACGTCACGGCGAACATCACGTTCGGCAACGGCGGCGTAAACCTCGCACTGCGCACGCCCGCCGGCCTCGCGACCCAAAACATCGCACCGGGCGGCGCCAGCCAGGCCGGCTCGATTGCGCAGCTGGTGCAGATCGCCGGCAACAGCCAGCAGGTCACCAACCAGTTGCAGTTGCATCTGCAGACCGCGCAGATGTCGCCCGCGATGCTGCGCCAGGCCGGCGTAATGCAGGCGCTGCAAAACGCAATCAACGCCAGGAGATAGCGCGGGCCGCCACCCGCAGCACAACAAAAGCACCAGGGGGCAGTAAACAGCAGGACGAAGAGACAGGCTGCACAAAGCACAACAAACAGCGGCGCGCAGCCAGAAATACCGGGGGAATAACAAGATGATTACGGAGACGAAGGCCAGAAGGCCGCGCGTCAGGCTCGCGGCCATCCCGGCCGCGGCAATGATATTTGCGTTCTCGCAGGGGGCGGCGGCACAGTCGCTCGCGAGTCAATCGATCGACGAGCGGCTGAATACGCTGATGCGCGTGATCGACGAGCAGCAGCGGCAAATTCAATCGCTAGAGAGGCAAGTGACGAATCTGGAGATGTCGCAGCGCGGCCGCGGTGCACCCGGTTATGGTGCGCCCGGCTCGACCGCCGTGGCCGAACAGCCCGGCGCCGACGGCTTGCCGATGCCGCTGCCGCCGCTTGCGCAGATCACGCCAGGTGCGCCGGCACCGGGCGCGCAGAGCGGCACCGCGACCGGCGTGCCGGTCAATCCGCCGGCCCCCGAAGGCTCGACACCGACCGGCTCGACCGCGCCCGGCGCGCCGGTGGCGCCGCCCACCGCGATCGGCGAAACCCAGAAGGCCGCCGAACCGGTGCGCACCCAGGCCGAGGAAGCGGTCGTGCAGCGCGAGCATGCGCCGCTGTTCGACCGCAAGCTGACGCTCGACTGGGGTATCAGCGATACCTATTACGACCGGCGTCAGTTGCAGCTGTCGGGCTTTCTCGCACTCGATGCGATCTTTCTCGGCAACATCAACCTGGGGCAGACCAAGTCGCACCAGCTGATGGCCGACCTCGACACGCGTTACGGCCTCACCGACCGCATCAGCGTCGACGTCGACGTGCCGTACGTGTACCGGCATAGCAGCTTCATCTCGGGCGGCGCGGGCGGCGCGGCCAGCACCTTGTCCGATGCGTCGGTCAGTTCGCATGCGATCGGCGACGTCAACTTCGGCATCTACTACCAGATCCTGAAGGAGACCAACGACTGGCCGGACGTAGTCGGCAGCCTGCGCGTGAAGGCGCCGACCGGCACCTCGCCGTTCGGCACCAAGGTGGTCCAGCAGACGGCGGACAACACCAACCTCGTCGCGCCCACCGAGCTGCCGACCGGCACCGGTTTCTGGAACGTCACCGCCGGTTTGTCGCTGCTGAAGACCTACGACCCGGTGGTGCTGTTCGGCAGCGTCTCGTACACGTACAACATCGCGCGCTCGTTCGCCGATATCTCGTCGGTGGTAGGCCAGACGCAGCCGGCCACCGTCAAGCTCGGCGACATCATCCAGCTCGGCGCGGGCGTGGCCCTGGCGTTTTCGGACAAGGACTCGGCCAGCATCTCGTACACGCTCGCGCTCGAGCCAGAGTCGAAGACCAAGGCGCCGGGCGGCACCTACCAGAGCGTGCCGGGCAGCCAGACCACCTCCGCGATGATGAATTTCGGCTTGAACCACGTAGTGAACAAGCACCTGACGATCAACGGCGCGGTGTCGATCGGCTTGACGCCGGATGCACCGAACTTCGTGGTCGGCGTGCGCTTTCCCTACACCTTTTGACGTGTCAACGATACGAGGCCGATCGTGCGCGACTTCTCTCACCTGACTACCGTTCCAAAGCCTGCGGTTGCTGCCGTGCCGCTTGCGGTGGCGCGCGTACCGGAGCCCGTGGACCGTCCCGGCGGCACGCCCGTGTCCGCGCATGATGCGCGCGCCGCCGGCACGGGCGAGCGGGCCGAGCGCACACTGCTGTACCTGACGCGCACGCCGGACGATACGCTCGTCGCGCATCTGAAGAGCCGCAGCTGGGCCGTGTGCGTGGCGCGCTCGGCGCACGAAATCGCGCGCCTGTTGAAGACCGATGCGACCTGCGCGGGCATCGTCGACCTGGCGAGCTTCGCGGTGCGCGATCTCGCGGCGCTGGAGGCGAGCCTGCGCCAGCAGCAGGTTGGCTGGATCGCGCTCGCCAATGCGGAGCGCCTCGCCGACCCGGAAGTGCGGCGGCTGATCCGCCACTACTGCTTCGATTACGTGAAGCTGCCGGTGGCGCATGCGACGGTCGATTATCTGGTCGGTCACGCGTTCGGCATGGTGACGCTATGCGACAACGAGCTGATGATCGACGCCTCGCACGACGGCGACGAGATGGTCGGCACCTGCGACGCGATGCAGCAGCTGTTCCGCACGATCCGCAAGGTCGCCAATACCGATGCGCCGGTGTTCATCTCCGGCGAATCGGGCACCGGCAAGGAACTGACCGCGGTGGCCACGCACGAGCGCTCGCCGCGCCGCCATGCGCCGTTCGTCGCGATCAACTGCGGCGCGATTCCGCATCATCTGCTGCAGTCCGAGCTGTTCGGCTACGAGCGCGGCGCGTTTACCGGTGCAAACCAGCGCAAGATCGGGCGGGTCGAATCGGCCGACGGCGGCACGCTGTTCCTCGATGAGATCGGCGACCTGCCGATGGAAAGCCAGGCGAGCCTGCTGCGCTTCCTGCAGGAAGGCAAGATCGAGCGGCTGGGCGGGCATGAATCGATTTCGGTGGACGTGCGGATCATCTCGGCTACTCACGTCGATCTCGAGAGTGCGATGCGCGACGGGCGCTTTCGGGCTGACCTGTTTCATCGTCTGTGTGTGCTGCGCGTCGACGAACCGCCGCTGCGCACGCGCGGCAAGGACATCGAAATTCTCGCGCACCATATCCTGCACAAGTTCAAGTGCGATAGCGCGCGCAAGATTCGCGGCTTCACGCCTTCCGCGATCGAGGCGATGTACAACTACAACTGGCCGGGCAATGTGCGCGAGCTGATCAACCGGGTGCGCCGCGCGATCGTGATGGCGGAAAACAAGCTGATCGCGGCCGAGGATCTCGATCTCGGGAACTACAGCCAGCAGGAAACCATGACGCTGACGCAGGCCCGCGAGGCCGCCGAGAAACGCGCGATCGAGGCGGCGCTGCTGCGGCATCGGCACCGGTTGAACGAAGCGGCAATCGATCTGGGTATTTCGCGGGTCACGCTGTACCGGTTGATGGGTGCGCATGGGCTGCGCGAGCCGTGTACGGACGACAAGGGGTTGTTTGGCAGCGAGGGGGAAGTGCGGGAATAGCGGCGTTGGTCGTGGTCGTGGTGCCGGGATGCGCGAGCCAGTGCGAACCGGTGCGAATGAGCGCGAGTAAGTGCGAACACGCGCGGAGCCGGCGCGCAATCGTGGCGCCGGGAAGCCGGGAAGCCGGGAAGCCGGGAAGCCGGGAAGTAAAGGGGCGCATTTCCGGCGCGAGGTCGTCATGGCGCCGCGCGCTCGGTTAAAATCGCTGCCACTCTACGCTTCCCGCTTCCCTTCCATGACGACGCTGACCCTGATCGTCGCGCGCGCCCGCAACGGCGTGATCGGCCGAGACAACCAACTGCCCTGGCGGCTTCCCGAAGACCTCGCGTTTTTCAAGCGCACCACGATGGGCGCGCCGATCGTGATGGGCCGCAAGACGCACGAATCGATCGGTCGCGTGCTGCCGGGCCGCCGCAATATCGTCGTGACGCGCGACGCTACGCGCCGCTACGAAGGCTGCGACACGGTGACGAGCCTGGCCGACGCGCTCGCGGTGGCGGCCGCGGATAACGTGCCGGAAGCGTTTCTGATCGGCGGTGCGCAGCTGTACGAAGAAGGATTTCGCCGCGCCGATAAACTGCTGATCACGGAAATCGCGGCGGATTTCGCGGGGGATACCACGTTCCCCGCGCCCGATCCACGCGAATGGGAAGAGGTGTCGCGGGAGCCGCATCGCGCGAATGCGCCGAATGAGTTCGACTACGCGTTTGTTGCGTATCGGCGTAGAGCGGGTTGAGTGTCGACTGGCTGCGCGTTGCCGCGTGTTGCGAAGCGCACGTGCGTAGCAGCACGGCAAAGTTAGGGGCGGCGCTGCGGCGCGGTCCTACAGGCCTGCCGCACCGCCGCCGCGCGGGCCGCACGGCCCGCGCATCACATCCGCTTACTGCCCGGCGATCGTCATCCGCTCGATCAGCACCGAGCCGGTCTGCTTGGTGCCGCGCACGATCGTATCCGCACCAATCGCGACGATATGGCGGAACATCTCCTGCAGCGTGCTCGCCACAGTGATTTCCTCCACCGGATACTGGATCTTGCCGTTCTCGACCCAGAAACCCGACGCGCCGCGCGAGTAATCGCCGGTCACGTAGTTGACGCCCTGCCCCATCAGCTCGGTCAACAGCAGACCGGTGCCGAGCTTCTTCAGCATCGCTTCGAAGTCGTCGTCGGCTTTCGTCAGCGAACTGCGCAGCGACAGGTTATGCGAGCCGCCCGCATTGCCGGTGGTCGGCATGCCGAGCTTGCGCGCCGAATACGTCGACAGGAAGTAGCCTTCGACCACGCCGTCCTTCACCACCGAGCGCTGCCGCGTGCGCACGCCTTCTTCGTCGAACGGCGCGCTGCCCATCGCGCGCGCGACGTGCGGATCTTCAACCACCTGCACGTGCGGCGCGAACACCGGCTGGCCCAGGCTATCGACGAGGAAAGTAGTCTTGCGGTACAGCGCGCCGCCACTGGTGGCCTGCACGAATGCGCCAAGCAGGCCCGCCGCCAGCGGCGCCTCGAACAGCACCGGCACCTTGCGCGTGTCGAGACCGCGTGCGCCGGTGCGCGCCAGCGCGCGTTGCGCCGCGTAGCGCCCGACCGCTTCCGGATCGGCAAGTTCGGTCGAGCTGCGTTTGGAGGTGTACCAGTCGTCGCGCTGCATGTTGCGGCCACTGCCGGCGATCGGCGCGCACGCGACGTAGTGCCGCGAATACGGGTAGCCGGCGAGGAAACCGCGCGTGGTGGCAAGCACGAACTGCGAATGCTGCGCCGACACGCTCGCGCCTTCCGAATTGCGGATCTGCGGGTCGGTCGCGAAAGCGGCGTCTTCCGCGCGGCGGGCGATCTCGACCGCCTCGTCGGCGGACAGGTTCCACGGATGATACAGATCGAGATCGCGGGGATCCTGCTCGAGCAGTTCCTCTTCCGCGAGGCCTGCGCAATCGTCTTCGGCCGTGAAGCGCGCGATGTTGTAGGCGGCCGTCACCGTGTCCTTCAGCGCTGCGGGCGAGAAATCCGACGTGCTCGCATTGCCGCGCTTGTTGCCGATGAACACCGTCACGCCGACCATCTTGTCGCGGTTGTGCTCGATCGTCTCGACCTCGCCGCGCCGCACCGAAACCGACAGGCCGTCGCCTTCGGAAATCTCGGTCGCCGCGTCGGTTCCGCCGATCGCCTTCGCATGCCGAAGAATGTCCGACGCGATCTGCTTCAGTTCATCCTGCGTGTGCGGGAAGAAGCGCTGCCGGGTATCCGTTTCGATGTCTGCTGCCATTGTCGTTGCCGTCCTGAGTTGACGTCCTGAATGTGCGTGCTGCACGGGCGCGCTGCAGGCGCCCGCGGTTACGCGTTCGGTTGCGCGGAAGCCCGCGCGTCATCGTGTCCAGCCTGGCAGATGCGGCTCGCCGGCGGTTATGCAAGCTGCGCGCGGACGCTACCTGAACGCCGCACGCGCGGCACACCGAAGTGCGGCATAGCCGGGCGCGATAGATCCCGGATCACGCAGCGCACGCAGGCTCGTTTGCACTGCCTGTGCCGATACGTATTCTGCTAAAAAAGCGGGCCACGATGCATCCCGCGATCATAGCAAGGTACGCGACGCTGCACCTGGCATTCACTGCGCGAAATGTGCGGCGCGCAGCAGCGGCGGCGGCCTGCGGAGGGCGGGTATACCGGTATGTCCTGACGCGCGGCGCGATCGTGCCAGCGATACTTTTCGGCACGCGCGGCGCCGCGCCGGGCGCTGCGGGGCAATGCAGGGTGATACGCGGCGCCGCGAGGTGATACGGCCGATGCCGCGTCGCCCCGCCGCCGCGAGACGAAGCAGCGAAGCCGCCGGCCCCGACCGCCGGCCCCCACGGCTGAGCGACGCCGCCAGGCAACGCCGCCGCAGCGAGGCAAACAGCGAAGCCGACCCGGCGCGGCAGACGTCGCAAGTTACAATATCGGCTATGTCACGTAAAACCCGTATCCAACCTATCGAGCCCCCTGCCGTTGTCGACGACAACGGCTACGATCGGCCCAGCAAATCACAGCTCAAGCGCGACATGCTCGCGCTGCAGGTGCTGGGCGAAGCGCTCGTCGACCTGCCCAAAGATGCATTAAAGCGCGTGCCGATGCCCGAAAAGCTTGGCGATGCCGTGCGCGAAGCGCGTCGCATCACCGATCACGAAGGCAAGCGCCGGCAGATCCAGTACGTCGGGCGCGTGATGCGCTCGCTGACCGACGACGAAACCGCAGCGCTGCGCACGGCCCTCGAAACGCATCGCGGCGTCAACCGCGCCGAGACCGCGAAGCTGCACTGGATCGAGCGCACCCGCGAGCAACTGCTGGCGGACGACGCCGCGCTGACCGAGTTCCTGCGCCGGCATCCGGGCGCCGACCCGCAAGAGGGCCGCACGCTGATCCGCAATGCACGCAAGGAAGCGTTGGCCGGCAAGTCGCCGCGCTATTTCCGCGAGCTGTTCCAGTGGATCAAGCAGGCCGCCGGCGTGCCCGCCGACTCCCCCGATTCCGACGACGAGGACCTCGACGATGACGACGATGACGACTCCCGCGCGTAGCCATCCCGACGAGCTGATCGTCGGCCTCGTGTCGATCAGCGACCGCGCGACCAGCGGCGTGTATGAGGACAAGGGCATCCCGTCGCTGCAGGAGTGGCTGGGCGGCGCACTCAGCTCGCCATGGCGCAGCGAAACGCGCCTGATCCAGGACGACGCGCCGACCATCACCGCGACGCTCATCGAGCTGGTCGACAAGGCCGGCTGCGACCTCGTGCTGACCACCGGCGGCACCGGCCCGGCCCGGCGCGACGTGACGCCCGAGGCGACGCTCGCTGCGGGTACGAAAGAGATGCCGGGCTTCGGCGAACAGATGCGGCAGATCAGCCTGAACTTCGTGCCGACCGCGATCCTGTCGCGTCAGGTGGCGGTGATCCGCGAGACCGCGGCGCGCGCGGCGTTGATCATCAATCTGCCCGGGCAGCCGAAGTCGATCCGGGAAACGCTGGAAGGTTTGCGCGACGAAGCCGGCGCAGTGAAGGTGCCGGGGATTTTCGCGGCGGTGCCGTATTGCATCGATCTGATTGGCGGGCCTTACATCGAGACCAATGCGGCCGTGGTGGCCGCGTTCCGGCCGAAGAACGCCGTGCGGGCGCCGCGCTGAGCGGCTAAGGCTGAGGCCGGCGCGGGCCATCTTTCGTTCGGGATGGCCATAGCCGCGTAGCCGCAGCCCGGTGCGTCTGGTGCGTCCGGTGCGCAGATTGGATAGCGCGATTGAAAACCGCGCAACTGAATGCGGCGGCGCGACGCCGGCACAAGCCAAACAGTCTGCTCGGCTATACGGCGCGCCCCTGTTACGGCGCGCGCAAGCCTGGTCAGGCCTGCGCGTCGCCCGGCGGCGTGCTCGCGGCCGGAATCAGGAAATGCTCGCGGTAATAGCGCAGCTCGTCGATCGATTCGTGAATGTCCGCCAGCGCCGTGTGCATCGCGCGCTTCTGGAAACCCTTGTAGATCGCAGGCTGCCAGCGGCGGCACAGCTCTTTCAGCGTGCTGACGTCGAGGTTGCGGTAGTGGAAAAACGTCTCGAGTTCCGGCATCCAGCGCGCCATGAAGCGGCGGTCCTGGCAGATCGAATTGCCGCACATCGGCGACTTGCCGGGCGGCACGTGCTCGCCGAGAAAGGTGCGGATCTGCGCGGCCGCTTCCGCCTCGCCGATCGCCGACGCGCGCACCCGGTCGATCAGGCCCGAGCGGCCATGCGTGTTCTTGTTCCAGTCGTCCATCTTGTCGAGCGTCGCGTCGCTCTGGTGCACCGCGATCACCGGGCCCTCGACGAGCCGGTCGAGCTGCGAATTCGTCACGACGACGGCGATTTCGATGATACGGTCGTGGTCCGGATCGAGGCCGGTCATTTCCATGTCCAGCCAGACGAGGTTCATGTCGCTGCGCACTAGCGGCGCGGCGGAAGCGAGGATATCGGTCATTGAGAGCAAATGGGTCAGCGGATTTCAGCAGGGGCCGGCGCGGCGGCGGCATGTGACGTCTCTAACGCAGGTCACGACACGAGGCAGCAGGAATCGGCAAGGAATCGGCAAAAAACTGCAAGAAGCAGCAACCCGCGCGTAACAAGCGGGCCGCCAGCGCGAACGACCTTATAATTGTCGCATAGTTACCACGCACCTCCGGATGCCTACCGTGTACTTCTCCATTCTGTTCGTAATCGCCGTGCTGGCGATGGTCGCAACGAAGCTGTGGCTGGCTTCCCGGCAAGTCCGCTTCGTCGCCGCGCATCGTGAAAACGTGCCGTCGCAGTTCGCGGAGAAAATCGCACTCACCGCGCATCAGCGTGCCGCCGACTACACCGTCGAGCGCACCCGCCTCGCGATGTTCGAAATTGTCGTCAGCGCCGCCGTGCTGATCGGCCTCACGCTGCTGGGCGGCGTGCAGGCGTTGGATCTGGCGCTGTCCGGCTGGCTCGGACGCGGCTACGTCGGGCAGATCGCGCTGGTCGCGGTGGTGCTCGCAATCACCAGCGCGATCGACCTGCCGTTCGACTACTACCGCCAGTTCGGCATCGAACAGCGCTTCGGCTTCAATCGCATGAGCAAGCGCATCTTTATCGTCGACCGGATCAAGGGCGCGCTGCTCGGCGCCGCGTTCGGCCTGCCGCTGCTGTTCGTCGTGCTGTGGCTGATGAACCAGGCCGGCAGCCTGTGGTGGCTGTGGACGTGGATCGTGTGGGTCGGCTTCCAGATGCTGGTGCTGGTGCTTTATCCGACGCTGATCGCACCGCTCTTCAACAAGTTCGAGCCGCTGAAGGACGAAGCGCTGCGCGGCCGCATCGAAGCGCTGATGAAGCGCTGCGGCTTCGCCGCCAAGGGCCTGTTCGTGATGGACGGCAGCCGCCGCTCCGCGCACGGTAATGCGTATTTCACCGGCTTCGGCGCGGCCAAGCGCATCGTGTTCTTCGATACGCTGCTCGCGCGTCTGTCCGGCAGCGAGATCGAAGCGGTGCTCGCGCATGAGCTCGGTCACTTCAAGCGCCGCCACGTGATCAAGCGGATGGTCGTGACGTTCCTGCTGAGCCTCGCGATGCTCGCGCTGCTCGGCTGGCTCACGCAGCGGGTGTGGTTCTACGAAGGGCTCGGCGTGCGGCCTTCGCTGAGCGGCAGCAACGACGGCCTCGCACTGGTGCTGTTCTTCCTCGCGGTGCCGGTGTTCCTGTTTTTCGTTACGCCGTTCGGCAGCCTGAGCTCGCGCAAGCATGAGTTCGAAGCCGATGCGTTCGCCGCGTCGCAAACCGATGCGAAGGACCTCGTTAGCGCGCTCGTCAAGCTCTACGAGGACAACGCGTCGACCCTCACGCCCGATCCGCTCTACACCGCGTTCTACTACTCGCATCCACCCGCGTCCCAGCGCATCGACCGTTTGCTGCAACACGCATGAGCGGCCGCTCGCCGAAAACGGCACGCCGCGCTTCCGTTGCCATAGCCGATGGCGGAGCGGGCCGAGTCGACCCGCAACGGCTGCACGGCCGCGTGATCGCCGCCCACGGGCGCCATTACATCGTCGCGCCCGCCACCGGCGGCGCGCTGCTGCAATGCTTTCCGCGCGGCAAGCGCAGCGAGATCGCGGTCGGCGATCAGGTGGTCTACGAGATGAGTTCGGCCGATCAAGGCGTGATCGTCGAGATCGGTACGCGTCGCAATCTGCTGTATCGCTCGGATCAGTACAAGGCGAAGCTGTTCGCGGCGAACCTCGATCAGTTGCTGATCGTGCTCGCGACCGAACCGTATTTCAGCGAGGATCTGCTCGGCCGCGCGCTGGTCGCCGCGGAGGAAAACCAGCTCAAGCCGCTGATCGTGCTGAACAAGACCGACGTGACAGTCGCACTGCCGGTCGCGCGGCAGCGGCTCGAGCGGTATCGCTCGCTCGGGTACGAGGTGCTCGAACTGTCGATCAAGACGCAGCCGGAAGCGGCGCGCGAACTGCTCACCGAACATCTGCACGGCCACGCGACGCTGCTGCTCGGCCAGTCGGGGATGGGCAAGTCGACGCTGGTCAATCTGATCGTGCCCGACGCCGAAGCCGCGACCCGCGAGATCTCGACGGCGCTGAACAGCGGCCGGCACACCACCACCTTCACCCGGCTCTACCCGCTCGCGGGCGCCGACGCCGCGCTGATCGATTCGCCCGGCTTCCAGGAATTCGGCCTGTATCACCTGACCGAAGGGCGCCTCGAGCGCGCGTTCCCCGAGTTCCGGCCACTGCTGGCGAACTGCCGGTTCTACAACTGCCATCACCTGCATGAACCCGGCTGCGCGATTCTCGAAGCGGTCGCCGATGGTCGTATCGCCCGGGAACGGCACGCGTTGTACGCGCAGCTGGTTCACGAGGCAAGCCAGGTGGTGCGCTGAATCCATGCTGAAGCTGATGCGCGCGCCGAATCTGCTGATCGGCCAGCACTGGATCAACGTGCTGGCCACCGCGGGTATTGCATGTGAACTGCATAACCGCTATTTGAACGGCGCGCTGGGCGACATTCCGGCGGATCAATGCGCGCCCGAGTTGTGGCTGGTCGACGAACGCGATGCGGTGATCGCCAGAAGGCTGATTGAGGCCGCATCGCGTGGCCCGGCGCGCGATGCGCCGGCGTGGCGCTGCGCGGAATGCGGCGAGACGCTGGAGCCGCAGTTCACCGTCTGCTGGCAGTGTGGGACGGCGCGCAATCCGCTAGATGGTTGAGGGATTTCTGGTTGCAACCGGGCTGCGGCGCCGCGCTCAGGACAACCACACCGCGATCGTCAGCATCAGCAGCAGGATCATCCATAGAATCACCGCGCGCCACACCAACCCCACCGCCGATTGCAGCGTGCGCGGCGTGCAGTCGTCGCCGACCGGCATCGGACCACCGTCGCCGGTGACGAGCGCATCGACGCTCGACGGCTCGGCCAACGGCCCTGCGAGCCGTGCGCCAAGCGCGCCGCTGCCAGCCGCGAGCAGCACGCCATCGTTCGCATCGGGCCATTGGCGCGCGTGATTGCGCCATGCATAGATCGCATCTTCGAAATTGCCGACGATCGCAAAACCCAGCGACGTCAGCCGCGCCGGCAGCCAGTCGATTACGAAAAAGGCGCGCTGCGCGAAGGTGGAGAATTCCGCGGTGCGATCCTCGACCGGTTGCGCCCACGTGCGCGACAGATACTCCGCAATGCGGTACAGCACCGCGCCGGCAGGCCCGATCGGCACCAGAAACCAGAAGAACACGCCGAACACATGCCGGTGCGAAGCCACCACCGCGTGAATCAGCGTGTGCCGCACGATCTCGCTGACCGGCATGTCGACCGTGTCGATACCGGTCCATTCGTTGAGAATTTCGCGCGCGCGCGGCACGTCGTCGTTGTTCAGCGCGAGATGGATGTCGGTGAAATAGTGGCTGAACTGCCGGAAACCGAGCGTGAAATAGACGATCACCACGTTGCACAGAAACGCCAGCGCAAAGTGGATCTGGTACAGCACGAAGTAGATCAGACCGACCGCAAGGGTCCACGGCAGCACGACCACCAGCCACGCAAGCACGCCGTGCCGCGGTTTGCCTGCATCGAACCCGTGCGCCGCCGACTCCGCATGGTATTGAAGCAACGCCGCCACCGGATTGCTCGATGACAACGCGCGTACCTGTTCGAGAATCAAAGCGAGCAATACGGAGAAGAAAGTCATGCGTGGCGCCGTGCTATTCGAGTTTTTGCCGAGTCTTTACGTTAGACCTTCAGGTTCGATCCGTACGATAGCACAGGGCCGAAGCTGTCTCACCAGCGGCAATTACAGTTGCACAACGGCAGCGGCCGGGCGCGCACACGGCGCAGCACGGCACGATGCCGTTATGCCGCGAGGAAGCGATAGAAATTGCGCAACATGCCGGCCGTTGCGCCCCAGATGAAATAATCACGGCCCGCCTCGCCCTGCCGCGCGCGTGGATACGGCATGGCGAAAAAGCGACGCTCGCCTTGCTCCCAACGCAGCACGCGCACCTCGTGATGGGCAGGGTTCATCAGGAAATCGAGCGGCACCTCGAAGATCTCGGCCACCTCGAGCGTGTCCGCATGCACCGTCAACGGCGGATGCACGAGGCTGACTACCGGCGTCACGCGATAACCGGTGCTTGTCAGATAGTCGGGCAGCGCGCCCAGCACCTCGACGCGCGACGGGTCGAGGCTCACCTCTTCCTGCGCCTCGCGCAGCGCGGTGGCGATCGGCGTTGGGTCTTCGGGCTCGTGACGGCCGCCCGGGAAACTGATCTGGCCGGCGTGATCGCTCAGATGGTCGGCACGCTGCGTCAGCAACACCGTCAGGCCGGTTTCCCGGACCACCAGCGCAATCAGTACCGCCGCCACCCGCGGATCGACGTCGTCGCGCCAGCGCACCTCGGTGGCCTCGGGTTCCCAGCGCAGGCGCTGCTCGAAACGGGCACGCAGCCCGTCCGGCGTCAGGCGGCTGGGCGCTACGGCAGGCAGATCGGCACCCGTCGATTCGACGGGCAAGCTTTCAGGCTCGAAGACGGGGCGGGCAGGACGGGACAAAGGGACTCTCGAAGCGGGTCGGGAAGGAGCACCCGACGGAACACCCGCTATTCTGAACCACCAAACAAAAAAGCACCCGAGGTGGGTGCTTTTTCTTACAGCTTTTACTCCTGAGCGGCGGAGGCAGCTGCGCGGTCTTTCGACACCAGCTTTTCCTTGATCCGGGCCGACTTGCCCGAACGCTCGCGGAGGTAGTACAGCTTCGCACGACGCACATCGCCGCGGCGCTTCACGACGATGCTGGCCAACAGCGGCGAATACGTCTGGAACGTACGCTCGACGCCTTCGCCCGACGAGATCTTGCGCACGATGAAGGCCGAGTTCAGACCGCGATTACGCTTTGCGATCACCACGCCTTCGTAAGCCTGAACGCGCTTACGGGTACCTTCGACCACGTTCACGTTGACGATCACCGTATCGCCGGGAGCGAAGTCGGGGATGGTCTTGCCATCGAGCGCGCGCTCGATTTCTTCCTGCTCGAGTTTTTCAATCAGATTCACAATGGACTCCTTATGCCATCTTGTCGGCGTTCGTACCTGCCTTGCGTGCAACGCGCGGCGACGGCCCCGATAGAGGATGGATTCACCACTGGAACCGCACACGCATGTGCGGCCCCGCCTATGCCCGCAGCCGTGCGGTGCAACCCTGAACCAGTGCTTCAGGACTGCGCCGTGCCGTTCGCGAGACTTGCGAGCCATGCCTCATCGGCACGGCTCAACATCTTGTTCTTTCTGGCCCGCTCGATCAGATCGGGCCGCTTCATCTGCGTGTTGCGCAGCGCTTCGCGCCGCCGCCACTGGCCGATTTCCGCATGATGGCCGCCAAGCAGCACATCGGGTACGCGCACGCCGTCATACTCTTCGGGCCGCGTGTAATGCGGACAGTCCAGCAGCACATCGACGAAACTATCCTGCACCGCCGACTGCGCATCGTTCAGCACGCCGTGCAGCTGGCGAATGACCGCGTCCATCAAGGCCATCGCGGGTAGTTCGCCGCCAGACAACACGAAATCGCCGAGGCTCACTTCCTCATCGACACAGCGCTCGATCAGACGCTGGTCGATCGCCTCGTAGCGGCCGCACAGCAAAACCAGACCTGGCTGCGCTGCGAAGCGCATGACGCTGTCGTGGTTCAGCGGCGCACCCTGCGGCGACATCATCACCACACGCGAGCCGGTCACGCCCTGCTCCGCCTGCGCCGCTTTCGCGGCACTGATCGCGTCTTCGAGCGGCCGTGCGAGCATCACCATGCCCGGACCACCGCCGTACGGACGGTCGTCGATCGTCCGATAGTTGTCGGTGGTGAAATCGCGAGGGTTCCACGTGCGCAGCGCGTAACGCTGCTGCTTCGCCGCACGGCTCGTGATGCCCCAGTCGGTCAGCGCATGAAACATCTCGGGAAAGAGCGTCACGACGTCAAACTGCATCGCTCTCTCCGTTCAGCGAATCATTCAATAGTCGGCTTCCCAATCGACGACGATGCGCTTCGCCGCCTGATCCACCGTTTTTACATAGACCCCGACAAACGGAATCAACCGCTCACCGGTGATGACTTGGCCGTCTTTGCCGGTGTCCGGATATTCGATGCGCAACACCGACTGCGCGCCGTTGTCGATCATATCCGCCACCTTGCCGAGTTCGACACCCGCCTCGTTGACTACATCGAGGCCGAGCAGGTCGACCCAGTAGTACTCATCGGCCTCGAGCGCCGGGAAATCGCTGCGGCGCACGTAGACGCTGTAGCCGCGCAACGCGAGCGCCTGATCGCGATCGGCCGCGGCGTCCAGATGCGCGACAATGCTGTCGCTGTGAATCTTCGCCTGGCGGGCCTGCACCAACTTGCGCTCATGCCCCTTCAGCAGCCACCAGCGCTTCGCGACCAGCAAGGCATCGCCCCCCCGACCAGCGTCCGCATGGGCGGCAACCTTGACCCAGCCTTTGAGACCATATGCGTCGACGATGGCGCCGACTTCGAGCACATCGTCCGGCCAGTTTTCGGCCGACTCGAGCCGGGTTACCCCGACTGCTTTCGCTGGCTTTGCATCAGGCTCGGCCGCGGGTTGGGCGGCACTCCGTTCGACAGGCTTGCGGACAAACGCGCCGAATGAGGCCTTGGCGGGCACCTTCGCGCGACCCGATGCGTCTGAATCACGCCCAGCCATCAGCCAACCTCACTACTGGAGCCATGCACTGGCGGCAGACAGGCCGCCGGCTGTAAGACAAGTGTATTGCCGTTGCACCGGACGTTCCGCGCAGCGCGCGCGGCTGGCCGCCGATGCGAATACCGACTGTCATCAGGCAGCCGGTTGCGCCTTTTGCGCTTCCTTCACGAGACGTTGCACCGTCTCCGACAGTTGCGCGCCAACGCTTTGCCAGTGGGTCAGACGATCTTGAGCGATGCGCAGTGCTTCGCCCTTCACAGCGACCGGATTGTAGAAGCCGATACGCTCGATAAAGCGGCCGTCACGACGGTTGCGCGAATCAGTAGCGACGATGTTGTAGAACGGGCGCTTCTTCGAGCCGCCACGAGCCAAGCGGATGATGACCATACGTAAGTCCTTGAAAACCGGGTTCGGAACTACTGAAACGCGAGATTATAGCGGGAAACCAACGCCATAACAAACACTTACCGCGATAAATGACCTGCCGGCGGTTAACCCGCATGGAAGCCGGGGGAAAGCCACAGGTAAATTTGCAGACGATTTTCCTGCAGCCAGTCCACGCTGGGCGCCACGCCGGCGCGTTAGAACCGCGGCTAAAGCCGCCTCAAGCCGGACCCGCGCCGGCCTCACAACAACCGGGCCACCAACCGGGCCATTGAGCGGCACCGGCAGGTCGCCCCCAAAACGGTGTCTGAACCATACAACAGCGCCGCCCGGCACGCGCAACCACGCGAGGCGGCCGGCAGCTACGGCGCTGGCCAGCGAACCGGCCCGCAATCTGCACGCAATCGGCGCACGACGCCGCGATGACGTACAGCGCCAGGCAGGCGCGTCATCATGTCGCTTGCCGCGCCACCGCCGCGCTGCACGTCGCGCGGCGTAGAATGCGCGTCGGCGTTTCCACTACGCGGCCGCCGGCCCGTTTGACCGCCCGTCACCTGTTGCTTAATTTCATGTCGACTGTCGCTTCGCATCCCGCGCGCTTCCGCTCCAAAACCGTCACGGCCGCCCTCGCGTTCTTTTTCGGCTCGCTCGGCGCGCACCGCTTCTACCTGTACGGATTGCGCGATCTGTTCGGCTGGGCGCACATCGTCGGCATGTTGTTCGGCGTGCCGGGCCTTCTGTTGCTGATGGCCACCGAACGCGCGTCGGCGCTCGGCTGGGTGCTGGTGATGCCCGGCGCAATCTCGCTGCTCGCCGCGTTCCTCGCAGCAATCGTCTACGGCCTGCGCCCCGACGAAAAGTGGGACGCACAATTCAACGCACAGACCGGCCGGTACAGCGAGTCGGGCTGGACCGTCGTCTTCATCGTGATCTTTTCGCTGCTGATCGGCGCGTTCCTGCTGATGACCGGTCTTGCGTTCTCGTTCCAGACCTATTTCGAGTCGCAGATCGAAGCGGCGAAGTCACTGTCGCAATAACGGCACGCGGCTAGCCGGCAGCCCTAGAACAAATCGAGCTGCGCATCGTCAGCGCGCGGCCGCTGCGGCTCCATACGCTGAAACAGCGACATATCGAGAATGCCGCGCTGCCGGGCGTTCAAACCAAGGCGACGGGTCGCCTTCGCAAAGCGCTGCTTCATCAGGTCGGCCCACAGCCCCTCGCCTTTCATCCGGGTCGCGAACGACGAATCGTAGTCTTTGCCGCCGCGCATATCGCGCACCCGGTTCATCACGCGGTCCGCTCGATCCGGAAAATGCGCCGCCAGCCAATCCTTGAATAACGGCGCGACTTCCCATGGCAAGCGCAGCACGATATAGCTCGCACTTGTCGCGCCGGCTTGCGCGCAGGCTTCCAGCACGCGCTCCATATCGGGCTCGGTGACGAACGGAATGATCGGCGCAATGCTGACGCCGACCGGCACACCCGCGTCGGCCAGCGTGCGGATCGTGCGCAGGCGCCGCGTCGGCGTGGCCGCGCGCGGCTCGAGCGTGCGCGCGATATCGGCATCGAGCGTCGTGATCGTGATGGCGACCATCACCTGACCGCGTTCGGCCATCGGCACCAGCAGATCGAGATCGCGCTCGATCAGCGACGACTTCGTGATTGCTGCGAACGCATGCTGCCGCTCATGCAGCACCTCGACCACGCGGCGCGTCAGCTGTAAATCCCGCTCGACCGGTTGCCACGCGTCGGTATTGACGCCCAGCGCGATCGGCTCCGGCACGTAGGTCTTCTTCGACAGCTCGTGCGCCAGCAACTCCGGCGCGTTGACCTTCGCATAGATCCGGCTCTCGAAATCGAGCCCCGGCGACAACCCGAGATAGGCATGCGTAGGCCGTGCAAAGCAATAAATGCAGCCGTGTTCGCAGCCGCGATACGGGTTGAGCGACACGTTGAACGGAATATCTGGCGACGCATTACGCGTGAGGATGCTTTTCGCACGCTCTTCGAACACTTGCGTACGCAGCGCGGGGCGCTCGCCGTTGCCGTCTTCGTCGGCCGACGCGGCCCAGCCGTCGTCGACCACCTCACGCTGGTCGACTTCGTAGCGGCCTCGCAGGTTCGTCACCGCGCCGCGCCCTTTGCGGGGCGCAGGCGGCGCGACCGGATATTCGCCGATCGGGAAGTCGATATCGGGATCAGGGTCGGCGTTGGGTTCGGATTTGGGCTTGAAGTCGCTCACGGCACACTGTCGAACAGCAAAAAACACCTGTATAAATATACAGTGTTTACGCCGTTTGTCGAGGCCACAAACGAGACCGCAAACGAGGCCACAAACGCGACAGGAAAACCCGTCAATCGCCAACCTCGATAGTCAGCGTCTCCTTGATCTCCTCCATCACCATGTAGCTCTTCGACTGCACCGCCCCGGGCAGCTGCAGCAGGATATCGCCGAGCAGCTTGCGGTAGTCGGCCATCTCGCCGATGCGTGCCTTGATCAGATAGTCGAAATCGCCGGACACCAGATGGCACTCGAGCACTTCCGGGATTTTGGTCACCTCGCGGCGAAACTGGTCGAACATGTTGCCGCTTTTGTGATCGAGCGTGATCTCGACAAATACCAGCAGCGCCGCGCCAAGCTCGGCCGGATTCACACGCGCGTAGTAACCGGTAATCACGCCGTCGCGCTCCATCCGCTTCACACGTTCGATGCACGGCGTGACCGAAAGGCCGACCTGCTCGGCGAGGTCTTTCATCGCGACACGGCCGTCCTGCTGCAGCACTTTCAGGATCTTGCGGTCGATTTTGTCGAGCGCCTTGACCGGCTGACGTTGGATTCGCATGATTCCGCCGAATTTACTAAAATTTGAAAAAATACAATAACAAAACCTGCTCAAACATCAATAGCATAGCGGATGAAACTGGGCATTCGGAAATTTACCTCGCGATTCGACCAAATCCGACCAAATCAGACGGAAGTCAGGTCACTCAAAGCGAAACGCACCGCCGAAGTCCGCAACATTCTCTGGAGCAGCTATGCGAGTCGTCGTGTTGGGCAGTGGCGTGGTCGGTGTGACAAGTGCCTATTATCTTGCGCGCGCGGGGCACGATGTGACCGTGGTCGATCGCGCCGCCGGTCCGGCGCTCGAGACGAGTTTTGCGAACGCCGGCCAGATCTCGCCGGGCTATGCGTCGCCGTGGGCCGCGCCGGGCGTGCCGCTGAAGGCCGTCAAATGGATGTTCCAGAAACATGCGCCGCTCGCGATTCGCCTCGACGGCACCCAATTCCAGCTGCAGTGGATGTGGCAGATGCTGCGCAACTGCACGTCCGAGCGCTATGCGGTGAACAAGTCTCGCATGGTGCGTCTGGCCGAATACAGCCGCGACTGCCTGCAGGCACTGCGCACAGAAACCGGCATCCAATATGAAGGCCGTACCGGCGGAACACTGCAACTGTTCCGCACGCAACAACAACTCGACGGCGCGGCGAAAGACGTCGCGGTGCTGAAAGAAGCAAACGTACCGTATGAACTGCTAATGCCCGGCGACCTGGCGCGTGCCGAACCAGCGCTCGCCAAAACCGCGCACAAACTCACGGGCGGCCTGCGCCTGCCCGGCGACGAAACCGGCGACTGCCAGCTGTTCACCACGCGCCTCGCCGCACTCGCCGAACAACTGGGCGTGAAATTCCGCTTCAACACGCCGATCGATGCACTGCTGATGTCCGGTGGCCGTGTCGCGGGCGTGCGCTGCGGCGAAGAAACCCTGCGTGCGGACAGCTTCGTCGTCGCGTTCGGCTCGTACTCCACGCAGTTTCTTGACGGCATCGTCAAGATTCCGGTCTATCCGCTGAAGGGTTATTCGATCACCGCGCCGATCGTCGACGCGAGCGCCGCGCCGGTCTCGACCGTGCTCGACGAGACCTACAAGATCGCGATTACGCGCTTCGACGACCGGATCCGCGTTGGCGGCATGGCCGAGATCGTCGGCTTCGACAAGAAGCTGAAACAGGAACGACGCGAAACGCTTGAAATGTGCGTGAACGATCTGTTCCCCGGCGGCGGCGACACGTCGCAGGCAAGTTTCTGGACCGGGCTGCGTCCGATGACGCCAGATGGCACGCCGATCGTCGGCCGCACTCCGGTGTCGAACCTGTTTTTGAATACCGGCCACGGCACGCTCGGCTGGACCATGTCGTGCGGGTCGGGACAACTGCTCGCCGATCTGATCTCGGGCAAGAAGCCGGCGATCCAGTCCGGTGATCTGTCGGTGCACCGCTATCTTGGCGATGTCGCCGGCACAGGGCGGCCTGCCTACGCATAAGCGCGGCTCGTCAGCTGCGCCTGAAAATCAAACGGCGCTCCGCACATTTGCGGAGCGCCGTTTTGCATGGCGTGCGTTAAAGCCATCAAGAGCCGCGAAGCACGCTACAGCTCAAAACTGATCCTCCGACAACGCCAGTACGCCCTCGCCGCCTCGCGCGCTGACGATCGCCGTCTCGAGCGAGCTTGCCTGCGACAGCACATGTTCCGCAAAAAACTGCGCGGTCGCGATCTTCGCGCCATAGAACGACGGATCGTCGGCCTGCTTATGCGCCGCAGCCAGCATCGCGCGCGCCATCTGCCAGCCGCCGAGCACGATGCCTGCCAGCGTCAGATACGGCACGCTGCCCGCGAACACCGCATTCGGATCGTTCTTCGCGTTCCACACCACGAAGTTCACCGCGGCTTGCAGCGCGCGATGCCCATGCGCCAGTTGCGTGCGCATCGATTCGAACGCCGCGCCGCGTTGCGCGCCGAGCGCTTCGACAGTCTGCGCGACCTGCTGCAGCAGCTGGCTCGCCACCGCGCCGCCATCGCGCAGCGTCTTGCGGCTGACCAGATCGTTGGCCTGGATCGCGGTGGTCCCTTCGTAGATCGGCAGAATGCGCGCGTCGCGGTAGTACTGCGCCGCGCCCGTTTCTTCGATAAAACCCATGCCGCCGTGCACCTGCACGCCGAGGCTCGTCACGTCGAGCGACAGCTCGGTGCTCCAGCCCTTGACGATCGGCACCAGGTATTCATAAATCGCCTGATGCTGCGCTTGGGCCGCCGGGTCCGGATGGCGATGCGCGAGGTCGCAATGCGCGGCCGCGACGTAGGCGAGCGCGCGTGCGCCTTCGGTCAGCGCGCGCATCGTCGCAAGCATGCGGCGCACGTCCGGGTGATGAATGATCGATACCGGCTGCTTCGCCGAACCGTCGACCGGTCGGCTCTGCACGCGTTCTTTCGCATAGGCGACGGCTTTCTGATACGCCCGGTCCGACACCGCGATGCCCTGCATGCCGACCGCAAAGCGCGCCGCGTTCATCATGATGAACATGTGTTCGAGGCCGCGGTTGGCTTCGCCGATCAGATGGCCGACCGCCCCGCCGTGGTCGCCGAACTGCAGTACCGCGGTCGGGCTCGCCTTGATGCCGAGCTTGTGCTCGATCGACACGCAGTGCACGTCGTTGCGCGCGCCCGCCGAGCCATCCGCTCCAACCACGAACTTCGGCACGATAAACAGCGAGATACCCTTCACGCCTTCCGGCGCATCCGGCGTGCGCGCCAGCACCAGATGGACGATGTTGTCCGCCAGATCGTGCTCGCCCCACGTGATGAAAATCTTGGTGCCGAACAGCTTGTAGCTGCCGTCCGGCTGCGGCTCGGCGCGCGTGCGCACCAGCGCGAGGTCCGAGCCGGCTTGCGGCTCGGTGAGATTCATCGTGCCGGTCCATGCGCCGGAAATCAGCTTCGGCACGTAGATCTGTTTCTGCGCTTCACTGCCGGCGGTCAGCAACGCTTCGATCGCGCCGTCGGTCAATAGCGGGCACAGCGCGAACGACAGGTTCGCCGCGTTCAGCATTTCGATGCAAGGGGTCGCGATCAGCTTCGGCAAGCCTTGGCCTTCATAGTCGACCGGATGCTGCAGCCCTTGCCAGCCGCCTGCGGAAAACTGGCGGAACGCATCGGCGAAACCCGGCGTTGCGGTGACCTTGCCGTCGCGCCAGCTGCTCGGGTTGCGGTCGCCTTCTACGTTCAACGGCGCCAGCACCTCGCCGCACAGTTTCGCCGATTCTTCGAGCACCGCCTGCGCGGTGTCCACGCTCGCATCGTCGAAGCCGGGCAGCGCCGCGATCTGATCGAGTCCGGCCAGTTCCTTCATCACGAACAGCATGTCCTTGATGGGTGCCGTGTAGCTCATCTCTGTCTCCTCCCTGCGGAAAAAAAGGGCGCCGGATTGCACATCCTTGCGCCCTTTGCCTGCTGACACGCGCCTCGTTCAGGCGCCGTCTTGCGTCAGCCGAGTTCGTTGACGAGCTCCGGCACCAGCGCAAACAGATCGCCGACGAGGCCGTAATCCGCCACGCTGAAAATCGGCGCTTCCGGATCCTTGTTGATCGCCACGATCACCTTCGAGTCTTTCATGCCGGCCAGATGCTGGATCGCGCCGGAGATGCCCACCGCCACGTACAACTGCGGCGCGACGATCTTGCCGGTCTGGCCGACCTGGTAGTCGTTCGGCACGTAGCCCGCATCGACCGCGGCGCGCGACGCGCCCATTGCCGCGCCAAGCTTGTCGGCCAGCGGCTCGAGCACCTTCGTGTAGTTCTCGCCGCTGCCCAGCCCCCGGCCGCCCGACACGATGATCTTCGCGCTGGTCAGTTCCGGACGGTCCAGCTTGGTCACTTCGCGGCTCACGAACTGCGACAGGCCGCTGTCGGCCACCGCGTCGATCTTCTCGACCGCTGCGCTGCCGCCTTCGGCAGCCACCGGGTCGAAGCCCGTCGCACGCACCGTAATCACCTTGATCGGGTCTTGTGACTGCACCGTGGCAATCGCGTTGCCCGCGTAGATCGGGCGCTCGAACGTGTCGGCGCTGTCCACTGCGGTGATGTCGCTGATCTGCGCGACGTCGAGTTTCGCGGCGATGCGCGGCGCGATGTTCTTGCCGTATGCGGTGGCGGGCGCGACGATGTGCGTGTAGTTCTTTGCCGCATCTTTCACCAGCGTCAGCACGGTCGCTTCGACGTTTTCCGCGAGGCCTGCGGCCAGTTGCGCGGCGTCGGCGTGCAGTACCTTGGCGACGCCCGCGATCTTCGCAGCGGCTTCGGCAGCACCCTGCGCGTTGTGCCCGGCCACCAGCAGATGAATATCGCCGCCGATCTTCTGCGCGGCGGCTACGGTATTGAGCGTCGCTGCCTTGATCGACGCATTGTCATGTTCAGCAATTACCAGAATCGTCATCTTTTGCGCTCCGCTCTCACAGCACCTTGGCTTCGTTTTTCAGCTTCCCGACCAGCGTCTTCACGTCCGGCACCTTCACGCCGGCGCTGCGCTTGGGCGGCTCGACCACTTTCAGCGTCTTCAGACGCGGCGTAACGTCCACACCGAGGTCGGCGGGCTTCAGCGTTTCGAGCGGCTTTTTCTTCGCCTTCATGATGTTGGGCAGCGTCACGTAGCGCGGCTCGTTCAGGCGCAGATCGGTGGTCACCACGGCGGGCAGCGTCAGCGTCAGCGTTTCGGCGCCGCCGTCCACTTCGCGCGACACCGTCGCCTTGCCGTCGGCGACCGTCACCTTCGATGCGAAGGTTGCCTGCGGCAGACCCGCGAGGGCGGCAAGCATCTGGCCGGTCTGGTTCGAGTCGTCGTCGATTGCCTGCTTGCCGAGGATCACCAGCTCCGGCTTTTCCTTGTCGACCAGCGCCTTGAGCAGCTTGGCCACCGCCAGCGGCTGCAGGTCTTCGCCCGATTCGATCAGGATTGCACGGTCCGCGCCGATCGCGAGCGCCGTGCGCAGCGTTTCCTGGCATTGCGTGACGCCAGCCGATACGGCGATCACTTCGGTCGCGATGCCCGCTTCGCGCAGGCGCACCGCCTCTTCTACCGCGATTTCGTCGAATGGGTTCATCGACATCTTGACGTTCGCGATGTCCACGCCCGTGTTGTCCGACTTCACGCGGACCTTGACGTTGTAGTCGACCACTCTTTTGACTGGCACCAGAATTTTCATGCACACGCTCCAAAGTTACGAATACGTCAACCTGACGGTCAATTATAACGACAGCCCTCGCGGCAGCCGCCCGTCGGTCGTGGATCGGGGATTTTCTCTCCAACGGCGTGACAACAATAGCGAACGATCGTGCGATTTAATCTCAAAAATGGCGCGAGCGCTAGTCCGGGCTTCGATCGGCGGCTCTAAACCGCTGTCAGGTGTCTCGGCAACGCTCGCTGCGTCGCCGACCCATGACCCGAAAGTGATCGTCAGGCTGGGCACGATAGTCGGCAGCACTTCCGGCAGCGGCACGGCCACGAAAAAGCGGCGGACCGATGCCGGCAAGCGCTGTGCGCTCCTAGCCATCGCCGCCGCTGCTTAGGTTCGGATTCGAGGACGTCGATTTTATCGCAGCCGCGCCATACCCTTTAATAATCGTTTTCGCTTCTTTCATAACGGCTGGGCATTAGAGGCCGGCGCCGAGCGGCTGCGCACGAAACTGCTGCAGCGCTCACATAAGATTGCGCGGCAGGCCCCAAAACGAACAACGACCACTCCCACCATGGCCGCAACGACACTGCAACCCGACCTACAGCGTTTGCCGGCTTATCCGGCGCGGATCTCGCGCATCGCGTCCGGCGATGGTACTGAATTGCCGTTGTACTGCTGGCCCGCGATCGGTCCGACTCGCGCGACCGTGGCGCTGCTGCACGGCCTCGCTGAACACGCCGGCCGTTATGCGGCGCTGGCGCGCGCGCTGAACGAGTGCGGGATTGGGTTGTGCGCGATCGATCTGCGCGGCCATGGGCTCGCGCCCGGCGTGCGCGCGTGGGTCGAGCGCTTCGACGACTATTTGCTGGACGCGCAAGCGCTGCTCGCGGCAGCACCGCGTGACGGCGCGCCGGTTTTCCTGCTGGGTCACAGCATGGGCGGCACGGTTGCCGCGCTGTACGCGATCGAACGGTTGCCGCGCAGCGGCCAGCCGCTTGCCGGGCTGATCCTGTCGAGCCCCGCGCTTGCACCGGGCCGTGACGTGCCGCGCTGGATGACCTCGCTTAGCCAGTTGATCAGCCGCGTGTGGCCGCGTTTTCCGGCGCTCAGGATCGACGCTGCGTTGCTGTCGCGGGATGCGGCGGTGGTGCAGGCGAATTTGCAGGATCCGCTGGTGCATCACGGTCCGGTGCCGGCTCGGACCGGCGCGGAGATGCTGCTTGCGATGGCTCGCATCGCGCGCGGCCGGGATGCGCTGCGCGTGCCGCTGCTGGTGTTTCACGGCAGCGCCGACAAGCTGACGGAGCCCGACGGCAGTCGCGCGTTCCATGCTCATGCCGGGTCGACGGACAAGACGCTGAAGATCTTCGACGGCAGCTATCACGAGACGATGAACGATCTGGAACGGGAGCGCGTGATTGGCGAGGTGGTGGCGTGGGTGCTGGCGCGCGCGGGGTGAGCGTGGGGTGAGCGCGGGGTGACTCTGCGGGGTGACTCTGCGGGGTGACTCTGCGGGGTGACTCTGCGGGCTGACTCTGCGGGCTGACTCTGCGGGCTGACTCTGCGGGCTGACTCTGCGGGGTGACTCTGCGGGGTGACTCTGCGGGGTGACTCTGCGGGCTGACTCTGCGGGCTGACTCTGCGGGCTGACTCTGCGGGCTGACTCTGCGGGCTGACTCTGCGGGCTGACTCTGCGGGCTGACTCTGCGGGCTGACTCTGCGGGCTGGGTCCGCGGGGTGGGTCCGCGTTAAATCCCTGCCGGCGCGCTCAGCGCGGCCATGCAGGTGGCCGCTTGTCGACAAACGCCTGCACGCCCTCAAGCGCCGACGCCTCCATCATGTTGCAGGCCATCGTCTGGCCGGCCAGTTGATAGGCCGCATCGATTCCCATCTCGAGCTGCCGATAGAACAACGCCTTGCCCGCTTGCACAGCCTCGCGCGGTTTCGCGCAGATGCTCGATGCGAGCTCGGCCACTTGCGCATCGAGCGTGTCGAGCGGCACCACCCGATTCACCAGCCCGCGTTGCTGCGCGGCCAGCGCATCGATGAATTCTCCCGTCACCAGCATCTCGAACGCGGCTTTCTGCGACACGCTGCGCGACAGCGGCACCGCCGGCGTCGAGCAGAACAGGCCCAGATTGACACCCGATGTTGCGAAGCGCGCGCTATCGGCTGCGACGGCAAGATCGCACATCGCGACCAGCTGACATCCGGCCGCGGCCGCGACGCCGTGCACGCGCGCAATGACCGGCTGCGGCATACGGCGAATCGTCAGCATCATCTTCGAGCAGCGCGCGAACAGTGCCTGATAGTAGTCGCGCGAAGGCGACGCGCGCATCTCCTTCAGGTCGTGCCCCGCGCAGAAAGCGCGTCCCGCGCCGGCCAGCACGACGACGCGCGCAGCGGATTTTTCGATTGCCGAGAGCTGCGCCTGCAAATCACCGAGCAGCGCTTCTGAAATCGCGTTGAACGCGTCGGGGCGATTCAGCGTTAGTTGCACGACGCCGGCGATGCCGTAGGCGTCGCGGGTGACTTCAACGAGGCCGCCCGTCGCGGACGAAGGATGAGACTGAAGCGATGCGCTCATGACTGTCTCCTGCCGATACGTTGTGGCGTGATCCCGTGATGCGTTACGGCGTGCGGCGATGCGCTGCTGCGCTGATGCGTTACCGAGCTAATGTATTGCTGCCCTACTACGCTGCCGCATTGTTTGCGCTGACGCACCGTGCGCCTGAGTCGGGCGCCACGGTTACATCGTGCGCCGGCAGCGCGCAGCCCCATCAAAGACCGGCGAGCGCCTTCACATGCGCGGCGACACTGCGACCCAGCGCCGACAGGTTATATCCGCCTTCGAGACAGCTGACGATGCGCCCTTGCGCATAGCGCCCGGCGATCTCGCGAACCTGCTCGGTGAGCCACGTGTAATCGGCTTCGACAAGGCCCATGTTGCCGAGGTCGTCCTCGCGATGCGCGTCGAACCCCGCCGACACGAACAGCATCTGCGGCTTGAACTCATGCAGACGTGGCAGCCACATCAGATCCACCGCCTCGCGCACCACCACGCCTTTCGAACGCGCGGAGATCGGCACGTTCACCATATTGGCGGCCTGGTTCTCAGTGCCGCTGTACGGATAAAACGGATGCTGGAAGATGCTGCACATCAGCACACGCTCATCGCCCGCGAACACCGCCTCGGTGCCGTTGCCATGATGCACGTCGAAGTCGATGATCGCGACGCGCTCGAGCCCGTGCACTTCCAGCGCATGACGCGCGGCAATCGCGACATTGTTGAAAAAGCAGAAGCCCATCGCGCGCGCCGGCTCCGCATGATGTCCCGGCGGCCGCACGCTGCAAAACGCGTTGTCGTAGCGGCCTTCAAGCACCGCACCGGTCGCCGCCACCGCCGCGCCCGCCGCGCGCAGCGCGGCTTGCAGCGTGTAATGATTCATCGATGTGTCGGGGTCGATCGCCGCGTAGCCGGATTCGGGCGCGCACTGGCGCAGGTAGTCGATGTGCGCCTGGGTGTGCACGCGCAGCAGGTCGGCCTCGT
Organism: Paraburkholderia jirisanensis; assembly: GCF_054782355.1. Lineage (NCBI taxonomy): Bacteria > Pseudomonadati > Pseudomonadota > Betaproteobacteria > Burkholderiales > Burkholderiaceae > Paraburkholderia > Paraburkholderia jirisanensis. The sequence goes on along the minus strand of NZ_BAAGSQ010000029.1, from coordinate 589,600 downwards.
CAGCAAGCGGCGGCGACTCGCGCTCGATCAGCGGCGCGATGCGGCTTGCGATCAGTTGGTCTTCGATGGCCTGCAGCCGGGCGGGACACTCGGGATGCCAGTGGCCCATCTCGTGCAGCAGACAGTCCGCGTGCGAATAGAAACCGGTTGCCATGAATTTGCCTTCGGGCATTGACTTGTGTCGGCGCGAGCCCAGGGACCGGGCCCGATGCCGCAGCAGCGCGTCAGCGCCGTGCTGCCCGCGCGATATCGCCAACTTACCACAGCGCACGCGTAGACCGCGCCCTGCCCTACTCCTGCATCATTTTGCGACACCATCGTCGGGTATACTGCCCCGGTCCGCTTTCGCAGCTTCTTCTACCGATCTCTCACGCATCGCGAACCCCGCTCATATGACCGTCACGCCCGCTCTGCCCGCACGACATCGGCTACGTGCAACCACCGTAGCCGCCGCACTGTCCATCGCATGGTGCATGTTCGCGGGAGCCGGCCCGGCAGCGGCGCAAACCAGCGGCGGCGCGTCGAAGCCGCGCGCGCTGGTCGCCCAGGCGCAGCCGCAGCAACCGGTCCAGCAAGGGCAAACCTTCGAAGAAGAAATCATCCCGCAGCGCTACGCGAACAACGGCGATGTCGAAGCGTTCATCAACGACATGGTCGCGCGCTACGACTTCGATGCGGGTGCGCTGCACGATCTTTTCGCGCACGTCAGCTACTCGGCCACCGCGGTGAAGCTGGTCACGCCTGCGCCCACGCCGGCGGCGAAGAACTGGCGCGCGTACCAGGCACGCTTTCTCGACCAGGTGCGCATCAACGCCGGCGTGAAATTCTGGCGCAACAACCAGGCCACGCTGCAGCGCGCGTACGAGCAGTTCGGGGTGCCGCCCGAAGTGGTGGTCGGCATTATCGGCGTGGAAACGCTGTACGGCCGCTACATGGGCAACTTCCGCGTGCTCGACGCGCTGACCACGCTGAGCTTCGACTATCCGGACACGCCGAACCGCGCGGACCGTCAGGCGACCTTCCGCAAGAATCTGGCCGACTATCTGGTGTGGACGCGCGATTCGCAACTCGATCCGACCTCGGTGCTCGGCTCGTACACGGGCGCGATCGGCATTCCGCAGTTCCTGCCGAGCAGCATCGTGCAGTACGCGGTCGACTACGACGGCGACGGCACGATCGACCTGCGCACCAGCCAGGCCGATGCGATCGGCAGCGTCGCCAATTATCTGAAGCAGAACGGCTGGGAAACCGGCCGGCCGGTGGTATGGAACATCGCATCGGATGCCGGCAGCCAGGGCATCGCACAGGCGGCCGCGACTGGCCAGCCGGAGCCGCGCTGGACACTCGAGCAGCTGCTGCGGGCGGGCCTGTTGATGAATGAACCGTCGCTGAACCTCACCGCCGAAGCGAGCTCGCCGGTGACGGTGGTCGATCTGCCAACGCCGGGACGGCCGACCGAGTATGTGCTCGGGCTGAAGAATTTCTACGTGCTGACGCGCTATAACCGCAGCTTCTTTTATGCGCTGACGGTGTATCAGCTGGGGCAGCGCGTGAAGGCGCAGATGGCCGCGAGCAATCCGGTCAATCCGAACGGCAACGGCGCTGCAGGCGGCGTGAACGGCGGTGCTTCCGTGCCGGCCATGCAGTAACGAAAAGCTTGGGGCGAGCGCGGACGCTCGCCTCGTCTTTACGCCGGGAACACGCCCGTCGACAGATAACGGTCGCCGCGATCACAGACGATAAACACAATGGTCGCGTTCTCGACCTGGCGCGCGATACGCAGCGCCACTTCGCAGGCGCCGCCCGACGAAATGCCGCAGAAGATTCCTTCGACCGCCGCGAGCCGGCGCGCCGTCGCTTCGGAAGCCGCCTGGCTGACGCTCTCGACCCGATCCACGCGGCTGCGATCGAAGATCTTCGGCAGATACGCTTCGGGCCATTTGCGAATGCCCGGAATGCGTGAGCCTTCTTCCGGCTGTGCGCCGATGATTTCGATGCCCGGGTTGCGCTCTTTCAGATATTGCGACACGCCCATGATCGTGCCGGTGGTGCCCATTGCGGATACGAAGTGCGTGATGCGCCCTTCGGTGTCGCGCCAGATTTCGGGGCCGGTTGCTTCGTAGTGCGCAAGCGGATTGTCGGGATTCGCGAACTGGTCGAGGATGATGCCCTTGCCTTCGCGCTGCATCTGCTCGGCCAGATCGCGCGCGTATTCCATACCACCCTTGACCGGCGTCAGCATGATTTCCGCGCCGTATGCCGCCATGCTTTGACGCCGCTCCAGCGACAGGTCTTCCGGCATGATCAGCACCATCTTGTAGCCTTTGATCGCCGCCGCCATCGCAAGCGCGATACCGGTGTTGCCGCTGGTCGCTTCGATCAGCGTGTCGCCAGGCTTGATGCGGCCGCGCGCTTCGGCCTTTTTGATCATCGACAGCGCGGGACGATCCTTCACCGAGCCCGCAGGATTGTTGCCCTCGAGCTTGCCGAGCACGACATTGTTGCGGCTGCGGATTTCGTCGTCGATCACTCGCACGAGCTGCACGAGCGGCGTGTTGCCGATCGTGTCTTCAATCGTTTTGTAAGTCATGTCGGTCGCGTACTGCTGTTGCGGTGGGTTCTGGGATGCTCAGATTCTAAACCACGCTGCGTGCCCCTGCCGGCTGGCGCCCAGATGTGCACGAGCCGTGTGCCGGTGCTTCAGTCGCGCAAAAAGCCCGCGGCTTGCGCCGCGGGAAGCCAGTCGTCTCAGTCGCGCTCGCCTCAGTCGTCCCAGTCGGGCCATCTAAGCCGAGTCGCCCAATCGACAGCTCAAAGAGGCAGATGGCGCCGCCTCTACCATGAAGAGCCCAAATGAAGCCGCAGGGCAGCGCGCACCAGCGCCGCACGCTGCCCTGAGCGGCTATTTCTTCACCACCACGGCAGGCTCGGTCTTCGCGCCGGCTGCGGGCTTGTCGCCCGCGGACGCCGCAGCCTGTGCGCCAGAAGCAGCTGCAACCGTCGCACTAGCGCCGACCGCGAGCCCTTCCGCCTGCAGGCGTTCGACCGTGTGGCCGCCCAGCCCCTTGACGCGCTTCGCAAGGTCGGACGGATCCTTGTAGGGACCGTGCGCCTCGCGCTCGTCGAGTATCGACTTGGCCTTCGCCGGGCCAATACCCTTGATGGTGCGCAACGCGTCTTCGTTCGCGGTGTTGACGTCGACCGCCGCATACGCGTGGCCGAATGCGGCCAGCATCGCCGCAGTGACAAGAATTTTTCGAAGCATGTGAAACCTCCCTCAACAACCGGCCGGTGACGATCACCGACCGAACCGTTAGTTTAGAGAGGCATACGAAATATTTACACCTGGCCGAATAGCCAACGCACGTAGCGATCGACACCTTGCTGCACGGTCAAAAACGGCGCGTCGTAGCCGGCAGCGCGCAGCTTCGTCAGGTCCGCCTGCGTGAAGCACTGGTACTTGCCGCGCAGCGCGTCGGGAAACGGCACGTACTCGATCAGCCCGCGCTGCACCTGCTCGGCCAGCGACAGCGCCGGTTCGTTGCGCAACGCGCGCAACGTATTGACCGCGCTCGACGCGATGTCGTTGAACGGCTGCGCGCGCCCGGTGCCGAGATTGAAGATGCCCGACTTGTCCGGATGATCGAAGAAGAACAGGTTCACCTTCGCGACGTCTTCGACCGACACGAAATCGCGCGTCTGCTGCCCCGCTGGATAGCCGTTGTATTCGCCGAACAGCTTGACCTTGCCTTCCGCGCGGAACTGGTTGAAGTTGTGAAACGCGACCGAAGCCATACGCTCCTTGTGCGATTCGCGCGGCCCGTACACGTTGAAATAGCGGAAACCGGCGATCTGGCTTTTCGCCTGCGGCAGCACGCGGCGGATCACCTGGTCGAACAGGAACTTCGAATAGCCGTACACGTTGAGCGGCTGCTCCACCTCGCGCTCTTCGACGAAACGGTCCGAGCCGCCGTAAGTCGCCGCCGACGACGCATACAGAAACTGCACGCCTTGCGCCAGACACGCGTCGAGCACCGCGCGGCTGTAGCGGAAGTTGTTGTCCATCATGTAGCGGCCGTTGTGCTCCATCGTGTCGGAGCACGCGCCTTCGTGAAACACCGCGCGGACCTTGCCGAAATCGCCGCGCGCGAAGCGTTCGACGAACTCGGTCTTGTCGAGGTAGTCGTCGATTTCGCAATCGACCAGGTTCTTGAATTTGTCCGCGCGCGTCAGATTGTCGACTGCGATGATGCGCTGTTCGCCGCGCTCGTTGAGCGCCTTGACGAGATTGCTGCCGATGAAGCCGGCCGCGCCGGTGACGATGAGTGTCATGGTCGTCCTGCGTGTAAAGAGGGAGTTGCACGAATCGCGACGTGCGCCGCGGCGTTATCACTGCTGTGGGCCGCTGCGGCGCGCTCGCTGCTGCTGTTTGTTGCAGGGCTTGCGCTCGCGGCGCAGGCCCGCATCAGTTGAAGAGTTCGTCGTAGTCGACGGTGGCGGTGCCGAGCTTGCCGACCACGATGCCCGCTGCGCGATTGGCCAGCGAGACCGCTTGCGCCAGAGGCAAACCCGCGCCCAGCATCGCGGCGAGCGTCGCGATCACGGTATCGCCCGCGCCCGACACATCATACACTTCGCGTGCAACCGCCGACGCGTGCAGCACGCCGTCGTTCGAGAACAGCGTCATGCCCTCTTCCGAGCGCGTCAGCAGCAGCGCATCGATGTCGAGTTCGAGGCGCAGCTTCGTCACGCGGGCGAGCAGATCGGTTTCGGATTTCCACTGGCCGACCACTTCGCGCAGTTCGGCGCGGTTCGGCGTGATCAGCGTGGCGCCCCGGTAGCGTTCCCAGTCGTCGCCCTTCGGATCGACCAGCACCGGCTTGCCCGCGGCGCGCGCCTTTTCCATCATCTTCGTCACATGCGTCAGACCGCCCTTCGCATAGTCCGACATCAGGATCACGTCGTGGCCGGGCAGCAGCGCGTCGAAGCGCGCGAGACCCGCGAGCAGCGCTTCGTGCGCCGGCGTGTTCTCGAAGTCGACGCGCAGCAGTTGCTGCTGACGCGACAGCACGCGCAGCTTGATGGTGGTCGGCAGCGCGGGGTCGCGCTCGAGGTGCGCTTCGACGCCGCTGTCGCCGAGCAGTTGCACGATGCGCTCGCCGGGTTCGTCGTGGCCGACCACGCACAGCAACCCGGCCCGCGCGCCGAGCGCCGCCGCGTTGCGCGCGACGTTCGCCGCGCCGCCCAGACGGTCTTCCTGGCGCTGCACGTGCACCACCGGCACTGGCGCTTCCGGCGAGATGCGGTTCACGTCGCCGAACCAGTAGCGGTCCAGCATCACGTCGCCAACTACCAGCACGCGCGCGCCGGCGAGGCGTTCGCGCGGCACTACACCCGCTTCGGGCACCGGCGTCGCGGTTTCGGGGATCGCGTCACGCATGGCCGGCACCGTTGGTTGGCTGGGTTGGCTGGGTCGACCCGCTTACGTACGGGCGGCCGATCGAATGATAGTCGATGCCGAGTTCGGTCATCGCGTCGGGTTCATACAGATTGCGGCCGTCGAAAATCAGCGGCGACTTCAACTCCGATTTCAGATGAACGAAATCCGGGCTCTTGAATTCCTTCCATTCGGTCACGATCACCAGCGCGTCGGCGCCGGTCAGCGTGTCGTCCTGGGTCGTCACGAAATGCAGGCGCGCGCGCGCTTCGGGCGCCTCCTGCAGGTCCATCGCGAACACGCGGCGGGCTTCGTCGATCGCCACCGGATCGTACGCGCGCACCGTCGCGCCGCGCGCGAGTAAAGCCGCGATCACGCGGCGGCTCGGCGCTTCGCGCATGTCGTCGGTGTTCGGCTTGAAGGCGAGGCCCCAGACCGCGAAGGTGCGCCCGTGCAGATCTTCGCCGAGCGTCTGCGTGATCTTGCGTACGAGCACTTCCTTCTGCTCATCGTTCACTTCCTCGACCGCTTCGAGAATGCGCAGGCCGTGCCCCGACTCGCTGCCGGTGCGGATCAGCGCCTGCACGTCCTTCGGAAAGCACGAGCCGCCGTAACCGACGCCTGCATACAGGAAGTGGTAGCCAATGCGCGGATCCGAGCCGATGCCGCGGCGCACCGCGTCGATGTCCGCGCCGACGCGTTCGGCCAGGTTCGCCATCTCGTTCATGAACGAGATGCGCGTGGCGAGCATCGCGTTGGCCGCATATTTGGTGAACTCCGCCGAACGCACATCCATGTACATCGTGCGCTCGTGATTGCGGTTGAACGGCGCGTACAGGCGCTTCATCAGTTCGCGTGCCTTTTCGCCGGGCACGTCCTCGTCGCTGCCGATCACGATGCGGTCCGGGCGCATGAAGTCTTCGACCGCGGCGCCTTCTTTCAGGAACTCGGGGTTCGACACGACCGAAAACGCCTGTTCCAGGCTGCCGGCGCGCCCGCGCGCGGCGAGCTGCTCGGCGATCACGTCGCGTACGCGCGCGGCCGTGCCCACCGGCACCGTCGATTTGTCGACGATCACCTTGAAGCCGTCCATATAGCGGCCGATGTTGCGCGCCGCCTCGAGCACATATTGCAGATCCGCGGAGCCGTCCTCGTCGGGCGGCGTGCCGACGGCGATGAACTGGATGTCGCCATGACGCACGCTGGCTTCGATATCGGTCGAAAAAGTGATGCGGCCCGCCGCGCGCGTGCGCGCAATGATCTCCTGCAGGCCGGGTTCGTGAATCGGCACGCCGCCGCTATTCAGGATGTCGATCTTGCGCGGGTCGACGTCGAGGCAAAACACGTCGTTGCCGATTTCCGCGAGGCACGCGCCGGTAACGAGACCGACGTAACCCGTGCCGATGATGGTGACTTTCATACGCTTTCCGGTAGTTGGTCCGGTAGTTAGGTCCGGTAGGTGAGGCCGGTATTCGCGCTCCGGATTCGTGCCGGAGCGCTGTTTCATTTGTCATGCGGCGCCGTCATGCGGACGCGGGGTTCGCTGTAATCGCGTTGCTGCTCGACCGGTTCGCTGCGTCAATGCGTTGCTGTCTTTACGTTTGGTTGCCGCATCGGTGCCGCATTCTGCTGCAGCATCCGGTCGCCACGCGCCGACGCTCAGCTTGCGCCAGCTATCGGCTCGACGCGGCGCGGCGCATAGGTTTCCCAACCGCTACAGCCCGGGCACTGCCAGTAGAAAAGACGCGCGCGGAAACCGCAATTCTGGCACGTATACCGCGGCAGATTCTTGGTGCGCTGGCGGATCAGCGTGCGCATCAGTTCCAGTTCGCTGCGGCGCGGCTCCTCGGCGGTAGCCTGCTGCGCTTCGAGCAGGCGCGTCATGCCGGCCAGATTCGGCGACTTCTGCATCTGCGCGCGCGCCAGCGCATGGGCGGAGTCGAGGCCACGCAGCGCGGCGACGTGCTGATAAGCGACGTCGAGCAGATCGTTCGACGGGTAGCGGTCGACCCATTGCGTCAGCAGGTCGGCGCCGTCTTCCTGGCGGCCGAGCGCTTCGTATGCCTTCATCAGCTTTTCCGCAACCAGCGGCAGATACGCGGAGTTCTGCTCCTCGACGCGCCGCCAATGCGCGATCGCCTTGTCATACTCGCCGGCGGCCGCATCGACGTCGCCGTACAGGATCGTCGCGCGCACGTTCTGCGGGTTCGCATGCAGCGCGAGATCGAGCTGGCGATGCGCCTCCTGCGGATTTTTCTGCTGCAGCGCTTCCTGCGCGAGCTCGCAATGGAATTGCGCAATCTCCCGGCCGAGCGGCTCGGCGCCCATCGTTTCGAGCTGTCGCGCGGTATCGATCGACTTGAGCCAGTCTTTTTCGATCTCGTAGATCGTCTGCAGGGCGCGCTGCGCGCCAAGCGCGTGATCGCCGCTTTGCAGCATGCGGAAGGTTTCTTCGGCGCGATCGAGCAAACCGGCCTTCAGAAAATCCTGGCCCAGCTCATACAGCGCGTGATCCCGCTCCTTGACCGGCAGATCGGAACGGCTCAGCAGATTCTGATGCACGCGGATCGCGCGATCGGTTTCGCCGCGGCGCCGGAACAGATTGCCAAGCGCGAAGTGCAGTTCGATGGTTTCCGGATCGAGCTTGACGACTTCGATAAACGCGTCGATTGCCTGGTCGGGCTGCTCGTTCAGCAGGAAATTGAGGCCGCGAAAATAGGAGCGCGGCAGGTTGGAGCTTTCCGAAAGCAGCGCCTTCAGGTCGTAGCGCGCAGCCACCCAGCCGAACGCAAACGCGACGGGTATGACCAGCAGCCACCAGAAATCGAGATCCATGCGTGTGAGCGGAAAGACGTGGACATGAGCCGCACGCGACTGCGCGCACGGCGTGAAAGGGGCTTAAATGAGCGGCGGCATCGGCGGTTCTTCGACCGGCACCGGCGTCTCGCGCGCGGTGCGCAGTTCGCGCTTCAGGCGGCCGTTTTCGAGCCGCATGCGAAACACGCCAGGCAAGGCCGACACCAGCCCGGCCAGCAAACCGACCACGAAGAACGCGAGGCCGATCAGGATCAACGGCGCCTGCCATGCATAACCGGCGAGGAAATTCAGCGTGGCGTTTTGCGTATTGGACAGTGCGAGCACCAGCAGCAGCACGAACACCAACACGCGGACCAACCAGACGATAAATTTCATTGATAAGTCTCTTGACGGCGGTTGCAGGGACGACGCCGGCCTGATGACGCGTCGCGCCACGGTGTTTGCCCGCGCCGAAGTGACCCGTATTGTAATGGAAGCCCTCGGTGGTGAGCGCACGCTCGTGCGGCGATGCAACGGCACATCGCCGGGCCCGTGCCGCCGCCGGCGAAAGCCGGAACGCCAGCGCCGCCGAAACACGGACGAAAAAAAAGCGCCTCGAGGCGCTTTTTCTGGTCTTTGCCGTACTGCCTGGCTTTGCTGCCGGCCGACGAGCCGGAGGAGCCGACGGCGCCGCGCGCATCAGACGACGCACACGGCACACGGTATTTCTACTGGTCCTCGTCCGGCGTATCGTCTTTCAGCGGCTCGCCTGCCCGCCGGTCGACGCGCTCGCGCAACTCCTTGCCCGGCTTGAAGTGCGGTACGTACTTCTCAGGTACCAGCACCTTTTCACCCGACTTGGGATTGCGCCCAACGCGCGATGGACGGCGATTCAGGCCGAAGCTGCCGAAGCCGCGAATTTCGATGCGATGGCCGTTGGCAAGCGCCTCCGACATCGCATCGAGCATCGTCTTCACCGCGAAATCCGCATCTTTCAAAACAAGCTGCGGAAATCGCGTAGCCAGCTGGGCGACCAATTCCGATTTGGTCATTCTGCAGCAGACCTCTCAGGACTTACTGGTTCTGGCCGTCGAGCTTGGCCTTCAGCAGCGCGCCCAGGTTCGTCGTGCCGCTTGCTGCCGCGTTGGTATCGGACGCCAGGCCGCGCATCGCTTCCTGTTGTTCGGCCGAATCCTTCGCCTTGATCGACAGGTTGATGCCGCGCGACTTGCGGTCGATGTTGATGATCATCGCATTGACCTTGTCGCCTTCCTTCAGCACGTTGCGAGCATCTTCGACGCGGTCTTGTGCGATTTCCGAAGCACGCAGGTAGCCTTCGACTTCCGCGCTGAGCGTAACTACCGCGCCCTTCGCATCCACGGCCTTCACCACGCCGTCGACGGTCGAACCCTTGTCGTTCATCGCAACGAAGTTGCTGAACGGGTCGCCTTCGAGCTGCTTGATGCCCAGCGAAATGCGTTCCTTCTCGACGTCGATGCCGAGCACGACCGCTTCCACTTCGTCGCCCTTCTTGTACTTGCGCACGGCTTCTTCGCCGGTTTCGCTCCACGACAGGTCCGACAGGTGAACCAGACCGTCGATGCCGCCCGGCAGACCGATGAACACGCCGAAGTCGGTGATCGACTTGATTGCGCCCTGGATCTTGTCGCCCTTCTTGAAGTTGCGGCTGAAGTCATCCCACGGATTCGGCTTGCACTGCTTCATGCCGAGCGAGATACGGCGGCGGTCTTCGTCGATTTCGAGAACCATGACTTCGACTTCGTCGCCCAGCTGCACAACCTTCGACGGTGCAACGTTCTTGTTGGTCCAGTCCATTTCCGACACGTGGACGAGGCCTTCGATGCCCGATTCCACTTCGACGAATGCGCCGTAGTCGGTGATGTTGGTGACCTTGCCGAACAGACGCGTGCCCGACGGGTAACGGCGCGAGATGCCTTCCCACGGATCGTCGCCCAGTTGCTTGATACCGAGCGAAACGCGGTTCTTCTCTTGATCGAACTTGAGGATCTTCGCGGTGACTTCCTGGCCAACCGACAGCACTTCGCTCGGGTGACGCACACGACGCCATGCGATGTCGGTGATGTGCAGCAGGCCGTCGATACCGCCGAGGTCCACGAACGCGCCGTAATCGGTGATGTTCTTCACCACGCCTTCGACGATCGCGCCTTCCTTCAGCGTTTCGAGCAGCTTGGCGCGCTCTTCGCCTTGCGTGGCTTCGATCACTGCGCGGCGCGACAGCACGACGTTGTTACGCTTGCGGTCGAGCTTGATGACGCGGAATTCGAGCGTCTTGCCTTCGTACGGGGTCGTGTCCTTGACCGGACGCGTGTCGACCAGCGAACCCGGCAGGAACGCGCGGATGCCGTTGACCATCACGGTCATGCCGCCCTTCACCTTGCCGGTGATGGTGCCGGTAACGAGTTCGTTGTTGTCGAGGGCTTTTTCCAGCGACAGCCACGAAGCGAGGCGCTTCGCCTTGTCGCGCGACAGGATCGTGTCGCCATAGCCGTTTTCGAGCGCGTCGATCGCGACCGAAACGAAGTCGCCCGCCTGCACTTCTACCTCGCCCGCGTCATTCAGGAACTCTTCGAGCGGGATGTAGGCTTCGGACTTGAGACCAGCGTTGACGACCACGAAGTTGTGGTCGACACGCACGACTTCGGCGGAGATCACTTCGCCGGCGCGCATGTCTTGCTTGGTCAACGACTCTTCGAACAGAGCCGCAAAAGATTCGGTATTCGGGGTAGAGGTTTGCAGGTCGGACATAAAAATCTGAATTTGCATGGCTGTTTCGCGTTGCTACCGGTCTTGCTGATCGAGACTCGGCAATATGCAATCGGGCGAAGGCCACACGGGGTTAAAGGGTTAACAAACACGCCCCGCCATTTCCGGAAATGCGGGGCACCAACTCCACTGCTTAAAGTTCTACTGCTTTGGCATTACTGCTGGATTCTGCTGCTTTGCGACTGCCGATTCGTACCACTGCGCCACCTGAGCGACGGCCTCGTCGACCGACAAGGTGGAGGTATCGAGCAGCTTTGCATCCGGCGCAGGCTTGAGCGGCGCGGCTGTGCGCTGACTGTCGCGCTCGTCGCGCGCCCGCAAATCCCGGAGCAAGTCATCCATATTAGCAGAAAAACCTTTTTGGATCAATTGCTTATGCCGGCGGGCTGCGCGTGCCTCGGCGCTCGCGGTCAGAAACACTTTCAGGCCGGCGTCCGGGAAGATCACCGTGCCCATGTCGCGGCCGTCGGCCACCAGCCCCGGCTCCTTGCGGAACGCGCGCTGGCGCGCGACCAGCGCGGTTCGCACGGGGCCATGCACGGCAATCGCCGAGGCCCGGTTGCCGATTTCCTCGGCGCGAATTTCGGCCGACACGTCCGCGCCATCCAGTTGGGCAATCCCTTCGCGAAACGTAATGTGCAGTTCGCCAATCAGCTTCGAAAGAGCTTCTGCATCGTCCGGCGCGATGTCGTAGCGCACACTCGCGAGCGCCGCCAGCCGATACAGCGCGCCGCTATCGAGCAGGTGGAAGCCGAGCTGTGCGGCCACCAGTGCGGCCACGGTGCCTTTGCCGGAGGCAGTCGGGCCGTCGATCGTGATGACGGGCGTCTGGTGAAATGGCCGGGTGTGTTTCATCTAATGTATCGGGTCAGTCGCGGGTCAGTCGGCGGCGGCTCGTCGAGCACGCTCAGGGTTGCGCGAGCGCGATAAAGCGCTCGAAGTAATCGGGGAACGTCTTCGCGACGCATTTCGGATCGTTGATGCGCACCGGCACGCCACCCAGACTCACCAGCGAGAAGCACATCGCCATCCGGTGGTCGTCGTAGGTGTCGATGACGGCGTTCGGCGTCAGTTTTGCCGGCGGCACCACCACCAGGTGGTCTTCGCCTTCGGTGACGGTCGCGCCGACCTTGCGCAATTCGGTCGCCATCGCGGCGAGGCGGTCGGTTTCCTTCACGCGCCAGCTCGCGATGTTGCGCAGCGTGGTCGCGCCGTCGGCGAACAGCGCAGCCACCGCGATCGTCATCGCGGCGTCCGGGATCAGGTTGAAGTCCATGTCGATCGGCTCAAGCTTGCCGTCGTCGCGGCCCACGCCGCGCACTTCGATCCAGTCTTCGCCCATCAGCACGTTGGCGCCCATCCGGTTCAGCGCGTCGGCAAAACCGACGTCGCCCTGGATGCTGGCGCGGCCGACGCCCTCGACCCGCAGCGGCCCGCCGCCCAGCACGCCCGCCGCCAGAAAGTACGACGCCGTCGACGCATCGCCTTCCACCATGATCCGGCCCGGCGATTGATAGCGCACGCCAGCCGGCACCGTGAAGCGGTGCCATTCGTCGCGCTTCACCTCGATGCCGAAGCGCGCCATCAGCTTGATCGTAATTTCGATATACGGCTTCGAGATCAGCTCGCCATCCACTTCGATGACCGTCACGCCGCTGTCGGTACGCACCAGCGGCAGCGTCATCAGCAGCGCGGTGAGGAACTGGCTCGACACGTCGCCACGCACGCGGATCGGCCCGTCGACCTTGATCGGCGCCGAGCGGATGCGCAACGGCGGATAACCGTCGTTTTCCTCGTAGTCGATCTGCGCGCCGATTTGCCGCAGCCCGTCGACGAGGTCGCCGATCGGCCGCTCGTGCATGCGCGGCACGCCGTGCACGCGGTAGTTGCCGCCGTTGACCGCGAGCGCCGCCGTCAGCGGGCGCACCGCGGTACCGGCATTGCCGAGAAACAGGTCGGCGGTTTTCGCGGTAAACGCGCCGCGGGTGCCGGCCACCACGCAGGTGTCGCCGTCGCGCTGCAGCTTCACGCCGAGCTTTTCGAGCGCGGCGAGCATCACGCGCGTGTCGTCGGAATCGAGCAGGTTCGTGATCGTCGTCTCGCCCTCGGCCAGCGCGGCCAGCAGCAACACACGGTTCGAAATGCTCTTCGAGCCGGGCAAACGAACCGTGCCGGACGCACGGGAGAAAGGTCCGAGATCGAGGTAGTCCATGAGGGGTCCAGGTTTGCTGTTATTTCGCCGGCTCGGTGCCTGCCGGGCCGGGGGGCGCCGCGTGCGCCTGCCAGTCGCTGCGCGCAGCGCGCGAGCGGGCGAACACCGCTTCGAGCGCGGCGCCGTCGCCCGTTTCGATCGCTTGCCGCAATTGTGCGAGCACCGCCGTATAGCCGTCGAGTTCTTCGAGCAAGGCCGCGCGGTTCGCGACGCAGATGTCGCGCCACATTTCCGGGCTCGACGCCGCGATCCGCGTGAAATCGCGGAAACCGCCCGCCGCGAACCCGAAGCGCAGCGCGGCATCAGGTGTGCGGATGATCTGTTCGATGTAGGCGAACGCCAGCACGTGCGGCAGATGACTGACCGACGCGAGCACGCGATCGTGCTGCGGCGTGGCCATCTCATGCACCCGCGCGCCGGCCGCGCGCCACAGGTCGGCTACCCGCGCCACCGCGGCCGGCGAATTCTCCGGCAGCGGACACAGGATCACGTTACGGTCGACATAAAGATCCGGCAAGGCCGCATCGACGCCGCTCGCTTCGCGGCCGGCGATCGGATGCCCCGGCACGAACTGGCCGATCCGTTCGCCGAGCGCCGCGCGCGCCGCCGCAACGACATCCGACTTGGTGCTGCCGGCGTCGGTGACGAGCGTCGCCGCGCCGAGGAACGGCACGATGCGCTCGAGCAACGGCTGGGTCTGCGCGACCGGCGCCGCGAGCAGCACGAAATCGGCACCTTCGAGCGCCGCGGCCAGCGCTGCGTCGTCGTCGAGCGTGGCCGCGCCGTCGATCACGCCGAGCTCGAGGGCCCGCGCGCACGACTGCGGCGAACGGCCGACGCCGATCACCTTGCGCGCGCCCGCCGCCGCGCCGCGCTCACGCAACGCGCGCGCGAGCGAGCCGCCGATCAGCCCGACGCCGAAAATCACCAGTTTTTCAAAAGAGAACGCAGCCACGTGAAATCGCATTAAGGGCGCGCCGGCAGGTCTGGTTCCGGCACGCGAGTCGATGTGAGGCGCTCAGACGGCTGCAAGCGTCTTTTCGAGCGCCGCGAGGAATGCGTCGTTTTCTTCGGGCAAGCCGATCGACACGCGCAGCCACTGCGGCAAACCATAACCGCCGACCGGACGCACGATCACGCCCTGCTTCAGCAGCCCGAGATTGACGCGATTGCCGGCGTCGTCGTCGTTGCCGACGCGCACCAGCACGAAGTTGCCGTACGACGGCACGTATTCGAGGCCGAGCTTGTCGAACGCCTCGGTCAGGCGGCGATAGCCTTGCGCATTGAGCTGCGCGCTCTTCTCCAGAAACGCCTTGTCGTTCAGCGCGGCCACCGCGGCGGCCTGCGCCAGCGTGTTCACGTTGAACGGCTGACGCAGACGGTTCAGCAGATCGGTCAGATGCGGCTGCGCGATCGAGAAACCGACGCGCAATCCGGCCAGACCGTAGGCCTTCGACAAGGTCCGCGACACCAGCAGGTTCGGATAGCGGCGCACCCATTCGATCGAGTCGTAACGGTGCTCTGGCCTCAGGTATTCGGTGTAGGCCTCGTCCAGCACGACCACCACGTGGCTCGGCACTTTCGCGAGGAACGCGTCGAGCGTCGGGCCATCGATGAAGGTGCCGGTCGGGTTGTTCGGGTTGGCGATGAACACGAGACGGGTGTCGTCGGCGATCGCGGCCAGCATCGCGTCGAGATCGTGGCCGTACTGCACTGCCGGCACCACGATCGCGCGCGCGCCGAGGCCTTGCGTGGCGAGTGCGTACACCGCGAACGAGTACTGCGCGTAGACCACCGACTGCGTCTTCTCGACGAACGCATGGGCGGCCATCTCAAGAATGTCGTTGCTGCCGTTGCCGAGCGTGACCCACTCGGGCGGCACGCCGTAGAGCGCGGCCAGCGTGGCCTTTAGTTCGAATGCGTTCGAATCGGGATAGCGGCCGAGTTCGCTCGCGGCCTGCGCCATCGCGCGCTGCGCGGACTCGGGCATGCCAAGCGGATTCTCGTTCGACGCGAGCTTCACGATGCGTGCTTCGTCGAGACCGAACTCGCGCGCCACTTCGGAAATCGGCTTGCCGGCGACATAGGGCGCAATTGCGCGTACGTAGGAAGGACCGTAGGTAGTCATGTGTAACTCCGGATCGACGATCTGTTGGATGTGTCTATGTTGGGCTGCGCGACGGTGCTGCTACCCGGCGCCGCTATCGGCGGCAGCAGCGAGCAATGCAGGATGCGTCAGATAGCAACAGACGCGGCACGCATTGTGCATCCGGCTGGCGGGTGCGCGCGCACCCCGCCCGCTTATCGCGCACGCGGATACGAGCCGAGAATCTTCAGCAACGCGGCTTTCTGCCCCAGCTCCGCCAGCGCGGCCGCCACGTGCGGCTCGTCGCGGTGGCCTTCGACATCGATGTAAAAGTAGTACTCCCACGTGCCGACGCGCGCCGGACGCGACTCGAAACGCGTCATCGATACGCCGTGGCGCGCGAGCGGTTCGAGCAGCTTGAACATCGCGCCCGGCTCGTTGGCCACCGATACGATCAGCGACGTCTTGTCGTAGCCGCTCGCGCCGGTCGGCTGCTTGCCGATCATCACGAAACGGGTTCGGTTGTGCGGATCGTCCTGGATTAGCGCGGACACGATCTGCAGGCCGTACTGCGTGGCGGCACGGTCGCCGGCAATCGCGGCGATGCTGGGATCTTCCGCCGCCATGCGCGCGGCTTCAGCATTGCTCGAGACCGCCTGGCGCTCGAGGTGCGGCGCGTTCGCCGACAGCCAATGCTGGCATTGCGCAAGCGCCTGCGCATGCGCGCATACGCGCTTGACGCCGGCGAGATCGCCGCTTTGCGCGAGCAGATTGTGGTGGATCGGCAGCGCCAGCTCTCCGCCGATCAGCAACTGCGTTTGCAGCAGCAGATCGAGCGTGCGCGACACCGCGCCTTCGCTGGAATTCTCGATCGGCACCACGCCGAACTCGGCCGCGCCCGCTTCGACCGAACGGAACACTTCGTCGATCGACGCGCACGCGAGCCCTTCGACCGACTGGCCGAAGTATTCGTGCATCGCCTGCTCGCTATACGTGCCGGCCGGCCCGAGAAACGCGACGTGGATATCCTGTTCGAGCGCACGGCTCGCGGCCATGATCTCGCGCCAGATCGCGCTGATATGGTCGTCCGCGAGCGGCCCGTCGCTCATTTCCTGCAGCCGCGCGATGACCTGCTGCTCGCGCTCCGGGCGAAACACCGGCGCGTTGAAATGCTTCTTGACCTCGCCCACTTCGAGCGCAACGGCAGCCCGCTGGTTGAGCAGCGCGATCAGCTGCGTATCGATCACATCGATCTTTTCGCGCAGCGGTTTGAGTCGTGAGTTGAGTTCGTCGTCCATGCTTGTGACTTGCAACGGCTTGATGGGCAGATGCGCTGCACACCACACCGTAGCGTGCCTGGCAAAATGCGCGTCAAAAGAAGCGCGCCCCCGAGCGGATCTTGCTCCGCTCAGGCGCTGCGCCGTTCGAATTCCTTCATGTACTCGACCAGCGCCTTGACGCCTTCGAGTGGCACCGCGTTGTAGATCGACGCCCGCATGCCGCCGACGGACTTGTGGCCCTTCAGCTGCACCAGCCCGCGCGCCTTCGCGCCGGCCAGAAAATCTTCGTTGCGCGCTTCGTCGGCGAGGAAGAACGGTACGTTCATCCGCGAGCGCACGCCGCGCTCGACCTTGTTCAGATAAAAGCTGCTGGCATCGATCGTGTCGTACAGCAGCGTCGCTTTCTCGACGTTGCGCGCCTCGATCGCGGCAAGGCCGCCCTGCTTTTTCAGCCATTTGAACACGAGCCCGGCGATGTAGATCGCGTAGGTGGGCGGCGTGTTGTACATCGAGTTGTTCAGCGCGACCGTCTTCCATTCGAACGCCGACGGGCAGACCGGCATCGCGTGGTCCAGCAGATCCTCGCGCACCACCACGACCGTGACACCCGCCATGCCGATGTTCTTCTGCGCGCCGCCGTACAGCACGCCGTACTTCGCGATGTCCATCGGACGCGACAGGATGTGCGACGACGCGTCCGCCACCAGCGCAATGTCGCCCAGATCGGGAATCTCGAAGGTCTCGACGCCGTGGATCGTCTCGTTCGTGCACAGATGCACGTAAGCCGGGTCAGCCGACAGCTGCCATTCGGCACGCGCCGGCGAACGCGTGAAGCCGTCTGCGGTCTGGCCGCTCGCGGCGATATGCACGCTGCCGTACTTCTTCGCTTCGTTGAGCGACTTTTGCGACCACGAACCGGTGATGATGAAATCCGCGCGCGGCTTCGTGCCGAACAGGTTCAGCGGCACGATCGCGTTTTCGCCGAGGCCGCCGCCCTGCAGAAACAGGATCTGGTGGCTCGCCGGCACCGCCAGCAGCTCGCGCAGATCCAGCAGCGCTTCTTCGTGGATCGACATGAACTCTTTGCCGCGGTGGCTCATCTCCATCACGCTCATGCCGCTACCGCGCCAGTCGAGCATTTCGTCGGCTGCCTGGCGCAGCACTTCTTCGGGTAGCGCCGCGGGGCCGGCGGAGAAATTGAACACGCGCATCGAGAGGATCCCGGAAACAGGCGCGCGATGGGCAAAAGACCGGATTCGCGCCCAGAAAAGAAAACGCCCAAAAACAAAACGGCCGTCTGCGCGCTCGCGCAAACGGCCATTATCGCATCGCCGCCCGGAACCCGCTACGCGGATGCCCGTCGGCGCGTCGACAGCAAGCTTACTTGGCTGCCGGCTTGACCGAAGCGACTTCCTTGTCCGCCTGATCGCGCGTTGCCTTGATCGATTGCGGCATGTACTTCTGCATCAGACCGTTGACCACGTCGCGGCCCACCTGATCTTGCACGGCGATGAATTTCTTGCCGGTCTGGCTGCGGTAGAACGCCGTCAGATCCTTGATTTCGCCGATGCTGTAGTACTTCGCGTACGCGTCGTACTGAGCTTGCATCGCGTCCTGGCGGAACGAATCGGTAGCGAACACCTGACCTGCCGAGTCAACCAGCTTCGGCACAGCGTTCTTTTGCAGCGCCGGCACCGAAGCCTGCTTCTGCTTGTCGTTCAGCGACTTGTTTTCCGACAGCGCGTCCGACAGGATGGCCGGCACCAGCTGCTTGGCTTGCATCTGCGCGCTGTTGCCGATCGCGCCGACCAGCTTCTGCGCGTCGATCGCGTCGAGCAGGTCCTTGATCGCGGCCTGCTTGGCCGGATCCACCGGAGCCGGGGACGTCACAGCCGCCGGGGCCGCATTCGGATCCTGGCTCTGCAGTGCCTGAGCCATCGCGAAGGTCGGCACGAACGCGGCCAGCAACATCCACAGTTTGAATCGTTTTTGCATCACTACTCCCTAAGAGAAATTAGTCCAAACGCTTGCCGCACTGCTCGCGCACCGGCATCTTCCGATGCCCTGGATGCGCGTCACGCGGCTTGACTCGTTACTTGAAAAGCATCGACGCGATTCAGGCGTTTTCGCCGCCGTCGCCGTTGACACCGCCGTCAGGCGTTTCATCATCCCCGCCGGTGCCGGTTTCGGCCGGACCCTCGGCTTCGCCGTCTACGTCGGCTTCCGCTTCGGCAATATGCTGCAGACCGGAAAGCTTGGTGCCTTCATCAAGGCTGATGAGTGTAACACCTTGCGTGGCGCGCCCCATTTCGCGAATCTCCGACACCCGGGTGCGGATCAGCACGCCGGTATCGGTGATCAGCATGATCTGCGCTTCCTGATCGACCAGCGTTGCGGCGACAACCTTGCCGTTGCGCTCGGAGGTCTGGATCGCGATCATGCCCTTTGTACCGCGCCCATGACGCGTGTATTCGGAGATCGGGGTGCGCTTGCCGTAGCCGTTTTCGGTTGCCGTCAGTACCGACTGCTGCTCGTCGCCGGCCACCAGCATCGCGATCACCCGCTGGCCGTCTTCGAGCTGCATGCCGCGCACGCCGCGCGCTTCGCGGCCCATCGGGCGGACGTCGTTTTCGTCGAAGCGCACCGCCTTGCCCGAATCGGAGAACAGCATCACGTCGTGCTGGCCATCGGTGATCGCGACGCCGATCAGGTAATCGCCGTCATCCAGACCGACCGCGATGATGCCCTTGCGCAGCGGCCGGCTGAACTGCTCGAGCGGCGTCTTCTTGACGGTGCCGAGCGCGGTGGCCATGAATACGTATTTGTCTTCCGTGAAGCCCTTGACCGGCAGCACCACGGTAATCTTTTCGCCGTCCTGCAGCGGGAACATGTTGACGATCGGCCGGCCGCGCGAATTGCGCGAGCCTTGCGGCACCTCGTACACCTTCACCCAGTAGACCCGGCCGCGATTCGAGAAGCACAGGATGTGGTCGTGCGTGTTGGCGATGAAGAGCGTGTCGATCCAGTCGTCTTCCTTCATCGACGTCGCCTGTTTGCCGCGACCTCCGCGCTTCTGGGCGCGATATTCCGACAACGGCTGCGATTTCACGTAACCGGTGTGCGACATCGTGACCACCATGTCCTGCGGCGTGATCAGGTCTTCGGTGTTCAGCTCGGTTGCGTTCATCTCGATCTTCGAGCGGCGTTTGTCGCCAAATTCGCTCTTGATCGCGGTGAGTTCGTCGGTGATGATCGCAGCAATGCGTTCGGGCTTCGCGAGAATGTCGAGCAGATCGGCGATCTGCGCCATCACCTCGCGGTACTCGCCGATGATCTTGTCCTGCTCGAGACCGGTCAGGCGTTGCAGACGCATCTGCAGGATTTCCTGAGCCTGCGTGTCCGACAGCCGGTACAGGCCATCGCCCTGCATGCCGAACGCAGCGGCCAGACCTTCCGGCCGGTACGCTTCGCGGCCGCCCACGGTCGAATTCTCGGTTTCCGCACGCTGCAGCATTTCGCGCACGAGCGACGAATCCCATGAACGGGCCATCAACTCCTGCTTGGCGATCGGCGGCGTCGGCGCGGCCTTGATGATGCTGATGAATTCGTCGATATTCGCGAGCGCGACGGCCAGACCTTCGAGCACGTGGCCGCGCTCGCGCGCCTTGCGCAGTTCGTAGATCGTGCGCCGCGTCAGCACTTCGCGACGGTGCGCGAGGAAATGGAACAGCATTTCCTTCAGGTTCAGCAGCTTCGGCTGGCCGTCGACCAGCGCGACCATGTTCATGCCGAACGTGTCCTGCAGCTGCGTCGCCTTATATAGATTGTTGAGAATCACCTCGGGCACTTCGCCGCGCTTCAGCTCGATCACGACGCGCATACCGCTCTTGTCGGATTCGTCGCGGATATCGGAAATGCCTTCCAGCTTTTTCTCGTTGACCAGCTCCGCGATGCGCTCGAGCAGCGAACGCTTGTTCACCTGATATGGCAGCTCGTCGACGATGATCGCCATGCGCTGGCCGCGATCGATTTCTTCGAAGTGCGTCAGCGCGCGCATCACCAGACGGCCGCGGCCGGTGCGATAGCCATCGCGCACGCCGGTCACGCCATAAATAATGCCGGCGGTCGGGAAGTCGGGCGCCGGGACGATTTCGATCAGCTCGTCGATCGTCGCGTCCGGGTTCTTCAGCAGGTGATGACAGGCGTCGACGATCTCATTCAGATTGTGCGGCGGGATGTTGGTCGCCATGCCGACCGCGATGCCCGACGAGCCATTGATCAGAAGATTCGGGATACGCGCCGGCAGGATGCCCGGCTCGTTTTCGCTGCCGTCGTAGTTCGGCTGGAAATCGACGGTTTCCTTGTCGATGTCGGCGAGCAGCTCGTGGCCGATCTTCGCCATGCGGATTTCGGTGTAACGCATCGCCGCGGCGTTGTCGCCGTCGACCGAACCGAAATTGCCCTGCCCGTCGACCAGCATGTAGCGCAGCGAAAAGTGCTGCGCCATCCGCACGATCGTGTCGTACACCGCGGTGTCGCCGTGCGGGTGGTACTTACCGATCACGTCGCCGACGATACGCGCCGATTTTTTATACGCGCGGTTCCAGTCGTTATTCAGTTCGTGCATCGCGTAAAGTACCCGGCGATGCACCGGCTTCAGGCCGTCACGGACATCGGGAAGTGCGCGCCCTACGATCACGCTCATCGCGTATTCGATGTACGAGCGGCGCATTTCCTCCTCTAGGGAGATAGGCAGAGTCTCTTTGGCGAATTGATCCATGTGCGTGTCGTAAACGTGCGGGTACGTGCAGGTGAGCGAGCGGCAGCCAGCAATTGATTAGCCGGCGTGCAATTTTTGCGCAGCTTACGCTCAGTTTACATATCGTAAGAAAGCCGTAAAATTGTGCCCCGCGGCGGCGCTGTGATTTCAGCGCATCACGCGATTCTACCATGCCACGCATCCGCGCTCGGCCGCGTACGTATACCTATTAGAGGAACGCCCCGCGAAGGCGCCTGGAGACGATTTTTACAGCGCTAGCGGGTCCGTTTTCTGCTCCGTGTGCGCGGCGCTCAAGCTGTGTGCAACGGTTGTTGCGCATGCACCACATTCGACAGGGGGTGGAAATAGGGGAAGGATTTTTTTATCGTCGGAAGGGAACGATATGGCAAAATGCCAACGCAAATGCCTAGACGCGGCTCGATGTATGGACTGAAACGTCTTTTGTTCCGCACCAATGTTATACTTCGAGCAATGTATGACTTGTCTAGGGTCAACAGGCTCGCAGTAAACCTGCGGTAATCTCAATTTCGAGAGGAGAAATATGAATAAACTTTCAAAGCTCGCGTTCATTGCGGCTACCGCAGTGATGGCCGTGTCGGCCTCGGCGCAGTCAGTGCCGGCCTCGCGGCAGGCTGTCAACGACAACTGGGTGAATGGTACCGGCGAATACGTGTGGATGAACGGCACGAACGAACTGTGCTGGCGCGACGCGTTCTGGACGCCGGCAACGGCTAACGCAAAGTGCGACGGCGCACTGGTCGCTCAGGCTCCGACCCCGCCGGCACCGGCAGCTCCGGCAGCTCCGGTCATCACGAGCCAGAAGATCACGTATCAAGCCGATACGCTGTTTGACTTCGACAAGGCTGTCCTGAAGCCGGCTGGCAAGGCCAAGCTGGATGATCTCGCATCGAAGATCCAGGGCCTGAACCTCGAAGTGGTGGTCGCCACGGGTTACACGGACCGTATCGGTTCGGACAAGTACAACGACCGTCTGTCGCTGCGTCGTGCTCAAGCTGTGAAGGCCTATCTGGTCAGCAAGGGCATCGAAGCCAACCGTATCTACACGGAAGGCAAGGGCAAGCGCGACCCGGTTACGACGGGTTGCAACCAGAAGAACCGCAAGTCGCTCATCGCCTGCCTCGCACCGGATCGTCGCGTGGAAGTCGAAGTTGTCGGTACTTCGAAGCAGTAAGCAACAAAATACCGCAGCATCGAAGCCCCGCCACGGCGGGGCTTTTTTTATCGATTTTTAATCTTTTTGTCGCATTTTTGTCGCGCGAGGCGTTGTGCAGGTCATCGGGCAGACTTTCCCGCGCATCGAACTCGACACCGCGATCCGTAACAGCCAATAGCATCCGCCGCCGCGCCGGGCACGCACCGCCGGGCAGGCTTTTGCCGCCCTCTGCCACGGCCTATATACTCTGGGCTTGCTCTCCGGGCTTGCTCCCCCACCCGTTCATTCGCCATCAGGCCGACTGCTCATGACCAACGCCGACCCCCACGAACTACGCAAATTCAGCGATCTCGCGCATCGCTGGTGGGACCCGAATGCCGAATTCAAACCGTTGCATGAACTGAATCCGGTACGGCTTGGCTGGATCGAGTCGCAGGCACAGCTGGCCGGCAAGCGGGTGCTCGATATCGGCTGTGGCGGGGGAATCCTGTCAGAGTCGATGGCGAGACTCGGCGCATCGGTGAAAGGCATCGATCTGTCGCATGAAGCGCTCGGCGTGGCCGATCTGCACAGCCTCGAGAGCGGCATCTCCGTCGAATACGAAGAGATCGCCGCAGAGGCGCTGGCCGCGCGCGACCCATCCAGCTTCGACGTCGTCACCTGCATGGAAATGCTCGAGCACGTGCCGGACCCGTCGCAGGTGGTGCAGGCCTGCCTGACGCTCGTGAAGCCGGGCGGCTGGGTGTTCTTCTCGACGCTGAACCGCAACGTGAAGTCGTATCTGCTGGCCGTGATCGGCGCCGAATATATCGCGCGCATGCTGCCCAAAGGCACGCACGATTACGCGCGCTTCATCCGCCCGTCGGAACTGGCCGGCTTCGTACGCGCGGCCGGGCTGCTGGTGGCAGACATCAGGGGCATCGTCTATCACCCGCTGACCAAACACTTCACGCTGTCGTCCGATACGGACGTCAACTACATGATGGCGTGCCGACGCCCCGTCTGACCCTCTTCGTCACCGATTCCCTATGAGCGATCCCACGCCCCTGCCGCAACGCGAAGACGACGACACGCCGGTCGGCCTTTGCCAAGGCATTCTGTTCGACTTCGACGGCACGCTCGCCGACACCGCGCCCGATCTGGCCGCGGCCGTCAACAAGATGCGCCACGATCGGGGGCTCGAAATGGTGCCGCTCGAGCGGCTGCGTCCGCTGGCGTCGGCCGGCGCGCGCGGCCTGCTGCATGGCGCATTCAACATCGGACCGGAAGATCACCAGTTCGCATCGATGCGCGAAGAGTTTCTCGCCAACTACGAAGCCGATCTGTGCATTGAAACCACGCTGTTCCCGGGCATCGCCGAACTTCTCGACGATCTCGACGCGCGCGGCATACGCTGGGGCATCGTGACCAACAAGGTCACACGGCTGACCGAACCGCTGGTCGCGCAACTGGGTCTCGACACGCGCGCGGGCTGCGTCGTCAGCGGCGACACCACGCCGCATGCGAAGCCGCACCCAGCGCCGCTTCTACACGCCGCGAAGGAACTCGCGCTGCGCCCCGAGCGCATCGTCTATATCGGCGACGACCTGCGCGACGTGCAAGCTGGTTTCGCCGCCGGCATGGTGACCGTCGCCGCTGCCTACGGTTACTGCGGCAGCGACCTGCCGCCGACGCAGTGGCATGCGCAGCATGTCGTAGAATCGACGGCCGCTTTACAGGCGCTGCTGAACGAAATCGCCTGACCAGGTGAAGCCAGCCACGAGATGTCCGTGACGTGACAGGGTGGCTGTTGTAATATCTCCAATCGCCCGTACGATTTGGGCGATTTCCACACCGCGGGGGCGACCTGGTTTCGACAGGGGTTGCGAAGCGGCTAGGGCATGTCGAGGACCCGTCACCTCGTTAATCAATGGGAAAAACGTAACTGCAAACGACGATACGTTCGCACTGGCAGCCTAAGGGCCGCCGTCCTCTGCCTAGTTCACTGACGGACTAGCGTCGCAAGACCGGTAGCAATACCGCCAGAGGTCATACACGTCAGTTAAGCCTGGGTGGCGTCACGACGCCAAGGTCGAAAATTTAGTGAATCGCCGTCATGCAGCGTGTTCGTCCGCGTCGTGGCGGTTAAATCAAATGACAGAACTACACATGTAGAACTAGTCGTAGAGTGCTTCTGGACGCGGGTTCGATTCCCGCCGCCTCCACCATCTTTCTGTCCGCAGTCGGCTCGACCGGCGCGGCATCCCGTTGACCACGGTTCACCGTTCGTGAACCGGCGCGAAGTAGCGCAAAGCCAGGGGCGACCCAACGCCAACCCGCGTGAACCCGGCCCACACCCGGCCGCGTTCCGGCTTGCCGCGGCGCACCACCCCACCCCATCCACAGGGCACAACCGACTATCGTTGCGATCGAACGGAATAAGTTTGTCCTACGATTCGTTTAGTCTGCGCGCGTCGCCGAAATCGGGCCCGCGCGCCGATATCCAACGCATACACTCCGCTATACAACGTCCAGAACAGGAGCAGCATCATGCGCAAGACCATTCTTCTTCTCGCAGCCGTGGCCATTTCGCAGACGGCCTTCGCCGAAGCACCGAAAACCATGGATGGCCGCTTCGTCGACGGCCAGGGCAGAACGCTTTATACGTTCGACAACGACAAGACGCCTGGCCAAAGCGCCTGCAGCGGCGGCTGCGCGAAAAACTGGCCGGCCGCGGCAGCCGACGCGAACGACAAGGCGTCCGGCGACTGGAGCATCATCAGCGGTGCAGATGGCGTGAAGCAATGGGCCTACAAGGACAAGCCGCTGTATCTCTACGCAGCGGACAAGAAGCCGGGCGACACCGCCGGCGACGGCTTCAAGAACGTGTGGCACACCGCGAAGCCGTAACCTGCAGCGCATAGCCGCACGGCGGCACATGCGCATCAGGTCATCGTGCCGGACGCCGCCTAGTTGCTAGTCGGATCGTCCGGGCACTTCAGATTGCAGCCATCCGGATCGCCGTCGTCGCCGCGTTTGCGAAGTTTCGACGGCGCGCCGCGCTGATACTTGCCGGTGGGTGCCGACGCGGCGAATTGCAGCTGCGGGTGATCCTTAAAATGAAACTCGTCGGACAGCACGCCGCCGGGCACGCCCGGCGAATTCTGCGCAAACGCGACGGAAACGGTAGCGACCAGCGCACCTGCCGCCGCAGCGGCAGCCAAAGCCTGAATATGAAATTTCATGTCGAACCCGGCACGGCCCGCAGGCCATGCAATCAGAACAAAAGATGAAGTCGTAAAGGTTAGCGCAAAAGCGCGGCCACGCGCAGCTTCTGACGCAGCCTGGGCGGCTGCGCAACGCGTATAGCCTTATGCAATGGCGCTGTGCGACATATTACACACGCTTACAGCAGCGCCCGTCCATCACGACAACACATCGGTCCTCATCGTCCACCCATCGTCGAGTTCGACCAGCCGCCCGCACTCCTGCGGATCGTAGCCGTCGAGTTGCGCTACGCGCCGCCGGAATGCACCGCCGCGCAGCACGTCGATGACGGCGGCAAACGGAGCTCGCTCGACCTGCGCGCGGTCGCACGCAAAGTAATAGTCCTCGTCGACGATCGGTACGAAGTCGAGCCCGAAGTGATGCGCGGCCGGTTCGACGCCGAAGCCCACGTCCGCCATCCCGCTGGCGACAAACGCGGCAATCGCCGAATGCGTGAGCTCGGTCGACGCATAGCCGTTGACCCGATCCGGATCCACTCCGATGCGCCGCAACGCCAGATCGAGCAGCATCCGCGTACCCGAACCCGGTTGCCTGTTAACGAAGCGGATATCGTCGCGCGCGAGATCGCCGAGCCCTGCGATGTTCTTCGGATTGCCCTTGGCGAGAAAAAGCCCTTGCTTGCGGCGCGTCAGATGCACCAGCACATGTCGCTGCGGATCGAGCCAGCGCCGGTACTTGTCGACGAAGGCCGCGCGGAACTCGCCGCGCGGCATGTGAAAGCCCGCCAGATCGCACTCGCCGTGCGAGAGCGCAACGATCGCTTCGGCACTGTCGCGGTATTTGATATCGAGGGGTACATCGTCGGCCACCAGCGCGGTGACGAGCGCCGCCACCGCATAACCGTGCGACGCATGGATACGCACGTCGTCGCGCGGCGGAGCGAGCCAGCGGTTCAGGTCGCTGGCGACTTCGCTGGCGAGCGCCTGCATGTTGCCGTCGAGCCGCTCGCCGCACAGGCGCTGCCCGCGCAGTACGGCATGACCCAGCTCAGACAGGACGGAGCCGCGCCCACGTTCCTTTTCGACCAGCGCGCCGCCCAGATAAGTCTCGATGCTGCGCAGCAAACCCCACGCATGGCGGTAGGACAAACCCTTAAGCGTGGCGGCCTGCGCGATGCTGCCCGTTTCGGCGACAAGCGCCAATAATGGCACGACGTCAGTCAGGCTGGTGGTCCGCCCGGTTGCGTCGCGCACGATGAGCTGCGCCTGACATTCGATTCGGATCATATATGCCGAGTTTGTTCCTATTGCAGAAGGCGATTCACACGCCTATCGTTCGCTGTAACCGTATTCAACAAACAAAGCATAGATGCACACTTTATGAAACACAAGTGCATATTTGACTTTGGAGGAGCCCCCACTGTGGATAAAACCACCACCCTCGCGCCGGACGAACTGGTGCAGCGTCACGCGCGACCCGGCATGTCGCTGGTCGCTGTACTGCACGCCATTCAGGATGAAACCGGCTATGTGCCGCCCGCCGCGGTGGCCCCGCTAGCGAAAGTGATGAACTTGTCGCGCGCGGAAGTCCACGGTGTCATCACCTATTACCACCACTTCCGCCAGCAGCCGGCCGCACCGGTCACCGTGCAGCTATGCCGCGCGGAAGCCTGCCGCAGCATGGGCACCGAAGCGCTCGCGCAACACATCGAAGCGCGCACTGGTTGCAAGTTCGACGCGCACAAGCACAGCAACGGCGGCGGCAATCATACGCATGGTCCGGTGGGACTCGAATCGGTCTACTGTCTGGGCCAGTGTTCGCTGTCGCCGGCCCTGATGATCAACGACGAATTGCACGCGAAAGTCACGCCGCAGAAGTTCGATGCGCTGCTCGCCGCCGCAATGAAGGAAGTGGAGGCCACGGCATGACACGCATCTACGTTCCCCGCGATTCCGCCGCGCTCGCGCTCGGCGCTGACAAGATCGCTGCGGCGATCGCCAGCGAAGCCGCCACGCGCGGCGTGTCGATCGAATTGATCCGCAACGGCTCGCGCGGCCTGCTGTATCTCGAGCCGCTGGTCGAAGTCGAAACGCCCGCAGGCCGCGTCGGCTACGGCAATGTCGAAGTGGAAGACGTCGCCTCGCTGTTCGACGCTGGCTTCGTCGAAGGCAAAGCGCATGCGCGCCACGTCGGCCTCGTCGAAGAAATTCCGTATCTGAAAAAGCAGCAACGTCTGACCTTCGCGCGCATCGGCATCACCGATCCGCTGTCGACTGAAGACTACGTCGCGCACGGCGGCATCGAAGGCCTCAAGCAGGCACTCGCGATGGACCCCGCCAAGGCGTGCGAAGCGCTGATCGAATCGGGCCTGCGCGGCCGCGGCGGCGCAGCGTTCCCGGCCGGTATCAAATGGCGCACGGTGCTCGGCGCGAAAGCGGATCAGAAGTACATCGTCTGCAACGCCGACGAAGGCGACTCGGGCACGTTCTCCGACCGTCTCGTGATGGAAAGCGATCCGTTCGTGCTGATCGAAGGGATGATCATCGCGGGCATCGTGGTCGGCGCAACCGCGGGCCATATCTACGTGCGCAGCGAGTATCCGCATTCGATCGCAACACTCGAAGCGGCGGTCGCCAAGGCGCGCGCCGCCGGTTGGCTCGGCGACAGCGTGCTCGGCTCGCAGCACCGTTTCGAACTGTTCGTCGCGAAGGGCGCGGGCGCTTATGTGTGCGGCGAAGAAACCGCACTGCTCGAATCGCTCGAAGGCAAGCGCGGCATCGTGCGCGCGAAGCCGCCGCTGCCGGCGCTGTCGGGCCTGTTCGGCAAGCCGACTGTGATCAACAACGTGATCACGCTGGCCACGGTGCCGATCATCTTCGCGAAGGGTGCCGGGTTCTACAAGGACTTCGGCATGGGCCGCTCGCGCGGCACGCTGCCGTTCCAGATTGCCGGCAACGTCAAGCAAGGCGGCCTCGTCGAACTCGCGTTCGGCTGCACGCTGCGCGAATTGATGTACGACTACGGCGCCGGCACCGCAAGCGGCCGGCCGGCGCGCGCGGTACAGGTCGGCGGCCCGCTCGGCACCTACCTGCCGGAAAGCCAGTGGGACATCCCGCTCGACTATGAAGCGTACGCGGCAGTCGGCGCAGTGGTTGGCCACGGCGGCCTCGTGATTCACGACGACACGTCGAATCTCGCCGACCTCGCGCAATACGCGATGCACTTCTGCGCGCTCGAATCGTGCGGCAAGTGCACCCCATGCCGGATCGGTTCGACGCGCGGCGTCGAGGTGATCCAGCGGATCCGCAACGGCGACACATCGACCAAACAGGTGCAGCTGCTGCGCGACCTGTGCGACACGATGATCTCCGGTTCACTGTGCGCGATGGGCGGCATGACGCCCTACCCTGTGGTATCCGCGCTCGATCATTTCCCCGAAGACTTCGGTCTTGCCACTGTCGCCCCGAAAGCGGCTGCTTGACCCAGGAGCCCACCATGTCTGACGCGATCAACCCTTCCGCTGGCGGCTGCGGCTCCGGCAATTGCGCCTGCAAATCGCAGGCCGTACAACGCGCGGCGAGCCGCTCGCCATTCGACGACACCGACTACGGCACGCCGCTGCGTCACGCCGACGTCGACGTGACGCTGGAAATCGACGGCGAATGCGTGACGGTGCCGGCCGGCACCTCCGTGATGCGCGCGGCGATCGAAGCCGGCGTGAACGTACCGAAGCTGTGCGCGACCGATTCGCTCGAGCCGTTCGGCTCGTGCCGTCTGTGCCTCGTCGAAATCGAAGGCCGGCGCGGCTATCCGGCGTCCTGCACGACGCCGGTCGAAGCCGGCATGAAGGTGCGCACGCAAAGCGACCGCCTGCAATCGCTGCGTCGCAACGTGATGGAGCTGTACATCTCCGATCACCCGCTCGACTGCCTGACCTGCCCCGCCAACGGCGACTGCGAACTGCAGGACATGGCCGGCGTCACGGGCCTGCGCGAAGTGCGCTACGGCTTCGACGGCGACAACCACCTGAAAGACAAAAAAGACGAGTCGAACCCGTACTTCACGTACGACCCGTCGAAGTGCATCGTCTGCAACCGCTGCGTGCGCGCCTGTGAAGAAACCCAGGGCACCTTCGCGCTGACGATCGCCGGCCGCGGTTTCGAATCGCGCGTCGCCGCCAGCGAAAACCAGCCGTTCATGGATTCCGAATGCGTGTCGTGCGGCGCGTGTGTCGCTGCATGCCCGACCGCGACGCTGCAGGAAAAGAGCGTCGTGATGCTGGGCCAGGCCGAGCATTCGGTGGTGACGACCTGCGCGTATTGCGGCGTCGGCTGCTCGTTCAAGGCTGAGATGAAGGGCAACACCGTCGTACGCATGGTGCCGAACAAGAACGGCGATGCGAACGAAGGCCACGCCTGCGTGAAAGGCCGCTTTGCATGGGGCTATGCGACGCACAAGGACCGCATCACGAAGCCGATGATCCGCGACAAGATCACCGATCCGTGGCGCGAAGTGAGCTGGGAAGAAGCGCTGACGTATGCTGCGACGCGCTTCCGCCAGATCCAGGACAAGTACGGCCGCGATTCGATCGGCGGCATCACGTCGTCGCGTTGCACGAACGAGGAAACGTATCTGGTGCAGAAGCTGGTGCGCGCCGCGTTCAACAACAACAACGTCGACACCTGCGCCCGCGTGTGCCACTCGCCGACCGGCTACGGCCTGAAGGCGACGCTCGGCGAATCGGCCGGCACGCAGACCTTCGCATCGGTCGCGAAAGCGGACGTGATCGTCGTGATCGGCGCGAACCCGAGCGAAGCGCACCCGGTGTTTGGCTCGCGACTCAAGCGCCGCGTGCGTGAAGGCGCGAAGCTGATCGTGGTCGACCCGCGCAAGATCGACCTTGTCGATACCGCGCACGTGAAGGCGTCGCACCATCTGCAACTGCGCCCGGGCACCAACGTCGCGATCGTCAATGCGCTCGCGCACGTGATCGTCACCGAAGGCTTGCTCAAGGAAGACTTTATCGCCGAGCGCTGCGAAACGCGCGCGTTCCAGCAATGGCGCGACTTCGTCTCGCTGCCGGAAAACGCGCCGGAAGCGACGGCTGAAATCACCGGCGTGCCGGCCGCGACGGTGCGCGAAGCCGCACGCATCTACGCAACCGGCGGCAACGCAGCGATCTACTACGGCCTGGGCGTCACGGAACACGCGCAAGGCTCGACCACCGTGATCGGTATCGCCAACCTCGCGATGGCGACCGGCAACGTCGGCCGCGAAGGCGTCGGCGTGAATCCGCTGCGCGGCCAGAACAACGTGCAGGGTTCGTGCGACATGGGCTCGTTCCCGCACGAACTGCCGGGCTACCGCCACATCAGCGATCCGGTCACGCGCGCACTGTTCGAAGATGCATGGAACGTCGAACTGCAGCCGGAACCGGGCCTGCGCATTCCGAACATGTTCGATGCGGCGCTGCACGGCACCTTCATGGGCCTGTACTGCCAGGGCGAAGACATCGTGCAGTCGGACCCGAACACGCAACACGTGGGCGCGGCGCTGTCGGCAATGGAATGTATCGTCGTGCAGGACATCTTCCTGAACGAAACCGCGAAGTTCGCGCACGTGCTGCTGCCGGGCTCGACCTTCCTCGAAAAGGATGGCACCTTCACCAACGCCGAGCGCCGCATTTCGCGCGTACGCAAGGTGATGCCGCCGCTCGCGCGCTACGCCGACTGGGAAGTGACCATCATGCTGGCGCAGGCGCTCGGCTACGAGATGCACTACAACCATCCGTCCGAGATCATGGACGAGATCGCGCGCCTTACGCCGACCTTCCACGGCGTGTCGTATGCGAAGCTCGACCAGCAGGGCAGCATCCAGTGGCCGTGTAACGAGGAAGCACCGGACGGCACGCCGACCATGCACATCGACGAGTTCGTGCGCGGCAAGGGCAAGTTCGTGATCACCAAGTTCGTGGCTTCGCCGGAAAAGGTTACGCAGAAGTATCCGTTTATCCTGACCACCGGCCGGATCCTGTCGCAGTACAACGTCGGCGCGCAGACGCGCCGCACGGAGAACTCGCGCTGGCACGAAGAAGACCGCCTCGAGATTCACCCGCACGACGCAGAAGAACGCGGCATCAAGCAGGACGACTGGGTCGGCATCGAATCGCGTTCGGGCACCACGGTGTTGCGCGCGAAGGTCACCGAGCGGATGCAGCCGGGCGTGGTGTACACGACGTTCCACTTCCCCGAATCGGGCGCCAACGTGATCACCACCGACAGCTCCGACTGGGCCACCAACTGCCCTGAGTACAAGGTGACCGCGGTGCAGGTGACGCCGGTCGAACAGCCGTCGCAGTGGCAGAAAGACTACTCGCGCTTCAGCAACGAACAGCTGGATCTGCTGAAGAAGCGCGAGCTGGCCGCGACTTCGGGTAAGTGAGGCACGCCATGGACGAGAACAACCTGATCGACATGGCAAACCGGATCGGCGATTTCTTCGAGTCGATGCCTGACCACGAAGAGGCGCTCGAAGGTGTCGCCGATCATATCCGCCGCTTCTGGGAGCCGCGCATGCGGCGCATGCTGGTCGTCGCGATCGATGAAGGCCGCGCACTCGACATGACGCCGTTCACGCGCGAGGCCATCACGCGCTTCCGTGAAAAGCTGATGCCGGCTACGCCGGCGACGGCCTGAGTTTTCCTGTTTGCTTGCGCGCGCGGCGAGCCGCGCGCGCAACGCCCGCTGTCCGCGTTTTGGGCTCGCCTTCGTCCCGCTTCATTCTTCAGACTCGCCTTTCCGCTTCCTTTTCCCGTACGCTGCGCGGCGCTTAACCGAGCGGCAACGGCGGTAGCGGCGGCGACTCCTCCGGCTGGCCTTTCACGAGCCACGCCTCGCAGTGGCGCAGCAAGCCGTTCAGATCGGATGCCGCGCGGCCACGCACGCACACATAACCGTCCGGCCGCACGAAGTAGAACGACGGGCGCGTACGCCCATACGACTCGGCCAGCGACGGGCCACCCTCGCCGCTTGCATCGGTGACGCGCCAGATGCGCACGGTGTCCGGCAGCAGCGCCCCCACCTCCGCAGTGAAGCGGTCGAGATCCGCCGTTGCGAAGCGCGCCGGCTTGTGCGGCACGCCCGGGCCGACGGCGCCGTGCGGTGCGCCATGCAGTGCATCGTCTGCCGCGTCCGGCGGCACGAGGATAAACAGCGAGAAGTACGCCGGATCGTGCAGATCGAAGATGCAGCCGGTGCCCGGCGCACGGCCGAGCGGCCCGTCGACGACGTGCACCAGCGCATCGGGCGCGCGTTCGCCGGCACGCGGACCGCCGTCGAGCACCCGTTCGAGCGTCAACGGGCTGCGCCGGTACTGGATCGCCAGTTCGCTGACCCGCAACCGCGCCGCATCGCGCAGCGGCCCGAGCGACGCGAGCACTGGCATCACCCGCTCGCGCAGCAGCTTCAACGGACCGTGATCGGCCTCGGCCACATGCGTGAGGAAGCTCGATTGCCGCAGCACTTCACGCTCGATCGGATGGCGTTCCAGATGGTAGGTATCGAGCAGCCGCTGCGGCGCGCCGTGGCGCAATACGCAGGCAAGCTTCCAGCCTAGATTGAGCGCTTCCTGGATGCCGGCGTTCATGCCTTGCGCGCCGGCCGGGCTGTGCACGTGCGCGGCATCGCCGGCGAGAAATACGCGGTTCACGCGCAACTGCTCGACCATCCGGCGGTGCAGGTGGAGATAGCCTGACCACTGCAGATCGGTCAGCATCATCGGATGATGGACGCGCTTCGCCACGATCTGGCGGCACTCGTCGAGCGTGGGGGCAGGCGCGGCGGCGCGGCGCTCGCGGGGTGCGGTTGCGGGTCGATCGGGCTGCGCGGACGTGTCGCGCGCGTGCGGCGACGTGTGGCCGAAGGTCGACAGGCCGGGCACCGGGTTGCCGTCCGGGTGCCGCAGCGCGCTGTCTTGCATGTCGCCATGGCTCGGCCCGTGCGCGTCGGCGGACGGCCCCGCATGATCGGCAATCAGCCGGTAACGTCCTTTGCCGAGCGGAAACAGACCCGCAAGCCCATCGCCGGACGCGAAGATATGGAACTCGTCGTCGGGCCAGTCCATGTCGGCCTGCAGGTCCGCGAGCAGGTAGGTCTGCTCCGCGCTCTTGCCCGCAAAGCTGAGCCCGAGCCGCTCGCGAATCGTACTTTGCGCGCCGTCCGCCGCGATCATGAACGACGGATGCAATGTTTCGGTATGGCCGTTCGAGCGCTCGAGCGTCGCGTTGATGCCGGCCGAGCCTTGCGAGAACATCGCCAGCGTGACGCCGCGTTCGATCTCGACGCCGAGTGTCGCCAGATGCTCGGTCAACAGCCGCTCGGTCACCGACTGATCGAGAAACAGCAGATACGGATAGCGCGTTTGCAACGGGTCGAAGTCGAGGCGCGCGAGACGCTGGTTATTCGAGTAGAGGTTCGCGGCGCGCGCACGATGCCCCCGTTCGAGAAACGGTTCGATCAGCCGATGCTGTTCAAGCAGTTCGAGCGTGCGTGCCTGGATGCCGATCGCGCGCGAATGCGGATCGGGTTGGGTGGCCTTGTCGATGAGCCGCACCGGAATGCGCGCACGCGCAAGACCCAGCGCCGCGGCAAGGCCAGTTGGACCCGCGCCGACGATCAGCACAGGCGGCATGTCGAAGAAAGCGGCGGCCATGCAAAGACCTCCGGGAATCAATCTGCCGCCTAGTGTACGCCGCCACTTTGCGGCATGACGCATCGTTGCGGCGCGAATTTGCGGTGTGTTGACGTGGCGATGCGGTTGGGCCGGTGCGGCTGTGCCAGTGCCAGTGCCAGTGCCGCTGTGCCGATGCCGCTATGTCAGTTCGGTTGCGTCACATCGGCCGTGTCAGTGCCGTTGCCTCGGTGCGGCTGTGTTCGCAGTAACCTCGTCAGTGCGCGTGCGGCGGATGGTCCAGCGTGCAATGGTGCGAAGTCGTACCGATATCCACCTGCAGCGTCGCGTGATGCATCTGAAACTGGTCGCGCAGCATCGCGACGATGCTGTCCATGCGCGGGTCGCCAGGATGGCCGGCCGGCATCACCAGATGCGCGGACAGCGCATTGCCGGTAGTCGACAGCGCCCACACGTGCAGATCGTGCACGTCGATCACCCCCGGCTGCGCGGCAAGGAACGCGCGAATGCGCTGCAGGTCGACGCCGGGCGGCACCGCGTTCAGCGCGAGGCACAGCGAATCGCGCAGCAGGCCCCATGTGCCGTACACGATCACCGCGACGACCACGATGCTCATCGCCGGGTCGAGCCAGGTCCAGCCGCTGAACAGGATGATCAGGCCGCTGACCGCGACCGCCGCCGAGATCGCCGCATCGGCTGCCATATGCAGGAACGCGCCGCGAATGTTCAGATCTTCTTTCTGCCCGCGCATGAAGAGCCACGCGGAGAAGCCGTTCACCAGCATGCCGACGGTCGCGACGATAAACACATCGAAGCCGGCCACCGGCGCCGGGTGGAACAGCCGGTCGAGCGCTTCCGCGACGATCACGCCGCACGCGAACAGCAGTAAGCCCGCATTGGCAAGCGACGCGAGAATCGACGAGCTGCCGAAGCCGAACGTATAGCGTGCCGACGGCTTGCGCTTCGTCAGCCAGATCGCGCCCCACGCGAGCAGCAGGCCCAGCACGTCAGACAGATTGTGGCCGGCGTCGGCAAGCAGCGCGGTGGAATGGGCGAGCACGCCATAGACCGCCTGGACCACGACGATCACGACGTTCAGCGCAACGGCAACTGCGAATACGCGGCCCTGGCCAGCGACCGGCGCGTGGTGATGGTGGTGATGGCCGCCGGCGCCGTGCTTGTGGGTATGGTCGTGGCCGTGATCGTCAGCGTGGCCCGCGCCCCCCGCCGTGTGGTGCGCGCGGTCGTGGGTAGGGTCGTGGCTGTCATCGGCAGCGCGGCCAGCGACGCTCGCCGTGTGATGCGAGTGGCCGTGGGTATCGCCGTGGGTATCGCCGTGGGTATCGCCGTGGGTATCGCCGTGGGTATCGCCGTGGCTATGATCGTCAGTGCGGCCGGCTGCGCTGGCCGCGGGCTGCGAGTGGTCGCGGTGCGCATGCCCGGCGCCAGCACAGCCTTCATCATGACGATGCGCACCGGACGTCGCCTTGCGCAGTCCATCGCGCGCGACGCCGGATGGCGTGGAACCAGGGGTGTATTTCATCGCTCGTCCCGTGGAAGATCGGAAACCGGTTCGGCCACGTGCTCCAGCATGTCGGCGAGCATACCGCTGATATGCCGGTCCGCGGCGACGTAGAACACCTGCTTGCCGACGCGCTCGGCACGCACGACCCGTGCCGCGCGCAGCAGGCGCAGGTGATGGCTCACCAGCGATTGCGACAAACCCAACGCTTCGGCAATCGCGCCGACCGCGCGCCGCTCGTTCGCGCAGGCGAGCACGATGCGCAGGCGCGTCGGATCGCCAAGCAGGCGGAACAGATCGGCGACGGGGACGACGCGGTCATCGGCAATAAAGGGCAGATCGGCAGACATGGCGAAGCAGGTTGGAAGCGCCCCGTGCGCAAGGCGCGGCACAGAAGGCATGAGAGGCATGTGGCAGTTAAACCGGTTGCCAGAATGGCGGACTCGACAGACTCGACCGGTGCATCAAAGCCACACAACAACGACAACATATGAACACATATTCATATGTTACATATCGCCCGCTAACCCGTCAATTCCGGACGCACTTGCCGAGTATGGGAAAATGCGCGTTTGCCTTGCACTACCCGGCTTTTTCCCTTCATGCATCCTGTATTTGACCGCGCCTTCGCCGCGCACCGTGACGGCCGCCTCGACGACGCTGAACGCGACTATCGCGCGACGCTCGATAGCGATCCGGTCCACGTTGACGCGCTGCATCTGCTCGGCGTGCTGCGCCATCAGCAAGGGCAGCACGCCGAAGCGGCCGAGCTCGTGAAGCGCGCGGCCGATCTGCGTCCGCAAGATGCCGCACTGCAGCTGAACCTCGGCAATGCGCTGAAGGCGCTCGGCCAGCTCGACGGCGCGATCGAGCGGTTTCGCAACGCACTGACGCTGGCCCCGACGTTTCCGATGGCGCACTACAACCTCGGCAATGCGTACGCGACGCTCGGCCGTCACGAAGATGCCGCCGATGCGTTTCGCCGCTCGCTCGAACTGCAGCCGGCCGATGCGTCGTCGCACAACAATCTTGGCAATGCGTTGCACGCGCTCGGCCAGCACGAGGAAGCGATCGCCGCATTCGAGCAGGCGCTGACGCTGCGTCCAGGCCATGCCGGCGCGCACAACAATCTCGGCATGGCGCTGAACGCGCTCGACGAACCGGCGCAGGCGATCGCCCAGTTTCGCGCGGCCCTCGCCGCCGAACCGCGCTTCGTCGCCGCGCATTTCAACCTCGGCAACACGCTGCATGCGACTGGCGAACATGCGGCGGCGATCGCGTCGTTCGAAGCAGCGTTGACGCTGCAGCCGCAATTGCCACCGGCGCTGTTTGGTCTCGGCAATGCGCTCGCGGCAACCGGGCAGTACACCGACGCACTGCCGCGCCTCGAACGCGCGATCGGCCTCGACCCGAAGTTCGCGCTTGCGTGGCTCAGTCTGGGCACCGCGCATCAGGCGCTCGGTGCCTACCCGGCGGCGCTGCGTGCTTTCGACGAAGCGCTGCGGCTGCGTCCCGATCTCGGTCTCGCGCATATGCATCGCGCGGTGACGCGGCTCACGCTGCGCGACTTCGCGCGCGGCCTGCCCGAATACGAATGGCGGCTCGAATCGGCCGCCCCGCACGATGCGCCGCGCATGCCGCGCTGGCGTGGCGAGCCGGCCGCCACGCGCACGCTGCTGGTCCACGCCGAACAGGGCTTCGGCGACACGCTGCAGTTCGTGCGCTTCGTCCCGCTCGCGGCACAGCGCGCCGGGCACGTGGTGCTCGAGGTCCAGCCGCCGCTCGTGCCGCTGATCGCGCCGGCCGCGCAGCAATGGGGCATCACGCTGATCGCGCAAGGCGCGCCGCGGCCGCGCGCGGATCTGCAGATTCCGCTGTTGAGCCTGCCGTATGCGCTCGGCACGACGTTCGAGACGATCCCCGCCGCCACGCCGTATCTCGCCGCACCGCCGGCATACGGGCGCAAATGGCGCGGCTCGCTGGGCGGCCACGCGAAGCGCAAGATCGGCCTTGCGTGGTCCGGGCGCTTGCAGAAGCAGGAAAACCGCACGATGCCGCTTGCCACGCTCGAACCGCTGTTCGCCATCGAAGGAATCGACTGGATCGTGCTGCAGCCCGATCTGAGCGCCGCGGAACAGGACGCGCTCGCGGCCCATCCGCATGCACACCGCATTCATTGCTTCGGCCCGCGGCTCGCCGATTTCGCCGATACCGCGGCCGTGATCGAGCGGCTCGATGCGGTGGTATCGGTCGATACGGCGATCGCCCACCTTGCGGGCGCGCTGCGCAAGCCGCTGTGGGTGATGCTGCCGTTTTCGGCCGACTGGCGCTGGTTCACTAACGACGCCCGCAGCCCGTGGTATCCGGGCGCGCGGCTCGTGCGCCAGCCGCGCCTGAACGCGTGGGACGCCGTGGTCGCGGCTGTGGCCGCCGCACTGCGGGCCGGCGAAGCGTAGCGGGCCGCGGGCTGCGACGGCGCGACGCTGCCGCAACATTTCAGACTGGTCTGATCGCTCGCCGATACCGGTCGCGGCATCATTCTGGCCACTCGCTGGCTTTCTCGATCATGTCGTTTCCCATCAAGGCCGGCACGCGTGTCCAGCCAGCATTCCGTTTTCTCCGGCACGGCCACGCATCTGACCCAATGGATGCCCTGACATGTCGACCACTATTCCTTTCACGTTGATCGAAGGCGCAATGGCGCTGCCTTCCACGCGGCCGCTCGGCCCGGTCTCCCGCACGTTCGGCCGCGAATGGGCGCTGCTGCCGCCGAACGTTAGCCTGCGCATCGAGCTGAAGGCCTTGTACACAGCGGTGTTGCGCACGTTTTGTCTGTCGTCGCAGGCCATGCGCTCGATGTGCAAATGGGATCGCCAGCCGGCCACGGCAGAAGCACAGCAATTGCATGCGCCAGCGGTGCAGACGACAGAGCCCGCGGCGGCGGTCGCGTCGGCCGCGTCTGTGGCATTTACGGTAGCTGCAACGAGCGCCACGGCGGGGGCAGCCGGCGTTGCGGCCGGTGTTGCGGCTGCGGGCGCGTCGCCCGGAAGCGGCGCCACGCGGCCCACGCGGGCGCCGCTCACGTCGCATCGAAAATCCAACTTCCCGCTGGGCAGCGCGTTTGCGATTGGAGGCGCGGCCTTGCTCGCGTGGATCGTGCTCGATCATCCGCAGCGTCATCCGCCAGCCCAGCCCGTAGCGGCGCCGGTGAAGCCGGTCGCGCCGGTCGTTACGTCGCCGGTGCTCAACGCGCCGCGAACCGCCGTCGCCGCGGAGCAGTTGGTCAGTGACGTGAAACCGGTGACGGAGGCCGGGGCATCGGAATCGGTCGCGGCATCGGCAGGGGTCGCGGCATCAGCATCAGCATCGGCATCGGCTCTGCACGACGCGCAACC
The DNA here is from genome assembly GCF_054782355.1 of Paraburkholderia jirisanensis. Lineage (NCBI taxonomy): Bacteria > Pseudomonadati > Pseudomonadota > Betaproteobacteria > Burkholderiales > Burkholderiaceae > Paraburkholderia > Paraburkholderia jirisanensis. The sequence continues at coordinate 550,218 of NZ_BAAGSQ010000029.1, read as the reverse complement.
GGCAGCGCTCACAGCACAAGCCGGGTCATCAGCGCTTAACGTCGCTGCGTCGCACCCGCTGGCCCCAGCGCCTGCCGACCCACAGTCTGCAAGCAGCAACGATGCAAACACCACCAGCAGACCCACGCCTGTCAGCAGCACGCGCGTGGTCGCGCATGTCGTTACGCCGAACACATCCGCGACATCGGCGCGTGAAGTTGCACACTACCCCGCACGCCGGCACAACCCGGCACATGCCACTACCCGCAACGCAGTGCCGCAACCGTCCGCTGCCGTCTATACCGCGTCGCCGGTCGCGCGACCATCGGCAGCCGGCGACTACTCGCCCGTCCAGCCGAGCGCGCTCGGCGCCAGCGAATACGCGAGCGTTCACACCTTCGCGCGCACTGACGGCGCAGATCACACACGACACGCAGATCGCACGCTGCCCCAGCGCTCAGCAAGCGGCGCGGACTCGAGCGTCGAAACAAGCTGGATGAGCCACATGTCGCAACGACGCGTGACAGAAGTCCCGGAACAGTTCTCGCAATAAACGCGAACACCAACGCCAACACGCACCGCGATACCTGGCGACACATGTAAAAAGACGCAGGTAAAAAAATTGCCCGGCCAAAAGCCGGGCAATTTTTCGTTTAGCCACGCGCAACCCGCACATCCCACCTACACGGACACGTACGCCGCCGGCATGCCCACCGCTACTTCCGCGCTGCGGGCAAGCCGGCCTCCGTCTGCCGTTGTAGCTGCTGCACCTGTTGCTGCACGTTGCGCAGCTCGGCCTGCGCCTTCTGCTCTTCGTCGTGCAAAAGCGCTGTCTCGCCACGCACCTGCCGCTGGTACTCCGCAGCCTTCGCCTGCTGCCCTTGCGCGACATCGAGATCGGCCTGCAGACGCTTTGCGCGGTCTTGCGAAAGATCGATCACGCGCTGCAGAAACGCCGTCTGCGCCTGCAGTTTGGTCCGACTGATTTCGGCCTCCGCCAGTTGGGCCGTTTGCTGCGCAAAGTTTGCATAGATCTGCTCTGCGCGCACATCGTCTTGCGACTTGATCACGCGCCAGAACTGCTTGTCCTGGAACAGCGCGACGTAGTAAGTGAGCTCTTGCGGATAGAAGAACAGTGACGCGCCATAGCCGCCGTTGTACGTGGTGCGCAGCTCGTTCAGCGCGCCACGCTGGATCAGCCGCGTGAGCTCGGCGACGTCGCCCTGCATGCCTTGCACGGCAGCGGTGCCCGCGCTTTGCTCACGGCCGGTGCCGCTAGCGGGCGCCACATCGGCGGACTCCGCGAACGAGGGTTGCGCGTCGGCGCCGGCCAGCGCGATACCGCCATGCTGAAGCAGCGCACAGGCGGCAGTGAGCAGCACGGCACGCTGCATGGTCAAGGGGGACTTCATCACTGCAAGCTCCAGACTGATACCGAATCAGCTGTGGATTATCGCGCGGATTTGCAGTGAAGCGACAGGCTCCGCCAAGACTTTAAATTGAGATAAAACAACAGGTTAGCAACGCTATTGCAGCGGCTGGCGCGGTCTGCGGCGTGCACGCGGACCGCGCCGGACACGGCGCAGCCCACGTCCCCCGAACCTAGAAGCGCGTTTCGCGCGCCACGCGCAGGAAGGTATCGAGCAGCGGCGTGCAGTCGAGCAGTTCCGCGCCGCCGGCACGGTGAAACTCAGGGTGCCATTGCACGCCGACCACGAACGGCGCACGCCGGTAACGCACCGCTTCGATGATGCCGTCTTCGGCGGACACCGCCTCGATGTTCAGGTCGCGGCCAAGAATATTCACCGCCTGGTGGTGGATCGAGTTGACGATCGCCTCGCGCCGCCCCGGGAACATATTGGCGAGCGTCGAGCCCTCCGGGAAATGAACCGAGTGCCGATGCTGGTCGTACTGCTCGTTGACGTGAATGCCGGCGGTCGGCACGTCGGTCGCAATGTCCTGATACAGCGTGCCGCCGAACGCGACGTTGATCAGCTGGCAGCCGCGGCATACGCCGAGCACCGGCTTGCCCGATTCGACGAATTCGTGCAACAGCTCGAGCTCATACATATCGCGCACGCGGTCGCCTGGCCACTCGGGGCGAGACGACTCCGTGTACGACTGCGGCGAAACGTCGGCGCCACCTTGCAGCAGCAAACCGTCCAGATGCTTCGCGTAGTCGCGCAGGCGGATGTTGCTCGGGTGCAGCATGCCCTGATGGCCGACGGTCGGAATCATGAACACCAGCACGTCGCGCGACATCACCCAGTGGGCAATCGATTCTTCGAGGTACTGCAGCGTTTTGCCGCGCAATCCTCGCGCGCCTGGCTCCGGGTGGAACAGCCGCGCCGACACGCCGATACGCAGCGTACGCTGCGTGATGCGCCGGCCGGCGCGATCGAATACCTGCCGGGCCCGCGCGGCGAGCACACGGCCGAACACCGACCACGCGGAATCGCTGCGCTTCAGGTATGCGGGCTGCCCGGGAGGAATCGCACCCGGCGGCGGCGGATGATACGCGCCGAAATCGGGTGCCGCGCCGAAGCCCGGCGGCGGCGAACCGGCCGGATTGCCGTCCGGCGTGCTGCGTGCCGCATCGGCGGCCGCGCGCGCGCTGGCAGCGGCCGCCACCGCCTGGGCACTGGCGGCATCGGCGGCCGCCGCCGCCGCGGCGGCGCTCTCCACTGTCGATTGCGCGCTCACCGCGGGACGCGTTTCCTCGGTCGCGTAGGCGGCCTGCTGCACGTTAGCCGCGGCTTGCGGGCTCAACGTTGCCTCGGCAGCAGCGACGCGCGTGGGTGCGGCACCGGCGCCTGGCTGCGCGCCTGGCGAGCCCTCACCGCGACGCACCGGCTGCGTAGCGGCGCTGCCGTGCACACCCTGCGCGGCCTCGGCACTGCCAACCCGTGACGCGCCTTGCGCCCCGTCACCGCGACGCACCGGCTGCGCACCGTCACCGGCGCCTCGTGGCGTGACGTTCGATGCGCTTTCGGGGGAATCGGTCGCAGCCGCTACCTTGGCTGCTTGCGGCGTGGCCGCCGCAGAGGTTGCTTCGGGCTTCGAAACGCCCGGCGTGGAAGTGGAAGATGGGGCGCCGGCTGATCCGGCATTGTCTGCTTCGTTGTCGCTCATGTGACAGGCGCGCTCGTTGCGCGCGAACGAATTAACATGGACCGATTATCCGCCAGCCGGCGATCAGCGGCAAACAGGCACACAATTCGTCACATCGAGGCTCACATCAGGTTACATCCGCGGCCTGCGCTAGCCCGCTCCAAGCCGCTCCAACCCGATTCCGCCGCGCCCCGCCACATCCCGCCGCCGCCTCCGCGCCCCGCCGCTTTCCACCGCACCACCCCGCCATTGAAAGCCCACTGTCAAGGATCCGGCTGCTCGTCGAGCGTCTCGCGCAGCGCGATCTGCATCGTCGCGTGGATCCGCACGCACCAGCGCCACAGCACAGTGAGCAGCAGCGCGGCGCAGACCAGCACGACCACCAGCAGGCCGGTCGGCGGCAAGATCGCGCCCGACAGCGCGGCAACCAGCAAAAATACCCCGATCATCGACGCCACCGGCACCAGATCCGAAATCGCATAGCGCAGCGCCGCGGTGAGGCGCCCGGCTTTCGCCGGCTGCACGCTCACTTCGGCCAGCAGCAGCGCGAGCGACTTGGTCTTGCGATACACCGCGACCAGAAACGGCATCGAGACCAGCAGCGCCGCGCTCCATAGCACCACGCGCTGCATCGGCTCGGACGGCACCCACGCGGCCAGCAAGCCGCTCACGCGCGGCGCGCCATACGAGGCGCCGAGAAAAATCGCCACCACCAGCGCCAGATTCACCGCGATCTGCACAATGATCCGCCGCGTCATGCTGAACAGCGTCGGCGCGCCGCTCGCCGGCCGCAGGCTGCTCAGCCACTGCCCGTACAGGCCGAACACGTTGGCCACCGAGCGCGGCATCGCATGCCCGAGGCGGCGCGTCAGCGGATCGGCGGCGCGGATCAGATACGGCGTGAACAGCGTGGTCAACGCCGACACGGCCACCGCGATCGGATACAGAAACGCGCTCGTCACCTTCAGCGTCAGGCCGAGCGACGCGATGATGAACGAGAACTCGCCGATCTGCGAAACGGTCATGCCGACCCGCATCGCGGTGCGCCCGTCCTTGCCGGCGAGAAAGGTGCCGAGTCCGCACGACACGATCTTGCCAACGATCACGGCCACCGTGATCACCGCGATCGGCCACGCGTAATCGACCAGCACGGCGGGGTTCAGCATCAAGCCGATGGTCACGAAGAAGATTGCGGAGAACGCGTCGCGCAACGGCGCGATCAGATGCTCGATGCGATGCAGATGGCGCGATTCCGCCATGATCGCGCCGATCAGGAAGGCGCCGAGCGCAATGCTGTAGTCGAGCTTGACGACCAGCAGGCAAAACGCAAAGCAAAAGCCCAGCACCGCCACCAGCAGCATTTCGTCACTGCGCGACTGCGCGACGTAATTGAGCGCACGCGGCACGACGAGGATGCCCACGATCAGCGAGACGGTCATGAACAGCAGCAGCTTGCCGAGCGTGACCAACGCGACGCCGGCGCTCAGCTGGCCGGTCTGCGCGATGCCGGACAGCAGCACCAGCATCGCGATCGCGAGAATGTCTTCGACGATCAAGATGCCGAACACCAGCTGCGCAAAACTTTCGCGCTTCATGCCGAGTTCGGAGAGCGCCTTGACGATGATCGTGGTCGACGAGATGGCGAGGATCGCGCCGAGGAACACCGAGTCCATCGAACTCCAGCCGAATGCGCGGCCGATCTCATAGCCGATCCACAGCATCAGCACGATCTCCGACAGCGCGGCGACGATCGCGGTCGCGCCGACGCGAAACAGCTTGCGCAGACTGAACTCGAGCCCGAGCGAGAACATCAGGAACACCACGCCCAGTTCGCCGAGCGTCTGGATGGTCTGCTCGTCGTGGATCAGCTGGAACGGCGGCGTATAAGGCCCGATGATCACGCCCGCCGCGATATAACCGAGCACCACCGGCTGCTTCAGGCGATGAAACAGCACCGTGACGACGCCCGCTAGCGCCATCACGACTGCCAGATCCTGAATGAAGCCGATACCTTGGTGCATAGTCGAAATCCTTACAGAAAGTAAACTTCAGAGGTCGATGGTATCGCACAAAATGTGACTGCTGAATCGCGTCGGGCTGTCACACCGACATTTTTGCCAACGTGCAGAACCATTGCTGATCGGGCGACAATAAGGGCCGCTCTGGCTGAGCTTTTCAACCGGACCCGGCGCAAACGCATGCAAGCCGCTGCGGCATCGGCCGTCGCGCAACTGCATGCCGCACGTGCCGTCGCGCTGCATCCGTACCGTGAGATTCGCGCCGCGCATTCATACCGCATGCGCAGCACCCATACCGCATCCGAACCGCATTCGCCCCCAACCGAACCGCATCCGACCCGCCATGACCGCCGAATTCAAGCCCTTCCCGCCGCTCGCCCAACTCGCCGCCGACCTCGCCGCCGGACGTACGACCAGCCGCGCGCTCGTCGAAACCGCACTCGAACGGATCGCCGATCCGGCGGGCCAGGGCTCGAGCGTCTTTATCGCCAGCGATGCAGACGGCGCGCGTGCCGCTGCCGACGCACACGATAAATTGCGCGCCGCCGGCACCGTACTGTCGCCGCTTGCGGGCATTCCGGTATCGATCAAGGATCTGTTCGACATCGAAGGCGAGGTCACGCGCGCCGGCTCGCGCGCGCTCGCCGACGCGCCGCCCGCCAGCACGGATGCCGTGGCGGTCGGCCGCCTGCGGCGCGCCGGTGCCGTGCTGATCGGCCGCACTAACATGAGCGAGTTCGCGTTCTCCGCGGTCGGCCTGAATCCGCATTACGGCAATCCGCACTCGCCATACCGGCGCGGCGTCCCAGGCGACGCACGGATCTCGGGCGGCTCGTCGTCGGGCGCGGCGGCCTCGGTGGCCGACGGCATGGCGGCGGTGGCGCTCGGCACCGACACCGGCGGCTCGATCCGCGTGCCCGCCGCGCTGTGCGGCCTGACCGGCTTCAAGCCGACCGCCGCGCGCATTCCGCGGCAAGGCGGCGTGCCGCTGTCGACCACACTCGATTCGTTCGGCCCGATCGGCGTCTCGGTGGCCTGCTGCGCGCTGGTCGACCGCCTGCTGGCCGGCCTCGAGCCGGTAGTGCCGGCCGCGCGGCCGCTCGAAGGCGTGCGGCTCGGCGTGCTGACCAACTATGTGAACGAAGGTCTCGATGCGGAAGTCCAGCAAGCACTCGACACGGCGCTCAAGCATCTGGAGGCAGCCGGCGCGATCGTCTCGGAGGTGCGCTTCGCCGCGCTCGAGCGGCTGCCCGACGTGAACCGGATCGGTTTTTCGTCGATGGAAGCGTATGCGTGGCATCGCAAGCTGCTTGAAAAGCATCGCGACAGCTACGACCCGCATGTGCTCCATCGCATCATGCTGGGCGAACCCGCAAGCGCCGCCGACTATCTCGATCTGCTTGCCGCGCGCGAAGCCATGCTGGCGGAAGCACGACCGCTGTGGCAACGCTTCGATGCGCTGGTCGCGCCGACCATCCCGCTGGTGCCGCCGCGCATCGCCGACGTCGAGCGCGACGACGCATCGTTCTTCCGCATTAACGGCATGATCCTGCGCAACCCGAGCGCGTTCAATTTCCTCGATGCATGCGCGCTGTCGCTGCCGTGTCATCCGCGCGATGGTGCGCCGGTCGGCCTGATGCTCGCCAGCGCGCCGTACAGCGATGACGCACTGCTCGCGGTGGGCCGTGCGGTCGAAGCGGTGCTCAATACGATTCGCTGAGCACAGCAAGCCCGATGGGGTCGGCGGGGCCGGGTGCGAGCGCGCGTCGCAAGCCGCGCCAGCCCTCCTCCGCCGGGCCCACACGCACACCCACGCACACCCAAACGCACACCCGCACGAGCCTCCCAAATCCCGCTTACAAATGTCGCGGCAGCGCATGCGACGCCGCGTGGGTTCGCGCTAGAATCGCGGCACCCGTCCGGGTTCCACGCTACGGCTACCGCTCATGTACAACGATAACGCCCTGCTGCGCCGCGAGCGCCGCCTGTTGGTCCTGCTGGCCCTCGTCTGCGTCGCGCTGGTGGGCGGCGCACTCTATCTGCAGTTCGTCGAGCACCAGGATCCTTGCCCGCTGTGCATCATCCAGCGCTACTTCTACCTGCTGATCGCGATCTTCGCGTTCCTCGGCGCGCGGCTGCGCGGCTGGGGCGGCGTGCGGCTGCTCGAATTCCTCGCGCTGCTGTCCGCGCTCGGCGGGATCGTCACGGCCGCACGGCACGTGTTCGTGCAATCGCATCCGAATTTCAGCTGCGGCTTCGACGCGCTGCAACCGGTCGTCGACGGCCTGCCGCCCGCACACTGGCTGCCGAGCGTGTTCAAGGTCGCCGGCCTGTGCGAAACCGCTTATCCGCCGCTGGTCGGCATCTCGCTGCCGGGCTGGTCGCTGATCGGCTTCGTGCTCGCCTTCATCGCACTCGCGTCGAGCCTGTGGCGGCGTCGCCGCGCGCGCTGAAGCCGGGTTTGTCAGCCGCCTGCCGAACCCCGCAACGGTGTTCGGCCTAGCGAACCTCGCTGCTCGCGCGCACCTGTCGCGCATGGGTTCGCGTAAACACCTGGCCGCGCGGCGCACCTCCGCCAGTCGCCGCGCGAATCGCGCCTGCCGGCCGCCGAGCCTTGCCCCGCGCGGCTTTGCGCGATCGGCAAGCGCTTGCGCCGCGCCCCGCAGCGGCCTCGACCCAGCAGGCATGGCCGCTGCTGAATAGCCCTCATGTGGTCCCCGCAATATTTTCGGGACAAGCTGGTGCTATCTTCCGCTAATGGATGGCGATCTACGTGCGCGAGGCAGTGTCATGCGGCCTCAATGCGTAACGCGCGCCCGGTCCGCAATGTCTTTCCGTTTTCGCCATGACAAAGCACACCATCCGCATCTTCCAGCAAGGCGCCGTGCACGAAGTGCACGAGCTGCCTGCGTCGCGCACCGTACTGCAGTATCTGCGCGAAGACCGGCATTGCACTGGCACCAAGGAAGGCTGCGCAGAAGGCGACTGCGGCGCCTGCACGGTGGTCGTCGGCGAACTCGATACGCAGGGCGCGCTCGCGCTGAAAGCGGTCAATGCCTGCATCCAGTTTGTCCCCACGCTCGACGGCCGCGCGCTGTTCACGGTCGAGGATCTGCGCGCCGCCGACGGCACGCTGCACCCGGTGCAACAGGCACTGGTCGACTGTCACGGCTCGCAATGCGGGTTCTGCACACCGGGCTTCGTGATGTCGCTGTGGGCGATGTACGAGAACCGCGCGGCAGACGCAGGCCCGCCGCCGCGTGACGAAATCGCGGCCGCGCTGTCCGGCAATCTGTGTCGCTGCACAGGCTACCGGCCGATCGTCGACGCCGCGCAACAGATGTTCGACTACCCGCGCGCGCCGTTCGACCGCGCCGCGGTGACGCGCGCGCTCGCATCGATCCGGCGCGACGATACGTTCGAATACAGTGCACCCGATGCGCGCGGCACCGCACTCGGCACGCCGACCTTTTATGCGCCACTCAGCGCCGCCGCGTTTGCCGAGCTGCGGGCCGCGCAGCCGCAGGCGCGCATCGTCGCGGGCGGCACCGATGTCGGCTTGTGGGTGACCAAACAGTTCCGCGATCTCGGCGACATGCTGTTCATCGGCAATGTCGACGAACTGAAGACCATCGAGCGCGACGCGAGCACGCTGACGATAGGCGCAGCGGCGTCGCTCGAAGCGGCCTATGCCGCGCTCACAGCTGAATATCCCGAACTCGCGGAGCTTTGGACACGCTTCGCGTCGCTGCCGATCCGCAATGCGGGGACGCTCGGCGGCAACGTCGCGAATGGTTCGCCGATCGGCGATTCGATGCCTGCGTTGCTCGCGCTCGATGCGCAGGTCGTGCTGCGGCATCGGGCGCAGACGCGCACGCTGCCACTCGATGCGTTCTACACCGGCTACCAGAAAACCGCGCTCGCGCCAGGCGAATTCGTCGCGGCGCTGCGCGTGCCGCGCGCGACGACTGATCTGCGTTTTCGCACTTACAAGATTTCGAAGCGCTACGACCAGGATATTTCCGCGGTCTGCGCGGCATTTGCGTTGCGCGTGAACGATGGCCACGTCGTCGAAGCACGCATTGCGTTCGGCGGTATGGCCGCGACGCCGCAGCGCGCCGCACATACGCAAGCCGCACTAAACGGTTCAATGTGGGACGAAGCCGCGGCGCGGCGTGCGATGGACGCACTGGCAAGCGACTATCAGCCGCTCACCGATATGCGCGCGAGCAGCACCTACCGGTTGAAGGTCGCGCGCAATCTGCTGTGGCGTTTCTATCTCGAAACGCGTGCCGAAGCGCCGCTTTCGCGTATCGACGTCAGCGCGTTCGAGTACGCGGCCAGCATCGACGCCCATGCTGTCGCAGTCGAGAAGGAGCCGCTGTGATGAACCAGCAAAGCGAAGCGCGCGTCGCGACCGGCGCGGCCAGCACGGATCCAGCGGCAGCGGTATCTGCTTCGGCCCCCGCGACCGCGCCCACCCGCTCCCCCCCTGCGGACGACTCCGCCCAGGCCGCGATCGGCGTACCGCTGCCGCACGAATCCGCCGCGCTGCATGTCGCCGGCGAAGCAACCTACACCGACGACATCCCCGAACTGCGCGACACGCTGCACGCCGCGCTCGGCCTGTCGCGGCATGCGCACGCGCGCATCGTATCGCTCGATCTCACGGCAGTGCGCAGTGCACCGGGCGTGGTCGCGGTCTTCACCGCCGCCGATATCCACGGCGAAAACAACTGCGGCCCGGTCATCCATGACGACCCGATCTTCGCCGAAGACGAAGTGCTCTACCTCGGCCAACCGGTCTTCGTTGTGCTGGCAACCAGCCACGAACTCGCACGCCGCGCCGCGGCCTTGGCGAAAAGCGACGACGTGCTGCGCTACGAACCGCTCGAAGCGGTGCTCACCGCCAGCGAGGCGAAAGCGCGCAAGCAGTTCGTGCTGCCGCCGCTGCATCTGAAACGCGGCGACCCCGCAGCGCAAATCGCCGCGGCACCGCACCGGCTTGCCGGCAGCTTCGAAGTCGGCGGCCAGGAGCAGTTCTATCTGGAAGGCCAGATCGCCTATGCGATCCCGCGGGAAATGGACGGCATGCTCGTCTACAGCTCGACCCAGCACCCGAGCGAGATGCAGCAGGTGGTCGCGCACATGCTCGGCTTGCCAGCGCATAGCGTGGTCTGCGAATGCCGGCGCATGGGCGGCGGCTTCGGCGGCAAGGAATCGCAATCGGCGCTGTTCGCATGCGCCGCAGCGCTGGCCGCGCACGCGCTGCGCCGCCCGGTCAAGCTGCGCGCCGACCGCGACGACGATTTCATGATCACCGGCAAGCGGCACGACGCCGTGTACGAATATGAAGCAGGCTTCGACGAGCGCGGCCGGATTCTTGGCACACGTGTCGAAATTGCGTTGCGTGCGGGATTCTCAGCGGATCTGTCCGGCGCAGTCGCGACGCGTGCGCTGTGCCACTTCGATAACGCGTATTACCTGTCCGACGTCGACATCGTCGCGCTGGCGTGCAAGACCAACACGCAGTCGAACACCGCGTTTCGCGGCTTTGGCGGCCCGCAGGGCGCGCTGGTGATGGAAGTGCTGATGGACGATATCGCGCGCGAGCTGAAGCTGGATCCGCTCGACGTGCGGCGCGCGAATTTCTACGGCATCGGCGAACGCGATACGACTCCGTATGGCCAACACGTCGCAGATAACGTGCTCGCGCCGCTTACCGACGAACTGCTCGCATCCAGCGACTATCGCGCGCGTCGCGCCGCGCTCGCGCCCTTCAATGCGCACAGCCCGGTGCTCAAACGCGGCATCGCGCTGACGCCGGTCAAGTTCGGCATCTCGTTCAATGTGCCGTTTCTGAACCAGGCCGGAGCGCTGGTGCATGTCTATAAGGACGGCTCGGTGCTGGTCAATCACGGCGGCACCGAGATGGGCCAGGGGCTCAACACGAAGGTCGCGCAGGTGGTGGCGAACGAGTTCGGCTTGCCGCTGTCGCGCGTGCGCGTAACGGCAACCGATACGTCGAAGGTTGCGAACACGTCGGCCACCGCCGCATCGACCGGCAGCGATCTGAACGGCAAAGCCGCGCAAGCCGCCGCGCGCACGATACGCGAGCGGCTCGCCGCACTCGCCGCGCAACAGTTCGGCTGCACCGCGAGCGACGTGAGGTTCGCGAACAGCGCGGTGGAAGCTGCGGGCGCGTCGATGCCGTTCGCGCAGCTCGTCAATGCCGCGTATCTTGCGCGCGTGCAGTTGTGGTCCGACGGCTTCTATGCGACGCCCAAAGTGCATTGGGATGCCAAAACCCTGACCGGTCATCCGTTCTACTACTTCGCGTACGGCGCGGCGGTGTCCGAAGTGGTGGTCGATACACTGACCGGCGAATGGAAACTGTTGCGCGCCGATCTGCTGCACGATGCGGGCCGCTCGATCAACCCGGCCATCGACATCGGCCAGATCGAAGGCGGCTTTATTCAAGGCATGGGCTGGCTGACCACCGAAGAGCTCTGGTGGAACCGCGACGGCCGCCTGATGACGCACGCGCCTTCGACCTACAAGATTCCCGCGGTCAACGACACGCCTGCCGCGTTCAACGTCAAGCTGTACCGCAACGACAACGCCGAGCCGACCGTATTCCACTCGAAGGCGGTCGGCGAGCCGCCGCTGCTGCTGGCGTTCTCGGTGCTTCTGGCGATTCGCGACGCAATTGCCGCCGCGCTGCCCGATCTGCACGGCGCGCCGCCGTTGCGCGCACCGGCTACGCCCGAAGCGATTCTCGATGCGCTGGAGGCTTTCGCAGCAGCGCAGCAAACCACGCCGCAAACGACGCAGCAGCCCGATCAAACGAATCCAGCGGCGGCCAGTCCAACTGCCGAAGCAGCGGCCACGCACACCTAGGCGGACACCGTCGCTGAAGGTGAAGGCCCGCCAGCCCTCATCAAAGTAGCCCGACAAAACACATAGAGAACCTGAGAGACCCACCGTCCGCCGCGCGCCACCCGCGCGCGGCGCCCCGAACAACCCGCCGCCGGACAACCCGCGCGGCACCGCAAGGAGTACGGCCCGATGCATGCGTGGCTTACCGATCTGCAGCAACTGCTCGCGCACGGCGACGCCGTCGTGCTGGTCACCGTCGCGCGCGCCGAAGGCTCGGCGCCGCGCGAAGCCGGCACCAAGATGATCGTCACGCGCGAGGCTGCGCGCCACACGATCGGCGGCGGACATCTCGAATGGAAAGCGATCGAGACCGCGCGCCAGGTGTTGCGCGACGGCATGCGCACGCCGCACACGCGCCGCCTCGAACGCTTCGCGCTCGGCCCGAGCCTCGGACAGTGCTGCGGCGGCGCCGTGGTGCTGGCCTTCGAACGGCTCGACGTCGGCGACCTCGGCTGGGTCACGTCGCTGGCCAAGCGCCTCGCCGCGGGCCAATCGACGCTGCGCAGCGTGTCGTTCGGCCCGGCGCCCGACGCGGTGATGGTGTCCGAGCCTGAGCCCGGCGTCGAAAGCGCCGACTGCCTGCTGTGGGATGGCGCCGGCTTCGACGACAGCGGCGCACTGCTGACCGAAACCATCGCGCCACGCGACTTCGCCGTCGTGCTGTTCGGCGCCGGACACGTCGGCGCGGCGCTGGTGCGCGTGCTCGGCACCTTGCCATGCCGCGTACGCTGGGTCGACACGCGCGACGCGCAGTTTCCGCCGGCGGAAGCGCTGCAGGTGCGCAACCTGACGATCGACCCGAACGACGCGCCCGACGAAGCGATCGACGAGGCCGCGCCGCACACGTACTTCATCGTGATGACGCACGATCACCAGCTCGACCTCGCGCTCGCCGAACGCATCCTGCGGCGCGGCGATTTTGCATTTTTCGGCATGATCGGCTCGCACACCAAGCGCAAACAGTTCGAGCATCGGCTCGCCGCGCGCGGCATCGACCCGTCGCAGATCGCGCGGATGAAGTGCCCGCTCGGCGTGGACGGCATCGTCGACAAGGCGCCGGAGGTGATCGCGATCTCGGCCGCCGCGCAGCTGCTGCAGGCCGTCGAGGCCAACGCGCACGCACACGCGGCACAAAGCGCCTGAAGCACAGCAAAGCATATTTACAGCAACATCATTTGACCGACCCAGAGCCGCTAATGACTACAACCATCCGCTCCCCACTCGCCCAGAAGGTTGCGGGCGCACCGAAATCCGAGCTGCACATTCACATCGAAGGCTCACTCGAGCCCGAACTGATTTTCCAGCTCGCACAACGCAACCACGTGCAGCTTCCGTATGCGTCGATCGACGCGCTGCGCGCCGCATACGCGTTCACCGATCTGCAATCGTTTCTCGACATCTATTACGCCGGCGCCAGCGTGCTGCTGCACGAGCAGGATTTCTACGACATGACGATGGCCTACGCGGAACGCGCGCTGGCCGACAACGTCGTGCACAGCGAGATTTTCTTCGATCCGCAAACGCACACCGAGCGCGGCGTGCCGATCGCGACGGCGGTTGCCGGCATCGAGCGCGCACTCGCGGATGCCGAACAGCGCGGCCTGTCGAGCAAGCTGATTTTGTGTTTCCTGCGCCATCTTTCCGAAGCCGATGCGCTCGCCACGTTCGAAGCCGCGCTGCCGCTTTTCGAGCAATACCGGCACCGGCTGATCGGCGTCGGCCTCGACTCGTCCGAGCGCGGGCATCCGCCTTCGAAGTTCGAGCGGGTGTTCGCGAAGGCCCGCGCGATGGGCCTGAAACTCGTCGCACACGCGGGCGAGGAAGGCCCGCCGTCGTACATCTACGAAGCGCTGGACCTGCTGAAAGTAGACCGCGTCGATCACGGCGTGCGCAGCATCGAAGACCCGGCGCTGGTCGCGCGCCTCGCCGACACGCGCGTCGCGCTGACCGTCTGCCCGCTGTCGAACCTGAAGCTGTGCGTGTTCGACGACCTGACCCAACATACGCTGAAGGCACTGCTCGACAAGGGCGTGGCCGTCACCGTGAATTCCGACGACCCGGCGTACTTCGGCGGCTACGTCAACGACAACTATTTCGCGACCCTCGACGCGCTGCAACTGAGCGATGCCGAGGTCTACACGATCATCCGCAACGGCTTCGAGGCGTCGTTCGTCACGCCGGCCGAACGCACCGCACTGATCGCGCGCCTCGACGCGCACTGGCACGGCAAGCCCGCGCACTGAACCACGCGCGGCGTGCGCGCCGCGCGCGCATCACCTCAACAATACGGAGACGTTTTCTGTGATGAATCAATCGGCTTTTCGCGCGCAACTTCTGACGTTCAACGGCGACCCTGCGCACTCGTCCAACGCGGCGGTCTTCGAAGAAGACGGCCTGTTGATCGTCGCAGACGGCCATGTGGTGGCGGCCGGCTCTTATGCCGCTCTGGCTCACCGGCTCGCAAGCGGCACGCCGGTGCAAGACCTGCGCGACAAGCTGATCGTGCCGGGCTTTATCGACACGCACATCCATTTTCCGCAGACCGACATGATCGCGTCGCCGGCGCCCGGGCTGCTGCCGTGGCTCGATCAATACACGTTCCCGACCGAGCGCGGCTTCGCCGATCCGGTCTACGCGCGCGACACCGCGCGCTTTTTCGTCGACGAGCTGCTCGCCTGCGGCACCACCACCGCGCTGGTCTACTGCACGGTGCATAAGGATTCGGCCGATGCGCTGTTCAGCGAAAGCGCATCGCGCAATCTGCGCATGGTGGCGGGCAAGGTGTTGATGGACCGCCACTGCCCCGACTTCCTGCGCGACACGGCGCAATCCGGCTACGACGACAGCGCCGAGCTGATCGGCCGCTGGCACAACCGCGGCCGGCAAATGTATGCGCTGACGCCGCGCTTCGCGCCGACCTCGACCGACGCGCAGCTGCGCGCATGCGGCGAGCTCGCGCGGCTGCATCCGGACGTGTTCATTCAAAGCCATGTCGCGGAGAACACCGACGAAGTGAAATGGGTCGCCGAGCTGTTCCCGGGCCACCGCAGCTATCTGGACGTGTACGACCACTACGGGCTGCTGCGCCGTCGCGCGGTGTACGGCCACTGCATCTATCTCGACGACGAGGACCGCAAACGGATGGCGCAAACCGGCGCGATCGCCGCACATTGCCCGACCTCGAACCTGTTTCTCGGCAGCGGCCTGTTCGACTTCGCGAAGGCGGATCAGACCGGCCTGCCGCTCGCGCTGGCCACCGATGTTGGCGGCGGCACGTCGTTTTCGATGCTGCAGACGATGAACGAGGCACACAAGGTGGCGCGGCTTGGCGGCTATCACCTGAGCGCAACGCGGATGTTCTGGCTTGCGACCGCGGGCGCGGCACAGGTGCTCGATCTGGGCGACAAGGTCGGCACGCTGAAACCGGATAGCGAAGCGGATTTCGTCGTGCTCGATCCGCAGGCGACGCCGCTGCTCGCGCGCCGCACGGCGCGTACCGGGACGCTCGAAGAATTGCTGTTTGCGTTCGCGCTGCTCGGCGACGACCGCGCCGTGTACGAAACCTATGCGGCGGGCGAACGGGTGCATCAGCGCGATGCTGTGCGCGAGCGCAGCGCAGTGCGCCAGACGGCACGGGCGGCGCACGCCGTGGCATGAGCGAAAGCCGTGGCGCGAGGCAAAGCAGCCTGGCCGCCTCGGCTAGCGCATTGCGCAGCGGCCGGCCTGCGTCGCGCCGGCAGCAGCCGCGTGCTGCGTGTGCTGCGTGTGCTGCGTGTGCCGCGTGTGCGGCGCGTGCCGCGCTCGCTGCGTCGGCCGCTTACTTCTGCGCGAGGCCCATGCAAGCCACCTCATGCAGCGCATCGAGCCGCCGCACCGGATCCGCCACATACGGATTGGTCTCATCCCATGCATAGCCCGCGAGAATCGCGCTGATCATCCGGCGAATCGACGGCGTCTGCTCGGGATAGAAAATGATGTCCGGCAACTTGCCCGAGTACCAGCGTTCGACGAACGCACGGAACGTGTCGATGCCCTTGCGCAATGGCACATCGTAGTCCGCGAGCCAATCGACGGCCGCGCCATCCAGTTGCTTGAGCAACGTCTTCGCCGCCAGATGCGCCGAGCGCAGCGCGATCGTCACGCCCGACGAAAACACCGGATCGAGAAACTCACCCGCATTGCCAAGCAACGCATAGCCCGGCCCATGCAGTTTTTCGACGTTGGCCGCATAGCCGCCGATCTGCCGCACCGGCATCAGGAACGGCGCGGTGCCGATCAGCGCTTCCAGCGTCGGCTCTTCGTGCAGCAATTCACGCAGTTTCGCTTCGCGTTGCGCGTCCGGCACGTCGAGAAAGCTCGCCTCGCCAACACAGCCGACCGACATCCGGCCGCCCGCCAGCGGAATCAGCCAATACCAGACATCGCGGTGCTGCGGATGCACGGCAACCGTGATCTTGTTGCGATCGTAAGTGCCAGGCGGATTGGTGTCGCGGGCATGAGTGAAGATCGCCGCGCGCGTCGGCATGCGGGTCGGCGCTTCGAGATTGAGCAGGCGCGGCAGCACGCGGCCAAAGCCGCTCGCATCCAGCACGAAGCGCGCCTCGACCCGATACGCATGACCGGCTTCGTCTTCGACGTCGAGCACCGGCGTGTCGCCCGTTTGCATCGCCCGCACCGTGTGGCCGAAGCGTACTTCAGCGCCCTGCTGCGCTGCGCAGCGAATCAGCAGATCGTCGAACACGGCGCGCTCGACCTGGTACGTGGTGCCCCAGCCGCCCGTATGCTTGTCGCGAAAGTCGAACGAAGCAGCCTGCCCGCGATACACGAAATGCGCGCCGTTCTTGTACTGAAACCCGGCTTCGACGACCGCCTGCAGCATGCCTGCTTCTTCGAGGTACGCCATGCTTTGCGGCAGCAGGCTCTCGCCGATCGAAAAGCGCGGGAAGTGCTGACGTTCGAGCACCAGCACTGAACGTCCGGCTTTTCTCAGCAGCGCGGCAGCCACCGCTCCCGACGGACCGGCGCCGATGATGGCGACGTCGGCGACCTGATTCTCTGCGCTATGCGTGTTCGTATTCATCGATCCTGGTTTACCTTTCGTCAAATTCCGCTGCAATTGCAGGAGCATGCTGCCGTTGGCCGGCGGCCGCGATTACAATGGCGGCAACATCACAATCAGACCTGCAAACGGGGGGATCCCATGCCGTCGTCCGAAACTTCCCACGTGCCGTTCGTGCCGGAATCGGCGTTCGGCATCTGGTTTTTGCGCACCTATACGTGGGAACACCACGTGCTGCGCGTCGCGATCAACGACCTCAAACGGCTGATCGACACGCCGCTGCCAAGGCGCCCGGTCATCGTCGATGTCGGCTGCGGCCAGGGCATTTCCTTCAAGCTGCTCGCTACCGCGTTTGAACCGTCGCGCATCGTCGGCATCGACTACCACGAACCCTCGCTGGCACTCGCCGCCGATGCCGCGCGCGCCTGCAACAGCGGGCCCGCCGCGCCGCAATTCGAGCTGCTGCATGGCGACTGCGCCGCGCTGCCGCTGCCCGATGCCAGCGCCGATATCGTGTTCTGCCATCAAACCTTCCATCACCTCGTCGAGCAGGAGCGTGCGCTCGCCGAGTTCCGCCGGGTGCTGAAGCCAGGCGGCGTGCTGCTGTTCGCCGAATCGACCGATGCGTACATCAGGTCGTGGGTGATCCGCCTGCTGTTCCGCCACCCGATGCACGTGCAGAAAAGCGCGGACGGCTATCTGCAGATGATCCGCCACGGCGGCTTTTCGTTCGGCGAACGGAACGTGTCGCTGCCGTATCTGTGGTGGAGCCGCGCGGCGGATTTCGGCCTGCTCGAACGGCTCGGACTGCATCATCCGAAGCCGGGCAAGCGGCGCGAAACGCTGGTCAACGTGGCGGCAGTCAAGACACGCTAGACTGCCGCCGCTTTAGCCTTTGTTACGCTGCAGGCCTTGGCGCCGCGCTCATCGTCGCATTACTTCTTCAGCGTCACTACGTCGCCTTTCAGCGCTACGCCAGCAATCACCGCACCCGCGCCGCACGTGTATTCGGTCGCGCTCTCGCGCTCTTCGTTACGGTAGTTGCTCTTGATGTTGATCACCGCGTTGCCGCCTTCCTTGCGCGCGCGGTCCTGCAGTTCGATCACAGCCGACAGGAACACGTGCTGGCAGGCCTTCTCGTCGGTCTTGCCGAACGCGTTGGTCTTCTTGTTGGTGGCGAACTCGCCGTACGACTTCGCCACCGAAGGATGACGCTGCCCCGCGAAATACAACGCGACGTCGTCGGTCACTTTGCCGGGTTCGCTTTTCAGCGCTTCGTCGATCGGGAAATTGGCAACCGTGTCGCGCGCATACGCATGCGACGCGGCGACGGTTGCGCACACAGCGGTCAACAGGACAAGCAACAGCGGGTGTTTCTTCTGGTTCTTCATGACGCTCTCCTCTTCGGGTTTTGATTGCCTGGGTGTTACTGCGGTTGTCAAAAAAATCAGCGGGGCCCACCGTGCCACGCTTCGAACATCAGGCTCGCGCAACTGCCGCCAAAGCCGAACGACACCGACATCACCCGCTCGAGTGTCGCCGCACGCGTGTCGCGTACCAGCGGCATCGTTGCGGTACACGGTTCCAGCGTGTCGATCGGCGCGGTGCCCGCGATAAAGCCGTCGCGCATCATCAACAGCGCGTAGATCGCTTCATGCGCACCGCAGGCGCCAAGCGGATGCCCGGTCAAGCCCTTGGTCGACGAAAACGGCGGCACGTCGTCGCCCCACACGTGCCGCAGCGCATGCAATTCTTCGAGGTCGCCCAACGGCGTCGATGGTGCGTGCGTGTTCACATAGTCCGGCCGTGCCTGCGCGGCATCGAGCGCGCCCTGCATCGCCCGCGCGATGCCCGGCGCGCCAGGCGTCACCATCCCCGCGCTGTCGGTGCACTGGCCGAAACCGGTCAGCTCCGCGTAAATGCGCGCGCCGCGCGCCAGCGCATGGTCGAGCGCCTCGAGCACCAGCACCCCGCTGCCGGACGCGATCACGAAGCCATCGCGCGCCGTGTCGTAGGGTCGCGAGGCATAGAGCGGCGAGTCGTTCCAGCGGCGCGACAGCGTATGCATCGCATCGAACATCAGCGCCGCGTGATCGTGCAATTCTTCGCTGCCGCCGGCCAGCACGACGTCCTGCGCACCGCTCTGGATCAGCTGCATCGCCTGGCCGATCGCGAGCGCCGACGTCGTGCACGCGGACGACGGCGAATACGCAATCCCTTCGATGCCGAACACCTGCGCGACATTGGCCGACGCGGTGCTGCTCATCGCCTGCGGCACCGTGTACGGCGGCGCCTTGTCGATACCGCGCGCCAGCACGACGGCCATCGCCGCGTCGTATGCGGACAGCGCGCCGACGCCCGAGCCGATCACCGCACCCACGCGCGGCGAGTGCAACGCGGATGGATCGAGTGCCGCGTCGTCGAGCGCTTTGCGCGCCGCGTGGCACGCAAAACGCGCGGTGTCGCCCATAAAGCGCTCGAGCTTGCGCGAAAACGGCGGTTCGTCGTGCGTGCTGGCTACGCCGGCCACCTGGCTCGCGAACTGCCGCTCGCGCCAGCGCTCGACCCGCACGATCCCGCAGCGGCCGTCGCGCAATGCAGTCGACACGCCGTCGAGCGTGTTGCCGAGGCACGACACGATGCCCATGCCGGTCACGACCACACGCACGGGCTCGCGCGGCTGCGATCGCGTCATCGCACGCGCCTGAAAATCAGCGACGTATTGATGCCGCCGAACGCGAAGTTGTTGCTCATCACGTAGTCCGCGTCGATCGTGCGTCCATCGCCGACGATGTAGTCGAGCGGCGCGCAGGCCGGATCGACCTGCGTCAGGTTCAGCGTCGGCGCGAACCAGTTGCGCTTCATCATCTCGATGGTCCACCACGCTTCGAGCGCGCCGCACGCACCGAGCGTATGGCCGACGTAGCTTTTCAGCGAGCTGATCGGCATGCGCGCGCCGAACACCTGCGCGGTGGCCGCGCTTTCAGCGACGTCGCCACGATCGGTCGCGGTGCCGTGCGCGTTCACGTAAGCGATCGCATCGGCGGACAGTTGCGCGTCGTCGAGTGCGAGCTGCATCGCGCGCGCCATCGTGTCGGCGGTCGGCTGCGTCATATGCGCGCCGTCCGAATTGCAGCCGAAGCCGACGATCTCCGCATGGATGCGCGCACCACGCGCCCGCGCATGTTCGTACTCTTCGAGCACCAGCGTCGCCGCGCCTTCGCCGACCACGAGGCCGTCGCGCGCCGCATCGAATGGACGCGGCGTCTGCTGCGGTTCGTCGTTGCGGGTGCTGGTCGCATACAGCGTATCGAACACCGCGACCGCCGGGCCCGACAGCTCTTCAGCGCCGCCCGCGAACATCAGCGTGGCCTTGCCGGCCGCAATCGTCTCGTATGCGAAGCCGACCGCCTGGCTGCCCGACACGCAGGCGGACGAGGTCGGCAGCACGCGGCCCTTCAGGTCCCAGAACAGGCTCACGTTGACCGCGGTGGTATGCGGCATCATCTGCACGTAGCTGTTCGACGTGACGCTCGTCATCGAGCCGGTTTCGAGCATCGTGCCGAACGCGCGGATCGGCTCGACCGAGCCGGACGACGAACCGTACGCGACGCCCATGCGCCCATCGCTGATCGACGCGTCATCGGCGAGGCCCGCGTCGGCCAGCGCGAGCTCGCTCGCGCGCACCGCGTACATCGACACCGGGCCCATCGAGCGCGTCTTCTTGCGCGGATAATGCGCGGGCACCTCGAAGCCGGGCAGCGGACACGCGAGGCGCGTATGCAGCGACTCGAAATAATCCCATTCGCTGAGGCGGCGCACGGCGTTGCGGCCACGCCTCAGCGCCGCTTCGATATCGTCCCAGTGGCTGCCGAATGCGGTCACGCCGCCCATGCCGGTAATCACGACGCGTTTCATCACACCATCCCGCCGTTCACGCCGATCACCTGGCGCGTCACGTAAGAAGCTGAATCGGACATCAGGAAGCTAACCGCCGCGGCCACTTCGGCCGGCTGGCCGACGCGGTTCATCGGCACGGTCTTCAGCGCGTGTTCGAGCGGCATCTCGTCGAGCATGCCGGTTTCGATCAGCCCGGGCGCCACGCAGTTGACCGTGATGTTGCGCGACGCGAGTTCCACCGCGAGCGCCTTGCTGGCGCCGATCAAACCGGCTTTCGCCGCGCTGTAGTTGACCTGGCCGCGATTGCCCATCACGCCCGAGACCGACGCGATCGTGACGATCCGGCCGCCCTGCTTTGCGCGCACCATCGGCATCGTCAGCGGATGCACGACGTTGTAGAACGAGTCGAGACCGGTTTCGATCACGATGTCCCAATCTTCGTCGGTCAGCGCGGGAAACGCGGCGTCGCGCGTCACGCCGGCGCTGCAGACGATGCCGTAGTACGCGCCATGTGCGGCGACGTCTGCTTCGAGCACCGCGCGGCACACCGCGCGCTCGCGCACGTCGAACTGCAACACGCGCGCGGCGCCGCCCTGCGCGGCGATGCCGGCCGTCACCGCCTCGGCTTCGCTGCGACCGCTGCGGCAACCCACCGTCACCGCGAAGCCATCCGCGGCCAGTTGATACGCAATCGCGCGGCCGATGCCGCGGCTTGCCCCGGTAATCAGAACCCGCCGGCTCATGAGTCGTTGCTCCCTTCGATGAACGTCTGAAAATCGGTCGGCTGGAACACCTTGATGACGGCTTCGGCCACGCATACGTCACCGTGGCCGATCGTGCATTCGTATGCGCCGTGGCCTTCGGTGCTGCGCAAGACTTCCGTCACGTCGATCCGCAACGCGGCGCCGCGCGCGAATGCCGGCACCTGCGCCGCGTAGCTGCGCGAGCCCAGCAGCACGCCAGGACGGGCACGGCCGCCGGCGCGCATCGCGAGCAGCGACACGTGTGCGGCAATCGCCTGCGCCATCAGTTCGATGCCGATCCATGCGGGCATCGCGCCGTCGGCGTCGGCGTACCACGCGTCGGGTTGAACGGTCGCGTGGGCGGTCAGCGTCGTGTCGCTGCAGGCGCTGACGCGCTCGACCAGCAACATCGTGCCGCGATGCGGCAGGATGTCTTCGATCGGCTCGAACTGCTGGCCTGTCGACACGGCGCTGGCGGCGGTGGTTGGTGTCAGGTTCGTCATGCGCGTTATCCGGCCAGAATCAGGCTGACGTTACTGCCGCCGAACGCGAACGAATTGCTCATCACGTGACGCGTGCCCGCATGCTGCGGCAGAAAACGCTCGTGCTCCACCAGATCGAGCGGCGGCAGCGCCGGGTCGGCCGCGCCGTCCCAGCAATGGCGCGGCAGCGGCATGCGCTCACGCGCCAGCGTAAGCCATGCGAAACCGAGTTCGGTCGCGCCGGCCGCGCCCAGTTGATGCCCGGTGTACGGCTTCGTGCCGCTCGTCGCCACGCCGTCGGCGAATACACGCGCCATCAGGTGTGCTTCCATGTCGTCGTTCTTGCGCGTTGCGGTGGCATGCAGATTCACGTAATCGATTGCTTGCGGCGCGAGGCCCGCGTCCTGCAGCGCGGCGCGTAGCGCAAGTTCGCCGCCTATGCCTTGCGGATCCGGTGCGGAAATGTGATGCGCGTCGCTCGATTCGCCGGCGCCGGCCAGCGCGACCGGCGCTTCGTCACGGCTCATCAGGAACACCGCCGCACCTTCACCGACGTTGATGCCGCAACGATTCACGCTCATCGGATTGGTACGCGTCGCGCTGGTCGATTCGAGCGACGCAAAGCCCTGCACGGTCAGCTCGCATAGTGAATCCACGCCGCCCACGATCACTGCGTCGCACAGGCCCAGTTGCAGCAGCCGGCGTGCCGACACGAAGGCTTTCGCGCTCGACGTGCAGGCGGTCGACACCGTGAACGCCGGGCCGTCGATATCGAGCGCCGCGGCCGCGAACGGCGCCGCGGTGCCGATTTCCATCTGCGCGTAATGAAAGCTGTCGGGCAACGCACCCGCCTGCGCCTGATGCACCAGCGCGGCTTCAGCTGCGTCGATGCCCGACGTGCTGGTGCCGAGCACCACGCCGATCCGCTGCCGGCCGTAGCGCTCGCGCGCCGCTTCGACAGGCTGCGCGATCTGCGCGAGCGCGGCGAGCAGCAGGCGGTTGTTGCGGCAGTCGTAATGTTGCAACGCAGGCGACGGCGTGCGGGCAAGCGCGCCGGTCACGCGGCCGACGAAAGCCTCGCCGAGGCCGGTATGCATCGCGCCCATGCCCGGCGCGTGGCCGGCGGCAAGCGCGTGCACAATCGACTCGACGTCGTCGCCGAGCGCGTTGACCATGCCGAGCGCGTGCAGGTAGACCCGCGGAAATATCGTGGAAGCGCTCATGCAGTTCTCCGTGAATGCGCCGGCATGCCGAGCGGCGCGAGCAGCACCGCCACCGCGATGCCCAGTGCCAGCGTCGAGCCGAAGCTGCGCAGCGCCGGCATCGCGCTGGTGCCGAGCAGGCCGAACGACAACAGCGTGGTGGCGGCGGACAGCAGCACGCCGGTCCATACCGCGCCGAGTTCGGCGCCTTCGCGCAGACAGCCTTCGCGCAGGAATACAGCGTAGTTTGCGCCGACCCCGAGCACCAGCATCAACGCGAGGCAGTTGAACAGATTGAGCGGCACGCGCGCATAGCCGAACACCGCCAGCGTGACGACCACCGCGAGCAGCACCGGCAGCGTCACCGCGATGCCGCCGCGCACACCGTAGCGGAATATCAGCAGCAGCAACACCAGCGCGAGCGCGCCGGCCAGCCACAGCGCGCTGTCCACGCGATACGCGCCGAACAGCTTCGACACGCTCGCTGCCTTGTCGACGAACACCACGCCCGGCAACGCGTGAGCGAGCGCGCTCAGGTCTGGCAGATTCGCGTCGGCCACGCGTCGCGGGATGACGAGCGCGGCGTAGTCGTGTTGCGGCGTGTGGGTCGCGCCGAGCCATAGATGGCGATACGGCTGCGCCCACGGCGTGGCGAGCCAGCGCTCGACTGTGAGCGGCGCCGTGTCGGCCGACTGACGGTAGGCGGCCAGCCAGGCATCGGCGACTTCGTCGCGAAAGCCGGCCTGGACCAGCGTCGCGCGTAGTTTATTGGGATCGTCGAATACGCGCTTCGCGAGCAACGCGCGATCGGCCGTCTGTTGCTGCGCCGGCGGCACGAACGACGACACCGACTGCCAGCCGTCCACCGCTGCCGCGCCGCTCAATCCGTCAAGCTTCGCGCCGAGCGCCTGCGCGCGCTGCAGCACCGCGTCGGGCGTCGCGCCGCGCACGACGAAGAACTGCGCGGTGTTGTCGACGCCGATCGCCGCGCGGATCTGGTTTTCCTGTGCAGCGAGCACCGGGTCACGCTGGATCAGCAGATGGATGTCGTCGTCGCTGCTCAGACGCAGCCAGCCGGGCGCCGCGAGCACCAGTAGCAGCGCAGCCACCCACCATGCGCGGCGGCCGCCGAGCAACGCGTGCCAGCGCTCGAGCAGACGCGCTGCCGCATCGAACAACTGGCGACGGCCGTGATTAGGCTTGTGTTTCAGCTCACGCGGCAACAACGCAGGCAACAGCGTCAACACCGAAGCAAACGCCGTGCAGATACCCACCATCGCAAAGCACGCAATCTGCCGCAGCGCCGGAAACGGCACCCACGCGAGGATCGCATAGCCGAGCAGGCTGGTGGCGAGCGCCACCGTCAGCGCGGGGCGCACCGCGCGCGCGCCGCGTCGCGCGTCCCACGGTGTTTGAGAATTGCGTGCCGCGCCGAGCGTGACGACGAAATACTGGATCGAATAATCGACTGCCTCGCCGATCAGGCTCGCGCCGAACACCAGCGTCACCAGATGCAGCTTGCCGAATACGATCAGCGTGGCGGCCAGCGCGCAGACGATGCCGAGCGCGGTCGATACGAAACCGAGCAGCAGGAAACGCGGCGAACGGAACACCCACAGCATCAGCAACGCGATGCCGCATGCGGACGCCGCACCGATCAGATGGACGTCGCGCTCGGCGCTGCTGCGTGCTGCCTGCGCGTAGAACACCGCGCCGGTGCGGGCCAGCGTGACGTCGGGGAAGTGTGTTTTGAGTTGCGCGGCGCCCTGCGCGGTCGCGGTGAGCACCGCCTGTTCGAGCGGTGCTTCGTAGGCCGAGCCGGGCAAGGTGGCAACCACCAGCACGCTGGTCGCATCGTCGTGGTGCGCGACCAGCAGGTTGTCTTCGATCGACAGGTTCGAGGTGGCGAGCGGCAGGCCGGGCAGCCAATGCTCGAGCCAGCCGAACGGGTCGTCGGCGAGCTGCGTGGCGAGCGGGCCGCGCAGCGGGTTGTACAGACGCTGCGCGAGCGCATCGGGCAGCGAGTATGAGTCACTCGCCAGCGCTGTGCGGTCGGCGGGCGTCAACAGGCTGAAGCGGTACGGCAGATAGAGCGTGCCGATCTGCGACAGATCGAACGGCGGTAGTTCGGCCGTTACCGAGCGGAACGTGCCGCTCTTCGTCAGCGTCGTGGCCAGCTGTTTCGCCGCGGCTTTCGCATGCGCGGCGTCGCGGCTCGTCACAACGTACACGGTGCGGTCGCCGAGCGCGGCGGCAAGCTTGTCGACCGCCTGTTCCGCGACGGGGTCCGCTTCGGTTTGCGGCAGCAGCTCGAGCAGGTTGGTCTGCAGCGGCGAGCCGGCCGTGAAACGCCATCCGCAATACAGCGCCGCCGCCAGCGCGAGCAGCAGCCAGGCGGCACGCATGCCCCAGCGCTGCCGCGTCAGCCGGTGCTGCGCCATGAGCTGCATCACGATGCTCCGAACAGCGCGCGCTCGGCGGGCGTCAGTTCGTCGACCGCCGTGCTGCCGGTGAAGTCGAGTTGCGTGACGTCGCCGTTGGCGAGCGTGATGCGCAGCGTCTGCAAGTACGCGCCGCCGCTCATCTGCAATGTCTTGATCGACTGCGCGAGTTGTGGCTGGTTCGGCGTGAGTTGCATCTGCCAGTGTTCCGGCGTGCCCTGTGCGGCGACGTCGAACTGCGCATACAGCGCCGACAGGTCGCCGCCGAGCATCGCGCGCATCATCTTCGAGACTTCGGCGACGCCTCGTGCGCCGTTCGCGTGTTGCGTGCCGGTGCTCTTTACGCGCTGGCCGTTGGCGTTCAATTCGCTCACGCCGGCGTCGTCGATCACGTAGCCTGCCTTGTAGGGCGTATCGATCTTCCAGATCACGCCGCGCTCGCGGAAGAACAGCAGCGAGCCCGTGCTCACGAGCGGCTGGCGCATCGCGGAAAGCGTCTGCGTCTGTTTGAACTGCGCCCGTATGCCTTTGACCTGGCCGAGGCGCGATGCAACCGACGATACCAAGGCCGGATTGCCGGCCGCGGCGTCGCCAGCTGCGGCTGCGGTCGCTGCATGGGCGCTCTTGGGGAACGTGGCGAGCACGACGAGGCCGCATACCGCGACGAGCGCTGCTGCCGTACAGGCCACACGCGTTGCGGCTGCAAGCGTGCGCGCGCGCCGCTTCAACGTTTCCATGCGCGCTCCAGCTTTTCGAAGACGACCGGCGGCGACACGAATTGCAATTCCTGGGTCGCCGCATCGACGGCGACCTGGATCGTGTAGCCCTTCGTCAGACGCGTGCCCGATGCGCAATCGACGATCTCGTAGCCGATCTTCAAACGGTTCTGGTATTCGAGCAGTTGTGCGCGCACTTCGAGTTGCTGTCCGTAGATGGCCGGCCGCACGTATTTCAGATGCGCCTCGACGATCGGCCACAGATAGCCGGAATCGCGCATCTGCAGATAGTCGTAGTCGAATGCGCGCAACAACGCGGCGCGGCCGATTTCGAAGTACTTCAGGTAGTTGCCGTGCCAGCAGACGTTCATCGCGTCGACGTCGTGAAACGGCACTTCGACGAGGCCGCTCGCGCTTAATACCGGGGCTTGTTTATCGGGCGCGTTCATCGTGCGCCTCCCCGCGTGGCTTGCCGTTCGGCTCGCCGTTCGGCAAGCCGCTCCGCTCGATCAGCGCGCACGCGGCAATCTGCGCCGTCAGCGCGCGCAGCTCGTGTTCCAGCGCGCGGTCTTCAACGACGAATGGCGAGATCGCTTCGACACGCTGCGCAAATGCCTCGAGAGGCGCAGGCACCGGCGTATCCGCCGCGTCGCGCACGCGCAGCCTGAGCGCCTGCAGCGCCGCCAGCGTATGCGCGGCCGCTACCTGCTCGGTCAGTTCGAGCACGCGCAGGCAGTCGCGCGCGGCGATCGTGCCCATGCTGACCTTGTCCTGATTGTGCGATTCCGTCGAGCGCGAAAACACGCTCGCCGGCATCGTCTGTTTCAACGCTTCCGCCGTCCACGCGGACGACGAAATCTGCACCGCCTTGAAGCCGTGGTTGATCGGCGCGCGCTCCGGCGTCGCGCCGGTCAGGTTGCGCGGCAAGCCGTTGTTGAATTTTTCGTCGACCAGCAACGCGAGCTGCCGGTCCATCAGGTCCGCCAGATTCGCGACCGCGGTCTTCAACGAGTCCATTGCGAACGCAATATGGCCGCCGTAGAAGTTGCCGCCGTGCAGCACACGCTCGCCGTCGGGGTCGATCAGCGGGTTGTCGTTGGCGCTGTTCAGCTCGTTTTCGATGTCGCGCCGCACCCATGAAAGCGCGTCGCGCGCCACGCCGATCACGTGCGGCGCGCAACGGATCGAGTAGCGGTCCTGCAGGCGATGCCCCGGCGTATCGGCGCGGCCCGCGAGATCCGCGCGAATCCATGCGGCAGCTTCGGCCTGGCCGGCATGCGGTTTCGCCTCGAAGATCAGCGGATCGAAATGCGCGGCGCGGCCGTCGAGCGCGACGGTCACCACGGCGGTCAGGCGCGAGGCAAGGCGCGTCAGATGGTCGGCGCGCGCAAATGCGAGGCACGCGAGGCCGGTCATCACCGCCGTGCCGTTCATCAGCGCGAGGCCTTCCTTCGGCGCGAGCGTGAGCGGCGTGTGGCCGAGTTCCGTCCATACGTCGCGCGCATCGCGCAGCACACCGCCGAAGCTGACGTCGCGTTCGCCGACCAGCGCCGCCGCCACGTACGACAGCGGCGTCAGATCGCCGCTCGCGCCGACCGAGCCTTCGGATGGAATGCGCGGCAGGATGCGCTGGTTGATCAGGTCGGCAAGGCGCTCGAGCAGCACCGGGCGTACGCCGGACATCCCGCAGGCCAAGGAGTTGAGCCGTGCGGCGACGACCGCGAGCGTCTGCGCGTCGTCCAGATATGCGCCCATGCCGCAGCCGTGATAGCGCGTGAGTTGCAGCGGCAATGCTTCGACCAGCGCCATCGGCACGTCGACCACGCAAGCTTCGCCGTAGCCGGTGTTCACGCCGTACACGGTTTCGCCGGCCGCCAGATGACGGCGCAGGAATTCGGCGCCGCGTTCGATGCGCGCGCGCCACGCGGGGTCGCCTGTCAGCGCGACCGGCGCGGCGTCGCGCGCAATCGCGACGACTTCCTCGATGGTCAGGCGCCGGTTGCCGATCACGATCGGGGTGACGCCGGGTTGCGGCGCGGCGGCCAGGTGCGGATGGGCTTTTGCGTCGGCTTTTGCGTCGGCCGGCATCGCAGATTGCGCGTCGCCGGCGCCTGCGTTGCCAATCAGATCATGCTCGGCCATTCGCTTCTCCATTGGATTGCGCCGACTTGCGCGCAAGGTCCGCGCGTGCCTGCGCTGCGCGCGCGGGGCGCGCCCAGAAATCGTAGAAATTGAACCATTGGTAAGGCGCCTTGCGGCAATAGTGTTCGAGCCGCTGCGCGTAACGCTGGGCCCATGCGGCGAGCTGCTCGGCGCGGGCGGCGCGCGGCAGTTCGATACGCTGCGCAAACGATTCGAAATACACGCGGTAAGCGCCGCGCTCGCGCAGGCAGAAGAACAGATACACCGGACAGCCAAGCGCGTGGGCGAGGATATACGGCCCTTGCGCAAACGGCGCGCTTGCACCGAGAAACTGCGCATCGGTAGTGCGGCCCGATTCGCTCGCCGGCACGCGGTCGCCGACGATCACCAGCAGTTCGCCTGCGTCGATGCGCTCCTGCATCAGCATCGACGTCTGCGGTCCGAAATCGCGTACTTCGACGAGGTGGTGCCCGAAACGCTCGTTTGCCGCGGCCAGCACGCTGTTGAAGCGGCGCGCATGCCCGGTATAGACAATCGCGGTGACCTTTGCGTACGCATGGCGTGCGGCGAGCGCGCGCATCATTTCGAGGTTGCCCAGATGCGCACCGATCACGAGCGCGCCGCGGCCGCTGTCGGCGAGCGCCTCGAACGCGGCTGGGTCGTCGAAGGCGATTTCGTCGCCGTTGATGCGGCCGGACCATGCAGCGAGTTTGTACAGGCCCGCCTGGGCGAACGCGAGCATCTGCAGGTAGGCGGAGCGCCAGCCGGGGCGGGGTGTGTTGCCATCCGGAGTCGCGTCGGCCAGATGCGTGAAGTAGGTCCGCGATGCGGCGCGCGCGGCGCGTCCGGTCAGCAGGAAATACGCGACCACCGGATGCAGCCACCAGCCGGTGACGCGCAGGCCGAACACGCGGCAGCTCAACGCGAGCGTCAACATGCCGAGGCGGCTGCCGCGCTCGGCGATGCGCGACCAGTTGCGATTTTGGGTTTCGCCGGCGGGCGCGGCCGATGCCGGTTTGGTGCCGGTGGTGCCGGTGGTGTTGGCGTGTGCGCGCGTGCTGCCGCTGCCACTGTCGTTGCCACTGTCGCCATTGTGGCCTTCATCGGCGGGCATCGCGACCGGCACACCCGCGTTGCGCGGCATCAGCTTGTGCGCGAGCAACATCGGCAAGCGCCACAGCATGCCGAACACCAGCCGCGTATGGCTGCGCGAAATGCGCACGTTGTCCCACAGCACATCGAAATGCGACACACCGTCCGCCGCATAGGTGACGCGCGTCGCGATCGAACGGAACGCGACGCGCCGCCAGTACAGGCGCACCAGAATCTCGATATCGAAGTCCATCCGGGTCGGCAGTGCGACGCTGTCGAGCAGCGCGCATGCGGCATCGAGCGGATAGAGCCGGAAGCCGCACATCGAATCGCGGATCGTCGGCGATAGTGTTTCGATCCACACCCACACGTGCGTCAGATAGCGTCCGTACAAACGCGCCTTCGGCACGCTTGCGTCGTACACCGGCCGGCCGATGATCACCGCAGCCGGCGCTGCGTGCGCGGCCTCGATGAAACGCGGCACGTCGGCCGCATCGTGCTGGCCGTCGGCATCGATCTGCAACGCGTGCGTGAAGCCCGCGGCGCGCGCGGCGCGCAATCCGGCCATCACGGCCGCACCCTTGCCGCCGTTCACCGGTAACCGCAACAGCGTCATGTGCGCTGCGTACTGCACGCGCAGCGCAGCCAGCACCTGTTGCGTCGCGTCGTCGCTGCCGTCGTCGACGACGAACATCGGCAAACCATGCACCGCAAGACGCGCGAGCGTGCCGCCAATCGCGTCCTTGTGGTTGTAGATCGGAATCACGATGCACGCGGCGAGGCTCATGCGTGCTCCCGGTAGACGATCACGCCCGATGCGCAATCGCGTGTGCCGAGCCGGTAAGCAAACTGCACACGGCGGCGCACCGCATCGTGCGACAGCGTCAGCATCAGCAGCGCGCCCGGCCGTACCGGCGCGGTGAACTTCAGGCGATCGATCGATGCGATATCGCGTACGCCAGCTATGTGTTCGGCCGCGAAACGGATCGCCCAGTCGAGCTGCACAATGCCCGGCAGAATCGGCACGCCCGGAAAGTGGCCGGCGAAATGCACGAGGGTCGACGGTACACGCAGTTCGTAGTGGAACTCGTTGCCGCGACGCGCTTCGGTCAGCACCTCGACACCTTCGGCTCGCGCTCCGAAAGCTTCGGCCAGTGCCGCGGCCGGCAGCTTGCCGCGCGCATCGAACGGCAGCGCAATGCGAAAGCGCCAGCGGCGCGGCAGCACGACCGCGTCGAAATAGTCGGCCAGATGCCGGTGCAAGGTTTTCGCGAGCGCGACGCGGCCTTCGCCGCACAGCGCCGCGCTACCCGCTTCGGTCAGCGCGACCAGCACGCCGACGCGCTCGCGCGAAGCCCCCGCGAGCGGCACCGCCGCCGCTTGCGTCACATACGGATGCAAGGCGAGACGCGCTTCGAGCTCGGGCAGCGACACACGCTTGCCGTCGAGCTTCACGATGCGGTCGAGCCGGCCACGCAGGTTGAAGCGGCCATCGGCGTCGAATTCCACGGCGTCGTCGGTGCGGTGCCAGGCGTCGTGGCCGAGATGCGGCGAGCGCACTTCGAGCGCGCCGTCTGCGCCGTGCCGTGCTTCGATGCCGTTGAGCGGCTGCCATGCCGGCGTGTCGTTCTGCCGGCGCCAGGCGATGCCGCCGGTTTCGGTGCTGCCGTAGATTTCGGTCGGCGCTGCGCCGAATGCCTGCGCGTAGTCGAGCGCGGCCTCGTTCGCCAGCGGACCGCCCGACGAAAAAAACACGCGCGGGGCTGGGGTCAACGTGGCGAAACCAGGCAGCGCGGGCCAACGCGACAGTTGCGCAGGCGTGGCGACCACGGCCGTCGCGCCGTAGACGTCGATGCGCGCCTGCAGTTGCTGCGGTTCGCCAATCGCGTTGCGATCGAACGGGCGGCCGGCCGCAAGCGGCCACAGCACGCGAAACAGCAACCCGTAGATATGCCGGTGCGGCACGCTCGCCAGCACGGTTGCATCGCCAAGCGTTGCGCCCCATTCGCGTTCGAGTGTTTGCACCTCGGCATCGAATTGCGCGAGCGTTTTGTGGACCGGTTTGGGCACGCCGCTGCTGCCCGACGTGAAAAGCGTGAGCGGCGCGATGGGCGCGATCGCGCCGAAGTCTGGTGCAAGGGCTGCGAGCGTCGTGCGCTCGTCTTCGAGCGCTTGCAGGTTGGCGTCGGTCAGCACCGCGTCGAATGCGCCCGCGAGATCGGCAAGATAACCGGGCGTCGCACTGGCCGGAATCACCGGCTCCTTGCCGCATGCAAGAAGTGCAAACAGCGCGCACGCGAAATCGAAGGTATCGTCGATACACAATGCGTAGCGCCGCGGCGCATCGGGCGCCTGAAGAACCTGCGCCGCGATGGCCGACACGCGCGCGCGGAACGCGGCAAAGTCGAGCGTCGTTGCGGGCCCCGCGCGCGCCGCGTCGCGGCAAACCGGCGTGGATGCCGCATGTGCGCCGCGCAGCAGTTCGTGCAGCGCGATCATGCGGCCTCCGAACGAGCCACGCGCGGCAGCACCACCAGGTAGCGCCAGACGATCTCGGCTACCAGCAGCACGCCGATCAGGCCGTAAGCAATCGCGCCGTTATACAGCGACCACGCCTCGCGCGGCCAGTACAGCGCGGTGTACAGCGAAAACGCGCCGTTCAGCACAAAGAACACGCACCAGATCTTCGTGACGTGACACGTATAGCGAATCGCCGGTGCGCTCAGTTGCGGCGTGCGGATGCGCGCGAACTTCTCGATCATCGATGGTCCGCGCACCAGCGTCGCGCCGAAGGCGATCAACAAACCGAGATTCACCAGCGACGGATAGACGCGCAGCAGCAGTTCGCTATCGGTCGCGACGATTGCCGCCGAACCGCAGCCGAGCAGCGCCGCGACGCCCCAGTCGATCGGCGAAAAGCCTTTCAGCGAAAGCGCGAATGCGCCGCTGCCCGCAAACCGTTGCAGACACAACAAACCGAACAGCATGCAGCCGACGTAGCGCGGCGTATCCCAACGCCACGCGCACAAAATGACCAGCGGATAAGCCAGCTTCGCCACGACCGCGAGCACGCCGCCTACCCGGCGCCGCATGGCGCCACCGGCCTGGTGCTGGCGCGGCCGATCTGCGCGCATCAACCCTGCGCCGCAAGCAGCGATTCGACCGCGACGATTACGTCGCCCACCGTGCGCACCGATTTGAATTCTTCCGGCTTGATGCGCCGGCCGGTCATTTCCTGCAGCTTGATCGCGAGGTCTACCGCATCGATGCTGTCCAGATCGAGTTCCTCGAACAGGTGCGCCTCGGGTGTCACGCGCTCCGGCTCGATGGCGAAGTTCTCTTTGAAGATCGCGCGGATGCGTTCCAGAATCTCTGCGTCGGTCACGGTCTACTCCCCTTTCTTTGTTGTTTCGTTGCCGGCGTGCACCGGTTCGCGCTGGCTCGCTACCAATGCGGCAAGCGTATTGATCGAGCGAAAGTGTTCGCGCGTGCTTTCGTCGTTGGCCGCGATGGTCAGCTGATAGTGCCGGCGCAGCACAATGCCGATTTCCAGCGCATCGATCGAATCGAGGCCGACGCCGTCGGTGGCGAACAGCGGCGCATCGTCGTCGATGTCGGCGGGTGTCAGGTCTTCCAGATCGAGTGCGTCGATCAGAAGCTGTTTGATCTCAAGCTTTAAAGAATCCATAGTCGAACAGGTGCTGAGTAATGTGAGCTTCGATCGCGCTCGTGACGTGACGCGCCGCGATCGCGGCGGGCACGTCGCGCACCGCGAATTCGTCGACGCCGCGCGGCGCAAGTACGTTGACACGCATGTGAAACGGCCGTGGCGGCACGTGATACCAGCGCATCCCTTTGGTGAAAGCCGGTGGGTCGCAATCCATCAGCACCGGCAGAATCGGCGCATGCGTATCGAGCGCCATGTAGGCGAAACCGCGCGAGAACGCATGCAGCCGGTTGCGTGCCGGGCTGCGCGTGCCCTCGGGAAAAATGATCAGCGTGTAGCCGGCGGCGAGCTGCCGCGCGCCCGCTTCGACCAGCGCGACCGGATCGGAATTGCTGACGTATTCGGCGGCCCGCACGATGCCCCAGAACACCGGGTTGCCCCAATGCGCGCTTTTGACGACGCAGCAGGCGCGCGGCGTCAACGACAGCAGCACCATCACGTCGAGCCATGTCGGATGATTCGCGACCACGATCGCCGCGCGGCGCGCAAGCAGTGTTTGCGCGCCGGTGGTGCTGAGTTTCATGACGCCGATACGGCACAGCACCCAGACCAGCGCACGAAAGTACACGTGGATCACGTCGGACACCGCGCGCTGGCGCGACGCGCGATGCGGCCACAGCGCGGCGAGCGGAACAGCGAGCAGCGAAAACGCCAGCCCGCACAGCCCGAATGCCACGAAGCTCATGCCGGTGGCAAACAGCCGCCAGGGGTAATCAAGCCGCTCCGTCATGCCATTGCCACTCCCATTGCGCGGTACCGCGCCGCCAGTGCGTCGCGCCGTGTGTGTCCAGACAGTGCAGCAGCGCTTCGCTCTGCGTCGCGAACAAGGCGTGGGCGGCGGCTGGCGGCGAACCTTTCATGGGATTCGCCGCGTGGGGGCCTGATGCCGCGTCCGCTACCGCGTCCGCTTGCTCCGATACCGCGCTTGTTACCGCGCCTGTTACCGCACTTGTTACCGCGCACGATAGCCGGCCCTGCGCGGCCGGCGCGTCGAGCAGCAGCGCGAGCGCGCCGCCCTGCACTTCGTTCTCGATCGCACCGTACGCGGCATCCGCCGGCTCGTCCGCATAAACCAGCAGCACCGGCGTGGCCGGGTCGCTTGCGTACTGCGCGTGCGCCTCGAGCAACGCGTAGCCGAGCGTTTCCGCACCCGCCGATACCGCGCTTGCCGCCGAGCGGTCGCCGCGCGCAATGCCGAACACGCCGGTCATCGCATTGAGCACCGACAGGCTGAACGAGGTCGGCGAAACCGGCTCGCCCGCGCCGATCGCACGCAGTATTTCGGTAGTGCGGCGCAATTCGCCGTGCCGCGACGCGAACAGCACGCGCACGTGGCTGCGATCGGCCGCGCAATCGTGCGCGACCTTCAGCGCGATGCGCGACAAACTGCTCAGACGGCGCCGCACCATCGGCTCGATAAAGCCGAGATCGGGGGCGGCGGTTGCGGCGACAGGCCAGAAAGACCAGCGAGCAACCGGAATAGTCCAGTGCAGATTGGGCATGTCGGGGTTCGCGCATACGGGCTGCTGATGCCTGAAAAAGGGGTGCCTACGCTGGCAATGACGCCAGCGACCGCGCCGGCGACTGCACGCATGCACCTTCTTTCTGGAGATTAATCGCCGCTCAGGAGGTCAGCCTTTTATCCGGTTTAGCGAGGTAACGGCACTTTGTGCCGATTATTTAGGGGCGGGTCGCCAAACCACTCTATATTGTGTGGCCGGGTTGCTTCCGACCGCCCGAAATCATACTGAACATTCTTAAATAAATCAGCCAGAAAAGACGTATCCAACTGTATCTGTGTCCGAATCGCGACGGGAAAAATCGCCGCCCTCGTGTGCACGGGGCTGTCGCGAAAATGGGCAAAGGCCGTGCGGTGGCGCATGGCTGATTGCTGCGTCGCCGCAGTGCGCGCGTTTTCGCGAAACTCGCTAAAAGACGGGACAATCGCCGTCGTTTTGCAATGAAATGTCTTTGTTAGCTGCCCACACGAACAAAATCGCGATGAACCGGGGCTGGCACGCTAGCCGCCCATGCTATAATCCGCCCCTCATTGGGGAGTAGCCGCCCCGCCAGATGCTCCACCGAACGGCCGGAAACGATTGGATTTCCCAGGTATTCGCTACCTGATCGTTCTGCGTGCTGCGCGCATCGATGGCGGGGGCGTCTGTCAACAAACTTGGCCGCATGCGGCCATGGCAGACGCAGCCTTTGGCCTGGCGAGACTGATGGTTTACTGCGCGCCGCAACAGGGCCCGGCGCGCGGTAGATCGTCGCTCGTTCATATCCGGCCCGAGGAAACACGTACACGTGGATCAAGCTCTTCTCATCTCGACCGGTGCGGTCGCGCTTGCCGAAATCGGCGACAAGACCCAACTCCTTTCGCTGGTCCTCGCCGCGCGCTATCGCAAACCGCTGCCGATCATTTTCGGCGTACTCGTCGCTACGCTGGTCAACCACGCGGGCGCCGGTGCGCTCGGTGCCTGGCTCGGCTCGCTCGTCACGCCAACCATCATGCGCTGGGCGCTGGCCGCTTCGTTTGTCGGCATGGGTTTGTGGATTCTGGTGCCCGACAAGCTCGACGACGAAGAAGCCAACACCAACCGCTCGCGTCTCGGCGTGTTCGGCGCCACGGTCGTCACGTTCTTCCTCGCGGAAATGGGCGACAAGACCCAGCTCGCCACGGTTGCGCTCGCCGCGCGCTTTCATGATTTCTTCGGTGTGGTGGGCGGCACGACGCTCGGGATGATGATCGCGAATGTGCCGGCGATTCTGCTGGGCGACCGCTTTGCGCACAAACTGCCGACCAGACTGGTGCACGGTATTGCCGCGGTGATGTTTGTCGTGCTCGGCACGCTCGCGCTGTTCGGCGTGGGGCTCTGAGCAAGGCGATGTTGTCCGGCGCCGGCCGCGCCGCTGTGACAGCGGGCAGCCGGCTGGTCTGCTGCATGTGTGGCCGCTGCAGCCAGCGTTCCTGACGCGCTACTGCGCGCGACCGACCCGCTACCGCTATTGCACCGTCTTGGCCGCCGACGCGGGTACCGCCGGCGCGGCGCTGCCCGCCGCCACTTCGTTCGGCACGGCGCCCGCGCCGCGCCCGTCGAGCGGAATCTTCACCGTACGCACCACGCCGTTGCCGAGCGGGAAATCGGCCAGCGCGCTTTGTGCGAGGAACGGCATCGCGTGCACCAGCGACGAGTCTTCGCTGGCACTGCGCGCGGTCACGTTATAGAGCTCCTTGCCGCTCGCCCTGTCGGTGATGCGCACGCCGAGCGTCTGCGTATAGACCGGATAGCTCTGCGTGACGTAACCGCCGTAGCCACCGCCGAAACCGCCGCCGCCGTACGGGCCCCACGGACCCCAGCCGCCCCAGCCGTACGGGCGGCCCCAGGCATACGGGCCGACCCACGGGTCGTAGTAATAGGCGGGCGTCGACGTGATCGCCATGTCCGAGCGGGTGTTATAGGCAATCGCAACCAGATAGTGCGCGCGGTCCATGTCGACCTGGCGGAACGCGTGCGTGGCCAGCGCGTTCGCGACCACCTGCTCGTACGTGGACTGCTCGATGCTCGCCTGTTGCGCGCCGCCGCGTTGGAACGCATAGGTGCGGGTAGCGTCGCTGCCGCCGTCCCAATCGGAGAATGCGGTGACCTGCGTGGTCACGTACGACGTGCAGCCGGCCAGCAGCGTAGCCAGCACCGCCAGCGTCACGATAACGGGGCGGGTCCAACGGTCGAGCTTCATGGTCTTTCCTCTTCTTCGCTGTCGTCGCCCGCACACGCCGCGCAGGCGGCCCGATAATACGCTGACCGCTCATCAAGGTAAAAAGTTCTGGTCGCAGACGCGCCGCGCCTTTGCTTTTACAATGGTCCGATCAGCCCCGCCCGCACGCCGCGCGGGCGGGCTTCAACGCTCCTCATTTTCCTCCGACCATGGCCGATACCGCTACGCCCAACGTGATCCGCCGCGCCGCTTACGCGCCGCCCGCCTTTCTCATCGATACCGTCGCGCTGGAGTTCGATCTCGAGCCCGAACGCACCATCGTCAAGAGCACGATGCGGGTGCGGCGCAACCCCGATGCGGTGCGCGCCACGCACCTCGAGCTGATGGGCGAGCAGCTCGAATTCGTCAGCGCCACGCTCGACGGCAAGCCGTATGCGGCCACCCGCGCGCATGAGCACGGCCTCACCGTCGAAGAGGTGCCCGATGCGTTCGAGCTGACGCTGATCGGCATCTGCAACCCGGCGACCAATACGACGCTGTCCGGCCTGTATGTGTCGAGCGGGAATTTCTTCACGCAATGCGAGGCCGAGGGGTTTCGCCGCATCACGTGGTTCCTCGATCGCCCGGATGTGATGGCCACCTTCACCGTAACGCTGCGTGCGGACAAGGCCGCGTGTCCGGTGCTGCTGTCGAACGGCAATCTGCTCGAACAGGGCAACCTGCCGGATGGCCGGCACTTCGCGCGCTGGGAAGATCCGTTCAGAAAACCGAGCTATCTGTTCGCACTCGTCGCCGGCAAGCTGGTCGCGCTCGAAGAACGCATCCAGAGCGGTTCGGGCAAGGAAAAACTGCTGCAGGTATGGGTCGAGCCGCACGACCTCGACAAGACGCGCCACGCGATGGACTCGCTGATCCATTCGATTCGCTGGGACGAGCGGCGCTTCGGCCTCGAGCTCGATCTGGACCGCTTCATGATCGTCGCGGTCAGCGACTTCAACATGGGCGCGATGGAGAACAAAGGTCTCAACATCTTCAACACGAAGTACGTGCTGGCGAACCCGGAAACCGCCACCGATACCGATTTCGCGAACATCGAAGCTGTGGTCGGCCATGAGTATTTCCATAACTGGACGGGCAACCGTGTCACCTGTCGCGACTGGTTTCAGCTGAGCCTGAAGGAAGGCTTGACCGTGTTCCGCGATCAGGAATTCTCCGCCGATATGGCCGGCGGCCAGAGCAACGGCAGCGACGAAGCGGCGCGCGCGACGAAGCGCATCGAGGACGTGCGCGTGCTGCGCCAGATGCAGTTCGCCGAAGACGCCGGCCCGATGGCACACCCGGTACGGCCGGAAAGCTACGTCGAGATCAACAACTTCTACACGATGACAGTCTATGAGAAAGGCTCGGAAGTCGTGCGGATGTACCAGACACTTTTCGGTCGCGACGGCTTTCGGCGCGGCATGGACCTGTACTTCAAGCGGCACGACGGGCAGGCGGTAACCTGTGACGATTTCCGTCATGCGATGGCCGATGCGAACGGCCGCGACCTCGCGCAGTACGAGCGCTGGTATAGCCAGGCGGGCACGCCGCGGGTGACGGTCGCGACCGCGTACGATGCCGCGCAACGGCGCTACCGCGTGACGCTGAAGCAGGGCTACGGCGACGCGTCGGCCGCGGCGCGCGAAACGCAGCAAGGGCCGCTGCTGATTCCGTTCGCGATCGGCCTGATCGGCGCCGACGGGCGCGACCTGCCGTTGCGCCTGGAAGGCGAAGCGCAGGCCGCATCGACAACCACGCGCGTACTCGAATTCACCGCGACCGAGCAGACCTTCACCTTCGTCGACGTGGCGGAAAAGCCGCTGCCATCGCTGCTGCGTAATTTCTCGGCACCGGTCATCGTCGAATACGACTACACCGGCGACGAACTCGCCTTCCTGCTCGCGCACGACAGCGATCCGTTCAACCGTTGGGAAGCCGGCCAGCGGCTTGCAACGCGTGAACTGCTGACGCTGTCCGACCATGCGGCCTCCGGTGCGCCGCTGCAGCTCGACCCGGCCGTGGTCGCGGCGTTCGGACGCGTGCTTGCCGATGAAACGCTGTCGCCGGCGTTTCGCGAGCTCGCGCTGATGCTGCCGTCGGAAGCGTATCTCGCCGAGCAGATGGCCGAATCGAATCCGGCAGCCGTGCACCGCGCGCGACAGTTCCTGCGCAAGCAACTCGCCAACGCGCTGCGCGACTCGTGGCTCGCGATCTACGAACGCCACCAGACACCCGGCGAGTATCAGGCGACACCCGAAGCCTCCGGCCACCGCGCGTTGAAGAACCTCGCGCTTGGCTACCTCGCC
This sequence comes from Paraburkholderia jirisanensis, assembly GCF_054782355.1. NCBI lineage: Bacteria > Pseudomonadati > Pseudomonadota > Betaproteobacteria > Burkholderiales > Burkholderiaceae > Paraburkholderia > Paraburkholderia jirisanensis. Next base: position 510,602 of record NZ_BAAGSQ010000029.1, on the reverse strand, counting down.
GAACTGGACGATCCGCGCGACGCAGTGCGGCATGCGCGCGCGCAGTACGACGCGGCAAACAATATGACCGATCGCGCTGCTGCGCTGTCGGCGTTGCTGACCGCGGCGACCTCCGGTGCGGGCACGAGTGACGCGCAGCAGGCACTGGACGACTTCTATCGCCGCTTCGAAAAAGAGCCGCTGGTGATCGACAAGTGGTTCGCGTTGCAGGCCACGCAGCGCGGCACCCCGCAGCGCCCGGTGATCGACATCGTGCGCCGCCTGATGACCCACCCGGCGTTCAACCTGAAGAACCCGAACCGCGCACGCTCACTGATCTTCAGCTTCTGCGCGGCCAACCCGGCGCAGTTCCATGCGCAAGACGGTTCCGGCTATGCGTTCTGGGCCGAACAGGTCATCGCACTCGACGCGCTGAATCCGCAAGTGGCGGCGCGACTCGCGCGCTCGCTGGAACTGTGGCGCCGTTTCACGCCGGCGTTGCGCGATCAGATGCGCGCGGCACTGCAAAAGGTCGCCGCCGAAGTGAAGTCGCGCGACGTGCGTGAGATCGTCGAGAAAGCGTTGGGCTGATCGGTCGAACGAGGTTTCATTGGTATCGAAGCCGGCACACGTTGCCGGCTTTTTTATTTGTGCCGTGCGCTGGTCGGTCCGTGTCGCACTGGCCATTTGGACGACTGTTCAAGGCCGCCTGAACAGCACAAAGTAAACGCACCCTTATAACAGTTTACATTTAACGCAGTGCGTTATACGATACCTATGATTTCAAGTTTTGGCGACAAGGCAACGGCATTGGTTTTTACAGGTGGCTTCGCGCGCTCTCTGCCTGCTCACATACAGGCCATTGCGCATCGCAAGCTCAAGATGATCGACGCGGCCATCTCGGTAACGGACCTGTTTGTGCCGCCGGGCAACCGGCTCGAGGCACTGCACGGGGAACGGAGCGGACAGTGGAGCATTCGCATCAACAGCCAATGGCGCATCTGCTTTTATTTTGCCGACGGCGAGGCGCAGAACGTAAGCATCGTCGACTACCACTGATTGATTAAATGGAGGACCGTATGGTTATCAAACGCTCCGAGCTGGAAAGCACGGACTTTTCCGACATCGCCACCGGCGAACGCATCAGCGCCGTTCACCCAGGCGAAGTATTGCGTGCGGAGTTTCTGGATCCGCGCGGCATGTCGGTGAATGCACTGGCGCTTGCGTTGCGCGTGCCGGCGCCGCGCATCAACGATGTCGTGCGCGGCAAGCGCGCGGTGTCGCCGGAAACTGCGCTGCGTCTCGCGCGCTATTTCGGCACGAGTCCGCTGTTCTGGATGAACCTGCAGGTCGCCTATGAGCTGCGCGTTGCCACAGAGGCATCGGCTGCGCAGATCGAGCGCGACATCGAACCGCTACCGCCGCGCGAGCGGCCCAGACCGCCGAAAACCCAGGCAGCGCAAGTGCGCGCGATGTCGCTCGCTGCGAACGCCGCGCGGCGCGTTGCATCGACGTAGCGACCCTGCTGTCGCGCGGTCCTGAGGTCGCGCGCGGCGCGCTGCGTCCGGGCGCACTGCGGTGACGGCGTGATGACGTGTCGTTATATATTTTTGCCGCGAATTTTCCGGAGGCGTTTTCGGGGCGCATTTTCGGGGTGCATTTTGTTAACGCGGGAACTGCCGTGCGAGCGGGTAAAATCGCGCTATTCCCATTGCCTTCCGGAGTACAGCAATGTCACTGCAACGTCGTACCACACTCACGAAGTATCTGATCGAGCAGCAGCGAGAAAACAATAACCTGCCGGCAGATCTGCGTCTTTTGATCGAAGTCGTTGCGCGCGCGTGCAAGGCAATCAGCTATCACGTCAGCAAAGGTGCGCTCGGCGAAGCACTCGGCACGGCCGGCAGTGAAAACGTGCAAGGCGAAGTGCAGAAGAAGCTCGACATCCTGTCGAACGAAATCCTGCTCGAAGCGAACGAATGGGGCGGCAATCTGGCGGGCATGGCATCGGAAGAGATGGAACAGTTCTTCCCGATCCCGGCCAACTATCCGCGCGGTGAGTATCTGCTGGTGTTCGATCCGCTCGACGGCTCATCGAACATCGACGTCAACGTATCGATCGGCACGATCTTCTCGGTGCTGCGTTGCCCGGACGGTCAGCAACCTACCGAGGAATCCTTTCTGCAGCCGGGCACGCAACAGGTCGCCGCAGGCTATGCGGTGTACGGGCCGCAGTCTGTGCTGGTGCTGACCACCGGCAACGGTGTGAACTGCTTCACGCTCGACCGCGAGCTGGGTTCGTGGGTGCTCACGCAAAGCGACATGCAGATTCCGGTTGAGACACGCGAGTATGCGATCAATGCGTCCAACTCGCGCCACTGGTACGAACCGGTTCAGCAATATATCGACGAGTTGAATGCCGGCAAGGATGGCCCACGTCAGGTCGACTTCAACATGCGCTGGATCGCGTCGATGGTGGCAGACGTGCATCGCATCCTGAATCGCGGCGGCATCTTCATGTATCCGGCCGACAAGCGCACTCCGGATCGTCCCGGCAAGCTGCGCCTGATGTACGAGGCAAACCCGATGGCGTTCATTGTCGAGCAGGCCGGTGGCGCGGCCACCAACGGCGAGAAGCGCATCCTGGATATCGAGCCGAAGTCGCTGCACGAGCGTGTTGCCGTGTACCTCGGCTCGAAGAATGAAGTCGACCGCGTGACCCGCTATCATCTCGAAAGAAAAAAGTGAGCAAGGGGCTTGCCAACCGGACAAGGAACTCCCTATAATCGCGGTTCCCTGATGCCGGAATAGCTCAGACGGTAGAGCAGCGCATTCGTAATGCGAAGGTCGGGGGTTCGATTCCTCTTTCCGGCACCAACCAAGCTTCAAACAAAAAGCCCAGTCTTTGACTGGGCTTTTTGTTTGCCGGTGTTTGCCGGTTTCTCGTTTGCGGCGGTTTGCGAGAGTTCAATACAGTCGCTTCACTGATAACACGACGCTCGCAAGTTCCGCGAACACGATGCCGTATTGTGTTGCGCAGTACGCTGAGCTTTCATCGAGAAACGCGCCTTCCGATGTGTCTTCCGGGCAGATAAATTTCTCTATCCCGCGCGTCGCTTCGCGAAGGAAAAGGGTGAAGGTTTCACTGTACAAACGCCCAGAAGCGCGTACGATGGGTTTCGTTGGCGTCGCGTTTATCCGGCGTTTCTTCCAGCCCAAAGTCAGTGCCGCCGGAGTTCTCATCGGCGGCAATCTTTTGAATCCCGCCATGCGGTTGTATATGCCGCATCAGCCTTCCCTATCAGCGCAGTCGCCAATCCGCGACTGCTGAGGTATTTCCATGGCAACTGCCACGTACGTGTACAGGGGACTGCAGGTCTGTCCGCTTGTCTATCCGCGCCGCGCCACCAGGTCCGGTTACGCTCATAACTACGACGACGGCTTCGACGCCGCGGTCCGCATCAATGAGCTCGAGTCCGCTGAATCCGAGATCCGCAGCCGGGTGTTTCGGCTCCCCGCCGAAAGGCCATTTAGTAATAGCGGCGATGCGCGTCGTGCGTCGATCGCCTTCGCTGAGAACCTGATCGATGGATGTCCTTCCGGGCAAACGATCTGGGATCGCGAATAACGGCAATCGCAATGGGCGCTCGATGTCTGCCGTGCAAGCTCGCAAGCGGTGAAGCTGCGCGAGTGTCATCCGCGTGCAGCGGTGTGGAGCGGTATATGAATTTCGATCCTGCTGTATTCCTGATTGATCCTACGCCGCGGCGCGCCGATGGCGAGTACATGGCTCACGCCAGAATCAGTGGCACTGCGGCGGGCGGCATCGCATTCACCCACGTGAGCGGCGACCTCGCAGGTTTCGATCTTCGCGACGATGCAATCCGTTACGCACACCATTGGGCAACGCAATGGCTCGAAAAGCGTTATGGCTAGCGCCCCGGGCCCCAGCAGTTCTCCGATGCCTGTGCATGAGTCACTTCTCAGCCTGGCCGAATATCTCCAGCTGCCCCTGAATGCCGGGGAGAGCATCATCATGATGCAAGAGTGCGACGCGTCCTGCGCGATGTACGTCGGCAACGCATCGAGAGATCAAGGCTTGCTGATTTTTCACGGGACTATCGCCGCGTCCGTTGCAAAAGAAATCGTTCGGCGCACCCGCGCCGGCCGGAACCGCATCGAAGTCGCCGGCCAGGTGTTTCGCTTCGTGCGTAGCGCCATCCACTTTGAAGACCGCGGCGCTGTGATGTTCGATCCGGCCTGACGCGCCAGGCATTCGGCACGAAGCACATCGCGCTACAGCAAGCAGCCCTTTCGTCCGCCCCCTCCTTCGCATCGATCATTCTTGTGCACGGCTTCTCGCCGCATTGCCCCGGGTCAAGCGCATCCGCGCGCAGCCAGGGAATACCAGAAGTCACCATCCCATCATCGGCATGCATTAGCGCGGCACCCGCGAAGCCCTTCGCAAAATCGCGGCAACGGAATACGGAATTGCGATCGCCGGTAAAGCGTTTACCTACCAGAGCCCCGAGGTTGTCAACGACGTAGCCGGATCGGTCGTTAAGCTGGAAGGCGCGCACCTTTGCGACATCGCTAGAACCGTTGTCCGCCAAGACAACGCGCAGCGCATCTGCAGCACGGCACAATTCGACGGACAATAGCTCACGAATGGCAGGCACGCAGCGCAGTGCAGCAAGTGGAAGAATTTGCCGCGTTCATGCAGCGGATGGGAACATTCAGGACAATCGATAAATTTTATGCAAGCTCGTTCAATCGTGGAACCAGTGTGCCGTTAAAGCAACAGGAGACGACGAAACGCGAGTTTTGCGGTCGAGCGCACTAGTGGCGAACGGGGACTGCAGCAGATAATCGATTCGTAAAGGAGAAAAGATCATGGACAGCAAACCGCCGAAGATTCCGACCCCCGACAAGGTGTTCAGCCCGGATCCGGAACCCGCAGGCGTCGAGTTTCTGGGAGCTGAATTGCCCGAGCACGTACGTGCGTTCTTCGACGAACAGCGCAAGTCGTGCGAACAGAAGTAACGACGAACGGGGATTTTGCAACGAATCGCGCACAGTGAAGATGCTGCGAACGTTGGAAGCGTTTTCACGTTGTGCGCGGCATGTGCGCGCGACACGACCGCGCGCGCGTTGATGACTGCATGCCGGGAACGGCACGCTGCGTCGATGAGCGACCGGGTCAAACGATCTGCCGCGAGCTGATTTGTTACGTGGGCGACGAACGGCCCGCGTATGCAACTGCGCTACCGCTGCATCGGTTTCATTGTGTCTTTGCTATTTGGTCCGACCACCCGTTCGCCGTTGCTCCGCTTTTCTTCCTCGCTTTTTCCTGATTCTGTCCATGTCCCGTTCAGCCTGTGCCGGCGCACTTTGCATGCTTGTCTCGATCCTCACGCTCGAGTTTGCTCCCACTCCATCGCGCGCGGATTCCGATGACACCGCTCTGACCAACCTCATCTCGCTGGTCTCGCAGCGCCTCGCGCTTGCTGAGCCGGTCGCCCACTGGAAGTGGGTCAATCAGCGTCCCATCGACGACACGCCGCGCGAAGTCGCGCTGTTGACTGATGTAGCGAAGCGCGCGCGCACGGCCGGTGTCGATCCCGAATTCGCGCGCGAGTTTTTTCAGGATCAGATCGACGCCAACAAGGAAATCCAGCATGCGCTGTTCGAGCAATGGCGCAAGCTGCACCCGCCCGAGGGACCCGCGCCGGACCTGAACACACGCACGCGTGCCCAGCTCGATCGCCTGACGCAATCAATGACGGCTGGACTTGCTCGCGTGCAGGCTCTGCGCGAAGCGCCCGATTGCCCGTCACGCGTCGCGCAGGGTGTCGCGAACTGGAAATCGCTGACGCGCTATGACGCCGCGCAAACGGCCGCATTGACGCACGCGCTGGGACATGTCTGCGAGTCCGGCGGGGTCGGCGCGACCGGCTAAGTCAGGCTAGTCCTGATGCGCGGAGGCAGTCTCGGTGGTTTCAACCGCGCCGGGCGGCGCGGTAACGGGTGCATCGAGTGGTGCCACCCGCAAACCGCGCGCGAGGTGCGTCTGCAGCAGACGGTAGGTCGACAGCTCGAATGCTGGCGGCGGCGCGCTGCCACGCTCGAGTAGCGCAGCCGCTTCGGCCGCCGTCGGCGCGTGGCCCAGATAACACCAGCGATGCACCACATGAAACGTGCGAGAAGCCGGTTCGTCGCCGCATTCGTCAAATACGATCGCACCGGCAAACGGCCACGGCGCGTCGACCGGATCCGCGCGCGAGACCCGCGGTGTCCGGTTATGGGTGGGACGCAGCGTTGCGACCCACTGCGCCTCAGCCAGCAGCGCACCCACTTCGCCGCCCGTCGCGCGCCACTCGACGCGCCGCACCTGTTGCGCCAGCCGCAAGTCCTTTGCCGAGCGCCGCTCACCGGTAAGATGCGCGCGAATCCGCTGGCGCACACGCACGCTGCGCCCGACGTACAGCGGTGCATCTTTTTCGTCGAAGAACGCATAGACACCGCAGCCCGATGGCGCGGAATCGACCAGATCCTCCGTGATGTCGCCGGCCAGCCGGTAGCGCCGCATGGTCCGGTCGATTTGCGCGCGCAGCGCGTCGAGCGGCACCAGCGCAGGCAGGCGCTGCCAGAATTGCCAGATCAGGTCGGCATCCGCGAGCGCACGGTGCCGGTCGGACGGCACGAGCGCATGGCGCGCCACCAGCGCATCGAGACCGTGGCGCTTTTCCGCCGGAAACAGCGCTCTCGACAAACGAACCGTGCAAAGCACGTCGGGATTGAACGTCAACCCGGCGCGCTGGAATTCGACACGCAAGAAGGAACGGTCGAAACTTGCATTGTGGGCAACGAACAGCTTGCCGTTCAGCCGCTGATAGAGGCTCGCGGCAACCACGTCGAAAGTCGGCGCACCCGCCACCATCGCGTCGGTGATGCCGGTCAGTTGCTGGATGAATGGCGGGATCGGCCGCAGCGGGTTGATCAGGGTGCTCCAGCGGGAAACGCCGGCAGGTCCGATTTCGACCACCCCAACCTCGGTAATCCGGTCTTGACCGGCCATGCCGCCCGTGGTCTCAAGGTCGACGAAAACGATAGGTACATCGAGCGCCGCGGACGACGACAGGAACAGTTCAGACATAAATAGGAAAAGTCTTCGAGCGACGGTTTGGGGGCAAGTATGCACTATCGCTCCGCTCGCATGCTTGAGACTTTGACGTCCGAGCACCGGAACACATCAGATCAAATGGACAGACCCTTAGATCGCAGCGCGTCATTCGACATGGCCCGAACTTATCAACAGATTATTTTAGACTCAGTCCCAAGAAATCGATGTCGCCTCTCATCTATTCTTATTAATGCCTTTCCAAAAGCCACTTTCTGATAACGCCTCAAACTGAACAGCCATCTTCCAATAAAAAGCCCTCGACATGCGAGGGCTTCGTTCACTATAGGGTGACGCCTACGGATTACAGCGGCTGGATGTTTGCCGCCTGCTTGCCCTTCGGGCCAGTCTTGACTTCGAAAGAGACACGCTGATTCTCTTTCAACGATTTAAACCCTTCCGAGCGGATTTCGGAGAAATGGGCGAACAGATCGTCGCCACCCGCATCCGAAGTGATAAAGCCAAAGCCCTTAGCATCGTTAAACCATTTCACGATACCGGTTTCCATATACAGTTTCCTCAAATTTGTTTTGACACAGGTAATACAAACTCCGAATCCAAACGCAGCGATATCGGCCTCGCATTTATACGGGCGCGCGATTGAATCGTCAAGGCCATGTTTACCAGCGTAGCAAGGCATTCAAACAAAGGATGCGTAGCGCATACAAAAGTACTGTTGTTGATGCACTTACTGATTATTGACAGCGCTTTTTACCGGCAATCGATATATCAAGAAAAATATACCGATGTGTAACTAAATGTGAATTTGGTAAGTGTTTCCACGGGTTGTTATGCCAGTGCCCGCCGCCGATGATGACCAATAGCAGTGGCTTCAGGGAGGCTGTCATGCTGTCAGATATTATTCACCGCGTTGTAGCTCGTTTCGCACATTCATCAGAAAAATCGGCGGAACAAAAGAAACATGACTCGCCCGCCGAATTCCAGGTCGATCCTGTCTGGCACGGAGATCACTGGCAAAACCTGCTGTCCTCCCCGATGGACGCCCGACATTACGTAATGGAAGATTGGAGCGTCACCCCCAGGTTCGAATTGACGCCCGTGATTCCTGTCAGGTCGCGCCGCTAGGCCACATCCGCTCGCAACCGCAGAAACAAAAAAAAGCGCGACTGGGAAGTCGCGCCGACAAAGTTTGGAGATCTTTTTCGTCAACGAAAAAGTCTGCTTCGGAAAGCAGAAATTTCAGTATAGCGTGCCTCATCAGCACGATTAGCTATACAAATCGCAAACATTCGTTTCGTAATTTGAAATAATCGCCGGCTTTGCCAAAGATATTTGTTGTTTTTGCGCATCATTAGCCGTAGCAATTACACAACGCAACGTCGCTGACACAGACCCCAGGGTCATCCCTGACACGCCGTAAGGCCTTTGCCAGTAAGGCGACGGGGAGTCGCCCCCATCATTTCCCTTCACGTAATACTTTATTGCGGAAATTGGAACGGTCACAAACCGACCGCATCTCTACACTTTGCCTACTCGGAAAACGAACGTGTGTGGTGCACCGCGCGTTTCCACGCGAACCTTCGCCTCTCGCAGCGTTTCGCGTGACTGTTTTCTACAAGCCTGGGTTTCCAAAACCCATCCTGTTCTCGGAGTTACAAAGATGAAAAAGACACTCATGGTCGCCGCCCTGACGGGCGTTTTTGCTACTGCTGCTCACGCGCAGAGCAGCGTCACGCTGTACGGTTTGATCGACGCCGGCATCACCTATACCAACAACCAGCACGGCCACAGCAACTGGCAGGAAACGAGCGGTTCGATCAACGGGAGCCGCTGGGGTCTGCGCGGCGCTGAAGACCTCGGTGGTGGTCTGAAGGCAATCTTCACGTTGGAAAACGGCTTCGGCATCAACGACGGCACGCTCAAGCAAGGTGGTCGTGAATTCGGCCGCCAGGCTTTCGTCGGTCTCGCAAGCGACCAGTTCGGCGCCGTGACCCTCGGCCGTCAATATGACAGCATGGTCGACTACGTCGCTCCGCTGGCTCTGACGGGCACGCAATACGGCGGCACGCAGTTCGCCCACCCGCTCGATAACGACAACCTGAACAACTCGTTCCGCGTGAACAACGCGATCAAGTACCAGAGCGCCAACTACGCCGGCTTCAAGTTCGGCGCGTTGTATGGCTTCTCGAACCAGGCTGCCGGCTTCGCGAACAACCGCGTGTACAGCGCGGGCGCATCGTATAGCTTCTCGGGCTTCAACCTCGCCGCAGCGTACTTGCAGGTTAACAACAACGGCAACGTCAACGCCGCAAACGTCAACTCGAGCGGCGCAATCGCCAGCGACAACACGTTCTTCGCTGGTCGCCAGCAAACGTGGGGCGCAGGTGCGAACTACACGTTCGGCCCGGCAACCGTCGGCGTCGTGTACACGCAGACCAACCTGAACTCGCTGAACGCAATCGGCGCGGGCGCATCGGGCAACAGCAATCCGCTGGCCGTCGGCGGCGGTCAAAGCGCTCACTTCCAGAACTTTGAAGGCAACGCACGCTATGCTCTGACGCCGGCTCTGAGCCTCGCGGGTAACTACACGTACACGCGTGCGAACATCCAGGGCCAAGGCGAGCACTGGAACCAGGTCAACCTGCAAACGGACTACGCGCTGTCGAAGCGTACGGACGTGTACCTGCAAGCTGAATACGTGACGACCAACGAAAACGGCCTCATCAAGCCGGTCGTCAACGGTCTCGCTGCTTCGGCAACGGACAACCAGGTCGCCGTGACGGCTGGTCTGCGTCACCGCTTCTAAGCTTTAGCTGGATCCGCAGTATTGAAGGCGCCGCTTGCGGCGCCTTTTTTGTTTAGCCTGTTCCGTTTAGCTTTTACCGGCTTCAACTCGAAGAGAAAGAACAAGAAGTCCCTGGCCGTGCCGAAGCCCATCAATCCGCAGCTTCCTGTTCCGCCGTCGGATAGCGCACATCCAGCACATCAATCGACTCCGGCCCCGCCGGAGTATGCAGCGTCACCTGATCGCCGACCTTCGCCTTCAGCAACGCACGGGCGATCGGCGAAATCCAGCTGACGTGCCCCTGATCCAGATCGACCTCGTCGACCCCGACAATCGTCACCGTATGCGACACGCCATCTGCGCTCGCATATTCGACAGTCGCGCCAAAGAACACCTGATCGGTGTTCTCCTGCCGGCTGCTGTTCACGACTTCCGCCAGATCGAGCCGCTTCGTCAGAAAGCGGATGCGCCGGTCGATTTCGCGCAGCCTGCGTTTGCCGTAGATGTAATCGCCGTTCTCCGAACGATCGCCGTTCGAGGCGGCCCACGACACCAGCTTGACCACTTCCGGCCGCGCTTCGTCGATCAGATGCAGCAACTCATTGCGCATCCGGCGCTGGCCGGCTGGCGTGATGTAGTTCTTGGTGCCTGCGGGAATGTCGGGTTGTGCGACGTCGAGGTCGTCGTCGTCTTCGTTTGATTCTTTGACAAAAGCCTTATTCATGATCGTCCGCCGTACAGCTGCAACTGTGGCCTGCACGCCGCCCATGCGGCAGCGGCACGCTCACAGCCCTCAAATCAAACAACTAGGGTACACGATTGCAGCAGTCGTACAAATCGCCGAATGACCCTTCCCTTTTCTTCCAGCTCTGCTATAATCTCGTTTCTGCGTGCGGCTGTAGCTCAGATGGATAGAGTACTTGGCTACGAACCAAGGGGTCGTGGGTTCGAATCCTGCCAGCCGCACCACTTATTCGAGGGCCTTCCTCCGGGAAGGCCCTTTCATTTGACCCAGTTTTATAAGTTGTCTGTAGTACCGGTTTTGCGTGCGGCTGTAGCTCAGATGGATAGAGTACTTGGCTACGAACCAAGGGGTCGTGGGTTCGAATCCTGCCAGCCGCACCACCTTTGAAAGGCCTTCCGCACAAACGGAAGGCCTTTTGTTTTTAGTGCACCCGTATGCGCGCTTGAGTGCGCCGCTCCTTGTTCGACCACCCTACCCGGAACGCGCCACTGATTTGATATCGCCGATCCTCGCGTCCGGCGATGGCGGGTCATTCACCATTCGTGCCGTCGATTGCTCGCCAACCGGCTCGGCACGCGTACCGAACAGCGCCTGAGACTGCATCAGCACATCGTCGACGGTGTCGCCGAAGCGGCTCGTCACGAACGCCCTGAGCAACGCGATCCGCAGCGATTCGCCGCGCGCCTCGACGCTGCGCTCTTCATCGCCATGAAACTGCGCGACACACCAGGCCGCGCCGGTACGTGCACGCTCGCGTATCTCGAGGCTTTGCGCCCGCTCGAGCACGACCGCCGCGGCCTCCCACGACGTGGATGGCGTGAAGCGCCCATCCCATGGGCGACCGTGATCGTTGCCGCGAATCGAAACCGTGCGGCCGCTATCGGTGAAATGGATCTCGCGTACGAAGTCATGCAGGCCGCGCGCGACCCAGTAATCGAGTGCGAGGCCGTTCAAGTCCGCTACGTTCATTGCATTCGCTCCCGCAAACAGGTGAACGCTCATCTGTGTCAGTACCGGCTCAGCAAACCACGGACCCAGCAACGTCAGGCGAACCGGGCAGCGGGACGGCTGCCGGCCGATCCCACCGCGTCAGTAATCCGCGCGCTCGCGGTCGATGCGCATGCCGCCGTCGTGCCGGTGATGTCCATCCTCGCTTGGCCGTTCGCGCGCAATGCGCATCACGTCGAGATTGGTGCGCACGCGCCGCATCACGTTCGCCAGATGGACCCGGTCGCTGACCTGAATCACGAAGCGCAGCATCGTCGATTCCTGAGTCTGGTCTTCGTCCATTGCGATATGGACGATGTTTGCGTCGGCGGACGTGATGTCGGCCGCGACACGCGCGAATACGCCCTTCGTATTCTTCACCAGCACCTTCACCGCGACGTCGAACAACCGTCCCGGCTGCGGCGCCCATGCGACGTCGATCCAGCGGCCCGGATCGCGGCGATGAATACGCTGCGCAACGCGGCAATCGGTGGTGTGGATCGCCATGCCGAGGCCGATGCCGATATAGCCCATGATGTCGTCGCCCGGAATCGGCCGGCAGCACGCGGACAGCTGCACCGACATCCCCTCGGTACCGGTAATGACGACCGGCGGCGCAGTCGACGTACCGTGCTCGGAACGCGAGTGCTCGTCGTCGCCGTCATGGCCGGTCATCAGCACTTCAATGCGCTTGGCCATCACCGCGGCCACGCGCCGGCCGAGCCCGATGTCGGCGAAGATTTCCTGGCGGTTCTTGTTACCGGTCCACTGCACGAGCTTTTCCCACGCTTCCGGCGTTACATCGGACAGCGCCAGCCCATAGCCCTTCAGCGACTGATCGACAAGCCGCTCGCCCAGCTGCACCGACTCATTCAGGCGCATCGTCTTCAGATAATGGCGGATCGCGGTACGCGCCTTACCGGTGCGCACAAAACCGAGCCACGCTGGATTCGGCTTCGAATAAGGCGCCGTAATCACTTCGACGATATCGCCGCTCTTCAATTCGGTACGCAGCGGCAGCAGCTCATTGTTGATCTTCACCGCGACGCACTGGTTACCCAGATCGCTGTGAATCGAATACGCGAAATCGAGCGCGGTGGCGCCGCGCGGCAGCGCCATGATGCGCGACTTCGGCGTAAACACGTAGACCGCATCCGGGAACAGATCGATCTTCACGTGCTCGAGGAATTCGCTCGAATCGCCGACTTCGCTTTGAATGTCGAGCAGCGACTTGAGCCACTGATGCGCGCGCTTTTGCACATCGTTCAGATCCGCGGCACCGTTCTTGTACAACCAGTGCGCGGCGACGCCAGCCTCGGCGATCTCATGCATCTTGCGCGTGCGCACCTGAAACTCGATCGGCGCGCCGAACGGTCCGACCAGCGTCGTATGCAGCGACTGATAGCCGTTGACCTTCGGAATCGCGATGTAGTCCTTGAACTTGCCCGGCACGGGCTTATACAGCGCATGCAGCGCGCCGATGCAGGTATAGCATTCGAGCGCGCTCTCGACGACCACACGGAAGCCATACACATCGAGCACCTGCGAGAACGACAACTGCTTGTCGCGCATCTTCTTGTAGATACTGAAGATGGTTTTCTCGCGGCCGGTAACTTCAGCGTCGATCTTCGCGTCGACGATCGCGCGCTGCACCGACTCCAGAATCTTGCCGACCACTTCACGGCGATTGCCGCGCGCGGCCTTCACGGCCTTTTCGAGCGTGGCGTAGCGATGCGGATTGAAGTTCGCAAAGCTCAGATCCTGCAACTCGCGATACGTATTGTTCAGCCCGAGCCGATGCGCAATCGGCGCATAGATATCGAGCGTCTCGCGCGCGACGCGCCGGCGCTTCTCCGGCGGCACGGCGCCGAGCGTGCGCATGTTATGCAGCCGGTCGGCCAGCTTGACGAGAATCACGCGCACGTCGCGCGCCATCGCGAGCAGCATCTTGCGGAAGTTTTCCGCCTGCGCTTCCTCGCGATTGCGAAACTCCATCTTGTCGAGTTTGGACAAGCCGTCGACCAGTTCGGCGACCTTCGCACCGAAGCGCTCGGCGAGCTCGGCCTTTCTGACGCCCTGGTCTTCCATCACGTCATGCAGCAGCGCTGCCATCACCGACTGCGCGTCGAGCTTCCAGGCCGCGCAGATTTCCGCGACCGCAACCGGATGCGTGATGTAGGGTTCGCCGCTCTGACGATATTGCCCGAGGTGGGCTTCATCGCTGAAGTGGAACGCCGCCTTGATGCCTTTGATGTCTTCCGGCGGAAGATAGGCAGATAACGCAGCGGTCAGCTTGGCGATCGAGACGACGTCATGCCGGCGCGGCTGCTCCGGCGTGGCGGTCGGCCCGAACAGATGGCGAAACGACTGTTCGAGGACCGCATCGATGTATTTGCGTGCGGACGAAGGCGCCTCGGTATCGTTCGCATCGTCTGCATGGGGTTCGACGTCCGACGTGGAGGGCGATGGGTGAGTGCTCATATCCGCCTCCTGATCGGCTTGAATAAACCTGCACGGTGCGCAGATTCCGCACGCACAGGTTCAATTACATGACAAACAACCACTGCACACCCAGTTGCCGGACTACGTGACGATTAAACCGGCACCTTCTTCAGCATTTCGACGCCGACCTGGCCGGCCGCGATCTCGCGCAGCGCGATCACGGTGGGCTTGTCGCGGCTTTCGATCTTGGGCGTGTGACCTTGTGCGAGTTGACGCGCGCGATAGGTGGCGGCGAGCGCCAGCTCGAAACGATTCGGAATCTGTTTCAGACAGTCTTCGACGGTAATGCGGGCCATGGCGAAATTCCTCTTTGTATGTTGCTCATTCTACCTGATGTGCTCGAACTCTCGCCCGATCAGCCCGCGTGCGGCAGGTGGATGCCCAACTGGAAGAACAGGTTGGTGTGTCGTGCGTACTGCGATGCGAAACGCAGACGCGTCGCGGCAACCAGACATTGCAGCTCGGCGAGCGCGCGATCGAAGTTCTCGTTGATCATCACATACTCGGCTTCGGCGGCATGTCCCATCTCGCCACCGGCTGCGAGCAGCCGCCGTGTGATGACGTTCGGCTCATCCTGGCCACGCTTTTTCAAACGCTCTTCGAGCGCTTCGAGCGACGGCGGCAGAATGAAAATCTCAACAGCATTGTGAAATTGCCGCTTCACCTGCTGCGCGCCCTGCCAGTCGATTTCAAGCAGCACGTCATGGCCGCTTTTCATCTGCTCTTCGATCCACACGCGCGACGTCGCATAGTAGTTGCCGTGTACTTCGGCGCTCTCGAGAAACTCGCCGGCCGTATGGCGTGCGACGAAATCCTCGACGCTGGTGAAATGGTAATGCTCGCCGTCCTGCTCTTTCGGACGCGGCGGGCGCGTCGTGTACGAAATCGACAGGCGGATCGCCGGATCCTGCGCGAGCAGCGCATTGACGAGGGTCGATTTGCCCGCGCCGGACGGCGCGACAACCATAAACAGATTGCCGGGATAAGTGCCCGCGTACGGATTGCGCGGCGCGTTGCTTTCGCGAGTGTGATCGATCATGCGTGTGGTGCTCCTGCGGTTACTCCAGATTTTGTACTTGTTCGCGCATCTGCTCGATCAGGAGCTTCAGCGTCATCGACGAATCGGCGAGTTCCTTGGCGGCCGCCTTCGAACCCAGCGTATTCGCTTCGCGGTTCAGCTCCTGCATCATGAAGTCGAGCCGCTTGCCGACCTTGCCGCCCTTCTGGATCACATGACGCGTCTCGTTCAGATGCGCGGTGAGACGCGACAGCTCTTCGGCGATATCGATCCGAATACCGTACATCGTCACTTCCTGACGGATACGCTCGGCGATTTCTTCGCGCGACACGATGGTGGCGGCCGAATCCGGCGCCGCCATGCCCAGCGCTTCCTGCAAGCGCTCGACGATCTTCTGCTGGTGCCTCGTGATCAGCTCCGGCACCAGCGGCGTGATCTTCGTGACGATCGCTTCCATTTCAGTGACGTTGGCCAGCAGCATCGTCGCCAGTTGCGCGCCTTCACGGGCGCGCACGTCGATCAGCTCGGTAATCGCCTGCTTGCCGCTTTCGAGCACCGCGTCGCGCAACACTTCCGGCGACACGCCGCTTTCCGCCAGCACGCCCGGCCAGCGCAGAATCTCGCCGGTGCGCAGCGCGCCGGCCTGCGGGAACGCCTCGAGCACCGCGCGCTCGAGCACCGCCAGCTGTTCGAGCGCATCGCGGTTCAACGCACCCGCGTTGGCCGCCTGCTCGCTGCGCTGCAGGTTGACGCGGATGTCGACCTTGCCGCGCGACAGCTTCGTCATCAGCATTTCGCGCAGCGTCGGTTCGCACACGCGTACGTCTTCGGGCATGCGGAAGTTCAGGTCGAGGAAGCGCGAGTTCACCGTGCGCAGCTCGACGGACACGCTTACGCCGCCGTTGCCCGAAGCCGCTGCGAGTTCGCGCGTGGCGCTCGCATAGCCTGTCATGCTGTAGATCATCGTTCGTCTCGCGATGGGGGCATGTGCGCTAGCTCGCACGTGCCCGTGGATACCGATCGCCCGGCGTGTACGAGACGCGGGGCGGGGAACGCGCATTATCCCATTTTTGGCGGAAAGGCCCGCGCCAGACGCGTTGCGGGCCGGCGACAGGATCGGCGGTAAAATCCGGGTTGGCAGCAGCACCCTCCTCCCCCGATCTCCGACCACCACCACGGCACCCAGACACCACGATGAACGACACCACGACCCGTCCCAGCGGCCGACGCGCCGACCAGCTACGCGAAGTGCGCATCACGCGCCATTACACGAAGCACGCGGAAGGCTCCGTGCTGGTCGAATTCGGCGATACGAAGGTCATCTGCACGGCCAGCATTGCCGAGCAGGTGCCGTCCTTCCTGCGCGACCGCGGGCAAGGCTGGCTGACCGCCGAATACGGCATGCTGCCGCGCGCCACCCACACCCGCAGCGACCGCGAGGCCGCGCGCGGCAAGCAGACCGGCCGCACCCAGGAAATCCAGCGGCTGATCGGCCGCGCGCTGCGCTCGGTGTTCGATCTCGAGAAGCTCGGCCCGCGCACGCTGCATATCGATTGCGACGTGATCCAGGCGGACGGCGGCACGCGCACCGCGAGCATCACCGGCGCGTTCGTCGCCGCGCACGATGCGATCGCGAAGCTGCTCGCCACCGGCCGCATCGAGAGCTCGCCGATCACCGACTATGTGGCGGCGGTTTCGGTCGGCATGTTCGACGGGCTGCCGGTGCTCGACCTCGACTACGACGAAGATTCGCAATGCGATACCGATATGAACGTCGTGATGACCGGTGACGGCGGCTTCGTCGAAATCCAGGGCACGGCGGAGGGCGAGCCGTTTTCGCGCAGCGAGATGAACGCGCTGCTCGACCTCGCGCAAACCGGTATCGAGGCGCTGATCGAGCGGCAGAAGGAAGCTTTGGAGCTGAAGGGTGAGTAACAGCAATAACGGGGGCGACAGCGCAGTGAAGCTGTCGGCCGGCAAGGTGGTACTGGCGTCGAACAACGCCGGCAAGCTGCGCGAATTTGCAGCGCTGCTCGGCGCGGCGGGCATCGAACTGATCCCACAAGGTAAGTTGAACGTGCCGGAAGCCGAGGAGCCGCATCCGACCTTTGTCGAAAACGCGCTGACGAAAGCGCGCCATGCGGCGAAGCTCACCGGCCTGCCCGCGCTCGCCGACGATTCCGGCCTGTGCGTGCGCGCGCTGCGCGGCGCGCCGGGCGTCTATTCGGCGCGCTACGCGCAGCTCGCCGGCGGCGAGAAGAGCGACGCCGCGAACAACGCGCGGCTGATCGCCGAACTGCGCGGCGCGACCGACCGGCGCGCGTACTACTACTGCGTGCTCGCGCTGGTGCGTTACGCCGACGATCCGGAACCGCTGATCGCGGAAGGCCGCTGGCAAGGCGAAATCGTCGATACGCCGCGCGGCACGCACGGCTTTGGCTACGACCCGTACTTCTTCATCCCGGCGCTCAACGCGACGGCGGGCGAGATGGAGCCGGCAGTGAAAAACGCCACCAGCCACCGCGCGATCGCACTGCGGCATCTGCTCGCGCGGCTCAAGGAGGAAGCGTGAGCCCGGCCCTTTCCAGCGGCGGCGTGATTCGGGCCTTCACGGCGCCCGGCAGCATCCGGCTGACCTCGCTGCCGCCGCTCGCGCTGTACGTGCATTTCCCGTGGTGCGTGCGCAAGTGTCCGTATTGCGACTTCAACTCGCACGAGTGGAAAGGCGACGCGTTTCCCGAAACCGATTATCTCGATGCATTGCGCGCCGATCTCGAACAGGCGCTGCCGCTTGTGTGGGGCCGCCAGGTGCATACGGTGTTTATCGGCGGCGGCACGCCGAGTCTGCTGTCGGCGGGCGGGCTCGACCGGCTGCTGTCCGACGTGCGCGCGCTGCTGCCGCTCGACGCCGATGCCGAGATCACGATGGAAGCGAACCCCGGCACCTTCGAGGCCGCGAAGTTCGCGCAGTTTCGCGATAGCGGCGTGAACCGGCTATCGGTGGGCATCCAGAGTTTCAACGAAGCGCATCTGAAAGCGCTCGGCCGCATCCACGACGCGACGCAGGCACGGCAGGCGGTCGAAATCGCCGCGCGCACCTTCGACAATTTCAATCTCGACCTGATGTACGCGCTGCCGCAACAGACGCTCGCGCAATGTCAGGCCGATGTGGAAACGGCGCTGTCGTTCGCGCCGCCGCACCTGTCGCTGTACCACCTGACGCTCGAGCCGAACACGCTGTTCGCGAAGTTTCCGCCAGCGCTGCCCGACGACGACGCATCCGCCGACATGCAGGACTGGCTTCAGGAACGCACGGCTGCGGCAGGTTACGAGCGCTATGAGGTGTCCGCGTATGCGAAGCCGCATCGGCAGAGCAAGCACAACCTGAACTACTGGCGCTTCGGCGATTACCTCGGCATCGGAGCGGGCGCGCATACCAAGCTGTCGTTTCCGACCCGGATCGTGCGGCAGGTACGCTACAAGCACCCGACCACCTTCATCGACGAAGCGAAGGCCGGCCGACCGGTGCAGGAAGAACACGAGGTGAGCACACGCGACCTGCCGTTCGAGTTCATGCTGAACGCGCTGCGGCTGGTGGAGGGGTTTCCGGTGCATCGTTTCATCGAGCGCACCGGCTTGTCGATGACGTCGATCGAACCGGCCTTGCAAGAGGCGGAACGGCGCAAGCTGATCACGCGCGACCACGAGAAGATCGCGCCGACGCCGCTCGGCCAGGCGTTTCTTAACGATCTGCAGGCGCTGTTTCTGAAAGACCCGCAATAAACGCGCGCCGCGCGGACGTCGCGATCGCGTTTCGGGTTACAATTTCGGGCTCGGAGGGCTGGCAGAGCGGTTGAATGCACCGGTCTTGAAAACCGGCAAGGCTTTACGGCCTTCGTGGGTTCGAATCCCACGCCCTCCGCCAGAACATAAATGAATACGGGCCTCTCGGCCCGTTTTCATTTCTACCCGCCAAAGAATTCACCAAACTCACTTCCAGGCCACTCGCTCAAGCCTGCAGCAACCGTTCCGTCTCTTCCTGCTTCCACCCTTTACCTGTGTCTTTCATCACGATGTTCAGAGCCTGCTCTGTGACATTAAGGGCTGTCACAAGGTTTTTGATCTTTTCATTACCATCGGCGTGCTGCTTATAAAGCACCCTAAGAGTAATGTCTGCCGTTCTGGGAACAGGGTCACCCGACTTTTCCCATTTTGCGATAGCTTGATTGGTCTTCTCCAGCAGCTGCCCGAGGGAAGCTTGTGACAGGCACAATGCCTGACGGAGATATCTAAACTCCGGCCCGGTTAGCGGAGTTTTCTTGTCTGTTAAAGCCTCGCAGATGGCTTTAATAAGGCCATCGAGGTTGTGATAGGACACCGCCTTACCATAAGGCGTCTCAACCTCTTGATAGCCGTTGACCAGCCATACATTGGTTAGGCCGCCATCAGTAAATTGATGCATCTCTTTCTCTCCGTCTATTTGCCCGTCACTTGAAGGCTGTGACAACTACACCGCTAGTGGCGTGGATGTTCGATACCGCAACCACAATTTTCACGTTCACGCCGGCGCAAAAATGCTCTAACCGACATTTGATGTCGCCAGTCTTCTTGTCAACTTGCGGAGGCCGAACAATGAGTCCCTTCCTGAGTGTCTCAAGCGCCATCTGCATTGAGATTGCGCGCTTGGCCATCTGTGCTAGTACCTGCGTGGAGAAATAAATTTTGACCGTGTTCTGGGCGAGCTCATGAATGAGCGCCTCCCATTGCTTGTTTGTCGTTGCCAATTAGCCACCATCCCTCCGCTGAATCTATAAAAAGTATAGATTAAGGCGGTCCGGCGCACAACCGAAATTTCGTCAATTGGGGACCGGCAGAGCCTCGTCATCGACCCGAAGCACGGGCCCGGCCGGGCTCAGGATGTGTCGGCAACGCGCCCGGTCAATGAGCCGCCAGAGGCTCAACCCTGTCGTTCAACCGATACCCACGCCCGCGCACCGTCTCAATCACCGAGCCGCGCCCGAGCGCCCGCAGCGCCTTCCTCAGATAGCACACGTGCAGATCGACGCTACGCTCGTCGTGACCCGCCTGCGTCCCACACAATGCGTGGATGATTTCCTTGCGGCTGTACACGCGCTGACCGTGAGTCAGAAAGAAATGCAGCAACTGGCATTCGAACGCACTCAACGGCAATCCCGTGTCGCCGAAGTCCGCGCTGCTCCCAACACGCATCGCAGCAAAGTCCAGCGTCAATCCCATCATCGAAATGCGCGTGCACGCCTGACGCTGCAGCATCGGCCGTAGCAGCACACGCAAGCGCAAGATCAACTCGCGCGACGAAAACGGCTTGCAGACGAAATCGTCGGCACCAGCGTCGAGCGCACGCACGCAATCGTCTTCGTCGTCGCGTGCGCCCAGCATGATCACCGGCAAACGCTCAGTGCGGCACTGCGCACGCAAATCGATCAGCAACGACAGCCCTGAACTGTCGGGCAACGACCAGTCGACGATCAGCGCGTGCGGCAAGCGCGACGCGATCATCCCGGCCGCATGCTGCGCCGTAGGCGCAACGCAAGGCTGATAGCCAGCCTGTTGCAATTGCACCCACAGCATCTCGCAGACGCACAGATCCGCGTCGACAATCAGAATTTCCTTTTTGGTGCAGCACGCACTGTGGTTCGACACGCGGCCGCGGACCATCGAATTGCTCATGGCGTGGGCCGGTAACCGTCAGTCAGGGTGCCTAGAAACGCAATCACATCGGCGATTTCCGCGTCGTTCAATGCGGGCGCCTGCCCCGCCTTGCGATCGAACGGCGCATCGACGACATCGATATTCGCGCGATACTGCGGCGGCAGATCGTCGTATTTGTTCACCACCCCGCGACGGTTTACCGGGTACCACTTGCGCGGATCGGTGTCGCGTTCCACGTACCAATGCAGCACGTCGTTCAGCGAATGAAAGACGCCGTTGTGAAAAAACACCCGACGCGTCGCAACGTTGCGCAGCGTCGGCGTCTTGAACAGTCCACAGTAGTTCTTCTGTTTCCGGTAATCGCCGCGCGTCGGGCCGCACAGCCCGAGGTCGAAATGGTGCGGGTCGCGATTGAGCGCGAGCGTCCGGTTGCGCGGCACGCCGAGCGCTTCGAACTGAAAGTCGGTGAAGGCGGCGGGAAACACGCCATCGCGTGAGGGCTTGTCGATATGGCACGCCGCACAGTTGCCTTTGGCCGGATCTTCGAACAGCTTGAGCCCGTGCATTTCCTGCGCGCTCAACTGCACCTTGCCCGCCAGATACCCGTCGTACTTGCTGTCGTATGGATGAAACGACACGTCTTCGGCCTGATAGCGTCCAAGCGCGAACAGCGCCTCGCCGATCAGCTGCCCGGGATTGCTGAACACATTGGGCCCGAACAGATCGGTGAAGCGCTTCGCGTAGCGCGCATGGCGCAGCTTGCCGGTCACGTCGTCGAGATTGCGGTTCGCCATTTCGCGCGGATCGAGCAAGGGACCGACCGCCTGCTCCTGCAGCGTGTTCGCGCGGCCGTCCCAATCGAAACCGCCTTGCGGCACCGGCGCCACTGCCGCGGCCTGCTGCGCCACACTTTTCGCCACCGAGGCGACCGTGCCGCTGACCGCGGCAGGCGGCACGTCGGGCGCATCGGTGTCAGGCACGATGTTCGGCACACCGATCGTGAACGTCGGGTTGTGGTCGAGATAGCGCAGCGACGGCACCGCCCGCGCGCCTTCGAGGTTCATGCCGATGCCGCCGAAACGCGCGGGACGCCCATCGGGCGGACCGTACGCATGGGCGGGACTATGGCAGGACGCGCACGATATCCGGCCTGAACCCGACAGGTGTTGATCGAAAAAGATTTCCTTGCCGAGTTGCGCCATGGCCGAGAGTGGCGGCTGACGGCGCGCGGCGGAATCCGTCGAATCGGCGGACGCGTTGCGAACGCCGGACGCCGTTACCGCAGCGAATGGATGCGCCATTAACACTTGCATCGCGCCGCGCGCGCCGGGTGGGCCGCCGAGCGCCCCCGACGCGTTTGCGCCAGATTGCACCGGCGCCGCTGCCGGTGCCGCTGTCGCTCCAACTGCGGCGCCGGGCACGACACCCGAGGCCAGCCCATGCAAAGCAGCGAAACGCGGCTTGCCATCGCCGCTCCACACGGCCGCCGCAAACGCGGCGAGCGTCACCACCGCAAGCGTCGCGCACAGCCCCAGGTCGGACCGCGAACTCAATACCTTCATATTTCCCGCCAGACAGGTTGCCGTTGTTGCGCGTACCGGGTCAGTTGCATCTCGAGCGAACGAGCGAGTGAGCGCGTCGCGCGGGCGCCCGACGCCTTACCCGCTACCGCGCGCCGCCGCGCCTAGCCTCCCGTCAACGCCGCCTGCGCGCCCGGCAACGCGCCGGAGTTCGGATCGAGAATCAGCGTCGGCGTATTCAGCGTGAAGTCGAGCAGGTTCGTCAGCGGCCCCGACAGCGCATCGTACGAACCCTGGCCGAGCCGTTGCCCGTTGAGCCAGTTGTCTTCGATGAAGTGAATCAGCGAGGTCTGGTCGGCCACCGTGTGATCGATGAAGTTCGCCTTCGCGAACGGCGAGATGGCAATCAGCGGCAAACGCGGACCGTAGCCGCAGCGTCCCTGCACCGGCAAGCCGTTGACGCCGGGCAGCGGCGTGGTCGCACCGCCGGCGACGGTGGTCGTGCAGGTGCCCGGGCCGCTCAGCGCATCGGCGCCCGAGCTCGACGGGTTGATCACATGCGGAACATGGTCGTACCAGCCATCGGAGTCGTCGTACGTAATGAACACGACGGTGTTCTTCCAGTCCGGCTGCTGCTCGAGGAAGTTCACGGTGTTGACGAGGTAGGTCTGCTCGCTCAGCGGATCCGACGTCGCCGAGTGACCGCTTTGCCACGACGGCGCCTTCAGAAAACTGACGGACGGGAAGTTGCCCGCCTGCACGGCCGCGAAAAAGTCGTCGGTGTCGTAGCTATGGTTCGCGCCACCGTCGTTGTTCGTGCCGATCGCCATCAGCGACGAAGGCCGCGTGTGCTGCGGATTGCGCGTCGACGCGTAGTACTGGAACGGCGCGTGTTCCGGATCGTAGTCGGGGATATAGCCGCCCACCTCTTGCGAGAAGCTCGAACGCGCACAACCCGTGGTGCCGTTCGCGTTGGTCTGGGTCAGATCGAAGCCGCCCTGGAACCAGCCCCACGTGATGCCGGACGCGTTCAGCAGGTCGCCGATGTTCTTGCTCGTCATCGAGCCCGTCGTGCCGGTGCCCGAGCAGACGTCGGCGGTCGGCGCGACGTCGCTCATCAGCGTGAACGTGTTGGTGTTCGTGCCGTCATCCATCGCGGCGCCCGTCGGTGCCGTCGTGACCACGCCGTTGGTCTGTCCGGACACGAGGTTGATCGCGCCTTGCGTCGACGAACCGAAAGTCGTGCCGTAGAAGTTGTCGCTCATCGCAAAGCTTTGTGCGTAGTTCCACATCGCGGTGACCGTGTTGCCGTCGTAGTAGCCCTCGACGAGGCCGGTCGTAAAGAACGGTCCGGTGCCGGTCGACAGCGTCACGGCTTTGCCCGTGAATCTGGGGAACAGATCCATCGCGGGGTTGAGCGGCGCGGCGACCGCATCGAAGGCTTCCTGCTCGTTCCCGTAACCGTGGCTCTGGTCGGCCGTCAGCGCTTGCGTGCGATCGAGACGAAACGGATTGGTCGCGCCCGCGCCGTTTTGCGTATTGAGCAAATTCGGATTCGTCGTCAATAGCGGGCTGTTTTTGATCGTGAAATTCGGTTCGATCAGGTTATTGACAGCCGGCGTATTCTTCGCGGCAATGAACGGCAGTTCGAGTGGGCTGCCAGGATTGCCCGCCACCGGATACGTGCCGAAGTAGTGATCGAAGGAGACATTTTCCTGATAAATGATCACGATATGCTTGATCGGCGTGGCGGTCGCAATAGCGTCCTGGACGCTCGTCATCGGGTTGGTCGACGGCGGAGAAGCAGGGGTGCCCGAGCCGGATGCAGTGGGGCTCGAGGACGAATCGGACCCGCTGCATCCGCACAGCAGCAGCGTCGCGCCGACTAGCGCGCCGGCGAACAGGTTGTATTTCATTTAAACCAATCCTTTTATTTCGAATGGCGGGCTTTAAAACAGCCGGCATACTGGGAGGCAAGCAGCGGCGAGAATGCCAGCCTTATATTCCTTATGCATGACAGTTATTTTTTCTGGAATATGCCCAGGGCTTTCTGAAATATAAAAAGATTGATTCAGTTACCGGAATGAGATGTTCCGGAAATAAAACCTTAAGTTAAGACATCAATCGCGCGAAGAACGACGCCATCGCTAACCCGCATCGCATGCGCAAGGTCTCCAGCGCCGCCGGACGATTGTTCGCCGAACCCGATCAACCCACACGAATAATTTGATTCTCGTTATATACCGTCGGATATAACATAAAGCCCTGGTTATCAGCAGAGTCCAATGAAGGAGATAGCACCATGACCCATCCGCGAGTGGGCGATCTGGTTATTCGCAATGCAGAGTTAATCCCTGACAAGACCGCGCTCATCGAAGGCGAACGCAGCATCACGTGGCAGCAGCTCGATACGCACACCAGCCAGCTTGCCAATGCGCTGGCCACGCTCGGCCTGCACAAAGGTATGCGCATCGCAACCATCATCCGCAACGGCGCGGCCGCCATCGAAGCGATTTTCGCGCTATCGAAAGCGGGCTTGCTGGCCATCCCTGTCAACTATGGATTGACGGCTGCGGAAATCGGCGTGTTGCTCGACGACTCGCAACCTGCGGCCATCGTGGTCGACGCGGAATTCGTCGAGCGCCTGCAGGCCATCATCACCCGCCCCGGCATCCAGATCATCGTGCGCGGCGACCACGCGCTGCAAGCGGGCTGGCTCGCCTACGGCGAGCTGCTGGCGAACGGTTCGCCGCACCACCCCGACGTATCGATCGATCCCGACGATATCCGGATGATCCGCTACACCAGCGGCACCACCGCGGCGCCGAAGGGTTGCCTCGGCACGCACCGCCAGATTCTGTCGAGCATCGACAACTTTCTCGCGCAAATCGACGTGCCGAACCACGGTCCGTTTCTGCAGATGCTGCCGCTGTTTTCCGGCGCCGGCATCTGGATGGCGCTCGCCGCCGCGCGCCTCGGCGTGGGCAACGTGATGCTGCCCGAGTTCAGCCCGCCGGCCGCGCTGCGCAACATCGAGCGACACGGCGTCACCCATACGTGCGGGGTGCCGACCATGCTCAGCCGCCTCGCCGACGAACTGACCAAAGACACGTACCGCATCGATTCGTTGAAGCTGATCGGCTACACCGGCTCGAAGATGCCGGCCGGCACGATCCGCCGCGTACTCGAGCGCTTCTCGTGCGATTTCTATCAAGGCTTTGGCGGCGGCGAAATGGGCGGCCTCGTGTCGTATCTGCTGCCTGACGATCATCGCGCGGCCACCAGCGGCAACGAACTGGCGGCCCGCCGGCTGGCGTCGGTCGGCCGTCCGGCGCGCTACGCGGAAATCTGCATCCGCAGCCTGCAGGACGGCACGCCGCTGCCCGCCAACGAAGCCGGCGAGATCACAGTGCGCTCGCCGAGCAACTTCTCCGGCTACCTGAATCGCGCCGACGACACCGCGAAAACGCTGCGCGGCGAATGGGTCTACACCGGCGACGTCGGCTATCTCGACGACGACGGCTATCTGTTCGCCGTCGACCGCGCGAAGGACATGGTCGTGACGGGTGGCATGAACGTGTCGTCGGCGGAAGTCGAAGCGGTGCTGGCCGAGCATCCCGCGGTGAAAACCGCCGCCGTGATCGGCCTGCCCAGCGAAGAATGGGGCGAACAGGTCACCGCGGTGGTCGAACTGCGCGACGGCCAGCAGGTTTCCGAAGCCGACCTGATCCGCTTTTCGCGGCAACAACTGGCCGGCTACAAGGCGCCGAAGGCCGTGCACTTCGTCACCTCGTTCCCGATGAACAGCGTCGGCAAGATCCTGAAGCGCGAGCTGCGCGACAGCCTCGCCGTGCGCAAGCCCTGAGCGGGCGTTTGCGCCTCTACTTTCTATCTCACAGGAGACACCATGCAGTGGACATTGAACCGCACCGCCGGTCCGCGCGGCTACCTCATCGAAAAAGACGCATTCGAAACGATCGAAATCACGATGCCGGAAGAAGGTATCGCCGTAATGAAGCTGAATCGCCCTGACAAGCTGAACGCGTTCAACTCGGCGATGATCGGCGAAATCCGCGCCGCGATGTGGCGCCTGAACTATGACGATAGCGTGCGCGTGATCGTGCTGACCGGCGCGGGCCGAGGCTTTAGCGCCGGACGCGACGTGAAGGAACTGCAAGGCGAGCGCGGCATGCCGCTGCCGCAATATCGCGCTTACGTGCGCGCCAATCACGACATGCTGAACGATTTCGAAGCGATCGAGAAACCGGTGATCGCGGCGATCAATGGCATCTGCGCGGGCGGCGGCATCGAAATGGCGGCGTCGTGCGACTTCCGCTTTGCATCGAAGGAGGCGACCTTCCTGTTGCCGGAAATCTTCATCGGCGTGATCCCGGCCTCCGGCGCGTGCTCGCGGATGATCCAGATGATCGGCATCGAAAACGTCAAAGACCTCGTGATGACCGGCCGCACCGTCGACGCCGACGAAATCCGCGAAATGGGCTTCGTGCGCCGCGTGGTGGCACACGACGAGCTCGAAACGAAGGTATTCGAATTCGCGCGGCTGTTGATGCGCGGTGCGCCGCAGGCAGTCGGCATCGGCAAGCACGTAACCAACACGTGCCAGAACGTCGATACCGAAACCGGCCGGATGATCGAGCGTCTCGCGCAATCGTCGCTGGTCGGCACTGCCGATTCGACCGAAGGCGTGCGTTCGTTCCTCGAAAAGCGCCCGCCGAAGTTCACCGGCCGCTAGGCGTCCAGCAGAAGCCATCGGGCCAGCCGCCCGCAGCGGGCGCAGCTGGCTTCCTTATCACTTCGTTGCAGAGGCATCGCGTTGAAACTGTCCGGCATCCGCGTTCTGGATTTCTCCCGCTTCATGGCCGGCCCGCTGGTCTCGTCGATCATGGCGGACCACGGCGCAGAAGTGATCAAGATCGAAGCCCCCGAAGGCGACCCAACCCGCGCAGGGCGCCGCAGCCGCGCCACGCAAAACGCCGGCGATTCGTTCGCGGTGCTCAATCGCGGCAAGCAGAGCATCGTGCTCGATCTGAAACAGCAACGCGACCGCGACGCGGCACGCGAGTTGATCGCCACCGCCGACGTGCTGGTCGAATCGTTCAGCCCGGGCGTGACCGCGCGCCTCGGTATCGACGCGGCCAGCGCGCATGCGCTCAGTCCACGTCTGGTCTACTGTTCGATCAGCGCGTTCGGCCAGCACGGGCCATTGCGCGACACCGCCGCGCACGATCCCGCGGTGCAGGCGCTGGCCGGCATCATGCCGCGCGATCGCGCAGGCAGGCCGGTGATTTCCACGGTGTCGATCGCATCGTGGTGCACCGCGCACAGTGCGCTGGCCGGCATCCTGATGGCGCTGATCGCGGCCCGCGAGACCGGCGTGGGCGACCATCTCGATCTGTCGATGCATGACATCGCGCTGAGCACGCGGCCGAATGCGGCGTTCGATGCGCTTTCGAGCCCGGCACCGGACGAGGCCGCGGCGCGCGATCTGACGCTCGGCTACGCAATGCTCGAGCCGTACCAGACTGCGGACGACGCGTGGCTGTGTCTCGGCGCAGGCGAAGCGCGCTTCGCGCGGCCACTGCTCGACGCACTGCAGCGCACGGACCTGCTCGATGTCGCGCTGGGTCAACCCGGCGACGCACAAAACCCGCTGCGCGATTTTCTCGCGACAAGCTTTCGCACGCGGCGCCTCGACCACTGGCTCGACTGGCTGCAATCACACGGTATTCCTGCGATGCCGGTGCTCAGCTACCGCGATGCGATGCGTCATCCGCACGTCGAGGCACGCGGCATGCTTCTGATCGATGCTGAAGGACATCGTCATCTGAACACACCAATCCGTTTCGCTCGCGAGCCGGGGCGGCCCGTGCTGCGGGTGCCGAAGCTCGGCGAGCATACGGCGTTGATTACCGCAGTGCGCAACGACGCATAGCACGCGGCGCAGGCCTCGACAGGCGCCGGCGCGCCAGCAGCTTCGCCCAACCACCGATACAATTCAACGAGACCCTTCCTCGCACGATCCTTCTCACCTGAAAGGAAGGAGACTCGAATGTTCAAACTTGCTCTTGCTGCCGGCGCGGCGGCACTGCTCGCCGGCTGCGTCGCGGTGCCCGGTTATTACGGCTACGATGCGTACGGCAATCCGTATGCGTACCCGTACGCCTACCCGTATGGCTATCCATATGGCGCATACGGCGCTTACGGCTATGGATACGGCCCGGGCTATTACGCGCCGTACTATCCCGCGTACAGCACCCTCAGCATCGGTTTCTGGGGTGGCGGCGGCTGCTGCTACTGGGGGCGCGGTTACTACGGCCGCGGTGGTTACTACGGCCGCGGTGGTTACTACGGCCGCGGCTGGTACGGTCGCGGCTGGTACGGCGGCGGCCACGGCGGGTGGCATGGTGGCGGCGGCGGCGGCTGGCACGGCGGTGGAGGCGGCAGCGGCTGGCATGGCGGCGGTGGCGGTTCGCGCCATTAGCGCGCCATGCGTGCGACATGCGCGCGACATGCCGGCAGCCAACCGTACGCCCCATGGTTCGCCATCCCTCGCATCGGTGCGAACCTGCATTGAATCGACGCGCGCTTGCGCTACGCTGCTGATAGCGGCCTCACGCCGCGTTCAGGGTCGAAGCGATGCCGGTTCGCAATCTTCACCGCGATTCACGCGCAGCAGATAGCCGCCACGCGCTGCGGCGTCTCTTTCCGTCATGCGGCGCGAGTGCGGCACTCGCCGCCGCGCTGATCGCCGGCGCCTGCACCGTTACGCCACCGCAGCGCCCGCTCGCCACCGTGCCGCTCGCCGCGATCAACAGCGCGACGCTCGATCAATACCGCAGCGCAGTCGCGCAACGCATCGTCGAACGCAATCCGTCGTACGTGCTGCAGGGCTCGCTGCAAGCGATGCTGCGTTCGCTGGTCGTGGTGTCGTTCGTCGTCGACAGCCGTGGGCAGATCGTCGCGTCGTCGGTGTATCGCACCAACGGCGACGACGAAGCGGAAAGCACCGCGCTGGCCACGCTACGCCGCGCCGCGCCGCTGCCACAACCTCCGACGAAGCTGCTCGACCGCGCCGGCCATCTCGAACTGTTCGAAGACTGGCTGTTCAACGACAACGGCAAATTCCAGCTGCGCACTTTCGCGCCGCCGCAAGCACAGACCATCGACTAGCGCGGCGTGCCGCAGGAGGTTGCGGGTGCGCGCGAGGCAAGCGCGCGGCGTGCGGCACATGTTCGATGCGCATGCACACATTTGCCTTTAATGTAGGCACACGCCGGTCCCGATATAATTTGGCACTCTCTGCCGGATCGTTCCGGCACGGCTATCGGCGCCGGCTCATCCGCTCGCGCCGCATCGCCCTGGGCATGGCGTGCCGCGTGATCCGCGCGTTCGCTCCGTCCCGCCTGCATCGGGCCGCACCTTGCGCGCACCGGTGGCAGCGCTTGCAACAGGCCGCGCAGCAGCGGCATGCGCTCGCACCCGCCGCCGACTCATTGCCAACTCGCGTTGCCAATGCAACGTGTTTCAGCGCGCGCCTCGCGCGGCCCGCACGTCCAATAAACAGAGATGCACCGGCCAGCTGCGTCACCTTACGGCCTGCCTTGAGGCCACGCCACGCACGGTCGCATCGCGACACCAGGAGTTACGCATGTCTTCACCGCCGGTCTCTGCCGCCGACCCAACCCTCGGCCGACAACAAAGCAAAGCGCGCATCATCTTCGCGAGCTTCATCGGCACCGCGATCGAGTTCTACGATTTCTACGTGTACGCGACTGCCGCGGCACTGGTCATCGGGCCGGTCTTCTTTCCGCACAGCTCGACCACCGCGCAGGCGCTGTCTGCCTTCGTCACGTTCGGCATCGCGTTTATCGCGCGGCCGATCGGCTCGTTCCTGTTCGGCCATTTCGGCGACCGGATCGGCCGTAAATCGACGCTGGTCGCGTCGCTGCTGGTGATGGGCGTGTCCACTACGCTGATCGGCTTCGTGCCCGGCTACGACTCGATCGGCAGCCTCGCGCCGATCCTGCTGTGCGTGCTGCGCTTTGGCCAGGGCATCGGCCTTGGCGGCGAATGGGGCGGCGCCGCGCTGCTCGCCACCGAAAACGCGCCGCAAGGCAAACGCGGCTGGTTCGGCATGTTCCCGCAACTGGGACCGTCGGTCGGCTTTCTCGCATCCAATGGCCTGTTCTTCGGCCTCGCGCTGTCGCTATCGGATGAGCAGTTTCGCAGCTGGGGCTGGCGTGTGCCGTTCATCGTCAGCGCGGTGCTGGTCGCGCTCGGCTTGTACGTGCGGTTGAAAATCGCCGAAACGCCGGCGTTCCGCGCCGCCGTCGAACGCAAGGAACGCGTGCGCGTGCCGGTCGCAACCCTGCTCGCGCGCCACTGGTGGCCAACGCTGCTCGGCTCGCTGTCGATGGTGGTGTGCTACACGCTGTTCTATATCTCGAGCGTGTTCTCGCTGTCGTACGGCGTGTCGACGCTGCACTTCACGCGCCCGGGCTTTCTCGGCATGCTGTGCGTCGCGGTGGTGTTCATGGCGCTCGCCACGCCGTTGTCCGCGTGGGCTGCCGACCGCTTCGGCCGCAAGCCCGTGCTGATCGTCGGCATTCTGCTGGCGGTGCTGTCGGGCTTCACGATGGAACCGCTGCTCGGCAGCGGCTTCATGCCGTTCGTGCAGTTGTTCCTGATCATCGAACTGTTCCTGATGGGCATCACGTTCGCACCGATGGGCGCGCTGCTGCCGGAGCTGTTTCCGACCAACGTGCGCTATACCGGCGCAGGCGTCTCGTACAACCTGGGCGGGATTCTCGGTGCGTCGGTCGCGCCGTATATCGCGCAGGTGCTGGCCGCCAAAGGCGGGCTTGCATGGGTCGGCGGCTATGTGTCGGTGGCCGCGCTGGTGAGCCTCGTCGGCGTGCTGTGCATGCGCGAGACACGCGACTCGCATCTGATGTGAGCTGATGCACGCGATGCAACGCGCGGTGATGCGATCTGCTGCATTGAGTGAGCGCACATCGCACGTCGCGCATCGCATCATGAAGAAAAAACCCGGGCGCGGTACAGGTGCACACAGCGCCCGGGGCCACGCATCGCCGCTACGGCAAAGGTGAGGCCGCCTCCCTGACGATCCTCAGACTCTCCGTGCGGATGCGCTGCATCACCGGTAGTAGTAGTCGTGGTGGTGATAGCCGCCACCACCCTCCGGCACGATGATGCAGCCACCCAGCGTACTCGCCAGCAACGCACCGGTAATCAACGTCAGTATCAAGCGTTTCACATCGTTCTCCCGTCGAAATCCTGTTGTCATTCGAGTGCATCTCGAATGATTCCGATTGAACACGAACGCGCTCACGTGGACCGTTGCAATTTGTAAGCAGGCGTGGGGCATCTGTTACAGGCGAAGCACGCGGCGCGCTGCGCGCGGCACGGCATTGACGCGGCACACCGCCTGGGCTCGCGCCTGAGCGCATTGCGGCAGGTGTTTGAGGCACGCGTATGGCACCGTTCGAAGACCAATCAATAGCGACAGTTTTAACAAGCCTGTAATGCGCGCAAGCGGGCGCAGCACGCACGTATCGCGGCTGTTCATCGCCGGCATCGATTGAACTCGGCGCGTGCGCGCCGGTCTCTATAGACATTACGAGCGACTCAGGTCGCTCATTGCCACAGCAGCTTTCCTCTCCGTCCGCGCGTTGCGTGGGCGTTCAGAGGCGTAGCGGAACGAGGCCCGTCAACATGGGCGAACGCGCGCTACGCCTCTTTTTTCTTTTCTGTCTTGCTTGCATGACGCGCGAAGCACGCGCTGCGGCGCGCGCGGGATGAACCGGATCAGGCGGCAACCGGGCGGTTTTGTCCGCCTTGCCCATTGCCGCCATCCGGTGAGCCATGCACATAATCGATCGCGCGCAGCGCTTCTGCCACCGGCGGCACCGAATGCCCATCGCCGATCGACGTCGAACGGAACGGCGCTTCGTTGCCGAAGATGACCGGCGAGGTGGCGATGAAGATCATCACCGTGCGCTTGCCGAGCGCGTGCGCAAGATGCACGAAGCCGGTATCGACACCGATCACGAACGACGCCGCATCGATCAGCTGCGCAATCGCGGTCACGCCCAGTTGCGGCAGCACGCTGGACTGCGGCACCCGATCGACGATCTGCTGCGCCTCGGCGCGCTCGCTGGCCGAGCCCCACGGCAGCACCAGATGAAACCCGCGCCGGACGAGTTCGTTGCCGATCTCGGCCCAATACGCGACGGGCCACTTCTTGTCGTCTTTCGAGGTGGCGTGAAACAGCACCGCTAACGGCTTGCCGCCGGTCTCGACGACCGGCTGCGCGGGCGGCGGGATATGCATGTCATAGACGGCCGGCCCTTCGACCCGATAACCGAGCGCCAGCGCGACGGTATCGCGCATCCCTTGCCATGCATTCGCATCCGCGCGCAGCGCAAAGCGCCCGGTATAAGCGAACGCGGCGCCGCGTTCGCCGAGATCCCTCGCGCGATAACCGAGCCGCTGTTTCGAGCGCGTCAGAAACGCGATGATCGCGCTCTTGTAGACACCGTGGATATCGAGCACCACGTCGTAGCGGTACGCGCGCAATTCGGCGATCGACGCGCCGATCGCCTTGAAGTCCGACCAGCGCCGCGCTTTCTTGAAGCGCCGCAGCGGCGCGCACAGCACACGCCCGACGCTCAGGTTCCAGCGCGCCACTTCCGCAAAGGCCTCGTCGCACGCCCAATCGACCTCGACACCCGGGAATGCGCGTTTCAGGTCCGCAACGACCGGTTGCGCCTGGATCACGTCGCCCAGCGAGGTGACTTTGATGACAAGGATTCGCTTCATTGATAACCCGTAGTTCGCTCCGAGATTTGCCGCACGTCACTGGCGAGATCGACCCCGCTCGCTCAGCCTAACCATCGATTTTAGCCGACCCGCGCTGTGTGCCGCTGCTGCTGGCACACGCGAGGCAAACGGCACAACCCATGGTTGGCACGGCCGATAATTCGCGTGATTCTATTGCAAACGCTTTCCCGACCACACCACCGCTTACACGCCGTTATAATTCCCGCTTCGTCCACGTACGAGTGATGACGCTTCGTTATGTTTCGGACACCCACTCCGTTCTCCTCGAACGTTGTTAAGCAGGCCCGGCGCCTGTGGCGCCAGTTCGGCATCTTCTGGCTCGGCGCGATCGCGGTCGGCCTCGTCGCTGTGTATTACGCGCGCCTGATCGACTGGGGCTACAACACTTTTCTCGGGCTGCAGCGGCAACATCCGTGGCTGCCGCTGCTGCTGACGCCCGCGCTCGGCGCGCTCGCCGCCTGGCTCACGCGGCGCTTTTTTCGCGGCT
This sequence comes from Paraburkholderia jirisanensis, assembly GCF_054782355.1. Lineage (NCBI taxonomy): Bacteria > Pseudomonadati > Pseudomonadota > Betaproteobacteria > Burkholderiales > Burkholderiaceae > Paraburkholderia > Paraburkholderia jirisanensis. The sequence continues at coordinate 476,863 of NZ_BAAGSQ010000029.1, read as the reverse complement.
CCGAAGGCAGCGGCATCCCGCAGGTGATCGCCACGCTGCACACGCGCACCGCGGATACCGGCAGCCGGTTGCTGAGCTTGCGCATCCTGGTCGGCAAGATTCTGGTGTCGTTTCTCGGCATTCTCGGCGGCTTCACGATCGGCCGCGAAGGGCCGACCGTGCAGGTCGGCGCTGCGCTGATGTTCAACCTGCGGCGCCTGTACCCGCGCTCGAATACGCTGATCGAACGCCAGCTGGTGCTGGCCGGTGCAGCAGCGGGCCTGTCGGCCGCCTTCAACACGCCGCTCGCCGGCATCGTATTCGCGATCGAAGAACTCACGCGCAGCTTCGAAGCGCGTGCGAGCGGCGTGCTGATCACCGCGATCATCATTGCGGGCGTGATCGCGCTCGGCCTGAACGGCAACTACACGTATTTCGGCACGATCGACGTCGGCGCGCATTTCCCGAATCTGCTCGCGCTCGCTGTGCTGCTGACCGGCGTCGTCACCGGTATCGCCGGCGGCATCTTCGGCTGGCTGCTGCTCAACACCGCGCGCTGGATGCCCGCGCCGGTGCGCAAGCTACATGCGGAGCATCCGGTCATCTTCGCCGCGCTGTGCGGGCTCGTGATCGCCGTCGTCGGTCTGATCTCCGGCGGCACGACCTTCGGCAGCGGCTATTCGGAAGCGCGCGGCTTGCTGGACGGACGCGAGCAGTTGTCGATGTTCTACCCATTGCTGAAAATGGTGTCGATGGTCGGTTCGTATCTGCCGGGCATTCCGGGCGGCATTTTCGCGCCATCTCTATCGATCGGCGCCGGCTTCGGCAACGTGCTGCATACGCTGTTCAGCGGCATGCAGCTGCAGATGCTGATCGCGCTGGCGATGGTCGGGTACATGGCGGCGGTCACGCAATCGCCGATCACGGCGTTCGTGATCGTCGTCGAAATGATCAATGGTCACGCGCTGGTGATCTCGCTGATGGCCACTGCGCTGATCTCGAGCAAGGTGTCGGGCTTCTTCGCGCCGCCGCTGTATGAATCGCTCGCGGCACGCTATATGGCGCCGTTGCCGGCGCCTGCGGATGCGGCGGAACATCCGGAGCCGGTCGCGGATCCAGTGCATGCCAATACAGCCGCGGATGCTTCCGCCGATGCTTCTGGCGACACGCCGCGCCAGCCATAAGAGAAGATCGACCCAGAGGCGCTGCACGCAGAAGCAGTCGCCCCGGTAGCGCCAGACCCGGGAACGATCAACGCCGCAGCGCCCCACCCCGCAGCACCACAAACCCGCCGCTCAATAGACGACGACCGTCGGCACATGCACGGTCCGCACGGGCACCACGATGCAGCCGGCCAGCGTCAGCGCCAGCAGCGCGGCCGCGATGAGCCTTGTTTTCATTGTGTGGATCCTGGAAGTACGGGAAAGCGCGCGTCAGACGCGACGAGCGAAAGCGTTGCAGCCAGGCGCGTGTGCAGCGCCGCAGGCACAGCACACACCGCACACGCGCCGGCCCGCATCAGGCCCAGTGGCCCTGCACCCAGCGCCAGTTCGGACCGTGCGCGACCCAATGGCCCGGCACCCAGTGATAACCGACCCGCTCGACCTGCCAGTGCCCCGGCACCCACACATAGTGGCCGCGCTGCCAGCGCCAATGGCCGTGATCCCACACGTAGCCGGCGCGTGCCGCGGGCACTGCTTCATAGCGGACCGGCGGCGGCGCGCTCAGCGCATCGACCACCAGCACTTGCGCGGCCGAGGCCGGAAACGACAGCGTGATGGCAGAGCCACCCGCGGCAAGCAATGCAAGACCGGCAACCCACGTGCGATATGACTTTTTCATAGACTCCTCTCCGAATAACCGCGTAACGCGCGGCGTTACGTCTTCAATGCGCGAGGCTACCTGTGCGCTGACACGCGGCGCATTACAAAGGGGTCGGAAGTGCAACGGTTTGTTTCGCAGGCAGGCGGCGCGCGGCGGCGGCAGCGCACCGGATGCACCGCACCACAAGCAGCAACGCCCCTGCAGGAGAGCCTCCGGCAGGGGCGTTGCAGGTTGCGTCTGCATCGGGCGCAGGGACGCCGCGACTCAACTTTGTTTCAATCGGCGGCTACGCTTTTCACCGGCAGCCAGCCAGGCAAGTCCGCGCCAATCGCGGAGCTTGTCACGCGCGTCAAGAATCTCACCACTCTCAAGACTCTCAGGAAGCGAATGCCCAGGCGCCGCCGCGACGCTCAGGCCTGCGGAATCTCGATCTTGACCTCGAGCACTTCGAGATCGTCGTGACGTTCGAGATTGACGCGGATATCGTTATCCCCGATCTTCACGTACTTCGAAATCACGGCCACCAGTTCGCGTTGCAACGCGGGCAGATAATCGGCGGGCGCACGTCCGCCGGCGCGTTCGTGCGCGATGATCAACTGCAGGCGTTCCCTCGCTACCGACGCGGATTTCTTCTTCTCGCCCAGCAAAAACGAAAGAATCGACATACGACGCCTCCCTTTACTTGGTGCCGAAGAGGCGCTGCAGCAGGCCCGGCTTCTGGTAATCGGTAAAGCGAAGCGACTTCTGCTCGCCGAGGAAGCGCGCCACGATATCCTTGTAGGCCTCCGCCACATCGGTACCGTCCAGGTGTACTGCGGGCACGCCCTGATTCGAAGCATGCAGCACGGCTTCCGATTCCGGAACCACGCCGATCAGCTCGATACGCAGGATTTCCTGGATGTCGGTCAGCGACAGCATTTCGCCTTCGCTAACCCGCTTCGGGTTATAACGTGTGATCAGCAGGTGTTCCTTGATCGGCTCCTTGCCTTCGATCGCGCGTTTGGTTTTCGACGACAGGATGCCGAGAATGCGGTCCGAGTCGCGCACCGACGACACTTCCGGGTTGGTCACGATCAGCGCTTCGTCGGCGAAGTGCATCGCAAGCAGCGCGCCCGATTCGATACCGGCCGGCGAATCGCAAACGATAAACTCGAAATCCATCGCGATCAGGTCGTTGATAATCTTCTCGACGCCTTCCATCGTCAGCGCATCTTTATCGCGCGTTTGCGAGGCCGGCAGGATGAACAGGTTCTCGCACTTCTTGTCTTTGATCAGGGCCTGGTTCAGATTGGCTTCGCCCTGAATGACGTTGATCAGGTCGTACACCACGCGGCGCTCGCAGCCCATGATCAGATCGAGATTGCGCAGGCCGACGTCGAAGTCGATCACGGCCGTCTTGCTGCCGCGCAATGCAAGTGCCGACGCAAAGCTCGCGCTGGTGGTCGTTTTGCCTACGCCACCTTTGCCCGAGGTCACCACAATGATTTTTGCCATTACCCTTTACCTTGTGTTCGTCAATTTCGTCAAATGAGTCCGGCGTCAATCTGGACGCGGCGCACACGGGAAACGTATTACGTGAGCCGCAGCGGTTCGAACCTCAGCTTTTCTTCATCAAGCCATACCTGCACCGGCTTGCCCTGCACGTCGCCCGGCAACGGGTTTTCGGTGGTGCGGTAAATGCCGGCGATCGAGATCAGTTCGGGCTCGAGACAGGTACAGAAAATACGCGCGTCGTGATTGCCGTGCACCCCGGCGAGCGCGCGGCCGCGCAGCGGTGCATAGATATGAATGTTGCCTTCCGCGATCACTTCCGCGCCGTGGCTCACGAGCCCGAGCACGACGAGGTCGCCCTTCGCGTAAATGCGCTGCCCGGAGCGCAGCGGCTTGTCGATCACCAGCGTTTGCGACGCGTTGCTGCGCTGCGGCTCGTCCGGCGCGCCCGCCGGCGGCTGGGCGGCGGCTTGCGCCACTGAGGCCGCAGCCACTGCATCCGCCGCGGAAGGCACGGCCACCACTTCATGCGCACTTTCTTCGCTGCTTGCCTTCGGGGCCACGCGGCGATCGCGTGCTTCGAGCAGCGGCAGGCCGCTTTCCGTCACCCAGCCCTGGCGCGCCACATCGGCAACCACGCCGAGCGGGCGCATGCGCACGCTGTCGAGCAACTGCGAGATTTCGGCGAGCGGCACGCGCTCGTTTTCGGCAAGACGCCGCACGTCGATCGCGACGACGTCGTTGGCGAAGAATTCGGGCGTCGCCTCGAAGCGCCGCGTCAGTTCGGCACGCATGGCTTCGAGGTCGGTGGTCTTGACCACGAACAGAAGCGTGTCGACCGCACCGCTGCGCAGTTCGAAAAATGGCGATTTCTTGGGCGACATAGCGTTCGGCGAAAAATTTTGCGTATTTTACAGGCGTCCTGGCGCGAGGCGAATTTTTTCGGCGATAAACGCCGCGCGATGTACGCAGCTTCCTCGCGAATGTGTCGCGCGCGGTGCAGTGACGCGCGGCGGCGCCCTGCAGTTGGCCGCTGCTTTTAAGCTGCTGCGTTAGCCGGCCGGCGGCGTCTGCAGTGGCACGTCGCGCACCAGCAGCGTTTCCCACTGATCTTTAGCGCGCGCAGTCGGCTGGTGGTCGCCGGTGGGACCGAAGCCGAGGCGCTCGTAGAAGCGCATTGCGTTGCGGTTGCTGTCGGCAATCCACGCGAACACTTCAGCAGCGCCGCCGTGCGCAAGCCATTCGCTCGCGGTGTTGACGAGCAGTTCGCCGCCGCGCAGATGACGCACGGCCGGCGCCACCCACAGCTCGCTGACGAACGCGCGACGCTGCGGACTATCGACGAAGCAGGCGTCGATCAAGCCGGCCGGATGGCCTTCGGTGTAAAGAATGAAAGTCGTGGAGGTGGTGGAAGCCGCGTTCAGCGCGGCTCTGGCGTCGAAGGTGGCCGCATCGGCGGACGCTTCTTCTTCGAGCGTGGCGCCGAATGCATATGGCGCTTCGCGCAGCGAGGCCATGCGAAGCTCCCGGAAAACCGCGCCCTGGTGGGCAGCGATGCGCCGAACGGTGAGTGACGGACTCATGCAGACGTTGATCTCCGGACCTGAATGCGTAAAACCTGGCGTGATACAGGACGCGAAGTGCGGTGTAAATCGCCGCGACGAAATACCACTATGTGCACATGCGGACTCGCCTGGCGCACGCAACCGTTGCGAACCGGCTCGAGCCGGCGCCCGTTGCTCCCAGCGGTGCCGGGTTGCTCCCCTATTCACGCCACGACATAGCCTAACCGAACCGGCGTACGAGTCAAATCCTTATTTTTTCGACAACCTCGCCCGTTTGCCCGCACGCCGTGCCAATGTGCAACGCCGCTGCAGCGCCGCACTTCGCGCGCTTACGGCGCCTCGTAGCGGCCGGTTCCGTCCGGCCACGGGGTCAGCAGTTCGTAGCCGTCTTCGGTGACGGCGAGCATATGCTCCCACTGCGCGGACAGCGAGCGGTCTTTGGTGACCACGGTCCAGCCATCGCGCATGACAACCGTCGCGGCGCGGCCCGCGTTGACCATCGGCTCGATCGTGAACACCATGCCCGGCTTCAGCCGCACGCCTTGGCCTGGCTGGCCGTAATGCAGCACCTGCGGGTCTTCGTGATAGACCTTGCCGATGCCGTGCCCGCAGTAGTCGCGCACGATCGAAAAGCCGTCGCGCTGCGCGACCTTCTGGATCGCGCTGCCGACGTCGCCGAGCGTCGCGCCCGGCTTCACCTGGCGGATACCGGCCAGCATCGCTTCGTAGGTGGTGTCGATCAGCTGCTGCGCGTTCGCGCTCGGCGCGCCGACCGTGTACATGCGGCTGGTATCGCCGAAGTAGCCATCCTTGATCACGGCGACGTCGATGTTGATGATGTCGCCATCCTTGAGCACTTCGTTGCGGTCCGGAATGCCGTGGCACACGACCGCGTTGACCGACGTGCAGACCGTCTTCGGAAAGCCCATGTAGCCGATGTTCGCGGCGATCGCCTGTTGCGTGTTGACGATGTAGTCGCGGCATATCGCGTCGAGATCGTCGGTCGACACGCCGGGCTTCACGTGTTCGCCGATCATCGCCAGCACGTCGGCGGCGAGGCGACCGGACACGCGCAGTTTCGCGATGTCCTCAGGAGTCTTGTAGGTAATGGCCATTGCAGGGAATCGGAACGGAGCGGCAGCGCGCGTGGGGCGCCGCCAGGTGATCGATCAGTCATTGTACAGAGTCTGCCCGCGGGGCATGGGCAGGGGGTACCGGCCGGGCGCGGCGCGTCACGAATCGCAGCGCCATCAACAGCAGCGGCGTAGTCAGCATCGACAGCACGACCGCCAGCGACACGATCGACGACGCACGCGGCTCGACCACCCGCGCGGCGGCCGCCGAGGCCATCACGACGAATGCGAACTCGCCGCCTTGCGACAGCAGCAGCGCGAACTGCGCCCGCTGTCCACGCGGCACGCCGCAGCGCCGGGCGAGCAAGCCAAGCGCGGCGGCCTTCAACCCGACCACCGCGACCAGTACGATCAGCACGCGGTGCGTCTCGCGCAGCAGCACCGAAAAGTCGATCGACATGCCGACCGCGATAAAGAACAGCCCGAGCAGCAAGCCCTTGAACGGCGCGATATCGGTTTCGATCTGCTGCCGATGGCCTGAATCGGCCAGCAGCACGCCGGCCAGAAACGCACCGAGCGACATCGACAGATGCACGCCGCGAAACAGCAGCGCCACGCCGATCACCCACAGCAGCGCGAACGCGGTGAAGATCTCCGGCGCGCCGCTGCGCGCCACGATATGCAGCGCGCGGCGCAGCAACAGACGCCCGCCCAGCACGACCAGCGCCAGCATCGCCAGCGCCTCCCCCGCCGCGCGCCACTGGGCCGCCGCGCTCGCGCCGCTGTCGAGCGGGCTCAACAGCGGCAGCAGCGCGACCAGCGGAATCGCCGCGAGATCCTGGAACAGCAGGATGCCGAACGCGGCCTCGCCCAACGGTGTGTCCATTTGCCCGCGCTGCTGCAATTCGGACACGGCCATCGCTGTCGACGACAGCGCCAGCGCGAGCCCAGCCGTCAACGCGACGCGCAACGGCACCCCGAATGCCGCGAAAATCGCCGTCAGCAGCGCGGCGCACAGCGCCATCTGCATGCCGCCGTAACCGAAGATGGTCCGGCGCAGCGCCCACAGCCGCGCCACCTGCATCTCGAGGCCGATCACGAACATCATCAGCACGATGCCGAGCTCGGAGAAATGCAGGATCGAATCGACGTGCGTGACGAGCCGCAGCACTGACGGGCCGATCAGCACGCCAGCCAGCAGATAGCCGAGCACGGAACCGAAACCGAGGCGGATCGACAACGGCACGACGACGAGCGCGGCGCCGAGAAACAGCACGATCTGGGTGAGCAGGTCTTTCATCGGGACGGCATGATCCGCTGCCCCTCAGGCCGGCAATGCGCCGCGGATCGCCGCGGCAATATCGCGACTCACCCGGGCAAGCGCACGGCTTTGCGCGGCGACCAGCGGCGCGTCGCCGGCGCCGCTCACCGGCTCGCGCACGACGCTGCGGCCGGCGATCGGTGACGGCTTGCCCGGCACGCGCACGACCCACTGCGCATCGATCGTCACGGCTTCGCCCGGCAGCGCATCGAAGCGCACGACATCGACCCGCACGCGGCAGGTCTCCGGCACGAGCGCCGCCTGCCCCGGCACCGACACGCGCGCCGCGCCGAGCAGCAGCTCGAGATTCGCGGCGAGCGTGCGCGCCACGCCGCTCTTGAGCGGCTCGCCCCAGCGCGCGAACTCGTTCACGGCGACTTCGTTGTCGGACACCCGCGTGACGAGTTGCGGCCGGTCGAGCAACTCCGGCACCGTGACCGGCCCGACCAGCACGGTAATCGGCAGTGCCGCGCCGGTGCGCTCGAGCGATGCGTCGGGGCTCAGCGTGTAAAACGCCGCGCCGGGCGAACTGCAACCGCCCAACGCGATCAGCGCCGTCACGAGCAGCGCCGGCAACAGCGCCACACATCGCGCGCGATGCGGCGTCAAAAACCGCGTGGCCGCGGGCGCGGTTCGCGCGGCGGCGATGGCCGAACGCTTCATTTTCCGTCCCCCGCTTTACCCCGGAGCAGAGCCTCCGGATGCCGTTCCAGATAATCGGCCAAAGAACGCAGCGAGGCCGCCGTACGCGACAGTTCGCGCAGCGTGTCTGCCGTGTCCTGCTGCAGCTGCGAATCGGGCTGCAATGCGCTGTTGGCCGAATCGAGCGTCGTGCGCGCCGCGCCAAGCGTGTCGCGCGCCTGCGGCACCAGCTCGTTGTTGAAGTTCTGCAGCAGCGTGTCGGCGCGCTTCAACGTCTGCTGCGCGTTGTTGCCGATCGCCTCGAACGGAATCTTGTTCATCCGTGCGATCAGGGCGGTCACCGATTCCTGCAGCGACTGCAGGCCGCTCGACACGGTCGGCAGCTCGGGCGGATTGCGGGTCCAGTTCACCGTTGCTTTCGGCGCGTTGGGGAAAAAGTCGACTGCGACGTACAGCTGCCCGGTGAGCAGGCTGCCGGTCTTCAACTGCCCGCGCAGGCCGCGCGACACCAGCAGGTCGGCGGCTTCCTGCGGCGTGCGCATCAGCCGGCCGCCACGCGGCTCGTTTTCGTAGCGCGACGTAAAGCGCTCCGGATAGATGCGCGCCTCGACCGGAATGCTGAACTGCTTCGTAACCGGATCGAAGCGGGTGTGAATCGCCGTGACTTCGCCGATCGGAATGCCGCGGAACTCGACCGGCGCGCCGACCACCAGCCCGCGCACCGACTCCTTGAAGTCGAACACAAAGGTCTCGACGAGCCGGTCGTGCACCTTCATCGCGTTGGCGCGGTCGGCAAACAGCTCGAAGTTCGTGCGCGCCGCGGCGGGTACTTCGTCGGGCGAATCGGCCGGCGTCTCGAACGCGAGGCCACCGACGAGGATCGACACCAGCGACTGCGTGTTGACCTTCACGCCCTCGGTACTGAGCGCGACGTCGATGCCGCTCGCGTGCCAGAAGCGCGTGTCGCTGGTCACGTACTTGTCGTACGGCGCGTTGATAAACACGCGCAGCGTGATACCCCGGCCATTCGCATCGAGTTCGAAGGCCGTCACCTGGCCGACCTGCAGACGGCGGAAATAGATCGGCGAGCCGACGTCGACCGAACCGAGGTCGCGGCTCTTCAGCACGAATTCGCGGCCCGGCACGTCGCTCGCGAACACCGGCGGCGTCTCGAGACCGGTGTAGTCGCGCCGCTCCCGTTTGGTCTTGCCGATGTCCATGCCGATATACGCGCCCGACAGCAACGTGCCGATGCCCGACACGGTGCCGCCCGACACGCGCGGCCGCACCACCCAGAAGCGCGTATCGTCGACCAGCATGTTGTTCACGCCGTGCGTCAGCTCGGCGGTCGCCACCACGCGTTTGTAGTCTTCCGACAGCACCACGGACTTCACCACGCCGATATCGACGTCCTTGAACTTGATCTTGGTCTTGCCCGCTTCGAGGCCCTCGCCGCTGCCGAAGCTGATGGTGATCGTCGGACCTTGCTGCAGGATCGCCTGCGCGGCGAGCCACACGCCGATCAGCACGGCAATCACCGGCACCAGCCAGATCCATTGCAGACGCCAGCGCGAGCGCGGCACGGCGACCGCGTCCGGCAAGTCGGAGCGCCCGGGGGGCGGGTTTTCAGGCGGTCTGGCCATGGCCTTGCCTTGTGTCCCAGATGAGCCGCGGGTCGAACGACAGTGCGGCCAGCATCGTCAATACCACCACCGCGCCGAACGCGATCGCGGCCGGACCGGCGCTGATCGTGGCGAGCGCATTGAACTGCACGAGGGCAGTGAGAATCGCGATCACGTAGATATCGAGCATCGACCAGCGGCCGATCAGCTCGACTAGCCGGTAGATGCGCGCGCGTTGTTGCGGCTGCCATGTCGAGCGCAATTGCGCCGAGGCGACCAGAAAGCCGATCGCGAGAATCTTCAGCATCGGCACCGCGATGCTCGCGACGAACACCAGCACCGCGAGCGGCCAGGAGCCGGAGCTCCACAGGTAGACCACGCCGCTCATGATGGTGTCTTTCTGCGCACCGAACAGCGAACTGGTGTTCATCACCGGCAACAGGTTCGCGGGCAGATACAGCACCACCGCCGCCAGTAAAAAGGCCCACGTGCGCGCGAGGCTGTTCGGCTTGCGCAGATGCAGACGGCTGCCGCAGCGCGCGCAGCGCTGGTCGTGAGCGCCGGGCGTGTGGGACGCGCGTGACAACGGTTCCGACATCAGCCCGCAGTCGTGGCACACGCAGCGGCCGCAGGCGGCTGCCGTGTACGCGGGAAACCCCGCCGCCGGATGCGGAAGAACCGGCGCCGCGACATCGGGCGGCCCGCCGAGACGCATCCACAGATCGCGCGGATCGAAGGCGGTGGCCGCGGCGGCGATCAACAGCATCAACACGCCGAACGACCACAGCGCGACCTCGGGCACGACGCTCGCGATATGCGCGAGCTTCACCAGCGCGACCAGCAGGCCCAGAATCAGCACCTCGGTCATGCCCCACGAACGCGCGACGTGCAGCATGCGAAACACCAGATCGGCCCGATACGGACGCCGCCCGAACTGCAGCGGCGCGAGCAGCCAGACGATCGCCAGCACCTGCAATGCAGGCATCAGAAACGTCGTGATGAAGATCAGCCCGGCGAGCGGCCACATGCCGTCGCGATACAGCACGCGTACCGAGCCGAGCAGCGTGGTTTCGACCAGATCGCCGTTCACCGCGAGGCCGACGATCGGAAACGCATTGGCCAGCACGAACAGCACCAGCGCCGCGCTGGCAAACGCGAGCGGACGCTCGAAGCCACCGGTATGGCGCCGGTACAGCGACGCGCGGCAACGGCAGCAGCGCAGCACGCCATTGCGCGGCAGCGGCTGTTCGCGTTGTAGCAGATCGCATTCGCGGCACGCAATGACACCCGCCTGCGCTGCGGTGTCGGCTTGCGCGCCACGGGCGGCGGTCATTTGACACTCTCCGCCGCGCCGCTGTCGGGTGTGCCCGGCGCCGCGTCGCTACGCGACGACTGCTGCGTCGTCATCTTTTCCGCCTCGATCACCCAGCCGCCGCCGATCGCCTTGTACAGCGACACGTACGAGCTCAACACGCCCTGGTGGGTGCGCGTCTCGTCGAGCTCGGCGTTGAACAGGCTGCGCTCCGCATCGAGTACTTCGATGTAGCTGGTATAGCCGCCCTCGTAACGCAGCCGCGCCATCTTCGAGTAGGTGCGCAGCGCTTCGACCTGACGCCCCTGGATCACCAGCTGCTCGCGCAGCTTCTGCGACGAGATCAGCGCGTCGTCGACTTCCTGGAATGCCGTCTGGATCGCCTTCTGATACGAAAACAGCGCCTGTTGCTGCTGCGCTTCAGCCTGTCTGACCTGGCCCGTGATGTTGCCGCCGGTGAAGATCGGCTGCGTGATCGCGCCGGCGAAGGCCCAGATCTTCGATGGGCCGGTGAACAGGTTCGAGATCTGGCCGCTCTCGGTGCCGAGAAAGCTGGTCAGCGAAATCGACGGAAAGTACAGCGCGCGCGCCGCGCCGATCAGCGCGTTGGCGGCAACCATCTGCTGCTCGGCCTGACGCAGATCGGGGCGCCGCTCGAGCAGCTCGGACGGCAGGCCGGCCGGCACCTGTGGCATGCCGAGCCCGTCGAGGTCGCGGCCGTTGCGCAGGATCGGTTCGGGGTTGTGGCCGAGTAACACCGACAACGCGTCTTCCTGCTGCGCGATCTGCGCTTCGAGCTGCGGAATCGTCGCCGCCGATGCTTCGTATTCGGACTGGCTTTGCGCCAGCTCCATTTGCGACACCTCGCCACCCTTGAAACGGAGGTCGAATACGTGCACCGATTCCGCGCGGCTCGAGGTGGTCGCCTTGGCGATTTCGAGCTGGCGGTCGAGGCTCAGCAGCGTGATGTACGACGAAGCCACCGATGCCACCAGCGACAGGATCGTCGCGCGGCGCCCTTCTTCGGTCGCCAGCAGGTTCGCGCGTGCCGACTCGGTCAGCCGGCGGTTGCGGCCGAACAGATCGATTTCCCACGATGCATTCACCGACGCCTGGTAGTCGCTGAAGATCGCGCCCTGACCCGGCAGCACCGGCGTCGGTCCGGCCTGCGTGATACGTTCGCGGCCGGCGTTGAAGCCCGCGCCGATCTGCGGCAGCAGGGCCGAACGCGTGCTCCAGAACTGGCCGAGAAACTGGTCGACGCGGGCCGCGGCCACCTTCACGTCCTTGTTTTCGGCGAGCGCGGTGGCGATCAGCTGGTTCAGCACCGGATCGTTGAACTGCTGCCACCATTGGGTATTCGCGGTGTCGGCCACTTCGCTTTCCTGGAAGCGGTAGGTGGCCGGCGTGTCGACGGTCGGGCGCTGGTAGTTCGGGCCGAGCAGACAACCGCTCAGACCGGCCGCGAGCGCCACCGCGGCGCCAACTGTACGAAGCGTGTGCGAGCGGGCCATGTCATTCACCCTCGCGACGTGCGGACGGCGTGGGCTTCGGGCCGGACGGCGCGGATAGCGTCGCGCCGCCAGCCGCCGGGGTCGACGGTGTCGTCGAGGCCGACGGAGTCGACGGCGCCGCCGCATCCTTCGACTCACGCGCCGCAGCCGGCGCGCCGCTGCCCGGCACAGGCGTCTGCGGTCCCGGCGGCGTACCGCCATCCGCGCCACCGCCGGCCGCACCGGGCGCCTTCTTGCTGCGGCGCTTGTCCGACATCGTCTCCAGCACGTAGAAGAACATCGGGATAAAGAACACCGCGATCGCCGTCGCGCCGAGCATCCCGCCGATCACGCCGGTGCCGATCGAATGCCGGCTGTTGGCCGACGCACCGGTCGCGATCGCGAGCGGTACGCAACCGAGAATGAACGCGAGCGAGGTCATCACGATCGGCCGCAGCCGCTCCTCGGCTGCGCCCATGGCGGCGTCGTAAATGGACTTGCCGTTCTGTCGGTTCAGCACCGCAAACTCGAAGATCAGAATCGCGTTCTTCGCCGCGAGCGCGACCAGCATCGTCAAACCGATCTGGAAGTACACGTCGTTGTTCAGGCCGCGCAGCAAGACCGCCAGCAGCGCGCCGAAAATCGCGAACGGCACCGCCATCAACACACCGAACGGCAGGTTCCACTTCTCGTACTGCGCGGCGAGGATCAGGAACACCATCACGAGGCCGAATACGAACACTAGCCCCGAGGTGCCGCCCGACTGCTTCGCTTCGAAGGCTTCGCCGCTCCACGCGAGCCCGTAGCCGTCCGGCATCTGCGCGCCGATTTCCTCGAGCGCGGTGATCACCTGGCCGGAGCTGTACCCCGGCGCGGCATTGGTGGTCACCTTGACGGCCGGATAGTTGTTGAAGCGTGTCACGAGATCGGGGCCTGTCACGTACTTGTAGGTCACCACCGATTTCAACGGCACCATGCTGCCTGACTTGCTGCGCACGAACACCTGGGTGAGGTCTTCAGGCTTCAGGCGATAGCTCGGCTCGGCCTGCAGAATGACCTGCCACAGGCGGCTGTTGCGGTTGAACTGCGACACGTACAGCGAACCGAACATCGTCTGCATCGCGCTGTACACCGATTCGACCGGCACCCCGAGCGTCTCCGCCTTGTCGCGGTCGACGTTCACCAGCATCTGCTGCGACGACGCATTGAAGGTGGACGTCACGCCGGTCAGCTCCGGCCTCTTCTTCGCCTTCTCGACGAACTCCTCGATCACGGTCGCGTATTGCGCGACCGTCGCGTCGCCCTTGCTCTGAATCCACACCTCGGTGCCGCCGGTGGTGCCGAGGCCCGGAATCGCCGGCGGATTGAGCGGCAGGATAATGCCCTCCTTTACCTGCGACAGCGTCTTGTACGCTTTCTCGATCACCGCGCGCGCGTTCTCGGTGCGGATGTTCGCCGACGAATAACGGTCTTCGAAACTCTTGAAGCCGACGAAGAAGGTCGACGAATTGTTCTTGGTCTGGCTGTCGAGCAGGCTGTAGCCGTCCACCGTGGTGATGCTGTCTACGGCCGGCTGCTTCATGAAGTAGTCGGTGACGTGCTGCGACACTTCACCGGTGCGGTCGAGGCTGGCCGCGTCCGGCATGATCACCGCGCCGAGCAGATAGCCCTGGTCTTCGGGCGGCAGGAACGCGGTCGGCACCGCACGCATCATGAACACGGCCAGCACGATCATGCCGACGAACAGCAGCAGACCGATCGCAAAGCGTTTGATGATCAGCCGCACGGCACGCGTATAGCCCGCCGTCATCCGTGCGAACTGGTTGTCGAACCAGCGGAAAAAGCCGCGCTTTTCGTGATGACCGGGTTTGAGCAGCAGCGACGCCAGCGCCGGCGACAGCGTCAACGCGACGACCCCCGAGATCACCACCGAGATCGCAATCGTGATGGCGAACTGCTTGTACATCTGGCCGGTAATGCCGCCGAGAAACGCCACCGGCACGAACACCGCGCATAGCACCAGCACGATCGCCACCACCGGCCCGGCCACTTCGTCCATCGCCTGCTTCGCCGCGGTTTTCGGATCGAGCTTGTGGACCGTCATGTTGCGCTCGACGTTTTCGATCACGACGATCGCATCGTCCACCACAATGCCGATGGCCAGCACCATGCCGAACAGCGTCAGCATGTTGATCGAGAAACCGAGCGCGGCCATGCCCATGAACGTGCCGACGATCGACACCGGCACCGCCAGCACCGGGATCAGCGTCGCGCGCAGGTTCTGCAGGAACACGAACACGACGATCACCACCAGGATCACCGCCTCGAAGAACGTATGCACCACGTCCGAAATCGACGCACGCGTGAACTCGGTCGTGTCCAGCGATATCTTGTAATCGATCCCTTCGGGGAACGTTTTCTTCATGTCCGCGAGCGTCGCGCGTACCTGCTTCGATACGTCGAGCGCGTTCGCGCCCGGCTGCTGATACACCGCGATCACCGTGGCCGGCTTGCCCTGGAAGCTGCTGCGGATCGAATAGTCTTTCTGGCCCAGTTCGGCGCGGCCGATGTCTTTCAGCCGCACGATCGCGGCGCCGCCGCTTTCCGCGCGGATGATGATGTTCTCGAACTCCGCAGGCTCGGTGAGCCGCCCGGTGGTGGTCACCGCGAACGACTGCTCGACCGCAGCGCCGGTGGGCGACTGGCCAAGCCGCCCGACCGCGTATTGCTGGTTCTGGTTGGCCACCGCGGTCTGCACGTCCGATGCGGTGATGCCGAGTTGCGCCATCCGGTCGGGCCGCAGCCAGATGCGCATTGCGTAGTCGGGCGTGCCGAAGATGCTCGACTGGTTCGCGCCCGGAATGCGCTTTAACGCATCGAGCACATAGATATTCGCGAAATTGGCGATATAGGTGCCGTCGTAGCGCTCGGTCGGCGAATAGATCGCGATCACCATCATGAACGCCGACGACTTCTTCTGCACCGATACGCCCTGCGCCTGTACCGACTGCGGCAATTGCGGCAGCGCCAGGTTCACGCGATTCTGCACGTCGACCTGCGCGAGTTCCGGGTTGGTGCCGATCTCGAAGTACGCGTTGACCGTCAGGTTGCCGGTGGACGAGCTCGCCGAGCTCATGTAGATCATGTTGTCCGCGCCGTTCACCTGCTGCTCGATCGGCGCGGCGACGTTGTTGGCCACCACGTTCGCGTCGGCGCCAGGATAGGTTGCGGTGACCGTGATTTGCGGCGGCGTGATGTCCGGGTATTGCGCGATCGGCAGCGACAGCATCGTCAGCGCGCCGCCGAGCGTAATGATGATGGAAATGACCGACGCGAAGATCGGCCGGTCGATACAGAAGTGGGAGATATTCATCGGCGCGGCTCGCTTATTGGATCATGCCGTTGCCGGAGTCGCGCAGCGCGACGCGTATTGGGTGTGCTTCGTGTACCTCTGGCGCGTCCTGTGCGGCATATGCCGCGCGCACCTGGCGCCACTCGGGCGCGCGCGCCGCATTCGGCGCACTGGCGGCCTCCGGCGCGCTCGCCGGCGCTTGCGCGGCCGGCGCACTGGCGGGCGCCTGCGGTGCGCCCGGCGCAGCCGGTGCGGCGCTCACCACCTTGATCTGCGACTCCGCCGTGACGCGAATCGCGCCATCCACCACGACCCTTTCGCCAGCGCGCAGGCCTTGCGTGACGAACCAGTCGTCGCCATGCCACTCGCCCACCTCGACCACCCGCTGATGCGGTTTCGAGTCGCCATCGATCACCCACACGAAGTGGCTCTTCGAGCCCTGCAGCACCGCGCGCTGCGGCACCAGAATCGCATTCGGCCGGACCGCGCCGGACACCTTCGCGCGCACGAACTGCCCGGGGCGCAGCGTGCCCTTCGGATTGGCGAACACCGCACGCACGAGGAAGGTGCCGGTTTCGGAACTGAACGCCGGGTTGGTGAAATCGATGCGGCCTTGCTCCGGATAGATCGAACCGTCCGCCTGGATCACCGTGACGTCGAACTGGTTGTTCGGCGGAAAGCGCAGCGAGCCCTTCGCGATCTGCTCGCGATAGCGCAGCAACTCGTTCTCGGAGATGCTGAAGTTCACCCACATCGGATCGAGCTGATACACGTAGGTCAGCAAACCGCCCTGGGTCGGCGTCACATAGCTGCCTTCCTGCTGGCGCGCGAAGCTGGAGAGCCCCATCAGCGGCGAGCGGATGGTCGTATAGCTCAGATTGAGCTCCGCGGTTTGCACCTGGCCTTTCGCGGCAATGACCGAGGCCTCGGCTTCCTTTTCGTTGCCGATCGCATCGTCGAGGTCTTTCTTGCTCAATGCGTTCTGCGCAGCGAGCGGCACCACCCGCGCGAGATTGGCCTTCGTGACGGTGAGCCGCGCCTGCTGCTGCGCGAGCTCGCCCCTGGCGGTCTGCAGCGCCGCTTCGAAAGGCTTGCGGTCCATGATGAACATGACCTGGCCTTCCTTGACGAGCGAGCCTTCGGTGTACATGCGCTTGTCGAGAAAACCGTCGACGCGCGCACGGATTTCGACTTCGCGCGAACTCTGCGTCTGCGCAGTGAATTCGAAATCGACCGGAGTTTCTTTCTGTGTGACGGTGACCACCGTCACCTCGACGGGCGGCCGCGCCTGTTCGGCGGGTGGCTTCTTGCAGCCCCCTAAACCTAAAGTACCTAGCGCGGCCAGCGCGACGGCGCCCAGCGGCAGCCACGCGCGTGCGTGAATACACCGCCCGCGTTGCACGGCGCGCGCGACACAGGCGCTACGCCCAAACGACCGATTCATTGTTAACTCCGCGTGATCGTTACGCTATTGGATCGTGTAGCCCCGCCCGGTCATGCATGCCGACAATGCCCGGTTGAATGTAGCCATCTGCTGCGACACCTGCTGCTGGGAAGCCTGCTGTTGCTCCTGCTGCGCCGATGCCTGGCGGCGTTGCCGCATGCCGCCGCCGACCGCACCGCCGGCGGCGCCGATCGCCGCGCCCTTGCCGGCATCGCCGGCAATCGCACCGATTGCCGCGCCCGCCGCAGCGCCACCGGCCGCGCCACGCACTCGCCCGCCCTTGGGTTGCTGTGCGGGCGGCTGACTGGCCGCATGCTGCGCGATGGCAGCCGGATCGACACCGGTGTTCTGCTTCGCCCAGGCCTGACACTGGCCCATGTCGCTCGCCTGCTGTTGCGAGCTCTGCCCTTTGGCGGGATAGATGATCGGTTGCTGGGCGGCTGCGGGAGTGGTTACTGCGATTAGCGCTGCGCTTGTTGCTACGGTCGTCACTACGGTCATCGCTGCGCTTGTGACTACGGATGTCACCGCGCTTGTCACCGCGCTTGTCATCACCGTCAGCGCCGATGCCGCGTGCATCGACGCCCTGTGCATTACTGCTTTCATGATGCGTACTCCTCGGTTCACGCTCTTGTCCTGCATGCGCCGCATCCGCGGTATGCGTACATCGTGCGCACGCGCTCACACGCTCGCCTTCGCAGCGAGGGCAAGCCCGTTGCCATCCATATTGGAAGTGCGGCCAGTCGAACACAATTGGACCTTGGTCCAATACCTGGTGACGGTCGATGTGGGGTTTGCTGTTGTGCAACCTCGGCGGTGCCTGAGTGCGGTGCTCCAGTGCCGCACATCAATGCGGCACTTCAATGCCGAGCGCCGCGCACACGGTGCGAATGAACAGGTGGTCGGTGAAGGGTTTGCGCAGATAGGCAACCGCGCCCGCGGCAAGCGCTGCGTCGCGCACGCCGGCATCGTCGTGCGCCGTGATGAAGACGATTGGCAACGCTTCGCCCGCCAGCCGGCGCTGGACTTCGAGTCCGCTCGAACCCGGCATCTGCACGTCGAGTATCACGCAGCCTGGGCGATACGACGGCATGGACGACAGCGTGTCCAGAAATTCGTCGCCGCTCGCGAACGTGTCAGCCGCGATCCCGACGGAGCGCAACAACCGCTTGATCGCCCGGCCCACCGATGCGTCGTCGTCAACCACTACAACGAATGGTTTGGCAGTGCCCATTGTCCTCAGTCCGGTGACCGGCAACGCATGCAGCCTTCTGCAAGCGTTCCCTGCCATAGACTAAGAGACGCCACGCCGCGGCGATATTGGACCTTGGTCCCGTACGCGAATGTCGTGCTACTGAGGCACAGGCTTGGGCGACATGCCAGGTTGCGCAACCTTGTCGGCCACGCGCACCAGTTCCGCCAGCGAGCTGACTTCCATCTTCTGCATCACGCGCGCGCGATGCGCCTTGACGGTCTTTTCGACGGTACCGAGCTCGCATGCCACCTGCTTGTTCAAGCGGCCCAGTACGACCAGTTGCATCACTTCGCGCTCGCGCGGCGTGAGCCGTTCGAGGCGGCTTTGCAGTTCGCGCAGTTCGTGCTGCTGTTGCACCGCTTCGGCGGAATGCGCCAGCGCCTGGCTGATCGCATGGAGCAGGTCTGCGTCGCGCACCGGCTTGGTCAGGAAGTCGGCGGCGCCGGCCTTCAGCGCGCCGACCGTCATCGCGATATCGCCGTGGCCGGTCAGAAAAACGGCCGGCAGCGTCGCGTCGAGTTCGCGCTGCAACTCGAGGCCGCTCAGGTCCGGCATCTGCACGTCGAGCACGACACAAGCCGGCTCCGGCACGCTGTGCGGCAGCGCCGCGCAACGCTGCGCCGCGACCTGCGCCAGAAATTCTCGCGCGAGCCCATACGCCTCGACCCGATACCCTGCCGCGTGAATCAGCCGCGACAGCGCGCGGCGCACGCACTCTTCGTCGTCGACCACGTAGACGGTTGCGCCCGGCTCGCGCTGTGCGGGGTTCATTCTGCGGCTCGCGCCGTTTCCGGCTCGCTCCACGGTGGCAACGTCACGTGGAAGGTCATGCCCTGATCGCTATTTTTTTCGGCCCACAAGCGGCCGCGATGCATCTCGACGATCGAGCGGCTGATCGACAGCCCAAGCCCCAGGCCCTGCGCCTTCGACGTGACGAACGGCTTGAAAATGCGCTCGAGACGATCGGCGCTCATGCCATGGCCGCGGTCGCGTACTGCCACGCGGATCATGCCGTCGCGGTCGCGCCCGGCAAATGCCGTCACCACACGATCGAGCAGATCGACGTCGCGCACCGCATCGAAGGCGTTGACGATCAGGTTCAGCATCACCTGCTGCAACTGCACCTTGTCGCCGCGCACAGGCGGCAGATGCTCGTCGACGTCGAGCGACAGATGCACGCCACGCACGATCGCATCGCTGTGCACCAGTTGCACGACGTCGCGCAGCACGCCGCTGATATCGAGGCGCACCAGTTCGAGCTCTTCCTTCTTCACGAAGGCGCGGATGCGGCGTATCACTTCGCTCGCGCGGCAACTGTCGTCGACGATATCGTTCAGGATGTCGCGCACTTCCGCAAGATCGGGCGGATCGTGCTCGATAAAGCGCTGCGCCGCCTGCACATTGCTCAGGATCGCGGTGAGCGGCTGGTTCAGTTCGTGAGCGAGCGAGCCCGCCAGCTCGCCGAGCGTCGACACGCGCGTCAGATGCGCGAGCTCCTGGCGGTCGCGCTTGAGCTCGTAGCTTTCGGTGCGGTCGCAGACGAAACCCAGTGTCGCGGAGGCGTCGTGCCACGCGATCGGATGCAGCACGACCTGCGCCGGGAAGTCGCTGCCGTCGCGCCGCTTTGCGCGCGTTTCGCGCGTCAACGCGGGGGCAGGCGCAGGTGCGGGTGCAGATGGATGTGCCCGAAGCAGGTCCGCCGGCGCCGCCGGTTCGACCGGCAGGCTTTGCGCATCGCGCTGCATGGCACTCCACAGATGCGGCACGAGCATGTCGATGCCAAGGCCCGACAACTGGCCCTGCTGACTACGAAATAGCCGTTCCGCGTGCGCATTGGCGCACATCACCTGCCCTTGCGCATCGAGCACGAAAGCGGCAACCGGTGCGCAATCGAGCAGGCTGAAGCTGTCGAGATACGCATGCGTGCGCCGCTGCGCATGGGGCACGCGCAGCACATGCGCGAGCCATTCCTTCCAGCGCACTGCGCGCAACGCATGCGACGTGACGGCGGGAACGGAAGCGTCGGAGGCGTCGGAAGAGCCGGAAGCGTTGGAGATGCCGGCAGGACTGGAAGAGCGGGATGCCACCGATAGTTGCACCGGGCCGGCGGTGCCGGCAGGTTCAAGCGCCTGCGCAGCCGACTTCGCGCGCCACAGCAGGCGCCGGGTTGACCGATGCAGCGCCGGCCGGTTGGACAACGGATCGAAGCGCGGCGGCAAACCATCGTGCATAGCCCTGCGCGGCGGGCTGAGCAACCTGGCGAAGCAGGCTGCGACTGCGGCGGGGACGGCAAGTATGGCGATGTTCATGGCTTACGTTCCTCGTCGACGCTCGCACAAGACAATCTGATCTGCCTTCCTGACGACAGTGCGCGCGCACCGTCCCAAAGGACGATCTCGCATAGGCGGCAACCGCCGCACGACGCATCTGCCGTTTGAAACAATGACGGCTTGAACCACTTGTTCTGATTGCGCTTAACAGGAAATTCGGACAATGCGCGACAACCGCTGTGCACATCTTATGAACGTTCGCTATCGGCGTATGTGCGATAACGTCGGGTTTTACATCTGTTATCAATTGCACCCGGCAAAAAGTGCAACTTAATCGTAGGCACAAAGCCAGCGTTAGTAAAGGGGTTTGACAGGATAAAACGCCAGACGATTAGAGAGTATCCCTATCTTTACATCACCTCCAGCCTGTGAATCTTAAGAGACGTATTTTGAGACTTATATAATCTTAAAAGAGACGCGCAGATTCGAGAATATTCTTAATACACGCGCCCCGCATAAGTCAAATATCGAGGCCTGCAAAATACCGCTGCATCATTGAACTGGACCAGGCCACGATGCCGTATCGAGCAGCGCGTTCAATACGGCGATCTCGATCGGCTTCACCAGATGCGCATCGAAGCCCGCAGCGAGCGACTGTTCGCGATCGCTCGCCTGGCCGAAGCCCGACATCGCGACCACACGCGTCAGCGACAGCAACGGGTTCGAGCGTAATTCGCGCAGCAAGCCGAAGCCGTCGATATTGGGCATCGCCAGATCGGTCAGCACCAGCTGCGGCAGAAAGGCACGGGCCGCGGCCAGCGCACTCTCGCCGTCGTATGCGACGCGCGCGTCGTGGCCCTTCATTTCGAGCAGCATCGCGAGGCTGTCGGCGGAATCGCGGTTGTCGTCCACGACGAGCACCCGCAGGCCGCCGCCCACGGCAGGCGCAACCGGCAGCGGCGCAACCTCGTCGTGCTCGCCGTGCGCCCCGGCGGCAAGCGGCAGACGCACCGTGAAAGTGCTGCCGCGGCCGCGCCCCGCACTGAAGGCCTGGATCGCGCCGCCATGCAGTTCGACCAGCGACCGGCACAGTGTGAGACCGATACCCAGGCCCGTGTCAGTCGGATTCTGCGCATGCCCTTCCTGCACGAACAGATCGAAGATCGCATTGATTGCGTTGGCCGGAATGCCACGCCCCTCGTCCTTCACGCGAATCACCAGCGAACGCCGCTCGGTCGCGACGTGAATCGAGATCTGTGTGCCGTTCGCCGAGAATTTGGACGCGTTGTTCAGCAGGTTCTGCAACACCTGCACGAGCCGCGTCTGGTCGCCGTCCACCTGCAGCGGCGTAGCCGGCATCACCACGCGGATGGTCTGCGCGCGTGCGTCGGTAAACGGACGCGCGGCCTCGACGCTGCGCGTGACGACCTCCTGGATATCCAGCTGCGCGATGCGCAATTCGATCTTGCCGGTAGTGATGCGGCCGATGTCCAGCAGATCGTCGACGAGGCGAGTCAGATGGCCGATCTGCCGGTCGATTACATCGCGACACTGCAGCAACAACGGATCGGCGTGCGGCACCATCTGCATCGCGCTGACCGCGTTGCGCACCGGCGCGAGCGGATTGCGCAGCTCGTGCGCGAGCGTGGCGAGAAACTCGCTCATGCGGCGGCTCGATACCTCCAGCTCTTCGAGACGCTTGCGCTCGCTCATGTCGCGGGTCACCTTCGCGAAGCCGAGCAGACGCCCGGCACTGTCGCGCACCGCGGTAATCACGACATTCGCCCAGAACATCGAGCCGTCCTTGCGCACCCGCCAACCTTCGTCCTCGATGCGGCCGAGCTTCGCGGCAATCTCCAGTTCGCGCTGCGGCTTTTGTGCGGCGTTGTCGTCGGCGCTGTAGAACACCGAGATCGGCCGGCCGACGATCTCTGCGCGCAGATAGCCCTTGATCTGCATCGCGCCGGTGTTCCACGTCGCGACGTTGCCCTGCGGGTCGAGCATGAAGATCGCGTAGTCCTTCACGGATTCGACCATCAGCCGGAAACGCTCTTCGCTTTGACGCAGCTTGTCCTCTTCGGCGCGCCGCGCGGTCAGGTCGCGCGTGACTTTTGCGAAGCCCCGCACGCGGCCGTCGTCGCTGCGCAGCGCAGTGATCACGACGTTTGCCCAGAACCTGCTGCCGTCCTTGCGTACACGCCAGCCTTCGTCTTCGACGCGGCCGAACTGCTCGGCAAGCTGCAGTTCGCGTGCGGGCTTGCCGGCGGCGTTGTCTTCGTCGGTGTAGAAGGTCGAGAAGTGGCGGCCGATGATCTCGTCCGGTTCGTAGCCTTTGATGTGTTGCGCACCGGCGTTCCAGCTGCGGATGTGGCCTTCGCGGTCGAGCATGAAGATCGCGTAGTCCTTGATGTCCTGGACGATGCGTGCGAAGCGTTCGGAGCTGGCGTCGATCGGGAGCATGCCGGCGTTATCGGCGGCGGCCGGTGCGGTGTCTGATGCGGGGCGGGCGGTGAAGATGCAGTTGTAACCGGCGAGTGTGCCGTTCGGTGCGTGCACCGCGCGCAGCGATACCGTGGCTTCGAGTTCGGCGCCGCTGCGGGTGGTCAGCCGGCGCTCGCTGTCGCAGCGGTCTGCGCGTGCGGCCGCTTCGAGATCGCGGGTGGCTGCGGCGGCCGCATACAGGAACGACAGAGGACGGCCCTCTACGTCTTCGTCCGAATAGCCCGTCAGTTGATGTGCACCCGAGCTCCACGCGATCACGAAGCCGTGCGCGTCCAGCATCGCGAGCGCGGTGTGGTCGAGCGCGACGATAAAAGCTCGCAGAGACTCGCTGTGCGACGCGGCCGCTTCGCTGGAAGCGCCGCGCGAGTCGCCGTCACCGCGTGGCGCGGATTTTCGGTCGCGGGTGTTCATCGGGTGTCGGGCCTAAAAGTCTGAGCTGGGGAAGTGGAAGCTGATGCGTATCTTATTCCCGATTTGAACGGGAGCTGGAATGGGTGGGTAAGGCGGTGCGGTTTTCGCTTACCTGGAGCGGTGAGCAGGTTGTGTACCTGAGCGGTGCGACGGCGTTGCGGATGGGCTCATCATGCAACTGGTACGCAGCAGCTTCATACGGCCAAACTTTCCGAACAGTTGTGCCGGACTGTCATCGAAGTTCAAGCCATGCGGTAATTCGCCCGTCGATTGCCGCATATCGGTCACTTTCCTCGTTGGCGCCGGGCCGACGCGTCAGGGAGCGTGATTAGCGTCCACTATTCGGAGTTGAACAAACGCTGGCGCTAACGCGTTCACATATTTCCCGGCGCGGTGGTTTGCCAGCCAATAACTCGCTGCCACCCGCTGCAGCTGAAATCCACTACGTAGTACCGTCATCGCATGAGGCACGGTCACTTTGCCGCCATCCCAGGCGCAGATCTGCGTTGTGGCGTCATTAGCGGATGCTATTCGTTCGTCATCGGATCGATGATGGTTTTCAACACGAAAGAAGAAAAACTCCGGCGCGTCCCTGTGGCTATAGTGTTTGGATCATGCTGATAAGTGCCTGCCGGGATTGTCCCGGCATTGGCCGGATCGTCACCCGGTGGCGCGAATCCGCTTCGCATGACGACATCAGACCATATTTCAACTGCGGCACAAATCGCGGTCGCGCCGTCTTTCGTGAGTTCACGCTCGAATTCGATCTGTACGTCACACCCGTGAATAGAATCTTCCGGATCGAGTTCCTGCTCGAATTCGAATGGTGGCTGCGTGGTACGGGCTGGCCAGTCGCCTTGCTCGATTCCGAGAAGATGTTGTGTACGTTGGCCGTTCTTTTCCTCCACCAAAGCCAACTCAGGAGCGATGTCAATTGCGAGAAGAAGATTAGCCGCAATGCGGAGCTCTTCGATATGCGAGTCGTCGATATCTAACGCCCAGTGTTGCGTGCCACTCGCATCGTCAAATATCGAAGACACCAGTTCCATGCTCGCCGCGCCCCCACCTCGGGCGTTCGAGGTCGAGAATCCGGCATTGATGTATCGAATGAATAACTCGATTGGGTCCGACATGGTTCGCTCTTCAGACTCACGTGACGTGCCTGCCGCATTTTGATCGAGATAGGCGACTTGCTCGCCGCTTCCGATTATTCGAATCCGCTTCATGCGTCCCCCGTATTCGCGTGCTCGAAGGCGTCGAGCCATTGCTGTGCACCGTGTTCCCGGAAGTCGAATGGCAAGAGTCCGCCTGCAATCGTGTCTATCCGAACCGGTCGAACCAATCTCGCTACTGGCAGGTAGGCTGGCACGTAGTCCGCACGCGAAGTATCTCCTAGTTGCGGGGCAGCACCGGCTTGCAAACAAATCCCATGCTTGAACTTTCGGATCTGCACATCACTACCTTTGAGTCGGTCTTCGATCGCTGCCATCCCACCAATCCAATCGACTTGATCCTCGCTCAGGAATGTGAGCCAATTTGCGCGTTTCAGATACGGTCGCGCTTTTGCTGCCTGATGCCGTTCGATAAATTCAGGATCTCGTCGCCATAGACTGGTTCCGATACCAAGGGAGAGGCCAGCAACATCCAAACCCGGATGACGTTGCAGCAGCGCTGCCACACGTCTATGCGTTTCGGAATCCAGGTCCGGGGTGGGGAAATTTAATGGGAAATTCAGTCCCAATGCGCACGTCCCCGAAATGAACCGGCATTTAGCAACGATGTCAAAGTTGTAAAGCCACTCCGCGACACCACCGTCCTTAACCAGTGGATGATCCAGTGGTAGCGTCAACCTCAATACCGTGTGCGCCGGCAATGAACGCTGATCTGACAATTTCCATTGCTTCAACATCGCCGCGTCCGGTTCTTTGTATGGACGGTGCGCAAGATCGATGCGCATGCTGCTTGCGGTAGCGCCAGCTCCAGCACCATTTGCTAGAAAGCAATAGAACTTTTTCGGAAACGGTATTGGATTCTCACACCACGTGGGCACCAACGTTTCCGCTCGCTTGTTCAGGGGCTTCCAGCGCCCATCTCCCGTGTCGTAGTGAGTAAGCCGATCCGCGAGCACCTCGCGCCCTCTGCGGTAGAAGTCGAGAATTTCAGACCCATCGTCGAACTCCATCGACCACTCAAACAAATAACACGGGCTGATAAGTGCCACCCCGTCTTCTTCAAAGCGAATGTTCTGTATATCTTGCATGCTGGTTATCTGATCCTCTTCACGTTCGCTCCTTTTGATCACGGTCGAACGCGTCAAGCCAGTCCTGTGCACCGTGCGCCCTGAAGTCCGACGGCAGCGAACCGCCGCTTACCGCATCGATACGAACTGGCCGCACCAACATCGCGATGGGATGATACGCATCGACATAGTCATCCCGCGATGTATCGCCGATCTCAGGAGTTGGACAAGCCTGAATGCAAACCCCATGCGCAAATGCGCGTATCCGCGCTTCTGTGCCCGCGAGTTGATCCCTTATTGTTGCCACGCCGCCAATCCAGTCGACCTGATCTTCGCTCAGAAAGGTAAGCCAGTTCACGCGTTTCAGATACGGGCGCGCCTTTGCAGCCTGATGCCTGTCGGCGAATTCGGGGTCGCGTTGCCGCAACTTGTTGCCGACGCCGACCATGATGCTTCGGATATCCAGGCCCGGATACCGCCTCAACAGTGCAGCTACTCGATTTCGACTTTCCGCGCCGACTTCTGATGTCGCAAAATTGATGGGGAAGTTGAGCCCAATTCCGCAAGATCCTGAAATAAATCTGCGCCGCGCAACAATGTCGAATTCGGAGAGCCAATCCACGACATCGCCGCTTTCGACAATTGGGTGATCGAGTGGCAGCGTCATGGAGAGCATGGTGTGTGAAGGCAACGATCGTTGATCGATTGATCTCCACTGCTTCAATGCGGCAGCATCCGGGTCAACGTAAGGTCGATGTGCAAAGTCGATGCGCATGCTGCTCGCTGTCGCTCCAGCATCGGCACCGTTCGCCAAAAAGCAGTAGAACTTTTTCGGGAACGGCGTGGGGTTCTCACACCAGGTGGGTACCAGCGTCTCTGCCCGCTTATTGAACGCTTTCCAGCCTCCTTCGCCGGTGCTGTAGTGAGTTAGTCGTTCACCAAGAGCCTCGCGAGCTCTACGGTAGAAATCAAGAATTTCCGCGCCATCGTCGAACTCAATTGCCCATTCGAACAAGATGCAAGGGCTTATCAGCGTGACACCGCTGTCTTCATAGTTAAGCTTCGCGGTTTCTTGCAGGTAAGTGGTCATGCCACAGCCCTCAACACGCGAACATGGTTCGCATAGTGCCAATATGCCTGCATCAGGCGTTACCACCCGCTCCCGCTACGCGTCACTAAGCTCCGCCGCTTCCGACCAATACCCCGGCGCCATCAATGTGATACGTTGCAGCTGATTATCCAAATTGCTGTAAAGAACGTGCAGACTCGCTTCGTCAAAATGCCAGAGCGCGAAGCCAGTCAAACGCCCGTCCTGATGTCGGTCAGGAGCACGGCCGAGTTTCTGGAAGAGTCGCTCCGGGCTGTCCTCAAAAGCCAGACCATAAGGCAATTCGCCAAGCCATTCGCGCGCCTCGCGATCGCGTGCCCTGAAGAATTTGACTGCACCAAGGCCCAGACCTTGCCCAGCGGTTCGCGGCAGGCGCAACTGCCGGAGGTCCTCGAAGTACAGTTCCAAACCACATTCCAAGGTGAAATCGACCTCCCGCTCTTCTTCCTGCTCTTGCATGCGCGCATCCACGTCCAGTGGCGCAAGGGCTTGCGCGAGAACCGTTGAAGTCGGAGCTTCGCCGAAGAGCTGATGCCAGCGCGCAATCGGCATCGATAGTGCCGTCCGGCTATCCTCCGACCATGCATGAATCGGCAGTGCAATGACGACGCTGTCGATCGCATCGTTCGACGCAGCGTACCGCACATGCAACTTACCGGTGGGCGTATCCCATCGATCGGTTTGCACCGCACTGCGCACCGCGAAATTGCTCAGCTTGCTACGCACCACATCTCGCGAGTCCGTAAAGCTGAGCCCATATGGAAGTGCGCCGCCATACCCATGAATATCCAGACGACCATTGAAGCCCGCCCGATAAAAATACACCTGACAACATATCAGCGGCCCCCGTTTCCAGTCGTACCGGGGCTGAGCCTCGAAATATGGCTTGCTAACGAAACCGAGTTCGATCCCCTGCTTTTTGATCAGCAACCAGTCGTACCACCGGTCCTCTTCCTGGCTATCCAGTTCAGGCCGCTGAAAAGTGGCGAGGTTGTCGAAAAACCGTTCGGCTTCGACGGAATCGGCAGGCACGCCGAGAAATTGCTCGAGACCGGGCACGGACATGAACGCTTCTCCCGCTTCGTCAGGCCGCTGGCGTAAGGCCGATTTGAATCAGCTTGACCTGCTTTCGGTCATCATCATAGTCGACGAAAACTCGCACCCCGCCTGCTATATCCCACGCCTCGGTGTTGAACTCTTCGTCGAACAAAATAGATTGCCCCATGCGTTTACTAATTTCTGCCCGCCCCATACTGAAAGACATGCCGCTAATCAGCGCGCCCTGGAAAGGCGAAAACTCGTCGTCGTCGGGGCCATACAGAAAAATTGCAGTGAGGACCGGCGCATCGCCCTCGATTGTCAAACCATGCTCTTGCGCCGCGTAGTCAGCCTCTTCGAACAGCGCGCTAAAACCGTCCGATTCTTTGTTGAGATATACGCTTGGATCGGAGCGCGGCAACTTGGGCCTCGCTGGAAGTTGCGCAAGCGACAAGAACTGCTGCACGGCCGGGTCGTTTGCCTGCTTGCCGACGAGTCCCACCAGTTTTTCCATATCGAACATATCCTCTCCTACATGTCTTGAACATCAAGCGTAGTTGAATCGACTTCACTCGCTCGCGGTTGCTGTCGTAATCGATAAACACGCGTACGCGCCGGCCAATGTCCCAGGCTTCGGTGTTGAAATCTTCGTCGAATAGCGCTGACGGACCCATGCGTGCAGTGATTGCACTTCTGTTCATATCGAAGGAGATGCCGTTGGGCAATTCGCCTACACTCAGATTTTTTCGGGAGACACGACTATATATCGAACAACTGACGGATTTTTGAGAAACATGATCGTAACCGAAAATCCATTGACGTTTTCCCATGCGTATTCGATTGTGTTCGGTCGCCCAAATTGATCATTTCCATCACGAATAAGTGATGGCGAACCAAATTTCACCAGCACCTCGTCCTGACGAATATCACTCGACAGATCCGGTAGTATTTTTCCAGAATATGGAGCAAATCCCTCCTCTGAGCGGAGGTAGAGGAATATCTCCGAGAATATCATCTCTCCGTCTTCACGAACGCTGCCATGCATTGCCCGATACGAACCGGGTTGAACGAATTCAAGAAACATCCCTTGATCTGGCAGCGAGATGATCTCCGCCGGGTTCTCCGTATCCAGATCGAATACCGGTCGATCCTCGATATTATTTTCGGCTAGAAATTTATCAAACTCTAAATTTTGAGACGGCAAGCCAAAGAATCGCACCAGCTTGGGAATTTCCATTTCACCTCCAAATTGGCACGCTTCCTGGATTTAAATCTGCGGATCGGTAATGCGATGATCTATAAGAAAACTGGCCGAGTGATAGGGATGAAACATCACCGTTACTCTATCCACTCGCTGCTCCTGGATGCTGTAGTACACGTGCAGCAGATAGTCTGGGAAATTCCAAACGTAGTATCCTGACCATTCTTTGACATCTCCAGTCACCGGATTGCCTAACAACTGCAGCAATTCCTCAGGCTTGGAGGAAAATTTGATTCCATGTGGCAATCGACCAGTAAATCCTGGAGAATCAAAAATTCCGCGTCGAAAGTACTTAATACCGGAAAACAAATAAGGACCTGGAGGATCGGGTTTGCGAGGGTCATCAAAGAACAACTCGATGCCCTTGTCCGAGGTGTGGTCAACCACGACGTACCAGTCATCTGGCTTCGCCTTTTTCACTTCTGACAGTCTAAAACGGGACAATGCGTTGACAACAGCCGGATCAGTAATGGATTTTCTAAAGAGCGGGCGAATGAGGTCGAAATCCGGGTAGCCGTAAAGGCTAATTCTTAGATCGGTGGGTACGGGAGAAGTGGGCGGATTCCAGCCAAACTGAACGTGCTTGATCGCACCGTTGGTATCATTATAAAACGCCACAATCCATGTATGCCCGCTATCCCATCTGGCGCACACAACTTTTCCATTCTGGACAAAGCGCCACTGCGGCATACCGAGCCGGCCAACTACAGATTGATGATCATCCGAGAATGAAATATTGGCTGGCAAATTACCTTCATATTTTTTGTGATGATAATATTCCTCGTCATTATAAAATAAAATCGTCGTCAGAATTTTCTCTTCGCCGATATTCGAATTGTCATCGCAATAGAAAGCCTTGTCGCAAAAACAGATGGCGAATCCTTGCTTATAAAAAAACGAGCACCCGAGCCACTCACCATCAAACTTGAATACCGGGTC
The DNA here is from genome assembly GCF_054782355.1 of Paraburkholderia jirisanensis. Taxonomy (NCBI): domain Bacteria; kingdom Pseudomonadati; phylum Pseudomonadota; class Betaproteobacteria; order Burkholderiales; family Burkholderiaceae; genus Paraburkholderia; species Paraburkholderia jirisanensis. Next base: position 446,722 of record NZ_BAAGSQ010000029.1, on the reverse strand, counting down.
GCTGCCGAGTGAGGCATCGACTTCCAGCAACCTCAATGCTTGCGTCACCTCCATACCTAGCGCATTTTCAATTTTCAAGATATTCACAGATATCCCTCGACCCTATCACTCAAATTTCCAGTAGCCTGATGACGACAATACCTGACCGCTGATGGCATAAATCCGCGCAATGCCGATCAAATTTTCTCAGGAGATATCACAATATGCCTGGCCGCAGGCGGATCTTTGATGAACCTGATAAATACGCCCAAACCATTGACGTTGTTCCACGTGTATTCGATATTATTGGGCCGACCAAATCGATCCCCTTCATCGCGAGTTCGTGAGGGTGACCCAAACTCTGCAAGCGCTTTTTCCCGCGTAATATCCGACGAAATACCCGGCAACACCTCGCCCGAGTACGGTTTGAACCCTTCCTCGGCAACGATGTACAAGAAAATCTTTGAAAAAATCATTTCACCGGCTTCTCTCGGATTTCCGTACTGCTTCTCATAGTCGTCAGGTTGATCAAACTGAAGCATGAATCCCTGCGCTTCCAGTGTAATAATCTCGAAAGGATTTCCTGACTCGACGTCAAATACAGGCCTCTCAGAAATTCCGTATTCCGTCAGAAATTTGTCAAATGCCAGATTCTGAGCAGGCAGTCCAAAAAATTTCACCAAATCCTGAATTTTCATTTCACTTTCTCTCAGAAATTACTTTTTCAATCAATTTGCCAATATCTCGCACGTAATCTGCATGCGTCCTTTCGACAATCTCTGCAGCCCACTTCTCATACTTCTCCTTACATCTTTCGCCCCATCGCGACGCGTCGTCCAGAAGTTTCTTCGTATCCTTTCTGGCAGCGGCTTGAGCGTCTTTCGCGTCTTCCGCGATCTGCTCCGGATTGTTTCTTCTTCCGTAGGTACGGCTTTCCTGTTGATGATCCGCCTTGTCGATCGCAATAGCTTTGCCTTCGTTGGCAATTAAACCTAGCGTATTCTTGTCGCCGAATAGTCGGAGCAGTTCTTCCTTTGTTAAATCGAGCCCTTCGTCGGCAAGGATTTGCCGCCCAATCTTGTTCAACGCCGCCTTCGACGGCACATGATCACGGTCAAACTTGTTCCCACCGCTCTGCTTCAGCAAATCCCCGTACTTCCCCGAGTCCCCGCACTTCAGCTCGTCTTTCCCCTCGGACTTCGCCCCGTCCTCACCCTCTTTCGCTGCGTCCTTCTCGGCATTTTCGGCCGCTTCCTTCTCCGCCTTTTCAGTAGCCTCTTTCGCAGCCTTCTCCTCCGCCTCTTTCGCTACCTGCTCAGCCACCTTTGCCGATTCTTTAGCCGCCAGCCGCTCCCCTTCCTTGGCGACCAATTCTCCGCCCTTGACCGCATATTTGCCAGCAAGAGCCGCATCGCCCACCACCGGAATCGCAGCGACCGCGGATATCCCGGCATTCACATAGTCGCCTTCGACCGCATAAATGCCCGCATTGAGCAAATCCGGCACCGCGCCGAGCCCTGGAATCAATCCGGCCGCATCAAGCCCGCCATGCACCCATCCGCCGACAGCGCCCCAAAATCCGCCTTCAGCAGCGGTCTCCGGCTTGACCGGCGCATTCGCCGTCACCGTGATCGTAGGCAAGGTAATCGAAGACTTCCCCACCACCTTGCCAACCGTATTCCCACTCTTCGGCGGCGACAAATCGGGCAAATGCAGATCAGGTTTTTGCAACCGGTATTGCCCATACTGGTCGTAGTCGAGCGTCTGCTGCGACAACAAATCGCCTTTGCCGTCCTGCCCCGCCCACTCCTGCATGACCACGCCGTCGGATTCGGGCCAGAAGCCCAAGGTATTTCCGTCCGGCAGCTTGCGGAACCCCTTGGTTATCGTGATATTTAACGGGTCTTGTGCCATGTCGTTAAGGCCCGTTCATCCAGAACAGGTCGTCGTGACGGATAACGAGCTTGCCTTCGGCACGTACCGTCGAGCTGTGCGATTGCGGATAGCAGTTTCCCTTGTCGGTATTGCTCTTCACGCCCATTGCCTTGCCAGCCTCATCGCCCTTGGTTGTCGGCACCTTGCTCATGTCGAACACCACCACGGGGTGACCGTTGGACCGCACGGTGCTCGCCACCTGTACCGCTTCGGACAGGTCTGCAGTCACCGGGTAAGGCACGGGCGGCGTCGCGCTGCCCATCGGCGTTTTGCACACGTCGGGCACGATGCTCACGACCTTCCAGCCGTCCTGCTGACGGGCTATATAGTTCTGCGCCATCGCTACACAGTCTCCTCGCCAGTCACAGCCGCAGGTTCTTCAGATGGAGGAGCGACGAGCGGAGCATTGGCATCGGCCTCATAGCGCGCCTCCACCACGCGCACCGGCGCATCCGCAGGAACACGAATCCGGTAAGTACACGCAAGCACCATCTGCTCCGTATCGAACACCACCGTATCCAGCACCATCCGGAACGGCAGCATGTAGCCGTTGTCGAACCGCATCAGCACAAAAGGCCTGTGCCCCGGCAACGCGACGGACACGTAACCATTGGTAGTCGCGCCCGGCTCAACCAGATTCCACAACTCGATACGCGCCTCAGGCGACAGATAAGCAACCTGCTGATCCGCCGGCGCAGCGCTCCAGTAGCCGAAGTCGAAGTCCTTCGGCAGATACGGCCAACGGTTCTTCAACCACGCATCGTCGTAGTTCCCTGCCTGCGCGAGCCGAGGCGCCCAGGCACGCCCGACAACACCGAAGCCCGCAGGAGCCGCGCCATAGTTGCGCGCGATTTCAGCCATTTGCACCGCATTCGGATTGCCCTTCGGATGCTTGCAGAACACCAGCCTCTGCACAGGTGCATCCACCGGTTCGATCTGCGGTGCAGGCAAACTCGTTGGCTGCGCCTGCCCGGCTTTGCCAAGCCGCCTGAAATAACGCTGGTCAACCCAGCCGCGTCCAAGCGGATTGCTGAAACAGACTTCGTTCAGCAGATGCTCAGGCTGGTCCGCATCACGTTTGTGTTCGGGATTCGGAACCACACTGCGGCCGCCGAACGCATGCTCCCAGTTCATCGTCACGGTCGCGGCCGCCTCGGGCTTCGTCAGCCGCCATCCCCGCCACAACGTCAGGAAGTCCCGCTGAAAATGGCGTGGGCCGGTCACGCGCAGTGTCTTGTCGAACAGCGGTCGAAAGCGGGACGCTTCGGAGCGTCGACGTTGCGCATCGGCTCGCGCAGCCGCCAGTTCCTCGCGTTGCCGCTCGTTAAGCGCCATGCCCAGCGCTAACGGATGCGGCCCGTCAACCGGCACCTCAACCTCAGGCACCGGCTCGCTCACGCGGATGCGTACCGCCCAGTGCGGCGCAGCCACACCGCCTGGCGCGTGAGCCAAGCCGCGCAACAGCACATCGCAACGCGGCTTATACGGCGCAAGATCGCTCTCCTCCCGCACGCTGGATTCGCCCACTTCGCCGACATATTCATCGGCCATACACAGCGGCACCGGTTCGTCGTCGATAGCCACCGCTTCGAAGTTCGAACCCTCGCGGCGCACGAGGCGATACCCGACCTTCATCGCGATGACGCGATGCTCGCGGTCCTCGACGTCGAGCGCGCTGAAGCACAACGCGTCGAACGGCGTGAGATTGCGGAATTCCATGCGCGGGCCGTTTAGTTGATGTCGACGTCTTTGCCGCTGATCTGCACCGGCCCGCTCGCCGAGAACGCGAATGTGCTGCCGTTGATCGTGACGGTGCCATCCGACGTCATCACAAGCGTGGATTTGCCGACGCGCACTTCGAAGCGGTCGCCGGCCTCGATCACATACGTCTTGCCGACCATCGTCTGCTTGCTGAGCCCGACCTCTTCCCCTTGCGCGAGCCCGACGCTGGTATTCATCCCGCCGACCACGGTGACCTGATAAGCGCCGCCGACGGTCAATGCTTTCGCAAGCCCAATCGTTTCCGCTGCGGCAAGAAGAACCGTCTCGGCTTTGGCGCCGTCAATCATCACGGTCTCGTTGCCGCCGACCGTTTCGCTGCGGTTCGCGCCGATCGAAATGGTTTCGTTCAGATCGACCCGCTCGGTGCGGTTCTGGTGAACCGTGATGGTCTCGTTGCCGTCCACGGTCTCGGTGCGGTTGCGGTGCACCTGTGTGGTCTCGTCGCGATCGATGGTCTTCGTCCGGTCATTGCCCACCGTATGCGACTCATCGTTCTCCACCTCGATGCGCTGATCCTTCTCCGCGTGAATCCAGACCTCCTCCGCGCCCTTCTTGTCCTCAAAGCGGATCGCATTCGCGTTATCCGCGCTCGCCCCTTTGCTCGAGCGCGTCAGAATCCCGCTCTGCGTCGCATTGCCCGGCAGCCCCCACGGCGGCATGTTCTCGGCGTTATAAACACGCGACGTAATCAGCGGCCTGTCCGGGCTGCCATCCAGAAACGTCACCACCACCTCGTCGCCGATGCGCGGAATCTGCACCATCCCAAAGCCGCGCCCCGCCCACGGTTGCCCCACGCGCACCCAGCACGAACTGCTGGCATCGCGTTGCCCGAGCCGGTCCCAATGGAACTGCACTTTCACCCGGCCAAGCGAATCCGTGTAAATCTCCTCGCCCTTGGGACCGACCACCACCGCCGTCTGCGGCCCCGCGATAATCGGCTTGACGGTCGTCAGCGCAGGCCGGAACGGAATCTTCTTGCGGATGCACACGAAGCTGTTCGAATACGTCGCCGCGCCCTCGGAGCTCTGATAGTTATTCGCGCCGTGATGACTCACCGACAGCACCAGAAACTCCCGGTCCGAAGCCTGGCCATTGTCGTGGTCGTAATGCCCGCTCAGCGTGAAGGTACGGCCAGCGCTCAGCGTGCGGCAGTTGCTGGTGCCGATAAACGACTTGCCTTCGGCTTCCAGCGCTTCCAGCCGGAAGCGCGCGAGTTCCTCGCCACGGTTGGTCGAATCGAAACCGTGCGCGCCGAGGTAATCGTAGATCTCGTATTTCTGCGCATCGCCCTGGTCCGTCGACGTCTCGCCGGACACATAGCGCCGCGCGCCCGGCGACTTGTAGTCGGCCGTTTTCAGACTGACGCGCCCAGACTCCAGCTTGCGGTCTGCGCGAAACTGCGTGACGACGTTCTCTTCATCGAACATCTCGCCGGTCGCGAAGTTCAGCTGCGATTGACCGTCGATTGGTTTGGCCGTCGTCGAGTCGTCGGTGATGATCAGCGTGTGGCCTTGCTGCGTGTGTTCGAAATAGAAGAACAGGCCATCCTGCTCGAGCAGTCGCATCGCGAAGTTCAGATCCGACTCGCGGTATTGCGTGCAATAGCTATACGGCTTTAAAGCCTGGCGCAGACGGAATTCGTATTTCGCCATTGCGCCGTATTGCGAGAACACCTGACGCAGGATGTCCTGGGAGGTCTTCTCCTGGAATATCCGGATGTCGTAGCGACGGCCAAGCATCCATAGCCATGGGCGCAATGTCGCCGAATACGTAGCCAATCCACCATCGGTTCCGAGGTGAATGAAGCGCGTGACATAACCGTGAAAATATCGCGAGGTGCCATCGGCAAGCGTCAATTCTACCGAGACATCCTTCGCAATCAGATCTTTCAGTTCGATCGTCGCGTCTTGTGACGCAAGCCCCACTTCGATCGTATAGACCTTCGACAGCTCTTCGTAATAACCAAAGTCGTTGACCAGCACCTGCGAGCGGCCCGACAACGGCGTCTTCACCGAGAACAGCCGGTGATTCTGCAAGCTTAGGATCTGAGTGAAATCAGACATCTCCATGACATCCCCCTGGCACACGCACCTTTACAATACGGGCGCGAAATCATGATTTTTCAAGCTTCAGCTTTAGCGGTTAAAATTTGCCCAGCGATTATAGTCGGACTTGTTGGCGCTTCGAACAGTTATCAGAATGCGATTTAAAAGGTTTACCCATTACAGCAATGTGAAATGCATATTCGGTAATTTTTGTCCGCTTTAACGTGGCCTTACCCGAACGATGTAAAAATGGCTCAAACGAATTTCATGCATGCCGTGGGCTGATAAGGAACATATGCAACAGCCTGTCGAGCAGGCGCTCATTCGCTCGCCAATTGTTCTATTCGTCGCCACGGCCGTCACGTGCGGCTTCGTAGCAGCCGGTTTTCCTCAGATCGCCTGGCTGCTCCTTCTTGTCGTGATCGTCGCGCTTGCCAACGCAATATCTGCAGCCTTCTTTGTGACGCGATACACCACCTGGCAACTTGGCACGGCCTGGATGTTCATGCTTAACTTCTGGCTGTTCATTGCCATCATGATCCAGGTTGCACTTGACGCATGGGTGTCGCGACGCGTGCTGATTGTTGTCACAGTGGTTTATTTTGTGCTGCTAGAAATCGTCTATCTGCTTCGCTGCCGGGTAGAGGCACGGCAGAACTGGAAAGACTTCGGAAGTACGCTTACCAGCCTGGTGGTTCGAAGTGGCGAGGTCCGGCGAGTCCGTGCTGCCGGCAAGCCCGCGAAGAGCAAATCATCGTCCGGCATCGCAAGCATGGCCGGAGGATCAGGGGTTGCGGCGCTCGGCCTGGCAGGCGCAGTGTTCGGCCCCACCGGCAAGCAGGCGCTGTTGTTGATCGTCGTCGTTGGCTTTATGGCCGCGCCATTTTTTGTGATGCGATACCTCGCGGTCTACGGCGTGGGCATTCGTGAGGTTCGCAAAGCCGAACGGCAACGCGGCGTGCACTTTAGCTTCGACAATGTCGATGCCCTGCAGGAAGCGCGACGCAAGATTCTGATCGCCCGCTGGCTGAACCCTCGCCTACGCGAAGCTAAGCCAACTCGCGCGCAGCGCCGTTAGCCCTAAACGAAAAACCCCTCGATCTCTTAACGAAATCGAGGGGTTTTGTATAACTGGCGGAAAGGGTGGGATTCGAACCCACGGTACGGCATAACCGTACACCGGATTTCGAGTCCGGCGCATTCGACCACTCTGCCACCTTTCCTAAATTTGTGGCTTACTTCTTAGCCGCTTTACAACTGCGCTTTTACAGCCGCTTCCACGACTTCCAAGGTGACAGCTTTACTGCGTTCAGCGCTTCGCCAAGCGGGTCGCTGCTTGGCGAAGCGAAGATTATAGAACAGTTGAATACGCTTTCCAAGCCCTTTTTGCACAACCATTGATGGGCCGGAAAACTAACCTGCCATCACATCCTGTCAGCTCGCCGCCGCCACTTCGAGCCGCTCGACGCCGCCCAGATACGGCCGCAGCGCCGCCGGCACCGTCACCGATCCATCGGCGTTCTGGAAGTTCTCCAGCACCGCCACCATCGTGCGCCCTACCGCGAGACCCGAGCCGTTCAGCGTATGCACCAGCTCCGTCTTGCCCTGCGCGTTGCGGAAGCGCGCTGCCATACGGCGCGCCTGGAAGGCCTCGGTGTTCGAGCAGCTCGAAATTTCGCGATACGTGTTCTGCGCCGGTAGCCACACTTCGAGGTCGTACGTCTTCGTTGCGGAGAAGCCCATATCGCCGGTGCACAGCGTGATCACCCGATACGGCAGTTCCAGCTTCTGCAGGATCGCTTCCGCATGTCCGACCATCTGCTCGAGCGCGTCATACGAGGTTTCCGGTGCGACGATCTGCACCATCTCGACCTTGTCGAACTGATGCTGGCGAATCATCCCGCGCGTGTCGCGGCCGTATGAACCGGCCTCGGAACGGAAGCACGGCGAATGCGCGGTCAGGCGAATCGGCAATGCGCTCAATTCGACGATGCTGTCGCGCACCGTGTTGGTCAGCGAGATCTCCGATGTGGAGATCAGATACTGCGTGATCGTGTTCTCGCCGCCGCCCTTCTCGACACGGAACATGTCGTCAGCAAACTTCGGCAACTGGCCAGTGCCGTACAGGATCTCCGGGTTCACGATGTACGGCGTGTAGATTTCCGTATAGCCGTGCTGCTGCGTGTGCGTGTCGATCATGAACTGCGCGAGCGCGCGGTGCAGCCGCGCAATCTGCCCGCGCAGCACCGTGAAGCGCGCGCCCGACAGCTTCGCGCCGGTTTCGAAGTCGAGGCCGAGCGGCGTGCCGACGTCTACGTGGTCTTTCACGTCGAAGTCGAACTGGCGCGGCGCGCCCCAGCGGCGCACTTCGACGTTAGCCGTTTCGTCGCGGCCCGCAGGAACGCTATCGTGCGGCAAATTCGGCACGCCGAGCGACAGTTCTTCGATACGTTTCTGAATGACGTCGAGCCGCTCTGCCGACGTCTTCGTCTCGTCGGCGATGCCGCCCACTTCGGCCATCAGCGCCGATGCGTCCTCGCCGCGCCCTTTCATCGCGCCGATCTGCTTCGACAGGCTGTTGCGGCGCGCCTGCAGTTCTTCGGTGCGCGTCTGGATGGCGCGGCGTTCCGCTTCGAGCGCAGAGAACGCTGCGACGTCGAGGGTATAGCCGCGGTCGGCGAGGCGCTTCGCGACGCCGTCGAGGTCTTTGCGCAGCAGCTGGGTGTCGAGCATGACGAGGGGGAAGTTCGTTGTATGAAGCCGCAATTTTAGCGCACCGCGGTGCGCCGCCCATCGATAAACGGCGTCTCATGTCATCCGGCCAGGTCTAGCCTAGTTTTTCTTAGGTTTGTGCTCGGCACGCCACTGCGCATCGAGTTCGGCTAACCGCGTCATCTTCTCGCCGATCTTGCCTTCCAGGCCGCGCGGTGTCGGCTGGTACCAGTGCGGCTCGCGCATGGTGTCGGGCAGGTAGGTTTCGCCGGCCGCATACGCGTCCGGCTCGTCGTGCGCGTAACGGTACTCGTGGCCATAGCCGAGTTCCTTCATCAGCCTGGTCGGCGCATTGCGCAGATGCACCGGCACCGCGCGCGACTGGTCCTTGCCGACGAACGCCCGCGCCGCGTTGTACGCCATGTAGCCCGCGTTGGACTTCGGCGCGACCGCCAGGTAGATGATCGCCTGCGCCAACGCCAGCTCGCCTTCCGGTGTGCCGAGCCGTTCGTACGTCTCGGCCGCGTCGAGCGCGATGCGCCCCGCGCGCGGGTCGGCAAGGCCGATGTCTTCCCACGCCATGCGCACGATGCGCCGCGCCAGATAGCGCGGGTCGGCGCCACCGTCGAGCATCCGGCAGAACCAGTACAGCGCGCCGTCCGGATTGCTGCCGCGCACCGACTTGTGCAGCGCGCTGATCTGGTCGTAGAACGCGTCGCCGCCCTTGTCGAAGCGGCGCAGGTTCTCGGCGAGCGCACTGCCGAGCAACGCGCCGTCGATCTCGGTGGTCTTCTGCTGCGCGGCCGCGCGCGCGACGATCTCGAGGTTGTTCAGCAGCTTGCGGCCGTCGCCGTCGGCCGAGCCGATCAGCGCGTCGCGCGCTTCGTCGGTGAAGGTGAGGCCGCCCAGTTCCTGTTGCGCGCGATCGAGCAACAGGCGCTGTTCGTCTGCATCGAGGCTTTTCAGCACGTACACCGCCGCACGCGACAGCAGTGCGCTATTCACCTCGAACGACGGGTTCTCGGTGGTCGCGCCGACGAACACGAACAAGCCCGATTCGACGTGCGGCAAGAACGCATCCTGCTGGCTCTTGTTGAAGCGATGCACCTCGTCGACGAACACCAGCGTCTGCCTGCCGTGCGCGCGATGCACCTGCGCGATCTCGACCGCCTCGCGAATGTCCTTGACCCCCGACAGCACCGCCGACAGCGCGATGAACTCCGCGTTGAACGCAGCGGCCATCAGCCTCGCGAGCGTGGTCTTGCCGACGCCCGGCGGCCCCCACAGGATCATCGAATGCGCCTCGCCGGATTCGAACGCGACGCGCAGCGGCTTGTTCGGCCCGAGCAGATGCTTCTGGCCGATCACGTCATCGATGGTGCGGGGCCGCAGCCGTTCGGCGAGCGGGATATTGGCACGGGGTTCTTCGAACATGGCGTTTTTGGGGATAATCTCGGCTTTCGGGCGCAATGCGACGCCGCGGCTTCGGCTGCACATGCGGGACGACAGGGGACTGCAAGGACTGCAGGACTTCGGCAGCAGGCCGTGCCACAGCACGCGATCGGCTGCGTGGTTCGGCACGTGATTCGCCGCGTGGCTCGGCAGGCAGTTGCCATGCTGTGCCACACGCGGCTCGTCATGCGGTTTGCCACTGCGGTTTGCCATTATGACAGCCAAGGCAGCCAGTCGAACCGACACAGGCGGTGCATACGGCGCGCGCGAAACGCAACGCCCTATTCCAACACACCTGACGCAGACACAGAGGACGACACCCGATGGCTCAAGACCCGCTCGCCGGCAGCTCCCGCTCCGCCTACGCGCCGCTCACCCCGGTTCCCGAAGCGCGCCGCGCCTTTCGCACCGGCGATGCGTTCGCGCTGTGGTTCTCGCTCGGCATCGGCCTCTTGGTCGCGCAAGCCGGCGCGTTGCTGGTGCCCGGCCTGTCGCTGCCGCATGCGCTGACGGTGATCGTCATCGGCACCGTCATCGGCGTCGTGCTGCTGGCGCTGGCCGGCGTGATCGGCACCGATACCGGGCTGGCGGCGATGTCGTCGCTGCGGCCAACACTTGGCGTGCGGGGCGCGTCGGTGCCGGCGGTGCTGAACGCAATTCAGCTGGTCGGCTGGGGCGCATTCGAAATAATCGTGATGCGCGATTCCGCCGATGCCCTCGCGCAGCAAGCCTTCGGCCTGTCGGCGCCGCTCGTGTGGACGGTCGGGTTCGGCGTGCTCGCCACGCTGCTCGCGATCAGTGGCCCGCTGTCGTTCGTGCGGCGCTTCTTGCGCAGCTGGGGTATCTGGCTGTTGCTGGCAGGCGCAGGCTGGCTGACGTGGAGCGTGCTCGCGCAGCATGACGTCGGCGCGCTGCTGCGGCGGGCCGGCACCGGCGAGATCTCGTCGGGCGTGGCACTCGATCTGGTGGTCGCAATGCCGCTGTCCTGGCTGCCGCTGATCGCCGATTACACGCGTTTTGGCCGGCGCGCCGGCGAGACCTTTCGCGGCACGCTGTTCGGCTATGGCATTGCCAACCTCTGGTTCTACGCGCTCGGCGCGATCTACGGCCTCGCGGCGGGCGGCGGCGATGCGCTGCTGACCACCGCGCTGGCGCGCGCCGGCGGCGGCCTCGCGCTGCTGCTGGTACTGATCGACGAGATCGACAATGCCTTCGCCGACGTGCACTCGGCGGCCGTGTCGACCGGCACGTTCTGGCCGCGTGCGAGCGTGCCGTGGTTGTCCGCCGGGTTCGGCGCACTGTGCACGCTGATCGCGCTGGTCGTGCCGATGGCGCGCTATCAGAACTTCCTGCTGCTGATCGGTTCGGTGTTCGCGCCGTTATTCGGCGTGGTGCTGGCCGATCACTTCATTGTCCGGAAACGGCGCATCGAGGTGGCGGTGCTAGCCGATCCGCAGGGGCGCTATGGGTTTTCGGCAGGCTGGCACGTGAGCGCGTTTATCGCATGGGCGGTCGGCATCGCGTCGTATCAGGCGATCAACCAGTGGCTGCCCAACCTGGGCGCGACGCTGCCCGCGCTTGCGATCGGTGCGTTGTGTTATCTCGCACTGGTGTCGCGTCGCAGGCAGGCGTTCGCCCAGTGATGCGGCAGTAGAGCCGGCGGTAAAGTCGGCAGTAAAGTCTCATTACCCACGCGCGGCGCAATCGCTTTCTCACGACGTCTGGTTCGCACCCGACGATGCCGCTTCCGCGCGGCGCGTGGTCAGGAACTGGCCAAGCAGGATGGTGCGGCGCTCGATCACGTAGTGCGTCAACGCCGCCACCGGAATCACCAGTGCCGCCGCCAGCACGATCGCGTACCACCGCATGTCGGCCGACGGCATCAGATGCACGACGGTCAACAGCACGACAGCATGCGTCAGATACAGGCTGTAGGAGATCTCGCCGAGAAAGGCGATGGGCCGCAGCTTCAGCAGCCGCGCAAACTCCGTCGAAACCAGCGCGCACGCAATCAACCCCGCACTACCCAGCGCGATGCACCAGTCGAAAAAGAACTGCCCAGCGGCGCCGGAGTTGATCGACATCACCGAACGCGACACGAAGTACAGCACCAGCGAAACCCCCAGCACGATGCGCACGCGGCCCGGCTGCATCAGCCATTGCCGCCAGCGCGCGCGATGCGCTGCGAGCAGCGAGCCGACCACGAAGATCGCGAGGTAATGCAGCGTCATCGCCCAGTCGCTGCTGAAGTTGGCACTGCTGGCGCCGGCGCCTTCCACCATCACCAGCGCGAACGCGAGCGCGGATGCGCACAATGCGACGCCGAGACAGGTCACCGCGGGTACCCAGACGGTCCACAGCACGACCAGCGGCATCACCAGCGAGATGCGCATTTCGTAGACGAGCGACCAGATCACCGGATTCATCTGATTCGCCTTGAACTGTCCGATGAACAGCAGGTGATCGGCGATTTCAGTGCCGGTGAATGGTCCGCTCCACACCGCATTGAACCAATTACCGGCCCACCCGACCGGCTGGACAATCATGGCATCGACAATCGAGAAAGTCGCGACCAGCACCGCCAGATACGGCAAATAAATCCGACAAATACGCTTAACGAGGTAATCCCGATACGAGATACCGCGGTTCGAACGTAACTGCAATGTCAAAACGAAACCGCTCAATACAAAAAACAGAATAACTGCCTCATGCCCGAGCGCGAATATCCGCAATGGTGTTTTCGGCACCCAGGCCAGCGGCCCAAGCAGCACAAAATGGTTGACGACTACCATCAGCGCCGCGACGCCGCGTAACGCATCGAGCTGATGATAATGCTGACGATTCGACAAGGTCATTTCTTCCTTCCGATGAATATCCCGCGGCGACGAGCCGGCGAAAGGGGGTCAGGAGTAATCCCCGGCTCAGGAGTCGGTAAGGCTATATTTAATTGGTCAGAGGTTTTATTTGAAGCGCTGAATAACTTTCTAACACTTTTGTTTTTTTATCTTTTTGTCCGGCGACTTTCTGACTTGCAGGTCTGCTTTTTGCGGGCCGCCGCACGTTTGCACAATTAATCGGGGACAAGACAGGCACAGGTAAATGTGGCGGATATACGGCAATCAGGCGATACCAATCGCCGGATGGTTTTGAATATTTTTGAATTACTTCCGCTTTCGTCACACCTTATTTACCGCGTATGGTGGGCGGCCAACCTGTGAATCCGCTGCCCTCGATGAAAGCATTCCGCGCACCCCGCCGGCCCGCGAAACGAGCGGGATGGAAACTCTGGTTTCGCTTCGCTATCGCGTTGTCGAGCGGCGCGCTCGCCTGTGTCGTCGCATGCGGCGCCTCTGCCGCGCCGACCCTCGACGCCCGCACCTCATGGATCGGCAACACCTACGGCTTCGGCGACGGAAGGTGGGCGCAGATCGACATCACCGCGCTTGCGGTCGCCGCCGACGGTACCGTCTATACCAACGCGCCGTGGGACGAAAGCGGCGCGGAAGCCAGCGCCTACAAGGACGGCCACGTGCTCGGCTTCGCCGGCGGCACGCATGGCTGGGGCAACGGCGGCGGCAATGCGGTCGCGATCAACAGCCGCTATGTGTACTTCGCAGTGGCCGTCGACAACGAGCGCGGCCGCCTCGTCGGGCAAGGCATCTGGCCGCAGCCGGGACGCAAATGGTTCGGCATCTCGCGCCGCGAGCGCGCGGACCCGAAGCGCAGCGCGCCGTTCGAGCCGCCGGTCAATCGCACCGATCCGCGCGCGCGGCTTGCGGCGAGCTTTCTGATGGTCAATGAAGTGCCAGGCGGCACGAGCGCGGAGGTCACCGGTCTGGCGGCCACCGATACGCGGCTCTACGCATCGAACCGCGCGCACGACCGCATCGAGGTTTACGACGCGCAATCGATGATGCGCAAGTCGAGCTGGCCGGTGCATGAGCCCGGTCACCTCGCGCTGGATCGCGACGGTACGTTATGGGTGATCACCGATACGCGCAGCGCGCAGCCGCACGTCGCGCATTTCAGCGTGGACGGCACGCGTCTGGACGATACGCTGCCGCTAGCCGACGATACGGTCGCCACCGACGTCACGGTCGACCTGCAAGGACGCGTGCTGATCGCCGATAACGGGCCGCGCCAGCAGGTGCTGATGTTCAGCAAGAGCGCCGGGCGCTACGGGGCGTGCGGCACGCTCGGCGAGCGCGGCGGCATTTACTCAGGCGTCGCCGGACGGCCGGGGCCGCAGCGGTTCAATGGGCTGACCGGCGTGGGCGTCGATGCGCGCGGCAATATCTATGTGGCGAGCAACGGCCTCGGGCCGCGCTACGACGCCCCCGGCCTCACGTTCGGCGCGACGCTCGAAAGCTACGCGCCGGATGGCCAGCGGCGCTGGCAGGTGCAAGGTCTGCTGTTCGTCGACGGCGCGTGGATGGACCCGTCGCGGCCCGACAGCGTCTATACCGGCAACAAGCGCTTCACGCTCGACTTCTCGCAGCCAGCCGGACACGAATGGACGTACGCGGGCTTCCTGTCGAATCGCTTCCGCTATCCCGACGACCCGATTTTCTATGCAGAGCGCTGGCCGCCGGGCTTGCCGTTCGCGCGCAAACTCGCCGGCCACACGTTTCTGTTCACCACCGATATGTACGCGGACCACCTGAAGATCTACCGCTTCGATCCGGCGCGCGAAGGCGAAACCGCGATCCCGTCCGGCTTCGTCGCCACCGACGAACGCGCGGTCGCGCAGGTGCCGAATGCGCCGGGCGGCGGCGAATGGATCTGGCGCGATGCGAACGGCAACGGCACATTCGACAGCAATGAATTCGAGGTCAACTCGACCGGCAAATTGCTGGCGGGCGGCTGGGGCTGGTACGTCGACAGCGCCGGCGACCTCTGGCGCGCGCGCAACGGCACGGGGCTGTACCGGCTGCGTTTCGGCGGGCTGGATGCGGCCGGCAATCCGCTCTACTCGTACGCAAAGATGGATGCGTGGCCGGTGCCGCAGCCGTTCAACGACGTGCGCCGCGTGGTCTACGAACCGGCCACCGATTCGCTGTACGTGACTGGCTACACGCCGCAGGCGGGACCCGATCAGGCTTACTGGAAGGAGGCTGGGCGTGTGCTGGTGCGCTACGACCGATGGTCGACCGGCAAGCCTGTGGCGCGCTATACGGTCACGCTGCCGTGGCAAACGAAATCGAAGCCGGGCTCGACCATCATCGGCATGACGGTGGAAGGCCAGTACGTGTTCGCGGTCGAGCCGGTGGGCAACGTGCACGTGTACGACAAGGACAGCGGCGCGGAAATCGGCGTGCTGAAGCCGGGGCCCGAAGTAGGGCGCACGTCGGGGTTCGTCGATGTATCGAATGGCGTCAGCGCATACCGGCGCAGCAACGGCGAGTATCTGGTGTTCGTCGAGGAAGACGCGCGCGGCAAGGTGACGATGTACCGCTGGAAGCCGGCGCGCTGACCGGTGCTGCCGGCCGCGCGCCCGTTAGCCGTTAGCTTGTTAGCCGTTGATCACATCGGCGCCCTTCGGCACCGTGAACTTGAACGCATCGGCCGGCAGCGGCGGGTTCTTCTGGATATTCGAGAACTTCAGCAGCGTCACGTTTCCGAATACGTCGTGCAGTTCCATCGCTTCGAGGTTGCCGTCGCGAAAGCCGATGCCGACGCGCTGGAACTGCGTGTCCTTCGCCTTGGGCACCAGTTCGAGCCAGTCGATGCCGCCCTTCACGCCCGCGTCCTTCAGCGTGAAATTCTGCTCGAGGTCGTTGCTGCCGAACAGGATCGCCGCCGGGCTCGCGCCGAGCGCGCCGCCGAGCTTGCGCACCGTCACCTGGTTCAGGTCCTTGTCGTACACGTACAGCTTGTCGCCGTCCGCCTGCAGCAGCTGCTCGTAGGGCTTCTGGTATTGCCAGATGAACTTGCCGGGCCGCGCGAATTCGAAGGTGCCGCTCGATACGGTGTTGCCCTTCATGGCCTGGGTCGACAGCGTGCCGCTCGCCGGTTGCGCGTTGCTCGGCGCGCGCACTTCGGTCTGCACGAACTCGCCGCGCGCGGCGTGCACTTGCGCGACGAACTGCCGCAACTGCTCGGCGCCGCTGGCGAACGCCTGCGATGACGCCAGCAATAGCGTCGCGCCGGCCGCCGTGCTGGCAACGCAACGCGCCAGCGTGCGCAACAGGGCGCCGGAGCGGCTCGGGAAGCGGGCTGAAAAGCCGCTTGCGAGGCGGCTAGCGAGGCCGCCCGGGAGACCGCCTGAGAGGTGGTCTGAAAAGCGGCCCGCGAGGTGGACTACGAAGTGGCCTGAAGAGCCGCTCGAATCGGCGAAGCGGGCTGTCTGCCCGTCGACGTAATGCTGCATAGGATGCTCCCCGTGGAATTGGATCAAAAGCGGGATCAGAGACGCGCGGCGGGGCTGTTCGCGGGCTTGGGGGCCGGCCTCTTGGCCCTGGGCCCGACCGGCCAGCAAGCCGCGGAGCCACGAGCCTGAGCCCGACACGCACGGCGCGCCGTCGCCCGCCCGCGCCGCCGCATGTGTCAATCAATCGGCCTCGCGCGCCGGCACCAGGATTTCGCGGTTGCCGTTGGACGACATCGCCGACACCAGCCCCGACTGCTCCATCTGCTCGAGCAGCCGCGCCGCGCGGTTATAGCCGATGCGCAAGTGCCGCTGCACCAGCGAAATCGACGCGCGCCGGTTCTTGACGACGATCTCGACCGCCTGATCGTAAAGCGGATCGGACTCGCCGCCGCCCGCGCCGGTTCCCGCACCGTCGGCCGAACCTTCATCGCCGTCGCCGGCGGTGCCGCCTTCGAGAATGCCCTCGATGTAATTCGGCTCGCCCTGCTCCTTGAGCTTGTTGACCACACGATGCACTTCTTCGTCGGACACGAACGCGCCGTGCACGCGCACCGGCAGCCCGCTGCCGGGCGGCAGATACAGCATGTCGCCCATGCCGAGCAGCGACTCGGCGCCCTGCTGGTCGAGAATCGTGCGCGAGTCGATCTTCGACGACACCTGGAACGCCATGCGGGTCGGCACGTTGGCCTTGATCAGGCCGGTGATCACGTCGACCGATGGACGCTGCGTCGCGAGAATCAGGTGGATGCCGGCCGCCCGCGCCTTCTGCGCGATGCGCGCGATCAGCTCTTCGACCTTCTTGCCGACCACCATCATCAGGTCGGCCAGCTCGTCGATCACGACCACGATATGCGGCAGCCGCGACAGCGGTTCCGGCTCGTCCGGCGTCAGGCTGAACGGGTTCGGGAGTTTCTCTTCGCGCTTGGCCGCTTCGTCGATCTTGTTGTTGAAGCCGGCGAGGTTACGCACGCCGAGCTTGCTCATCAGCTTGTAGCGGCGCTCCATCTCGGCGACGGTCCAGTTCAGCGCATGGCCGGCCTGGCGCATATCCGTCACCACAGGGCACAGCAGATGCGGAATGCCCTCGTAGACGCTCATTTCGAGCATCTTCGGATCGATCAGGATCATCCGGACCTGGTCGGCGCTCGCCTTGTACAGCAGCGACAGGATCATCGCGTTGATGCCGACCGACTTGCCCGAGCCGGTCGTACCCGCCACCAGCAGGTGCGGCATTTTGGCGAGATCGGCGCACACCGGCTTGCCGCCGATGTCCTTGCCGAGGCCCATCGTGAGCGGCGACGCGCCGTCCGCATACACGGCCGAGCCGAGAATTTCGGACAGCCGCACCGTCTGGCGGCGCTGGTTCGGCAGCTCGAGCGCCATGAAGTTCTTGCCCGGAATCGTCTCGACCACGCGAATCGACACCAGCGACAGCGACCGCGCGAGGTCTTTCGCGAGACCGACGATCTGGCTGCCCTTCACGCCGGTGGCGGGCTCGATCTCGTAGCGCGTGACCACCGGCCCCGGATATGCGGCCACCACGCTGACTTCGACGCCGAAATCCTTCAGCTTCTTCTCGATCAGGCGCGACGTGAATTCGAGCGTATCGGCGGAGATGGTTTCCTGGGTGGCGGGCGCCGCATCGAGCAGCGCGATCGCCGGCAGCGTCGAATCGCCGGGCAGATCCTTGAAGAGCGGTACCTGGCGTTCTTTCTCGACGCGCTCCGACTTGGCCGGCGTGACCACCGGCGGCACGATCATCACCGGCTCGTGCTCCTCGATCTTGACGCGGCCCTGCTCGACCTTGCCCTCGCGCTTGACCGCCGCCACCTCGCCGAGCTTGCGGTCGCGCCCGGCCTCGCGGCGCAGCTTGGCGAACGTAACCGCGGAGATGATCGATTCGCCGAGCTTCTCGGCCACCGACAGCCACGAAAAACGGAAATACAGCGACAGCCCGATGCCGAGCGTCAGCAGCAGCGCGAGCGTGCCGCCGGTGAAACCGAGCGCATGCGACACGCCGCGCGCGACCGCCTCGCCGACCACGCCGCCCGGCGCGCGCGGCAACTGCACTTTCAGCGACCACATGCGCAATGCTTCGATGCCGTCGCACGACAGCAGCACCAGCACGAACGCGCCGGCCTCGGCGATCCACGTGGCATCGCGCGGCGCGTCTTCTTCGAGCGCTTCGTTGCGGGTGATACGGCGATAGTTGGCGGAGATGCGCCGCGCCAGCAGTACGACCCACCAGTAGGCGGACAGGCCGAACAGCAGCAGCAGGATATCGGAGGTATAGGCGCCGACGCGGCCGGCCCAGTTCGAGATGTGGTCGACCAGCGCCGAGTGCGTCCAGCTCGGATCGCGCCGGCTGTAGCTGACGAGGGCCATCACCAGGAAGACGCCGACGGCGACCTGCAGAATCCAGCGGATTTCGGTGAAGAGGCGCGACATGCGATGAGGCAATGCCTGCGCGTTCGCGGAATAAGTAGCTTTTGCCATTGATCCTTAGCGTGTGCGGCCGGCAGCCGGCATGCGCGGTGCGCCTGCTGCGCGGTGGCGGGCCCGCCGGGTGCCGCCGGGGCCGCTGGATCGCGCAGCGCCGCGCGCCGTGGCGGCCGCCGGTCGTTCGATCGGGGCTATTGTAAACGTACTGTCGCACGCGAGGCTGTAAGTGACGGTAACGGGCAACAGTCGCCCGCGCGGGCAGCGGTAAATCCGTCCGTGCAGAGCCGCCGCCGCGCGTTCCGCCCTATCGGGCCGATCACAAACCTTGATGACGCCGGGGTTAAGCCTGCCCTTTATAATGCCGGTCTATCACCTCACCTAGTGCGTCATGGGTACTCCACGGCTCGCAGTCAGTGGCCAGACGCTTTTAAGGATTCGATCATGCCAGCAACCCCGACCAAACACGCCAAGGTTCTGATTCTCGGCTCCGGCCCTGCCGGCTACACGGCCGCCGTCTATGCGGCGCGCGCCAACCTGGCGCCGGTGCTTGTCACGGGCCTCGCGCAAGGCGGTCAACTGATGACCACCACCGACGTCGAAAACTGGCCAGCCGACCCGCTCGGCGTGCAAGGGCCCGAGCTGATGGAGCGCTTCCAGAAGCATGCGGAACGCTTCAACACCGAAATGATCTTCGATCACATCCACACCGCGAAGCTGCAGGAAAAGCCGATCCGGCTGATCGGCGATTCCGGCGAATACACGTGCGACGCGCTGATCATCGCCACCGGCGCTTCCGCGCAATACCTGGGTCTGCCGTCCGAAGAGAAGTTCATGGGCCGCGGCGTGTCGGCGTGCGCCACCTGCGACGGTTTCTTCTACAAGCAGCAGCACGTGGCGGTGGTCGGCGGCGGCAACACCGCGGTGGAAGAAGCGCTGTATCTGGCCGGCATCGCGAAGAAAGTGACGGTGATCCATCGCCGCGACAAGTTCCGCGCCGAGCCGATCCTGATCGACCGCCTGCTCGAAAAAGAGAAGGAAGGCGTGGTCGACATCAAATGGAACCACACGCTCGACGAAGTGAAGGGCGACGATAGCGGCGTGAACGGCCTGCGCATCAAGCATGCGCAAACCGGCGCCACCACCGACATCGAACTGCAAGGCGTGTTCGTCGCGATCGGCCACAAGCCGAACACCGATATCTTCGCCGGCCAGCTGGAGATGAAGAACGGCTACATCGTCACGCAAAGCGGCTTGACGGGTAACGCGACGGCAACCAGCATTCCGGGCGTGTTCGCCGCGGGCGACGTGCAGGATCACGTGTATCGCCAGGCGATCACCAGTGCCGGCACCGGCTGTATGGCCGCGCTCGATGCACAGCGCTACCTCGAAAGCATCCACGAATCGATCGGCGAACACGCGATGAGCGCGGAAGCCGAGCGTTGATCGAAACGGTTGTTCGCGGCCGGCGCGGCTAGCCGGTTGCGACGCTGCATCAGACAAGGCCGCTGCGTTTTGCGCAGCGGCCTTTTTGCTGGTTCCCTGTTCTGCTCAAGCGCGCCCGTCCAGGCCGGCGAGCCGGAATACGCTCACCACCCCGTTCATGCGTTCGGCCTGCTCGCGCAGCGAAGCAGCCGCAGCCGCCGCCTGTTCGACCAGCGCCGCGTTCTGCTGCGTGACCGAATCCATCTGCGTGACCGATTGCGCAACCTGCTCGATGCCTTCGCTCTGCTCGGCGGACGCCGCCGAAATCTCGACGGTAATCTCGGTGACACGCCGCACTGCTTCGTTGATCTCGCTCATGGTTCGGCCTGCGCGACCGACCAGTTCCGTGCCGTTGCCCACGCGCTCCACCGAGCGGACGATCAGCGCCTTGATCTCCTTGGCCGCCGCGCCGCTGCGCTGCGCGAGCGTACGCACTTCGCCCGCTACCACCGCAAAGCCGCGCCCTTCTTCACCCGCTCGCGCGGCTTCGACTGCCGCGTTCAGCGCGAGGATATTGGTCTGGAACGCGATGCCTTCGATCACGCCAATGATGTCGGCAATCTGCTGCGAGCTGCCGTTGATCTCGCCCATCGTCGTGACCACCTGCGAGATCACGTCGTTGCCCGTCTGCGCGACGCTGGCGGCTTCGCGCGCGAGATTGGTCGCCTGGCGCGCGTTATCGGTGTTCTGCCGCACCGTCGAGGTCAGCTCAGTCATGCTCGACGCAGCCTGGCCGAGCGACGCGGCCTGTTCCTCGGTGCGCTGCGACAGGTCGATATTGCCGGCGGAAATCTGCTTGGTGGCCGTCGCGATCGACTGCGCGCTGTCGCGCACCGAGGTGATGGTGGTGGTCAGGCGCCCCTGCATCGTGCGCAGGCCTTCCATCAGGCGGCCCATCTCGTCGTGCGAGCGCACGTCGATGCGATGCGACAGATCGCCGTCCGCAATCGCGTCGAAGTGCCGCAAGGCTTCGTCGAGCGGTCCGGCAATCGACTTCTGCAGCGTGTACCACGCGAACGCCGCCATGCCGAGCCCCACCACGAGGCCTACCGCGGCCAGCACCAGAATCTGATGGAAGCGGTTCTGCGCCGCCTCGTACAGCGCGCGCGCCTGCTCGGCCTGCATCGCCTCGAGGCGCGCGGTGCGGTCGGTCACTTCATTGAACGGCGCGGTCATTTTCTTCGCGATCAGCTCGCCGAGCCCCGCGGTGTCGTGCTTGTCGATCGCGGCATAGACCTGCGCGACCGGTCCCGACATCACGTCGGCACGCTTCGCGTCGACCTCTTGCGTCACACGCAGTTCTTCGTCGCCGGCCGGCAACGCGCGATAGGTCTGCCACGCCTTGTCGGCAATGCCGAACTGCTCGCGTGCGCGGGCGACGAGGGTCGCAGCGTCGGGACTGTCCGGCTGCGCCGCGATGCGGTCGAGCACGAGCCGCCCGCGAGAGGTGAAGAAATCCACCTGACCCAGCGCGATCGCCGACGCCAGCTGGTCCGTATAGAGCTCTTTCTGATCGGCGTTGCTCAACGCGATACCAGCCACGCCGAGCGCCGCGCCGACCAGCATCAGCAAACCAAGAAAACCCATCGCCAGAGCGAGGCGAATACGAATGGTGATATTTCGGAACATGAGTACCTCGAACGGGAAAGCGCAATGAAAGCTCGCGCGTGACCGGATGCACGCGGTCAGTTCGGGTTTACGGCAGTACGCGGCAGATATGAAGGTTGACGCGGCAAGTTGCCGCGCGGCATCGCACTGTGCACTTGCACGCTTGTTTGCATAAATGCACGTAGTTTTCGCGAGCGAGCCCCATTACGCGCGGAAGCAATCCCATTTCGAGGTGTTGTGAGTAATGCCGCGCTATCGGGCCTTGTAGCACCATCAGCCGGCTGGGTGAGCTTTGCCTGTTGTGTTCACAACTGTATTAACGTTTGGAACTGGAGAAACAGAACATGAAGATCCGTCTCGCAGCTGCTGTATCCGTGTCCGCGCTAGCCTTCGTTTCGTTTGGCGCGCACGCGCAGATGAGCCATGTCACGCGCGCGCAGGCCAATGCGGAACTGGCGCAATTGCAGGCCGCTGGTTATACCGGCGAAAAAGTGACTTACCCGACGAAACTGCAAGCGCTGCAAACGCGCATCCAGGCAGCCGGCGCCGCAGCGAATGGCGGCACGGGCGCTTACGCCAACCCTGCAGCAAGCGGCATGACTCAATAAGCGAAGTAGTCTTGATTGCAGGCAGCGGATGCGTAGCGCGATGCGCGCGGCTGCCTGCGGCGCCGGTGCATCATATTGCGCATGGTATTGCGCTATGAGCTTCGCGTTGCGTTGCGTTGCGTTGCGTTGCGTTGCAGACAACACAGCCGGCACGAAGCTGACGCGTCAGGAATCGATCAGTGATCCTTGCGGGTTGTGCGCACCACGGATGCGCTGGCTGGCGCACCTGTTTGCCCATCTGCACGCTTCTTCCTGCCCGTGAACATTGCGCCGATCAGATTCTCGCGCGTCCACAGGCTCATGACGATAGCCGCGCCGATATGAATGCACACGCACACTTCGAGCGCAATCGACAGCGCGGTGTGCAATGCTTGCGGCCAGTCTTCGCCCCAGAAGCGCTCGGTGCGCATCAACCAGCCGCTCGCGGCCAGCGCGAAGATCAATCCCCACAGCAGCACCGCCATCAATGCACCAAGCGGATTGTGCGACACATGATGCAACGGCTGGCCGCGCGCCAGCGAACGCAGATAGTCTGCTGTATGAGGCCACGACGGCCACCACACGGAGAAGCGCGCGTAGCGCGTGCCGACGAAGCCCCACACGATGCGCAGCGCCGCAAGCGCCGCCGCCGCGTAGCCGAGCCAGCGATGCAGCGGGTCGGTCGGGCCGAACAGGTTCCACACCACGATGCCCGCGATCGTCCAGTGCGTGAGCCGCACCCACAGGTCCCAGACCTTGATTCGCGCAGTGGACGGGGCGGACATGGTGTGTTCGAACTTCGACCGTGTGCTTCAGTCGACCTCGGACTTCACGACGTCGAGCGTTTTCGTATCGAAGTAGATCTCGACCTTCTTGCCCTCCTTGTTGGTGCCGTAGATCTCGTAGCAATTGCCGTCGACCTTGAATTTCTTGATCTTGTAGCCCTGCCCTTCAAGTTGCGCGCGCGCGTCGGACTCCTTCATCCATTCGCTCTTCGGATGCGCGGTGCAGTCCGCCTTTGCGAATGCGGCTCCGGGGACAGCAATCGCCGTAACGGCAGTAACCGCGGCAACCAGCGTAGTCAGCTTGAGCATCTCGACACCTCGTTTGTTGTAGGGGAAACGAAAGCAACTCTGCCACAAACGAGAACGTCTCTCAACTTCATCTGAACCGCTTCGCAACTTTTGACATCTTCCGAGGGCGCGCCGGACCAACCGCGAAAGGCCCGCAGCACGGCGAATCATCGGATCCCGAAACACAGCCAGCGGTTTTCGCGCCGACCATTTGCCACTATCATGGCGGGACTTTTGCCGAAGTCGCGTCGCCCCCGCCTTACCTTTCCCCCGGTTTCAAGCAGCGCGCCTTTCGGTCAGCCAACGCTGCGCTGACGACTCCCCGTCGATTGGCGCCACCCTGTCAGATGAACAAAGATTCCACGCACACCGCGTTGTTGTGGATCGTCGCTACCGGCTTCTTCATGCAAGCGCTGGATACGACGATCGTCAACACCGCCTTGCCTTCGATTGCCCATAGCCTGGGCGTTCCCCCGCTCGCGATGCAGCCGATCGTCGTCGCGTACACGCTGACGATGGCGCTCATCACGCCGGCCTCCGGCTGGCTAGCCGACCGCTTCGGCACGCGGCGCGTGTACTTCACCGCGATCCTGCTGTTCGTGATCGGCTCGCTGTGCTGCGCCGGCGCGCATACGCGCGGCCAGCTGATCCTCGCGCGCGTGCTGCAAGGTGTCGGCGGCTCGATGCTGCTGCCGATCGGACGGCTCGCGGTGTTGCGCGCGGTCACTGGCGAGGCCTACGTATCGGCGCTCGCGCTGATTTCGGTGGCGGGCCAGGTCGGCCCGATCCTCGGCCCGACGCTCGGCGGCTGGTTCGTCGAAGCGCTGACATGGCACTGGATCTTCCTGATCAACATCCCGATCGGCGCGGTGGGTCTGCTGGCGGTGAACCGCTATCTGCCCGACGCCGCATCGCGCGACGCGCCGCCGTTCGACCTGATCGGTTGCGGTTTGCTGTCGCTGTGCATGGTCGCCTGCTCGCTGGCGATCGACGTGCCGATGCATACGCATCGCGTCGCATGGTCGGTGGGTTTGTTCGTGCTCGGGGTCGCGGCCGCGCTGGTCTACATTCCGTATGCGCGGCGCGCGCCCAAACCGCTGTTCCGGCTGGGCCTGTTCCGCGAACCGAACTTTAGCGTCGGGCTGATCGGCAACCTGATCGCACGGGTCGGCGCAAGCGCGGTGCCGTTTCTGGTGCCGCTGCTGCTGCAACTGCAGCTCGGCTATACGCCGTTGCATTCGGGCTTGATGATGTTGCCCGCCGCGCTGGTCGGCACCGTCGCGAAACGCTGGATCGCACCGCTGATCCGCCGCTACGGCTATGAGACCTTCCTGTTCGTCAACACGATCGTGGTCGGCGCGTCGATCGTTGCGTTCGCACTCTTTTCGCAAGGCACGCCGCTGTGGGTGGAAATCGCGGTGCTGGGCATTTTCGGCGGCGCCAACTCGATGCAGTTCGCGGCGATGAACAGCGTCACGCTCAAAGGCCTGTCGATCGAGGATGCCGGCAGCGGCAACAGCCTGTTCTCGATGGTGCAGATGCTGGCGATTGGGTTGGGCGTGTCGATCGGCGGCGGGCTTGTGAACCTGTTCACCGACGAGTGGCATTCGGCGGGGTTGGCGTTCCGGCTCAGCTTTACGTGCGTCGGGCTGATCACGTTGCTGTCGGCGCTGGTGTTCCGGCGCCTCGACGACGATCCGGGTCGGCCGGTGCCGGCGGCGCCACGCGCCGTGCAGTAGCCGGTTCGCCGCGTCGCGGCTGGCCGTGCGCCGCTGGCCGTGCGCCGCTGGTCGCGCGCTGCTGGCCGCACGCCGCTGGTCGCACGCCGCTGGTCGCACGCCGCTGGTCGCACGCCGCTGGTCGCACGCTGCTGGTCGCACGCTGCTGGTCGCACGCCGCTGGCCGCGCGCTGCTGGTCGCACGCCGCTGGCCGCGCGCCGCTCAATCCGCTGGTCGCGCGCGGGCCTACCGTGTGCACCGGTCCGCGGCAGACACAGGCCGCAGCGCGGACAGGTCGAAGTCCGCTTCCTTCAGGCCCTGCTGGGTCAACGCGACCCAGTGCAGGCTGGTCGGCGATCTGACCAGCCCCATGCTGCCCACCTCGCCCCATTTGATCGGCGAAGGCAGCGTGCCCGCCAGTTCCAGCGATGCCGCGCCGAGCTGCAACGCGAGCAGCCGGCCGTCGCGCGACGGCGTGAAGGCACGCTCGCCGATCACGGTGATGCTGGCTTCGCGCACCGTGGCCGGCATGCAGGCAAGCGTCGCGGTGGTCGCGCCGCTCGCATCGAGCAGTTGCGCGAAGCCCTTGCCGTCGTCGCCGGTTGCGACTACCAGAAAACGTTCGAGTGCAGGCACATACGCGACCGCGTACGTGTAGTAACGCAGCCGCTGCGCCAGCACGCGCGCTTCGGTCAGGCTCCCGTCCTGCGGATTGAAGACAGCTGTCTTGAGCCGCGCATAGGAGGTGCCGCTCACGTATTGCTGCCAGACTAGCAGCGCGCGCGTCGGCGAGCCGGCAATCAGCGGCCACCATTCGCGCACGCGCGGCGCGACGTCGACTGCTTGCAGTTGCTTGCCGTCGGCATCGTAGGTTTTCAGGTACACGCCGTTGCCGGTGCCGAGATTGTCCTGGCCGCCACCGTCCACCCAGTCGTCCGAATAGAACACCACGAAGCGCGTGCCCACTGCCGCGACGTGCCCCGAATGGCCGCCCGATTTGACGTCGTTCGGATACGGCAGCACGCCTTGCAGATCGGACGTATAGACGCCGTAGCGCTGGCTCACTTCGTCGGGCGTATTCCAGCCGTCTTCGAAACTCACCATCACGTGGCCGCTGTCGTTTTCAGCCACCGATACGGGCTCTTGCGCTTCGCCGCGGCTGATGAAAATCCGCGGCTTGTCGAGATTGGCCTGTTGCGGCGACCAGTGCGCGACGTACACGTCGTGGGTCCAGTTGCGGTCGCGGCCCGGCCCGCGCGGCGGCAGACCCGAACTGCTGAAGAACACGTTGGCGTCGCCATGTGCGTCGGCCGCGGCGCCGATGCCGTGCATATAGGCGCGCGGGTCGATCGTGCGCGAGCGGCTCGCGCCCTTTGCCGCAGCGCTCGCCGACAGCGGGCATAAGCACGCATGGGCGCCGAGCAGCGCGGCGATCGCCAGCACAGTTCGCATCATGTTTTCTCGTTCGATGGATAACGGACTTCGCTGCGTTGCGACGTATGTTGAGTTCTTCGCACGACACCCGCCCGCATTCGAGCGTCCTGCCGATGATCGCCCGGCTGGGCACGCCGGCACCGTTATCGAACGCACAGGCGCCCGCACACGCATACGTCGGACACCCGATGATGCGTTGCGCGCTGCAGCCGGGAAAGGAAGGCGGCCACATTCAATGGCGGTCGGTGCGGTAGGTATCAGCCGGTCGCTCCCGGTTGCCATGCGCGCGCGCGGCGTACCCCTTTGCGGGCAAATCGCGCGCAAAGCGCTCATTCAGGCCTAATTCGCGGCGCCGATCATCTGCACATGGCCTGGACACACCGTCGAGCCAACCCACCGATTCAAGCCGTTCGATACCGTCAAGCGAGGCTCAACATGTACACGCACATCCTGGTTGCAGTCGGCACTCAAACCGATTCGGTCACACTGGAAGCCGCTATCCGGCTCGCGCGCGAATGCGGCGCGCGGCTGACCACGCTGCATGTCGTCGATCCGATGCCGGGCCAGGCGCTCGCAGCGGATTGCAATTTCGGTTACACGCGCGACGTGTTCGAAGCGTATGGGCGCGAGCTTGCCGCGCACAACCTCGCGGCAATGCGCGAAGCCGGCTGCGACGGCGAAGCGCACACGCTGACGTTGCCGATGTGCGGCGGCACGATCGGCTGTGCGATCGCCGGCCACGCGCGGCAAATCGGCGCGGATCTGATCATGGTGGGCAAGCCGCACCTGTCGTGGATCAGCCTGTTCGAGGAGAACGTGTACAAGCAGGTGCTGCACTATGCGCAGGTACCGGTGCTGATCGCATCCGACAAGATGCCGGCCGCGGCTGGCCGCACGCTCGCGCTGCGCCAGCCGATGATCGAAACGACCGGCGCATGACGCAGGCAGGGCGAGTCAGGCAAACCGTCGAATTCGACTGTAGTGAGCCAGCTCGTCCGCTCGTCAGGCATCAGGCGCGACCAGACCCGGCCGCTACGCCATGGCCGCAGCCGCAAGCATCAGCCCGCACCGCACGACTCAAGCGCGGTATTCGAGCTTCGGATACCAATCCGTGCCGCGCCCTTCCGGCGTCAGATCGAGAATCGTCCAGAGCGGCATCGGATCGGGCGCACCGCGCGGGTCCTGGCCGGGGTCCGCTGTCTCGAAGCCCATCTCGGCGCCCCAGAAATGGCGGATCGCGCCGTTGCGACGCGTGAACACATTGAGCGCCGGGTCGTCGCCGCCTTCCCGCGAGATCGCGTAATAATCGCGGCTGAACAGCCCGTTCAGATCCGAATACAGCCGCAGGTCGCGCCAGCCGCGCTCCTTCTTGAAAGCCACCAGCCGCTCGAGCGGCGAGCGCGCAATCACCGCGAGCGCGACGCGCTGCTCGATATCGCGCGCCTCGCCGTTCCATGCGCCGAGCAGCGACGTGCACATCGGACACGGCCGCTCGCGCTGCGGCCCGAACATGTAGCTGTAGACCACCAGCGTGTCTTTGTCGCCGAACAGGCCCGCGAAATCGACGGGCCCTTGCTCCCCCTCGAAACGATAGTCGCCACCTACGGTGCCGCCGGGCGGCAGCGTGCGGCGCAACGCGGCCACCTGCTCGATATGGCGGCGCAGTTCGATTTCCTCAGCCAGCAGCGCATTGCGCGCGCGACGATATTCGGCGCTCTCGTTCGGGAACGTGAACGTATTGCGCTGCGCGAGTTCTAGAGCGGGAACCAGCGGGTGGGTCAGTGCCATGACAGTCTCCTTTTGAATGAGGGCTGTGGGTGACGCTTGAAGCAGGGGACAACCGAACACAAAGCACAACCAGACCGTTCAATCGCGATCCGGCGCACCAGGCGGGAAAAACGAGCGAAACGGCCGCGCTTCGTCGACCGCGCGTGCAAACGAAGGCCGCGCCAGCAAGCGCTGCCGGTATGCGCTCAGGTGTGCAAGGCCGGAATCGATGCGATGTACCCAGTCTGCATAAAACAGCGCGGGTGCCGCGGCGCAATCGGCAACACTGAAGCGGTCGGCGGCGGCCCATTCACGCTCTGCCAGCGTGCGTTCGAGCCAGCCATATGCGTTGTCGAGCATCGCGTGCGCTTCGGCCACGCCACGCACATCCCGCTCATCGAGCGGACGCATGCTGTCGAAAACGATCTTCTGCACCGGTATCGACACGTAGTTATCGAAAATGCGTTCCATGTGGCGCACTTCCAGCGCCACGCGCGGGTTGTCCGGCACCAGCTGCACCGGGCCCGGATGGTACAACCCAAGATATTCGATGATGACCGTCGATTCGGTGACGACACGCTCGCCGTCCATCAGCAATGGAAAGCGCTTGAACGGCCATAACGCCGCGAATTGCGCGCCGTTTTGCGGATGCTCCGGGGATAGCGTGCGCCACTCGAACGGCGTGGCGTTTTCGTACAGTGCGATCAGCACCTTCTGGCAGAACGACGAGAAGGGATGGCCGTAGAACTTGAGTGTCATTGCGTGTCACCTCCGGTGAAGCGGTCTGGTTCGGGTATTTATAACCACGACGAACCACCTCGGCCGGAATCGACACCTACGACACGTACGACGGAAAATTTATCGAATCGCCGATACCGCGGGCAACTGGGACTAGCGCTGCGCCGCAGCCGCGCCCGCTTCCAGCAAGATCGACGCAGCTGCGGCGGCCGCCACCTGAGCCCCCAGCACGAGATGCGCTTCGGCCGTATCTTCGATGAAATCGTGGCTCACGCCGCCGATGCTCGGCACGAACAGCATGCAGGCCGGCATATGCTGCGCGATCAGCTGCGCGTCGTGCGCCGCGCCGCTCGGCATATGCACCCACTGCCCCGCCGCCAGCGACTGCGCCGCACGCGCCAGGTGCTGTTGCAGCGCGGCATCCATCGTCACCGGCTCCATCGGATCGTCGAAGCTCGACAGTTCCGTGCGCACCGGGCCGCGCGCGTCGAACTCGCGCACCAGTTCCGCGAGCGCCGCATCCATCGCCTGCAGGCGCTGCGCATTGCTGTCGCGAAACTGCACGAACAGGCTCGCCTCGCCGGGCACCACGCTCAGCGAGCCGGGCTCGAGGTCGATGCGCCCGACCGTCCACACGGTATCGGCGTCGGCCAGCGCGCGAAATGCTTCGTCCATGCGCGCAATGAACGCAACCAGCGCCGCACCCGCATCGCGCCGGATCGACATCGGCGTGGTGCCCGCATGGTTGCGCTGGCCGACGAAACGCACGCGCATCTCGCGCATGCCGACGATGGTCGTCACCACGCCGATGGCATTGCCGCTCGCCTCGAGGCGCCCGCCCTGCTCGATATGCGGCTCCAGATAGCCGGCGTAGCGCGCCCGCTCGAGCCGCACGCGCGGCGCATCGGCGAGCCCGGCTGCGGCCAGCGCATCCTGCAGACGCTGGCCGGTGCGGCTTTGCGCACTGTGCAGCGCCTCGTCGACCGGTTCGCCGACGAAGCTGCGGCTGCCGAGCAGCCCGGAAAACGTGCCCTCTTCGTCGCTCCACGAAGCAACGTCCACCGCGAGATGCCGGGTCTCGTCGGCTTCGGCGAAGGCGCGCGCGATTTCCAGCCCGCAGATCACGCCGAGCGCACCGTCGAGCCAGCCGCCGGTCGGCTGGGTGTCGGTATGCGAGCCGATCAGCAGCGCCGGCCCGGCGTTGCGCGAGCGGCCGAACACCGTGCCGACCCCGTCGATCGTCGCGTCGAGCCCTGCCTCGGTCATCCGGCCGGCCAGCCAGCGGCGCGCGTCGATATCGACCGGCGAAAGCGCGAGGCGCACGACGCCCGGCCCGGTCGCACCGAAGCTGCGCAGCCGCTTCAGGTCGTCGAGCAGGCGCGTGGGGTTGATGTTGGGCACGATGGGGTTCTCCTTCGGAAGGCGGGAAGCGGGAAGCGGAGCGCAACGGGTGAAACGCTGCGGCGCACGGAACCCCGCAGCGGGTGAACGCGCCGGCCTCGAACGAGCCAGCCCGCACGCCGCGCAAAACGCGCAAGCTTACACGTCGCGCGCGCGCACCGCCTGCCCCTGGCGCTTTTTCGCACGGCGGCGCGCGACCATATTCATCGCTTCGACAAACGCCGAGAACGCCATCGCCGCATAGATGTAGCCCTTCGGCACGTGCGAGCCGAAACCTTCCGCGATCAGCGTCATGCCGATCACCAGCAAAAAGCTGAGCGCCAGCATCACGATGGTCGGATTGTGGTCGATGAAGCGCGACAGCGGCCCCGATGCGAACAGCATCGCCGCAACCGCGACGATCACCGCCACGAACATGATCGGCACGTGTTCGGTCATACCCACCGCGGCGATGATGCTGTCGATCGAAAACACCAGGTCGAGCACCAGGATCTGGCCGATCGCAGCCCACGCCGACACGCTCTTCGTCGCGCCGTCCGCTGCGACGCCGCCTGCGTCATGCATCACGTGATGATGCATTTCGCGGGTCGCTTTCCACACCAGGAACAGGCCGCCGCCGATCAGGATCAGATCGCGCCACGACAGACCGCGGCCGAACACGTCGAACACCGGCTCGGTCAGGCGTACGATCCACGCCACCGCGCCGAGCAGCCCGAGCCGCAGCACCAGCGCCAGACCGATGCCGATGCGCCGCGTGCGGCCACGCTGTGCTTCGGGCAGCTTGTTGCTCAGGATCGAGATGAAGATCAGGTTGTCGATGCCGAGCACGACTTCCATCACGATGAGCGTCGCGAGCGCGGCCCATGCGGCAGGATCGGCGGCCAGAACGAGCAAGGTATCCATGCGCTTTACGCCTCCATCACGCGACGATTGCGGGAATTGCAGGCACTGCGCCGCGCTTTACTCCAGCGCGGTCTCGACTTGCAAGGCGGCCCAGCTGATGCTCGACACGCCCTTTTCCATGCTGAGCCGGCTCGCCATCAGTTCGAGCTTGGCCTGATCTTTCGGATGCATGCGCACCGTTGCGGTCACTTCGATGCGCGGCGGCTCGCCTTCGACGTCGCGGCTCGTCAGGCTCTGAAACGACAGCGGTTGCGAATACATCGAATTCGACAGCAGCGTGCGGATATGAATCTCGTCGTGCTCGCGGCACACGACGGTAATCACGTATTCGCGCACGAGATCCGCGCTCGACACCGGCGTTGCGTTGATCGCGCGGCTGAGCTCGCGCAGCAACGTATTGGCCGCCAGCACCGCGAGCGTGCCGGCCAGCGCCGGGCCGTAGTGCCCACTGCCGCACAGCACGCCGACCGCCGCTGCGCACCACAGCGTGGCTGCTGTATTGATGCCCTGAATCGAGCCCTTGTCGCGCATGATCACGCCGCCGCCCAGAAAGCCGACGCCCGACACCACATACGCGGCGATCTGCGTGACGCCCGCGGTGCCGTTACCGGACAGCACGCCGAGCGTGACGAACAGGCACGCGCCGGTCGCCACCAGCGTGATGGTGCGCAAGCCCGCGCTGCGCTGCCGCAACTGCCGTTCGAGGCCGATTGCGACACCGCAGGCAAATGCGGCCAGCAGCCGCCAGACGAAATCGGCAGTCATGGTTGAAAGCGGAAAAGAAGGGAGTGCGACGATTCAGGCCGAACGATAGCCCGAAGTCAGGGGTTTGCGCCAGTGCGGCGGGCGCGGCGGGCGTGGCGGGTGTGGCGGGTGTGGCGGGTGTGGCGGGTGTGGGCAGGCGTGCGTTGAGGTCCGCCGAGGCTGCCGCCCGATGAAAGCGCGCTGCGCTATGCATGCTCCCTAAGCGCGTGGCGATACGCCGTCGCGTGATGCACGGCCATAGGGCCGTGCATCACGCATCGATCGCTGTCGGCCCGCTTGTCGGCCCGCTTGTCAGCCCGCCTGCTTGACGAACGCGTCGAACGCCGCCGCATACTCCGGATGCCAGCGCGACAGCGCAGGCCGGTTCTCGACGATATCGCCAGCCGCCCACAAGATGCGCCGCTCGTCGAGCGAGCGCGCCACGTCGTTGTCCGGGCACAGGATGTAGAAGTCGCCTGCGGTGAGCCGCTCCATCATGAAATCGACTGTCTGCTCCGGCGTCCATGCGCCGGCCGGCTTCTCGGTGCGATCGCGCCGCGTCAGTTCGGTGAACACGAAGCCCGGAATCAGCAGATGCGCGCTGATCTGGCAGTTCGCGGTATTGCGCAGCTCATGCTGAAGCGCCTCGGTGAACGCCTTCAACCCCGCTTTCGCGACGTTGTACGCCGGGTCGCCGGGCGGCGTCGTGATGCCCTGCTTCGAGCCGGTGTTGATCACGAGCCCGGGGCGGCCGCGTTCGATCATCTCCGGCACGAAGGTCTGCGTGCCGTGGATCACGCCCCACAGGTTCACGTTCAGCACGCGCTGCCAGTTCTGGTCGGGACCGAACATGCTGCTGCCGGGCTGGATGCCGGCGTTGTTCATCAGCACGTCGGTGCCGCCGAAGCGTTCGCGCACGACTGCCTGCAGACGGCCGACGTCGTCGACGCGGCTGACGTCGGTGGGTTGTGCGAAGACATCGGTTGCGCCGTTGGCGGCATGTGCGGCGACCTCTTCGACGGCGCGCGCGAGGCGCTCGGCGCCAAGATCGGCGATGCATACGCGCATACCCAGTTGCGCGAAACGCCGTGCGGCGGCCAGACCAATGCCGGAGGCGCCGCCGGTAATCACAGCGACGGCGCCCGAAGTGAAGGCGGGATGAGTCATCGGAATCCTCGTTGACACGGGGGCCGCGACGTCATTGCCGCGGTCCCGGTTGATGTGGACCATGCGGCCGACGATGCTAGCACGAAGCAATGACACCGGTTGGCGGCGCGGGCAGCGACACGCAAGCTCGCAACGCTGCTTTCAGCGTGCCGCCCATCACTCCGCATTGCGCGTGCTTTCCACCAGCTTCACCAGCGTATGCAGCACACGATTGGCCGGCGTCGGCACACCCAGCGCTTCGCCGCGCCTGACGATCAGCCCGTTCAGATGATCGATCTCGCTGCGCTTGCCGCGCGCCATGTCCTGTGCGGTCGACGAATACTGCGTGGGCATCGTCTCTGCAATGCGGCGCACCGCGAGTTCGACGTCACCGGGAATCACAACACCATCGGCCTGCGCCACCGCGACGCATTCCGCCACCACGTCGCGGATCACCGCCGGCACGCCGCCGCGTTCGACCAGTTGGCCATATGGCAGCTGCGCCAGCGCCGACAGCGCGTTATACGCACAGTTGAGCACCAGCTTCGCCCACAGCGCGCCGCGCACGTTATCGGAGATTTCGGTCGGCACCTGCGCTTCGATGAACGCGCGCGCCACCGTCTGGCTGGCAGCCGCAGGCTCGATCACGAGTTCGCCGCGCCCGTGGTGCCGTACATGTCCGGGGCCGGCCATCCCGGTTGCCACGTACACCACCGCGGCCGCCACCGGCTGCGGCACTTGCATGCGCAGGCGGTCGGCATTGTCGACGCCGTTTTGCATCGTCAGCAGCAGCGTATCGGCTGCGAGATACGGTTTGAGCTGCTGGCCTGCGCTTTCGGTATCGGTGGATTTCACGCAGAACAGCACGAGTTGCGCGCCCTGCGCGGCGCTGGCTTCGGTGCTCGCCTGCACTTTCAGGTACTCGTCGAAGTCGTGTCGCTCCAGCCGCAGGCCCGCGCGCCGGATCGCGTCGACGTGCTGCGCGCGGCCGATCAGCACGACTTCGTGGCCGGCCCGCGCCAGCATACCGCCGTAGTAGCAACCCACCGCGCCCGCGCCCATTACCGCCACTTTCATTGCTTGTCTCCCGGAGTGGTTTGCGTGGTGGCCGCCGCGCCTGACGCACGTGCGTCGCGCTGTGCGTCGATCCGCGCGATATGCATCGATGAGCGGCCACCCGAGTCCGGAACGGTAGCACGAAGGCTTGCCGCGCATTTGCAGCGGCAGCGGCGCAGCACCGGCGCCGCGCGTTGCGTGTTGCCGTTGTCTCGTTGCGACCGGCGGCGCGGCGCCGCGCTATCCCGTCCTGAGCGGCTGCGGGCTCGGCAAGCTACCCGTCGCATTGAGCCGCTCATATTCGGCGATCAGCTGCGCGCCGAACAGCAGCAGCGTGGCGAGCGCTTCGAGACTGAACAGCACGACGATCGCGGTGGCGAGCGAGCCGTACACGACGTTCACCTGCGACAGCGTCGCGAAGTACCACACCAGCACGTGCCGGGTGATTTCCCACAACAGCGCAGCGGCCAGCGCCCCCATCAGCGCATGCCGCGGCGTGGGCCTACCGACCGGAATCACCAGATAGATCGAGGTCAGCACGAATACCTCGCCCGCCACGCCGAGTACATACAGCACCGCGCGCACGGCGCCGGTCAGCGAAATCGGCTCGCCGAACAGCACGATGCCGTCGCTTGCCACTACCTGCAGGCTGCTGGTAACCAGCGTGACGATCAGCACGCCGATACCGAGCGACAGGCTGAAGCAATACGGCACGATCGCCGACACCATGAAATGCCGCCGGCGGATCGCGACGCGATGCACGAAAATAATCGACAGCGCATTTTCCAGCACGGTAAACGCCAGCGAACTGAAGAAGATCATCGTCAATAGCAGCAGCCAGCCGACCACGTCGCGATGCGCGAGAAAATTCGCGAGTTCGCGAACCAATGCTTTCGATTGCCCGGGTATCAGCCATTCGAGCAGGCGCGTCAGCGTGTCGAGCAACAACTGCTCGCCGACGAAATGCGAGAACGCGATCGCCACCAGAATCAGCAGCGGCACGATCGACAGCAGCGCGTAATACGCCACCGCGCCCGCCAGCAGCAGGCCCTGATTTGCGCGAAACGCCTTCAGCGCCTGCAACAGGAAGCGGCCCGGATGGGCCGCGACGAAATGCAGGGCGGGGTTATGGATCGTCGTCATCGTGTGGGTCTGCCGTCACTGGCTCGTCACTGGCCGTTAGCGTCCGGCGACACGCCGCACGGTACGCGCGATCCATGCGGTCAGGCCGTTGCGCACCACCAGCGAAGCAATGCGTCGCGGCCCGAGAATCAGCGAGCCGAGCAGAATCGCCGCCAGCAGCGTGACGTTCGGCGCGGTGCTGACCAGCGCCGGCAGGTTGGCCGGTGCAAACGACGAGCGGCGCGGCGCACCCGCCTTCGCCGCAGCCGCCTCGCGCGCAGCCAGCAGATCCGCGCGCGACACGGCCATGCGCGCGAGTACCGCGGCGTGCAGCACCTTGTTGTCCGAGTTTGAGTGCGAGCTCATTTGAGCGCCTCCTTGACCGCATCGAGATCGTTGTGAATTTCGTGCTGCAACGCCTGAAACGACCACACCGGCCGCTGCATGCTGAACACCACGAACGCCGCCACCGACAGCACCAGCCACCCGATCGCCACGCCCCACACCGCGTGAATGAAATAAGGCGTGGCCCAGAAGGTCGCGATAATCGCGATGCACACGAACGACAGCGTCAGCAGCCCCGCGACCGCCAGCGCAACCAGCGCGATCACTTCGCGCAGCAGGCGGGTGCGCGTCTGCGCGAGCTCCAGCGACAATAGCTCGCTATAGTCGGCGAGGCGCTCGACGCAAAAACGGCTGACGTTGCCCCATTGGGTCACCTTCGAATGGATCGACATGGCGATGCTCCCTCGCGTGCCTCCTGTGCTCGCGCCGGCGCGGCGTGACGATGCTCGATGCGGGTAGCCGAAACGCGTGCCCGGCGTGGCACGCGGCCCTGTCCCCACCACGCCCGCGAGGTTCAGCGACGCGCGTCAGCATCGTCGCCGTGATTCCACGACCACAGCGCGCCGAGCGCGAAGCCGACCGCGGCGGTCACCGCGAGCGTCGTCAGCGGCTTCTCGATCATCGAGTCGCGCGCGATCTCCGCGGTATCCGCGCATAACTGCTGCGCCCTGCCGCACAATTCCTTCGCCTTGCCGGACATCTGCATGCCGGCATCGCCGAGCGCGCCGCCGATGGCATCCTGCGCAGTACCGACAGCTTCTCGAATAACCCCTTCCGTCTTTGACGTTTCCATCTGCGCAGCTCCTGTTGATCTGGGTGACCGGAATAAGCGGACCGCGGCCGGTTGCCGGGCGACGCAAAGTGTGTGATACGGCCGGCGCACGTCAGCAAGCGCGCGTCGCCGGCAAGCATGCTGCGCAATATCTGCGCCACCGGGTGCAAGAGAAATGCGAGGCCGTTTGTGCCCCATGACGTGCTCCCCATCACGCTGCACGCGCTGCAAACACTGGACACAAGCGAGCCGATTAAACAGTGGAATGCGAGCCGCGCGGAACAACGGCCCTGGCACGCCATTGCGCCGCTGAAGCTCATCGATGCGCAACGCTGTTCGAGACGACGGCCGTCGCCGCGCTTTCATGCCGACAGGCTCGAAATAGTCCGCGCGCGCAGTTCCAGCCGCAGGCAGGGCGCGCGATACGCGGCAGGCGGTGCCAACGCAGACGCATCGCGTTTGTAAGGCTTACGTGTGCCGCATGAACAAGCGCATCGCGAGAGCGCGCGCCGCTAGCGCGCCCGCTTCGCGCGAGGCGCGCTGGCCTGCGCGTCGTCGACGTCCTGCGGCACTTCGTCTTCGAGACGGCGCTTGCTCGATTGATCAGCAGAAAAGGCGGGCTCGTCCGGCTGATCCGCGCCTTCGGCGACCATCTGGCGGCGCGCCTTGTCCCAATACTCGTCGGCGCGGCCCTCCGGTGCGCCGTCCTGCTCCCACAGCTGGTACGCGCGTTCGCGGATGCTCTGTTCGTTGAAGTCGTCGCTCATGATCGCCACACTCCTGTCACGTTGGTCGGGAAAGCTGGTGCTGGCATGTGGCGGGAACGCGCTGTCCGCAACGCTTCATCGCAGACGCTGTCGACATTTGCCGCTCGACACCGCTGATCGACGTCACGCGCGTCGGTCGCGCACGCGCCACGCGCAGGCACTCACAGCGTCACAGCATCCGTTGTGCCCACGTGCGGCAATGCAACAGCCGCAGCGGCATGGCGGCGCTCGAACGGCCTGCGCACGGCCCGGCCCGCGTGCGACAAATTGCCTGCACGATCTTGCGAGCCCGCGCACGCTATGCGACGCTGCCGTTATCGCGGTACAGCGACGCGGCAACGCACGGCGTGTCACGCACCGCGTGTCACACACCGCATTCGTGCAAACCGGAAAAAACCAGTTCACCAGGGCACACGTGCGTGCCCGAAACAGGCGATGCTGCAGAGTCTCGCGCGCCACGCCCACCGTCGTGCAGTGCACGACGGCGCCGCCGCCGCGTTCATCCAACCTTGTACAACTGGAGGTACATCGACATGTCGCATGGTGACAAGCACAACAAATCGCAGCTATCCACACCGTCAGGCCTTTCGCAGGAAGCCGTGACGAAAGTGTCAGGTGCGCTGAACCTGCTGCTGGCCGATACGTTTGCGCTTTATCTGAAGACCAAGAATTTTCACTGGCATATGTCCGGCCCGCATTTCCGCGACTATCACCTGATGCTCGACGAGCAGGGCGAGCAGGTGTTCGCGATGACCGACGACATCGCCGAGCGGGTGCGCAAGGTGGGCGGCATGACGCTGCGCTCGATCGGCCATATCGCCAAGCTGCAACGCATCCGCGATAACGACGCGGACTTCGTGTCGGCTCAGGAGATGCTGTCCGAGCTGCGCGACGACAATCTGAACATGGCGGCGCGGATGCGCGAAGCGCATGAAGTGTGTGATGACGCAGGCGACGTCGCGAGTGCGAGCCTGCTGGAGAACTGGATCGACGAAGCGGAACGCCGTGCGTGGTTCCTGTTCGAATCGACCCGTAACAGCTGATTGCGGGTGAGCGGCGGGCGGTACACGCGCCGCCGCAACACCATCATTTCGATTACTTCGCGTCCGGCGTAGCCGCGGCCACCAGCGCCGGCGCCGTCGCCGCGTGCTCGAGTTCGCTCGCCGACCAGCCACCGCCCAGCGCGTGAATCAGCTGGACGTTCGCGCTCAACTGCCGCGTCTCGATCTGGATCGACGCGCGCTCTGCATCGAGCGCGGTGGTCTGCGCAGTCACCACGTCGAGATAGCCGACCGCGCCTTGCTTGTATTGCGTGGTCGCCAGCGACAACGCGTGCTCAGCCGCTTCGGCGGCATCGTGCTGCTGCTGCAGCGCCGTGCCGAGATCGGACAGCAGCGACAGGTTGTCTTCCACCTGCTGGAACGCGCTCAGCACGACACCGCGATAACGCGCGCCGGCTTCGTCGGTGGCTGCTTTCGCCGCATCGAGCTGACCGCGCCGGAAGCCGCCGTCGAAGATGTATTGCGCGAGTTGCGGCCCGACCGCCCAGAAGAAGTTCGGCGCACTGAAAAAGCTCGCATACACCGAGCTTTGCAGGCCGCCCTGCGCGCTCAGCGTGATCGACGGGAAATACGCGGCCCGCGCCACGCCGATCTTCGCGTTCGCTTCCGCTACGCGCCGCTCGGCGGCGGCGATGTCCGGCCGCCGTTGCAGCAAGACTGAAGGCACGCCCAGCGGAATCTGCGGCAGCGGGATATCCGCGGTCGATTCGGGCAGCGTGAATTCGGATGCGGACGTCCCCACCAGCACCGCGATCGCATGTTCGAGCAGCGCGCGCTGCGCGAGGTTCTGCGACAGCTGCGACTGCGCGGACGACAGCTGCGTCTGCGCGCGCGCCACATCGAGGCCGGCGACGATGCCGCCGCCGTGCAGCGCCTGCGTCAGCTGCAGCGCCTTCGTAAATGCGACCACCGTCTCGCGCAGCAGGCGCGTCTGCTGATCGAGCCCGCGCAGCTGGATGTAGCTGTCGGCCAGTTGAATCTGCAAGCTCAGTTGCACCGACGCGAGATCCGCCTGCGACGCCAGCGCTTCGTACTTGCCGGCCTTCACTGTGTCGCGGACGCGGCCCCACAGGTCGAGGTCATAATCGATTTCGGCGCCGAGCGTGATCGAGTTGTAATTGTCCGGGCCACCGCTACGCAGCGGCCGCGTCGCCGATTGCCGCTCACGCAGCGGCGCGGCATTGGCGGACAGATGCGGATACAGATTCGCGCTGACCTGCTCGACGAACGCGGTCGCCTGCAGGTAGTGCGCATAGGCCGCCTGCAGATCCGTATTGTTCGCGAGCAGCTGCTTTTCCAGATCGTCGAGATGGGTGTCGCCGTACATCTGCCACCAGCCATCGCGGCTCAGCTGGTCGGCAGGTTTGGCGCTGACCCACGGGCCGGTCGTGCGGTACTCGGCCGCAA
Organism: Paraburkholderia jirisanensis; assembly: GCF_054782355.1. Lineage (NCBI taxonomy): Bacteria > Pseudomonadati > Pseudomonadota > Betaproteobacteria > Burkholderiales > Burkholderiaceae > Paraburkholderia > Paraburkholderia jirisanensis. Next base: position 406,873 of record NZ_BAAGSQ010000029.1, on the reverse strand, counting down.
CCGGCGATGGCGGCACCTTGTAATCGGGTGCCAGCGAGCAGCCGGCGACCAGCGCCGCAGCGGCCAGCGCAAACGGCGTAACAAGCGGCACCGACCACCGTCCGACGGCACGCTGTGCGGTCGAGCGCCGCCCAACCCGCTCCGATAACGCGCGCCGCGCACGCAGTGCAATCGCGTTAACCATGTGCCGGCGCCGCCTTCTTGCCGTTCGTCGCGATCTCTACCGGGTCGCCCTCGGCGAGCCCATCGGGCGGTGCATCGATCACGCGATCGGTCGACGCGAGGCCCGAACCGATCTCGACCGAATCGCCGAGATCGCGTGCGATCGTCACGCGTTTGAACGCCACGTGACCGCCTTCGCCCACCGTCGCGATACGCAGCCCGTGGCTGTCGAATACCAGCGCACTGGCCGGCACGCGCAGCGCATTGGGCGCCACCGGCAGCTTGAACTGCACGCTTGCGAAGCCGCCCGGCAGCAGCTTGCCGTCGGCGTTGTCCACCAGCAGCTGCACCAGCGTCGAGCCGGATTGCGCATTGACCGAGTCGGCCGACGCCACCACGTGCGCGGTGAACTGCTGATCCGGGTACGCCGGCACGGTCAGCGCCGCGGCGGTGCCGGTGTGCACGATCGGCGCGTAGTTCTGCGGCATCTGCACGTACACGCGCAATTGATGCACGTCCGACACCTGGAACAGTTCCTGGCCGACGCCGCCGCTGCCTGCATTGATCAGCGCGCCGATATCGGTATCGCGTGCGGTGATCACGCCGTCGAACGGCGCGACGATGCGCGCAAAGCCCTTGGTGGCGATCAGCCGGTCGAGGTTGGCCTTCGCCGCATCGACCAGCGCCTTCTTGGCCGCAAAGTCGCCGTTGCGCGTATCGACGTCCTGCTGCGCGACCGCGTCGGTGCCGAGCATCGCGCGCCAGCGTTTCGCGGTGGTTTCCGCGAGCGCCGAGTTAGCTTGTGCGGTGGCCAGATCGGCCTTGGCCTGCACCAGTTGCTGGTCGAGCTCCGGCGTTTCGATCACCGCGAGCAGCTGCCCCGACTTCACCTTGCCGCCAATATCGACGTTCCACGACTTCAGATAGCCGCTGACGCGCGCGAAGATCGGCGCACGCGAATACGCCTGCATCTGCGCGGGCAGCGTCAACGACGGGCCGGCCGCATCGCGGATCGGTGTGACGACCGCGACGGTGGGCACCGCCTGGGCGTCGGTCCAGGTCTTCAGCTTGTGCGAGTCGGCCGCGCGGACCGCGAGGCCCGCACCCACCACCACGACCACCAGCACCACGCCGACAATGCCGGCCGTGACGAGCCGGCGGCGCGGCGGACGACCCGCATATTTGGATTCGAAACCGGGTTCAATAGATTCAGACGACATGAGCAGGACCTCCCGAGGCTGGCGCCGGGCTTGCCGCGCGGCCATCGCGCGCGTGAATAATGCTGAAAACGACAGGAACGAAGAAAAGCGATGCGGTTGTCGCGAAGATCAGGCCGCCGATCACCGCGCGGCCGAGCGGCGCGTTCTGCTCGCCGCCTTCACCGAGCGCGAGGGCCATCGGCAACATACCGATGATCATCGACAGCGCAGTCATCAGCACCGGGCGGAAGCGCGTGAAGCCCGCTTCGATCGACGCCTTGACCGCGTCGCCGTGTTCGGCGAGCCGCTCGCGACAGAAGCTGACCACCAGAATCGAGTTCGCGGTGGCCACCCCCATACACATGATCGCGCCGGTCAGCGCCGGCACCGACAGCGTGGTGTGGGTCGCAAACAGCATCCACACGATGCCCGCCAGCGCCGCCGGCAGCGCCGACACGATCACGAACGGGTCGGCCCACGACTGGAAGTTCACCACGATCAGCAGATAGATCAGCACGATCGCGCCGAGCAGGCCGAACAGCATGCCGGCGAACGCGCTGTTCATCGTCTGCACCTGGCCGAGCAGCGCGACTGTCGAACCCTTCGGCAATTCCTTCGCGTGCGCCGCGACGATCTTCTGGATATCGGATGCCACCGCGCCGAGATCGCGGTCCTGCGTCGTCGCGAAGATCTCGACCATCGGGATGATGTTGTACTGGCTCACCACCGAGCTGGTGCTGGTCCGGTCGAAGGTCGCGAGGCCGCCCAGCACCTGCGCGTTCAGCGGCTGGCCCGCGGTGATCGGAATATTACGCAACGCCGACAGCGAATCGAGCGTGTATTGCGGCGTCTGCATCACGATCGGATACGACACGCCGTTCGCGTTGTTCAACCAGTAAGTCGGCGCCACCTGGCTCGAACCGGCGAGGTTCACCACCAGGCTGTTGGTGACGTCGCGCTCGGTGATATTGAGCAGCTGCGCGCGCGTGCGGTCGACGTTTACGTTGAAGCTCGGAATCTGCTGCGACTGCTGGATGCGCGCATCGACCACGCCCGGCACGCGGCGAATGTCGCGCAGCACCGCATTGGTGTACACGTAATTAGCCGACAGGTTGTTGCCGCGCACCTGCAGGTCGATCGGCGCCGGCGAACCGAAGTTCAGGATCTGGCCGATGATGTCCGCCGGCGGGAACGAGAACGTCATGCCCGGATAGCGGCGCGGCAGTTCTTCGCGCATCCGGCGCACGTATTCGTCGGTGGGCGCGTGGCCTTCCTTCAGTTCGATCTGGATGTCGCCGTCCTGCGAGCCGATCGTGCCGGTATTGTTGTACGCGGTATTGATACCGCTGACCGGCTGGCCGATATTGTCGACCACCGTGCCCAGCTCGTCCGCCGGAATGATGTTGCGGATGGTGTTTTCGACGTTGGCGAAAATCTCCGAGGTCTTCTCGACCCGCGTGCCGACCGGTGCGCGCACGTGCATCAGGATCTGCCCGGCGTCGACCGACGGGAAGAAGTTGCGGCCGAGAAACGGTACCAGCGCGAACGACACCAGCACGAAACCGAGAAACACCACAATGAAAGGCTTGCGGTTGTCGAGCGCGAGAATCAGCAGGCCGCGGTAGCTGGCGCGGATTTTCTCGAAGCGCGCCTCGAAGCCCTTCTGGAAGCGTCCAAGCGGACCGGGCTTGCGCGCGTTTTCGCCATGCTCTTCGCTATGCGGCTTGAGCAGGTAGTTCGCCATCGTCGGCACCAGCGTACGCGACAGGATGAACGACGACACCATCGCGAAGATCACCGCCTCGGCCATCGGCACGAACAGGAAGCGCGCGACGCCGGACAGGAAGAACATCGGCACGAACACGATACAGATACACAGCATCGACACGAAGGCGGGCGTGACGATCTGCGCGGCGCCGTCGAGAATCGCGTCTTCCACGGCCTTGCCGTGCTCGAGGTGCCAGTTGATGTTCTCGATGGTCACGGTTGCGTCGTCCACCAGAATCCCGACCGCGAGCGCGAGGCCGCCGAGCGTCATGATGTTCAACGTCTCGCCGAGCGCGGACAGCGTGATGATCGAACCGAGAATGGCGAGCGGAATCGACGTCGCGATAATCACCGTTGAGCGCCAGCTACCGAGGAACAGCAGAATCATCAGGCTGGTCAGCACCGCGGCGATCACCGCTTCGCGCGCCACGCCGCTCACCGCCGCGCGCACGAACAGCGACTGGTCGCCGATCGGCGCGATCTGCAGGTTGTCCGGCAGCGCCGCGCGTGCGTCTTCGACGTGCTGCTTGATGCCGGAAATAATCGCCAGCGTCGACACCGAGCCGTTCTTCAGCACCGACATCAGCACCGAACGGTGACCGTCGACGTGCACGATGTTGGTCTGCGGCGGCGCGCCGTCGCGCACGCTCGCGACGTCGCGGATATATACCGTGGTGCCGTTCACTGCCTTGACCGGCAGGTCGCCCAGTTCGCGGATCGCGGAAGGCGCGTTGTTCAGCTGCAGCACGTACTCGTGGTCGCCCATCTTCGCGGTGCCGACCGGGGTAATCAGGTTCTGCGTGGCGAGCGCGGTGGCCACGTCCTGCGCCGACAGCCCACGCGCCTGCAGGCGCGCCGGATCGACGTCGATCTGCACCTGGCGCGTCTTGCCGCCGAACGGATATGGAATCGATGCGCCGGCCACCGTCACCAGTTGCGGACGCAACTGGTTCAAGCCCAGGTCGCCGAGGTTCTGTTCGCTCAAGCCCTTGCCCGACAGCGCGAGCTGGATGATCGGCACCGTCGACGCGTTGTAGTTCAGGATCAGCGGCGGCGTGGTGGCGGGCGGCAGCTGCTTCAGCTGGGTCTGCGCGACGGCCGTGACCTGCGCATTCGCGGTCGCGACGTTCACACCCGGCTGGAAGAAGATCTTGATGACCGCAAAACCGTTGATCGACTCAGCCTCGATGTGCTCCACATCGTTCACGGTGGTCGTGATCGTGCGCTCGAAAGTCGATGTGATGCGGCCGGCCATCTGGTCCGGCGGCAGGCCCGTGTATTGCCACACGACGCTGATCACCGGAATGCGGATGTCGGGGAAGATGTCGGTTGGCGTCTTCAGCGCGGACAACGGCCCGATGATGAAGATGGCGATCGCCAGCACGACAAAGGTGTAGGGCCGTCGAAGGGCGACACGTACCAGGCCGAGCATGTGAATTCCTGGGTAGAACGGTAACGGTTACAGGGAAAAGCGCCCGATTTTCCAGCGCAATCCGTCGCGGCGCCGAAAACGATGCCTTCGCATCGCAGCGATTATCGCTACGGCGCAGGGCAATTTGATTTCGGCTTCGCGCGGCCGCCGCGTGATCGCCGCGGTTATCGGTAACGCGGCGGACGGCGGATCGAGAGCACGGGGTAATGCGCTTCACTTCTTCGAACGATGCTGCCGGCGCGCCTTACACGGTTCGGCCAGCGGCTGGATCGGGTTCAGATGATTCGCGGCTCAATACCAGTCTTTCCTTCTCCTTACTGCCTGATTGGCTTCATGCACAACCCGCTGCGTGACCTGCTCACGAGCCGCAGACGCGGCCCCGGCAACGGCCGTGCTGCGCTGCCGCACCGCTCGCAAATAGGGGTATGCCGATAGCCAAAGCGCGAATGTACACAAAGGCACGCGATTTTGCAGGGGCTTTGAACGTGAGCGGTACCACGACGGATGCTACTGCAATCAATTTTCGCCAGGGCACCAATTGCCGCAAAGATCGCAAATCCTTGGCTGGACAGCGGGTTGCGCCGCTTTGGCAGCATGCCGCGGGGGACCGATCCTGCCGCGGCACGCAATAGAGTTTTTTTATTACCGTTTATTTTTTCAGCTTTGCGCGGCCTGGCGGCGCGGCGCGGCCTGCTCCGACAGGACGTTACGCTCTGTGGCGCCGGCGCCGGCTAGATAAAACAGAAATAAACCGAAAGCATTTAGAAATGAAGGCGCATTTAAAACTAATGCCTGATTGGTTCAGCGCGTGGTTTAACAGCGCGGTTTCATTTCGGCAGACAACAGGCTTGCAGTTGCTTACTGAACCTGAAGAAGATATCTGTTCCTGCAGACAAGGCGGCGCCAGCGCTTTTTTATTTGCCCGGACTGATGGCGCATGCCTCGCTCCCCCGCATCGCACGTTACGTATACCTGTGCGCTGCGATGTTCAGCACTTCGGCAAGAATCATTGCGCTCGCATTGAGCGGCGCCGGCCGGCAACGGCGCGGCTTGAACACTTCGTCGCCGATGCGGATCGCGCGGCCGCTCATCGCGCACACGCCGCTGACCCGCGCGCGCGCCGCATGCCACAACTGGTCGCCGTACGAGCAGTGCGTCGCATCGTGCCACGCAATGGTCGCCGTGGCCGAACTCGGCCGGTCGATCAGGCAGACCTTCGCGTCGACCCGTTCGCCGGACAGCATCAGCCGGCTGGTCTTGCGTTCGAAGCGCACGTGCAGCGCGGCAAGCCGCGTCACCCACGGGTCCGAGCGGCCTGACATCACCGACAGCATGCCGATGGTTTGCCGCCACGGGTCGCAGATATTCGTTTTTGCGAGCATCGCTCACCTCATCGGTTGGGATATGGGTTAGCCGAACTTGCGCCACATGCCGATCACGCAGCGGTGCAGGCATTGCGCGTGACGCCGCGCCGCCGCGCGCGGCGACAACGTATAAAGCGGTGCCATGTCGGCCGCCGCGGGCCGGCTGTAGACGATCGGACTGACCGTATTCGTCCACACGGCCGTCTCCGGCCACCCAGCCGCTTGCTCGAGCGCGTCATCCGCGCCGGGCGTCCACTCAGGTTTGCGCATCTCCAGTGTCTCCGTGGCGTCGCCCCTCGCCCGCGCGCCAACGCCTGCTAGCGTGCGCACGTGGCAGGAGCGCCGTGTCATTGATTGACGTTCGTCTTTACTTTCCAGCAATACGGCGTATCGCCGACGAAGCGCTTGAATACCGCCGTGAAATGCGACTGCGAGCGAAACCCGCAACTCAGCGCGACGTCGAGCATGCTGTGCCGGGAGCGGGTCAGCAGCTGCTGCGCATGCTCGATGCGCCGGCGCAGCAGATATTCATGGGGGCGCAAGCCGGTGGCGCGGCGGAATTGCGCGGCGAAATGCATGCGCGTCAAGCCCGCGCTTTGCGCCATTTCGGCAAGACCGATCGCATCCGACAAGTGCGCTTCGATATATTCGATGGTGCGGCGCATGCGCCACTGCGGCAGCGCCGACGCTTCGCGGGCCGGGCGCGCGGCAGCCGTGAAGTGACGCGACACCAGCCGCGACACGATGGCGAGGCTCACGCTGTCGGTAAACAGCTTGCCCGCCGCGGCATCGGCGGAGTGCGACACGGCCAGCGCCTGCGCGAGCCGCTCGAGGGTCGGGTCGCGCACGATGCGCGGATCGGCCAGCACGACCTCGCCGGCATGCGCATGGCCGAACAGATCGTCGAAGCACTCGGCCAGCGCCGGCTGCGACACGAACAGATGCAACGCATCGACCGGCGATTCGAAGCGCACCGCCACTGGCACGTCGGGTGCGGTCACCTGCACCGCGCCGGCCGTCACGCGGCCCGACACGATAGTGCGGCCGGCATGTTCGAACCTCAGCGTGGTGCACTTCAGGTTCAACGCGATGCAATGGTAGCCAGGCTGCCCGCGCTGCACCGCTTCGAACGGCTCGGTTTCGGCACGTGTCCAGCGTGTGACAAGCACTTCGCCATACGGCAGCGCTGCGGCGGCCGGTTCGACCGCCGGACTGCGCCAGTGCTGCTCGATCCGGATCGGATTGCCATGTTTGCGGTTCGCCGAGTGCGCGGCAAATCCGGTCTGGCTATACGGTAAGACAATCATTGGAGGGCCTGCATGCGGTGGGTGTCATGCGATTCGGAAACAGACGTTCCCGCGGTCTCTCAAAGGTATCCGAAGCGACTGCCCCCAACCAGCCCTACAAAGGCATGCAAGAAGCCACTGTTGGTTTGGTCAGCTCATCTGCTGGTTTAACTGTTTGATCCATTTGCCTATTGGCGACACGCGAATCGGTTTACGCTGATAGCCTGCGCGTCAGGCCGCTACGGCACGCAACGGCCAGCCGCTAGCGGCCGTCGATGTGGAAATGCTCGATATTCTGTCCGGCCGCAACTGCGCGTTTCAGCCACGGCGGCATGTCGCCCGCGCCGCTCCATGTGTTGCCGTATGCATCGGCATAGCGCGCCGCGTGGCGCGCCCGCACTTCGCCGGCGAGCGCCGCTTCGAGCGCTTCGAGCGAGATGCCCGCGTGGTCCATGCGCCGGTGAATCCAGCGAATCAGGCGCTCGCGTGCCTCGCCGTCCAGTTGTCTTGCTACGCTCGCCATGCATACTCCTGCTACTGTCGAACCACGGCCGCACCGGCATGCCAGGTCCATGCTGGCCAGGGTGCGCGTCCGCGAGGTTATCGATAACGGCCGCACCGCATGGGCGCGGGCCGAACGCCGGATGTCGGACGCCCGCTTGCCGGATTGCCGGGTTGCCGGATGAGGCAAGCCGTTGCGCGTCTTCGTCATCGGTGAGAGTAGCGGCAGTTGCACCCGCTGCCTTTGTCGAACAGCACGAGCCGCTCCAGATATGCACGCCACTTTCCTGAAGTCGCCGCGGCGAGCGTTCGCGCGCGGGCAAGTGCCGTGCGAATTGCACAAAGATGCGCGCGCGATTGCGGCACGCGACACGCGCAGCACGCGCCGTCGGGCATGTCGTGTGCTGCGCCGTGCGATTTCAACAAATCGGGCGTAGCGCTAAAAGGTCGCCGGCCTGCTGTGACTACACTGAATGCCGTGCATTCGCACCACAGGCGCAACCCGGCACCGCGGACCTGCGTGCCAGTCCGACAAAACGATTACGCTGACTTTGAAAAGCCCCCTGCAGGAGGACGCACCCGCTCGTTCGTTGCTTGCCGGGTTCTCGGCTATGTTATATATCGCGCTCTCGACAGAAAGCGAAGCCGGCCGTCGCTGCACGAGGCCGGCCTTGATGACTTCCATTAGATATTGCACTGTGGTGCTGCCCAAGGCAGTGCTGCGGGACGTTCTTCCAGTTGCCGTGAAAGTCCTCAGACGCGCATTAGAACAGGTGCGCCGCCCCGACGCTCGCGCACTCAGGATTCTCGCCGCGGCACTCGCAGGCGCCGTGTTCTTCGCCGATGCGCTGACCCCGCTCGACGCCGCGCTTGCCGTGCTGTACGTACTGGTCGTCATGCTCGCGGCCACGACCGGCTCGCGCCGCGATACGCTGCGCGCCGCATGGCTGTGCGCGGCGCTGACTCTTGCCGCGTATCTGATGACGCACGCGACGCACACGACCGGCAACGCAGCCGCGCGCTGCGCGATCAGCCTGCTGGCGATCGCCGTTACCGCGAAGATGGCGCTGCGCTATCAAACGAGCAGCGCGCGACTCTCCGAGCAGTACCAGTTGCTGAACCTGTCGCACGATGCAATCGTCGTGTACGACATGCAGGAGCGCATCGTGTTCTGGAATCGCGGCGCGGAAAAGCTATACGGCTGGTCCGCGCCGCGTGCGCTCGGCCAGCGGATTCACGCGCTGACGCAGACCCGCTTTCCGGCGGCAGCCGCCGACGTGCAGGACGCGCTGCTCGCAGAGGGTCAGTGGGACGGCGAGTTGCGGCGCACGCGCCGCGACGGCAGCGTGGCGATCATCGCGAGCCGCCTCGCGCTGTTGCGCGACGAGCACGGCGAACCGCGCGCAGTGCTCGCCACCGATAGCGACATCACCTGCCGCACGCATCTGCAAGCCGAACTGCGGCGCAGCCGGGATGAACTGAGCGCGACCATCGAGGCGCTCCCCGGCCTGATCTGGAGCGCCGCCAACGACGGCGAACTGGAGCTCGTCAACCGCCGCTGGGAAGAGCTCGACCTGCCGCGCGGCGGCGCGCTGCGCGGCGCGCGCTACGCATGGCGCACGCTGGTGCATCCGGTCGACCTGCCCAAACTCGAACGCGACTGGCGCGCCGCACGCGCGCAGGGCACGCCGTTCGAAAGCGCGGCGCGCATGCGGCGCCGCGACGGCCACTATCGCTGGATGCAACTGTGCGCGGTGCCGCTGCGCGAAGCCAACGGCACCATCGTGCGTTGGTACGGCATCAATACCGATATCGAGGAGCGCAAGCGTGCCGAGGAAGCGCTCGAGCGCAGCGAAGCGTTACTCGCCTACGGCCAGCGCCTCACCAAAACCGGCAGCATCGCACTGCATGTGCCGGACGGCCAGATGATGTGGTCACAAGAGGCTTTCGGTATTTTCGGCTATCCTGCGAACGTCGTTCCAAGCCTCGAGCTGATCCTCGCGCGCACCCATCCGGACGACGTCGCGCTGGTGCGTCAGAGCTACCGGCAGGTGCTTGCCGAAGTGCAGGGCATCGATATCGAGCACCGCCTCGTGATGCCGGACAACAGCGTCAAACATGTGCACTATGTCGCTCACCTGCGCACCCGCAAGTCGGGCCGCTACGAGTACGTCGGAGCGTTGATGGATGTGACCGCCACCAGGCAGACCGAGGAGGCGTTAAAGCGTTCGATGACCGAGCTGTCGCACGTCACGCGGGTCACGATGCTCGGCGAGCTGACGGCTTCGATCGCCCATGAAGTCAGCCAGCCGATCGCGGCGATCGTCACCTTCGGGCACGCCGCGTTGCGCTGGCTCGAGCGGCCGCAGCCGGATCTCGACGAAGCGCGCGAAGCGGTCAACAAGGCGATCCGCAGTGCCAAACGCGCGAGCGACATCGTCTGGCGGATCCGCTCGATGGCGCAAAAGCGCGAGCCGACGCACGCGCCGCTCGCGCTCAATACGCTGGTCGACGAAGCGGTCGAACTGCTGTGGCGCGAGCTGATCGACGCGCGTGTCGAGCTCGAACTCGACTACGTCGATCCGCCGCCGCAGATCAGCGGCGACCGCGTCCAGCTGCAGCAGGTGCTGATCAACCTGATCATGAACGGGGTGCAGGCAATGGCAGGCGTCGCCGGCCGCGCGAAGCAGATGCGCATCGCGACCAGCCTGTTCGACGAACAATACGTGCTGGTGAGCGTGGCGGATTCCGGCATCGGCATCAGCAGCGATCACGCCGGCAAGCTGTTCGAAGCTTTTTTTACGACGCGATCGGACGGCATGGGCATCGGTCTGTCGATCTGCCGCTCGATCGTCGAAGCGCACGGCGGCCGCATCTGGGCCGAATCGCCTGCGGCGGGCGGCGCCGTGCTGCAATTCATTTTGCCCGTATCCGATGGGAGACAGCAATGAGCAGAGAATCCGCCAACGATGCCGCGCACGTCGCGCACAATGCGATCGACAACGCCATCGTCTATGTGGTCGACGACGACCTGTCGATGCGCGAGGCCGTCAGTACGCTGCTGCGCTCGATCGGCCTGTGCGTGCAAACATTCGCGTGCGCGCAGGAGTTTCTCGCCGCGCCGATGTCGGACGTGCCTGCATGCCTGATTCTCGATGTGCGCCTGAAGGGCCAAAGCGGGCTCGCGGTACAGGAGCAGATCGCCGCGCATCAGATCCGCATGCCGATCGTCTTTATGACCGCGCACGGCGATATTGCGATGTCGGTGAAGGCCATGAAAGCCGGCGCCACCGATTTTCTCGCCAAGCCGTTTCGCGACCAGGACATGCTCGATGCGGTGGCGCACGCGCTCGCGGCCGATGCCGAGCGGCGCCTCGCCGACCGCTCGTTCGCCGGTTTGCGGCGCTGCTACGAATCGCTGACGCAGCGCGAACGCGAGGTGATGGCGCTGGTGGCGAGCGGGCTGTTGAACAAGCAGATTGCCGCGGAGATGAAGCTCAGCGAGATCACCGTGAAGATCTACCGCAGCCAGGCGATGAAGAAAATGGAGGCGCGCTCGCTGGCGGACTTCGTACTGAAGGCGGAGGCGCTCGGCGTGAAGTCCGAGTTGGGTGTGCCGGCGTACGCCGGTTCGCGGGCGATACCGCCGCGGCACTGAAACGCGCGCGGCCACGCTCAACACTCAACACTCGCTGACGACCTTCTTCGCGCGCAAGATCGCCGCCGGGCTCATGCTCAGTTCGTCGACCCCCAGCCCGAGCAGCAGCGGAATCAGCGCCGGCTGCGCCGCCGCTTCGCCGCACACCGCCACGCCGATGCCCGCCTCGTGCGCCGCGTCGCACACCATCGCGATCGCGCGCAGTACGGCAGGATGATCGGTGCGATAGAGCGGCGCGAGCTTCGGGTTGGCGCGATCCACCGCCATCACGTACTGCGTGAGATCGTTGGTGCCGATCGAAAAGAAATCGACCTCCGGCGCCAGCAGGTCGGCGGTCAACGCGGCGGCCGGCGTTTCGATCATGATGCCGAGGCGCGGCAGATCGAACGCGATGCCCTCGCCGGTCAGCTCTTCCGCGCATTGCGCGATCAGCGCCTTCACGCAGCGGATTTCGTCGAGTTCGTCGATCATCGGCAGCATCATCTGCAGATTGCCGCAGACCGCCGCGCGCAGCAACGCACGCAGCTGCGGCTTGAAGATGTCGGGACGGTCGAGGCACATGCGCACGCCGCGCCAGCCGAGAAACGGATTGTCCTCGGCGGGAAACGCGATGCCCGGCACCGGCTTGTCGCCGCCGATGTCGAGCGTACGGATCACCACCGGCTCCGGATCGAACGCCTGCGCGACGCGTCGATATACGTCGTATTGCTCGTCCTCGCTGGGCAGCGTGCGGCGATCCATAAACAGCAACTCGGTACGGAACAGGCCCACGCCCATCGCGCCCGCTGCATGCGCGGCGTCGACTTCGCCCAACGAACCGAGGTTGGCGGCGACGCGGATCGGCCGGCCGCTGCGCGTGAGCGGCGCGACGTCGCGATACACGTGCAGCGTGCTGTGCTGCGCGCGCGCGTCGGCGATGCGCGCCGCGAACTCCGTTTGCAGCGCGTGCGGCGGGTCGAACCAGACGAGGCCCTGGGCGCCGTCTACTGCGACCTGATGGGCGCTGCGCAGGCGCTCGTCGGACACCGGCAGGCCGAACACCGCGGGAATGCCGTGCGAGCGCGCGATGATCGCGAGGTGCGAGGTGGTGCTGCCGCGCGTGCACACCAGCGCGACGATGTTGGCGACGTTCGCGCGCGCCAGATCGGGCGCCGTCAGATCGGCGGCCAGCACCACGCACGGACGGCTCAGGCCGGCGAGGCTCACGTTGTCCTTGCCGAGCAGCCGCAGCGCGACCTGGCGCGTGATGCCGTGAATATCGTCGGCGCGGCTGCGCAGGTATTCGTCTTCGATCGTATCGAACGACGCGGCGAGTTCGGCGCCGACCTGCAGCGTCGCCGCGGCGGCGTCCGCGCCAGCGGCGATGCGCGCTCTGACCGCGCCCGCGAATTCGTCGCTTTGGGCGACGCCGGCCAGTGCCTGCGCGATGTCCTGGTTGCCGCCGATCGATTCGAACGGGTGGCCAAGCGCCGCCAGCGCATCGGCGAAGGCGCGCTCGAAGCGCGCGAGTTCCGCGCCGGTTTCGTGCGCGGCGATCACCTGGCGTGTCGCGCGCAGCGGCTCGGGCAAGTAGACGAAGGCCTCGCCGTACGCGAGGCCTTCGCTGGCGGGCACGCCTTGCAGCGCCTGGGCGACGGCGGGTGCGGCGGCGTGCAAAGCCAGCGCGGTGGGCGACGAAGGCGACGTGGTCGATGCTGAAGCCAAGACCGTTGCGGCACCCGATGCGGCCTGCGCGATGACGGTGACGACGCTAGCGGGCAATGCTGCCGACGTAGCGGCCGGAATCGCGGCATCGAACCTTGCAGTCGGGTCAGTGGCTGCAGCAGCAGGCGTTGCGGTTGACGAAACATCGGCCGTTGCCGCTGCGGGCACGACGGCCACGACATTGGCAATTGCAACAGCGACTGACCGCGCGGCCGGCACTTCCGCAGCATCAGTACCGGCTGCTGTGTGCGGCGCAGCCGCCTGCACGTCCGGCGTCACAGAAGGCGGCATCGCCGGCGCATCCGCCGCGGCCGCCGAGGCCGGCGTCACGCCCGCCGCCGGCTCCGACAAAAACGCGAGCATGCGCGCCACCGCCGCGCGCTCATCCGCGCCGTCCGCGCGCAGCACGATCTGATCGTGCTCGCGAATGCCGAGCAGCATCAGCTTCACCGCGCTCTTCGCGTCCGCGCACGTATGCCCGTGCAGCACCTGCAGCGAGCACGAGAACTGCTTGGCCAGCTTCGCGAATTGCGTGGCCGGCCGCGCATGCAAACCTTCAGTGACCTTCACCACCACTGCTGCTTCAAGCATCCGTGCCACCTTGCGTCATAACCAGCCGCGGCGCGCCGCCGTTGCCTCGCGAGCCTGTCGCCGGCTCAATCAACGATCCGCGATCTCGATCACGGTGCCGCTGCGCATGCACGCCAGCAGCGCGCCGGCATCGACCGGCTGCGCGCAGATCTCGCCGGGCCGTCCGGCCTCGGCGGCGCCATTGAAATTGATCACCACGTGGCCGAGTTCGTTGACCTTGTGCCACGCGCTCGGCCCAACCGCGGTGACGCACGCGCTGACTGCGCCGATGCGCAGTTGCGCACCCACCTGCGGCGCCTGCGCGCGGGCCTCCTCGACCCGGTGCAGCACCGACACTTCGGCCAGTTCCGGCGGCGCGCCGTCGGCGTACAGGATCAGCACACCGCCTTCGAGCAGATCCGCAACTTCCGGTCCGACTACCGAGATCACCGTCTTGTAGTAATGCATCGTTGGCTTTCCTGAAACGGGAATGGCACGGCCACCGCAGGCCGCGCCGCATTCACAGCGCGAAGCTCGCAGCCCACGCGATCAACACCGAAACCGGCCCCATGATCTGCCGGCTGATCAACACCGCCGGCACGCCGACGCGAATCGTCTCCGGCTTCGCTTCACCGAGCGCCATGCCGACCGGCACGAAATCGCAGCCGACCTGCGTGTCGTATGCAAACAGCGCGGGCAGCGCCATCTGCGGCGGAATCGTGCCGTTGCCGAGCGCCGGGCCGATAATCGCCGCGCCGATCACCTGCGCGATCACCGCGCCGGGACCCAGCACCGGCGACAGAAACGGCAGCCCGCAAATCGCCGACAGCACGACCAGCCCGACGATGTTGCCGGCCAGCGGCTCGAGCAGATGCGCGAGGCCGGTGCCGATGCCGGTCGCGTTGATGATGCCGATCAGCATCGTGACGAACGCCATGAACGGCAGCACGTTGCGGATCACCGTGTCGATCGCCTTGCGGCCGCTGTTGAACAGCACGTTGACCACACCGCCCATCGCGCGGCCGATCGACGTGATCAGGCCGACCACGCCGCGGCTTTCATGCTCGCCGGCGGCGGCTGCGGCACCACTGCCGCTGCGTGCGGCCATCGCAAACGCGTCGCCGTGGCTGACCGGCGCGGCCGGACTCACGGCGCGCGCCGACGCCGCCGCACCTGCCGCGGAAGATGCCGCCGCGCCATCGTCTTCGACCAGCGTCAGGTTCTCCACCTGCACGCCCGACACATACAGGTCTTCGGTGATGAACTGCGCAAGCGGCCCCGACTGCCCGACCGGCGTCAGATTGATGGTCGGGATCTTCTTGCGCGGATATACGCCGCAGCGCGCCGTGCCGCCGCAATCGATCACCACCGCGGCCATCTCCGATTCGAGCGGCGGCGTGCGAAAACCGTCGACGACCGTCGCGCCGGTCAGCTCCGCGAGGCGCAGCGCGAGCGGCGGAATATCGCCGCCCGTTACCGCAACGATCTTGTTGCGTTCAGGCGTCGGCGTAATGAAAAGCGGGCCGCCCCAGCCGTTCGGGCCGCGTTCGACCTTGACGGTGCGATAGGCTCTCGTGTCCATGCGTTGTCCCCTTGTGTGTCGGGTCTGAGCGAACGTCGGATGTGACGCGGCCGGTCACAGCTGGATGTTTTCGCGGCGCGCGATGACCCGCGTGATCGCTTCGGTGAGGACGCCCTTCAGCAGGTTCACGAACAAACCCACGATCAGGTAGAACAGCGCGAGCTTCGGAATCGAGAACGGCAGCGGATGGCTTTCCGCGAGTTTGGTGAGCCCGGCAGCCACGCCGAGCCAGACGAATAGTTCGCCGGGGTTGCAATGCGGAAACAGGCCGGTAATCGGATGGCATAGCGACACCGCCGAATCGTAGAACGCGGGCTTGTGGCGCTCTTCGAGAAATACGCCGAAGGTGTAGGCCATCGGGTTGGTCAGGAAGAACATCGCCAGCAGCGGCAGCAGCGTATAACGCGTGATCACGTTCTTCGAGAAGAAGCGCGCGAGGCCCTGCACACGGTGCTCGCCGATCAGCGCGATCAACGTATAGACGGCGGTGAGCAGCACGATCAGCGTCGGCAGGATGCCGGTCACGAAACCGATAAAGACCTTGCCGCCCGCATTGAACACGCCGATAAACGCTTCGGCGAAGTGCGTAAGCCAGTCGAGGATGAACACGGCGACTCTCCCAGTGGGTCCAACACCATCACAGGAAGCTCGGTCGCGTAGCTCGACCGAGCGGGCGGCACAACTCGCAACGCGGCCGCGACAGGTTCTATCGCTGTGGGGTGCGCGGCCGCGCGCGATCGGTATCCGGCAATCTTCGACAGGCAGTGGCGCTCACGCGCATTCAGGCGGCCAGACCTTCGAGCGGCGCGGCAGGCGGCGCGTGCGCGGCGTCGGTGGCTTCGGCCACGCGGTCTGCGCGCTCGAGGGCGGCACGGCGCGCGCGTTCGAGCGCATCGGTGGCGGCCAGCGCCACGCTGCGGCGCAGCCGGCTCGCGGCAAGCCGCGCGATAAATTCGTCGATGGAAAGGTCGGTAAAAAAGCCGTCGTGCGCGCGGAAGCGGCTGAACACGGTGATGCCCGACATGCTGAGGAACTCGCGAATGCGCAGGTCTTCGGTGAGCACCACGATGGCGAGCGCGCCACGCCCCAACGTGACCTTGCACGCGCCGACGCCCAGGTATCCGCTTTGCGAGCGGCGGGCGGCGTCGCGAATCGCGTCGCCGCAGCGGCGCATCTGAAACCATGAACCGACCAGTTGCAACGCCCAGAACACGGCTAAAGCGAGCAACGCTCCACGCACATAGTCCATTGTCGTCTCCGGATTGTTCTGGCGGAGCCCTGGCTGCGCTTTGCCGCGCGTTGCACGTTTTGCACGCTCTGTTGTGCTTTGTCGCGCTACGGCAGGCGTCGCGTGGCCGGCTCTCTACGCATGCATGGTTCGTGTCGCGAGGCGCGCTGCCTGTTAATCGGCATGTGCGATGCGTGCGCCTCTGCACTACTGAACATCATGCCTTTTCAATAATACAATTGTTCACCCCAGACTGAATCGGGGAAAACGCCAGTGGGATGCATTGTCACTCCAAACGCGGGTTACGTGCATCCTTTTCTGTGGTTGCGCTTGCAATGTTATGCGCGACGATCAAAGCTGCATCGTCGCGCGCCTCGACATGCGGCAGGTGTCCGACCTGCGCGAAACGGTGCACCGCCACGCGGCCCGGCAAACCGTCCGCGTGGCGCGGCGGCAAGATGCGGTCCTGCATGCCCCACACCACGCGTATCGGCAGCGTCAGTGCCGCCAGCGCCGTCACCGCGACCCGCAGGTCGAGGCTTTGCGCGCCGTCGGGAAAGAAGCGCTCCGCGAGCGCCGCGAGACGCGCGCGCACGTCGGGGCTCGACAGTTGCTGCTCGGCGGTCGCGACGAACATTTCGTCCATTCGCGCCGGGTCCGCGAATAGCTCTTTGAGCCAGGCGGCAAAGCTCGCGCGACGCGTGGCCTGCGTGATGCCGCGGATGAAGGCGGCGTTGCTGTCCGGACCGAGCCCGGCCGGCGCGAACAGCGTCAACGAACGGATTCGCGTTTGCACCAGCGGACCATAAGCAGCGGTGGCAAGCGCGAGTGCGCCGCCCAACGAGTGGCCGATCAGATGACAAGCTGTAATGCCTTCGGCCGTCAGCGTCGCGTCGATCGATGCGACGATTTCGTCGAGTGAGCCGGCCTCTACCTGCGATTTGCCGTGCGACGGCAGATCGAGTGCGAGGATGCCGGGGTCGGGCGGAATCACGCGGTTCAGTGCGTGGCAGAACGGGCGCCAGCTGTTCAGCTCGGCGGCAAAGCCGTGCAGCAGCACCAGCGGCACGGCGCCCGGCGTGTGCGGACGCAGCCATAGGCGATGCAGTTGGGGGGCGGATTGTTCAGCATGTGGGTCGACCGTGCGTGCGCGCGACGCGTGCGTGATGGATGCGTGCGCAACGTCTTTTGCTTCGATGCGGCCCGACGGGCCTGAGCCGGCGACGTCCTGCAACGGCATGCGCTGCTCGCGCGCGATGCGGCGCGCGGCGGGCGTCGCGCGCAAATGCGTGACGTTCGCTCGCGCTTCATCGGCTGCTTGCGGCGGCACCGCCTCCGCCTGCGCCGCCGGTTCAACGCTCTGCGCGCCCAGGCTGCTCTGCTCGCGCTGCCCTTGCTGAGCATCTAACCCGCCCGCACCGGCCTGCACCACCGCCTGCGCCAGATCAGCCGCGGCCTCGCCATCCGCGTAGATCCACGCGACCGGCGTGCCGACCGGCAGCGACTGCCCGACCGGCGCGCAGATGTGGCGAATCACGCCGCTTACCGGCGCATCCACTTCCATCGTCGCCTTGCTGGTCTCGATCTCGAAGATCACGCTGCCCGCGCGCACTGCCTCGCCTTCGCACACATGCCATGCGGCAATCATGCCTTCGGTCATGTCCATGTCGACGCGCGGCAGGATCACTTCGGTCGGCATCTCAATGTCTCCCGCCGATAGAGCGGTGCGCCGCCGCAACGATATCCTCGACTTGCGGCACCGCGGCTCGCTCGAGTTCAGGGTTATACGGGATCGGACAATCCGCGCCGCCCAGACGAATCACCGGCGCATCGAGATAATCGAAAGCCTCGCTCTCGCACGCAATCGACGCGATCTCCGCACCGATGCCAAGCTGCTGCACGCCTTCGTACACGCAGATCAGACGCGAAGTCTTCTTCACGCTGTCGACGATCGCGCGGCGGTCGATCGGCCGCACGCTGCGCAAGTCGATCACTTCCGCGTCGATGCCCTGCGCGGCGAGCAGGGCGGCTGCTTCGAGCGAACGGATCGCCATCATCGACGTCGCGACGATCGTCACGTCGCGCCCCGCGCGGCGCAATGCGGCCTTGCCGATCGGCTCGGTGTAATAGCCTTGCGGCACCGGGCCTTTGCTTTTGTACAGCAGCTTGTGCTCGAAGATCAGCACCGGGTCCGGGTCGTCGAGTGCCGCGAGCAGCAAGCCTTTTGCATCGTGCGGCGTGCTCGGCTGGACCACCTTCAGGCCCGGCACATGCGCGAACCATGCTTCGAGGCTCTGGCTGTGCTGCGCCGCCGCACCCGTGCCCGAGCCCGCCGGAAAACGCATCACCAGCGGCACCGATACCTCGCCGCCCAGCATGAAGCGCATCTTCGCGGCCTGATTGACGATCTGCTCCATCGCGAGCGTCGCGAAGTCCGAGAACTGGAATTCGTAGATCGGCCGCGAACCGGTCAATGCCGCGCCCACCGCGATGCCCGCGCCGGCCAGTTCGGAAATCGGCGTATCCATCACGCGCCCGGTGCCGAAACGCTGTACCAGATCGCCGGTGACCTGAAACGCGCCACCGTATACGCCGATGTCCTCGCCCATCACGAATACGCGTTCGTCGCGTTCGAGCGCAATCGCGATGCCTTCCTGAATCGCCTGCGCATAGGTCAGTTCACGCACGTTGTCCGTCATCGCTCGCTCCGGCGCCTTGCGTGTAGACGTAACGGGTGAGTTCCGCACGCACGGGCGCAGGACTTTCCTGCGCAAACGCGATGCCTGCTTCGATCTCCTGTTCGACCTGCGCGCGGATCGCGTCGACGGTGGCCGTATCGATCAGGCCGTAGCGAAGCAGTTCGTGTTCGAAACGCTGGATCGGATCGCGTGCGCTCCATGCGTCGATTTCTTCGCGCGTGCGGTAACGGTTGCGGTCGCTCTTCGAATGGCCGCGCAGCCGGTATGTCTCGCATTCGATCAGGCTCGGGCCGTTGCCGCCGCGCGCTCGTGCGATCGCCAGTTCGCTTGCGTCGAGTACGTCGGCAAAGCTGTTGCCGTCGACGGTGACGCCGGGCATGTCGTAGGCCGCTGCGCGCTGCGCGATATGCGGCACTGCGGTCGAGCGTTCGACCGACATCGACATGCCATAGCGGTTGTTCTCGCAGACGAAGATCACCGGCAGCTTCCAGATCGACGCGAAGTTCAGCGACTCGTGAAAGGCGCCTTCGTTGTTCGCGCCATCGCCGAAAAAGCACAGCACTACGGCCGTGCGGCGCTGCTTGTGGATCGACAGCGCCGCGCCGACTGCAATCGGCAGCCCGCCGCCGACGATGCCGTTCGCGCCGAGATTGCCGCGCTTCACGTCGGCGATGTGCATCGAGCCGCCGCGGCCGCGGCAATAGCCGGTTTCCTTGCCGAAGAATTCCGCGAACATGCGTTTCGGGTCCGCGCCTTTGCCGATGCAATGGCCGTGGCCGCGATGCGTCGACGTGATGTAGTCGGCATCGGTGAGCGGCAGCGTCGCGGCGATCGCACTCGCTTCCTGACCGATCGACAGGTGCATCGTGCCGTGAATCAGGCCGCGCATGTAGGCCTGTTCGGCACTTTCCTCGAAGCGGCGCACGAGGATCATCTTGCGCAGCGCGTCGCGCAATATCGCGGGATCGTGACGGCGATATACGGCAGGCGTTGAACTGGCCGATTCCGCGAGCTGCTGCATATATGCCTCCTTGGGATGCATTGCACTGCGTTGTTGCTGTGCCGCTGTGCCGCTGTGCCGCTGTGCCGCTGTGCCGCTGTGCCGCGTTGCCGTGTTGCCGTGTTGCCGTGTTGCCGTGTTGCCGTGTTGCCGTGTTGCCGTGTTGCCGTGTTGCCGTGTTGCCGTGTTGCCGTGTTGCCGCGTTGCCGCGCTGCGCATGTCACGCGCTATCGCGCGTCATGCCGCCGCGATCGCCGCGCCCAGCACCATCTCGTCCTGCTTGCGGCGCAACGCGACGATTGCCGCGCCGCTATCCACCGCGCAATTGCGATACGTCAGCAATTCACCACGCGCGAGCGGCTGCGTCACGACACCGCGCTCAAGCAGCCCGCACGGCACCGCCTGCTGCGCGCGCGCGTCGCCAACCGTCATCGCCCACGCGCGGTACGTGTATTCGCCGATCGCATCGAGCCGCTCGCCTGGCCGCAAGTCCTTCTTCGCGACCGCGCACACTTCGACGCACGGCACCGGCAACGGCTGCATGTCGGCACGGCCGTACAGCACGGCGCGCGCGCAGGTCAGCGGCACTTCGAGGCTAGTCAGGTGGTACGGGCGATAGAACGTGTAGTACGGCCCGTTACCGAGCTTCAGGTCTTCCATCCGCTCGCGCAGACGCGGATGCGCCAGTTCCGCGACGACGAATACGCCCGGCGCGACCCCCTTGCCGATCGTGTAATCAACCACCCCCTTGCGCGACAGGATGCCGCCATCCGCCTGCGGACACAGCACGCTGTGCAGCACGTCGAGCGTGGCGCTCGGACCGTGCATGCCGGGCACATCCGGCGTCAGCCCGGTTGCATTGCCGATCGCGGCCATCTCGACCGCGGTCTTCGAGCCGTCGACGAATTCCACCAGCATGCGCGGGTTCATGTTGCGGCGCTGCGCTTCTTCGAGGTAGGCATCGGGCGTCGCATCGATGTTGAGCGGATTGTTCTTGCCCTTGCCGGCCGCGATCACCGGATAGCCGAGCGCACTGACGAACTGGATCAACTCGATCGTCGAACTCGGCTCGTCGCCTGCGCCGAGCGAATAGACGACGCCGAGGCGTTCCGCTTCGCGCCGCAAATAAGCGCCGATCGTCACGTCCGCCTCGACGTTCATCATCACCAGATGCTTGCCATGCTCCATCGCGGCGAGGCCGATTTGCGCGCCCACCGCGGGCTTGCCGGTCGCGTCGATCACGACGTCGATCAGGCCGCTCGCGCACACTGCTTGCGCATCTTGCGTAATCGCAATCTGACCCGCCTCGATGGCCTGCGCGAGCGCAGCCGGTGTTTGCGCCACGCGATAGCCGCTATCCGCGCGGTTCGCGACGCGCACCGCCTCACACGCCGCATCGACGCGCAATTCGGCAATCGCGCCGATCTCGAGGCCGTGCATCTGGCGCACCTGGGTGACGATATCGGTGCCCATTTCCCCGCAGCCGATCAGGCCGATGCGAATCGGGCGGCCGCTGGCAGCGCGCTTTTCGAGGTCGGCGGCGAGGCCGCTCGGCGTGATGTTGTGCATGGACACGTCTCCTGACAGGGTTCGTGAAACGGCAATGCGTACCGTCGTACGGAATGCTCTTGCACGGCACTTTTGTATTTTATGTTAGCAGTATGTTCATCAAAGGTACAAGGCGGGATCGACGCGAAAATGCGTGCCGAGGGTTGGGACTAACCCCTGGATCACGACGCGCGATGCACGTGACGGTGCAGTGCCGCATGAGCGCGCGCAGCGGCAGGCAACAAGAAAACACGGGGAAAATGAAGGTGTGGAGCGCTACAGCAACGAGGCGAGGAGCACAGCGCGGATGCTTTTCGGTGCGCCATCCAGTCTGGCAGGCATGCTAATTAACGAACGTAATCAGCCAGGAAACCTGCCGAAGAAAAGCGGCCTGCACCGGCGCACATTTTCAGGCCGTCAGCTTCAGCACATCTTTTGCGGTGTATTCGTCGGTGATCAGCACGGTCGGTTTGAGCAGCTTCAACGCACCCGCCAGCGCATGCACCTTGTTCGCGCCACCCGCCGCCAGCACGCGCACCGGCACTTTCCTGATGATGTCGAGCGGCACCGACATCACGCGCTCGTTGATCGGATGATCGACCAGCTTGCCGTTCGCATCGAAGAAATTGAACAGCATGTCGCCCACCGCGCCGGCCTTCACCACCGACGCGCGGTCCGCATTCGAAATGAATTTCGATTGATGCGAGGTCTGGTCGGCACCGGTTCCCGCCGCGCCGAGCAGTACCGCATCGAGCGATTTCGCGAGTTCGAAGATATCGGCCAGCCCGCAGCGCTCGATCAGCGTCTGCCGCGTCGCCGCGCTATCCACCAATAGCGGCGCGGTCATCAGATAGCAGTCGGCCTGAAACAGCGACGCGAGCCGCCACGCGAATTCGGCGGGATTGAACTTGCGCGCCTTGATGATGCCGCCCAGCAGCGACACCACCGACAAGCGCTCGACCGAACGCTCTTCAATGTACGCAAGCGCACTGACGAGCGTACGACCCCAACCGACGCCGATGCGCATATCTGCGCGCACCAGCGACGAAACATAAGCGCCGGTCGCCGCGGCGATCGGCCCGGTCGCATCGGCGCCGCGCGCCGATAGCGGCACGACGATCGCTTCGCCGATACCGAAGCGGCTTTCCAGCGCACGCTCCGCTTCCACACACTCGGCCAGACGGTCGCCGATCGAGATCCGGACCTCGTTGCGTTCGCGCGCAGCGGCGAGCAGACGCACCACCGTCACGCGTCCGACCCCCAGCTTCTGCGCGATTTCGTTCTGCGTCATTTCTTCGACGTAGTACATCCACGCAGCACGCAAACGCAGGCGCCGCGTGGGGTTCTGCTCGTCGATTTCGACACTGGCAGGGGAAACATTCGCCTTCGGCAAGCGCAACTCCTATTATTGAATAGTCGGTATCGACGCTGAACAGTTGTGCTATCTTAACTTCAAATGTTGCATCACTGAGACACGCCATGGAGACGAAATCTCTATTGCCGCAACAGCTCTCGCGCGACATCAGCCAGCTCGGCATCGCGCTGAAGGATTGCGCGCGGCAGCTGCGCTACGCGGCGCGCAATGTGCCCGGTCCGATGCGCGGCGAAGGGCCGGGTCTCGCGCATGCTTCATCGCACATCGCACCCGCGCGGCTTGTCTCGCCACTCTCGCTGGAATCCGTTGCACATCTCGCCGACGATCTGCTCGAAAGCGCCGAATCGTTCGCCGGCCATGCCGTGCCGCCGCTGCAAGACCACTGGAAATCGCCGGTTCCGCTGGCCACGCTCAGCAGTTATCTGCGCACGCCGCGCGACGATACGAAGGCGCAGCGCAAGTTCTCGATGTCGTATTACGCGGCCGCCAAACGCATGATCATGCAATGCGGCGCCACCGATGTGCTGATCTTCGAGCACCGCGTGAGCAGCGCGCTCGACGATGCGCGCACCGCGCTTGCTGTGGCGGGCGAAGCGGCGTTGCCGTCGTACGCCGGTTCCGCCGATGCGCTTGCCGCACTGTGCCGGCCCTGCGCGCAACTCGCGCTGTCGCTGATGGACCAGCAGCCGATCCGCAGCACGCGCTTCGATACGCTGCCTGACGTCAGCGCGCCGTGGTGGCTCGTCACCGAACCGAACGCGTATATGTTCGTGCTGCTGCCGCTGGCATCGCTGTGCAAGGAGGCTTGCGCGAACGCCCTCGTCACCGAGCCCGATGCGGTGCTGCGCTTTTTCTCCGACGTGATCGGCGCGCGCGAAGTTGCGCTGCGCGCCGCACTGAAAGAACGCGACCGCGTCGACGCGCTGGCGCGGGAAATCGAACATATCGTTTCGCATCTGTGCTGAGGCTGCCGCGGCGTTGCCGATCGCTGCGCTGGCATCAGGGTCCGCACCCATGCTGTTATTTGTGCCGCTAGCGGGCGGCATGCTCAAAGGAGCCGCGTCATGTTGCAAGCGCCGCGCAACAGCCACGTTCAACCGCTGCACGTGTGGGAGCATATGCAGAAGCTGACGTTATGCCGGCAGCTGCTGCAGCAATGCTGCGACGAGTATGGCGCGCGGCACGGCATTCGCATCGAGATCGACAGCCGTCAGTTCACCCGCGCGTACTTTGTGTGGATCGACGCGGTGTCGCATAACGACGATTATCGCCGGCGCAATCCGCGCGATTTCTATCAGTTCGCGTACGGTGCGCTGCTGCGCGAACTGCTGCACGAAAAAGCGGTGCGCTGCGCCGAGCATGCGCCGTTGCAGGCGCAAACACCCGTCGACGTCGCGAGCTGGTGGCCGGTCGGCTACATGCTCACGTATTTCTGCATTGGCTTGTTGAAGCGCACATTGCGTGAAGAATGCGGGCTCGACGTCGAGCCCGCCGACGCGCTGTCGCAGCCGGAAGTGTGGCAGTCGTTCCGCGAAAATCTCGTTGAGGAGCCGTCGCTCGCGATTGCGTACTTCGACAAGTTCATGGGCGTCGAGCCGAACTGGCGCGAACCGGGGTTCGTGGCGAACCGCCCGGCGTCCGCGCGCGTCACGCGAATCATGCGACCGGTTTGAGCGCGGCGCGCGGCCGCGCGTGCACCCGATGTGCACCCGGCGTGCAGATTGACTTACGCAAGCACCGCCTTCAACCGCGCGCCGGCCAGCGGCAAATCGCGAATCCGCGCGCCGGTTGCATCGGCAATCGCATTGGCGAGCACGGCCGCAGCCGGCCCTTGCGCCGCTTCGCCGACGCCGAGAAACGGCAGCCCCGGCCGGTCGATCAGATGCACGTCGACCTGCTTCGGTACCGACGAGAAACGCATGATCGGATAAGTGCTCCAGTCGTAACTCGTGATGCGCTGCGTATCGAACTGGGTCTGTTCGTATAGCGTCCAGCTCGCGGTCTGCAGGATGCCGCCCTCGACCTGGTTGCGCACGCCGTCCGGATTGACGATCTGCCCGCAATCGATTGCTGTCACCACACGCTCGATGTCGATCTGTCCGGTGTTGCGATCGATGACGATCTCCATCGCGATCGCGCAATACGCCATCAGGTTCTTGTACTTCGCGAACGCAAAACCGACGCCGCGCAAACCGCCCGCATCACGCCGCCCTTGCGCACTGTCGCGCACGCCGCTGCTGCGCGCACCGCCGCGCTTCTGCCAGCCAAAGCGCTGCGCCGCCAGTGCGATCACATCGCGCGCACGCGGATCGTCGAGATGCTTCAGGCGAAACTCCACCGGATCGGCCTGCGCCGCCAATGCGAGCTCGTCGATAAAACTCTCGATCGCGAAGATGTTCATATGCGCGCCGAGCGAACGCATCGCCGACACGCGGATCGGCATGTCCGGCAGAAAGTGATATTGCACGTGCAGGTTCGGCAGCCTGTACAGCGGAATGCTGTTGCGGTCGCCATCGCCTTCGGGCATCGGAATCGGTTTCGGCGGCGCCGGCTTGAATGGTTGCGCGAGCAACCACGTCGGCATCAGGCGGCCGGCGTTTTCGATCCGGTTGTTGTGCGTGTTGCTCCACATCTCGTAGTTCCAGTCGACGATCGTGCCGCTCGCATCGAGCGACGCGCGCACATGCGCGCTCATCGCCGGGCCGAACGGCTCCCACGTGTGCTCCTGCTCGCGCATCAGCTGCACGCGCACCGGCCGCCCCGGCATCGCGCGGGCGATCAGCGCGGCATCCGCGGCGACGTCGTCGGCACCGTTGTGGCCGTAACAGCCGGAGCCTTCGACGTGAATGCAGCGCACCTGCCCGTTCGGCAGCGACAGCATTTCCGCCAGCCCCGCGCGCAGCGGATAGACGCCTTGCGTGTGCGTCCACACCGTCAGCGCGCCGTTGTCGAACTGCGCCACCGCGCAGGACGGCCCGATCGAACCGTGCGTCATATACGGCTTGCTGTAGCGCGCTTCGAGCGTGCGCACCGCCGTGCCGGGCTGCGCGCCGGCTTGCGGGTTGCCCGGTACCGCGTGCCGATCCGCTACTTCGATTTCCTGTGCGGGCAGTTTCATCAGCGTCGCGTGGATCGTCGCCGGATCCGGCAATGGCGGCCCCGCATGCCATTGCGCGGCGGCCATCAGTTCGCGCATCGCGACGATCGCGCGCCATTCGTCGTCGGCGACCACCGCGAGGTAGCTGCCGTCGCGCACCACTTTCAGCACGCCGGGCAGCGCCTCGATATGCGTCGTATCCAGCGCAGCCAGCGTCGCGCCATAGGCCGGCGGACGCACGACACGCGCGTGCACCATATGCGGCAAACGCAGGTCCTGCACATAGCTTTGACCACCGCTGACCTTGCCCGGAATATCCACGCGCGGCAGCGTGCGCCCGACCACGCGAAATTGCGCAGGCGGCTTGAGCGGCACGCCGGGCCGCGCGGACTGATGCAGATCGACACCGCTCACTGCTTCGCCATACGACAGGAGGCGCCCGTCCGCGGCGACGATGGTGCCGCCCTGCGTGGTCAGCGTCGCGATGTCGACGTTTAGATGCGTGGCCGCGCTTTGCAGCAGCAGCGCGCGCACTTGCGCGGCCGCGTTGAAGATCGCGGTGCCGCTGTCGGCTACCGAGTGGCTTCCTGCGGTATAGCCTTCGTTCGGCGTCTCGCCGGTATCGGCGGTGATCAGCTTGATCTGGTGCGGCTCGACGTCGAGCTGCTCGGCGGCCAGTTGCAGGAACGCAGTGCGGATGCCAGTGCCGAGTTCGGCCTTGCCGGTGCAAACGGTCACGCCGCCTTGCGCGTCGATCCTGATCCACGCGTCGAGCTGCGGCGATGTTTTCAGGCTGCCGGGCAACAGCGGCGCGGCGGCGGTGAAGGTGCCCGCTTCGGTGGTGGTCGTCTGCGCGATCGCGCGTGTGGGCGGCAGCAGCGTGAAGCTGACCAGCAGCGAGCCGGCCGCCAGAAAGCGGCGGCGGTTCATGTCGACCGTTGTTTCGACGTCGGCTTTTACTGGGGCTTCATTCGATCCGCGCCCGCTCATGAATGTGCCCCTGCGCTTGCGGCCGCCTCGAGCCCACCCGCGCCCGCCACTTCGCGGATCGCCGCGACGATCCGCATATGCGTGCCGCAGCGGCACAGGTTCGGCTGCAGATGCGCGCGAATCTGCTCGTCGCTCGGTGTCTTCACACGCTCGAGCAGGCTCTGCGCGCGCATGATCATCCCCGCGATGCAGTAGCCGCACTGCGCCGCCTGCTGGTTGATGAACGCGCGCTGCAACGGCCCCGGATGCGCAGCGCTGCCGAGTCCTTCGACGGTGCGCACCGGCCGCTCGCCGCACGCAACCGCCGGTATCAGACACGAGAATACCGGCTGGTTGTCGACCAGCACCGTGCACGCGCCGCATTGGCCGAGACCACAACCGTATTTCGCACCGTTCAGCTGCAACTGGTTGCGCAGCACGTAAAGCAGCGGCGTCGACGGATCGATGTCGAGCGTATGGCGCACGTTATTGACAGTCAGCGTAATCATGGCTCGACGCCCTCCTTGCGTATCTTTGCGACGGCTGCGGCGTCGAGGTCGGGCCACGGTCCATGCTTGCTGAAACGGGCCCGCGTGTAGTTGGCGAGATCGGCGATCTGCGCGTCGCTGAAGGTTTGCGCGAACGGCGGCATGAAATGCGCGGCCTCGCTGTGCTGCCAGCCGATGCCGTCCAGCATCATGCGCACCGTATTGCGCGGGCTGTCCGCATTCACCGCGGTACCTTGCGCAAGCGACGGCCGATCGCCGAAGATCGACATCGGCGCCACCACGCTATGGCACGACGCGCATGCCGCATTGAATAGCGTCGCGCCGTTGGCGAGCGCCGCGGGCGGCGCCAGTTGCGTCAGGTTCACCGCCTGGTTGTGCGGACCTGCACTCGCACTCGCACCCGCACCTGCACTCGCTGCAACTGCGCCCGCGTTCGCCGGTGCTGCCTGTTGCAGCGACATCAGATAGGTCGCCATCGCTTCGACATCCGCCTGCGGCGCGTTCTCCAGCGACTGCGTGACCGGCAGCATCGGGCCCGCCGCCGCACCATGCTGGCTCGCAAAGCCGGTACGCAGATACGCGACCAGTTGCGCGCGGGTCCACGGTGTCGGCGCGTTCAGCAACGTGGTCAGCGGCGGCGCGTCCCAGCCGTCGATCACGCCGCCGGCAAACATCTGCTCGTGCTTCTCCGCACCAAGCTGGCCAAGCGGCGTGTGGCATGCGCCGCAATGGCCGACGCCATCCACCAGATAGCGGCCGCGCTGCCATTCGACGGTCTGCGTCGGGTCGGTCGTGCCCTCCGCTTCGGCGTTGACAGGCGTGCCCGGCATGGGCCCGCGCTGCAGATACAGCAGATTCCAGCCCGCCACCAGCGGCCGGAAATTCAGCGGAAACACCAGCCGGTTCGCCGGCGCGCTCGCCCGCACCGGATCGCGCGACATCATGAACGCGTAGACCGCGGCGATATCCGCGTCGGTCATATGCGTGAAGTGCGGATACGGAAACGCCGGATACAGATGATGCCCGTCGCGCGACACGCCGTTGCGCATCGCGCGCGTGAACGCCGCGAGCGACCAGCGGCCGATGCCGGTGTCGGTATCGGGTGTGATGTTGGTCGAGTAGATCGTGCCGAATGGCGTGACGAGCGGCAAGCCGCCGGCGAATGGCTTGCCGCCCTTCGCGGTGTGGCAGACGACGCAATCGCCGAGCGCAGCGAGATGCGCACCGCGTTCGATCTGTGCGGCATCCGCTGCAGCCGGCGCCTGCGCAGCGACGGGATCGATCGATCGCTCCCATGCCTGCGAGAGCCCAGCGGCCGCCGCAAGCACGATGGCAACCACGACGATCTTCCCTTTCATCCCGCCTCCAGCGTCGAGTTCACGACGCACCATTGCGATTACGATTACGCAGCGACGCAATGCGCATTTCTTTCAGCAAGCATCCATCACAGCAGCACTACGCGGGCGGCACATCCACAGTGATCTGTGCTTGCCCGCGCAGTGCTCCGTATGATGCGTGCGCTGAAAAAAAGTTGCCAGTGCAAGATGAGGCTAAAGCACGTGATGGGGTGAAGCGATGAAGCGCGCATATCGCGTTGCCTGTCAGCCGCGATATGCGCGTTGCTGCGCGCGTGAGCGTGAGCGTTATCGTGACCTACCAGCTATAGCGATACGCCGCCTGCCCGAACACCTGGCGCCGATAGTCGCCGCCGATGTTGCGCGCATAACTGACGTTCGCATAGAGCAGCGATGCCCGGCCCAGGCTCGCCGATACGCCGACGCCCAGCTCGTACCACGTCTTCGCCAGATGATCGTCGAAGCTTGTGCCCGCCACCGTCGTCGTGCCCGGCGAGAAGAAATCGTGCAGCACGTTCGCCGAAAAATACGGCGTCGCGCTGCCGCTCTTCGTATCGTTCGACAGGTTCGCGTCGAACAGCCGGAAGCCGATCCGGCCGCGCAGCGCATTGGTCGTGTTCCCCGAGATATCGGAGACGCCGTCGCCGAAGTCGTTCAGATGCAGGTACTGGTACAGCAGCTGCACTTGCGGCTCGATCGCGAGCGGTGTCGAAGCGATCGCGAACGGCTTGCCCACCTCGCCCGATGCACCCGCGCCGAAACCGTTCTGCGTCGCGCCATCGCCGAAGATGTCGCCGTACTTGTTGCGGTAGTGCGTGAACTGGCCGACGCCATCGATATAGGTGCCGTCCGGCAGATACTTCGTCCAGTAACCGCCGAGCGTCTGCGCCTGGGTTTCGACCGAGCCGGTGCTGGTGCTCAGGTTGGGATTGATGCTGCGGAAGCTGTCTTCGAAGGTGCCCGACGAAGAGCCGAAGGTCAGCGTCACGCCGGCATGCGTGCTGCCGCCCTTCTCGCCATGCGCGAGGGTCCAGTCCTTGCCGAACTCCGCGAAGAAGGTCCGTTCGTCGGCGGAGAAGCGATCGGAGCTGTTCGCATCGACGTTCGCGCCACCCAGGCGCGCCCAGACGCCATTGCGCTGCTGGTTGCGGTTTTGCGGGTCGCCTTGTCCGGCGTTCGCGATATCGCCGACGCGATCCTGCAACTGGCCCAGCATCGTGAAGCCGTAGTCGGCGTTCAACAACGGTGTCATCGAATAGCCGACCACACCTGGCCGGAACGCGACCGGGCCGCTGCTTGCATCGGTGCCCGGCGCTGCTGCGGCAAAGCTGCTTGCGACGCCCTGTGCCTGCGCCGCCGCCGTGGCGCTTGCCGCAGCCGGCGTGCTGCCGTCTTCGAGCGTGGTGCGCAGGAACCAGCTGTTTGCGCCCGACGCGCCGCCCTTGTACAGCAGGTATTGATACGCGCCGCTTTGCACCGGGCTGGTCAGATGGAACGCGTTGCTCGTCGACGTGCCGTTCACCTGCACCAGCTGGACGCCGTCGCCGCTGGTTGCGACGCCGTTGCGGGTCACGCGCACCGTCAACGCGGTACTGCCCGTGACATTGCCGCCGACCACTAGCTGCGAAGCCGTCCCGCCCGCCTGCAGCTGTTCGTTCATCACCAGCTGCGCATTCGCGCCGCCCGTATAGTTGCCGCCGATCGTAAAGCTGCCCGGCCCCATGCCGGTGAACTGCGGCAACGCGGCGGCCACCGCCAGCGTGCCATTGTTGTTCACCGAGCCGAGCGCCGCGCCATAACCGCCGAGCACCGCGCCAGCGGCCACCGTGGTCGTACCGCTACCGAGCGTCGCGCCGCGGTGCGATGCATCGCCGACGGCGACCGTTGCGCCCGCATCGATCGTGGTCGTGCCGGTGTACGTACTGGTGCCGTTCAGCGCCACATTGCCCGCGCCGATCTCGACGCTCGCGAAATTGCTGATCGCGCCGGCGTAGTTGAATTGCTGCCCCACGCCCGGCGCGATCGTCAGGCTGCTGGTGCCGGTGCCGCCCGAGATATCGCCGTTGATCTGCGCCGCGCCGCCGAGAATCTGCAGGCTGCTGTTGCCGCTGCCGAGATCGACCGCGCGACCGCTCGAATCCGCGGTGATCGTGCCGTAGTCGATCACGCTCGCGTCGTTCGCGCCGGTGAACACCGCCGCCGCGGTCGCACCGCCCCCTTCGAGCAGGCCGCCCGGCAGGTTCACGATGCTCACCGTAAAGCTGTTGCGCGCGCCGGTCACCGCAATCGCCGAATCGGTCTGGCCGCGAATCACACCGCTGTTAACCACCGACGTATTGCCGAAAATCCCTTCGATCGGAATTGCCGCGCCGCTCACCGGATCCTTGTCGATGCCGGCCAGCGTGATGCCGCGACCGACGCCGCCGTTGATGTTGTCGCCCTCGATACGCCCCGAGTTGACGATCGTGCCGCCGCCCACCGTCACGCCTTCGCTGGTGTCGTTGAGCGCCTGCGTCGACAGGATCGTGCCGGTGTTGGTGAGGTTGACGAGGCCGTCCACGTCGACGCCATCGCCGTCGCCGTTAATGCCGTTGCCGACGATCATGCCGTGGTTGACGATCGTCACCAGCTCGTTGGCATTGAAGCCGTCGATGTTGATACCCGAACCGTTGCTGCCTTCGATCAGACCGCCCAGGTTGTTCGTCACGCTGAGTTTGAAGGTGCCGTCGGTGGTGGTATCCGTGTTGCCGCCGGTGATACCGTGCCGCGCGCCGATGATCGAACCGGTGCCCGCCGTGCTTGCGGTGCCAGTGGTTGCGTTCACAACGGTAATGCCGCTGTTGCTCTGCAGATCGACGCCGTCCGAGCTGTCCGTGCTGCCCGGGTTGTTGGTCGACTTGATCAGGCCGTCGTTGTAGACGAAGCCGTTCACGCCGGGGCGCACCGCATCGGCTTCGTTGGCGAGAATCTGGCCTGACGCGAAGTTGTACAGGACGTTGCGGCCGGTCGTGATCGCGTTGAAGTCGATCGCCTGCGAGCCGCCCGCCGATGCGTTGTTCGAATTCAGCGTGCCCGCGTTGAAGAAGACGATGTTGCTGTTCGCCTTGTTCATCTGGATCACGTCCGAATCGTTCGTGAAGATCGTCGCGCCCGCGTTGTTGAACACGCTCAGCGTCAGGCCGCCGGTATTGTCGCGGATGGCGCGGCCGGTATCGGCATCGATCGTGCCGTTGTTGACGATCGTCGCATTGCCGGTAACCGCGATCGCGGTCGTGCCGCCGGTGACATTGAGCGTACCGCCCTGCTCGACCCTGCCGGCGAGGCCATTGGCGAGCACCTGGGCGGTGCCGAGCGTCTGGCCGCTTGTTACATCGAAGGCGGCCGGCGACGGCGCTGCCCATGCCTGGCTTTGATCGAACAACGCCAGGACCCCGAGAACCACGATTGTTTTTTTCATGTAGCGTGCTGTGACGGAGAGGGAGCCGGCACTTCAAGGCGAATTAAAGCGATTTAAATCGATTTAAAAGCCGGCTGAAATGAACAGCCAGCCATTCTTCGGCGCATCCGTGACGGTTCTGTTACAACGCGGCGGGTTATGCGAAAACCGGCGGGGTTGCCGGTTACGGTTGATTACCGGTGGTCTGACCGGTAGTGCGTGACGGGCTGCGGCGTGGGACGCGCTACGCGTCGGGCTGAATCGCCCGCAGCGGAAAGATAAACATCGCGGCCACCAGACCCAGCGCGCCGCCGATCAAGGTCTCCCACGCGCGCGCGAACAGAAACTCGACCGAATGAATGCCGTTCATCGCGAGCGTGACGATCAGCACGAACGCGAACGCGCCGCACGCGACGTCGTAGCGTTCGGGCAGCGCCATCGCGTAGATCACCATCGCGAGCGCGGCGACGGCCCAAGCCACCAGCGGCGCGTGCTCGGCAAGCGGCAGGAATACCAGCCCGAGCGGCACGCCGACCAGCGTGCCGAGAATGCGGCGCCGCACGCGCTGCATCGTGCCGGATGCGGAACCGGCCACCACATAGACCGCCGCGGTAACCGCCCATACCGATTCTTCGAGCCCGATCAGCGCATTGAGCGCCACCACCACGGCAGACGCGGTGGCCGCCTGCAGGCCCATCACGAACTCGGGCTGCCAGCGTCTGGCGACGCCCGCCGGCACCGCGGACAGCGCCGCGAGCAAGGCCGGCCGCTCGGCGGGCCCGCTCAGCATGCGCGGCACGATCGACGCGAGCGCGGCGATCAGCACGGCCACGCCGATCGCCGACAGATCGGCCGGCGTCAGATGGACGCTGTACGCGTACAACTGCCCGATAAAGAACATCGAGCCGAGGCCCGCGCCGAGCACACCGAAAAAACGCTTCATATAGCCGACGAGGAACGCGCCGATCACCAGCGTCGCTTCGTGGCCGCTGCGGCCGAAGTTGTTCGCGAACGGCGACAGCACGACGTACACCGCCGCGCCCATGCCGATCGCCACGCACAGCAAGGCCAGATCGCGGCTCGATTCGCGCCGCGTGGTGCGCGCTTCGTGCACGCTCGCCCATAGCGCGAAAGCGGCAGCGAGCGTGCCGAGCACCGCACCGCCCGGCACGTCGCGCGTGATGTCGTGCAGTGCGCCGAGCGCGGCCGCGATGCCGTAAGCGGTGATCAGGCGCAGCCCTTTGACGCGCCGGTGCGTGCCGGGATCGACGCGGGCCAGCCAGTGGCCAACCGCGCGCAGCGGATGCGCCGCCTGGTGGCGGTAGCGGGCGAGGCCGGTGGGCGCGCGCAGGGCGGCGCGCTCAGGCGTCGTATCGGGTGGCTGGTGGTCATCCATGTGGCCGGCACCGTCGGTTCGTGACACTTGCGACACGGGTCGCACAACAGTGTCTTTATAGACGGTTTTCGGCGCACTGCGCAGTCCGGCGGAATCTGCGCACGCAATCCAGCTACGGCAACGCTGCGCCTACGCGCCGAGCGCCGCCGGATTCAACTCGACATGCAGAATCACCAGCCAGCGCTTCGGGCACCCCGCATCGATCATCAGCACGCGTGTGGTCTTGTCGCCGGCCAGCTCGACGAAACCCTGCTTGCGCGCCGCCGCGAACGCGCGGCGCGCGTCGGCCTGCAGCCACAGTGTCAGCAGCCCGCAGGTCATGCAGCTGAACAGCCACACCATCTGATGCGGCAAGCCCGGATCGACCTGTTGCGCCACGTACTCGAAGATGGTGGTCAACACCTGGTTCACCGCAAAGGCGATCGCAATCACCTTGCACATGCCGCGCAGCATCATCAGCGGCCTCGAGTACAGCATCGGTACCGGCTGGCGGCCGGTGCGCTTAGGTGTGTTCATGCGGCACGCGGAATGGTGGGCGGCAATTCGAGGCGGCGCGACCAGTTCGCGAGCGTGCGCGCGGCCACCGGCGGCTTGCTGAGAATCGCGCTGTCGTAGTCGCGACCGTCGAAACGCTGCACGTCGATGATGCGGAAGCCCTGGCCGCGATAGAACTCGAGCAGATGCTGCGCCGGGTACGGCGTATCGAGCGCGAGTTGCGCATGGCCGCGGATCGCGGCCCAGTGCTCGGCCAGCGCGATCAGCGAAGTTCCGATGCCGCGGCTCTGCCATGCCGGATCGACGCCGAACTGGCGCAGCGTCGCGACATTTTCGACGCGGTAATGTTCGCAGGCGGATTCGGCATCGCGCGCATACAGCGTCATCGTGCCAACCAGATCGTTGCCGCAGGCCGCGACGAAGCAGTCGCCGCCACGCGCGCGCTCGCGTGTCGCCGGCTCGGTCTGGTCGACGCACAGGCAGTTGAGCCCCATCGTGCCGAGCCGCGCGAACGCACGATGCAGCATCGCTGTCAGCTGCTGGTACGAATCGCGCGCCGGATCGAAGCGGCGCAGCGTGACACTGCCTGCGCCGCGCGGCGCAGCGTCGCTGCGTGCGGCGGGTTTAACCGCCGGGTATTGCGTGTACATGCATTCCTTCAGGCGCGGTGTCGCCAGCATCGTCTGCGTGCGGTCGTCGTGCGCCTGCCTCAAAGTCATGGTTGTGATGAGATCGGAGTTCACCGGGCGCTGCGCACTGCGCCCGGCGTTCTGTCTAGCTGGCCGCGCCCACGCATTCGGCACGCAGGTCCTGCAAACGGTCGCGCGCCTGCGCGAGCCGCTCGACCAGTTCGGCCGAAGCACGCGTGATCGGCATGCGGGTCTCGTCGGTCACCGGATGATCGAAGGCGAGCATCGCCTTGATCGCCGCCGGATTCGGCGCCGCGAACAACAGCCGCAACAGCGGCAGCAGGTTCGAGAACAGCGCGAGCGCGTGATCGTCGCGCGCCGCGCGCATCAGCTCGCGCACTTCGACGAGCAGATCCGCGCACACATGCGCGCTCGCCAGCACGCCACCCGCGCCGCCGGCGCGCAGGCAGTCGACGTAAGCATCGTCGCTGCCGCACAGCACGTTCAGCGACAGGCCGCGCAGTTTGTCGAAGTTATCTTTTACGCATTCCTTGATCGCCACCACGTTGTCCAGCTCGAGCAGGCGCTCGACCGTGGCCGGCTCGATCTTCACGCCTGTGCGATGCGGCACGTTGTACAGCACGATCGAGCGTTCGGTTGCGTTCGCAACCTGTTCGAAGTGCCATTGCACGCCGGCCTGATCGGGGCACAGATAAGCCGGCGCCGATACCAGGTAGCCGGCGCAGTTCCAGCGCTCGTAGCGGCGGATTTCCCGCACGACTTCACGCGTGTCCGAGCCGCCTGCGCCGACCAGCACCGGCAGACGCGCACCGACCACGTCGCACAGCGCCTGCAGCACGGTGACGCGTTCGCTTTCGCTGAGCAGCGCCGCCTCACCGGTGGTGCCGAGCGCGACGAAGCCGCTGATCTCGGTACGCAGATAGTAGTCGGCCAGACGCTGCAGGCCTTCGATATCGACTTCGCCGTTGCGAAACGGCGTGACCAGCGGCAACCAGATACCGGAGTACATCAGCGTGCCTCTTTCAGCGAGGCGGTGCGCCTGAGCGAACCGATCAGTGCCTGCGGCACCGAGGCAATCAGCGTGTGCATCGTGAAATCGAGATCTTCGGGCGCAATCGAGAATGTGATGCGCACACCGTCGCGCACGATTTCGGTGCCGACCGCGTACACGCCAAGCGGGGAATGCAGCAGGGACTTGAGTTGCGCACGTGCAGCCTGTTCCGAATCGTGCATCAGGGTGACCGGTAACAGCACACGCGACAGCGGGAAGGGAATGACGTTGTTCTTGAGGACGGGGCGCGCGATCTGTCGCGTGGCGTCGGGGACTTCGGACAGTTGTGTGAGGGCCATGATGGGCATTTACCCCTGCGGGGGTGGTCAAGACAGTTACGAGATTAGTCCTGCGGGTATAAATGCGGTGCAAAAATGCGGCGCATGCGCGAAAAAATTACGTGCCGATGCGCGACGCGAAAGCGCCGTGCAAAACAGCATGCGAAGTGTCGCGCAAGCGCCGCAACAGCCCTCTGCAAGCGACTCGCAAGGCACCGCCAGGCGTGCCTTGCGAGCGACTGCACAACGGCCGCAAAGAGGCGCAGACCGCCGGCCTTGCGGCCGCTGCGCCCGGTTTGCCGTGATCGTCTCAGCGTGCGTCATGGCGCCGTGGCCTCAACAACGCT
The DNA here is from genome assembly GCF_054782355.1 of Paraburkholderia jirisanensis. Taxonomy (NCBI): domain Bacteria; kingdom Pseudomonadati; phylum Pseudomonadota; class Betaproteobacteria; order Burkholderiales; family Burkholderiaceae; genus Paraburkholderia; species Paraburkholderia jirisanensis. The sequence continues at coordinate 370,215 of NZ_BAAGSQ010000029.1, read as the reverse complement.
TCATCTTGATCACGCGCGAAAGTTGTCCTACGGTAAAGCTCGTGTTGCGCGCATACGGCGCGGTTTCGAGCGGTGCGGTTAGCGACTCGTCAGGCGCGTACTGGCCGACGTAGCGAAACCGGTCGGTTTCCGAGCGGATAAACACCGGGATCGGATAATCCTGCCGTGACAGCGTGCGGCCAGCCGCGCGCGAGGACGCGGCGCTGTTGCACAGGATCACGTCCGGCGCCTGCGGGTTCAAGTCCATGCGCAAGCAGGCGGCGACCACCTTGCCTTGCTTGGTCGGCAGAAACGACTGCTTGTTGCCGCCGCACACGGTGTGAATAAATTCACGCGAATAATCTTTGCCGACTTCGAATTCGTCCATAAAGGCCTCCAGAAAACCGCCCTTGGCGATGCCATTGGAGCGGAGACCAGGACGATAGCGAATCGCGCCTAAAACACCTGTAAATTCCCTGCACGGCGCAATAAAGGCCGAGTATTTATTCGTTGCGTGAGCGACGAATCGCGGCGCGTCACTCCGGCTCGCAAACCCGTGCGAGCGCGCGGTCCATCGCCAGTGCATAGAGCGGGTCTAGCGCATGGCTTGCCGCATAGGCTTGCGTGGTGCGCGCGAGTTGCACGCTGCAATCCGTCTGGGCACGCAACGTCTGGGTATCGGCTAGCGTCTTGATGAAGCCTTTCTGCAGGCGGTCGAGTTCCGGACGGATGTCTTTGGCGAGATCCACGCGCTTTTCGTCCGGTGCGCGGCCGTCGCGGTGCCATTGTGCAAGCAGCCCGTATTGCACCAGCTTGTTGGCTTCGATCTGATCGGCGAAGAAGTGCGTGGCGAGTTGCGGCGGCACGCCGAGCGCGCGCGCATCGTCGGCGGCGGCCTTGATCACCTGCGCTTCGCGCGGCAGATCTTCCACCGGCTTGCGCGAATCCCATTTCGACAACGCGACCTGCCGGGCGATGTGCAGACGCGCGACGGTCAGATCGAGCAACGGCAGGAATGCGTCGCCGTCCGCCGGCGCGCTGTTTGCAAGCGGCGCGGCAAAGAGCAGCGCGGCGGCCAGCGGTGTGACGAGGAAACGCGACTTGTAAGAACTGAACCTCAACATCGATGGATCCTTTGCGTGTAAGACAGCCGCGGCGACGGCGACGGCGTTCGTGGGGGCGGATATGCGAGGCTGCGCCCGCATGCAAATAACACCCGGCACACAGGCGCTATTCCCCTGCCCACAAAATTTTCATCCAGCCTGCAGCGGGCCCGGCCCGCGCAGCGGATGTTCGACACGCGTGTCGACGATACGTTCAGAACCGGTAAGCGAGCTTCACGCTCGCCGCCTGCGCCGATGCATGGCGCGTGGCGATCAGCGCGTCGTAGCCAAGCGATACGCTGAGCGCTTTCACCGGCTGCAGACCGATGCTGACGCCCGTGGTCAACAGATTGCGCGGCAAGCTGGTGCCCGGAGCAGCGAACAACGTGCCGTCCTGCGCGCCGACCGTCACCGTGCGTCCGGTGCCGAGCAACTCGTGCGCGTAGCCGACCCGCAGCTCGACGTTCACCGGCCTGAGCGAATCGCCGAAAGCCCTGTCGAATGCGATTTGCGCGTAAGGCTGCAGGCTGCGCAGATTATCGGTGCCGACCGTCAGGTCCTGGCCGTTCGCGCCGCTTTCGCTAAAACCGTTCGCGTGCAAATACGAAAAGCGCAGGCCGATGCGCGGCGTCACGATCACGCCACCCATCGATAGCGGCAGCGCAGCCTGCGCGGCGGCCGTCGCTTCCTGACCGAGATGGTCGCCCTCGGCGGTGCCGGCCGCGCCGAACGGGCGCTTTTGCGACAGGAAATCGAGGCCCGCGCCGACGGTTGCGGACACCTCGACCGGGCCGAGCGTGCGCGCGCCGTAGAACGCCGCGCGCAGCGTATCGGTCGTGCCGGAGTCACCGGTGCTGTCTTCGCTGATGTCGCTATGGTTGTAGCTGCCGGAGAAGCCCACCGTATACGATCCCACCCGCTGATCGGCGCCCGCGATGAAGCCGTAGTTGCGCGCCTCGAAACCGGGCGCGCTGCCGCTGCCATGCACCTTCGTCTGCGAGCCGGTTGCTACGGCCCAGACCGACGCGCGTGACGAGATGCGCGGAGCCGATGCGGCAGCAGCCGTGCCGTCGGCGAACGGCACACGCTCGAGCAGCGCCGCATTGGCCATCTGCGCAGACAACGCGAGCGTCGTGCCGAGCGCGGTATAGATGCTGATGCCGGTCGGCGCGACCACCACTGGCGCGCCGGACAGCGTGCTGCCGTCTGCGCTGCCACCCGTGCCGCCCGTGTCTGCGCCCGGCTCCTGCTGCGCCAGCCCACTCAGCACGAGGTCGACTTCGTTCGCACCGTATGTGACAGCCTGCTGCAGCGAGCCCAGTTGCGCCCCCGCGGCAAGCGTGCTCGACACGTTCGCGAAGCGGCCGCTGACGCCGCCCGCCGCGGCCACGATTGCATAGCTTTTCGGCTGATACGTGCCCGGGTCGTAGACGATCTGCAGACCGCCGTTCAGCGCAGCCGCGCCGCCCACATGCAGTTGCGACCCCGAGGTCGGGCTCACTTCGATCGACAGCGTCGCACCGCTGGCCTGCGCGAAGTTGCCGCCCACGGCGAGCGTGCCGACCGAGCCGCCCGGCATCACGAGCCCGTTGTTGGTCAGATTGCCGACGATCGTGCCGTGGCCGCGCAGCGTGCCCGGCGCGTCGACCAGCACATTGCCGCCCAGTTGTGCGCCGGGATGGTCGCTGTCGCCGACCGCCAGCGTGCCGGACATCACTTCGGTGAGGCCGCTGAACAGATGACTGTCGCCGTTCAGCACCACGGTGCCGACGCCTTCCTGCTCGATCGTGCCGGCGCCGCTGACGTTGCCGCCATAGGTGATCTGATCGGGCCGGTTGAACACCAGCAGGCCGTCGTTGGCCGTATTGCCGACCAGGTCGCCGGCCGCGGTGCCCTGGCCGATCGTCAGCGTGCCGCCTGATGACACGACCGGATTCGTCAGCGATCCGAACAGATGCTGCGTGCCGCCGGACAACACCTGGGTGCCGCTGACGGCCGCGCCGCTCGACACGGTCTGTACGCCGCCGCTCGCGACCACCGAGCCGTTTGCGGTGCCGCCGGACAACACGTCCTGGGTGCCGCCAGAAGCGACCAGCGTACCGGACGTGATACCGCCCGCGCCGACCGCCTGGATGCCGCCGGAGGCCACCGAGGTGCCCGACGCAAGGCCGCCCGAACTGACCGTCTGAGTGCCACCCGATGCGACCGAGGTGCCCGACGTCACGCCGCCCGCGGCGACCATCTGCGTCGCGCCGGAGGAAACCGATGTACCCGACGCGAGACCGCCGGAGCTGACCGTCTGCGTACCGCCCGAAGCGACCGACGTACCCGAGGTCGCCGCGCCGGCCGCGACTGTCTGCGTGCCGCCGGAGGCCACCGAGGTACCCGATGCGACACTGCCCGCGCCGGTCACCGTCTGCGTCGCGCCCGATGCCACGGAGGTACCGACCGTGGTACCGCCGGACTGCACGATCTCGGCGCCACCGCTTTGCACCGTAGTACCGCTCGCCGCGCCGCCGTTCACCACCGCCGTGCCGCCGCTCGACACTGTCGTGCCGCTGGCGGAGCCGCCCGCATTCACGATGCTGGTGCCGCCGCTGTCGACCGATGTGCCACGCGCCGCGCCACCCGACGAGACGGTTTGCGTGCCGCCGCGCACCTGCGTGCCGCTCACCGTGCCGCCCGCGGAGATGTTTTGCATGCCGCCGCTGCTGACCACCGTGTTGCTCGCAGTACCGCCCATCGCGATTTGCTGCGTGCCGCCGGACACCACCTGCGTGCCATGCGTCGAACCGCCCGATGCAACCGTCTCGACGCCCCCATTCACGAGGGTGCCGCTGGTCGCGCCACCGGACACCACCGTCACGCTGCCGCCCGCCTGCACCTCCGTGCCGCTCGCGACGCCGAGCACGGTCTGGCTGCCGTTGCTCGCCACCGTCGTGCCGACGGCCGTGCCGCCGGACGACACGACTTCCGCCCCGCCCGCGCTGACCTGCGTGCCGCTCGCACTGCCGCCGGACGACACGATCTGCGAGCCGCCGCTGCTGACTGCCGTGTCGATTGCCGCGCCGTTGGCCGACACCACCAGCACGCCGCCCTGCGTCACTACCGAATCGATCGAGCTGCCGCCCGACGACACCGTCTCGAGCCCGCGGCTGCCGACGGTCGTACCGCTTGCCGTATCGCCGGTGAGCACCGTCAGCTGGCCGCCGTTTTCGACCAGCACGTTGAGCGCGTTGCCGTCGTCGATCGCGAACATGCCCAGGCTGTTGCTGCCGGTGAGCGTCGCCGACGTATTGGTGATCAGCGCGCCGCCGGACGATTGCACGATGCCGGTGGCCGTGCCGCCACCGGACACGAACAGCGCGCCGCCGCCGTCGACCGTGGTGCCGGCCGCCACAGCGCCGCCCAGCACGACCTGCGAGCCGCCGCTTTGCACCAGCGTCGCGCTGGTGCTCGCGCCCGCTTCGACGGTAATCGTGCCGTTGCTGCCGGCAAACGACGAAAGCGCGGAGGTCCCCGACAGCACGTCGAGCGCACCGCCGTTCTCGACGAACACCCCGTTCGCCACGCCGCCGGAAATATCGAACGCGCCATGCGTGTCGCTGATGCCGCTGACCGTGGCCGACGTATTGGTGACGAGCGCCGCGCCCGCATGCTGCGTCACGTCGATCGCCGTGGCGCCGGCCGACACCGTCAGGCGCCCGCCGCTGCTGACGCTCGCGCCGTCCTCGACGCCGCCGCTTTGCACGATCTCGGTGCCGCGATTGCCGATCTGCGTACCGTTCGCCTGCGTGCCGGACAGCACGGTCAACTGGCCGCCGCCTTCGATCAGCACGTTTTGCGCGACGCCGCCGGCAATCGAAAAGGGATTGGTCGATGCACCGTTCGCGGTGTTCGTGCCTTGCACGGTTGCCGAGGTATTGGTGATCAGCGCGGCGCCTGCCAGCTGCGTGACGCCGGTCGCGCTGCCGCCGGCCGATACGTTCAGCGTGCCGCCGTTGGCGATCGTCGTCGAAGTGGCCGAGCCGCCGGCGAGCACCACCGCCGAGCCCTGGTTGACGATGTGCGTGCCGCTCGCCGCATTGCCCGACAGCACGGTCAGCGTGCCGCCGTTTTCGAGCAGCAGGTTGGTCGCCGTGCCGCTCGAGATCGAGAAGTTGTTGCCATCGCCGTTGATGCCGGTGAGCGTGGTCGACGTGTCGGCGCTCAGTGCCGCGCCGCTCGACTGCACGATGCCGGTTGCGATGCCGCCGCCGGACACCGTCAGCGCGCCGCCTGACAGCACGGTGGTCGCGCTCGCGGTGCCGCCCGACGAAACGGTTTGGCGGCCGCCGTTGCTGACGGTGGTGCTGTTCGCGGTGCCGGCCGATGCGATCGACTGTTGTCCGCCGTTGCCGACCGTCGCGCTGTTTGCAATACCGCCGCTCAGGATGTTTTGCGTGCCGCCCGCCCGCACCGACGTGCCGTTTGCGATACCACCGGCGGATAGATTCTGCTGTCCGCTGTTGCCGACCGTGGTGCTGCTTGCGACGCCGCCGGCCAGCACGTTCTGCGCGCCGCCAGCCTGCACCGACGTGCCGCTCGCGACACCGCCTGCCGATATGTTCTGCTGCCCGCCGGCACTGAGCGTCGCGCCACGCGCCGTGCCGCCGTTCGACACGTTTTGCGTGCCGCCTGCGGACACCGTCGTGCCGCTCGCGACACCACCTGCCGATATGTTCTGCTGGCCGCCATTACTGAGCGTCGCGTTGCTCTCCGTGCCGCCGCTCAGCACGTTCTGCGTGCCGCCCGCGCCGATGCGCGCAGCGCTGTCGTTGCCCTGCAGATTCTCGATGCCGCCCGCCGTGAGCGTCGCGGAAACCGCGCTGCCGCCAGCGGACACCGTCAGCGTGCCGCCGCTCACCACGGCGCTGCTGGCCGAGCCGCCGCTACTGATCACCACATCGCCGCCGGCCGCCACCGTCGTGGTACGCGCGACACCACCGGAAACCACGCTCAATACGCCGCCTGCCGCAACCGTCGCCGACGTGTCGGTGCCCGCCACGCTGTCGACGCCGCCGGCATCGACGCTCGTGCGGGTCGCACTGCCGCCCGCGGAAACATCGATGCGCCCACCCGAGCCGATCGCCGCGCCGCTCGCGATGCCACCGGACGATACAGCGACCACGCCGAGCGCACCGACGCTGGTGCTGCTCGCGATGCCGCCCGCGACGACCTGCTGTGTCGCACCCGTGACCGTGGTGTCGAACGCCATGCCGCCGGACGACACGACTTCGACGCCGCTGCTCTGCAGCGTGGTGCCGCTCGTGACGCCGCCGGCAAGCACCGTGTCGACGCCACCGCTCACCGTCGCGCTGCGCGCGATGCCGCCCGACGAAACCACCAGCGAAGCGCCGGCCGCCACCCCAGTGCCTTGCGCGACACCGCCCGCCTCGACCGTCTGCAGGCCGCCTGCCGCAATGCCGGTGTCAAGCGTCATGCCGCCCGACAGCACATGCTGCGCGCCGCCCGATGCCACAGTGTCGCCGGTGGTCGTGCCGAGCACGTTCTCGCTGTTGTCGATCGTCGCGTTGGTTTCGGTTGCACCGGCGGCAACCGTGGTCTGTGCATGCGCGCCGGCTGCGAACCACGGCGGCACGCTCAGTGCGGCCAGCAGCATGCCCAACAGCCGCGACGCGCAGCGATGGCGCCGGCCGAACGCGCGCAGCGCGCACACGCGGCGCCACGTGAATCGTTTCATGGTGTTCCCCGAATTCCTTGCTGCTTTTTTTGTTGCTTTGTTTTGTGTTGCTTTGTTTTGTGCTGCGTTACTGCGTGTTTGTGCTGCCCGTCATGCAAGCGCGACCGCCGGGTTGGCGGCCGCGAACGCCGGAATGCGCCGGATCGTGTTCATCACCTGTTCCGCGGTGATCAGCCGCGTGCATTCGAATTGCCGCGGCGTGCCCGCATGGCGCGGACACCACAGGAAATCCCCATGATCGAACTGCACCCGCACGTCGTTCCAGCAGCTATTGCACGTGTGGTAATTGATCACGCGGTACGGCGTATCGAACTCGTTGGTCGGATGCGTGAAACCGCTGATCATCACCACCGGCGTGCGCATCGCCCACGCCAGCCACGCAAGGCCGCTGCTCAGGCCGACGAAAAACTCCGCATGCCTGAGCCAGCGCGCACGCTCCGCGAGCGGTTGCTCACCGGTGAAATCCTCGCAGCCGTAAGGTATGTGATTCCACACGACACCGCTGCCGTGGGTCGCCTTTTGATCGATGCAAATTACGCGGTAACCGTGCTGCTTCAGGAATTGCACGATCTCGCGCCAGCCGGTCGGGTTGTTCCAGTATTTGCATTGCGTGGTGCTTTGCGCGGCGATGCAGACGTATTTGTCGGCGATCGGGCGCGTCTGGTCGGGCAGCACGATGTCGGGTCGCGCTTCCTGCGGGTCGACGCCGAGAATGTAGCCGGCGGTGCGGTGCAGCCCGACCAGGCGGAAATCGCAAGGCTGTCGCACGTTCGCGTCATCGGTGAAAAACAGGCCGATGTTGTAGGTCGCGTAGAACTCGCCGGCGTCGATCTCGTCGGGCGTGGCGAATCGGATCGACGGATACGCATCGCTGAATAGCGGGATCAGCGGCGCGCCCATCACGCAGGTCAGCCGGCAGCGGTGCTGCTGCTCGAACTTCGCCACATACGGAAACCAGCCGAGCGTATCGCCGAGCGTGCCGACCGGCAGATGCACCAGCACCTCGCGGCCGCTCAGGTCGAGGCGATGACGGAAGACCTCTTTGCCCTGCGACCAGACTTCGATCTCGAACGGCACGTAATACTTCTTGCTGCTCGCTACGGCGCCTGCCGCCAGTTGAGTTTCGAACAGCGGGTTCGCGGTGGCCGTGTCGCGCAGCACCACGCGCCATTGCCCATCGCCGGCGGGCAGCGTGACGCGGCAGCCGTCGTTGAAGTCGAAGCGGATGCCGGCGGGCCCTAGCTGGGTGGGTATCGCGGGCGGCGGTTGCAGGCTCTGGCCGTGGCTGGACGAGGCGCTGGACGAGGCGCTGGATGAAGCGCCAGGAGCCGCGACAGAAGCCAGCGACGGGTTGTCGGGCTCGGCTGCGGCGGCTGAAATAACCGCGCTGCTGTGCGCTTCAGCGGTGTGAGTGGCTTTAGCGGCGTCAGTGATGTCTGCGCGCTGTGTTGCCGGGCTACCGGCGGACCCCACCGCCGCGCATGCCTGCGTGCCTGCATTGGACATAGTCGTTCCGAAAGGTCACGCCGCGCGGGCGCGGGCATTGGCCTCATATGTTCTTGTTGATCGTATAGCTGCGTATGTGCGGGCCTTTCTTGCACTGCCTTTGCGCTTCTCAACCTATCAAGCGACATCCGGCGGCAAAAAAAGCGGCTCATTTAACCATCGGCTGCGCGCAGCGGCAATAGCCGGCGGCACAGCGTCGCGGGCCGCCCGCCGACACCTTGCCACCCGCTTGACGCCATTGGGCTCAGCGCGCCGCGCAAACAGGCAGGCGCGCGAGAGCGTATAAAGCAATGACGAACACGGGCCCGAAGCAAGCGTACCTATAGACGCTAACGGCACCGTTTCAGGATCCTTCAGCAATAGCCGCCGATCCGGCAAATCAAGGAGATGTCGATGAGCGTAAGCATCGTTCAACTGGGATCGGACCGCGCGCCCGACGAAGGCCTGCGCATCGGCACGGTGCGGCGTCCGCCGCGCGGCGTGCCGAAGAGCGAATTCGGCCCGCGCAACTACTACGACGTATGGCTGCCGATCCTGTCGCCGACCGCGGATCTCGTCGGCGAAGCGCTCGCAGCTGCGACCGAACACGAATGGCAGGCGTTTGCGCGTAAATTCCGCGCGGAGATGAAGCACGGCGACGCGCCGAAAGTGCTGGACCTGCTCGCGGCCATGTCGCAGACCACGAACTTCGCGGTCGGCTGCTATTGCGACGACGAAAACCGCTGCCATCGCGGCATCCTGCGGGAGTTGCTGAAGGAGCGCGGCGCAGCGATCCGCTAGCTGCCGCGCAGGCCGTGCCTGGGGTTGCGCGCAGGCCGCATTCGGGCTGCCCTCGCGTCACACCGGGCGCGCTCAGGCGGGTTGAACCACGCACGCAAATCAAGTCCGCGACACCGGCCGCTTCACATACAGGCTCAGCACCTGCGCCGCCGGCACCGGCCTGCCGAACAGATGTCCTTGCATCACGCTCGCGCCCAGTTCGCGCAGCGCATCGGCCTGGGCCTGGGTCTCGACGCCTTCGATCACACAGGTGAGCCCCAGGTTATCGCACAGATCGACAATGCTCTTGACGATCGCGCGCGCAGTCTGTTCGCGGTCGATATTCACGACGAAGCTGCCGTCCACCTTCACCTTGTCGATCGGCAACCGGTGCACGCTGTTCAGGCTCGAAAAGCCGGTGCCGAAATCGTCGAGCGAAATGCGCGCGCCAAGCTTTCTCAACGCTTCGAGCGCGCTACGCGCCTGCACGAAATCCTGGATCAACGCGGTCTCGGTAATCTCGAAGTCGATCCGGTGCGGCGCCACGCCGCTCGCCAGCGTGGTGCGGATCACGCGCTCGAGCGCACCGCTGGTGGTCAGGTCGCGCGCGGACAGGTTGAACGAGATGCGCATCTTGTCGGGCCAAGTCTTCGCCGTATCGAGCGCCTTGCGCAGCAGCACCTCGGTCAGCGCGTGGATCAGGTCGCAGCGCTCGGCCACCGGAATGAACATCGAAGGCGTCACGACACCGAGCGTCGGGCTGGTCCAGCGCGCGAGCGCTTCGAACGCCATGATCTCGTGCGACTCCGTATCGAGAATCGGCTGGAATTGCAGCGAGATCTCGCGTTCGAAATCCGCGCGCCGCAGCGCTTCTTCGATCTTGTTCAGATAGCGGATCTGCGTTTCGTGCTCCGGCGAAAAGATCACCGTGCCGCCGCGCCGGTGCTCCTGCGCAAAATAAAGCGCGTAGTACGCGCGCTCGACCAGCTGCGTGGCGCTCGCGCCGGCCTCCGGAAAATGCGCGAAGCCGACCGACGCCGACATCCGCGCGGAGCCATCCGGCAACACGTACGGGCGCTCGATAGCGTTGCACAGCGCCGCACCCAGCTCGAGCAGGTCGCGATACGCGGTGGTGCCCGCCACCAGCAGCGCGAACTCGTCGCCGCCGACACGCGCCACCGTGATCTGCGGGCTTGTCAACGTGGCGAGGCGCTGCCCGGTTTCCTCCAGCACGCGGTCGCCGAATACATGGCCATACATATCGTTGATGCGCTTGAAGCCGTCGAGATCGATGATGCCGATTGCAAGACCCAGGGGCTCGCCCGCCTGCGTTTGCGCCTGCATCTGCAGTTGGGCCGTCAATTGCGCGCTCAGGTCCGCGAAGAAGCGGCGCCGGTTCGGCAGGCCGGTCAGCGTGTCGCGGTTGGCCAGCCGGAAGTTTTCGTCGGATAGCTGTTGCGTTTCGAATTGCTTGGCGCGCAACTGGATTTGCGATTCCACCAGTTCGGTAAAGCCGCGGTAATAGATCAGCAGGATCAGCACCATCGCCACGGCGACCAGCACCATGTTCACCGCAATCGCGATCAGTACCGGGTTATGCGTGGCCGCAAAAAATATCGCAAACGGCACGATCACGACGCAGGTCAGCAATAGCGCGGCGAGCCGCATATGCATCAGGCAGAACGCGCAACCGATCACGGTGACGATCATGTAGAGCGCCACATGGCCGCGCGCGTACGCATCGCCATACTGATACAGCGACAGCGCCCACCCGGTGAACCCGGCGCCCATCACCGAGACCATCCAGACGGTCGAGCGCAGGCGCCGCGCCAGCGCGGCGTCGCTTAGCGTCAGATGCCGCGAGCGCAGCCACAACGCAACCCGCGCCGCGCAGAACAGGCACAGCAGCAGCGGCACATACAGCGACAGATAAAGCGGCGCGACTGCAAAATGAGTAATCGCGACAGCCACTGTATTGACGATCAATACCGCATACAGCAAAGGCACCTGCTGTAAAAACGCGCGATATTGCGAGCGTCTGAGTTCAATTCGAGCCGCGGGCGTAGTACACGGACAAGATAATCTTTCGATAAAAGACATACTTATCTCTTGGTGCATTTTCGCAACGTGTCGTGAGAGGTCTCCGTGTACAGGCACGTGGCGGATGGAAGCGCTTGCATGTTTTCCGCATCAGGCCACGCGTGTCTGCGTTCTTTTGAAGCAGCCGCAGTTCGAAATACTAAGCCTATTACGCGTTAAACCGTCAGCAAAATTTGATCCTTGTGCGGGTAATATTTTTCCGGCAATGCGATTTAATACGCCGTTATTACCGCGGAGATTCGTAACGCATGAAAAGCGCTATAAAGACGTCCGGGATTGCCCGCACGTCGGCGGGCGTATGCCGGAATCAGGCGCCCGTTGCCAGGTCGCCGTCGGCGCCGCCGAGCGGCAGCAGCGCGGGGTTTTCCATCATGAAGATGTGCGGCGCGACCCGATGGCGCGCCTTGAAGAGACGGATGAAATGCGCATCCATGTGGATGCTTTGGATGCCGATGTAGAGACACCGCGCATATCGCGGGCGCGCGGCCACCCGCATCCTTACGCTCCGCTATCGGCGCGCACACCACCGGCGCGCAACGACTGCGTCGCAACCGGCTCGGCCACCATGCGGCCTTCGGCCGGCAGCGCCCATTCGAGCCAGCGGGCACGATGCAGCACCACCAGCAGGAACGCCAGCGCAGCCAGCGCGCCAAAGGTCGCGAAACCCATCTGGTAGCTGCCGGTACTTTCCTTCGCCATCCCCATGATTACCGGCAGATAGAAACCGCCGATGCCGCCCGCTGCGCCGACAATGCCCGACATCAGCCCGGTCTTGCCCTTCCAGCGTTGCGGCACCAGCTGGAACGTCGCACCGTTACCGAGGCCAAAGCACAGATACATCGCCACCAGCAGCACGATGCCGGCGCCGAGCGGCGGCATCCACGCGGCGAACACGAAGTCGAAAAGCGAGATCGCAGCAAGCAGCATCACGAGTGCGCGCACACCGGAGATACGGTCGGCCACCAGCCCGCCGAGCGGCCGCACCAGCGCGCCGATAAACGCCAGCAGCGACATGAACAGGCCTGCTTCGAGCGCCGGCATCTGGTACAGCGAGATCAGCAGCGTCGTCACATACGACGACATACCGACGAAACCGCCGAACGTGATGCTGTACACCAGCATCACGACCCACGTATCGCCTTCGACCAGCACACTGCGATAGTGGCGCGGCAGCACGAAGATCGCGAGCAGTGCGCCGAGCACCGGCAGCAGCAGCACGCCGGTCTTGCCCGCACCGAAGAGGCCCGCATGCACCGCGAGCACCAGCGCGACGAGGCCGCCCAGCGTGATGAAGAAGCTGCCGAACGCGCGCCGCGCGCTGCCTGCCTTCACACCGAGGTCGTGCGCCCAGAAGAACAATGCCGTGGCCGCCAGCGCCAGCAGCGGCAGCGCCGCGCCGGCCGCCGTCGCCCAGCCGAAGCGCGCTGCGAGCCCCGGGAACATGAAGCCGTCGAGCACCGCGCCGATATTGCCGGCCGCAGCCAGACCCAGCACCAGCCCCTGCACCTTCGGCGGATAGTTGCTGCCGGCCATCGGCAGCGCGACCGCGAAGCTCGCACCGCCGACGCCGAGGAACACGCCGAGCACCAGCAGCAGCGTGTACGACGGCGCGCCCGGCATCAACAGCAGCACGACCGACGGCACGGCCGACAGCAGCACGCCCATCAGCGCGATGCGGCGCCCGTCGCAGGCCTGATACAGATTGCCGAGCGTCACCCGCAGGATCGCCGCGGCCAGCACCGGCACCGCGACGAGGAAGCCCAGCTCCGCGGGCGACATCGCGATGTCCTTGTGAATGAACGGCGCGAGCGGCCCGAGCATCACCCACACGGTAAAGCCCGTATCGAAGTAGAAGAAGCACGCGAGCAGCGCGCGCCAGTTACCGCTCGTCAACGAATTCAAAAGATTCTTCATGGTCTCTCTCAGAGGGCGGATGCGAATCGAAAAGCGCCGGCGGATCGACCGCTTACCGCGCTTACCCGTTTAACGAGCGCCCAAAAACAAAAGCGTCCCGAACCCCGTGCGCACGATCGCTTTCGCGTTTCGCGCTGCACGTGGTTCGGGACGCCGTTGCCCCTGATGGTCCGCCCTACGCGAACGGACCTGCTCGAACTGGAAAAATGGAAGCCGCCGTTGGCCTCGGAGGCGTTAAATGCAATAGGTATGCCATCGAGGCCGCAGCGCTATGCGGCGGCGTGCGGCGAGCGCCGGTGTGCGGCCCGCGCGCTATGCGCAATCGCTTGTCAGGCGGGGCTGTGCGCGGAGAAGTTCAAGCGCAGGGACAAGCCGGAAAAAATCGCGGCGCGGCGGCAATGGCGCCCGCTCGCACGGAATGGGGCCGCCTTCACGCGGCGCACGCGCGCACGCTGTCGAAGCGCTTTCGTGCTGCGCCGTGGTGCACCGCACCACGGCCGTGCGCGGTGCGAGCGGGCCATGCCGGGGCGCGGCGGGCCCTGCTTCGCGCAGCGTGCCGCGACTGCGGAATCAGCGCTGGTTCGAACCCGAAATCACGTCGATCCACACGGCCAGCACCAGAATGCCGCCCTTCACGATCATCTGCCAGTACGAATCGACGTCGAGCATCGACATGCCGTTGTCGAGACTCGCCATCACCAGGGCGCCGATCAGCGCGCCATATACGGTGCCGGAGCCGCCGCGCATCGACGTGCCGCCGATAAAGCACGCGGCAATCGCATCGAGTTCGCCCATCGTGCCGGCCGACGGCGAACCGGCCGCGAGGCGCGCGGTGTTGACGAGCCCGCCAAACGCGCACATCAAGCCCATCAGCGCGAAGATCGCGAGCTTCACACGGTTCGTGTTGACGCCCGACAGGCGCGTCGCTTCCAGATTCGAGCCGACCGCATAGATGCGTCGGCCGAACACCGTCTGCGTCGCGATATACGTGAAGATGCCGAGCAGCGCGAGCAGCAGCAGCACTGGCACCGGAATCCCGCCGTAACGGTTCAGCGTCGCCACGAAGCCGAGCAGGATCAGCCCCGCGGCGACGATCTTCACGCCGTCCTGCCACACCGGCACCACCGGCAGCTTGTACTGCAGCCGGCTGCGCCGGTGCCGCACGGTCAGCAACGCAAGCAGCACGAACAGCACGACCGCGAGCGTATCGCCGGCCACGCGTGGCAAATAGCCCTGGCCGACGAACACCAGGTTGTCCGACACCGGTGCGATGGTCGAGCCGCCGGTCACGCCGAGCAGCACGCCGCGATACGCGAGCATGCCGCCAAGGCCGACGATGAACGACGGCACGCGCCGATAGGTCGACCACCAGCCGTTGAACATGCCGACCGCTACGCCGAGCAGCATCACCGCGGGCAAGGTCGCCGCGAGCGGCCAGTGATAGGTGACGTCGAGAATCGCCGCCACGCCGCCGAGCAGACCGAGCAGCGAACCGACCGACAGATCGATTTCGCCGGCGATGATCACAAACACCATGCCGCACGCGAGCATGCCGGTGATCGACATTTGTCGCAGCAGGTTCGACAGGTTGCGCGGCGTGACGAACGCGCCGTCGGTCAGGAACGAAAAGAAAATCCAGATCGCGGCGACGGCGGACAACAGCGCCAGCAGCTTGTAGCGCGCGAACAGCTGCTTGATGCGCTGGCCGGACGCCAGCGACGCGCCGTGCGCCGCGCGGTTTTCTGCGGATGTGACATCGGGAGTCATGCGACGCTCGCAAGGTTGGTTGGATCGTTGCGCCCTGCAGTGGGCTCTGCGGTGAGCGCGGCCGCGAGGATGTGCTCCTGCGTCAGCCCGTCGTTGACGAAGTCGCCGCGCAGGTGGCCTTCGCCGATCACCAGCACGCGGTCGCTGACGCCCAGCACCTCGGGCAATTCCGACGACACGACGATGATCGACACGCCGCGCCGCGCGAGCGCGAACATCAGCTTGTAGATTTCGTATTTCGCGCCGACGTCGACGCCGCGGGTCGGCTCGTCGAGAATCAGCACGTCGGGGTTGGTCAGCAGCATGCGCGTGAGCACCGCCTTTTGCTGGTTGCCGCCGGACAGGCTCGAGATCGGCAGCATCGGGTGCGCGGCGCGCACCGACAGGCGCTGCATTTCGGCACGGATCGTGTCGTGTTCGGATGCGGCATCGATTCGGCCGCCCTTCGCGAAACGCGCGAGCACCGCCAGCGTGATGTTGTGGCCCACGCCGAGCTGCGGCACGATGCCGTGGCGCTTGCGGTCTTCGGGCACCATCGCGATGCCGGCGTCGATCGCATCGGCCGGCGTGCTGATTTTCAGGCGCTTGCCGTTCATCCACACTTCAGCCGAAGCGGGGCCCGCATAGGCGCCGAAAATCGCCTGCATCAACTCGGTACGCCCGGCGCCCACCAGCCCGGCGACGCCGAGAATTTCGCCTTTGCGCAGCGTGAACGACACGTCGTCGACACGTTTGCGGTTGGTATTGGTGACGTCGAAACAGGTCACGTGACGCGCTTCGAACACCACCTCGCCGATATCGTGCGGCTCGCGCGGAAACAGGTTGGTGATCTCGCGGCCCACCATCATCGCGATGATGCGGTCGGTGTCGATCTGGGCCATCGGCTGGGTCGCGACGTGCCGGCCGTCGCGGATCACGGTGACCGTGTCGCAGACCGCTTCCACTTCGTCGAGCTTGTGCGAGATGTACACGCAGGCCACGCCGCGCTTTTTCAGGTCGCGCACGATGTCGAGCAGGATTTTCGTTTCCGCCGAAGTGAGCGACGAAGACGGTTCGTCGAGAATCAGCAGCTTCGCGCGCTTGTTCAGCGCCTTGGCGATTTCGATCAGTTGCTGATGGCCGCCGCCGTAGTTCATCACCGGTTGCGCGACGTTGATGCCGTCGATGTTCAGCTCGCGCAGCAACGCGTCGGCGCGCTGGTACATCGCCGCGTAATTCATGCGGCCGCCCGGCAGCGTGATTTCGTTGCCGAGGAAAATATTCTCCGCCACCGACAGCTGCGGCACCAGCATTAATTCCTGGTGAATGATCACGATGCCGGCGTGTTCGGTGTCGCGAATGCTTTGGGCCTGCAGCGGCTTGCCTTCCCACAGGATTTCGCCCTGCCAGTCGCCGTACGGATAGACGCCGGACAGGATCTTCATCAGCGTCGATTTGCCGGCGCCGTTTTCGCCGCACAGGCCGACGCATTCGCCGGGTGCGACGACCAGATCGATGCCGTCGAGCGCCCGTACACCGGCGAAAGATTTGGCGATGCCGCGCATTTCCAGCAGCGCTTGTGCCATGTCTCGTCCTGGATGCGTGGATGGATCAGGGACGCACGCGCACCTCGCGATGAGATGCGCGCGCTCTACCGGGGCTCGCTTGCTGACTCGCTTGTCGACTCGCTTGCTGACTCGCTTGTTGACCCGCTAGCCAGCGGCCCCGGTTTTCAGCCTCAGTTGCCGGCCAGCTGCGCCTGCGTGTAGAAGCCGTCCTTGATCACCACATCGACATTGCTCTTGGTCAACAACGTCGGCTGCAGCAGCACCGTGTCGACCTGCTTCTTGCCGTTGTCGTACTTCGCATTGAACGACGGCTGGGTGCCCTTCGCCAGCGCGACCGACAGCTTGGCCGCTTCGCCGGCGATCAGCTTCAGCGGCTTGTAGACCGTCATCGTCTGCGTGCCCGCCACCAGCCGCTTGACCGCCGCGAGGTCCGCGTCCTGACCCGACACCGGCACCTTGCCCGCCAGATGCTGCGCCGCCAGCGCCTGAATCGCGCCGCCCGCGGTGCCGTCGTTCGATGCGACGATCGCGTCGATCTTGTTGTTGTTCGCAGTCAGCGCATCCTCGGTGATGCGCAGCGCCGTCGACGCGCTCCATTCCGGCACCCACTGCTGGCCGACGATCTTCACGTCGCCGCGATCGATGGCCGGCTTCAGCACTTTCATCTGGCCTTCGCGCAGCATCTTCGCGTTGTTGTCGGTCGGCGCGCCGCCGAGCAGGAAGTAGTTGCCCTTCGGCTGCGCGTTGAAGACGCCCTGCGCCTGCAGTTCGCCGACCTTCTCGTTGTCGAACGAGATATACGCGTCGACGTCGGCATCGAGAATCAGGCGGTCGTACGACACCACCTTGATGCCGGCCTTATGCGCCTCGGCAATCACGTTGCCGAGCGTCTTCGAATTGAACGGCACGATCACGATCACATCGACGCCGCGCGAGATCAGATTTTCGATCTGCGAGATCTGACGCGCTTCGCTCGCATCGGCCGATTGCACCGATACTTTCGCGCCGAGCTTCTGCGCGGCTTCGACAAAGTAATCGCGATCGCGCGACCAGCGTTCGACGCGCAGATCGTCGATGCAAAAGCCGATTTCGGGTTTGTCCTTGCTTGCATGCGCGAGTGGCGCAAGCGCGGTGAGGCCGGCAAACATCGCGGCGCAAACCAGCGAATTGACAACGGAACGACGCATAGCAGATTTCATGTCTCACTCCTTTTATGGTTGGTTGCCGGCGCATTCCCAATATGCGAGAGAAGGAAGGTGCCAGCGAAAACCTGTGGATGCGCCGCGAATTCGTGTTCGCGGTCGTCGGTTGTAAGAAGCTGCCTGCTGAAACTGCCCCGGGAGTTGCCCGCTCGGGCGCGCTCGTAGCGTGGGCTGCACAGGCGTGCCGGGCAATTGCGAAATTGACCGGCCCTGGTAACGTTTTTTACCGACCTGAAGCGATCCACTCGCGACCGGCTCGCGGGTATGCGAGCCGGCTCGCGCGGGGGTCGTTCAGTCAGGCGCCGTCAGTCAGGTGCAGTTAGCGCACCGGGTCGTAGATCGCCTGGTTGACGACGCTTTCAAGCCGCTCCTGCTGGCCGCTCAAATGCCGCGGTGCGATGCCGCGCGTGGTCGCATCGTGCGCCAGCGTTTCGAGCGTGAAGCCACCGGCGAGCACCTTGCGGCCGAAGTCGGTCTCCCATCCTGCATAACGCTGCTGCTTGAACGCTGCGAGCGTATCGCGTTCGACGAGGCGCGCGGCACGCTCGAGCGCCACTGCAATCGTATCGACCGCGCCGATGTGCCCATAAAACAGGTCATCCGGGTCGACGCTCTGACGCCGCACTTTCGCATCGAAATTCATGCCGCCGGTCGTAAAGCCACCGTTGCGCAGAATTTCGTAGAACGCCAGCGTGAGTTCTTCGACGCTGTTCGGAAATTGATCGGTATCCCAGCCGTTCTGCGGATCGCCGCGATTTGCATCGATGCTGCCGAACACGCCGAGCGCGAATGCCGTGGCGATTTCATGGTGGAACGAATGCCCCGCCAGCGTCGCATGATTGGCCTCGATATTCACGTGAATCTCGTCCTGCAAGCCGAATTGCGTCAGAAAGCCATGCACGGTGGCGACGTCGTAGTCGTATTGATGCTTGGTAGGCTCCTGCGGCTTCGGCTCGATCAGCAGCGCGCCCTTGAAGCCGCGCTTGTGCTTGTGCTCGACCACCATGCTCATAAAGCGGCCAAGCTGCTCGCGCTCGCGCTTCAGGTCGGTGTTCAGCAGCGTTTCGTAACCTTCGCGGCCGCCCCACAGCACGTAGTTTTCGCCGCCCAGACGCTGCGTCGCTTCCAGCGCTTCGAACACTTGCGTGGCCGCAAACGCGAACACGTCGGGGTTCGGATTGGTCGCCGCACCCGCCGCATAACGCGGATGCGAAAACAGGTTGGCCGTGCCCCACAGCAGCTTCACGCCGGTCTCCTGCTGCTTGCGTCCCAGATAGTCGGCGATCGCGCGAAAGTTGCTCACATATTGGCCGATGCTCTCGCCTTCCGGCGCCACGTCGTTATCGTGAAACGTGTAGAACGGCGTGCCGAGCTTCGCGAACAGTTCGAACGCGTGATCCGCCTTCAACTGCGCGCGTTTCATCGCATCGCCCGCGCCGTGCCACGGGCGCTCGAAGGTGCCCGGGCCGAACATGTCGGTGCCGGCCCAGCCGAAGGTATGCCAATAGCAGACGGCGAGCCGCAAATGATCTTCCATCCGCTTGCCGAGCACCAGCTTGTCGCGATCGTAGTGGCGATAAGCGAACGGGTTTTCCGTGTGCGGGCCTTCGTAGCGCACCGCGGGCAGATGTTCGAAATAGGACACGCGCGTCTCCTTGTTGATATGTTGCGTGCGTATCGTTTGGCGACAAGCGGTTTGGCGACAAGCGTTGGACGACAGCACGAGTGACGTCATGCTGCCAGCCTCGTGCATCGCGCGGCAATTGCGAAATCCGCCAGCGCGCTTGGTGATTCTTGCGGTCGGGTAAAAACGGCTGGCGGCCGTAGCGCGGCAACGCCTAGAATAAGCAACACACTTAATAACGAAGCGGCGCCGCGCAATGCGCCGCTTCGCATCAGGAGACGACGGTGCGGCGGCCTTCATGCGGCGCAGCATCGTGCGGAGAAGCAATGACACGCCAGCAAACCGCTCAACGGTCGCACCGGATCGCGTTGCTGTTCAATGCGAACAAGGTCTACGACCGCGAGATCATTACCGGGATCGGCAAATATCTGCTGTCCACGCGCGTCGCATGGGACCTGTTTCTCGAAGAGGATTTCCGCGCGCGGCTCGACGGCATCGAACACTTCGAAGGCGACGGCATCATTGCCGACTTCGACGACCCTGCCGTGTGCGCCGCGTTGAGCGATTGTCCGCTGCCGGTGGTCGCGGTCGGTTCGTCGTATCAGGACGAAGCGAAGTATCCGACCAATCTGCCGTACATCGCAACCGACAACCGCAAGCTGGTGTCGCTTGCATATTCGCATCTGATCGGCGCCGGCTTGCAGCGCTTTGCGCTGTACAGCCTGCCCGAATCGCCGACCAACCGTTGGGCGCAGGAACGCGAACTGGCCTTCAATGCGCTGCTGGCCGCCGACGGTATCAGCGGCGACGTGCATCGCGGGCTGCCGACCAGCGCGCCGGTATGGAACCAGGCGAGTGCGCAACTCACTGCGTGGCTGCAAGCGCTGCCGAAACCGGTCGGCGTGATCGCCGTCACCGATGCGCGCGCGCGGCAACTGCTGCAGGTGTGCCTGATTTCCGGCATCGCGGTGCCCGAAGAAGTGGCGATCATCGGCATCGACAACGATCCGCTCACGCGCTCGCTCACACGTATTCCGATTTCATCGGTGATCCAGGGCACCGAGGAAATGGGCCGCACTGCCGCGCATTTGCTGCATCAGATGCTGGGCGGCGCGCGCTTTGCCGGGCGGCGCATCCTGGTGCCGCCAGTCGGAATCAACGTGCTCGAGTCGACGCGCCATCAGCCGGTGTCGAGCCCGTATGTGATGCGTGCTCGACACTACATCCGTCAATACGGTTGCCAGGGCATCAAGACCGAACAGGTGGCCGATTACGTCGGCGTGTCGCGGTCGTCGCTCGAAGAACACTTCCGGCGCGAGCTCGGCTGCACCGTGCATCAGGAGATTCTCAATCACAAGCTCGAGGTCGCGAAACAGTTGCTCGCGCAACCGGATGTCTCGAGCAGCGAGGTCGCGATCCGCTGCGGCTTCACGTCGCTGCAGTACATGTACGCAGTGTTCCGCCGCGAACTCGGCTGTACCCCCCGCGAGTATCATGAGCGCCTGCAGGCCGCGCAGGCAACGCAACCCGGCTGACGCCCCGAACCCGATCCTTCACCCATGAATCTTGCAGAATCGCGCAGCTCCGATCGCGTCGCCCAGGCACGCATCACCGTCGATCGCTGGGGCTCGCTGCCCGGCGGCGACGCCGTCCGTCTCTTCACGCTGCGCAACGCGCACGGCATGCGCGTTACGCTGAGCGATCTCGGCGCGACGCTGGTGTCGTGGCATGCGGCCGACCGCGCCGGGCGCATCGCCGATGTCGTGCTCGGTCACGATACGCCCGCCGAATATCTGGCATCGACGTCGTTTTTCGGCGGCACCATCGGCCGCTGGGCGAACCGCATCGCGCACGCGCGTTTTGCGCTCGATGGCGTCACGTATCAGCTCGATCGCAACGAAGGCGACAACCTGCTGCACGGCGGCGCGAGCGGTTTTCACCGCGCGCTGTGGGAGGTGCGCGAAGTGGATGGCGCGCTGGTGTTTTCGCACGAATCGCCGGAGGGCGACGCGGGCTTTCCGGGCACGCTGGCGGTGACGGTGCGCTACGCGCTCGACGACGACGGTGCGCTGACGATCGACTACGACGCGAGCACCGATGCACCGACGCCGGTCAATCTGACCAATCATGCGTATTTCAATCTGGCCGGCGTGCCGGTCGAGCCGGCTCTCGATGTGCCGGACATTCGCGGCCATCTGATCGAAATCGACGCAGACGCGTTCCTCGAAGTCGACGCCGCGCTGATACCGGTTGGGCACACCAGCGTATCCGGCAATGCGTTCGACTTTCGCACCGAAGCGCCGATCGGCACGCGGCTCGACTGGCCGCACGCGCAGCTCGCGCGGGCGACGGGCTTCGATCATTGCTACGTGCTGAACCGCGCGGACGGCACGGTGCGGCGCGTGGCCGTGCTTTACGATCCGGGCAGCGGCCGCGAGTTGAGCGTCGAAACCGATGCGCGCGGCCTGCAGTTCTACTCGGGCAATTTTCTGCAAGGCGTGGTGGCGCGCGGCGGCAAGACGCTGCGCAAGCATGCGGCGCTGTGCCTCGAAACCGGCGGCTTTCCGAACCAGATCAATATGGACGATGCCGCCGACGTCGTGCTGCGGCCCGGCGAGCGGTACCGGCACACCACCGTTTATCGGCTCGGAGTGCGATAGATCGGCAGTGGCGCTGCACGTGGTTGCACGAACCGCTGCACAAGCCGCTCGCGCGCACCCGATGCGCGCACGGTAACCCTTCGAAACATTACAGGATGCTTCGAACACCTTGCGAAGATTGCGGCATTCGGATTGGCGTGAAATGATAGCGACTCTCATCTGAGTCATCTGAGCGCCAGCCAGCCCACCGCTCGCGTTTCCGCCTTCGGCGCAAACCGCGGCTAGCCAGCCGGACAGCCATCGAAGCGCGACGTACCTGCGGGTGGTTTGACACCCGACACCCGGTACGCCATGCGCCGCCGGTGGCGTCTTCATTCGTGGCAGTACGGCCCGCACCCCCTGCGTTGCGCGCACGAGCGCGGGCGCCGCGTGCCGTCTAGCCCGTTCGTCATCCACGCTGTCCAGTTTGCGGAGCCACCCTTGAATACCACCGACACGCTCGCGTCGGGCGCACCGCCCGTCACCCGTCTCGCGACTGCCGAAGGCACCGGTCAGTACGCGCAGCAACCCCGTTTGCGCCGCCTCACGTTCATTCGCTGGCTGCGCAAGATTCACGGCTGGATCGGCTTATGGGGCGCAGCTCTCGGGCTGTTGTTCGGCACCACCGGCTTTTTTCTGAATCACCGCGCCGGGCCGTTGCGCGTGTCGACCGGCACGCCGCAGGTCGAGGAGTTGCAGGTGCAAATGCCGAAGCCCGCGCCGAAATCGCCGCGCGAGCTGGCCGAATGGTTGAAGCAGGATCTGAAGATTGTGGGCAAGCCCGGCCGCGCGCAGAAAGAGCCGGCGCATCCTGTCGCATGGGGCGACCGCAGCGCGGTTCAGCCCGAACACTGGCAACTGTCGTTCGCTTCGCCGCAGCAGATGACGTCCGCCGACTACTGGGTCGGCAACGACTACGTCACCGTCAAGCGCAACGGCAACAGCTTCCTCGCCACGCTGACCAACCTGCATAAGGGCGTGGGCATGAGCGTCGGCTGGGTGTTGCTGGTCGATACGCTGGCGGGCAGCATCATTTTGCTGTCGCTCTCCGGCGTGCTGTTGTGGACGCAACTGAATACGCGGCGCACGATCGGCGCGGTGCTGGTGCTCGGCTCGATCGTCGCCGCGGTGTGCGTGGGGCTTGCCTGAGCGAGCGACGCTCGATGCGTGGCCGCCTGATGCCTGCGGCTTCCGACACCGCAGGCATATCCGCGATTTGCTAGCGGACGGCGCCATGCAACTGGCCGCCCGCGCTAGCCCGACGCGTCGCTCAACTCAATGGCTCAGCTAGCCGCGCGGTACATCGGCGCGCCGTTACGCGCACCCAGCAAGCCACCGTCCACCACCATTTCCGTCCCGGTCATTCCCGATGCGTCGTCCGACGCGAGGAACACCACTGCGGCCGCCACTTCTTCCGGTTCGGACAGACGGGCCATCGGAATCGTAGGCGCCAGCGCCTTTTCGGTCGCGTCGAGCGTCGCGCCTTCACGGGCGCCACGGGTCCAGATCGACGTGCGGGTGGCGCCCGGAATCACCGTATTCACGCGAATCCCACGCTCCACCAGTTCCGCGGCCAGCACGCGCGCCATGCCAGTCACGCCGGCCTTCGACGCCGAATACGCCGACGAGCCCGGCATCCCGAGTTCACGCATCACCGAGCCGTTCAGCACGAACGAACCACCTTCGCGCATCAGCGGTAGCGCGGCTTGCACGGTCAGGAACACGGCGGTCAGATTGGTGCGCACGATCAATTCGAACGCTTCTGCCGCGGTGCTGCCGACCGGCGTCGGGCCGCTGATGCCGGCGTTCGCGAACACCACGTCGAGCGAACCGAAGGCTTCGGACACTTGCTTGACGATCGTGTCGAGTGCGGCCGGGTCGTTCAGGTCCGCCTTGATACCGATCGCATTCGGGCCGAGTTCGCGGACCGCTTCGTCGAGCTTGTTGCCGTCGCGGCCGGTAATCGCGACGCGCGCGCCTTCCGCGATCAGCAGTTTTGCAGTCGAAAAGCCGATGCCGCCGTTGCCGCCCGTGACCAGTGCAGTTTTGTTCTGAAAACGCATGATGACCTCCAATCAGGTTGATGTGCCGGCCGCAGCACGCTTGCCGCGGCGGTTAATGATTGCGGTTGCAATCTTTGACGTAATGATATCGATCGCAATCAATATCTCCAAGCGCAATTTTTGCAACACTCTGTCTGGTCACATGATCTGAACGTCGAACCAGATAAAGGGGCTTATCAGTGGGCGTTGCGCGCCGGGGCAAGCGATCGCGTGCGTGGGTGCCGATCGGGTCTGGGGCCAGATGCCACGTGTTGCCGCGGCGGCTTCAACGCAACAGTATTTTTGAGATTTGCGCCTGCGCATCCCTGTCACAGAGGTTTTATAATTGCGCGTGCAATGAATTTGCAGCTGCCCTCCTACGCTCAGCAAACGCGTCGATGGCGCTGCCTGGAGTCAGGCGATGAAAGTCAGCAAGGAACAATCGGCGTTAAACCGCGCGAAGCTGGTCGAGACAGCCGCGCGGCTGATCCGCGAGCGCGGCATCGACGGCGTCGGTGTCGCGGAGATCGCCAAGGAGGCCGGTTTGACGCATGGCGCGCTGTATGCGCATTTCGCGTCGAAGGAAGCGCTGGCGGCCGAGGCGCTGTCGTTCGGGCTGGAGCGCGGCCACAGGCGCATGAGCGTCGCGCGCGAAGGCCGTCACCCGGGCTTTTCCGAGCTGCTCGACAGCTACCTGTCGGAGCGCAGCCGCAACGATATTGCGGAAGGTTGTGCGATGGCCGCGTCGATCAGCGAGATCTCGCGGCAGGATGTGTCAGTCAGTGCGCGCTTTGGCGATGGCTTCGAGCGGATGTCCAGGCTGATCGGCTCGAAACTCGACGCCGGCTTGCCCGACGCGGAACGCCGCGAACGCGCGCTGGCGGTGACGGCCGCGATGATCGGCGCGATTTCCGCGTCGCGCGCGGTGATGAAGGCGCGGCCGGAACTGGCCGACGAGATTCTGCGCGCAATGCGGCACGCTGTGGATCTGGTGGCTGGCGAAACGCGCGGGGACAAGAAAGACGGCAAGAAGGCAATCGCGAAAGCGTCAGCGTGAACATCGGCGCGCGTGTGGGCACGCGCCGCCGTGTCGCCAGTCGCCGGTCGCTACAGCAAACCTAGCGACGAAGCCTTCAACGTCGCCGCCGCCCGTGTCGAACACGCGAGCTTGCGGAACACGCTCTCGACATGCGTGCGCACCGTGCTCGGGCTCAACTCCAGTTCGCGCGCCGCTTCCTTGTTGCTGGCGCCGCGGCTGATCGAACGCAGCACGTCGATCTCGCGTGCGGACAGCACGGTCAACGCTCGCGCGCGCGCCGGCACCGCACGCGTCGCCGCAGCGTCCGGTGCATGCAGACACGCCAGCAACGCCGCTACCACGTCCGCGTCAAAACGCCCGCGCGCCGCCTCGTCGCGCAGAATCTGCGACGCTTCGCTCTCCGGCAGCGCGGCGCGCCACGGCCGCGTGGCACGCAGCGCGGTCCATGCGACTGCCGCCGCCAGCACGCGCGCTTCGAGCGGCAACGCGTCACGCCCGAGGCCACGAAAGTAACCCGAGCCGTCCGCGCGCTCATACGCATACGACGCGAGCTCCGCCGCGTCGGCGAGCGCGCCGGTCTGCTTGCCCGCGCGCGCGGTCCAATACGGCACGAGCCGCACGCGCTCCCACGCGGAGGCCGACAGTTGCGCCGGCGCATTCCACAGCGCATTCGGCACTGCCGCGCGGCCGATGCCGTGAATCAGCCCGGCCTGATACGCGCGGCGCTGCGCGAGCGGATCGGCGCCAAGCTGCGCGCAAACCCGCGCGGCGAGCGTCGCAACCGCACGCGAATAGCCGGTCATCCACGGCAGCTTCAGGTCGATCACATCGGCGATCAGCTCGGCCGCGGTTGCATTGGCCATCGCCGGCGTTGCCAGCGCCGCATCGAGTTCGGCCGCCGGCATCCGGCCAAGCGTGTCGAACCACTGCGACGCATGCGTCGCGGCCAGCGTCACCAGCGCTTGCGGATAGCGTGCACCGCCGCGTTGCGCGATCAGTTGCTGCGCACCCTCGAGCCCATGCACGCGCGCGAAGATCTCCAGATCGCACGCAATGCCGATCATATAGACCACCGGTGGCACTGCGTCGCCGGCCAGCACGCCCGGCACGCCGCCGCCGTCCCACGCTTCGAATACATGCCGCAACGCGGTTTCGGTGGTGCCTGACAGACCCAGCGTGCGCGCCACTTCGCCCGACACCTCACAGTGAATCTGCGCGAGCGGCGTCAACGCGGCGTGGGTGCCGCCAAGCGCGGCGAGCGGTTGATCCCATTGCGGCTCGGCTGCCAGCATCGCAGCACGGCTGCCGATGTCGTCGCCGAGTACATCCGCGAAGCCGGCTGCGTTCGCGGTACAACCCGACCAGCGCAATAGCGAGGCCTCGACCACCGCGCAGCACAGCGCATCGTCGGCGCCGGCCGCGCGTGCGAGTTGCGTGGCGAGCCACGCGGCGCGCAGCGAGTGATCGGTCGGCTGCCCCATGCTGAGATCGCCGATGAATGCCAACGCCTTGACCGCATCGAACACGCGGATCTCGGCGCCCGGGTGTTGCGGACAGGCCGGTGTGTTCATGAAAAGCTGGCCCTCGGGCCGGATGAAATGGAAGAACCAGCGAACTATACCGGAGCGGTCCGGCGCGCTTCGCCCCGGATACGCGAAAGCATTCAATCTGCTTACGTTGCGCGCCGATGCCCGGGGTCGGTCATCCGACCGATACCGCCCTTTTCGTGTGGCTGCGATGCTTACGTCCATCCCAACCCGTTAAGGAAACCGAGATGAAAACGCTGCTGAAGAAGACCGTTGCTTCCGTGCTGATGATGGGCGGCCTGTTCGCGATGCAAGCGTCGCACGCTGCTCAACCGCAGGACCTGAAAGGCAAGAACGTGGTGCTGGTGCATGGCGCGTTCGCCGATGGCGCCGGCAGCTGGGACAAGGTGATTCCGCTGCTCGAAGCGCGCGGCCTGCATGTGGTGGCGGTGCAAAACCCGCTGAGCTCGCTGCAATCGGACGTCGATGCGGCAAAGCGCGTGATCGACCAACAGCAGGGACCGGTCGTGCTGGTCGGCCATTCGTGGGGCGGCACGGTGATCACCGAAGCCGGCAACGACGACAAGGTCGACGCGCTGGTGTACGTCGCCGCGTTCGCGCCCGACAACGGCCAGTCGATCAACGACATGGTGAAGGGTCAGCCCGCACCTTCGTGGGCGAGCGAGCTGCAGAAGGATTCCGCCGGCTACCTGACGCTGTCGACCAAGGCCGTGCTGAACGACTTCGCGCAAGACCTGCCGGTGCCGCAACGACGCCTGATCGCGGCCACCCAGGGCCCGCTGAACGCCGCCTGCTTCGACGACAAGGTCAGCACCGCGGCATGGCATAACAAGCCGACCTCGTTCGTGATTCCCGGCCAGGATCATATGATCGATCCGCGTCTGCAAGAGGCCGAAGCGCAGGCGATGCACGCCAGCGTCACGCACGTGAACGGCAGCCACGTCGTGATGGTCAGCCAGCCGCAAGCCGTGGCCAACGCGATCATCGCGGCCGCCAGCAAGATCCAGTAAGCGTTGCTGCTGTCAGCGCTCGCGCCGTGCCGCGCGGGCGCTTTTACCGTTGCGGCTTTGGCCGATAAAAGGTGCGCCCGCAATCATGCCGGCGCACTTCGCACAACAAATCTCAAAAGCGCAGCGCGCGCATTGCACTCCGGCGTGTGATCGTCTTTAGTAAAAGAAGCTCGGCGCTCGTGACGTCCGATGCCTTCCACGTGAAAAGGAGCAGACCGTGCACAAACTGAATGCCACACTGGGTTTCGCCGCCGCGCTGACGCTCGCGCTCGCCGGTGCTGCCGGCTCTGCGCAAGCGCAGGGCCTGTCCGTGCAGGACGACGTGCACGCGCCGCAAAACAGCACGAAGCTGATGCCGAATGCGGCGCTCGGCAGCGAGTATCCGACGCATGGCAATCGCCAGGCCGGCGAACTCGAACTGAACCCGACCGATCCGCGCGCGCAACTGGTGAATGGGCAGCCGAATAACGCCGGGGCCGGCGGCTATGGCTCACCGTTGGCCGGGCGGCGCGATAACGTGATGCCGATGCAAGGCGCGGTGCAGCAGATGCCGACGCCGCGCAATACGACCGACTGAGCGACCGACTGAGCGGGTGAACGAGCGGCCGGCTCAGCGACCCACCGCGCGACCAACGAAAAAAAGCCCGCGCTTTTGCGCGGGCAACCTTCCTGCGGAGAACCCTGTTAGCCGCGATGCAGCAGCATCGGCATCATTTCTTGTAGATCCGTTTGCGCGTCTCTTCGAGCTGCGCCAGGATCGCATCGAGTTTGGCCGGATCGGAGATGAACTGCTGCATGCCCTTCATCCCTTCGTCGGCCATTTCCTTCGTCATATCGCGGTCGTAGAACTGCGCGATACCGCCTTTGGTGTTCGCCAGAATCTGAAAGCCGATCTTCGAGATCGGGTCTTCCGGCTCCGGCGATTTGCTGTTCGCCGATAGCGAGCCGAGTCCCTTCGCGAGTTCTGCACCGATTTGCGGCGTCTCGACGAACGCGAGGAACGCGTGCGCATCGGCCTTGTTTTTCGCGCGCGACGGAATGTGCAGCGATTCGACCGGACCGTCTTCGGCGGTCGGCACGTTCGGGTCGATGATCGGGAACTGGAAGAAGCTCATATTCGGCTTCACGTTGGCCGGAAAACCGCTGGTGATAAACGTGCCCATCAGCATCATCGCGGCCTTGCCCTGGAACAGGAACGGTTGCGCGGCGTCCAGATCGTACGACAGCGAGTTGTCGATGAAGTCGTGATCGTCGATCAGCTGCTTCCACGTGGTGTAGACCTTTTTCACGCGCGGATCGGTGTACGGAATCTCGCCGGCCATCAGTTGCTGGTGGAAGGCGTTACCGTTCAGACGCAGGTCCAGATAATCGAACCAGCCGGCCAGCGTCCATGCATCGCGCCCGGCCACCGCGAACGGCGTAATGCCGGCGGCTTTCAGCTTGCGGCACGCGTCCTGCAGCTCAGCCCAGGTTTTCGGCTCGGACGTAATGCCGGCCTTCTGGAACAGGTCCTTGCGATAGAACATGCCCCACGAGTAATAGACGGTCGGCGCCGCATACTGCTTGCCCTGATACGACGACGCCTCTTTGGTCGACGCATACATGTCGTTCCAGCCGTTCTTCGCCCAGTCGCCGGACAGGTCTTCGAACAGGCCGCGCTTCGCGTAGTACGCCATGCGCTCACCGTTGTGCCAGTTGACGATATCCGGCGCGACGGTGGTCAGCCAGCCGGGCAGCTGCACCTTGTAGGCTTCCTCATCGACGAACGATGCCTTGATGTCGACGCCCGGATGGGTCTTCTTGAACTGGTCGAGAACCGACTGCCACACCGCGCGCTGGCTCGCGCCTTTGAACGCGATGTTGATGGTCAGCGTGCCGGCCGCGGCGCTGGCGGGAAACGACAATGCAGCCGCGCTTGCCGCGGCCGCTATCGCGATCGCGGCGGCTGCGCGCACGCTGCGTGCCTTCAGTGCTTTTAGGGTCATGCGTTGTCTCCAATGGTTTTTGCTTTCTGGGGCACTGCTATTGAGCTGCGATTTCAGCTCCGGTATGCGGCCACGCCTTGCGGTTCCACTTCGCGCGCGCCGATCACGAACGCCGCCGCGTCGACGCCATCGATCGTATGTGCCTGCGCGCCGTAATTGAACACGTAGGTCAAGCCGCCGCGCCGGCTCACGCGCAGGCTGTCGCCAAGCGCGAGCGGCACGAGACCCGCTTCCAGCGCGATGCGCGCAAGCAGTTGCTCAGTCAACTGCGCATCGAACACGCTCGCGAAATAATGCGCCGCACCGTGCCGCACGTACGCAGGGTGACCGTCGGCAAAGCGCGCGCGCACGTCGATCACGCTGTCGCCGGTGTCGATCAGGTCGCGCCAGCAGCGTCCGTGACCTTCGAGCGCGGCATCCACGCGCACGCTCTCGGTCACGTTCGGCCGCAGCGATTCGACGCGCCACACACGCATCGGCAACAACGCGGCAAGCGGGCCCGGCGGCAGGTTCGCGGGAATCTGCAGATCGCGCGTCTTCGAACCGCTGCGCGGTCCGAACACCACATGCGCCTGCGACGCCGCCACGCGCGTGGCGAAATCGTCCGGCACCACCGGCAGCGGCGGCACCACCACGAGCTTGTATGCGTCTAGCGATGCCGTCGCCGGAATCACGTCGACATCGAAACCGAGTGCACGCAGCGCCGAGTAATACTCGAACGCGAGCCGCGGATAATGGAAATCGGCGCCCTGTGGATGAATCTCGAACAGCCACTTCGCTTCATAGTCGTAGACCAGCGCGACTTTGGCGGGCACTTTCGCATCGGCACCGGCATCCACCGCCGGCACCGCACGAATTTCCTCCGCCACGCGCGCCGCTTCGCTGCCGCCGATATCGAGCCGGTTGTCCGGCGTATTCAGCCCCGCGTGCATCTGCTCCTGCGCGAACGGCGCCTGGCGCCATCTGAAATACGACACGCAACCCGCGCCGTGCGCGAACGCTTCCCAGCTCCACAGCCGCACCATGCCCGGCAGCGGCGCCGGATTCCAGTGCGCCCAGTTGACCGGCCCCGGCTGCTGCTCCATCACCCAGAACGGCAGCTTCGACATGCCGCGGTACACGTCGTGATTGAACGACGCGAAATCCGGATGACCGGTGCGCAGCCATTGCGCCTTCAGTTCCGGCGCGAACCATTGCTCTTCGAGTGCGCCGAGCGGATAGCTGTCCCACGTCGCAACGTCGAGATCGGCGGCGACCTTGTAGTGATCGAACTCGGTAAAGAGCTGCATGAAGTTGTGCGCGATCGGCCGGCCCGGCGAATGCGCACGGATGATCTCGACCTGCATGCGGTTGTAGCGCGCCACCTCATCCGAAGCGAAGCGCCGGTAGTCGAACCGGTGCGACGGATGCGCTTCGGTGACGGTGCCGACCGGCACGTCGATTTCGTCGAAGCTGCGGTACTCCATGCTCCAGAACACCGTGCCCCACGCGCGGTTCAACGCCTCGATGCTGCCGTACTGCGCCTTCAGCCATTCGCGGAAACGCGCGAGCGCGGCCGGCGAATAGCTGACCACGGTGTTGTGGCAGCCGTATTCGTTATCGGTCTGCCAGTAGCCAACAGCAGGATGTTTGCCGTAGCGTTCGGCCACTGCACTGCAGATCGTGCGCGACGCTTCGAAATACGCCGGCGACGAGAAATCGTAATGACGGCGCGAGCCGAAACCGCGCGTGCGGCCATCGGCGCCGACCGGCAGGATCTCCGGATGACGATCGATCAGCCACTTCGGCGGAGTCGCAGTCGGTGTGCACATCACCACTTTCAGGCCCGCGTTGCCGAGCACGTCGACCGCGCGATCGAGCCAGCCCCAGTCGTATTCGCCAGGCGTGGGCTCCATGCGGCTCCACGCGAATTCGGCAATCCGCACCTGCTCGATGCCGAGTGCCTTCATGCGGCGCGCGTCGTCTTCCCACAGCGACTCCGGCCAGTGTTCCGGGTAATAGCAGACTCCAAGACGCATCGCAGGTCCTTTTACGCGTAGTGTGCGACGGCCGCCGCGCCGGGCGCGGGCACGGCGAAGCCGTCTTCGGTGAACAGATGGCAGGTGGCGGCGGGCGCGCGAAAGCTCGCGCGCGCACCGATCTCGACGCTCGTACCGCCGGCCACCTTCGCAATCAGCGTGTCGCCGCCGGGCTGGTCGAGGTGCACGTAGCTGTGCTCGCCGAGATGCTCGACCAGCGACACCTGGCGCGTGAGCGTCGCGTCGCGTGCATCGTCGGCCGCGGCGCGCGCCGCATCGAGCAGTTCGAGATGTTCGGGGCGCACGCCGAACGTGACCGGCTGCGCGGGCTGCAAGCCGCTGCCGTTGGCAGCCACACGCAGGCGTTCGTTGGTATGGGCAAGCGTGACGGTCACGTGCTGCGCGTCGGCCGCGGCGACCGTGGCCGGCAGGAAATTCATTCGCGGCGAACCGATAAAGCCCGCGACGAAACGGCTATTGGGCCGGTGATACAACTCGAGCGGCGCACCGACCTGCGCAATGCTGCCGTGGCGCTCGGTATCCTTGCCCGCGTGCAGCAGCACGATGCGGTCGGCCAGCGTCATCGCTTCGGTCTGATCGTGCGTCACGTAGACCACGCTCGCCTTCGCAAACTGCCGGTGCAGCTTTGCGATTTCGATGCGGGTCTGGCCGCGCAACGTAGCGTCGAGATTCGACAGCGGCTCGTCGAACAGAAACACACCCGGCTCGCGCACGATCGCGCGGCCAATCGCCACACGTTGCCGCTGCCCGCCGGACAGCGCACGCGGGCGGCGATCAAGCAAGGCTTCGAGTTGCAGGATGCGGGCGGCCTCGCGTACCTTGCGGTCGATTTCGCTTTTCGGCACCTTCGCGAGCTTCATGCCGAACGCCATGTTCTCGTAGACGCTCATATGCGGAAACAGCGCATAGCTCTGGAACACCATCGCGACGCCGCGTTCGGCCGCGGGCACGTCGTTGACGAGCTTGCCGCCGATCGACAGGTCGCCGTCGGTGACGTCTTCGAGACCGGCGATCATCCGCAGCAGCGTGGACTTGCCGCAGCCCGACGGACCGAGGAACACGCAGAACTCGTTTTCGCCGATCTCGAGATCGACGTTGCGGATCACCGCGGCGCCCTCGCCGTACGCTTTCTGTACGCCGCGTAACGAAATACTCGCCATCGTCTCCACTCCATGTTTAAATCGGCGGAGCCGGAGATTAAGCGCTTAACCAAGAGGCCCGAAAAAACGATCGCAATGGCGATCGCCGGGCTCGATGGCTTTGTCTCCGCTCTTGTGCTTGTTTGTGCGGAGATGGTGCCGTGCGCCGCGCCGCAACGCAAATCGTGAGAAAACATCCCACATACTGACGAATCGAAGCCGATGTCCACCTTGAGCGAAGTCGCCGCGCATGCCGGCGTCACCTCGGCCACCGTATCGAACGTGCTGCGCAACCGCGGGCGGGTCGGCGAAGCGACCCGGCAGCGCGTGCTGGCCGCCGTCGAGGCGCTCGGCTACCGGCCGCATCTGGCGGCACGCGCATTGGCCGAAGGCCGTGCGCCAACCATCGCGCTGATGGTGTCGAGCATCGCCAATCCGTTCTATCCGGAGTTCGCGCTGGCGGTCGAGCGCGCGGCGCGCGAGCGCGGCCGTTACGTGATCATCTGCAACACGAATCAGGACCCGCTGGCGGGCCGCGCATATCTCGAGCAGATTGCCGGCACCTTGTCGGAAGGCGTGCTGGTGATGAACGCGAATCTCGATCTGGTCGACCTGCATCGAACCGCGGCACGCGGCACGCCGGTGGTGTTGTGCATGTGGGAACGGCCAAACGATCCGCCGGGCTTGCCGTGCGTCGCGGTCGATTTCCGGCGTGCGGGCGAACTGGCGGCGCAGCATCTGCTGGAGCTCGGGCATCGGCAGATCGCGGTGATCGTCGGAAGCAAGAGGGCGGGCATTCATGCGGCGCGTTACGAGGGCTTTGTCGATGCGCTGCGTGCCGCGGGTGTGAAACTGCCGCGCGCCTGCGTGCGGTACGCAGCCGATACGATTGAAGGCGGCTATGCGGCGGCGCGCGAACTGCTCGACGCGCATCCGGCCACTAGCGCGATCTTCGCGACCAACGATTTGCCCGCGCTCGGTTCGATTCACGCGGCGCTCGATGCGGGGCGCGATGTACCCGCGGATCTATCCGTAATTGGCATCACCGATATCCAGCCGGCACGGCAGTCGCGTCCGCCGCTCACCACGGTGGCGGTGCCGACGGTGGAAGCGGCACACCAGGCGGTTGCGTTGTTGCTGAAACTGATCGAGCAGCCGCCGCGCCGCGGACGCAATGCACAGCAAGATGCGAGTGTGTGCGAGACGTCGGCGCCGCAGCTGGTGGTGCGCGGTTCGACCGGCCCACTCCAACCACTCCAACCGCAGCGGCGCGGTCAGGCCCGACGTGCGACTTGAGCGATATGGCTCAAGCGCTGCGAGTTGATTGACCTTTGAATCTATCCTACACCGGTCGGCCCATTCAGCACGACGCGCACCTTGCGCGCCAGTTCGGTACGCTGATACGGCTTGTGAATGATCGCGAATTCCGCACCATTCGAATCCTTGCGTTCTAGCGACGGATCCGCATAACCGGTAGTGAGCAGCACCCTGATGTGCGGTTGCAGCCGCTGCGCCTCGCGCGCGAGCATTACACCGTTCATGTTGCCAGGCATGATCAGATCGGTGAACAGCAGGTCGATTGCCAGCCCATCCTGCAGTGCGCTCAACGCCTGTTTCGCGTCGAGCACCACTCGCGTGCGATAACCAATCTGCTGCAGCATCGCCTGTGCGACCTCGGCCACTTCGACGCGATCGTCGACGATCAGCACCATCTCGTTGTGCGCCTGCTCGATCGCTTTAGGCGCGGCCGGCCGCGCGAGCTTCGCATCCTGCGCGGCGGGGAAATAGAGCCGCAGCGTAGTGCCCACGCCAAGCTCCGAATACAGGTTCACCGCGCCGCCCGACTGCTTCGCAAAACCGTACACCATCGAAAGGCCGAGCCCCGTGCCCTTGCCCTCATCCTTGGTCGTGAAGAACGGATCCATCACGCGGTCGACGATTTCCGGCGCGATGCCGGTGCCATTGTCGGAAATCGAAATCGACACGTAGCTGCCCGGCGGAAGATCGGCAAAGCCGATCACCTGCGGCCGGTCGATCTGCAGGCTTTGCGTGCGCACCGTCACGATGCCGTCGCGGCGCTTGGCCAGCGCGTCGCGCGCGTTGAGCAGCACATTGAGCAGTGCCACTTCGAGCTGGCTCGAATCGAGCCGGCAATTGCTGAGGTTTTCTTCAAACTCGGTCTTCAGCGTGACATCCTCGCCGAGCGTGCGCCGCGCGAGTTCGACCATGCCGTCGGCCAGCGCATTCAGATTGACCGTGCGGCCCACCAGCTTCTGCTTGCGCGCAAACGCGAGCAGATGCTGTGTCAGCGTGCTCGCCTTGGTGACCGCGCCGCGCATCTTGTCGAGATTGCGCAGCATGCCTGCACCGTCCACCTTGCGTTCGAGGCCCAACTGCATCACGTCGACGTAGCCCGACATCACCTGCAGCAGGTTGTTGAAGTCGTGCGCGATGCCGCCGGTCAACTGGCCGAGCGCTTCCATTTTCTGCGCCTGATGCAGCGCGTCCTCGGCGTCGCGGCGCCGGCTTATATCGAGCTGCGAGCCGAAGTAGTACACCAGTTTGCCCTGCTCGTCGAACACCGGCGAGATGAACAACGCATTCCAGAAGGTCGTGCCGTCCTTGCGGTAGTTCAGGATTTCGGTGGCCATCTCGCGGCGCTCCGCCACCGCGCGCCGCACTTCGTCGATCGTCGATGGATCGGTTTCGGGACCCTGCAGCATGCGACAGTTGTTGCCGATGATCTCCGGCAACTCGTAGCCCGTCATGCGCAAAAACGCATGGTTCGCGAACAGGATCGGCTGACCCGGCGCGTGTGGATCGGTGACGACCATCGGCATGCGGGTGGTCGAGACGGCTGCGAAAAAGACATCGTCACGGTGATCGGATATCTGGTGCGCACCGCTGCGAATCGTAGTTTGTGTACGTGGCGTATCCATAGAGCTAAGCGCAACACGTACGATGCGCCGCGCACATTGCAATGCGTCGCTTGCGGTATCGGCATGTCGCACTCCACGGGTAGTGGCGATACCCAACCTCTGCGATTTCCATGCCCGACCGTCGCGTCGCATCGGTCGTGCGCCTGCTGCCGAGCTGTCGCGACCCGCGGCAAACGCCGGCCCGCCAAAGGCTTGCGCGATGCCCGCGAGGTGCCTGGCATCGCCAATGCGCATGCGGCGCAAACGTTACCCAATGCCGGTTGTGAAGGCCCCGCTCGCGCTGTGCTCTGCAAATTTTTCAAGCGCCCCGTCCGAACTGCGCGGCACACGCGCTGCGCCGTTACCCGCTATGCTTCGGATTCTGCGTCGATTCGCATCCCCTTTCCTTTCGTTCTCATTGCGGAGAGTCGTTTCATGCAATATCGCAAATTCGGCCGCACAGGTCTGACCGTATCCAATCTGTGCCTCGGCACGATGACCTTCGGCCTGCAAACCGAAGAAGCCGCGTCGCACGCCATTCTCGACAAGGCCACCGATGCCGGCGTGACCTTCATCGATACCGCCGATGTGTATCCGCTCGGCGCGACGGTCGACCAGACCGGCCGTACCGAAGAAATCATCGGCCGCTGGCTGAAGGGCAAGCGCAGCCGCTTTATCGTCGCGACCAAGGCCTACAACAAGGTCGGCCCGTCGGAGTGGGACCAGGGCTCGTCGCGCAAGCATCTGCTCGATGCGATCGACAACTCGCTGCGCCGCCTGAACACCGACTATGTCGACCTGTATCAGCTGCACAACGACGACCACAATACGCCGCTCGAAGAAACGCTCGAGGCGCTCGAGACCATCGTGCGCTCCGGCAAGGCGCGTTATATCGGCGTGTCGAATTTCCTCGCGTATCGGCTGGCGCGCGCGCTTGGCCGCGCGGATGTGCTGCGCGTGGCGCGTTTCATCTCGGTGCAGCCGCGCTACAACCTGCTGTTCCGTCAGATCGAACGCGAGCTGCTGCCGCTCGCCAGCGAGGAAGGCCTCGCCGTGATGCCGTACAACCCGCTCGCCGGCGGCCTGCTGACCGGCAAACATCGCCACGATGCGAAGCCGAGCGAAGGCCGCTTCACCGCAACCGTCGGCAAGGCCGGCGAAATGTACTCGGAACGCTACTGGCACGAGCGCGAATTCGCGACCATCGACAAGCTGACGAAGCTGGTCGCGCAAGGCGGGCATTCGCTGGCGCAGACTTCGATTGCGTGGGTGCTGGCCAATCCGGTGGTGTCGTCGGCGATCATCGGCGCGAGCCGGCCGGAACAGCTCGATGAAACGCTGGCCGCTGCGGATATCGTGCTCGACCCGGAACTGAAGAAGCAGCTGGACGAAGCAACGGTGGAATACCGTTGGGGCGACGCGGCGCGTTAAGTTCGGCGCATGCGGTGAAGCGTAGCGGTGTGCGCGGTTCATAGGCCGCGCATCGCTCGTTCGTTCGTCTTCGAAAGCAGAACGCAAAGTGGCGCGCCTGTGTGCAACGGCGCGCCACTTTTGCATCAATCGTCCATCGCGCTTGCCTGCTATCTGCTGGATGCGCGCGGCCGGTTACTGTCCGCGCGTCTCGCGCACTGCCTGCGGGTACCACAGCTTCGCGCCGCCTTCGAGGCCCGCCGAATTCGACACGATCGAAACGTTCGCCGGCAGCTTGAACTTCAGGTTCACTGCATTGCCGCCGCCGATCAACAGCCTGTCGTAGTTCACCACCTTCGCCAGAATCGCGATGATCTTCTCGACGCGCTTGTTCCATTGCTTGTCGCCGGTTTCGTCGCGCGCCGCACTGCCGATGAACTCGTCGTAGGTGCGGCCCTTGCTGACCGGATGCTGCGACAACTCCAGATGCGGCATCAGCTCGCCGTCGCGAAACAGCGCCGTGCCCGCGCCGGTGCCGAGCGTCAGCACCAGTTCGATGCCCTTGCCTTCGATTACCGCGAAGCCTTGCACTTCGGCGTCGTTGATCATGCGCACCGGCAGGCCGCCAAGCCGCTCGGCCAGCGACGCGGCAACCGGCACGCCGTGCCAACCCTTATCGCCCAGATGCGGCGCGGTCAGGATCAGGTTGTCGCGCACCACGCCCGGGAAGCCGATCGAGATGCGCGTCAGCTGATGTTGCGCGCGCAACGGTTCGACCAGCGTCGCGAGTGTGTCGACCAGCTGATCCGGCGTGCACGGGTGCGGCGTGGCGACGCGCACGCGCTCGCCTAGCATCGTGCCGGTCGAGTCGAGCACCGCCGCCTTTAGCCCGGTGCCGCCGACGTCGATCGCCAGAATGCGCTCGTGTGCGGCGTCTGGTTGCAGCGCGGTGTGGTGATGTGAAGCGGGACGCGTGGCGCTCGACGGTTTGCGCGGTGCTGCTTTTTTCGCTGCAGGCGTGCCGGCGGCCCGGGTTGCCGATGCTTTCTTCGCGGCGCCGCCTGCAGAGGCTTTTTTCGCTGCAGCAGCACCCGCCGTTGCAGCCTTGCCAATCGCACGCGTGGGCGCCTTGCTGGCGGGCGTCTTCTTCACGGAGGCCGTGCTGGCCGCCCGGCTCGTCGGTGCCTTCTTCGTCGCTACCTTGCTGGCCACCCGACTCGTCGAGGTTTTCTTCGCGGCCGCCGTAGCAGTGGCGCCCGCGCGTCGCGCGGCCGTCTTCTTTGCCGCTGCGGCGCCAGCCGTGCGGCCAGCCGGCGCCTTGCGCGCGACGTCCTTCGATGCGCCCTTCGGCGTGCTCTTCACCGCACCCGTCACCGCACTCTTCGCCGCGCGGCGCACCGCCGTCTTCACCGCGCGCTTCGCAGAAGTCTTGCTGGTTGCCATCGTGGTTTCCCCCTTGCTATTCAGACTGTCCGATCGTTGTACGTGCAACGTGTTCTACGTTCCGCGTTCAACGTTTGGCCGGCGCATCGTCGAGTGGACGCCACGCGCGTCCATCGCTCGCCAGCAGTTCGTCCGCCTGCACCGGCCCGCTACTGCCGGCCGCGTAGCCGTGCACTGGAATCGGTTTATCGGCCGGATGCAGCACTTCGTCCACCGCAGCCCAGCTCGCCTCGATACCATCCGCGCGCTGGAACAGCGTCTCGTCGCCGAGCATGCAGTCGTACAGCAGCGTTTCATAGCCGACGTTCGCCCGTTCCGCAAAGAAGTCGCCGTAGTCGAACGACGAACGCGCATGGCCGATCTGCATCGTCGGCCCCGGCACCTTCACGTTGAAATCGAAACTGGTGCCGTGCGCCGGGTCGATGCGGATCGTCAGCACGTTCGGTGTCAGCGTATCGACAGGTGTGTCGCGGAACATCAGGAACGGCACGCGCCTCAACTGCACCGCAATCTCGGTGCGGCGCGTGGCCAGCCGCTTGCCGGTGCGCAGATAGAACGGCACGCCGGCCCAGCGCCAGTTGTCCAGATACACGCGTGCCGCCGCATAGGTCTCGGTCGTGCTGTCGGGCGCGACCTTCTGCTCCGCGCGATACGCGACACCCGCCGGCCCTGCCTCGTATTGGCCGAACACCACGTCTTCGCAGCACAGCGGCTGGATCGCCGCGAACACCTCGGCCTTCTTGTCGCGCACCACTTCCGCATCGAATGAATTGGGCGGCTCCATCGCCACCATCGCGAGCAGCTGGAACAGATGGTTCGGCAGCATGTCGCGAAACGCGCCGGTGCGCTCGTAGAACGGCCCGCGTGCCTCGACGCCGAGCGTTTCCGCCGCCGTGATCTGCACGCTGTCGATATATTCGCGCCGCCACACCGGCTCGAACAGCGCATTCGCGAAGCGCACCGCGAGAATGCTCTGCACGGTGTCCTTGCCGAGGAAGTGATCGATCCGGTACACCTGCTGTTCGCCCGCGTACTGCAGGATATGTGCGTTCAGCTCGCGCGCCGACGCCAGATCGTTGCCGAACGGCTTTTCGATCACGAGGCGGCGAAAGCCGTGCCCCTGCTGCTCGTCGAGCAGGCCAGCGTTGCCGAGTTGCTCGACGATCGGCTTGAAGAAGCCTTCACCTACCGCGAGGTAGAACAGCGCATCGCTCACTCCCGTTTTGCCGAGCTGCTGCTTGACCTTCTCGAAGGTGCCGGCGTCGCTGAAATCGCCGGCCACGTAGTCGAGCCGCTGTGCGAGCCAGTTCCATGCATCGTCGTCGAGCTTGTGCTGCGACGAGCGCTCTTCGGCGAACTGCTTGAGCGACGTGTGCAGTTCGTCGCGCCAGTCGTCGAGCGCGCGCTCGCCGCGGTTCACGCCGACGATGCGCATGCCGTTGTCGAGCAGGCCGTCGATCACGAGGTTGTACAGCGCGGGCATCAACAGGCGCTTGGTCAGATCGCCGCCGGCGCCGAAGATCACCAGCGTGCATGGCGGCGCCGGGCGATTGCCGGCCGCGGCGGCCGGATTGCCGCCGTTGGCAGCGCCGGCGTGCGCGGCTTGCAGCTTCTTTTGCGCGCACGCGCTGCGCGTTTCTGGGGTATTGCGGACACTCGAATCGGACGGCATGACGATCCCTCGCATACGGAAGCCAACGATTGGCGATACGGAGATGACCCGCGAGCAAGCCGCACAGTTCCATCAATCGCGCGGCGCGTCACGGCACGCAAGACTTCTGTAAAGCTGCGCGCGCCGCTCGCGGCATCGGCTGGATGCGTGCAAAGTGGCGCGCGCAGCACTGCGGTTACTGCATGTGGCAACGTCGTGTGGCGACCTCGTGCGGCGGCTAGCTCACAGGCAGCCTGATGCACCTACCTCACTTCGCCGCCACTTCCTGCTCGGCTTCGCCGGGCACCGGCACCACGCCGGAGCTCGCCAGTTCGCGCGGCTGCAACAGCAGCGCGACCAGCCCGCTCCAGCCGGTCTGATGCGACGCGCCGACGCCGCGCCCGGTGTCGCCGTGAAAGTACTCGTGAAACAGCACGAGGTCCTGCGAACGCGGATCGGCCTGCAACTGGGGATAGGCTCCCATCACCGGCCGCTCGCCGTTCTTGTTCTTCAGGAACAGTCTGGTGGTGCGTTCGGCGAGACCGTCGGCAATCTCGCGCAGCGACGCGCGATTGCCCGAGCCGGTCGGATACTCGACGCGGAAATCGTCGCCGTAGTAACGGTGAAACTCGTACAGCGATTCGATCAGCAGATAGTTGACCGGCATCCAGATCGGTCCGCGCCAGTTCGAATTGCCGCCGAACACACGCGAGTCCGATTCGGCCGGCAGATACTTGACGCAGAACTCGCGGCCATCGTGCTGATAAACGAAAGGCTCGTCGCCATGCACACGCGACAGCGCCCGCACACCGTAGTCGGACAGAAACTCCGATTCGTCGAGCGCGCGGCGCAGCAGCGATTTCATCCGGTGCCCGCGCAATAGCGACAGCAACAGGCTATTGCCCTTGCCCGGCTCGTTCCAGCGCGACACCAGCCGCGCCAGATCGGTACGGTGTTGCAGGAACCAGACCAGCCGCTCGCGCAAGCCAGGCAAGTTGTCGTGCAACCGCTCTTCGAGCACGTGCACCGCGAACAGCGGAATCAGGCCGACGATCGAGCGCACCCGCATCGGCACGTTCGAGCCGTCGGGCAGCCGCAGCTTGTCGTAGAAGAAGCTGTCCTGACTGTCCCACAGCCCGGTTTCGCAGCCGTCGTCGCAACTTACCGCTTCCGCGATGTACAGGAAGTGCTCGAAGAACTTGATACCGATATCGACGAACACGTGGTTCGCATACGCGAGTTCGAGCGCGATACGCATCAGGTCGAGCGCATACGCGGCCATCCACGCGGTGCCGTCCGCCTGATCGATATGGCCGCCGGTCGGCAGCGGCGACGAACGGTCGAAGATACCGACGTTGTCGAGACCGAGAAAGCCGCCCTGGAAAATGTTGCGACCGTCGGCGTCCTTTCGGTTCACCCACCACGAGAAATTCAGCAGCAGCTTGTGAAACACCAGTTCGAGGAAATCGCGATCGCCCTTGCCGGTCAGCTCGCGATCGATTTCATAGACGCGCCATGCGGCCCATGCATGCACCGGCGGATTGGCATCGCTGAACGCCCATTCGTACGCGGGCAGTTGCCCGTTCGGATGCATGTAGCGGTCTTTCACGAGCAGCAGCAACTGACGCTTGGCGAACGCCGGGTCGATCAGCGCGAATGCGGTGGCATGAAACGCGAGATCCCATGATGCATACCACGGGTACTCCCACTTGTCCGGCATCGATACGATGTCGGCGTTGCACAGGTGCCGCCAGTCGGCATTGCGGCCGCGCCGGCGGCCCGGCGGCGGCACCGGCTGCGCCGGGTCGCCGTCCATCCAGCGTTGCACGTCGAACTGGTAATACTGCTTCGACCACAGCATGCCGGCCAGCGCCTGACGCTGCACGAGGCGCGCGTCGGGGTCGTCGATGTCCTGCTGCAGCGCGCCGTAGAATTCGTCCGCTTCGGCGATGCGGTGCGCAAACAGCGCCTCTGCGTCGAGCGGCACTTCGTCGGGCGTCGATGCGCAACGCCAGCGCAGATACACGACCGCGTGACCGTGTGCATCCAGCGACAGCGGCATGTGCGCGCCCGCCTTCGAGCCCGCATCGCGATGCACCGCTTCGCGATCGCCGTGCACGAGGTAGTCGTTGAAGCCGTCCTTGAACGGTCCGATCGCGTCCATGCCATACAGCCGCTTGACGTTGGTCTCGTTCTCGCAGAACAGCCAGTGCACGCCGGTGCAATCGGGTGCGTCCTTGATCCACGCGGTGACGATGATCCCTTCATGGCCCGGATGACGGCCGAACAGATAGCTGCGGTCGCGCACCGTCTCCAGCATCAGCGAGGGTTTGTCCGTGAGGCCCTTCCAGGACCATTTGTTGCGCG
Organism: Paraburkholderia jirisanensis; assembly: GCF_054782355.1. Classification (NCBI taxonomy): domain Bacteria; kingdom Pseudomonadati; phylum Pseudomonadota; class Betaproteobacteria; order Burkholderiales; family Burkholderiaceae; genus Paraburkholderia; species Paraburkholderia jirisanensis. The sequence continues at coordinate 327,742 of NZ_BAAGSQ010000029.1, read as the reverse complement.
CCCAGATCTGCGGCAGCAGGTCGAGTTCGGCAGCGACGTCCGCGCGATTTTCGACGCTCACGCGCATCACGATGTCGTCGGCGGTGTGCTTCGCATATTCGACGGTCACGTCAAAATAGCGCGAATCGTCGAACACGCCGGTATCGAGCACTTCGTATTCCGGCATGTCGGCGCCGCGGCGCCCGTTTTCATCGACGAGATCTGCATACGGATACGCCGCGTGCGGATACTTGTAGAGCATCCGCATATACGAATGGGTGGGCGTGCCGTCCAGATAGAAATACAGCTCCTTTACGTCTTCGCCGTGATTGCCTTGCGAATTGGTCAGGCCGAACAGGCGTTCTTTCAGGATCGGGTCGCGCCGGTTCCATAGCGCGAGCGACACGCACCAGCTGAGCGTGTCGTCGCCGAAGCCGGCGATGCCATCCTCGCCCCAGCGGTACGCGCGGCTGCGCGCGTGATCGTGCGGGAAATAGTCCCAGGCAGTGCCGCTGGTGCTGTAGTCCTCGCGCACCGTGCCCCACTGGCGTTCGCTCAGATACGGGCCCCAGCGTTGCCAGCGCGGACATTCAGCCGAATGCAGACGCTTGCCTTCAGCAGTGGCAAGCAGATTGGCTGCGCGAATCGACGGCATGGCAGCGTCCTCCTTGATGTGCCGGTTACGTGGCGCTTTATGTGGCGACGGGAAGCGACATCGTAGCGCGCTTTGCGCGTGGGTGCGTTTTCAGTGCTGTGACGCAAGCAGCGCGTCGAGGCGCAGCCGTTCACCGAGCGACCACGCCTGGAACGGCGTGCCCGCCGGATGGTGCGGTGCGTCGCCGTCCGCCACCTCGCTCAAGTGATCGAGGCCGGCGCGTTGCAGATGCGCGTCGAGTGGTGCGATAAAGCGCAGACGTGCTTCTTCGCGTGCGGCCGCGTCGGGTCGATGCACACGCAGCCACGCTTCGACGAACGGGCCGAGCAGCCATGGCCACACGGTTCCTTGATGATAGGCGCCGTCGCGCTCGAGCGGGCCGCCCGCATAGCGGCCGCGATACGCCGGATCGAGCGGGCTCAGCGTGCGCAAGCCGAGCGGCGTCAGCAGATGTTCGTGCACGCGGTCCACCACCGCGCGCGCGGCCGCGCCTTCGAGCAGCGGGAACGGCAGGCCGCCGACCGCGAAGATCTGGTTCGGCCGCAGCGCACGGTCGATACGGCCCGGCTCGTGATCGGCGTCGACCACGTCGAACAGCGCGCCGGTGGTCGCGTCAATGAATCGTTCGACGAAAGCCTGCGACGCGCGCTCGGCCGGCGCGCGCCATTGCGGGTTCCACGTTGATGCGATGCGCAATGCGTTGATCCATAACGCCTGCACTTCGACCGGCTTGCCGATGCGCGGCGTGACGACCCAGTCGCCGACCTTGGCGTCCATCCACGTCAGTTGCACGCCGGGCACGCCGGCGCGCAGCAGGCCATCGTCGTCGGCGCGAATGCCGAAGCGTGTGCCGCGGGTGTAGCCCGCGAGGATCGTGTCGACCGCCTGTTGCAGCCGCACGCGGGTGGCTGCGCTGGCATGCTGCGCAGCAAGATAATCGTGCACCGCGACCGCGAACCACAGCGATGCGTCGACCGAGTTGTACTCGGGCGTGTCGCCGTAATCGGGGAAGCGGTTCGGCAGCATGCCTTCGGACAATGTGCCGGACCATTCGAGCAGGATCGCCGCGGCTTCGTCGTAGCGTTGCGACGCGAGCAGCAGGCCGCGCATCGCGATGAAGGTGTCGCGGCCCCAGTCGGTGAACCACGGGAAGCCGGCGACGATCGTGCGGCCGCTGGCGCGTGCGACTACGTATGCATCGGCAGCGCGGTGCAGAAGCGACGGGAAGGCGGCGCGGCGGGCGTGTTCGGTACGCGTGAGTTGTTCTGCGTAGGTCGAGACTTCGAGCGCGTTGATGGCAACGTTGGCCGCGCCGGAAGCAGCGTTCGCATCGAGCACCAGCACCGCCTCGTTACCCGCCGAAAGATCGAATGAAAATACGCCGGGCGTCGCCAGATCTTCGCTGAAGTCGAGGCCGCGCTCGCGTTCGCGGTCATAGCAGAAGTTGCGATACCAGTCCGGCGCGGACGCATAGCTGCCGTTCGAGGCCGCATGAATCGCCGGCAGATCGCCGTACGTACGCCAGCTGACAACCGCACCGTTCACATCGGCCGCGAAATTGAACGCACCGTTTTCATGGTGCAGCGCATGATAGTCGCGGCCCGATAGCAGTGGACGCACGTGCAGCGTGCAGTTGCCAACGCCATTAACGTTGCCACTACCGCCACCCGCACTGGCAGCATCGCGCTGCAAACGCCAGCGCAGCACCGTCTCGCGGCTCGCCTTCGCAACCAGCACCTCGAAGCTCACCACGCCCAGCGCGCCGCACGCAATACGCCACGTCGGCCAGGGCTCCGTGGTGAAACCATCGAGACTCATCGTGATATCCGGCGCGATCACCGCCGGCGCATAGCGCTGCATGGTCAACGGATAATGCATGCCATCCGCCTCGAGCCACGCTTCGACGCCGTTCACCAGCACGACGCGCCCAGCCGGCGGCCGCGTCGCCGCCAGCAGCAGCGCGTGATAGCGACGCGTGCGATACATGCCGACCGTACCCGACGCGAAACCGCCGAACCCGTCCGCTTCCAGCCATTCGTCTTCCAGACGCTCGACGGCAAGCGGCCGTTCGATACGTGTCATCGGTTCTCCCTGTCGCCTGCCGGCAGCACGACCCACACTTCGAGCCCGCCGCCGTCGCGCGGATGAAATTGCAGCGCGCCGCCGTGCAGCCGCGCAATGCGATCGACGATCGCAAGGCCCAGGCCCGTGCCGCTCGTCTGACCGTGCGCGTTCCTGCCGCGTTGAAACGGCGCCTTCAACTGTTCGAGCTCGGCAGCCGACAAACCGCTGCCGCGGTCGCCCACCGCGACATACACCGCGCCGCCGTCGCGCCACGTGCGCACCGCGAAACCGCTGCCGCCATACTTGATCGCATTCTGCATCAGGTTCATCAACAGCCGCATCATGCTGATCGGCCGGAATGGCACCGGCGCCAGATCGGCCAGCGTCAGTTCGAAATCATGCCCGAGCCCCGCGAAATCCGCAGCGAGCTGGCTGACCAGCGCGTTCAGATCGCCCGGCTGCGCCGCCTCGCGCTCGCCGCTGCCGGCGTAATCCATGAATTGCTGCAGGATCGTTTCGATCTGGTCGAGGTACGACTCCGCGGCATGGGTGAATGCTTCGTCGCCGGGGCCGGCGCCCGCTTCGCCGGCCATCGCCATCGCGAGGCGCAGCTTGGTCAGCGGCGTGCGGATGTCGTGCGAGATGCCGGCCAGCATCACCGCGCGGGTCGCCTCGGCTTGCTGCAGCGCGTGCATCATCTGGTTGAAGGCGGCGCTCACCGCGGCGATTTCGGTGGGGCCGTCGAGCGGCAGCGGCGGCGGCGCCTCGCCGGCGCTGACCCGCCGCGCCGCCTGCTCGAGATGCTGCAACGGCCGGTTCAGGTGGCGCTGGATCCCAAAGCCGGTCAGCGCGGCCAGCACGCCGAGGCCAAGCGCGAGCAACAGCGCCGTGAATAGCCGCCCGCCCTGCGCTTCTTCGGGCAGCAACAGCGCAATCCAGTATGGGTCGCCGCCCACGTGCACGCGAATCCACATGCGCGGCGCGCTGTCGGCTTGCCAGCGCACGTCGCTGCCGGCCGGCAGATAGCGATGCAGCGCCTGCATGAAAATGCCGAGCTCATGGGTGCGATAGAAATCGAGCGCCCGGGTGCGCGGCTGCGGCGTCGCATCCGGCGGCAGCTCGGTGTGCGCGTCGAGGCGCGCGAGCACCTCCGCACGCGAAGCCGCCGGCGTATGCGCGAGCACGCCGTCGAGGGTCGTCACGTAGGCGCCGAACACGGCAGCGGCGCGCTCGACGCGCGGCCGCTGCACGTAATGCAGCAGCACGCCCAGCGAACATACTTCGCTGACGGCCACCAGCACGATCAGCAGCAGGATGTTGCGCGCGAGCAGCGTGCGCGGCAAAAGACGCGATGAAAGACGTGACATGACGCTGGCAGCGGGTTTGATCGACCCGGCCGGATCAGTTGATTCGGCCGCGGCATCCGCGTCGGCCGGCGTCATGATTCGACGTCCGCCAGCAGCATATAGCCGACGCCCCACACGGTCTTGATGAAGCGCGGCTTCGACGGATCGCCTTCGATGATCTGGCGCAGCCGCAGCACCTGCACGTCGATGCTGCGGTCGAGCGCGTCGTGGTCGCGGCCGCGCGCCCGCGCGATCAGGTTGTCGCGGCTCACCGCGCGGTTCGGCGACGAGCCGAGCGCGGACAGCAGCAGCATCTGTGCGGAGTGCAGTTCGACCGGCTCGCCGCCGCGATACAGCAGGCCCTTGGCAACGTCGAGCTGATAATCGCCGAAGCGCAGCCGCTGCGTGGTGACGGTCGGGTCGCCGGCGGCGATTTTCTGCCGGCGCAGCAGCGCGTTGATGCGCGCCACCAGTTCGCGCGGCAGGAACGGCTTGGCCAGGTAATCGTCGGCGCCGGTCTCGAGGCCGAGCACGCGGTCGAGCGGATCGCCCTTTGCGGTCAGCATCAGGATCGGCAGCGTCTGCCCTTCGGCACGCAGCCGCGCGCAGATTTCGAGGCCGTTCTCGGCGCCGATCATCAGGTCGAGCACCAGCAGGTCGAACGGCTCGCGCTGCAGATAGCGCGACAGCCGCTCGCTGTTTTCGACCACCCGCACCGAAAAGCCCTGCGAGGTCAGAAACCGCTGCAGCATGTTGCGCAGTTCGGCTTCATCGTCTAGCACGATGATTCTGGGAGATCGGTCCATCGCGGCGGGCTCCTTCGGCATGGTCGGGGGTCTGCTACCGATTCTTCGACAGCAGGGTCCGGAAGCTTCGGCGCCATCCGGACGCTACTGCTTGCGTTGCGACATCATGAACTGCTCGATCTGCGGCAATGTTACATAGCCAACCTTCTGTGTGTCGATCTCGTCGAAATGCTGGGCGACGCGCGGCATGCCGGTGGCGGCCTGATCTTTGGTCAGCTTACCGTCGTGCGTGGTGTTCGCGCTGGAAAAACGCGACTGCAATTGCTCCATTGCACGCTCCATGCGCGCGCCGCCGGCCATCGGTGCCGGGGCGCCTGCGGTTGCGTTTTGTGCGGTTGCGTTTTGTGCGGTTGCGTTTTGTGCGGTTGCGTTTTGCGCCGGGGCGCTCTGCGCGAAGGCGGCGGTCGATGCGATACACAGAACCAGGGTGGCGAGAAACTTCTTCATGACTAACTCCGTTGAGTGGGGCACCGGCGTCGTCGGCGTGCTTGCTGCGAACCGCGTAGTGACAGGCCGAATTCTTGTCGCTCGCCGCCGCGAAGGCAATTTCAAAGATATGTCACCGCATGTCGCGCCGGCGAGGCCTCGCTGTGGCGTGCGGCTGGCGTGCGGTGGCGTGGCGTGACATCGGATGAAACATGTTTTCGCTGTCGTTGCGCGGCGGCATTCCTTATCGTTCGTAACGGATTTGCGCTGGATTCGAGCTGGATTTGCACCCGATTTCACGCCGCACCGATCCGCCATGCCGTGTCCCGTCGAAGGAGTGTTCCCGTGAGTATCCGTTCCGTCTGTACGTCCGCTGCCGCCGCACTCGGCATTGCCTGCTCGTCGGGCAGCTTTGCGCGAACCGTGTTCGTGCATGCCGCTTATGTGCCGACCGCCGTGGTTTATGTGCCGCCGCTGGTTGCGCAGTCTCCCGTCTATGCACCGACGCCCGGCTATGCCGTGCCATCGGTCGCCATCGTCGTGCCGGTTCTGCAGCAGCCCGTGCCCGCTGGCGCGGTGCCGATCCCGATCCCGATGCCGGTTGCCGTGTCGCCCGCGCCGGCCGCCATTACGCCAGGCTATGCGCTCGTGCCGGCGCAAAACATCGCTTATGCACAGCCGGTGCTCGCGGTACCCGCCATCGCGGTCGCACACTGACTGGTTGCGCTTGCATCGATTCGCGCTGCGTGTGGCGCATAGCCGCATGTGTCGCGCATGCGGCATATAGCGTCCATCCGTCGCACGCGTCGCGCCGCGTCGCACGCGCCGCGCGGGCGCATTGCCCCGCCCTACTGCTGCTGCGCGCTGCGAATCGCGTCGAACGCCGCCCGCAGGTTCTGCGCCTTCGTGCCCAGCACCTTCGGCACCTCGTCGAGCCGCACCGATTCCGGCGCCGTATCGCCGGGCCGCGGCGGATTGTCGATCGCGAACAGCAGCGTCTCGTTATCGCCTGACGCGCCGATCGCCTGCACCGTCATCGTCTTGAACGAGATCTTGCTGATGCCCGCCACGCGCTTGACACCGTTGATCGCCATCCCCACCGGCGTCAGGTTGCGCAGACGAAAGCCCTGCTTTTCGAGCCGCACGTCGGTCAGCGCGATCTGCAGGATCAGCGAGTCGGGCTGGGGTGCACTGACCACCGTCATGTTCTGCATCACGTCCTGAGTCAGGATCTGCGCGAACGCCTGGGTGACCTGCGCCATCTCGGCCGGGTCGATACCCTTGTACGGCGAATCCGGCGACAGAAACACTTCGATCGGCGCGATATACACGCTATGCAGCCGCGCGCGCTGCGCGGGGTAGTCGGGTGCGAGATAGCCGCTCGTACCGGGAAACTGCGCGACCGGCACCAGCTTCACACTCGCCGGTATCAGATATTCGGCGTGCGCTACCCCACACAGCACGCCTGACGACAGCGCCAGCGCGGCGCCGGCACACCCTAGCAATCTGCGCCCGTTCATGTTCGCTCCTTGTCCCCGCGGTTGAAATCATCATAGGCGATTCGCCGTGCGCAACACGCGCCGGGCGGAATACCGTTCAAAAAAAAGCGGTAACGCATTCGGACACGCCTGCCCTGCAGATTCAACCCGCTTCATGTCGTACGTATTGCCGCGCGCGCGACAAGCCATGCTAGGCTATGCGCCGAACCGGCAGCCGCAGACGCAGGCGCGGTCGCAGCCGTTCTGCATCCCGAAAAGAATCAGCTTAGCTACCTTGAATATCGAGATCCGTGCGCCGGGACACCGCGCACGCGGAATATGGTGGATTGATGACAAAGGACAGTAATTCGCTCTACGTTTTATCAGCACGTTTATGCGCGACGCGTGGCGGGGTCGCGAGTGCCATCGCAGCGGCCATCACGCTGACTGGCTGCATGGTCGGACCCGACTACCGCACGCCGGCGCCACCGCCGGCCGACCGCTACACGTCCACGCCTTTGCCGCAGCAGACGGCATCGGCACCCGATGTCTCCGGCGCGCCGCAGCGCTTTGCGCCGGGCGACGAGATTCCGGCCGCATGGTGGGCGCTGTTCCATTGCGAGCCGCTCGATGCATTGGTTCGCACGTCGCTCGCGAACAGCCCGAACATCGCATCGGCTCGCGCGGCGCTGCGGCAGTCGCGCGAAAACCTGCGCGCGCAGTTCGGCAGCGCGCTGCTGCCGAAGGTCGACGCACAGCTCAATGCGACGCGCGAGAAATTCAACGGCATCACGTTCGGAGCGCCGGAGTTCAGCGAAGATCTGAATCTGTACAACTCGTCGGTGTCGGTGTCGTACAACCTCGACGTGTGGGGCGGCGCGCGCCGCCAGGTCGAAGCGGCCCGCTCGCAGGTCGATTACCAGCGTTACCAGTTGCAGGCCGCGTGGCTTGCGCTGACCGCGAATATCGTCACCGCGGCCGTCAAGGAAGCGTCGCTGCGCGCGCAAATCGAAGCGACCGAAGCGATCGCGAGCGACCAGGACGCGCAGCTCACGCTGCTGAAAAAGCAGTTCGAGCTAGGCGGCGTCGGCCGCACCGACGTGCTGAACCAGCAGACCTTGCTGGCGCAGACGCGCGCAACGTTACCGCCGCTGCTGCAGCAGCTCGACCAGACCCGCCATCAGCTTGCGGTGCTGTCGGGCAACCCGCCGGGCGACCCGAGCCTGCCCGAGTTCCGCCTCGCGATGTTCTCGCTGCCGCAGACGCTGCCGGTCAGCCTGCCGTCGGCGCTGGTGCAGCAGCGGCCCGACATCCTCGCCGCCGACGCGACGCTGCATGCCGCCAGCGCGCAGATCGGCGTGGCCACCGCGGCGATGTTTCCGCAGATCACGCTGTCGGCCAGCTACGGCACGCAGTCGCTGACACCGGCCGACCTGTTCCGCGCGCAAAGCACGGTATGGAGCGTCGGCGCAGGCCTGCTGCAACCGCTTTTCCACGGCGGCGAACTGCTCGCGCAGAAACGCGCGGCGGTGGCCGCCTATGAACAGGCCGAAGCCCAATATCGGCAGACGGTACTGCTCGGCTTTCAGAACGTCGCCGATTCGCTGCGCGCGCTCGAGCACGACGCCACCGGCCTGCAGGCGCAGCACGAAGCCTGGCAGTCGGCGAGCGATGCGCTCGAGATGGCGCGCGGCCAGTACAAGCTGGGCGGCATCAGCTATCTGACGCTGCTCGTCACGCAGCGCCAGTTCCAGCAAAGCGTGGTGGATCTCGCGCAGGCGCAGGCCGCCCGCTATGCGGACACCGCCGCGCTGTTCCAGGCGCTCGGCGGCGGCTGGTGGAACGCCCCGGTGCCGGAGACGGCCGCCGTGCAATGAAGCTCGCGCGGCCCGCGCCGTGCCTACCCCGCGCTTATCCCGCGCCTACCCCGGATAACAGCAGCACCGCCGCCGGGCGCCAGCAACTGCGCCGCGGCCGGCGCTTCAAGACGAGACGTGCAAGGACATAACGATGAGCATAAACGGACCGATCGTGAATCAACCACCCGGACCGCCGGAGCGTACCGGCGCAGCGCCGAAAAGACGCATGACGAAGCGGATGATCATCATGCTGATCTGCGTCGGGCTGCTGCTCGGCGGGATCGTCGGCTTCAACCTCTTCAAGGCGCACATGATCGCGAAGTTCATGGCCGCCAATGCGCTGCCGCCCGCGACGGTGACCGCCACCCAGGCCCGCTTCCAGAGCTGGCAGCCGCAGCTGGCGGCGGTCGGCAGCCTGCGCGCGGTGCGCGGCGTCGACGTGACTACCGAAGTGCCGGGCCTCGTGCGCGAGATCGCTTTTTCGTCCGGCCAGGAGGTCAAGGCGGGCCAGGTGCTGGTGCGCCTGAACGACGATTCCGACGTCGCGCTGCTGCGCTCGCTGCAAGCCAATGCCGAGCTCGCGCAAACCGTGTACAAGCGCGACAAGGCGCAGTTCGAGATTCAGGCAATCGCCAAGGCCCAGCTCGATGCGGATGCGGCCGACCTGAAGAGCAAGAACGCACAGGTCGCGCAGCAGGCCGCACTGGTCGACAAGAAGACGATTCGCGCGCCGTTCGCGGGCCGTGTCGGTATTACGACGGTCAATCCGGGCCAGTATCTGAACCCGGGCGATGCGATCGTCACGCTGCAGGCCATCGATCCGATCTATGCGGACTTCTATCTGCCGCAACAGCAACTCGGGCAGCTCGAGGTCGGCCAGATCGCGAAGATCGACACCAACGCATATAGCGGCCGCACCTTCGACGGCAAGATCCGCTCGATCAATCCGCGCGTCGACAACACCACGCGCAACGTGCAGATCGAAGCGAGCGTCGATAACCGCGAGCGCAAGCTGCTGCCCGGCATGTACGCGAACGTGAAGATCGAAGCCGGCGGCGAGCAGCGCTACCTGACGCTGCCGCAAACCGCGATCACGTACAACCCGTATGGCGCGACGGTGTTTCTCGTCAAACCCGGCACGCACAAGGATGCGCAAGGCAAGCTGCAACCGGTCGCGCAGCAGGTGTTCGTCACGCCCGGCCCGACCCGCGGCGACCAGGTCGCGATCCTGAAGGGCGTCGACGAAGGCATGCAGGTGGTGACCAGCGGCCAGCTGAAGCTGAAGAACGGCACGCCGCTCGTCATCGACAATCGTGTGCAGCCGGCCGACAGTCCGAATCCGACGCCTCAGGAACAATAAGGGGCGGGCCACGATGAATTTCACCGATATCTTTATCAAGCGGCCGGTGCTGGCCGTGGTGCTCAGCCTGCTGATCCTCGTGCTCGGCGTGCGGGCGCTGCTCGATCTGCGCGTGCGCGAATATCCGCGCACCGAGAACGCGGTGGTCACCGTGATGACCGCGTATTACGGCGCGAGCGCCGACACCATCGCCGGCTTCATCACGCAGCCGCTCGAATCGGCAATCGCGCAGGCGCAAGGCATCGACTATATGTCGTCGGCGAGCAGCACCGGCGTGTCGACCATCACCGTCACGCTGCGGCTGAACTACGACTCGAACCGCGCGCTGACCGAAATCAACACGCAGATCGCGTCGGTGCGCAACCAGTTGCCGCCGCAGGCGCAGCAGCCGGTGCTGACGGTGCAGACCGGCGAGACTACCGACGCGATGTACATGGGCTTTTACAGCTCCGTGCTGCCGAGCAACAACGTCACCGATTATCTGTTGCGCGTGGTCAAGCCGAAGCTCGATTCGATCGAAGGCGTGCAGACCGCCGAGATTCTCGGCGGCCGGCAGTTCGCGCTGCGCGCATGGCTCGATTCGGCGAAGCTCGCTGCGCACAACGTGACCGCGCAGGACGTGTTTACCGCGCTCGGCAACAACAACTATCTGGCGACGCTCGGCACCACCAAAGGCCAGATGGTGACCGTCGACCTCAACGCGGGCACCGACCTGCACACCGTCGACGACTTCAAGAAGCTGGTGGTCAAGCAGAAAGGCACAGCCATCGTTCGGCTCGAAGACGTCGGCAACGTGGTGCTCGGCGCCGATAGCTACGACTTCAACGTCGCGTTTTCCGGCAAGCGTTCGGTGTTTATCGGCATCAAGGTCGCACCGGACGCGAATATCCTGGACGTCGCCAAACGCGTGCGCGCCGCCTACCCGGGCCTGCAGGCGCAGTTCCCGACCGGCATGACCGGCGACATCGTGTACGACGCGACCGACTTCGTTAACACGTCGATCGAAGAGGTGATCAAGACGCTGGTCGAAGCGCTGCTGATCGTCACCGCGGTGATCTTCCTGTTTATCGGTAGCTTCCGCGCGGTGATCGTGCCGGTGATCGCGATGCCGCTGTCGCTGATCGGCACCTTCTTCGTGATGCAGGCGCTCGGCTACTCGATCAACCTGCTGACGCTGCTGGCGCTGGTGCTGGCAATCGGCCTCGTGGTCGACGATGCGATCATCGTGGTCGAAAACGTCGACCGCCATATGAAGGAGGAAGGCCGCTCGCCGTTCGAGGCCGCGCTGATCGCGGCGCGCGAACTCGGCGGGCCGATTCTCGCGATGACGGTGGTGCTGATCGCCGTGTATGCGCCGATCGGTTTCCAGGGCGGGCTGACCGGCGCGCTGTTCACCGAATTCGCGTTCACGCTGGCCGGCGCGGTGACGGTGTCCGGCGTGATCGCGCTGAGCCTTTCGCCGATGATGTGCGCGCGCTTCTTCCGGATGGACCAGGAGTCGGGGCGCTTCGCGCGCTTCGTCGACCGGCAGTTCGAGCGCGTGCATCGCGGCTATGCGCGCCTGCTGCACGCAACGCTCGATACGTGGCAGGTGTTTATCGTGATGGGCGCGCTGCTGCTGGGCGGCACCGTGTATCTGTTCATGACCTCGCAATCGGAACTGGCGCCGCAGGAAGATCAAGGCATCGTGCTGTCGCAGATCCAGGGGCCGCCGAACGCGACGATCCAGCAGATGCAGACCTACGCCGACCAGGTGTTCGACGTCGCGAAGGGGCTGCCCGAGTACTCGCAGATGTTCCAGCTGACCGGCGCGCCGACGCTCAATCAGGGCATCGGCGGCGTGCTGTTCAAGACATGGGACCAGCGCAAGAAAGGCGCGACGCAATTGCAGCAGGAATTGCAGCAGAAGTGGAACAGCATTGCCGGCGCGCGCGTCGCCGCGTTCCAGTTTCCGCCGCTGCCGGGCGCGCAGGGCTTGCCGGTGCAGTTCGTGATTACCACCACCGAGCCGTTCGAGAACCTGAATGAAGTCGCACAAAGCGTGCTCGCAAAGGCCCAGCAAAGCGGCATGTTCTTCTTTGTCGATAGCGATCTGAAACTCGACAAGCCGGAGAGCGTGCTGGTGGTGGACCGCGACAAGGTCGCCTCGCTCGGCATGACGCAAGCCGATGTCGGCGCGGCGCTGGGTGCGGCGCTCGGCGGCAACTACGTGAACTACTTCTCGATTTCGGGCCGCTCGTACAAGGTGATTCCGCAAGTGGTGCAGACCGACCGGCTGAACCCTTCGCAGGTGCTCGATTATTACCTGCGCACGCCGGATGGCAGCGTGATTCCGGCTTCGACGGTGACGCACCTGAAGCAGGACGTGGTGCCGGAATCGATCAACCACTTCCAGCAGCTGAACTCGGCGACGATTTCCGGCGTGACGGTGCCGGGCGTATCGCAGGGTGAAGTGCTCGACTTCCTGCGCAAGGCAACCGCCGATGCGGCACCGTCCGGCTATGCGGCTGAATTTTCCGGGCTGTCGCGGCAGTTCATTCAGGAATCGGGCGGCTTCGTCATCACGCTGCTGTTTGCGACGATCATCGTGTTTCTTGCACTGGCCGCGCAGTTCGAAAGCTTCCGCGATCCGATTGTGATTCTGGTGTCGGTGCCGATGGCGTTGTTCGGCGCGTTGATCTTTATCAACCTCGGGCTTTCGACGCTGAACATCTATACGCAGGTCGGGCTGGTGACGCTGATGGGGCTGGTCAGCAAGCACGGCATTCTGATCGTGCAGTTCGCGAACCAGTTGCAGCGCGCCGGGAAATCGAAGCGCGAAGCGCTGGAAGAAGCGGCCGCCGTGCGTTTGCGGCCGATTCTGATGACCACCGCGGCGATGGTGCTCGGTGTGTTGCCGCTCGTGATCGCGTCGGGTGCGGGCGCGGCCGGGCGCAATGCAATGGGGCTGGTGATCTTTACCGGGCTGTCGATCGGTACGTTGTTTACGCTGTTCGTGGTGCCGGCGATGTATATGTTTATCGGCGCGGATCACCATCGGGATCGCGCAAAGGACACGCCGCAGGCGGTGTGAACCTGACGGGTGGTTGGCCTGACGTTCGGGGCGTGTTGCGTGTTTGCGCGGCACGCCCTTTTTGCAATGCTGAAGCGCCTGTCGCGCATCGCAACGCGCTCACGCGCGCGGCGATGCCGATGGCGCGTCGAGCGCCGCACGGCTTGCCCGACCCAGAAAGAACAGCAGACAGGCCGCTGCCAGCGTCAGGCTTGCTGTGCTGGCCCACCAGAAACCGGGCGCACCGCTCAACGCAACCGGTACCACCCGCAGCACATCGAATGCGGTCAGATAGCCGCCGCCGAGGCCCACGCCATACAGTGCAAACGCGTACACGAGCGTGGGTACGACGGTGACCTGGTAGCCGCGCAGTGCATACGCCGCACTGACCTGCAGCGCATCCGCGAGATGGTAGATCGCAACGATCTGCACCAGCGGCAGCGCGATGGCGGCCACGTCTGGATTGTGCGTATAGGCATCGACGATCGCATGGCGTGCCGTCATCACGACGCTCGTCACCAGCACGGCGCAGCCCGCCGCGAGCAGGATGCCCGCGCGCGCGACTGAACGCGCGCCGGCCGGCGACCCGGCGCCGAGTTCTTGCGACACCAGCGACGAACTGGCAATGCCGATCGCAAGCGGCGTCATATACAACACGGCGCCGAGATTCACTGCAATCTGATGTCCGGCCAGCACGGTGGCCGAAAACCGTGCGATGAACAGCGTCATGAAGGTATAGGACGTCACTTCGATCAGGCTCGCCAGCGCCATCGGCACGCCGAGCCGCAGCAACGCGAACTGGGCCCGCCAATCCGGCCGCGACAGTTGCGTGAAGACGCCGAACCGGCGATAGAACGGGTGCCATTTCAACAGCGCGATACACGCCAGCACGCCGAACCACAGCACGGTCGCGCTCGCCGCGGCGGCGCCGGTGCCGCCCAGGCCGTGCAGCCCGAAGCCGCCGAAAATGAGCCATGCGTTCAGCGGAATCTTCAGCACCAACGCCGATAGCCAGATCATCAGCGCATACTGCGGCCGCGACACCGCATTCGACAGCGACATAAACAGCCCGAAGCCGATGCTCGCCGGGAACGCCAGCGACAACACATGCAAATAGGCCTTGGCGCGCGTGCTTACCGGCGGCGACGCGTGCGCGATGCGCAGCACGAAGTCCGGATGCCGAAGCACGAACCAGCCGATCGTCATCAGCGCCAGCGCGAGCCACGCCGCTTCGCGTACCTGCACACCGATCCTCGCGTAGTTTGCGTCTCCATACAGACGGCCGACGATCGGCTGCAGCGCGTAAAGAATGGTGGCGAGACCCATATACACGGCGATGTTCACCGACGCGCCGAGGCTCAACGCCGCCAGCTCGATGGCCGAATAATGGCTGACCATTACCGTATCGAGCACGCCGAAGGCAATAAACGCGAGTTGCCCTGCCAGCATCGGCGCCGCCAACGCGGCGACGCGCCGGAGATCGGCAGTCAGGCCGCCGCGCGCGGTGCAGCACACATGCGCCGACATCCGTGTCAGCGGCGCGCCGCAGCGACCGTACGCGCGGCGACAAGCGAAAATCCGAATCTCCGAATCCGCGCGCTATCGCTCGCATTGATGTCGTTCGCCATCTGAACCCCTGCTCCTAAGATCGTTCGCCGTGCCGGTGGTCATTCACACGAGCCCATCGACATATAACAGCCGGACAGCACGAATTATTTCGTGATTCGCGCAATGTTTTCGCACGCGCGGCTGCGCCAACCCAAGGGCGTCGCAGGCGATGGAATAGTGCCCGCCCAATGGTTGTTTTTCAGACATGAGCGAAGCGAGCGTGTGGTTACCGATACCACGATCCGGTCGCATCGCATGGGCAACGAAGTGCAGCAACACTAGAGGTGGTTATCAATGTCGAACGCCGCGCAACATCCGAAGTCGCCTGCCGTACCGGCCGTCGAACAAGGCATTACGAACCGGATACTTTCGTTTGTGCACCATGCTCCCGCGAGCGTGCTGTTCGTTGCCGGCGAACAGCAGTGGACCGCAAGCCAGGTGGCAGGCGACGCATTGCAGCTGGCTCATGGCATGCTCGCCTCAGGCGTGAAGCCCGGAGACCGGGTCGTGATCCAGCTCGGCAACCGGCCCGAGGCAGCGGTGATCCTGCTCGCGTGCCTCGCGGTCGGCGCGATTCTGGTCCCGCTCAATCCAGCGTACAAGCCGGCCGAAATGGACATCTTTCTGCGCAAGCTGCGGCCGTCGCTCTATTTCTGCGAAGCGCCGTATTACGCTTCGGTGGTGGATATCGATTCGTCCGTGCTGGCGATGCACCACCGTTTCGTGGTGGGCGAAGATACCGCACGCACGGGTCTGGCCTCGTGGCAAACGCTCAAGCGCGACGAAGGCGAAGCGCTGCCTTACGTCGATCCGCACGCGCCGGCCGTGCTGCTCCATACGTCGGGCACCACCGGGATCCCGAAGCTGGTCGCGCACACGCCGGTTACGCTGGCGTACATCATCGAGCGCATCGAGTCGTTCGGCTTTAACGACTCCGCCAGAATGCTCGTTACCTTGTCGGCGTTTTACGCTTCGGGGCTCATCACGCTGCTCGGTTGCATGGCGTTCGGCATGACCGCGGTGCTGCTGGACGGCTACGATCCCGATGTGTCGCTTGACGCAACTGAAAAATATCGTTGCACGGCAGTGTTTCTGACGCCGCACATGGCCAACTCGTTCGCTCAGGCACAACGTGCGCGCCCACGCGACGTCAGTGCACTCGAGCTCAGTATTTGCGGTGGCGACGTTTGCCATCCGTCGATCAAGCAGGAGTTCGCCGAACTGTTCGGCGTGCCGCTCAGCAGCGCGTGGGGCATGACCGAATCGATCGGCACGCTATCGGCAGGGCAGACACCCGGCACGTACGCGCCCGCGGCCGATTGCACGATGCTGGTCGACGACGACGGCCACGCGGTCGCGCAGGGTGTCGAAGGCGAACTGCTGATCCGCGGCAACAATCTGTTCAAGGGTTATTGGCAGGCGCCGGGGCAAGTCGACGACGGGCGCAGGAACGGCTGGTTCCCCACCGGCGACATCATGCGTCAGGACCACAACGGCGATCTTCACTATGTGGCGCGCAAGAAGGACCTGATCATCAACGACGGAGACAACATCGCACCGGCCGAAGTGGAACAGGCGCTGCTGCTGCATCCTGCCGTGTCCGAAGCGGCGGTGATCGGCATGCAGGACGTTTCGCTTGGCCAGCGTGTAGTCGGGTTTGTCGTGCTGAAGCGGGCGGCGGTTGCAGATCCACAGGACATCTTGCGCGAGGTCGCCACGCGGCTTGCCGGCTACAAGGTGCCCGAGCGGCTGCTGGTGGTCGACGAGATTCCACGCAACGGGATGGGTAAGGCGATTCGCCCGCGGCTCGCGGAGCGCGCGGCGCGCGAGATGCAGGTGCGCGATAGCGTGTGACGGAGTGCGGGCGTGACGGATGGCTGGCGTTGCGTGAGTTGAAGGCGTGCTGCGTGTGACGGGGCGGCACGCCTCTTTACAGGAAGAGGCGGCGATCGACTGCGAACCGTTGTTTGTCAATCGCCCGTACCTTAGCCATATCCGCATGCAGCGGGTTCAGGATCAGGTTCATGTCCTGCGGACAAACCACCGACGGCACTTTCATCGCGAGACACTTGCCGTCTTTCAACCATTGCCGTGCGATCTCAACCGTCGACGAAGGCTCGCTATCGAGTGTGTTCCAGTCGGCCGGCAACTCCGGTGTGTACGCTTGCGACCAGGCACCGTCTGGAACGTCCAGCGTGACCATGTAGAAATGAGCAGCCGGCAACAGACCTGCAGCGTGCACGCGCGCTTCGAGCACCGCAGTCGACGCGTGGCAGCAGGTGTAAAGCGCAGGCCACCCACGTGGATTCCATCGGCCGCCTGCAAGCGCTGCACCGTTCCCCGTCAGATCGTCGGCGCGGTATTTACCGCGCCTTTCTTTTGCAAGCCGATAAACCTTCATACGCCAACGCCGTGCTCCAACCGCAACAGAATATCGCGGACGCGGTCGTAACCACTTTGCGTGTCGAGCATATCGAGCGGCGTCTGCCCGCGCAATTCGGCATTCTCCGTGCGCAGCCACTCAGCGGCAAGCGCGGCATCTTCGAGTACATCCTTCGCGTTCGCAAATGCCAACACCACGCGCGCCGCGCGGTCCGATTCGCTTGAACTGAGCCGTTCGCCGGCCGCAATCTTGCGGTTGATCGTGCTGCTCGGCAGCCTGAGACTTGATAGCAACGACTGCAGCGGCATACCGAGCAATTCGCTGGCGATCCGACTGATAACGATCGCTTCCATGCCGTCGCGAATCTGCTGCGCTTGCTCGATCTGGTCCATTTGCAGGAACAGTTCGAAATCTTGCTTTTTTGCACCGAGCCCATGCTTTGCAGACTTTGCATGTGCGGATGCAAGGGCTCGCGTGGACGCCGCTTCCGCTTTTGCGCGTTGCGCTTTTGCCCGCCCACTAGCAGAACGTGTTGCTGGCATCTCGCCCCCCAGAAAAGAAACTACAACTGGCCCATCGTACCACTCTCCCATTTGGTTCTCAATCGGACCCATTTGAGAAACGTCCTACCGGCTCCGAAAGGAATCACCCTCTGCTAATCCCGCACCCGCCGCGCCCGCGCAATCCCTTCCAGCGAATACACCGCAAGCGCAATCCAGATCGCGCCATAACCCAGCAATTGCGGGCCGCCGAACGGCTCGCGATAAATCACCACGCCGATCAGCAACTGCAACATCGGCGTCACATACTGGATCAACCCCAGCATCGACAGCGGAATCCGGCGCGCGGCCGCGGCAAACAGCAGCAGTGGAATCGCGGTGATCGGCCCGGCAAGCACGATCAGGATCTTGACGCCCAGCGATGCCGCCGCGAAACCGCTGTCGCCATGCAACGACACGGCCGCCAGATACAGCAATGCAACCGGCAACAACAGCATCGTCTCCAGCGCGAGCCCTTCGAGCGCACCGAGCTTCGCGGTCTTGCGCAACAAACCGTAACCGCCGAAGGTCAGCGCGAGCGCAATGCTGATCCACGGCGGCCGGCCGTTTTCCCAGCTCAGATACAGCACGCCGGCGCACGCAATCGCCACCGCCACCCACTGCAGCGGCCGCATCCGTTCGCCGAGCAGCGCCAGACCGAACAGCACGCTGATCAGCGGCGTGACGAAATAGCCGAGACTCGCCTCGACGATATGCCCGCTATTCACCGCCCAGATATAGATGCCCCAGTTGCCCGACAGCAGCGTCGCGCTGCCCGCGAAGCGCGCGAGCAACCGCCGGTCGCGCAGCACCGGGCCTAGCCAGCGCCACTGCATGCGCACGCTCAGCACGATAAACAGAAACAGCATCGACCACGCCATCCGGTGCGCCAGAATCTCGAGCGATGGGATAGAGTGCAACGCTTTGAAGTAGACCGGAAACAGCCCCCAGATAAAGAAGGCAAGCAATGCGTAGACGACGCCGGGATTCATGTGTTCTCAGGGAAACGGCAAGCGGACCGCGAAGCACGGATGCGGCGCCGCCGGCATGGAAAGGCATGCGACAAGAACGGCAGAACGTTATTGTAAGCTGCACGTCACGCGATCCCAACGCGAGCGCGCGGGTTTTGCGACAATACCGGTCTTTCCACGCGCCACAACCGTATTTTTCGCAAGAAAACCTGCGCTACGGCGCAACCTGCAAATCTTAAGACCGCCCGCGCGGTCCTCGCGATGTCACTTCCCCATATCAATCTGATTTATTCCGGCTCCGGCCTGTTCGTCGGTTTTCTGGTCGGCTTGACCGGCGTCGGCGGCGGTTCGCTGATGACGCCGATTCTCGTGCTGCTGTTCAACATCCATCCGGCCACCGCGGTCGGCACCGATCTGCTGTACGCAGCGGTGACCAAGGCGACGGGCACCCTGGTGCATGGCGTCAAAGGATCGGTGGATTGGCTCGTCACGCTGCGGCTCGCGGCAGGCAGTGTGCCGGCCGCCACGCTCACGCTGATTCTGCTGCACCGCTACGGCATGGATTCGCCGCGCGGCAGCTATCTGATTCAGGTGGTGCTCGGCGCGGCCTTGTTGATCACTGCGGTGGCGCTGGTGTTTCGTCCGCAACTGGCGAAGTTCGCCGGGCGGCATCGTGTCGCGCCGAGCCAGGCCAGCACGCTCGCGCTGACCATCGTCACCGGCGCAGTACTCGGTGCACTCGTTACGCTCACTTCAGTCGGCGCGGGCGCGATCGGCGTGACCGTGCTGTTGCTGCTGTATCCGGCGCTGCCCACCTCGCGCATCGTCGGCTCGGATATCGCGCACGCGGTGCCGCTTACCTTGCTCGCAGGCGCGGGCCATTGGCTGCTGGGTTCGATCGACTGGTCGTTATTGCTGTCGCTGCTGGTCGGCTCGCTGCCGGGCATCGTGATCGGCAGCCTGCTGTCGGCCAGGGCACCGGACAAGCTGTTGCGCAACCTGCTCGCCGCCACGCTGACGGTGGTCGGCGCGCGCCTCGTGATGGCGTGAGCTCATTTGAAGAAACGGCAGTTCAGGTCCGTTTCGAATTCGCGCACCCATTGCCCGGCGCTGTCCTCGTGATAGGACTGCGCCCAGCCGCCACGCCGCACCGTCACGAGCCGCCGTTCATGCGTGACGTCGTGCGGATCGAGGGTGGCGGTGACATTGAAGTGCACAGGCGCGAAGCCGTGTCGCGCGCATACCAGCTCGAAAGCTGCCCGCTCGCCGATCGGCAAGTCGGTGTAGGCAAATAACATCGTGTCCATGGCATCCGAACTCCAGTTCCGATAACCCACAGTACGACACCGCCCAGGTAAATTGTGTGTCATGCCGCACCAGCGGCTCGTTTATGCGAAGCGGCCCGCTTGCGCAGCGAGCGTCAGCGCACGCAAAACACCCGCGAAACAGGCGTGAAACGAGCGCAAAACCACGTACGCCAAGCGACGACGAGCTCACGTGAATATCTGCATGGCCTTGCATCGCGCCAACGCAATCACGTCGGTGCGTAATGCGGATTGCATAGTCTTTCGTCAGCGCGGCACATTGACGATCCCCGCCGCCACCCTGATCCCGTTCGAGCCGGGGCTCGCCGCAATCGACGGCAGATTCGCCAGCGATAGCGCCGGCGCCGCACCATCCGTGCCGCCGCGCGGCACGGTGCGGATCACCTGCGAAGGCGGCAGCGCCGCGCCGCTTTTCAGGTGACTCCACATCAGGTTGAGCGCCTGCAAGTTGTAGTAATGCAGCGGGATGTAACGCGTATCGAAGCCCGCTGTGCTGAGAAACGCGTCGAAGTGCTGCGCGTTGGTCACTTCGTAAAACGACAACTGGCTCCTCGAACCTTCGGCCAGGTTGTTCATCGCCAGATACGGCCGCGACGCGTGATTCACCGGCACCAGCGTATCGCTGCGCCCTTGCACGATGATCGTCGGTTTGCCGCGCAGGTTCGCGTTCACGCGAATCGCGTTGACGCTGGTTTGCATCCGCACGTCGCCGTTGGCCCACAGCGCGCGCAGGCATAGCGCGCCATTGAAGCTCGCATCGGCGGTGGCCAGCCGGTGATCGGCGCCGAGCGGCGTCACGTTGAACGCGAGGCTGATGCCGTTGGTCGGCGGCACGCCGTTGCCGAGACCGAACACGCTCAGCATCACCGCAGCGGTCGGTGTCACGCCTGCGCTGCCCTGCACGTTGGTCGGACTGAAACTGAAGCCGCATAGATTGTCGAGCACGCTCGAGCGCGTGTACGCATTCGCATAGCTCACGGCAACCGCCGGCACCGCCTGCGAATTCCACATCGATGCCTGCAGCAGGTCGGAATCGGTTTCATAGCCGGCTGCATGCAGAAGGTTCAGCGCATCGGCGGACCGTGAAGCGAGGTCGTTGCCGCTGATGAAGCCGTTGCCGACCAGCGAGGCGCAGCGCGCCGCACGAATCGACTGGGTGGTCGTCAGCGGCAAGGTGGACAGGTACGGCGAGCCGACCGCGGCGACCGACGCCGCGGCGCACGGCTGCAGCAGATTGGCATAGGTCATGTAGTCGGCGAGCGGCGCGCCGGCGGATGCGATGCGCACGCCGCCTTCGATCACCTGCGCGTTCGGCGACAGGTTCAGGTTGATCTGCGGCTCGCCGACCACCACCGCGGTGATCCAGCCTTGCGTATCCTGCTCGGCCGCCGCCAGCGACGCGCCGCCGCCGTTGCTGACCGACGCGGCAATCGTCGTGATGCTGCCGCGCTGATAGCGCACGCCGTGCTGCGAGCCGTTGATGAGCGGCGCGAACTGCTGGTTGAGCGCCCAATACGCGAACTGGATTGCTTCAAGCGTGTCGGTGCCCCAGTCCTGTTCGGGGTTCTGCTGCGAGTGCGCGTGCTTGAATGCATAGCGGTTCGGGAACGCCTGATTGAACGCCGCGAAACTGCTGGGCGAACCGCTCGCGGTGAACAGGCTCCTCGCTCCCGCGGCCGGCGCGCCGGCGAGGCGCCCGTCGATCAGCGTGATCAGATTGGTGGCGAGTTCATGCGCGCCGTTGCCGCTGCCCTTGTCGGTGTAGGCGACCGCACAGCCGCGCTTCAAACCCCATTCGCCCGCGGCGGAAATCGCGCCGTACACGCCGCGCGAACCGGATGAAGTCGCAGTAACGATGCAGGGATTGGCTGGATCGAAGCTCGCCGGTATCTGCACGAGCAGCGACACGTTCTGCAGGCCGCTGCCGTTGTCGGCGTAGGCGAGGTATTCGGTGCCGGCGATTTTGCCTTCGCCTAGCGTGTCGTTGCCGTTCAGGTCGATATTGGGCCCCCAGAAGCGCCCGTAACCGCCGTTCGCGGTGATGTCGACCAGCGCCCGGTAGTTCGACCAGATCGCGAGCCGGCGCAATTCGGCGGTGGTCGGGTTCGACGGATTCCCAAAGCCCGGCGCGTTGGCGGCCAGACCACTCTTGCCGAGGCCGGCGGTTAGCAGATCGTCGCTGTTGCCGTCGTAGGACGTGGTGGTCACGCTACTGGCTGCGACGAAACCGGGCAACAGGTTGGGCGATGCGTTGTTGCCGTCGCTGCTGCCGCAGGCGGCGACGACGGTGATGCAGCATGCAACAGCGATGAGGCGGAATGACAGGAGGGCTGGCATCGTGGTCTCCCTGGCTGTGTGCTTCACGGGGCAGCGCGTGCGGAAAACAATGCGCAACGGGGCCGCTGCGGTTTCGGTACAGGTTCGCGACATGCGCCACGCGCGGCGCATAAAAAACAAAACGGGCTGCGGCGCGCGGCCCAAGCCCGTTCATCATATCGATCCGTAAGGCCGCCGCACAGGATTTCGCAAGCGAATCCGCGCGACGGCACAGCGCCCGTTACTGCTGTTGCACGTTCAGCTTGTTGCTGACCGAGCTGACGCCTGCCACGCCCTTCGCGGTGTCGCCGGCCAGGTCGATCTGCTGCTGGTCGGGCACCGTGCCGGTCAGCGTCACTGCGCCGCCGCGTGCGCGCACCGCGATGCTCGATACGTCGAGACCCTTCGCCTTGGCGAGCGCCGCGCGCACCTTGCGGCCGAGCTGGCCGTTCGCCTTCTTCTGCGCCTTCGCGCTGGTGGCAGCCGGCGCTTGTGCACCTGCTGCGGCATCGCTGGCCTGTGCGTACACGCTGCATGCGACCATCAATGCCACCACCCCACCCAACGCCTTCAGAACTACCGGTTTCATGCTTTCTCCTTGGTTATTTCGCCTGGTTACTTCGCTTTGGTGCCGCGCTTCGGGCCGCATTGCGAATGCGGCGCCGTACGGCTTCGTCACGACTACATGCGGCCGCTGCGCGCAAGCGCACGAATGCGCAGCGCGACGACGGCCGGCTGACGGCGGTAACGCGGCTGACGAGAGACGAGAGGCAGGAAAGGCGGCCGCCTTTAGGTGTGTACGTCTGGCTCACACGTGGTGAGCAGATGCGCATATCGACGATGCGCGAGGCGGTTCGGCCTGATGCCGCGCGGTGCGCGAGGCGCGCCCGGTTCCCACGAACTGGAACGCGCCGCGCCGGACCGGGCGCGACAGCGCCGCCAATTTAATCTAGCTGCGCGAAATTCGCAAAGTTTTTAGCGCGTGACGTGCGGGGCGTTGTTTTGTTGTGCGACGCGCCGCTTGCTGCGTTCGCTTGCTGCGTTCGCTTGCTGCGTTCGCTTGCTGCGTTCGCTTGCTGCGTTCGCTTGCTGCGTTCGCTTGCTGCGTTCGCTTGCTGCGTTCGGCTGCTGCGTTCGCTTGCTGCGTTCGACTGCTGCGTTTGCCCCGCCGCGTTCGGCTGCTGCGTCCGGCTGCGGCGTTCGACTGCTGCGTTCGGCTGCTGCGTTTGCCCGCCGCGTTCACCTGCCGCGTTCACCTGCCGCGTTCACCTGCCGCGTTCACCTGCCGCGTTCACCTGCCGCGTTCACCTGCCGAATTTGTCTACGTTGAGCTTGCACGCGTTCGCGACGCGCTTCGCACTCACGAATTGTTACGGGTTTGTGCGCCGCCGGCGCGCCGCGTTGCGCCGCCGCGCCGGCAATCTCATGTACCATCGGCGCGAGCGCGCGGCCTACGGGCCGCCGCGCCACCGCTTCGCGCGGCGCACGCGCCGCATCGTTTCCCGCTTCAGCCGCGACGATTTCCAATGACAGCACCCAACGGCCCGCCACGTCCCCGCCTTGTCGCCCGCTTCGTCGCGATCTCGTGGCGCGACCTCGCGATTACGTTCGGGCCGATCCTCCTGATCAGCGCACTCGCGATCTGGGCCGCGGTACGCCTGATCCAGCCTGCCCCGCCGAACACGTTGATCATCAGCGCCGGCCCGCAGGGCAGCACCTTCTGGAATGCCGCGCAACGCTACAAGGAAATTCTTGCGCGCAACAGCGTGAAACTCGAGGTGCTCGAGTCGGAGGGCTCGGTCGACAATTTCAGGCGGCTTACCGATCCGCACGGCAAGGTCGACGTCGCGTTCGTGCAAGATGGCATCGCGCATGGCAACACCGACGGGCTGATGTCGCTCGGCAGCGTGTCGTACGTGCCGGTGGCGATTTTCTATCACGGGCCGAGCGTCGCATGGCTGTCGCAGTTCAAGGGCCAGCGCATCGCGATCGGCGCCGAAGGCAGCGGCACGCGCGAACTCGCGCTCGCGCTGCTGGCGGCCAACGGCATCACGCCGGGCGGCGCGACGAAGCTGCTGCCCTTATCCGGCGACGACGCCGCCAAAGCGCTGGTCGAAGGCCGTATCGACGCGGCGTTCCTGACCGGCGATTCCGCACAGCCGCCGGTGATGATCCGCCTGTTCCGCACGCCGAACATCCAGTTCTACGACTTCACGCAGGCGCCGGCGTATGCCGGGCGCTTTCCGTATCTGACGCAGATCCAGCTGCCGATGGGCGCGCTCGATCTGGGCAAGAACGTGCCCGCGCAAACGCTGCAGATGGTCGCGCCGACTGCCGAACTGGTGGCGCGCACGTCGCTGCATCCGGCGCTGTCCGATCTGCTGATCGAAGCCGCGCGCGAAGTGCACGGCAAGGCGAACGTGCTGCAGCGCGCCGGCGAGTTTCCAGCGCCGCTGGCGCACGACTTCCCGATCAGCGACGACGCCGCGCGCTATTACAAGTCGGGCAAAAGCTTTCTGTACCGCTCGCTGCCGTTCTGGATCGCGAGCCTCGCCGACCGTCTGCTGGTGGTGCTGGTGCCGATCATCGTGGTGCTGATTCCGGGCTTGCGGCTGGTGCCGTCGCTGTATGCGTGGCGGGTGCGCTCGCGCATTTACCGCTGGTACGGCGCGCTGATCTCGATCGAGCGCGGCGCGCTGAGCGAAACCTCGCAGCCCGAGCGCGACGCGCTGATCGAGCGACTCGATGCGATCGAGGAATCGGTCAACGGGCTGAAGATGCCGCTCGCGTATGCGGACCAGTTCTACGTGCTGCGCGAACATATCGGCTTCGTGCGTGAACGGCTCACGCGCCCGCGCGACCTGCACGCGGACAGCAACCATCCGGGAGGCCTGGCCGGCGCGCATGGCGAAGCGTCACACGAAACGTGGCAAGATTCCGGGCGCGACGCGGATGCGGCGGCCGCCGCCGGCGCCGCTGCGGTGAGCGGTACCGCCGCGGGCGGTACGGGTACGACGGCGCACGGCGCGATCGCGGCCGGCACAGGGGCGGCCGGCACAGGGGCGGCCGGCACAGGGGCGGGCGAGACAGCGGTGAGCGCCGCAGCGCCGGCCTCTACGCCGGACGCCGGCGCAGCACCCTCAACCACGGCCGACGAAGCCCATCAGCACGACGACATACATACCGCACCGGCTGCGGGCCGCGCCGGGCCGTCTCATACCGCTTGAACGGCGCGCGGCCACGCGTCGGCGGCTGCCCGAGCCACGCGTCGCTGCGCCGCCGCGAACGCGGCCCAGCATGGGTGCAAAGCCACCGGATACGCCCGATCCGCCGCCGCGCCCCGACATTCGCCCTGCGCACCGATGGTGCGCGGCTTCGGCTTTGCGTAAGATCGAGGCAACTGTGCAGACGCCGCTGCCGTAGCGGCGGTTCGTCTGCGAAACTGGAATCCCGGGAGACATCATGACCGATGGCATCGACGCCACGCAGCCGCTGTGGTTTTACGACTTTGTCTCGCCGTTTTCATATCTGCTGCTCGAACAACATGACAAATGGCCGGGCCTGCCGTTCGTGCTGACGCCAGTCGTGCTGCAGGACCTTTATCAGCACTGGGGCCAGCGCATCGCGTACGACGTGCCGGCCAAGCGTGTGTTCACCTATCGCTATGCGCTGTTCCGCGCGGAGCAGCTGGGCATTCCGTTCAAGATGCCGCCGCTGCATCCGTTCGATTCGACCATGCCGATGCGGCTGGTCGCGGCGATCGACGGCGACATCAGCGTGGTGCGCGAGATTTTCCGCTTCATCTGGCGCGAAGGCCGCGACCCGTCGACGCCGGAAGGATTCGCCGCGCTATGCGAGCGGCTTGGCGTAACGGACGGCGCCGAGCTGATCGAGCGCGAAGAATCGAAGGCGCAGCTGCGCCGCAATACCGACGACGCGATCAAGCTCGGTGTGTTCGGCGTGCCGACCTTCTGGCTGAACAAGCAGTTGTTCTGGGGCGAGGATGCGCTGCCGATGGTGCTGTACTGCGCGCGCACGCCGAACTGGCTCGAATCGAAAGAGGTCAAGCGGATTACGAATCTGCCTTCCGCGTATTCGAAAAAGTAAGCAGCACGGGCCAGGTGTGGGCCGCCGCACCTGCGCCGGTAATGCCCGCCATATCGGGCGCGCTATGCCGCAAGCGGCCGCCAACGCCTAAGGTTATGCATCCGAGGACCCTGCCCGCGCCGTGCATCAATAGCGTCACCTGCAGCATGCGGTCGATGCACGGCGCGGGCAGGCTTCGCCCGACCCGGCCGCGCCGATGAACGACTCCGCTTCCGACGATTCCACCGCTACGCTCGACATCTGGCTGGTGCGCGTGCTGCGCACGCTGCTGGTCGAGCGCAGCGTCACGCAAACGGCGCTGCGCCTGAACCAGACCCAGCCGGCCATCAGCACGGCCTTGCGCAAGCTGCGCGAAACGCTGAACGACCCGATCCTCGTGCGCGGCAAGTCCGGCATGGTGCCGACCGAATATGGCGAGTCGCTGCTCGCGTCGGTGCAAAAGGTGCTGCGCGATGTCGACTTCGTCGCGACGCCGCACGGCGACTTCGACCCGGCGCGCTCGCGCCGCACCTTCCGGATCGCGGCGCCCGACTATCTGAACGACTTCTTCATGCCGACCGTGATCGCGCAGTTTCGCGAAGCGGCGCCGCACGCACGGCTCGAAATCGAATCGCTGAGCCCGCGCGTCGATCATGCGGCGGCGCTCGATGCGGGCGAGCTCGATCTGGTGATCGGCAACTGGCCGAAGCCTGACGAACGCTTCGAACGCAGCGACCTGTTTTCGGACACGGTGGTTTGCATGATGCGCGCGGATCATCCGCTGGCCCGCGCGCCGCTGACCCGCGATGCGTACCTGGCCGCGCCGCACCTCGTGCCCGCGCCGTATAGCGGCGGGCGCGGCGGCGCGATCGATACGGGCTTCGCGCGCGCCAAGGCAGCGCGCCGGATAGTCGCGACGCTGCCGTATTTCGGGCTGGTGCCGCATGTGCTGCTGCAGTCGGATCTGATCTTTACGACGACCCGGCGCTTCGCGCTGCATTACGCGCAGTTGCTGCCGCTCGCGGTGGTCGAGGTGCCGATTCCGTTTCCGCGCATCCGCTGCTATCAGATGTGGCATCCGCAGGCGGACCGGCCTGGCGATATCGGCTGGCTGCGTGGGTTGATGGCGCAGGTGTCGGCGGATCTGGTGGTGTCGAGGCCGCGGCGCCGGGCGAAGGCGGCCTCGAGCTCGGTACCGAAGCGGACCGGCGGCGCGGCACGGGGTTGATGCCTGGTGTCGGGCGGTGGCGGCTGCACTACGGCAGGCCACGCGCAGCAAGCAGCAGCATCCGCGTCACACGCCGATAAAAACTTCGCGCGACACAGCCGCCGCACCGCGGGGCGGCAACTCCTCCGGTTCATCATGTTGCGCGCCGCGCACCTGCAGCAATTCAGCGCACACCGCCAGCGCGATCGCGAACGGCGCCTTGTTTTCAATCCCGCCGATGCCGATCGGGCAGATCATCTCGTCGAGCCGGTGCGGCGCGACACCACGCTCGATCAACCGCCGTTCGAATTTCACGCGCTTGGTCTGCGAGCCGATCATGCCGAAGTACGCGAAATCGCGCCGCCGCATGATGCGCGCGGCCAGCGAGAAATCGAGCGCGTGATTGTGCGTCATCACGAGGAAATACGTGCCGGCCGGCGCGCTGTCGACGATCGCATCGGGCGTGTCGGTCGCCTCAATCTGCACGTTGGCCGGCACTTCGTCGGCAAACAGTTCGTCGCGCTCGTCGACCCAGTGCACCACACACGGCAGCGTGCCGAGCAAGGTCACCAGCGCATGGCCGACGTGGCCGGCACCGAACAGCACGATATGCATCGGCGGCGGCATCATCGGGGGGCGGGCATTCATCGCTTCTCTCCTCGCAAACCGGCGCGTCTCAACACCGCTCGCCACGGGCCGCGCGCATCGCGCCAACTGCCTTCAGGATCGCTTCGCCAGTAGCGGGCGCATCGAGCGGCGGATTGACCTTGTAATCGGCGACACTCGCCACCGCGTCGCGAATCGCGAAAAACACCGAGAACGGCAGCAGCAGCGGCGGCTCGCCGACCGCCTTCGAGCGGTGAATGCTGTCTTCCGGATTGCGGTTCCTGAACAGGTTGACGCGAAAGTCCGCCGGCATGTCGTTGACGGTCGGGATCTTGTAGGTGGACGGCGCATGCGTCATCAGCTTGCCGCCGGCGTTCCACCACAGTTCCTCGGTGGTCAGCCATCCCATGCCCTGCACGAACGCGCCTTCCACCTGGCCGATGTCGAGCGCAGGGTTCAGCGACGCGCCGACGTCATGCAGCGCGTCGGCGCGCAGCACGCGCATTTCGCCGGTCAGCGTGTCGATCACCACTTCCGAAACCGCTGCGCCGTACGAGTAGTAATAGAACGGCCGGCCCTGCAGCGTCGCCTGATCCCAGTAGAGCTTCGGCGTCGCATAGAAACCGTCGGACCACAATTGCACGCGCGCCAGATACGCCTTCGCGATCACTTCGTCGAACGGCACGATGGCTGCGCCGACCACCACGCAGTCGTTCGCGAAGCGCACCGCCGCGGGCTTCACGTCGCCCGCGCCGTAACGCTCGGCGGCAAATGCCGCGAGCCGTTCGCGCAACTGTCGCGCGGCGTCCTGCGCGGCCTTGCCGTTCAGATCGGTGCCGGTCGAAGCCGCGGTCGCCGACGTATTCGCGACCTTGCTGGTGTCGGTGGCCGTCACGCGCACGCGCTTGAAACGGATGCCCAACTCGTGCGCAACCACCTGCGCGACCTTCGTGTTGAGC
The DNA here is from genome assembly GCF_054782355.1 of Paraburkholderia jirisanensis. Taxonomy (NCBI): domain Bacteria; kingdom Pseudomonadati; phylum Pseudomonadota; class Betaproteobacteria; order Burkholderiales; family Burkholderiaceae; genus Paraburkholderia; species Paraburkholderia jirisanensis. The sequence goes on along the minus strand of NZ_BAAGSQ010000029.1, from coordinate 298,717 downwards.
CCCTGGCCCATCTCCGTGCCGCCGTGGTTCACCAGCACCGAGCCATCCGTGTAGATGTGCACGAGCGCGCCGGCCTGATTGAAATGCGTGACGTTGAACGCAATGCCGAACTTGACCGGCGTCAGCGCGAGACCCTTCTTCAGCACCTCGTTCTGCGCGTTGAATTCGCGCACCGCCGCGCGGCGCGCGCGATAGTCGCTGGTCGCTTCGAGTTCGTCGAGCAGTTCGTGCAGCACGTTGTCTTCGACGATCTGGCCGTACGGGGTCTGGTTGCGCTCGTTCTTGCCGTACAGGTTGCGGCGCCGTACATCGAGTGAATCGATGCCGAGCGAGCGCGCCACGTCGTCGACGATGTACTCGATCGCAAACGCGCCCTGCGGCCCGCCGAAGCCGCGAAACGCCGTGTTCGACTGCGTGTTGGTCTTGCCGCAGAAACCGGCGATCGCCACGTCCGGCAGCCAGTACGCGTTATCGAAGTGGCACACCGCGCGCGTCATCACCGGGCCCGACAGGTCTGCGGAAAAGCCGCAGCGCGAGGTCATGTCGACCGACACGCCTTCGAGCATGCCTTCGTCGCTGAAGCCGACTTCGTATGTGTAGTGGAAATCGTGACGCTTGCCGGTGATCATCATGTCGTCGTCGCGGTCCGGGCGCAGCTTGACCGGGCACAGCAGCTTCCATGCGGCAAGCGCCGCGCAGCACGCAAACAGCCCCGACTGCGATTCCTTGCCGCCGAAGCCGCCGCCCATCCGCCGGCATTCGACCAGCACGTTGTGCGACGCGACGTTCAGCGCATGCGCGACCAGATGCTGCATCTCCGTCGGATGCTGCGTCGAACACCACACATGCATGCCGTCGTCGTCTTTCGGCACGGCGTACGCGATCTGCCCTTCCAGATAGAACTGCTCCTGGCCGCCGAGCAGCATTTCGCCAGCAACGCGATGCGCGGCGCGCGCGATCTTCGTGCCGGCTTCGCCGCGCGCGAGCTTCAGCGGCGGTATCACGCTCTGGTTGGCGGCGCGCGCCTGTTGCGCGGTCAGCACTGCGGGCAACTCTTCGTAGATCACCTCCGCGCGACGCGCCGCGAGACGCGCCACGTCATGCGAAGTTGCGACCACGATGAACATAGGCTGGCCGACGTACTGCACGATGCCGTCCGCGAGAATCGGATCGTCGCCTTTGACGATCGGCGCGCAATCGTTGTGGCCGGGAATATCGTCGGCGGTGAACACGGCGATCACGCCCGGCGTCGCACGCACCTTCGCGAACGAGATCGACACGATCTTCGCGTGGGCCTTCTGCGACATCCCGAGTGCCGCGTGCAAGGTGCCGGCGACGGTCGGAATGTCGTCGGTGTAAGTAGCGCGGCCGCTCACGTGCAGATGCGCGGATTCGTGCGGGCGCGACACGTGGACCTGGGTGAAATCGGCGAGTTCCTGAACGTCTTTCAGGAACGGTTCGGCTTGCTGGTTCATTCGAACGGTTCTCCGTCTTCGATATGGGGCGGCGTTGCGTGCGTTTCAGACGGCGGCGCCAGCGGCTTGAACCGCGCGCACGTCGAGCGCGGACTTCGCCAGCGGGTCGTGCGGACGCGTTTCGAGCCAGAAGCGGTATAGCGTGTTCTGCGCGGCCTGCAGGCGATAGTCGCTGGTCGCGCGCATATCGCTGAGCGGCTGGTAGTCTTTGGCGAGCGCGAGTAGCGCGGCCTGTGCGGTCGCCTCGTGCCAGTCCGCGTCGGCCAGCACGGCTTCCGCGTGGCTCGCGCGCTTCGGTGTGGCGGCTATGCCGCCGAACGCGATGCGCGGCTCGCGGATCAGCTCACCATCCGCGATAAACGAGAACGCCGCGCAGACCGCCGAGATATCGGAATCGAAGCGCTTCGAAATCTTGTACGTGCGAAAGCGCAGGTTCGCGCGTCGGCCGGTGCGCGTCGGCACCTTCACCGCGGCGACGAATTCGTGTTCGGCCATGTCCTTCTTCTGGTACGCGAGGTACAGGTCTTCGAGCGGCAGTTCGCGTTCGAGCGCGCCGCCGCGCAGCACGACGCGTGCACCGAGTGCGATCAGGCCCGGCATCGAATCGCCGATCGGCGAGCCGTTCGCAACGTTGCCGCCGAGCGTGCCTGCATTGCGGATCGGCAGCGACGCGAAGCGTTGCCACATTTCGATCAGTTCCGGGTAATGCTTCGCGAGTTCGGCATAGGCTGCTTCGACCGTGACGCCCGCGCCGATGCGCAGCCAGCCGTCTTCGTATTCGATCTTCTGCAGTTCGGCGACCTGGCCCACGTAGACGATGTCGCCGAGTTCGCGCATCTGTTTGGTCACCCACAGGCCGATGTCGGTGCTGCCGGCGAGGATGCGGATGCCCGGCTGCACTTCCTTGATCTGCGCGAGTGCCGCTACGCTGCGCGGCGCGGAGAAACGCTGGCCGGCGTGCTGGTAGTCGAAGGTCGCGTCGCGTTCGAGCGACTGCAGCGTGCGCGACAGCGCCGCGGTGTCGACCGGCGCGGCCGGTGCGGGCAACTCGAACATCCGCATCGCGGCATCGATGATCGGCCGGTAGCCGGTGCAGCGGCACAGATTGCCGGTCAGCGCGTTGGCGACCTGCTCGCGGCTCGGCACCGTGCGGTTGGCGCATGCGTATTCGTGGCCGTGTTTCTTGTACAGCGCCCACATCGACATCACGAAGCCGGGCGTGCAGAAGCCGCATTGCGAGCCATGGCATTCGACCAGCGCTTCCTGCACCGGGTGCAGCGAGCCGTCGGGCTGGCGCAGGTCTTCGACGGTGAAGAGTGCTTTACCGTCGAGCGTCGGCAGAAACTGGATGCACGCGTTGACCGCCTTGAAGCTGACGCCGCCCAGTTCGTCGCGCTCGCCGACCACCACCGTGCACGCGCCGCAATCGCCTTCCGCGCAGCCTTCCTTGGTGCCGGTGCAGCGCGCGTCTTCGCGCAGGTATTGCAGGACGGTGCGGGTGACGGGCGCGTCGCTGATTTCGCGGATCGCGTTGCGGTGATAGAAGCGGATCGGCTGGTTCATGTCTCGGTGCTATTGGGTTTTGGCGGTGTTTCGCGGGTCTGCGCAGAGCGGGCGGGCGACGCGGCAGGGAATGGTTTGAAAGCTATCACCCCAAATTGCGCGAACCCATAGGCAGCCAAGCATGCAGGACATATCGCCAAAGCGATATTGAGATGGAAAAAGGGTGAGGTGCGCTTATAGTGCAGTGGCGGTTTTGAGGTGTTTCGTTTTTGGATGCGCTGCTTCGGTCAGGTGCGGCTGATGGTTTTTCGCGAGTAGCGGCGCATTTGCCCCAAATAGATTGACTTATTTTTAAGCGCCCTCTCCATCCAAACCGGTTCCGTGGGAAAATAGCGAACTTCTGCGGTTTTCAAGTCTCGTTTTCCCCTATGTCCTCCGAGTCAACTACGTCGCGCAGTGAGTTTGCAACCACGTTGCAGATCATTCCGGTCGTTTTCTTCACTTTTCTCTGCTATCTGGCCATCGGCATTCCGCTCGCGGTGCTGCCCGGTTACGTACACGACGATCTCGGTTACAGCACCATCATTGCCGGACTCGCGATCAGCGTGCAGTACCTCGCAACGTTGGCGTCGCGTGCGCTGGCGGGTCGTCTAGCCGATTCGCTCGGGCCGAAGAAGACGGTGTCGATTGGCCTGACCGCGTGCGGCGTGAGCGGCGTCGCGCTACTGCTCGCCGCGCTGTGCGGCCATTGGGCCGCGCTAAGCATCGGGTTGCTGGTGATCAGCCGGCTAGTGCTTGGCGTCGGCGAAAGCCTGTGCGGCACCGGCGCGATCCTGTGGGGCATCGGCCGGGTCGGCACCGCAAACAACGCGCGTGTGATCTCGTGGAACGGTATCGCCACGTACGGCGCGCTCGCGATCGGCGCGCCGCTCGGCGTCGCGCTCGCACATGCAACGGGTTTTGCCGCGCTCGGCGTTGCAGTAATCGCGCTGGCGGCCATCGGCTATGCGCTCGCGCGCCTCGTGCCGGCGGTGCCGGTCGTGCACGGCGAGCGTATGTCGTATCGCAGCGTGTTCGTGCGCGTGCTGCCGCATGGCCTTGGCCTCGCGCTTGGCTCGGTCGGGTTCGGCTCGATCGCCACCTTCATCACGCTGTTCTATGCAGCGCGGCACTGGCCGAACGCGGCGCTGTCGCTGACGCTGTTCGGCACGATGTTTATCGGCGCGCGTCTGCTGTTCGCCAACACGATCCAGACCTACGGTGGGTTTCGTGTGGCGATCGCTTCGTTTATCTGCGAAGGCGCCGGCTTGCTGCTGCTATGGCTCGCGCCGGTGCCGCACATTGCGATGGCGGGCGCCGCGTTGACCGGCTTCGGCTTTGCGCTGGTGTTCCCGGCGCTGGGCGTCGAGGCCGTCGGGCTGGTGCCGCCGGCCAGTCGCGGCGCGGCGCTATCCGCGTATTCGGTGTTTCTCGATCTGTCGCTGGGGATTACCGGGCCGCTCGCCGGCTATATCGCCGGCGCATTCGGTTATCGCTCGGTGTATCTGTTTGCGGCCGTGGCGGCTGTGGCAGCCGTCGGTCTGACCGCGATGCTGCATCAGCGCAGCATGCGCGGTCGCGGAGCTTCGGCCGCAATGTAGGGCCGGGCAGCTCACGTAGAGGTCTGCTAGGGTTTTCGGTACCTGCGGGCGTTTGCGACGCTCGCAGGCGCGGGTACCTGCAGATGTCGGGCGGGCGCCTCATACGCGCCCGCTCCGCTACGCGCGCAGTTCCGCCTTCATCCCGGCCGACAGCGACTTCTCCAACGCTGCCACCCCCGCCGGCAAATCCACCGACACACCCAGATCGACCATGGTCCGCCCGAGCGCATGCACGGTGCGGAACAGGTTGTGTTCGCGACATTGCTCGCCCATCTGGCCGATGCGCACGATCGGCAAACCGAACGAGCCGGAAATCTCCACCTGGTGGTGCCGCGAGATATGCCCGCAGATATCGCCCGGGCTCAGCCCCTGCGGCACTTCGATACCGACTACCGAATTGAGCCGGCAGGCCTGCGGCGTCCACAGTCGCAAGCCCATTGCGCTAACCGATTCCTGCAGCGCGAGCGAGCACTTCAGATGCCGCGCGAAACGCTTCTCCAGCGTCTCCGCACACACCAGCCGCAACGCTTCATGCAGTGCAAGCACGCCCGACACCGGCGCGGTGTAGTGATATCCGGCGTTGTGCCAGAAATTCTCGGCAAGCGACGCATCGAGACACCAGTGCGCATTCGCGTGCGTACGGCCCTTCACGCGCTCCCATGCGGCATCCGAGAACGCGATCAGCGACACGCCGGGAATCGACGACAGCCCTTTCTGCCCACCGGTGATCACCGCGTCGATGCCCCATGCGTCCATCTCGAGCGGCATCGTGCTGAGCGTGCACACCGCATCGACCACCACCAGCGCGCCGGCCGCCTTGGCAAGCCCCGCGATCTCGCGCAAATGATGGTTCCACACGGTATTCGAGGTCTCGCCCTGCACGATCGTGACGACCTCCGGCCGCTCGCGCGCGATCGCCGCGGCGACGTCTTCGAGGCTGGCCACCGTGCGGTCCGGCACCTCGAGCAGCGACACTTGCGCGCCGACCCGGCGGCCCATCTCCGCCATCCGCTCGCTGAAGAAGCCGTTGCGGATCGCGAGCATCCGCGTGCCCTGCCACGCGAGGTTCGAGATCGCCATTTCCATCGCCGCGGAGCCTGGGCCCGCCACGCCTAACACCCACTTCGAATTGGTCTGGAACACGTAGCGCGCCATCGTCTTCACCTGCCCGACCACCTTCGCCATCGTGCCGCCCAGATGGTTGATGACGATCGCATTCGCCTTCGCGACGGCGGCCGGAATCGGCACCGGGCCGGCGCCCATCATCAGCAGCGGTTCTTCGGGGAGGATGGCGTCGAGCGATTCGACTTCGGGACAAGGCACGGACGTGGTAGTTGACATGATCGGTACGCGTAAAGCCAGATGAAGGCGGGTGAAAAGCGTGCGAGAGCGCGGCGCGCCAACGAGCAGAAATGGGCAAAAAACCGCCGCGCTGCCGGCACGGCTGCTGTCGCAAAACCATGGAAAACCGGCCCGTCGGCGTGCTGCCGGCGGGCCGGTCGTCCGATCATTCACTGATCGGCGCGAATGTGCAAGTTTTTTGACAGCGCCTGCGCTTCGTGCCGCGCTTCGTGTCGCGAGGCTCGCCGCGCATACCCACCACACGTCACGAGCTGCATCCCACAGGCCTTATATGCCGCGCTACTTCACCCGGTCCTTGTCGAGCCCCTTGCCGGTCGCCGCGTTATAGCGCTCGACATAGTCGTTCATCAGCTTGCGCAGCGCGCGGCCGATCTGCCGGTAGTCCGACTCGTTCAGGTTCGCCAGCGACACGCGCCCCGACGGATGCTGCGTGCCGAAGCCGCGCCCCGGCAACAGTACGACGCGCGCCTCGCGCGCGAGCCGGAACAGCAGTTCGGACGGCTGCGTGTTCTTCTTGATCCACTCGACAAAATCCTTGCCATACGCGCGCTCGCCGAGAAACTCGATATCGAGAATCGTGTAGTAGTCGACCTGGTTCGGATCGTCGTCGTCGAAGCTGATGCCGACCTCTTCGTACAGCGCGCGCTTGCGGCTGCGGATCAGACGCTTCAACGCGCACTTGTATGCGTCGGGTGTGTCCATCAGCGAGAACAGCGAGAACAACACCATCTGCACCTGCTGCGGCGTCGACAGGCCGGCGGTGTGGTTCAGCGCCACAGTACGGCTATCGGCCACCAGCCGGTCGATGAACTTCAGCTTGTCGGGCTCGGTCGTGATCGATTCGTAGCGCTTGTGCAGTTCCTTCTTCGCGTCCTTCGGCAATTCGGCGATCAGCCGGTCGAGCACGTTGTCGCGATGCGTCGCGATCGTGCCGAGGCGCCAGCCGGTCGCACCGAAGTACTTCGAGTACGAGTAGACCAGAATCGTGTTCTTCGGCGCGAGTGCGAACAGCGACACGAAGTCGTCGGCAAAGGTGCCGTACACGTCGTCGGTCAGCAGGATCAGGTCCGGGCGCTCCTTGACGATGTCTGCAATCTGCTCGAGGCTCGCATCGCTGATCTTCACCGAAGGCGGGTTGCTCGGATTGACGAGGAAGAACGCCTTCACCTTCGGATCGCGCAGCTTGTCGAGTTCGGCCTTCGAGTACTGCCAGTTATTTTCGACGCCGGCATTCAGGTTGATCACGTTCAGCTGATAGTCGTTCAGACGCGGAATCTCGATGTACGGCGTGAAGATCGGCATGCCGAGCGCGATCGTGTCGCCGGCCTTGATCAGCCGGTTCTCGCGCATCGTGTTGAAGATATAGGTCATCGCCGCGGTGCCGCCTTCGACCGCGAAGATATCGAACTCGCCGACGAACGGGTGCTTGCCGATCATCTCGCGCCGCAAATACTGCCCGACGATCACCTCGGAAAGCTTCAGCATGCGGTCCGGCACCGGGTAGTTCGACGCCAGAATGCCCTCGCACATTTCATACAGGAAGTCGCCCGCCGACAGACCCATCTGGTCGCGCACATACGACACTGCACCGCGCAGGAAGTCGATGCCCGCCACGCCCTTGCTTTCGCGCAGGAACAGTTCGAAGCGCTCGGTCAGCCCATCGCGCTTCGGAAACCCGCCGATGCCCTCCGGCATATGCGCGAACGAGCGCTCGGCCTCGCGCATCGCGAACAGGCCGAGTTGCCAGAAGCCATGCCGCGGAATGGTGGCGAGAAAGTTCGGATTGCCGCGGCCGGCGTTGAGCATCGCGGTGTTCGCCGGCCGTTCGACCGCGCCGCCGGCCGCCTTGATCAGTTCGTCCTTCAGCTCGAATGGGCTCAAGGCCGCCAGCTTCGCCTGTTCGGTGCTGCCCGATTTGTCCTTTGCCATGATGCTTTCTCCAGTGAGAGAGACAGGTGTCATGCGTTGCCGAAGTCAAACCAGCCCGACCACCAGCGGTCCGAGCAGCGTCAGCAGTACGTTCGCGATCGCGTAGGTAATCGCGAACGGCACGGTCGGCACCGCGCTTTCCGCTTTGTCGAGTACGCCGCCGAATGCCGGGTTCGCACTGCGCGAACCGGATAGCGCGCCGGCGAGGATCGCCGCATTGTTGTAGCCGAGCACGTAGCGGCCGAACAGCATCGTCAGCAGCAGCGGCACCATCGTCACGACCACGCCCAGCAGGAAGATCGTCACGCCGCTTTCCTTCACCGTGACGACCGCCTGCAAGCCCGAGTTGAGCCCGACCACCGCGACGAACGCGGCGAGCCCGAAGTCCTTCAGCAATTGCGATGCGGCCGGCGGCATCACGCCGTACATCGGATGCTTGCCGCGCATCCAGCCGAACACGAGGCCCGACAGCAGGCAACCGCCACCCGAGCCGAGCGTGAGCGGCACGCCACCGACGTTCACCACGACGAGGCCGATCAGCAAGCCAAGCACGAGACCCACGCCCATGTAGATGAAATCGGTCTTGATCGAATAAGGCAGTTCGTAGCCGGCGGCTTCGACGGCGCGCTTCGTGTCTTTCGCGGAACCGTAGAAGGTCAGCACATCGCCGTGCTCGAGCTGCGTATCGGGCAGCACCGGCACCGGCTGGCCGACCCGCGTCACCTCTTCGAGAAACACGCCGTGACGCAGATCGCGATCCACCGTTTCGCGCACATGGGCGATCGTCGTGTGGTTCAAGCCTTTGCGCGTGAAGACGGCCTGGCGGGTCTGCATCACCAGCGCGACGTCGCGGGTATCGGCCACTTCCGGTCCGATCAGCGGCGCGATGCCGACCATACCCTCGCGGCGCCCGACCACCAACACCACGTCGCCTGCGGCCAAGGTGAGGTTCGCTGCCGGATCGAGCGCTTTGCCGGCGCGATGGATGCGTTCGATCGTGATCAGATCCTGCTGGGACACTTCGAGCTCGGCGAGCGTGCGCCCCGCCGCGTGCTCGACGCGAAACGCGCGCCCGACCAGCTCCGGCAGCGCGGCGAGCTGTCCGGGGCCGCGCACCGATGCACCGCCCGACAGCGCCTGTTCGGCATCGAGCGACGCCTCGCGTAAGCCACGGCCCATGAACTTCGGCAGGATGTTCACGCACACGATGATCGCGCCGAGCGAACCGAACACGTAGGTCACCGCATACGCGATCGCGACATCCGATTGCAGCGTTTTGGTCTCTTCGGCGGACAGGCCCAGGCGCGCGATCGCATCGCCCGCAGTGCCGATGATGGCCGACTGCGTCAGCGCGCCGCCCGCCAGCCCGGCGGCGAGGCCCTTGTTCAGATGGAACAGCTTCGCGCAGATCAGCACCGTGATCAGCGCGACCACCGCCATGAACACCGCCATCGCGATTTCGCGCAAGGTCTTGCGGTTCAGCGAGTTGAAGAAGCCGGGCCCGGAGTCGTAGCCGACCGCGTAGATGAACACCGCGAACATCACCGCCTTCACGCCGTTGTCGATCGTCACGCCCGCCTGGCTGATCACCACCGCGGCAAGCAGCGAGCCGCCGACGCCGCCCAGCTGGAATTTGCCGAAGTTGATCTGGCCGATGAAATAGCCGGCCGCCAGCGCGAGAAACAGCGCGATTTCAGGGGATTTCTGGAAGATGTGGTGTAGCCAGTCCATCGGCAGGTCTCTCGTTGAAGTACCGCACGACTTGGAAGTTGCGCATCGCGTGCGTCGGCACGCGGCCTGTGATGAAGATGAAGCTGTGCGCAGCCGGTGTTGCGTATTACCTTGCGTATTACGTTGCGCAACGCGCTGCGTAGGCATCGGCACACACGCCGACGCAGCATCGGGGCCTCGCCCGCTGCGCTGCGCGGCGCTATCCGAACTTACCGGCCAGCCCGACCACGATCGGCCCCATCAGCGGCAGCAGGATGTTCGACAGCGCATATGTAATCGTGTAGCCGATCACCGGCGTGGAATTGCCGGCCACACCGGTGAGCGCGCTGATCGCCGGCGTACTGCACTGCTGCCCGGCGATCGCGCCGAGCAGCATCGGCGCGTCGAGCTTGAGAAACACGCGGCCGATCCACAGCGATAGCAGCCCGGGCACCAGCACCATCAGAATGCCGACCAGCGGCAGCGCGAGACCGTATTCGCGCACCAGCCTGATCGCATCGGGCCCGGCCGACAAACCGACCGCGGCAATGAAGGTGGCGAGGCCAAAGTCCTTCAGGATCTGCGCGGCCGCGGAAGGCAGCGAGCCGACCAGCGGATGGCGCGAGCGAACCCAGCCGAACAGCAGCCCCGACAGCAGACAGCCGCCGCCCGTGCCGAGCGCGAGCGACACGCCGCCCACCGTGCCGCTGAGATGCCCGAGCGCCATGCCGATCAGCACGCCGAGGCCGAGGTAGACGAAGTCGGTCTTCTGCGTCGGCACCAGCTCATAGCCGAGCCGCTTGATGCCGCGCGCGACGTCCGGTTTCGCACCGACGATGGTCAGCACGTCGCCGCGGTTCAGCACCGTGCCGGGCAGCGCCGGAATGCGCGCATCGAGCCGGTTCACCGCGGCGATGTAGACGCCGCGCCCCTCGGTGCGCGACGCCTGCTCGCGCACCTGCGCGATCGACTTGTTGTGCAGGTCGCTGCGCGTCAGCACGACGTCGGCGCGTTGGCCCAGCACCACGTCGAAGCTGTTGCCGCTCACTTCGTCGCCGATCTGCGGCGCCGCTTCGACGATCGCCGCGCGCCGCCCGCACACCAGCACCAGGTCGCCGGCTTCGAGACGCGCCGCGGGGTCCGCATCCATCAACACGCCACCGCGTTCGATCTGCTCGATGGTCAGGTTGTTGCCGTACTGCTGCTCGAATGCGCCGATCGTCACGCCTGCAGCCGGTCCGACCCGAAACGCGCGGCCCACCAGTGCCGGCGCCGCGAGCCGCTGCCCTTCGTCGAGCGCATCGCCGCCGCCCAGTTCGCGCCACACGCGCTCTGCTTCGGCACGCAGGTTGATGCGCAGCATCAACGGCGCAATCTGGCTCGTGAACAGCACGATCGTGATAAGACCAAACAGATAGCTGACGCTGTAAGCGGTGACGATATTGGCCTGCTGTCGCAGCGTCTCGGCTTCGCCCAGACCGAGCCGGCCGAGCGCCTCCGACGCGGTGCCGATCACCGCCGATTCGGTAACCGCGCCCGCCAGCAAACCGGCCGCGGTACCGGCATCGAGATGCATCAGGCGCACCGCGAGCATCACCAGCACCAGCACAGCGACGATCTCGACGATCGACAGCAGCCCATAGCGCCAGCCGCGTCCGATGTTGGCGAAGAACTGCGGGCCACCGGTAAAGCCGAGCGCGAAAATAAACAGCGCAAACGCAATGTTCTTCAGATCCGGGGCGATGCGCGCGCCGCTCTGGCCGAGCACCAGCGCGACGATCAGCGTGCCGCATACGCCGCCCAGCTGGATCGGGCCGACCCGAAACGAACCGATCAGGTAGCCAAGCGCAAGGCTGATGAATAACGCAATTTCCGGTTGAGACTTGAGCAATTCAGCGATCATTTTCCATTTCCGGGAATCACCGATCGATTTCGCAAGTTTCTTAACGGCCGTTGAGAATTAATCAGAAATCATCACGCCCATTTAATAAAATAGGCATGAGCGCACACAGCCGGTATGGCGCGACGCAACAGTTACGTATTGATGCGCGAAACCGGCCTGGCGTGGCTCGAGGCGAGCAGCCGGCGACGCAAGCTGCAGGCGGCTTTCAGCCGCTTTCGGTATGGCAGGTAGACATCGCTTCCTCGTCAGGTTGCAGAACCACGTCGGGACCGCGAATCAGGCGGGCGGCCTTTCCCGTCCATCGAATCTATGCGGAATCTATCGAAGTGATTCCGTGGCGCCATGAGGTGGAACTCGAGTTGAACTCGGGTTGAACTTTTCACTAGCGCGAAACGCTGATGCCGTTTTAATAAATATTGTAATTGGGCACGACTGTCAATATTATTTTTGGGCCGGAGCACACCCGGCAAACCGCTGTCGTCCAGCGCCGTCCGGTTCGGCCGCGCGCATACAAGACACATTGTCATGAACCAGATCTATGCGATGCGGGTGTTTGTCAGAGTGGCCGAAATGCAAAGCTTCCGGCTCGCGGCGCAACAACTGCAGGTATCGAATGCACTCGTCACACGGTTGATCGTCACGCTCGAAGCCCATCTGCAGGTCCGTCTGATCAACCGCACGACACGCAACCTGGCGCTGACCGAAGCAGGTGTGCTCTATCTCGAAGGCTGCCGCGCCCTGCTCGAAGAACTCGATTGTCTGGATAGCGCCGTCGCCTCCGGCGAGCGCGAGCCGGGCGGCCTGCTGCGCGTCACCGCGACAGGCGCGCTCGCGCCGCAAATGCTGGCGCTGCTGGTCGAGGGTTTCCGCATGGCTCATCCGAAGATCAAGGTGCAGCTCACCGTCGCCGAGCAGTTTGCGAGCTTTGTGGACAATAGTTGCGATGTCGGCATCGTCAGCGCGTTCGATGCGCTCGGCGTCGGGGTCGACTGTGCGGAGATGCTGCTTGAAACCCAGGCGTTCGCAGTATGCGCGACGCCCGCGTGGCTCGCCAGACATGGCAGCATCGCCAGCCCGGAACAGCTGGCGCAGCACCCGTATATCGCGTTGTCCGTCGCGCAGCGCAGCCAGGCATGGCGCTTCGCACAGCCCGGCCGCGACACGCGGGTAGTCACGCTCGAACCGGTATACACGGCCAACAGCGCGCCGCTCGTGCTGCTGGCGGCGCTCGCCGGCCTCGGCATTGCGGTGCTGCCGGCGCAACTCGTCGCCGGCGCCTTGCAAGCCGGCGCACTCGCGCGGTTGTTGCCCGACTTCACGATCGACGACCCGCATACGCGCGTATCGCTCGTCTATCCACGCCGCCAGCACCTGCCGGCGCGCACGCGCGCGTTCGTCGACTTCGCAGTCGAGCACGCCGCCGGCCAGGCCGTGCGAGCCGCCCAGCCCGAAGCCGCCGATTCTCTGGATGCTACGCCGCAGGTGTAGCGGCACGCATGCGCGACGTTTGCGATAGGTGGCGGTCCGGCGCCCCGGCGACCGGTAGCGGCAGGAAACGATAGATAGCGATCTGCAGCAAAGATTTGCAGCAAAGCATCACTTTCGGGAGCAGCAATGCGCATGATCCTGTTCAGCAGCCGGCAGTATGACTACGACACATTCAAGGAAGCCAACGCGACATTCGGTTATGACCTGCATTTTCAGGAGTCTTATCTCGACGGCGATACCGCCGTGCTCGCGCACGGTTACGAGGTGGTCTGCCCGTTCGTCAACGACACGCTCGATGCCGCCGTGCTGGACCGGTTGCGCAACGGCGGCACACGCCTGATCGCGCTGCGCTCGGCCGGCTTCAATCACGTCGATCTGGCCGCAGCGAAGCGCCGCGGCATCGCCGTCGTGCACGTGCCGGCTTACTCGCCGCACGCGGTGGCCGAGCATGCGGTGGGCCTGATCCTCGCGCTGAACCGGCGCTTGCCGCGTGCCGCGACGCGCACCCGCGAAGGCGATTTTTCGCTGAACGGGCTGCTTGGCTTCGACCTGTACGGCAAGACGGTGGGCATCGTCGGTACGGGTGTGATCGGTCGCGCCTTCGGACGCATCATGGCGGGCTTCGGCATGCAGATCGTCGCGTACGATCCGGGGCCGCCCGCCGATGAACTGCTCGCGCTCGGCGCGCGCTATATGCCGCTCGATACGCTGCTTGCCAGCGCCGATATCGTCAGCCTGCATTGCCCGCTGCTGCCCGCGACGCATCACATGATCGACCGTCACGCGCTTGCCAGGATGAAGCGCGGCGCGATGCTGATCAACACCGGCCGCGGCGGGCTGGTCGAAAGCAATGCGTTAGTCGGTGCACTGAAGACTGGCCAGCTCGGGCATCTCGGGCTCGATGTGTATGAAGAAGAAGCCGGACTCTTTTTCGAGGATCACTCGAATCTGCCGTTGCAGGACGATGTGCTGGCGCGACTGTTGATGTTCCCGAACGTGATCGTCACTGCGCATCAGGCGTTCTTCACGCGCGAGGCAATGAACGAGATCGCGCAGACCACGCTCGGCAATGTCGCCGCGTGGCTGGCCGGCACGCCGCGCAATGTCGTCGAAGCGGCGGAGCGCGCCTGAGTGCTGTTCCATCGCATCGACATCGGGCGCGGCGGCATTACCGCCATCGCCAACGCCAACGCTAACGCCGGCACGGTCGCTAACGCCCGTCGCTATCGAGTTCGCGGATGCGCGCGATGTGCGCCTCCGCGGTGTCGTGCTGCGCGTCCCCGGACGCGCTGAAGGTGGTCATGCTCGGCCGTAGCGCAGTGCGTGCGTCATCCGGCGCGCCGCAATACTGACGCAGCAGCGCGGCTTCGCGCTCGTGCACTTCGACCGGCAGCCAGCGCGCGCCAGCCGAAGCCAGATAGCGCGCGCGATGCTGGCCGTTGCGAAACGCAACCACGCCTTCATGCTCGAGCGCGAACCAGCCCAACAGGCCCGGCGAGCGGCGCGCCGAGATCGTCACGTAAGGCATTTCAGGAATGCGCGCGTTGTCGGGATCGAGAAACTCGCGGATGCCGCGCACCTTGCCCATATGCCATTCGTGTACCGGGCGCAGCACGTAGTCGGTATCGTCGCGGTCCGCGCATTGCATCAGCTTGCGCACGTCGATCAGCACGACTTCATGGCGTGTGCCGTCGGTAGCGAACACCCGCTTCAAGCGCACGTGATCGTACGAAGCGTGGTCGTTAAGTGGGACGATCCACACGGGTTCGCTAACAGACGAGACAGAATTCGACATCGACGGCAGGGGCATAAGAGCAAACGTTGAGTGTCTCCTGCGTACGCGGTGCGAAGATGCCCGGCACGCTAATAGGAGATTACGCTACGAGTGGATTGTGAAAAGGCCGTGTCAGCAACGCAAGCGGTTTCGCAATGCTTGTGTGGCTTTTCAACCATGCCGTGCGCAGGCGATGCACGTCATATCGATGGAGACAGCAATGACCCCGGAAAGATTCGGCCCGCATGTGCGCATCGAGGCGATCGATGCGGTCGCAACCATCGTGCTCGAGCGGCCGGCGCGACGCAATGCAGTGGACCGGCCCACCGCCGATGCATTGCGCGCTGCGTTCGAACGATTCGAAGCCAATCGTGCATGGCGCATCGCGGTGCTGTTCGGTGCCGGTGGCACGTTTTGCGCGGGCGCCGATCTCACCGCACTCGACGACGATGCGCGCCGCAACGAATTGCATGCGGACGGCAGCGGCCCAGGTCCGATGGGACCGACCCGCATGATGTTGAAGAAGCCCGTGCTCGCGGCAATTGCGGGCCATGCGGTGGCGGGCGGTCTCGAACTCGCGGCGCTGTGCGATCTGCGGATCGCCGAAACGGATGCGGTGCTCGGCGTGTTTTGCCGGCGTGTCGGCATTCCGCTGATCGACGGCGGCACGATCCGCTTGCCGCGTCTGATCGGCATGTCGCGGGCCCTCGATCTGATTCTGACCGGACGCGCGGTAAGCGCCGACGAAGCGCTACAGTTTGGTCTGGTGAACCGTGTGGTGGCCAGCGGCACGGTACGCGCGGCCGCCGAGCAACTGGCCGCGGAACTCGCTGCATTACCGCAGGCGGCGCTGCTGGCGGACCGGCGTTCGGTCTATGAGCACAGCCTGCTCGACGATGTGAGCGAGGCACTGCGGCGCGAAGGCGCGCTTGGCTATCCGGTGGTGTTTAGCGAAGGGATGGCGGGCGCGGCGCGCTTCGCCGGCGGTGCGGGACGGCACGGAGATGCGCTTGAGCCGACGGACCCGTGAAGAAGACCGATGAATAGATTCGTCGTACAAGCCCGCGCGTCGCACGCCAGCAGCCCAGATACGCCAGCACTTCCGTGCGCTGCGTACAGCCACACATCCGTTCGCATTCAACGAAAAACAACAACACTCCTTACATTGTGCCGCGCCCGCCAATTGGCTTAGGTACAATCCCCTACTGATTTTCCCGTACCGATGCCCGCCTTCTGCGAGCCGCATTCCATGCAATGCGGCCCGTAACGCGCAGGGCGCCTCGCCTTGCGTCTCCGATCATGCCCTTGCCCCTGCTCGCCTTAGCCGTTGCCGCATTTGGTATCGGCACTACCGAATTCGTCATCATGGGGCTGCTGCCCGATGTCGCGCGCGATCTCGCGGTGTCGATTCCAGCCGCCGGCATGCTGGTCTCCGCGTATGCGCTAGGCGTGACGATCGGCGCGCCGATCGTCGCGATTGCCGTGGCGAACATGCCGCGCAAGAAAGCCCTGATGAGCCTGATCGGCGTGTTCATCGTCGGCAATCTGCTGTGCGCGCTGGCCCCCACCTATGCCGTGCTGATGGCCGCGCGCATCGTCACCGCGTTCTGTCATGGCGCGTTCTTCGGCATCGGTTCGGTGGTGGCCGCCGGGCTGGTCGCGCCGAATCGCCGCGCCCAGGCCATCGCGCTGATGTTCACCGGCCTGACGCTGGCCAACGTGCTCGGCGTGCCGCTCGGCACCGCGCTCGGCCAGGCAGTCGGCTGGCGCGCCACCTTCTGGGCGGTGACCGGCATCGGCATCCTCGCGGCCGCGGCGCTCGCCGTTTGTCTGCCGGCGCGCATCGAGATGCAGAAGGCCAGCCTGCTGCACGAATTCAAGGTGCTGAAAAACCCACAGGTGCTGATGGTGCTCGGCACCAGCGTGCTCGCTTCGGCCAGCCTCTTTTCGACCTTCACGTACATCACGCCGATTCTCGAAGACGTCACCGGTTTCACACCGCATGCGGTCACGCTCGTGCTGCTGCTGTTCGGGCTCGGTCTGACGGTCGGCAGCACGCTCGGCGGCAAGCTGGCCGACTGGCGGCCGGTGCAGTCGCTGCTCGCGTTTCTGCTGGCGATCGTCGCGATTCTCGTGGTGTTCGCCGCAACGATGCATGCGGCCATGCCGGCGCTGATCACCGTGTTCCTGTGGGGCGTGCTCGCGTTCGCGATCGTGCCGCCGTTGCAGATGCTGATCGTCGATCGCGCAAGCCATGCGCCGAATCTCGCGTCTACGTTGAACCAGGGTGCGTTCAATCTCGGCAATGCGACAGGTGCGTGGCTCGGCGGCATGGCGATCGGCGCCGGCGCGCCGCTGACTTCGCTGCCGTGGGTCGGCGTGGCGACCGCGTCGGGCGCGGTGGCGCTGACGCTGTGGTCGGTGTCGCTCGAGCGGCGGACGCGCGTGGCGCTGCCGGGCTAAGACGTCTCCACGCGGCGCGGCGCGGCGCCGCACATGACGCCGTAGTAGCATCTCGCCCGATGAAAGTCGTCTTCTCTCGCGATTTTGTCGCGCTCATTCTCAGTGTCGCCGTGGTCGGACTCGGCAGCGGCGCCACGCTGCCGCTCACCGCGCTCGCCCTCACCCAGGCAGGCTACGGCGCCGATATCGTCGGCCTGCTGACGGCTGCCCAGGCAGGCGGCGGCCTCGTCGCTGTGCCGGTCGCCGGCTGGATCGCCGCGCGTTGTTCCGCACGCACGGTGATTACCGGCGCGATGCTGGTGGTGGCGTTCGCCACCGCCGCGATGCAGTTCACGTCGAGTCTCGCGCTGTGGGCAGTGTTGCGCGTGCTGTGCGGCGCCGCGCTGATGTTGCTCTTCACGGTCGGCGAAGCGTGGGTCAACGAACTCGCCGACGATGCGTCGCGCGGCCGTGTCGTCGCGATCTACGCAACCAACTTCACGTTGTTCCAGATGAGCGGGCCGGTGCTGGTGAGCCGCATCGCACCGTACGCGGAGTGGCGCTTCCTGCTGTGCGGCGCGATCTTTCTCGCCGCGTTGCCGCTGTTGGCGTTGATCCGCGTGACGCCGCAAGGCGCGCGCAACGCCGAGCCGCACGACAGCTGGCGCCGCGTGCTGCCGAAGATGCCGGCGCTGGTGATCGGCACCGGCTTTTTTGCGCTGTTCGACACGATTGCGTTGTCGCTGATGCCGCTGTTCGCGATGGCGCACGGCATTCGTGCGGACATCGCGGTGCTGTTCGCGTCCGCGCTGCTGCTGGGCGATACGACGATGCAGATACCGATCGGCTGGCTGGCGGACCGGGTTGGCCGCGCGCGCGTGCATATCGGCGCCGCGCTGACGGTCGTGGTGCTGTTGCCGCTGTTGCCGTGGGCAGTACATCTACCGTGGTTGTGCTGGCCGTTGCTGTATGTGCTCGGCGCGGCGGCCGGTGCGATTTATACGCTGTCGATCGTCGCGTGCGGCGAACGCTTTCGCGGTGCGGCGCTGGTGTCGGCGAGTTCGCTGGTCGGTGCGTCGTGGAGTGCGTCGAGTTTCGCCGGCCCGCTGATCGCCGGCGCGTTGATGAAGCGCGTCGGCTATGACGCGGTGATTGGCGTGCTGCTGGCGAGCGCGCTGGCGTTTCTTGTTGCGGTGCTGTGGGAACGGCGGCGCGTCGACACCGGTGAAGCGCCAGCAGCTCGCTGACTGGTCCGGCGCTCGGGCTTTGCGCTGACGCGCTGATTGGCCCGACGCGCTCGCTTGGCGCACGCCGCACTGACCGGCCAACGCGCTCGCTTTACGCACGCCGCACTGACCGGCCGACGCGCTCGCTTTACGCACGCCGCACTGACCGGCCGACGCGCTCGCTTTACGCACGCCGCGCTGACCGGCCAACGCGCTCGCTTTACGCACGCCGCGCTGACCGGCCCGACGCGCTCCCCCTTTACACCTGCCGCGCCGGCAACACCTCGCCTGTGCAGGTCCCGAACCCCACCCGATACCCATCGCCCTGGCACCAGCCCGCCAGCGTCAGTTCATCACCGTCTTCGATAAACGCGCGCGTGCCGCCTTCGTTGAGCTCGAGCGGCTGTTTGCCGTTGTACGTCAGCTCGAGCAGGCTGCCGTACGAATCCGCAGTCGGCCCGCTGATCGTGCCCGAGCCCATCAGGTCGCCGACCCGCGTGTTGCACCCCGACACCGTGTGATGCGCAAGCTGCTGCGCCATCGTCCAGTACATGTGGCGGAAATTCGTGCGCGCGATGGTCGTCGCTGCGCGTGCCGTGCGCGCGCGCAAGCGCACTTCCAGTTCGATGTCGAAAGCGTGCGCGCCGTCGTGCCGCAGATACGCGAGCGGCTGCGGTTCCTGCACCGGCTGCGCGACGCGGAACGGCTCCAGCGCGTCGAGCGTGACGATCCACGGTGAGATCGTGGTGGCAAAGGTCTTGGCATTGAACGGCCCGAGCGGCACGTATTCCCATTGCTGGAAATCGCGCGCGCTCCAGTCGTTGAGCAGCACCATGCCGAAGATATGCGCGTGCGCGTCCTCGCATGCGATCGGCTCGCCCAGCGCGTTGCCGCGGCCGACGATAAAACCCGTCTCCAGTTCGATGTCGAGCTTGCGGCACGCGCCGAACACCGGACGTTCGGCGTCCGGCAGCTTGATCTGCCCATTCGGCCGGCGCACCGGCGTGCCGCTCACCACCACCGACGAAGCCCGTCCGTTGTAGCCGATCGGCATCTCCAGCCAGTTCGGCAGCAGCGCGTTTTTTGGATCGCGGAACATCGAGCCGACGTTGGTCGCGTGCTCCTTCGACGAGTAGAAGTCGGTGTAGCCCGGAATCGCGATCGGCAGATGCAGCGTCGCCGCGGCTTGTGGCACGAGCGCGCGGCTGCGCAATGCGGCGTCGTCGCGCAGGGTGGCGGTATCGCGCGCCAGCAGTGCGCTCAGTTGAATTCGTACGCTGCGCCACACATCGCGGCCCAGCGCGATGAAGTCGTTCAGCGTGTCGCGCGCAAACACACCGCGTGCTGCGCCCTGCGCTACGGGCAGCGCAATCAGTCCCGCGCTCTCCAGCACCGCCAGATCGACGATGCTGTCGCCAATCGCGACACCCGCGCGCGGCGCCGGATTGCCCGCATCGCTGAAGATGCCGAACGGCAGGTTCTGGATCGGGAAGTCACAGGCTGCGTGATTCGCCGCGTCCAGCCAGCTGCGGCGCGACGCATCGACGGTGGCGCGCAGTTCGCTTTGCAGCGTGTTTTGCATCGGGTTCGACAGTTCGCTTGCCACGCTCATTGCTGCTCCGGGTTGAAGTGTTTGGTCAGGCCTTGCCAGCACTGGTAGTAGTTCGCCTGCAGTTGCGCGGTCTCGAGCGCAAAGCGCGTCGGCCGGATCAGCGTGCGCGTTTCGAACATGAACGCCATCGTGTCGCCGACCTTGTGCGGCTTCGACGTATCGCTGTGCGAAGCCTTCTCGAAGGTGTCCGCATCCGGGCCGTGGCCCGACATGCAGTTGTGCAGGCTCGCGCCGCCCGGCATGAAGCCCTCGGCTTTGGCGTCGTACACGCCGTGCACCAACCCCATGAACTCGCTCGCGACATTGCGGTGAAACCATGGCGGGCGGAACGTGTCTTCAGCCGCCAGCCAGCGCGGCGGGAAGATCACGAAATCGAGCGTGTCGACGCCCGGCGTGTCGCTCGGCGCCTGCAACACCAGAAAGATCGACGGGTCCGGGTGGTCGTAGCTGATCGAGCCGATCGTGTTGAAGCGCCGCAAGTCGTACTTGTACGGCGCGTAGTTGCCGTGCCACGCAACCACGTCGAGCGGCGAATGATCGATGTCCGCGCGCCACAGGTGGCCGTTCAGTTTCGCGACCAGTTCGAACGCGCCTTCGCGGTCTTCATAGGCGGCGTGCGGCGTCAGGAAATCGCGCGGGTTCGCGAGCCCGTTCGAACCGATCGGGCCGAGATCAGGCAAGCGCAGCAGCGCGCCGAAGTTCTCGCAGATATAGCCGCGCGCGGCGCCGTCAGGCAGCGTCACCGTAAAGCGCACGCCGCGCGGAATTACCGCGATCTCGAACGGCTCGAGCTCGAGCTTACCGAGTTCGGTCGCGATCGATAGACGCCCTTGCTGCGGCACGATCAGCAGCTCGCCGTCGGCCGAGTAGAAGTAGCGGTCCTGCATCGAACGGTTGGCCGCGTACAGGTGGATCGCGCAACCCGTCATCGTGTCGGCGGAGCCGTTGCCGGCCATCGTCACCCAGCCGTCGATGAAATCGGTCGGCTCGCTGGGCAGCGGCAGCGGGTCCCAGCGCAGCTGGTTCGGCGGCGTCGGCGGCACCTCGGCGAAGTTCGCGACGAGCCGCTGCGACGGCAGCGCGGTGAACGGCTGGTGGACCGCGGCCGGACGGATCCGGTACAGCCACGAGCGGCGGTTGTGCGCACGCGGCGCGGTGAATGCGGTGCCCGACAGCTGCTCCGCGTAAAGCCCGTACGCGGCGCGCTGCGGCGAGTTGCGCCCGTGCGGCAACGCGCCGGGCAAGGCCTCGGTCGCGAATTCGTTCGCGAAACCGGACTGGTAGCCCGCGTCGATTTCGCGTCGCATCGATGGTTCCATGCTGTTGCTCTCCGTTGAATGGCCGATCGGCCGACGCATGCGCACAAGCCCTCGCAACGCGTCGTCGAGAATTTACGTATGGTAAAACTAGTTACGATTAGTGAAATTAACGTAAACCCGAATACAGCCCCAATTCCCAGGGTTTCCAAAAATGCATATGAGCATTTGGGTGGTCGGGATTTCGCGGTCGCTGTTACCATCGATGTGTGCGGTTTCGGCCGCGAAATTCGAGCGCGACCCATCGCACCACCGGCCCCCATGATTCCGTTGAACGTGTCTGACCTCGTCGCCCGGGCGTCGAGCCACCCTTTTCTCGGCGAGCATCTGCGCATGGGCAGCGGTCTGCGCAGCGACCATGCAGTCGCGCACTATGCGAACTTCGAGATCGGCACGGCCTACGAGCCGATTTTCGACATCAGCGTGCACGCGCTCGCGCAGTCATTGTCGGCGGCGCCGGAAAGCGTGGACCGCTTCGGCGATGAGCTCGGTTTTCAGGCAGTGACGCAGCAACTGGACGGCCTGCAGACCGACACCTTCGATCCGTTCGAACACGTGACCGAAGACCAGCAACTGGTGGCGCTCGACCGGATGTCGCGCGCCATGCACGCGATCAACTTCTTCGGCGCGCAGCGGCATGGGCTGCTATTTCTGCGCGTGCACGAGCGGCTGCTGAAGAGCGTGCGCTACGACCACGGGCGGCATTTCTCGACAGTGCTGATTTCGTTCGGACTCAATCCTTCGCGCATCGTGATCGAGCTGCCGGCTGCGGCTGTCGCGCATCGAACCTTTCTCGGTTATCTGACGAAGAGCTACCAGCACTACGGCTTCAAGGTGGCGGGGAATCTGCCGAACGCGGGGCAAATCCTGTCGGTGTCCGATATGGCGCGGCTCGACTTCATCAAGATGGACGCGGGCTCGGCGCTGCGCGATGCGATGGTCAAACCGCTGGTTGGGTATGCGAACCGGCTGCGTATTCCGCTTATTTTCAGCCGGGTGACGACGGAAGCACAGTTCGAGCTGCTGCAGCAGTACGACGTGCGTTTCGTGCAGGGGCCGCTGTTTTCGATTAATGAGAATCGGGCTGCTTGAGGTGAGGTGACGGGGCGTCAGATGCCGGGCGCTTGCGCTGCGCGCGCCGCCGTATCGCCCAGGCGTTGCGCCAACGCGATCAGACGCGGCGCGACGCGCTCGCGAAACGTCTCCTCTCCCATCGACGACGCCGGCCCGCTGCAACTCAGCACCAGCCAGCGGCCGTCGCGCGGCTCGCGAAACGGCACCGCGACCGCATTCACATCGTCGTGCCACGCGCGAAACGAGTAACAGCAGCCTTGCGCGTCGAACGCGTCGATCTCGACGCGCGCTTCGTCGGCCAACGCCGGCCCCGCTTGCCCCGCCGCCTGCATCAATTCTTCGAGCAGCGTCGCGCGCGCGTCGCGCGGCTGCACCGCCAGATACGCACGCCCCATCGAACTGGTCAGCATCGACAGCTTCGAACCCGCCGCCAGCCCGAGCGTCAGCGCGGTTTCGCTGCGGATCGTCTCCAGGTACACCATGTCGAGCCCGTCGCGGCAGCCAAGCGACACGGCCGCGCCGACCTCGCGCGCAAACTCGCGCAGATGCGGCCGCGCCAGTTCGAGCGTATCGGTGCCCGACAGCAGCGCGAAGCCTAGCGACAACACGCCCGCGTCCAGCGCATATTTGCCGAGCGTTTCGTCCAGACGCAGATAACCCAGCACGGTCAACGTATAGGCGAGGCGGTTGACGGTCGCTTTCGGCAGCCCGGTGCGCTCGACGAAATCGCGGTTGCCGAGCAGCGTCTCGCCGGGCCGGAAAGCGCGCAGCAGATCGAGCCCGCGCGCCAATGCGACGACGAACTTGCGCTCGTCGATTGGGTTCGCATGGCTGTTTGCCTGTGCGGCCGCGTCGGCCGGAGGTGATTCCGGAGAATCGGCAGGGGTCGCTGCAGGAGGTGCGGTGCGCGGCATCGGATGCTACACTCGAAGTTCATTTGCAAAACATTGTTTCGCACAGCGGAACCTAAGTCAAGCCACAAATCACGTCCGTCACGTATTCAGGAGAAACCGCCATGGCCGCCGCGCAATTCAACTGGGAGGATCCGCTGCTCCTCAACCAGCAACTCACCGATGAAGAACGCATGGTGCGCGACGCCGCACAGGCCTACGCGCAAGACAAGCTCGCGCCGCGCGTGCTCGACGCGTTCCGCCACGAGAAAACCGATGCGGCGATCTTTCGCGAGATGGGCGAAATCGGCCTGCTTGGTCCGACCATCCCCGAGCAGTACGGCGGCCCGGGTATGAACTACGTGAGCTATGGACTGATCGCGCGTGAGGTCGAGCGGGTCGATTCCGGCTACCGGTCGATGATGTCGGTGCAGTCGTCGCTGGTGATGGTGCCGATCTACGAATTCGGCACGAACGCGCAAAAAGAAAAATATCTGCCGAAGCTCGCGAGCGGCGAATGGATCGGCTGCTTCGGTTTGACCGAGCCGAATCACGGCTCCGATCCGGCCGGCATGGTCACGCGCGCGAAGAAGGTGAACGGCGGCTATTCGCTGTCCGGCTCGAAAATGTGGATCACCAATTCGCCGATCGCGGACGTGTTCGTCGTGTGGGCCAAGCTCGAGGAAGACGGCAAGGACGAGATTCGCGGCTTCATTCTCGAGAAAGGCTGGAAAGGGCTCAGCGCGCCGGCGATTCACGGCAAGGTCGGGTTGCGCGCATCGATTACCGGCGAAATCGTGCTCGACGAAGTGTTCGTGCCGCAAGAAAACCTGATGCCCGATGTGAAAGGCCTGCGCGGCCCGTTCACCTGTCTGAACTCGGCGCGCTACGGCATTGCGTGGGGCGCGCTCGGCGCCGCCGAAGCCTGCTGGCATTCGTCGCGGCAGTACGTGCTCGACCGCAAGCAGTTCGGCCGGCCGCTCGCCGCGAACCAGTTGATCCAGAAGAAGCTAGCCGATATGCAGACTGAAATCACGCTCGGCCTGCAAGGCGTGCTGCGCCTCGGCCGCATGAAGGACGAAGGCACCGCGGCGGTTGAGATCACGTCGATCATGAAGCGCAACTCATGCGGCAAGGCGCTCGATATTGCCCGCATGGCGCGCGATATGTTGGGCGGCAATGGGATTTCCGACGAGTTCGGCGTCGCGCGGCATCTGGTGAATCTGGAAGTGGTCAACACTTACGAAGGCACGCACGATATTCATGCGCTGATTCTTGGTCGCGCGCAGACGGGGATTCAGGCGTTTTTCTGATCTGGATTCGCTTCGCGCTTGCTGGTGGCTTGCTGGTGAATAGTCGGTAAACCGCGGGCAACTCGCGCGCAACTCGCGGGCAAATTTAAGATTTGTCCAATTTGGTGGGGTGGATCGGTCGCTTAAGGTGTCGGCAGCATTTTCGTCGCGCGGCTTTGCTGGGTTCGAGGCAAGGTCTGCAAACGGAAGCCGCCGCACCGAACCGGAGATCCCCCATGCCCATGCGCGACACCACTGCTATCCGCCACGCCCAGCGCGGACTGAACGAATCGAGCTTTAGTCAGTTGGGCGCGCCGGTCTGCGACGGACCGGAAGGCGTGCGCTTCGACTTCAACTATGGCTGCCGCGTGCAGGTGCCCGTCGATGGCTGGCGCGTGCGGATGACCGATCTCGATACGCACAACATCGTGTTCGACGAGACGGTCGAAGCCGGCGTGCCGGTGTCGAGCCGGCGCAAGTATTTCGTGCGGATGCTGCTGCAGGTGTTCGACGGCACGCGCTGCGTGTTCGAGCATCCGTTCGACGCGGCCCGTAAGCCGGTACTGGTGCGCATCGCATCGGGGGCGCTCGGCGATTCGCTCGCGTGGGTGCCGGTAATCGACGCGTTTCGCGAACGGCACCGCTGCGATCTGCATGTGGTGCTGCCGCGCCATTTGCATCCGCTGTTTCGCGCGGGCTATCCGGGGCTGAGCTTTTTCGGCGAAGACGAGCTTGCGGCGCGCGCTGCAGCGACCACGGAGATGCCGGACTTCTATGCGACCTATCACGTCGGCCTGTTCTCCCCGTACGACGAACGCGACCACCAGCCGACCGATCCGCGGATCAGCAGCATGCAGGACGCCGCCGCATACATGCTCGGCGTGCCGCCCGGCGAACGGCGTCCGCGGCTGATCCTGGACGACGATGCACGGCGCATCGCGCAGCCTTACGTGTGCATCGCGACGCAAGCCACCGCGCAATGCAAATACTGGAACAACCCGCGCGGCTGGCCGACGCTGATCGCGCATCTGAACCGGCTCGGCTATCGCGTGCTGTGCATCGACCGCGACCGCGCGTATGGCCTGCCCGGCGCGCTGAACCACATGCCGGCCGGTGCCGAGGATTTCACCGGCGAGCGGCCGCTGCAAGAGCGCGCGAATCTGCTTGCACATGCGGATTTTTTTATCGGGCTGGGTAGCGGGCTATCGTGGCTCGCGTGGGCGGTTGGCACGCCGGTCGTGCTGATCAGCGGCTTTTCGCATCCGAAGACCGAGTTCGATACGCCGTGGCGCGTGATCAATTTCCACGCATGCAATAGCTGCTTTAACGACACTTCGTTCGAATTCGATCCGGACGACTTCAACTGGTGTCCGCGCCGGACGGACAAGGCGCAGCGGTTCCAGTGCACGTCGGCGATCAGTCCGGAATTCGTGATGCGGGCGGTGGATAGCCTGATCGACGAGCGGTGTCTGGCCTGAGGGGAATTGCTGAGGTAGCCTGGGTTGCTAGCGTTGAGGTTGCCGACGTTGCTGGCGTTGCTGGCCTTGCCGGCCTTGCGTCGGATGCCGCGTCGCATGACTGCGACGCGGCGGTCTTGCTACCACGCCTGCCTGCTTACTTGTTCGGCTGCGGCGTCATGCGCAGATACGGACGCAGTGCCTTGTAGCCCTTCGGAAACTTCTGCTTGATCAGCTCTTCGTCCTTCAGCGACGGCACGATCACCACGTCGTCGCCCTGTTTCCAGTTGCCCGGCGTAGCAACCTGATAGTTGTCGGTAAGCTGCAGCGAGTCGATCACGCGCAATACTTCATCGAAATTGCGGCCGGTGCTGGCCGGATAGGTGATGATCAGCCGCACCTTCTTCTTCGGATCGATCACGAACAGCGAACGCACCGTCAGCGTCTCGTTCGCATTCGGGTGAATCATGTCGTACAGTTCCGACACCTTGCGATCGCCGTCCGCCAGAATCGGAAAGCCGACGCTGGCCGCCTGGGTCTCGTTGATGTCCTTGATCCACTCGAGGTGCGACTTGGCATTGTCGACCGACAAGGCGATCGTCTTCACGTCGCGCTTGTCGAACTCGCTGGCAAGCTTCGCGGTCAGACCCAGCTCGGTCGTGCAGACCGGCGTGAAGTCGGCCGGATGCGAGAACAGCACGCCCCAGCTGTTGCCGAGCCATTCGTGAAATTTGATCGTCCCGATGCTCGAATCCTGTTCGAAGTCGGGGGCAATGTCGCCAAGGCGTAGGCTCATCAAAAGCTCCTTTGAAGTGTTTCGAGCGGCCCGCGCATCGGCGGCCGGCAGGTGAAAAGAATTAGAGCATAACGGACTCTACCTTCCGAAGTGAAAGAACTGCCCGTCACACACTTATGAGGTTTTGTAATTTTCGTCACGATAAGTGAAACTTAGCGGGTCAGATCAGGTTCCCGCCGCATAATAGTAGCCTGTGTCGCCCGTGGACGAGCCGGTGGACGCGCTGGTGGACAATGCGGGGCGTCGAGCTTTTGCGGTGGGCCTGTATCGCGGCCGACCGCGCTTGCGCCGCATGTGTCGTAGGCCTTGGCTGCATTTGTGCCAGGCTTGTGTCAACCTTCGCCGCGCTTCTGCCGTGTTTCCGCTGCGCGCTTTTCCAGGCTTATCGTGGCAAAGCTGCCGCGGCAGTTTGCCGCGAACGCCGGCGACGAGGCTCGCCATCGGCCGGGAACGGATTCTGCATGCTGGACTGCAGTCCGGCCGTGTCCGTCCACCGCGCTCGCCAGCGGCGGTTTCTTTAGTTACGATTCCACGCGTAACGTGCACGAAGGGAGCATTCAATGTCGGAAGTCAACAAGGAGAGATTGATGTCGGATATCAAAACAGTTCTCGCAGATGCTGAAGATCTGCTGAAGCAGGCCGCGAGCGCTACCGGCGAACGCGCTTCCGAACTTCGCGAGACCGCCCTCTCGCGGCTCAAGCAGGCGAAGGAAAAGGCAGCAGACGTGCAGGTCGTGGTCGTCGAAAAAGGCAAGAAGGCCGCGCGCGCGACCGACGACTACGTGCACGAGCACCCGTGGGCATCGATCGGCATTGCGGCCGGCGTCGGCGTGCTGGTGGGTTTGCTGATCAACCGCAAGTAACGTCAGCGCAGCCGCGAAAACGAATACGCACATGCTCGTGCCGCTGCATGCGGGCGCGAGCGTGGTAGCGACTGCAATGGCGATCGCAGCGAAAGCTGCTGCCACGTCTTTCGCGGCGGCCAGCACTACAGTCGAGCCCGGTGGCGCGTGATAAAACGCATCGCCGGTTACGCGACTGACATGAACCGGCCGGCGCGCGCGCCGTGCCGGGTCTTTCCAGCGCATCTCACGGGGTAACGCGCTTACGCCATGACCACCGATACCCAATCGCAGCGCGCAGACCGCAGCCCGGTACGCCGCATCCTCGGTTCGTTCTTCTCGATCCTGCAATCGCGGCTCGAGCTCATCGGCATCGAACTCGCGGAAGAGAAGGATCGCCTGCTCGCCGTGCTGTTTCTCGGGCTGGCGGCAATGATGCTGGCGATGATGGCGCTGATCGCGCTGACCGCACTGGTCGCGATCGCGTTCTGGGACACATACCGCTGGCAGGCACTGGCTGGCATTACGATCGTTTATGCGCTGGCCGCACTGGTGTGTGGGTTGCGTGCACGCAGCAGCCTGCACAATTCGCCGGCCGTGTTCGAGGCAACGCTGCACGAATTCGAGAAAGACCGCGAGACTTTCCGCAAGCATTCGAACTGACATGCCGATGCACCGACCGGCCGCCGGCTTTGTCGACACTTCTGACGCCCACGAGACGCTATGAGCCAAGTTCACTCCGATGCCGCTTTCCGCCGTCAACGTACGCGCGGCAAAGACCTGAGCACGCCGCAAATGCGGGCGCTGCGCAAGGAGTTGCTGATTGTGCGCGCGGAGGTCGAACGGATGGAGCTCGCCCAGGCGACGGTCGAACTCCGCCAGGCCGTTATTCATTTCAGCTGGCTCAAGTTCCTGGTACCCGGGTTCGCGAGCATGCGCTGGGGCGTGCGCGGCGCGGCTAACAAAGGGCTCGGGGCATTGCTGAAACAGTACCCGTTGCTGAGTTCGATCGCGTCGCTGCTGCTTGCCAAGCCGTTGCGCACCAGCGTGGCCGCCACCGCCAAGCCGGTGTTGAAATGGGGCAGCGTTGCGCTTGCCGCGTGGGAAGCGTACCGGATCTGGCAACAGGTGCGCCGCGAGACCCGCCGCGGGGGCAGTGCTGATGCTGGCAGCGGTGCTGGCGGCAAGGCGCGAGACGCGGATACCGGCAACTGACGGTACCGGCCGTACCGGCGGAATCAGCGGAACTGACAGAACCTGCAGATTACTGGCGCGCATTCCAGCAACTCCCTGAGTCCACCAGCAATGCCCCGCTGCCGGTCGCGCGGTTCGTGCGCGATCCGGTTGCGTCGAGCGCGAACGTGCCGCACGGGTCGTCGCGCATCGGGCCGGCGTCCGACGGCGTGGCGTGCAACGCATACCCACCATTGACGTCGTCGGCCGGCAGCACGTGCAGCCGATAGATTGGCGTGCCCGATTGCGGCGCCTGGTCGAGACCCGGCGGAAGTGTTGCAGTCTCGCCGCTGCGTGCGTTGATTTCGACGAACTGCGCCGCGCGGTACAGCGCCGACGCCGCGTCGGTACGATGCGCACGCATCACGTGGGTGCGATACGACGGCACCGCGAATGCGGCGAGCACTGCGACGATTGCGAGGGCGCTCACCAGTTCGAGGAGTGTGAACGCTTCGGTGTAAGGCTTCATGCGGGTTTCCGGTGTGGGTGGTGGTCGGTGGTGGTCGGTGTCTAGTCGCGACGATGCGTCAACGCAAAGGCGGCGGAAAACACGCTGGCCGCGTTTGCCAGGTCTATAACTGTGCGTGCGTCAGAACGGCCGCGCCGCGATGCGCCGCCAATGACGCTCGACGGCTCCGTCTTCGACGACCAGTTGCAATTGCAACCAGGCTTGCGACTCCTGCGTGCGGCCATAACCTCGCGCGGTGACGAGCCATGCCCGCGCGGCGGGACGCGACGACAAACGCCACGCTTCGACCAGACACCGCGGCGGCTGAACCGAACCGGACCAACGCACGACAGGCGCGATCGAGAAAGCGTCAAAGCTGGCGGCAAGCTTCCACCCAGTGGGCTCGCCGTCTGCCGAAAGCTGCGCAGCTGACACGGTTCCCGCGACAACGCCCTGTGCACAACGTTGCAACGCCGCGTCGGCTGCATGAAATGCACTCAGTTCATCGTGCAGATTCACTGCGCCGCGGGCAGCGGTGATCGATGCTTCGAACCACGCCGCGGAAGTTGCCAACATCATCGACGACAGGATCAACACCACCGGCAGGGCCGCACCACGCCTGCTGCGGCGGCTATGCGACCGACGGGCTTGCCGCTTGCGGTAACCGCCGCACCGATCCTGCAGGACACCGCCGCGCGCAGCATGTAATGCGCGATCGTTCATTCTTGACTCCGTTCGTTATCGACAATGTTGCGAATCGCGACGCGTCGCCAGAACGCCTGGCGAGCTCGCCGATCTGCGCCGATCGACGACACACCTTCGCAATCGACATAGCGGCCGGGCTGTGTATCGCGCATGCCACGCACCAGCACGCACAGATCGACCGCGACGATGCGGCTCCATTGCGCGGGCGCAAGCGCAGCCGCCTCTAACGGGGCCAGCGCGCCTGCCAGCCAATACCTGAAGCGCAGCCGCTCGACGCCCTCGACGAGCGGTTGCGAGGAGCCGACCTTGCCGCTTCCCTCGCAATACAGCTCGGGCTCACCAGTCGACCCACTTGCCTTGGCGTAAAAGCGGTTGACGACCGGCACTCCGGGTGCCGTGACAAGCACCTTGGCCACGCCCTGGCCAAGGCAGTCGGTGGACTGCCCGCTGATCGACGGCCATGTCGACACGGTGTCCGCAACGTAGCGAATCGCAATGCCGTCAGAGCGACCGGGCAGCGTTTCGCACGTCAGTCGCTCGTCGGCGCCGACCGGACGAGCGCCCGAGCAGCCGAACAGCGCCGCCTGACCGGAGGCGCCCAGCTGCAGGTCGTCCGCTGGCGTGAAGCCCGCCATCTGCAACTGCTGGCCGATCAACGTCAACGCCGTCATGCCGGCCTCGCGCAACTGCGCCGCATCGGTCGCATGCTGATACGTGGCCCTTTGCGACCGGTACAGCGAAACCGCGCCCGCCGTCACGACGAGCCCGAGTGCAACGGCGATCGTCAGCTCGAGCAGCGTGTGCCCGCGGATACTGGAAACGCGCCGCATCATTCTGCGAAGGCCAGTACGACACAGCCGGTATTGGCCGGTACCGCCACGTCGCCGCAGGGCACGGGCAGATCGATCACGTCGCCGCTGTGCGGCAGGTTCGCATGGACATCCCACGTCACCTGCACAATGGAAGCATCGCCGCCGACACCGCTCATCGACACGGCTCCGTGCGGCAGCAGGCTTGCGGCACGCGTCTGCCATT
The DNA here is from genome assembly GCF_054782355.1 of Paraburkholderia jirisanensis. Lineage (NCBI taxonomy): Bacteria > Pseudomonadati > Pseudomonadota > Betaproteobacteria > Burkholderiales > Burkholderiaceae > Paraburkholderia > Paraburkholderia jirisanensis. The sequence continues at coordinate 267,565 of NZ_BAAGSQ010000029.1, read as the reverse complement.
GCTTGAACGCGGCAGCGGCAGCCGCACCATCGCGCGACCCTGGACGCCGTGCTTCGATTGCTGCGTCGGCAATCAGCACAGCCTGCTCGCGCATTGCATTCGCGCGCGCATCGCGCGTCGCCCACAGTTGCGCGGCAAGCACACCGAGTGCCGTAACCGCGGTAAGGAGCACGGCCAACATCACCTCGAGCAAGGTCGTACCGTGCATGCGCGCTCTGCAATTGGCCTTCATGCTGCGGCTCCGCACGGGCCGGCAGAGATGCGCGCCCTGCCACCGGCTGCAATGCGGATACAGCGGCGCCAGTCGTCTCCCTGCGTGGCCTTCGAGCCGCTACGCGGCGCGAACTCGAAGCTGCGAAAGCTGCCGATGGTTTGGCCAGCAGGAGGCGTAAACGACAAATTGGTTAGTGCGCCGCTCACGCTGACCGCCGCAACTTCCGGCTGCACGCGCAGCGGCAGAAACACACCGGCCCGTTCGATCATCACCGCCCAACCGCACGACCAGTCGAGCACGCCTGAGCGGCAGGCCTGACCGGCCGCAAGACAGCGCCGGGCGGCATCGATGCGACATACGGTTACGCGCACACCGCGCCTGATCGCTTCGCTTCGTGCATAGGCCAGTGTGGAGAGCAGCGCATGCGCCCGCCCATCGACCTGATCGCGCACCTGCCACGCCACGAATGCGGGCGTAGCAAGCACGGCAATCACCGCCAGTAGCGCAATCACCACCAGCGTTTCGATCAGCGTGAAGCCACAGCGGGAATACATCGGCCAGAAATCGGTTTTCATCGTCGCCTTCCGTTTCAAACAGGAACGCGAGCAATCTACCGGTGCGCCAGTGCGCAAACAATCCGCCGAATGGCCAGGTGGCGGACGCAAGCCTGCTCACGCGACAATGCGCAGGTTGCGAATCCGCAAAAGCGGGAAAGGAAGTGTGATGCAGCTATACGAACGATCAGCGCTTGCGCCGAAGCTTGGGCACAGCCGAGTCAGGCGGAGCGGAGGGGCCGCGGCGAAATTCTTCGATCACGTCTTCGAACTCGGAGACGTCTTCAAAGCGCCGGTAAACCGAAGCAAAGCGCACGTAAGCGATCGTATCGAGCGCGCGCAGCTCGTTCATCACGAGCTCGCCGAGCCGCTCGCTGCGCACTTCACGCTCGCCGCTACCCAGCAGCTGGTATTCGATGCGCGCCACCGCTTCGTCGATCGCATCGGCAGCGACCGGGCGCTTGCGCAGCGCGAGCTTCATGCTCGCCACGATCTTGCGCCGGTCGAATTCGGTGCGCGTGCCGTCCTTCTTCACGACCGACGGGAGCGCGAGCTCGACGCGCTCGTACGTCGTAAAACGCTTGTCGCAAGCCGGACAGCGACGGCGGCGCCGGATCGCGGCGCCGTCTTCAGACACCCGCGAATCCACTACCTGCGTGTCCTCATGCCGACAGAAGGGGCAGCGCATGGTTGCCTAGCGATATACCGGGAAGCGCTTGGTCAGTTCGCTCACCTGGGCACGCACGCGCTCGATCGCGGCGGTGTCTTCCGGATTGTCGAGCACGTCGGCAATCAGGTGGCCCACCTGTTCCGCTTCCTTCACGCCGAAGCCACGCGTGGTCATCGCCGGCGAACCGAGGCGGATGCCGCTGGTGACGAACGGCTTTTCCGGATCGTTCGGAATGGCGTTCTTGTTGACGGTGATGTGCGCCGCGCCGAGCGCCGCTTCGGCAGCCTTGCCGGTGATGTGCTTGGCGCGCAGGTCGACCAGCATCACGTGGCTTTCGGTACGGCCCGACACGATGCGCAGACCGCGCTTCACGAGCGTTTCAGCCAGCACGCGGGCATTGTCGAGCACGCCCTGCTGGTATTCCTTGAACTCCGGCGCGAGCGCCTCTTTGAACGCGACGGCCTTGGCCGCGATCACGTGCATCAGCGGACCACCCTGAATGCCCGGGAAAATGGCCGAATTGATCTGCTTCTCGTACTCGGCCTTCATCAGGATCACGCCGCCGCGCGGGCCGCGCAGGCTCTTGTGCGTGGTCGTGGTGACGAAATCAGCATGCGGCACCGGGTTCGGGTACACGCCGGCAGCGATCAGGCCGGCGTAGTGCGCCATGTCGACCATCAGGTATGCGCCCACCGCCTTCGCAATCTTCGCGAGCCGCTCGAAGTCGATGCGCAGCGCGAACGCCGAAGCGCCGGCAACGATCATCTTCGGCTTATGTTCGTGAGCAAGTTTCTCGGCCGCTTCGTAGTCGATGTCTTCAGCTGCGTCGAGCCCGTAGCTGACCACGTTGAACCACTTGCCCGACATGTTGACCGGCGAGCCGTGCGTCAGATGGCCGCCGTGTGCGAGGCTCATGCCCATGATCGTGTCGCCCGGCTTCAGCATCGCGAAGAACACGCCCTGGTTTGCCTGCGAGCCCGAGTTCGGCTGTACGTTAGCCGCTTCGGCACCGAACAGCTGCTTGACCCGGTCGATCGCGAGTTGTTCGACCACGTCGACATACTCGCAGCCGCCGTAGTAGCGCTTGCCAGGGTAGCCTTCGGCGTATTTGTTCGTGAGTTGCGAGCCTTGCGCGGCCATAACGGCCGGACTCGTGTAATTTTCCGACGCGATCAGTTCGATATGCTCTTCCTGACGGCGGTTTTCCTGTTCGATCGCCTGCCAGACTTCAGGGTCGACGTTCGCGATGGTGCTGTGGGCTTTGTCAAACATACGCTTTCCGTTAACAGTATTCAGGTTGACCGGATCGTACGCGTAACGTGCACAAAGCGCGCATCGGGTATGCGGCGCTGCTGGCAGCTGGAAGCCTTGAGGCGCGGAACGGCGATAAGCCGCACACACGAGGCAGGCCAGCGACCGGCGGCGCAAACCGAGGCACAAACGGTGCACAAAGCGGTGGCGCGCGGATCACGGCTGCCCAGGCGAACGGCAAAACGAAACCCCGCGCTTCACGGTGGGATGCTCCACCTTGAACCCATGGGGTTCTATCGCCAGTCACGCAGGGGTGAGCGCGTTAGTTTATTGGAAGAGGATCGAATAGGCAACCGAGGCAGCGGCACCGAAAACAGGTCGAAAAAGCCTGACAAAATGGTCCGGGCCGGAGGCCGGGATGGGTCGGTACAGCCAGGCGGTTCGGGCCTGCGTCAACGCTGTACCATCGGCGGTGCCGCAAGCTTGCCGCGTCGCCCGGCCGCCGCGCGTGCAGTGGCTGTGCACGCGGCTGCAGCCTGCCAGCAGCCCGAGACGCCACCGCCGCCGCCGCAGCTACCGCTGCCATCGCCCGCGCGACGCCTCGCGGCCGGCCATTTGGCCAGGTTGCCCGGCCGCCGCGATGCAAGTAGGCTTGTCGCCTTTGTCAACTCACCAGGAATAACCATGATTGTGTTCGTCACCGGGGCGTCCGCAGGATTCGGCGCCGCCATCGCCCGCGCCTTCGTGAACGGCGGCCACCGCGTCGTCGCCACCGCGCGCCGCAAAGACCGTCTGGACGCGCTCGCCCGCGAACTGGGCACCAACCTGCTGCCGCTCGAGCTCGACGTGCGTGACCGCGCCGCCGTCGAAGCCGTGCCGGCCGCGCTGCCGTCCGAGTTCGCGGCCGTCGACGTGCTCGTCAACAACGCCGGCCTCGCGCTCGGGCTCGAGCCCGCGCAGCGCGCCAGCCTCGACGATTGGGAAACCATGATCGACACGAACTGCAAGGGCCTCGTGCAAGTCACGCGCGCGCTGTTGCCGGGCATGGTCGAGCGCAATCGCGGCCACGTGGTGAACCTCGGTTCGGCCGCGGCCAACTGGCCGTATCCGGGCGGCAATGTGTACGGCGCAACCAAGGCCTTCGTCCAGCAGTTCAGCCTGAACCTGCGCTCCGACCTCGCCGGCACCGCACTGCGCGTGAGCTGCGTCGAACCGGGCCTCGTCGGCGGCACCGAGTTCTCGAACGTGCGCTTTCACGGCGACGACACGCGCGCTGCGGGCGTCTATCAGAACGTGCAGGCGCTGAGCCCGGAAGAAATCGCCGGGTCGATCTACTGGCTCGCCACCCTGCCCGCGCACATGAACGTCAACACGATCGAGCTGATGCCGGTCGCGCAGACCTTCGCGCCGCTGGCAATCCATCGCGGCTGACCGCGAGACCCTGCCACGTGGGCAGTCCATCGCAAAAAAGCGGCCCGCTTTCAGGTTCCGGTAAAATGCGCGACATGAATATGCCAAACAGCCAGCCCGGCGGCGAAATCGGCCTCAGATGGCCGATTCGCGTGTACTACGAAGATACGGATGCGGGCGGCATCGTGTTTTACGCGAACTACCTGAAGTTTTTCGAACGTGCGCGCACCGAATGGCTGCGCGCGTGCGGAATCGAGCAGTGCAGGCTTGCCAGCGAAACCGGCGCGCTGTTCATCGTGCGCCATACCGCCCTCGACTACCGGGCGCCCGCGCGGCTCGACGACGTGCTGACCATCGTCAGCCGTATCGAGCGGCTCGGCCGCGCGTCAGTCGAGTTCGAGCAGCAAGCCTGGCGCGACGATACGCTGCTCGCCACCGGCACGGTACGCGTCGGTTGTGTCGACGCCGCCGGGCTGCGGCCCACTGCAATTCCTCCGTCCGTACTAGCCGCTTTGCGGCGCGGTTTGGGCATGACAGAACGAGGCGTGTCAACGGCCAGCGTGTGAGCGCCGTTTTAGCACTCGCCAAGTGAACTCGTAACGGTCAAAACAAGACCAAGCATGGTTCGGCGAAAGGGTTCGCCGAAGCTTCCGGTTTCCCCACGGAACGCTTCGAACCGCCTTGCAGCCGGACGCCCCTTGCGGGACGTTACTGCGAACCTCTATGAACACTACTCAAGATCTATCGATCGTTTCTCTCGTTCTCAATGCGAGCGTGCTCGCGCAAGCGGTGATGGCGCTGCTGCTGCTGCTATCGCTAATGTCATGGACCTTCATCTTCCGCAAGTGGTTTGCGATTCGTCGCGCTCGCGGCCAGACCGAGCGCTTCGAGCGCGACTTCTGGTCCGGCGGCGACCTGCAGGCGCTCTATCAGAGCGCGGCGAACAACCGGCACAAGATCGGCGCGCTCGAACGCATCTTCGAAGCCGGCATGCGCGAGTTCCTGAAGGGCAAGGAAAAGCGCCTCAACGATCCCGGCGCGATTCTCGACGGCGCACGCCGTGCGATGCGCGCCGCCTTCCAGCGCGAAATGGACGTGCTTGAAGCGAACCTCGCTTTTCTCGCGTCGGTCGGCTCGGTGAGCCCTTACATCGGTCTGTTCGGCACGGTCTGGGGCATCATGAACGCCTTCCGGGGCCTCGCCAACGTACAGCAGGCTACCCTTGCGAACGTCGCGCCGGGCATTGCCGAGGCACTGACCGCCACGGCTATCGGTCTGTTCGCCGCGATTCCTGCGGTGGTCGCGTACAACCGCTACGCTCACGACATCGATCGCCTCGCGATCCGCTTCGAGACCTTCATCGAAGAATTCTCGAACATTCTGCAGCGTCAGGCGCATTAAGGAGTCCACGATGGCCGGTTCCTCAACTCGTTCCAGCATGCGCGGCAGCCGCTCGCGTCGGGCGATGGCCGACATCAACGTCGTGCCGTATATCGACGTGATGCTCGTGCTGCTCGTGATCTTCATGGTGACCGCACCGCTGGTCGCGCCTTCGATCGTCAACCTGCCGACCGTCGGCGGCGCCGCGCCGCAGCAGCAGACGCCGCCGGTGGTCGTCAATATCCGCGCGGACGGCAACATGAGCGTGCGCTACAAGGACGACAACGGCACGACGCAGCAGGAAAACATGACGAAGGCCGATCTGAACGGCTTCGTTGCCGACCGTCAGCAAACGCATCCCGACCAGCCGGTCGTGATCGCTGCAGACAAGACCGTGAAGTACGAAGTCGTGATGAACGTGATGTCCGAACTGAAAGCTCGCGGCGTCAAACGCGTTGGATTGCTCGTCAAATCGCAATGATCCGCCAGAAATCCGCCTATCCGTTGCAGCCGCCGCGAGAACGCAGCACGTGGCGCGCGTTCGCGCTCGCCGCGGTGATGCACGTGCTGCTCGGATTCTTCCTGTATCACGGCATTCAATGGCAGAACAGCACGCCAGCGGGCGCCGAAGCCGAAATCTGGACCGAAGTGCCGGACCTGCCGACGCCGCGTGTCGCGCCGCCGCCGCCCGTACCGGTCGCACCGCCGCCTCCGGTGAAAGACGAAGAGGCCGACATCGCGCTGCAGGAGAAGAAACGTCAGCAGCAACAGGCAGCCCGCGAAGCGCAACAGCTCGCCGAACAGCAGCGCCAACAGCAACTGCAGGCTCAGCAGGAAGCGGACGCGAAGCGCCAGCAGCAGCTTGCAGCCGATCAGGCGGCGAAAGCAGCAGCGCTGAAAAAGCAGCAGCTACAACAGCAACAGGCCGACCGTCTGAAACAGCAACAGCTGGCCGAGCAGCAAAAGCAGGATCAACTGAAGCAAGACCAGTTGAAGAAACAGCAGGACGCGCAAAAGCAGCAGGACCAGGCAGAAGCGCAAGCGAAGGCCGACGCGCAAAAGGCGGCCAAAGCAAAGGCCCAGGCGCAGGCCGACGCAGCGAAGAAGCTTGACCAGGAGCGCCGTACCCGGCTTGCACAGATGCAAGGTCTCGCCGGCGGCGACAGCTCGAGCGGCAACGGTCTCGCGAAGAGCGGCACCGGCACCGGCAGTGGCGGCACGGCAGCTTCGCCGGGCTACGCGGAGAAAGTACAGCGGCGCGTGCGCCCGAACATCTCGTGGCCCGGCGACACGCAAGGACTCGAGACGGTCGTCTCGGTGCGCTGCGCGCCGACCGGCACGCTGCTGTCGGCCACGATCACGCGCAGCAGCGGCAATTCGCAGTGGGATGACGCGGCGCTGCGCGCAGTTCAGCGTTCGGATCCGATGCCGCAGGACGTAAACGGCAAGACGCCGCCGAGCTTTACGATTACGCTGCGTCCGGCGAGCTGATGGGATGCAGTGAACGATGCAGTAACCGACGATGCGAAGCGACCTGCATGAACAGCAGATGCAGCAACGGCAGCAGATGCAGCAGATGCAGCAGGTGTAATCCGCGCAACGGTGTGGAACGGAGCAAACGAGGCCCTTAAGGCATGCACAAAGCCCTCGCCCGATGCGGCGCGAAGCGGCGTATCCGGGAACGATTTCTGCATGCTCGGGTCTGTTTGCTGTTGTGATGCGTTTTGTTTTTTTGGGAATCGATAAAGCATGAGTGTGATGACGAAGCTAGGCCTGCGAACACTGGTGGCGTCTTGCCTGATTGCGGCAGGCGGTGCGGCACATGCACAGCTCAACGTCCTCGTTACGGGCGTCGGGTCGACGCAGTTTCCGATCGCGACGGCGAATTTCGCCGACGAAGCGAGTTCCCCACAGCCGATCAGCACGATCGTGCGTCAGGATCTGCAACGCAGCGGCAAATTCACGAATATCGATGCCGGCAGCGCGCCAGTTTCGGATGGCGATACGGTCGACCTCGGCAGCTGGAAGGCCAAAGGCGCCGACGCGTTCGTGTCCGGCAGCGTAACGAAGCGCCCCGATGGCCAGTATGAAGTGCGCTTCAAGCTGTACGACACGGTCAAACAGGAAAACCTCGGCGGCCTCGTGCTGGTCAGCCCCGAACGCGGGCTGCGCATGAGCGCGCACAAGGTGGCCGACTACATCTACGCCAAGCTGATGGGCTCGCGCGGCGTGTTCGCCACGCGCCTGTCGTACGTGATCAGATCCAGCGACGGCAAATACCGGCTGCAGATTTCGGATTCGGACGGCCAGAACGAGCGCAACGCGCTCACCAGCCCCGAGCCGATCATCTCGCCTGCCTGGTCGCCGGACGGCACCAAGGTCGCGTACGTTTCGTTCGAAAAGAAGAAGCCGATCGTCTACATCCACGACCTGCCCACCGGCCGCCGGATCGTCGTTTCGGACCAGAAGGGCAACAACAGCGCACCGGCGTGGTCGCCGGATGGCCGCACGCTTGCCGTCGCGCTTTCGCGCACCGGCAACACGCAGATCTTCGCGGTGAACGCCGACGGCAGCGGCCTGCGGCGCCTCACGCAAGGCAGCTCGATCGACACCGAGCCGACCTTCACCGCAGACGGCCAGTCGATCTATTTCACCAGCGACCGCGGTGGCCAGCCGCAAATCTACAAGATGCCCGCACAGGGCGAGAATGCCGGCACCGCGCAGCGGGTCACATTCACGGGCAATTACAATACGAGCCCGCGTGTGAGCCCGGACGGCAAGCAGCTAGCGTATATTTCGCGCACCGGCGGCGGCTTCAAGCTGTACATCCAGGATCTGCAGTCGGGTGTCGCTACGGCGCTGACCGACACGACGCATGACGAATCGCCGAGCTTCGCGGCGAATGGTCAATACCTCCTTTACGCCACACAGGTGAACGGCCGTGGCGTGCTGGCCGCAGTATCGACCGATGGTCGTACACGGCAGGTCCTGTCCGTTCAGGGCGGCAGCGTGCGCGAGCCGTCCTGGGGCCCTTTTATGCAATAACACACAAGGAGAGTTAAGCATGATGTCCAAACTTCGTCTTACGTTCGCCGCGCTGGCGGTAGTGGGTGCACTGGCTGCCTGCAAGTCGACGCCGCCCGCTGCAACCACGTCGAACACCGGCGGCGCCATCGGCACGCAGCCGAACCCGACCGACGTCGCGCAAGTGAACGTCGATCCGCTGAACGACCCGAACAGCCCGCTCGCCAAGCGCAGCGTGTACTTCGACTTCGACAGCTACTCGGTGAAAGACGAATATCAGTCGCTGCTGCAGCAACACTCGCAGTACATGAAGAGCCATCCGCAGCGTCACGTGCTGATCCAGGGCAACACCGACGAACGCGGCACCAGCGAGTACAACCTCGCCCTGGGCCAGAAGCGTGCTGAAGCCGTGCGTCGCGCGCTGTCGCTGATGGGCGTGCCGGATTCGCAAATGGAAGCCGTGAGCCTCGGCAAGGAAAAGCCGCTGGCAACCGGTCACGACGAAGCATCGTGGGCGCAAAACCGTCGCGCCGACCTCGTCTACCAACAGTAACAACGGGTAACGGAGCCGTATGACACACCGTTTCTCCTGGCTGCGGCTCGCCGCGGCCGCCTGCGCTGCGGGTGCGACTTTCGCAGCCGCGCCGGCGCATGCCGGCCTGTTCGACGACGATCAGGCCCGTCAAGCGATTCTCGATCTGCGCACCAAAACCGACAGCCTGTCGAACCAGCTGTCGGCCGCGCAGCGCACGATCCTCGATCAGTCGAACCGTCTGGACCAGATGAACCAGCAGGTCGCGACGCTGCGTGGGCAGACCGAGGACCTGACGAACCAGTTGACCACGTTGCAGAAGCAGCAGAAGGACTACTACACCGACCTCGATGGCCGGCTGAAGAAGTTTGAGCCGCAGCAGCAGACGGTCGACGGCGTGCAAGGCTCCGTGCAGCCGGGCGAAACGGATGCGTTCAACGCGGCTTCGCAGCAGTTCCGCAGCGGCGATTTCAAGAACGCGGCGGCATCGTTTCGCAGCTTCATCGCGAAGTACCCGCAAAGCCCGTATCAGCCGACCGCGCAGTACTGGCTCGGCAATGCGCTGTATGCATTGCGCGACTACAAGGGCTCGACAGCCACGTGGCAGGGTGTCGTGAAGAACTACCCGCAGCACCCGCGTGCGCCTGAAGCGCTGCTCGCGATCGCGAACAACCAGCTCGAGCAGGGGCAAAAGGCCGCCGCCAGGAAGACGCTCGAGCAGATTGTGTCGGATTACGGCAATTCGGATGTTGCGCAGTCGGCGCAGAGCAAGCTGTCGCAGATCAAGTAGCGCGCGCGGCGAGTACCGTAGTTCGCGGCGGTTGTTGAAGACACACTGCGGGCGCTACGTCGATGGTGCGCTTGCTTGACACCGCGGCAAGCCTATCGCTATAATCTCGCTTCTCTTTTTGGGTCGTTAGCTCAGCTGGTAGAGCAGCGGACTTTTAATCCGTTGGTCACAGGTTCGAATCCCGTACGGCCTACCAAAAGATTCAAAGGGCTTAGCTTCGGCTAAGCCCTTTTCATTTGGCCGCGTCATTTTGGCCCGCCTCATTTGTGCGCCGTTTTGCCTGAACCCGACGACGCCCCGATAAACACCCCCACCGCGGCCACCGCCATTGCGACCCATGCCAACGGCGGCATAGCTTCCCCGAGCAACAGCCACGACATCGCGGCAGCCAGCGGTGGCACGAACAGAAACAGCGTCGCCACACGCGAGACCTTACCCGCGCGCGACATCGCCAGTAGCAGCGAAATCGCCACCAGCGAATTGCCGATCACCAGATAAGCCAGCACCGCCACGAATTCACCGGTCCACTGCACGCGAGCATGCTCGAGCCACAACGCGGCCGGCCCGCAGGTCACGAAACCGACCGTGTACTGCACGAGATTCGCGGTAACCGGATGCTGTGGCGTGCCGTAGCGTTTCTCGTAAAACATCGCCGCCGTGATGCCGAACAGCGCACCGGTGATCAGCACGATGCCCGTCAGCGATTCGACTTCGACGCGCGAGCGCACGACGATCACACCCGCCGCGCCGGCCAGCCCAAGAAACAGCCCGACCCACTGCCGTAGCGCGATATGCTCGCCGACCAGTTTCGGTGCGAGCAGCGACACGAGCAACGGTTGCAGCGAAGCGATCAGCGCGGCGAGACCTGCCGAAATGCCCGCATTGAACGCGAGATAGCTCAAGCCGAAATACAGCGTCTGGATCAGAAAGCCCGCGACGATCAACTGACGCCACGCCGCCGCGTTGCGAGGCAGCGGCGGCCGCAGAATCACAAAGAGCGGCAGCAGAACGGCAACGCTCAAACCGAAGCGCAACGCGAGCAACGCCATCGGCGACGCATAACGAAGCCCCATCTTTGCGAGTGGAAAGCCGGTGGACCACAGCAACAGGAACAGTACCGGCGCGATGCGGGGAAGCCAGTCCGCGGCCGTGCGTGTTCCGGGGGAAGATTTCGACACTGCGACGCCGCGATCTCGCATGGACTATCCGACAAACGAAGACTTGCTGCACAGCATCGGTATGCGGCTGGATAGCCGCTGTTTGCGATGCCCGCCGAGGGCGACAGTGTCGCACCAATCGACAACACCTGTCGAAGCGCGCACCGGGCCATGCGAATGAAGAAGTACAGCGACGCGACACACGCGTCGACCAGCGAGACAGTCAGCCGGTATGCTCAGGCGCGCTCAGGTACTCTCGCGCTCGATGATCTCAAAGCCGAGATCGAGCCGCGCAGGCGCCGCCGCGGCATCACCCCCACGCAAGCGCTGCAAAAGATACTCCGCGCTGCGCCGGCCGATGTCGAGCCGCGGCAGATTCAGGCAAGTGAGCTTCGGCACGGTGTGCTGCAGAATGTCCAGGTCGTCGAAGCCCGCAATCGCGACGCGCTGCGGCACCTTCCAGCCGCGCCGCTGCGCTTCGAACAGCGCGCCGACCGCCAGCACGTCGCCGGCGAAAAAGATCGCATCCATGTCGGGCACGCGCTGCATCAACTCGACCATCGCGTCCGCGCCCGGCGTGAGCCCCTGCTGCGCTTCGCACACCAGCGCGGGGTTGCGCTCGCGCCCGAGCGCGGTCAAGGCCGCGTGGTAACCCTTCAGGCGTTCCTTCGAACGCGGGTTGTTGCGCATCGGCAAGCTGACGAAGCCGATGGTTCGATAACCGCGCCCGGCCAGATACAGCGTCATCTGCTTCGCTGCATTGAAGTTCGAGTAGCTGATCACGGAATCGAGCGGATTGCGCACGAGGTCGCCGGTTTCGATCACCGGGATGCCAGCCTGATGCAGAATCTGCACCGCGCGCGGCGTATGCACGGTGTTGTGCAGCAACAGGCCGCATACGCGCTGCGCAACGAAGGCGCCAATCAGCGCCTCTTCCTCTTCGAGCGAATGGCCGCTGTCGGCGATCAGCAGATGCATGCCGGCTGCGCGCAGCACGTCCGAGGTGCCCTTCATCGTATGTGAATACAACGAGTTCTGGATGCTGGGCACGATCTGCCCGACCACGTTCGAGCGGTTCGACGCGAGATTGGACGCGATCGAATTCGGCACGTAACCGATCTCGCGGATCGTATCGAGCACCAGCTTGCGCGTTTCCTCGGAGAGTTTGTCCGGCTCGTTCAGTGCGCGCGACACCGTCATCAGCGACACGTTGGCGGCCTTCGCGACGTCGATCATGCGCACCGCCGTGCCGCCCGCGCGAGGCTTGCCTGTGGTCGGCCGGGTCTTGCCGCCGGAGGCGGCGCGTGCGCGCTTTTCCACTGATAGACATCCATGCGGTACGGTTGCGATGCGGGATTGTATCTCACGCTATTGCACGTCAGCGCGTCAGCTGCGTTGCGCCGCGGCGGTATTGCAACGCGGACAAAACGCCTGATTGAATGTGCCGCGCACGAGGTGCAGCAGACAGCGAAGCGTGCCGCTCGCAGTAACCGGTCGTATCGCTGCTGAATCCCAAACTGCGGGCCGGCCTCCGCCTGCACGCGTATTTGCGTTTTCCACCCCCGCTCCGGACAATGCCGCTCAGCAAAAGAAAAACGGGAACATGCGAGACGGCGGGCAAGCGAGAAAGAGAAGCGCGAAAGAGAAGCGAGCAAGCGAATGGAACTGCGTCAACTGCGATATTTCATCAGCGTCGTCGAGCACGGCAGCATGGGCAAAGCCGCGCTCGAACTCGGCATCGTCACGTCTGCGTTGAGCCAGCAGATCAGCCGTCTCGAGAGCGAACTGGCGACGCGCCTGTTGCAGCGCACCTCGAGCGGCGTCGTGCCGACCGATGCCGGCCTCGCGTTCTGGCGCCAGGCGCAGCTCGCGCTGCGGCACGTCGACGACGCCGCGCTCGCCGCGCAGCAGGCGCGCCTGTCGGGCCACGTGAGTGTGGGCCTCGCGCCAAGTACGAGCGGCGTGCTTGGCCTCGCGTTCATGCGCGCGATGCGCGAGCGCTACCCGGAGGTGCGTCTGCGCATGGTGGAGAGCCTGTCCGGCTATCTGTCGTCGATGCTCGGCGCGCGGCAGATCGACCTTGCGATTCTCTTTCACGAGGAACCGGCGCAGCGCTGGAGCGTGATGCCGCTGCTCGACGAGCGGCTGTTCGTAATCGGCACACCGGACCTCGCGGGCATGCCGCGCGGCAAACAGGTGCGCCTCGCAAAGCTCGGCACCTTGCCGCTGATCTTGCCGAGTGGCCCGCACGGGCTGCGTACGCTGTTGTCGGCGTCGTTCAGACAGGCCCGATACGAACCGCGCATCGTCGCCGAAGTGGACGGCCTCGCGATGCTGATGGATGCGGTGCGCGGCGGCCTGGGCGCGACGATCCAGCCGGGCGCGGCGCTGGCGCGCGCCGAATATGCGGGGCTCGTCAGCGTGCCGCTCGCCGACGCGAACGCCGTGCGGCCCAATCTGCTGGTCAGCGTCTCCGACGACGAACTGTCGCCGGCCGGACTGGCGGCACGTGTCGTACTGGCCGAAACCGCGCGCGAACAGGTCGGCGCCGGGCACTGGCTCGGCGCGACCTTACGCTGACCGTGCCACGCGAGGTCTTCACAAAAACTGAAGACCCATTGCCTGCCGCCTGATTGCGACATCGCGCCGCGCCGACTACATTCGGAGCCACAAAGGAAGGAGGCTCATCAACCATGGTCGACGTTCTCGTCATCGGGGGCGGCAATGCCGCGCTATGCGCCGCGCTGATGGCGCGCGAAGCCGGCGCCTCGGTGCTGCTGCTCGAATCTGCGCCGCGCGCGTGGCGCGGCGGCAACTCGCAGCACACGCGCAATCTGCGCTGCATGCACGACGCGCCGCAAGACGTGCTGGTCGAAGCTTACCCGGAAGAAGAGTACTGGCAGGATCTGCTGAAGGTCACCGGCGGCATCACCAACGAAGCGCTCGCGCGCCTGACGATCCGCGCTTCGTCCACCTGCCGGCCGTGGATGGTCAAGCACGGCGTGCGCTTCCAGCCGCCGTTGTCGGGCGCGCTGCACGTGGCGCGCACCAATGCGTTTTTCATGGGCGGCGGCAAGGCGCTCGTCAATGCGTATTACCGCAGCGCCGAAGCGCTCGGTGTGCAGATCCGCTATGACACGCCGGTCGATTCGATCGAGTTGCAGGACGGCCGCTTCGTCGCCGCGAACAGCGGTACCACGCGCTTCGAAGCGCGCGCCTGCGTACTGGCGGCCGGCGGCTTCGAATCGAACCGTGCGTGGCTGCGCGAAGCATGGGGGCAAAACGAGCGCGGCGAATGGCCCGCGGACAACTTCCTGATTCGCGGCACGCGCTTCAACATGGGAGTGCTGTTGCGCTACATGATCGATGCCGGCGCGGACATGATCGGCGACCCGGCGCAATCGCACTGCGTAGCGATCGACGCGCGCGCGCCGCTGTACGACGGCGGCATCTGCACGCGCATCGATTGCGTATCGCTTGGCGTGGTGGTCAATCGCGATGCGCAACGCTTCTATGACGAGGGCGAAGACTTCTGGCCGAAGCGTTATGCGATCTGGGGTCGCCTCGTCGCGCAGCAGCCCGGCCAGATCGGCTATTCGATCATCGATTCGCAAGCGGTGGGGCGCTTTATGCCGCCGGTGTTTCCAGGCACACAAGCGGATACGCTGCCCGAGCTCGCGCGCCAGCTGGGACTGCCGGAAGCACCGTTGCTCGCCACCATCGACGCATACAACGCCGCGTGCCAGCCCGGCACTTTCGACCACACCGCGCTCGACAACTGCCACACCGCCGGTCTTACGCCGCCGAAAACGCACTGGGCACTGCCGATCGACAAGCCGCCGTTCTATGCGTACCCGCTGCGGCCCGGCATCACGTTCACCTACCTCGGCCTGAAGGTTAACGATCGCGCGCAGGTGCACTTCAACGGCATGCCGAGCGACAACCTGTTCGTGGCCGGCGAGATGATGGCGGGCAATGTGCTCGGCAAGGGTTATACGGCGGGCGTCGGCATGTCGATCGGCACCGCGTTCGGCCGCATCGCGGGTACCGAAGCCGCACACGCGGCGCACCACGCGCCAACCCTGCAAACAAGAGAGACAACGCACGCCGCCGGCGCATCGAAGGGAGTTCACCGTGCACAAGCCTGAAGCACTCGCGCATGACGCGCAGCCGCTCGCATCCGGCAACGACGGCAATGGCGGCAATGACGGCGACCAGCCCGCACACTCTGCGAACAACAAGCCGCATCCCGTGATTCGCATCCAGCCGCTGACCGCCAACGAAACCGAAGTCGCGCGGCAGATGCAGATCTGCAATGCATGCCGCTATTGCGAGGGCTTTTGCGCGGTGTTCCCGGCGATGACGCGCCGCCTCGAGTTCGGCAAGGCCGACGTGAACTACCTCGCGAACCTATGCCATAACTGCGGAGCGTGCTATCACGCGTGCCAGTACGCGCCGCCTCACGAGTTCGCGGTCAACGTGCCGCAGGCGATGGCGAAGGTGCGCCTCGACACGTATAGCGAATACGCCGTACCCGCTGCATTGGGCGCGCTGTACAAGCGCAATGGCCTGACCGTCGCGCTTGCGCTGGCCGGCGGCCTTGCACTGTTTCTGGCATTGGGTGTCGCGCTGCAGGGTGCCGCGTTCGGCACGCCGCTCGCCGGCAACTTCTATGCAATCTTTCCGCACAACCTGTTGGCGCTGCTGTTCGGTGCCGTGTTCGCGCTGGCCATCGTGTCGCTCGGCATCGGCGTGACGCGCTTCTGGAAAGACGTGTCGGCAGGCACGGCGTCAGCGGCGGCGGTTGCGGAAGCAACCCACCACGTGCTGAGCCTCAAGTACCTGGACGGCGGCCATGGCGACGGCTGCAACGAAGCCGACGACCGCTTCACGCTCGCGCGCCGCCGCTTTCATCACTTCACGTTCTACGGCTTCATGCTGTGTTTCGCGTCGACGGTGGTCGCAACGTTTTATCACTATTTGCTCGATCTGCACGCGCCCTATCCGCTCGTCAGCCTGCCGGTGCTGCTCGGCACGTTCGGCGGGATCGGCCTGATTGTCGGACCGGCCGGCCTGTTGTGGCTGAACCTGCAGCGCCACCCCGAACACGGCGATGCCAGGCAGAAACCGATGGACCGCGGCTTTATCGCGCTGTTGCTGCTGACCGCGGCGAGCGGTCTCGCGCTGCTTGGATGGCGCGACAGCACGGCGATGGCCTGGCTGCTCGCGGTGCATCTGGGCATCGTGATCGCGTTGTTCGCCACGCTGCCCTACGGCAAATTCGCGCACGGAATCTATCGGTCGGCAGCGCTATTGAAGTCTTCAATCGAAAAACGGCAAGCGAACAATTTGAAGCTCGGATCGGAATGAGTTAGCGTACGGGGCGCGCTCACAGCGAGGCTCGTTTCTTTCATTAATGAAAGGAAACAGCCTCGCTCAAGGTTCAAACTAAGCTATCCGGAAACATCATGGAGACAAATATCGTGCCCCCCTCGACCACCCCGGCCTCGCTTGCCACACAGTCACCTCGGTCGAAGGTCGCTGCGGTACTGCGCGTGACCAGCGGCAACTTTCTTGAGCAATTCGACTTCTTTCTGTTCGGCTTTTACGCCACCTACATCTCGAAAGTATTCTTCCCGACCGACAGCGAATTCGCTTCGCTGATGCTGACCTTTGCGGTGTTCGGCGCCGGCTTCCTGATGCGTCCGCTCGGCGCAATCGTGCTGGGCGCCTACATCGACAAGGTCGGCCGCCGCAAAGGCCTGATCGTCACGCTCGCGTTGATGGCAAGCGGCACGATCCTGATCGCCTGTGTGCCCGGCTACGCGACGATCGGCGCGCTCGCGCCGCTGCTGGTGTTGCTCGGCCGGCTGCTGCAAGGCTTCTCGGCGGGCGCGGAACTGGGCGGCGTGTCGGTCTATCTGGCCGAAATGGCCACGCCCGGCCGCAAAGGCTTTTATGTGAGCTGGCAGTCGGCCAGCCAGCAGGTTGCGATCGTCGTCGCGGCGGCGCTCGGCTTTGCATTGAACCGCCTGCTGCCGCCCGACACGCTGCATACATGGGGCTGGCGTGTGCCGTTTTTCATCGGCTGCATGATCGTGCCGTTCCTGTTCATGCTGCGCCGCTCGCTGCAGGAAACCGAAGCGTTCCAGAAGCGCACGCATCATCCGAGCGTGAACGAGATCTTCCGCTCGATGGCCGATAACTGGCGCGTGGTGCTCGCCGGCATGCTGCTGGTCGCGATGACCACCACCACGTTCTATCTGATCACCGTCTACACGCCGACTTTCGGCCGGACCGTGCTGAAGCTGTCGACTGAAGATAGCCTGATCGTCACGCTGTGTGTCGGCGTGGCGAACTTCATCTGGTTGCCGATCGGCGGCGAGTTGTCCGATCGCATCGGCCGCAAGCCGCTGTTGCTCACCATCACGATCCTGACGATCTTCACCGCCTATCCGTCGATGTCGTGGCTCGCGTCGGCGCCGAGCTTCGGCCGCATGCTGGCGGTGCTGATGTGGTTCTCGTTCTTCTTCGGTATCTACAACGGTGCGATGGTCGTGTCGCTGGCCGAGGTGATGCCGGTGCAGGTGCGCGTCGCGGGCTTCTCGCTGGCATATAGCCTCGCGACGGCAATCTTCGGCGGCTTCACGCCGGCGGTGTCGACCTACCTGATCGAAGTGACGCACGACAAGGCCGCGCCCGCGTACTGGCTGAGCTTCGCCGCGGTGTGCGGGCTGATCGCGACACTGTCGCTGTATCGACGCGGCGGCGTCGCCGAGCGGATGATGGACGCCGCCTGAGGCGCGCGCGATGAGTGACCCGATCCCGTTCGAGCATGAGCGCTTCAGGCATGCCGCGGCCCACTATCTCGCGGGCCGCGCCGCTTACTCGCCGCGCCTCGTGCGGCGCGTCGCGCAAGCCTGCAACCTCGACGGCTCGCAACGGCTGCTCGATCTCGGCTGTGGGCCGGGGCAGTTGTCGCTTGCCTTCGCGCCGTGGCTTGCCGACGGCCTCGCGCTGGACCCCGAGCCCGAGATGCTGCGCATCGCGGCGGAACTGGGTGCGGGCATTGCGCCGAATATCGCGTACCGTGCGGGCAGTTCGTACGACCTGTCGCCTGCGCTCGGCGCGTTTGACCTCGTCGTGATCGGCCGCGCGTTTCACTGGATGGACCGCGCCGACACGTTGCACCGCCTGGACCAGCTGATCGTGCCGGGCGGCGCGCTCGCGCTGTTCGCGACGTCGCAGGCCGACGGCGACGGCGCGCCGTGGCTGGCCGCGTACAAAAGCCTGCTCAACGAATATTCGCAGGCGGACCCGGCCCGCGCGCGGCGCAAGGCGGACGATTGGGTCGGCCATCAGGCGGTGCTCAGGCAATCGCCGTTCGCCGCGCTGGAGCGGATCTCGACTATCGAACGCCGGCGCGTGTCCGTCGACGCGTTGATGCTGCGGCCGCAGTCGATGTCGAGCCTGTCGCGCAGTCACCTTGGCGAGCGGCTCGATGAACTGCTGGGCCGCCTGAAACCGCTGCTCGACGCCCATGCGCGCGACGGCTGGCTGGAAGAATGGGTGGAGTCGACTGCGCTGATTGCGCGGCGCTGACGGGCACGAGGTGCTGCGGCTGAAGCATCGATGGATCATCAGTATCGCGATCCATCGGATTGCAGACCGCTTGTCGCATCGAGTCGCATCGAGTCGCATCGAGTCGCATCGAGTCGCATCGAGTCGCATCGAGTCGCATCGAGTCGCATCGAACCGATCCGGCCAGCACGCGCTCACTGGAGCCCCTGCCGCTCCGGCATTCAGGACGCATGAGCTAATAACAAAAATAACCTTGCCGCACCACAAGCCACGTCGCTAGCATCACGCCTTTTGCGCGTTTTGCGCATCCGCAGCATGCCCACTTCCCTCGCTCCAGAACTTGCCGCTGCCCCGGCACGCGCTGCCGCTCAAGCCGGCCGCCCGGTGATCCGCTCGGCGGCCGACGTCTCCCACCTCGTGAACCAGGGCGCCGCAACCGGCAGCGATGCGCGCATCGTCGTCGCGATCGCGCTTGGCGGCGTGTTCCTCGATGCCTACGATCTCGGCGCGCTTGCGTTCGGCCTGAAGGACGTTGCGCGCGAATTCTCGCTGACGCCGACCGGCACCGGTCTGGTGGCCTCCGCGATCACGTTCGGCGCGATCGTCGGCGCGTGTCTCGGCGGTTTCCTGACCGACCGCATCGGCCGCTACCGCGTGTTCATGGCCGATATGTTCTTCTTCGTGGTCGCCGCGCTGGCCTGTGCATTTGCACCGAACGCGTGGGTGCTGGGTGGCGCGCGCTTCGTGATGGGTCTGGGCGTCGGTATCGACCTGCCCGTGGCGATGGCGTTTCTCGCCGAGTTCTCGCGGCTGCGCGGGCGCGGCAACAAGGCCGCGCGCGTCGCGATGTGGTGCCCTGTGTGGTACGCGGCGATCAGCGTGTCGTACCTGCTGGTGCTGGCCTTCTATGCGACGCTGCCAGCCAGTCATCAAGGCCTGTTGTGGCGGCTGATTCTCGGCTTCGGTGCGGTACCGGCGCTGATCATCATTGCGATTCGCAGCCGCTACATCAGCGAATCGCCGGTGTGGGCCGCCAATCAGGGCGACCTCGCCGGCGCGGCGCAGATCCTGAAGCGCTCGTACGGTATCGACGCCGAGGTTGCCCCCGCAGCGCAACTCGCCGATGCTGCGGCACAAGCCACACCCCACCGCGGCGCATCGTGGAAGAACTACGGCACGCTGTTGCGCGGCGTCTATCTGCGGCGCACGGTACTCGCGACGGTGATCGCAGTCGCCTCGTCGTTCGCGTATAACGCGGTCGCGTTCGGCTTGCCGGTGATCATTTCGAGCTTCCTCGCGCAATCGATGCTGACGACGATTCTCGCGTCGCTGGTGCTCAATCTCGGCTTCGCGTTCGTCGGCGGCGTGATCGCGGTACGCACCGTGCCGAAGACCGGCGCCTGGAAACCCACCGTGCTCGGCTACACATTCCAGCTGGTCGCACTGATCGGCCTCGCGATGGTCGGCAAGCCGGCCGGCGGTATGCAGGTCGCGCTGGCTGTCGCGCTACTCGGCGCGTTCCTGCTCGGCCAGGGATTCGGTCCGGGCTCGCATAGCATGACGTTCGCGTCGCTCAGCTATCCGACCTCGCTGCGCGGCGTCGGCGTCGGCTTCAACCAGACGCTGATGCGCGCCAGTTCGACGGCCTCGCTGTTTCTGTTCCCGGTACTGGCCGCCGCGCTCCACACGCGCGTGTTCTGGATTATCGCGATTGCGCCGCTCGCCGGGCTGATCGCACTGCTGGCGATCCGCTGGGAGCCGTCGGGCTACGACGTCGACGCAGAAGACTTCGCGCCATCGGCTGCAGCATCGAGCGCATCGGCACTCGCAGGACACTAGGCGCCAGCCATACGTCGATGTGATTCACAAGGGCCGCCGGGCATCAACGGCGGCCCTTTTTCATAGGCATCCGCCCGGCGCGTGCGCACGCTGCACGCCGACCTTTATTGAGAGAAAAAGCCATGCAATGATCGCGCGCCGCTTCGCGATGCGGGTTGCAACAGTTCCATGACGTTGCCCGCGCGAAGCCCATCGATGGCGCTTTCCGGTTGGTGACGATGTTGAATTTCCTGTTGGGTCTGTTCTGGAGTCTGGCGTTGCTCGCCGTTGTGTTGTGCATTTGTTGCGCGCTCAACTACCTGGCTCCACACGCGGCGCTCGACGGCTGCCGCGTATTCGCACTGATCGCACTGATGGCGGCGTGCACCCTCGCATTCGATTCCGTATTGACCTTCGTCGTGTTTGCCGATGCGCAGCAGCGTTACGGCCGCTTCAGCACCGGCGATGCCTTCGCCGGGCGCGCGTTGGCCTATGCAAGCGTCGGCGCCGGCGCGCTATGCGCGGCCCGCTGGCTCGCCGCGAAACGCAAAGCGCGCTCACAAGATGTCGACAGCATCGAAATCGCGCGCCTTGCGCGCCCCCGCCTGCCGTCCTGACAGCGCCAACGCCGCTCGGCAGATCAGCCCAGGTCGCCCCTGGATACGCGTCTATCGAGCCGCAGGCGTTGCCTGCAGGCGCGGCGCAGCATGGCCGTGCGTGCGGGAATCTTCCTTGCTATGGGGCACGCCGTCGGCTATAACTCCCGGAGTGCGCGGGCCTTGAACCACGCCTGTCACGTTCACGCAGTGTGCCCTTCCTTTGCTGGCCGTTCGCGGTATTTACACATAACCATGCAAGACTGAGCGCCGCTCAGTGCCGCATCGCATCAGCCGGTACGGCTAGCCGTTACGGCAGCCGTCGAGCATGCGCAAACCACACAACCGACGCAACTGAATCGAACGAGGACATCGTGGACCTTGAGACCGTACGCGTATTCCTGATGACCCGGGGCATCGACTTCGGGACCAAGGTACTGGCCGCCATCGTTTTGTGGATCATCGGCCGCTGGGTAATCGGACTCGTGATCCGACTGCTGGGCGCGATGCTCAAGCGCAACGGTCGCGTCGATCCGACGCTCGCGCATTATCTCGGCTCGATTCTCGGCTCGGTGCTGAACCTGCTGCTGGTGCTGGCGATCTTGCAGGTGTTCGGCGTGCAGACCACGTCGTTCGCAGCCTTGCTCGCGGGCCTCGGCCTCGCGATCGGTACCGCATGGGGCGGACTGCTCGCGCACTTCGCAGCAGGCGTATTCATGCAGGTGCTGCGGCCGTTCAAGGTCGGCGACTTCGTCACCGCGGGCGGCGTGACGGGCACGGTTCAGGAGCTGGGCCTGTTCGGCACCACCATCATCACGCCCGACAACGTGACGACGATCGTCGGCAACAACAAGATCTTCTCGGACACCATCTCGAACTACAGCGCGCTGCCGGTGCGGCGCGTCGAGCTGACCGCGAAGATCGCCAACGGCGTCGATCCGATCGATGCGGCGAACCGCTTGCGCGAGGCAGTCGTGAAGATTCCGAACGTGGTGGAAAGCCCGCCGCCCGATATCGAAGTGCTGTCGTTTACGCCGGAAGGGCCGCTGCTGTGTGTGCGCCCGTATGCGCACAACAGCAACTACTGGCAGGTTTACTTCGATACGAACCGCGCGATCGTCGAGACGTTCAGGAACGCTGGATATCCGACGCCGGAGACACCGGTGGTACGGCGTACGGTGGCATAAGAAGGCATACCCGAAGCCATACCCGAAGGCATGCCCGGCGCGGACGCCGGGCGCGGGTTCATCAATGCCCGGCGTCAGGCTTGCGCGGCGTCCCCGAAGCCGCATCGCGGCGGCGCGTCATCTTCCACAGCGCACCGAGCGCAACCGGCACCACGGCCGCGCCGATCCCGACCAGCACGATCACGTTCAGGTACTGGCGGATAAACGGGATATTGCCGAAAAAGTAGCCCAGCAGCACCAGCAGCAACACCCAGAACAGCGCACCCGCGATGTTGAACAACTGGAAGCGCTGCACGCTCATCTGCGATGCGCCGGCCACGAACGGCGCGAAAGTCCGCACCACCGGAATGAAGCGCGCCAGCACGATGGTCTTGCCGCCATGGCGCTCGTAGAAGTTATGCGTCTTGCGCAGCGCTTCGCGATCGAGAAAGCGTTCGAGCACCGGTATATGCGAGTCGAACACCTTCGAGCCGAGCGAGCGGCCGATCAGGTAGTTGACCGTGTTGCCCGTCACCGCCGCCACTACCAGCAGCACGATCAGCAAACCGACGCTCATCTCGCCGCTTGCGCAGAATGCGCCGCCAATAAACAGCAGCGAATCGCCAGGCAGAAACGGCAGCACCACCAGACCGGTCTCGCAGAAAATAATCAGGAACAGCACCGCATACACCCACGATCCGTACTGGCGAATGAACTCGCCGAGGAACGTGTCGATATGCAAGACCAGGTTGGCGAACTGCAGCAGCGTATCCAAAAAAGCATCCTCTCAATAGTGCGCATCGCGTGGAGCCGGTGCGGCGATCGTTGTTGATGCGGCGGCACGTCAGACGCTGTCGGACGCGGTGTTGGCGAGCGCGTCGCGACACGCCTGTACCGCCCCATTGACCGCGCCATGATACCGAAAGTGCCATAGGCAATATTAAGAAAATATGAGCACGGCGCTGAAGCGCTCCGAGCATCGCGGTCAGTGCGCGGCGAATCGCTATAATTCCGCCATGTCCGAATTCAGCGAAAAGTCAGCCGGGCCGGCCACGGAAGCTTCCGTGGTGCCGGCTGCCGCGCCCGCCGACGCGGCCCGTCCGGTACGTGCGCACGAAGCGGTACGCCCGCTGCGGGCGATCCAGCCGCTGCCCGATCAGTTGATCAGCCAGATCGCGGCAGGCGAAGTGGTCGAACGGCCTGCGTCGGTCGTCAAGGAACTGCTTGAAAATGCGCTCGACGCCGGCGCGAAGACGCTGCGCATCCTGCTCGACGAAGGCGGGGTGAAGCGCATCTCGATTACCGACGACGGCTGCGGCATTCCCGAAAACGAGCTGGCGCTCGCGCTGATGCGCCACGCGACCAGCAAGATCCGCTCGCTCGCCGAGCTCGAATCGGTCGCGACGCTCGGGTTTCGCGGTGAAGCACTTGCATCGATCGCGTCGGTCGCGCAGATGAGCATCACGAGCCGCACGGGCGACGCACCGCATGCCACGCGTATCGATGCGTACACTGGCACGTTGGCGCCCGCGGCAGGCACCCAGGGCACCACCATCGAAGTGCGCGAGCTGTACTTCAATACGCCCGCGCGCCGCAAATTCCTGAAGAGCGAACAGACCGAACTCGGCCATTGCCTCGAAATGGTTCGCCGCGTCGCGCTGGCGCGGCCGGATGTGACGATTTCGGTGCTGCATAACGGCCGCGCGGTCGAGCACTGGAATGCCAGCGAGCCGGCGGTGCGGGTCGCGAAGATTCTCGGCGAGACCTTCGCCACCGCGCATCTGCCGCTCGACGAAGGCGCCGGGCCGCTCGCCGTGTATGGGTGCGCGGGCCTGCCGACTGCGAGCCGCGGCCGCGCGGACCAGCAGTATTTCTTCGTCAACGGCCGCTTCGTGCGCGACAAGCTGCTCACGCATGCGGCGCGCGCCGCGTATGAAGACGTGCTGCATGGCGACCGCTATCCGTCGTATGTGCTGTTTCTCGATCTGCCGCCTGAAGCCGTCGATGTGAACGTGCATCCGTCGAAGATCGAAGTGCGGTTTCGCGATTCGCGCTCGATTCACCAGTTCGTGTTCCATGCGGTGCAGCGCGCGCTGGCGAGGCATGCGGGCGCTTCGCCGGAGACCACGGCGGGCGGGCATGCGGCACATATTCAGGCGGCTGGCCCGGCTTCGTTTGGCGCGACTCCGCTGGGCGGCGCAGGCGGGTTCGGCGGCGGCATTGGCGCAGGCGCAGGCGGTGCGGCCGGTTTCGGCACTGGCAGCAGCGGTGGCGCAGCCGCGGGCGGCACCCCTGGCGCCAGCGGCTTCAGCGCAGCGCAGCAGCCCGGCGCCTTCTGGATGCGCGATGCGCGCATGAAGCAAGGCACGCTGCCGGTGGCGCAGCCGCTCGCGCTGTACGACGCGCTATTCGGCCGTAAGGACAGCGGCGCCGGCACACCGCACGGCACGACGAGCTTCGAAGTGCGCGACGAAAGCGATCTGCCGTCGCGCTTCGGACCACAAGCTGCATCGCCCGCACCTGGCTTCGACACCTCCGACGAACAACCGCTCGGCTTCGCGCTCGGTCAGATCCACGGCATCTACGTGCTCGCGCAGAACGTGCGCGGCCTTGTGATCGTCGATATGCACGCGGCGCATGAACGCATCCTGTACGAGCAGTTCAAGCACGCGCTTTCCGAGCGCACCATCGCGGTCCAGCCGCTGCTGATTCCGCAATCGATGCAGGCCGATCCGGTCGAGATCGGCATCGTCGATGAAGAGCGGGAAACGCTCGATGCGCTCGGCTTCGATCTGGCCGTTCTGTCACCGACTTCGATCGCGATTCGCGCCGTTCCCGCGTTGCTGAAAGACGCCGATCTGGCCGTGCTCGCGCGCGCGGTGCTCGCCGATCTGCACGCGTACGGCGGCTCGCGCGTGCTGACCGAACGTCAGCACGAACTGCTCGGGACGCTCGCCTGTCATCACGCGGTGCGCGCGAACCGGCGCCTGACGCTCGATGAGATGAACGCGCTGTTGCGGCAGATGGAAGCCACCGAACGCGGGGATCAGTGCAATCATGGACGGCCGACGTGGTTCCAGTTGACGCTGCCGGATCTCGACCGTTTGTTCATGCGCGGCCAATGAGCGGGCGGGATCGGTTGAATGCCGGCTGCGCGCGTGCGGGCATGACGTGCGCAGTGCAGGCGCTGCGCGATGGCAACGCAAGCGAACGGCATCGCTGCGGCAGCGGAAACGGGCTTGGCGCGCGCAGGCAGCACGAGCCGTACGGCGAGCCACACGGCGTGGGCACTTTCAGCAGCGGCACAGCATGACATCGGCAACCCCTCTGCCGGTCGCCTGCCTGCTCGGCCCGACCGCGTCCGGCAAGACCGCCGCGGCACTCGCGTTCGCGGCGCGGCATGCGAGCGAAATCGTCAGTGTCGATTCGGCGCTGGTCTATCGCGGCATGGACATCGGCACCGCCAAACCCAGCGTCGAAGAACGCGCGCAGGTGCCGCATCACCTGATCGATATCGTCGACCCCGTCGACGCGTATTCCGCTTCGGACTTCCGCCACGACGCACTGCGCGCGCTCGATGAGATCGTCGCGCGCGGCCGCACGCCGTTGCTGGTGGGCGGCACGATGCTGTACTACAAGGCGCTCACGCAGGGGCTCAACGATCTGCCCGGCGCGCATGCCGAACTGCGCGCGGAGCTCGAAGCCGATGCCGCGCGCGACGGCTGGCCCGCGCTGCACGCGCGGCTCGCCGCGGTCGATCCGCGTACCGCGGCGCGGCTTGCTCCGAACGACGCGCAGCGCATCCAGCGCGCACTCGAAGTGTTCATGCTGAGCGGACAGCCGATGTCCGATCTGCTCGACGCGCCCACGCGCGTCGATGCGCAGGCGGCGCGCTATCGCTTCGTGCCGGTCGCGCTGGAGCCGTCGGACCGCGCGGTGCTGCACGCGCGCATCGCGGTGCGCTTTGACGCGATGCTGGCCGGCGGTTTCATCGACGAGGTCGAGCGGTTGCGCGCGCGCGGCGATCTGCATCCCGGCATGCCGTCGATGCGCTGCGTCGGCTACCGGCAGGCATGGGAATACCTCGACGGCGCCATCGACCACGCGACGATGCGCGACAAAGGCGTGTTCGCGACGCGCCAGCTGTGCAAGCGCCAGTTGACGTGGCTGCGCGCGATGCCGGAGCGCATCGTGATCGATTGTTGCGCGGCGGATGCGACGCAGCGGGCGTTGGCGGCGCTCGAACGGGTGATTGCGGCTTAGCGGCAGCTGAGCGCGCCTGTAATGCCGCCCGGCGCGTTACTCGGCAGCGGCCCCCAGCGAGGCCGGCGTGCCCGCAGCGCCGCTCTGCGCCCCCGCTGCCGCCTCCTCTTCCTGCCATCCTCCACCGAGCGCGAGAAACAGGTTCACCCGGTCGACCGCCACCGTCGATTCCGCCGCCGCCACCTGTGCATTGACCGTGGTCAGCGTACGCGTCGCATCGAGATCGGAGATGAACGACTCGCGGCCTTGCGTGTACAGCTGATGCGTCTCGCCCGCCGACTTTTTCGCCGAAGCCGCCGCCGTACGTAACGCATCTGCGCGCGCATAGTCCGCGCTGTAGGTGGTCAGCGCGGACTGCGTTTCGCGCAGTGCGTTGAGCACCACCGAATCGAAACGCGCGAGCGCGCCGGCCGTCTGCGCCTCGGCCTGGCGTACCTTCGCGCGCTGGCCGTTGACCGGAAACTGCCAGCTGATCAGCGGCCCGAACGACCAGAACGCGGTCGGCGCCGTGCCGATATCGGACGTGAGCCCCGAGAAGCCGGCATTCGCGCCCAGGCTGACGGTCGGGTACAGCGCCGACGTGGCCACGCCGATGCGCGCCGTCGACGCGGCCAGCTTGCGCTCCGCCTCGCGCACGTCGGGCCGGCGCTTGAGCAGCGCGGCGCCGTCGCCGACCGGAATCGGCTGGCTCACCTGCGGCAGCTTCGTGCAGTTCAGCGCAGCCGGCGGCAACGCGTCGGGCGCACGCGCCAGCAGCATCGCGAGGCGATATTGCGCGACCTTGCGGCGCGCCGTGAACTGCGGAATCTGCGCGTTGGTCGTCTCGACTTCGGTCTGGCCGCGCGTGACGTCCGGCACGTTGCCGCGGCCCGCGCGCTGCAAACGGCGCGACACGTCGAGCCGTTCCTTGTCGAGCGCCAGCGATTGCCGTGCGATGTCGAGCTCCTCCGCTGCCGCGCACGACTCGACGTACGAGCGCACCACGTCCGCGACGATCGTGATGCGCACGAGGTCGCGCGCCGCTTCGACTGCGTCGTCGTCGCTCTTCGCGGCTTCGACGCCGCGTCTGAGCTTGCCGAACAGGTCGATTTCGTACGACACGCTGACGCCAAGCTCCGCCAGCGTGAACGGCGGCAGTTTGTTGCTCGGCACCAGGTACTGTTCGGGGGAAAGCTGCGAGCGCGCTACACCGTCCGTCGTATTTCCGGAGAAGCCGCCCTGCTCGCGCGCGAACTGTACTTCGGCGCGCGACGCGGCGAGATTCGCGACCGCCACGCGCAGGTCGCGGTTTTCGGCGAGCGCGCTCTCGACCAGTTCGTCCAGCACCGGGTCGTCGTAGAGCCGCCACCAGTTCGGCGGCACCGGCTGCTGCGTGACCAGCGGATCGTTCGAGCCGTCGATCGGCGCGTTCGCGTACGGCGCGTTGACCAGTGCGGTTTTCGGCAGCGAGTAGTCGGGGCCGACCGTGCAGGCGCTGGCGAGCGCGCCGAGCATGGCGCATAGCGTCGCGCGCCGGGTCAGCCGCCACGCGCTCGCCGGGTTCATTGCGCGGCCCCTGCGGGAGCGGCGCGCCGCGTCGACGAGTCGGCTGCCGCACCGACCGCCGATGCCGATGCCGTCGCCGATGCCGACTGCCCAACCGGCGCCGACGCCGCCGGTTTCTCCCCCCACACCCGCGAGCCGAGAATGCGCGGTTCCGCGCCGCGAATCGCCACCGTTGCGGTGCGTCCGGCGATCATGCGGAAATCGTCCGGCACCTCGTCGAGCGCGACGCGCACCGGAATGCGCTGCGCGAGCCGCACCCAGCTGAACGCCGGATCGACGTTCGGCAGCAGATTCGACGGGCTGTTCTCGCGATCGCGGTCTTCGATCGCCGCGACGATACTGACCACGTGCCCGCGCAACAACGCCGGTTCGCCCATCACGTCGATATCGACCACCTGCCCGATATGGATGTGCCGCAGCTTGGTTTCCTCGAAATATCCGTCGACGCGAAACGAGTGCAGATCCACCACCGACAGCACCGCCTTGCCCGCCGTCGCGTATTCGCCCAAACGCGGCGCGCGGTCGTTCACATAGCCGTCGACCGGGCTCACGATCGTGGTGCGCTGCAGGTTCAGCCGCGCGGTATCGACCGCGACGCCCGCTTCATCGAGCTCGGCGCGCGCCTCGTCGGTGCGCGCCTGGCTCGCCTGGGTGGTCTCGACGGCCACCAGTTCGCCCAGCTTGCGGTTGCGCGTATCCTCGCGGCGGGCCTCGTCGTAGGTCGCGCGGCGCCGCGCCTGGGTGGCGATCGCTTCGCGCAGCGCGAGCGAGTAGCGCGCCTGATCGATCACGAACAGCACCTGGCCTTTCTTGACCATCTGGTTGTCGACCACGTGAATGTCGGTGATCCAGCCGGATACGTCGGGCGCGATCTGGATCACGTCGGCGCGCACGCGGCCGTCGCGGGTCCATGGCGAGAACATGTAATAGTCGATCACTTTCCACAGCACGAGCGCGGCCAGCACGGCCACGACGAGCGAGAACAGCACCGAGAAGAAAGAGAAACGTTTCACGCGATAAACCGTCTGGAAAAGGCGACGATGGCGCCGAAGATAAATATGTACAGGCAAAGGTCGAACATCGCGCGATGCCAGACGAACCGGTAAATCCCCGTCAGCGCGAGCAACGTGACCAGCACGCGCTTGATCACATACGCGAGCAGCATCAGCACCAGCACCGCTGGTACAAACACGCCGAGAATGTTGATTTCACCGATCATGACTGCCTTGTACGCTGCGTGGGTGAACAAAGCTTAGCGGCATTCATCGGGCACCCGGCGAGTCCAGCCGCGCCGGCACTTTCAGCGTCGGCGGCGCCATCGACAGGCGCAGGCCGACCAGCGCGTGCAGCGCGTCGCGCAGCCGGATCTCCGCTGAAAAGCTCGGCACTTCGGGCGGGACACCAGGCGTAACCGAAGCGCCTGGGGTGCCCGGCGCCGGCCGGCTGCGCTCGGCAATGCGCTCGACGGCCACATCGATCGCATCGACCATCGCGGGCGGCACCGGCTGGCGTTTGCGCTTCGCGATACACAGCTCGTAATACGCGCTGACGTTGGCGAGCACGTCGTCGATCACCGATGTCACGTCGGTCGTCACGCTGTCGCGAAAGTGGCGCAGGTCGAACGCATTCGACGCAACGCGCAAATCGCGAAACGTCTCGATCGATGGGTGATGGTGCGGGCCAGAGGTCGCGAGGCGCGGCAGCAGCTGCATCAGACGGTCGACCATGCGCGAAAAAAAGGTCCGCTCGTCATCGACCGGCAGCGGCCCTGCGGCGCGCGCGACGTCTGCCCATGTCGAGCGCAACAGCCGCTGCGCCGCGATCTCGACGCCGAACGGCCGCGTCACGCGAGTCCACACGAACGCGAAGATCAGGCCGGCCAGCACCGCGAGATTGTTGTTGATGAAGTCCGGCACGTTCGCATCGTACGAGCCGCTCAGGCTGAGGAAGGTTGCCGTGAACAGCCCGACCAGGATCGCGATCTGGCTGAACTGCGGATACACCATCAGCGTGCCGACCAGGATGAACGGCCCGGCGAAGGTCAGCACCAGCATTTCGAATTGCTGCACGTGCGGCAGCAGCACGAACAGGAAGATGCCCGACGCGATGATCGAAATGAAGGTGGCGATGAAGAAGCGATAGATCGCCGGCGCCGGCTCGTCGAGACCCGAGAAGAAACACACCGCGACCGCTGCGAGCGACACCGCGCTCGCGCCGTCGTGCCAGCCCGACTCGATCCACAGACTCGAGGCGACCATGATGAAGCCCATCGCCGCGAGCGCCGAGATAACCATGAACGTGTGGTCGACATAGAAGCGGTCGCCGGCCAGCAGCCAGTGGCGATAGCGATAACGCGGCTGCCACGTGCCTTCGGGATGGTCGATCAGCGCACGCAGCGCATGACAGTCCTGCCAGATGTCGATCACCTGCTGCACGCGCCATAGCGCGTTCGACAGCAGCGCGCCGTCCCAGGTCGACAGCCCGGCCGGCGGCGCGAGCCGCAGTGCGGCGATGTGCGCGCGCAGGCTGGTCGCCTCGGGGTCGCTTTCGGGCGCGTCCTGGCGGCCGCGCCGCGGTGCATTGACCCACCTGACGACCTCGGTGATCAGCGGCTCGAACTGCGGCACCCGCGCCGCCGCCGCAGAATGCCGGAACGCGCTCAGCGGGTCGGTCAGCGTCGACAGCACCGGCAGGAACACCTGCATGCGCTCCTTCAGCGAATAGCCGCGCTCGAGCACCTTCGGGCTCGCATGATCGTAGGCGAGCTGGCTCAACAGTACGTCGAGCTGCTTGACGATCGCGGCGAGCCGCTGCTGGCGCGGCAACATCACGGCCGACTCGACCTTGCCCTGCAGCGCGTCGCGCAGCGCCTGAGCCGCGTCGGCGAACCACGCATCGGTACGCGCGGTCAGCGTCGGGCCGAGCTTGTTCGGAAACACGATCGAACCGACGATGCTGATGCAGACGATGCCGAGCGTGATCTCTTCAGTGCGCGCGATCGCGACGTTGAAGATGGTGGTTGGATGCGTGACGGTTGGCAGCGCGATCAGCGGTAGCGTGAAGCCGGCCGACAGGAACACATAGGAACGCGCGGTACGGTCGGACAAGGACATGTACAGCATCGAACCGGTCCATAGCGCGACCAGCGCGCTGAACAGATACGGCGATTCGACGAATGGCGGCACCAGCAGCACCGCGGCGGACGCGCCGAGCGCCGTGCCGAGAGCCCGGAACAGCGCCTTCGAACGCGTTGCGCCGACGAACGGGTTGGCCACGATGTAGACCGTTGCCATCGCCCAGTACGGACGCGGCAGCGGTACGGCGAGCGCGATATACAACGCGAGCATCGCCGCGGCAAAGGTCTTGACTGAAAACAGCCAGTCGTTAGCCGACGGAAAGTTCATGGAAACCGGATTGCAGGTGCTACGGCAGGCTGGCTTTTCGCCAGGCGAATGCGACGCAACTCACCCGACTTTACCGGGTTGGGGAAGTCTGTGCTGTTAAACGAAAACCTGCTTTCTACAGCGCACTGCCATTTTCCAATCGCACGCTTTTATCGAAAGACACCGGGCATTCGGCGAATCTATCCGCAGTTGAGCCGCGCTGCAATCGTGCGTTGCCACACTGCTGGCGAGTGCCGACACAATGGACAAGCGGCTGATATTGCAGTAGGAAGAAAGTTGATACGCGCGCAGCCGTCCTGACGAAGCACGTTGCGGGCATCGCGCGCGGCGAAGGAAGTTACGACGCGCTGGGAAGCTGGAAGGAATCCGGAAGGAAGTTGGCGGCAGGAATGCACGCCGATATTGCACGCCGATGATCGGAGGCTGACGACTGCACGCCAATGACTGCACGCCGAACGCAGTGCCGGTCGACGCGGGCAGCACGCGTATGAAACGCGCGCCGTCGGCGTCGGACCTTACAGCTTTACTTCAGATTTTCAGATCACCACCGTTTGCGCTTCGCCTTCGTTGCTTTGCCGCACGGTACCGATCTTCCACACCTGCTCGCCCGCAGCGGACAACAACCCGATCGCCGCCTGCGCGTCCTGCGCCGACACGATCACCGCCATGCCGATGCCGCAGTTGAACACGCGATGCATTTCGGCATCCGCGACGCCGCCGTGCTTCTGCAGCCATGCGAACAGCGGCGGCAGCGGCCATGCGCGATGATCGAGCTCGGCGGTCAGGCCAGGCTGCAGCACGCGCGGAATGTTTTCCACCAGACCGCCGCCGGTGATGTGCGCCATGCCCTTCACCGTCAGCTGCTCCATCAGCGCGAGCAGCGGCTTCACGTAGATGCGGGTGGGCGCGATCAGCGCATCGGCAAGCGGGCGGCCGTCGAAATCGGCGTTGAGGTCCGGCTGCGCGCGCTCGATGATCTTGCGCACCAGCGAGTAGCCATTCGAATGCACGCCGCTCGACGCCAGACCCAGCACCACGTCGCCCGGGGCAATCGTGGTGCCGTCGATGATCTTGCTCTTTTCGACCGCGCCGACCGCGAAGCCCGCGAGGTCGTATTCGCCGTCCGGGTACATGCCGGGCATTTCAGCGGTTTCGCCGCCGATCAACGCGCAGCCCGCCAGTTCGCAGCCATAGGCGACGCCTTTGACCACGGTTGCCGCGGTGCCCACTTCGAGCTTGCCGCACGCGAAATAATCGAGGAAGAACAGCGGCTCGGCGCCTTGCACGAGGATGTCGTTGACGCTCATCGCGACCAGATCCTGGCCGACCGTGTCGTGCCGGTTCAGCATGAAGGCCAGCTTCAGTTTCGTGCCGACGCCGTCGGTGCCCGATACCAGAACCGGTTCGCGGTATTTTTTCGGCACCTCGAACAGCGCGCCGAATCCACCGATGCCTGCCAGCACGCCATCGCGCAGCGTTTTCTTGGCAAAGGGCTTGATCGCATCGACGAGCGCATCGCCCGCTTCGATGTCCACGCCGGCGTCGCGATACGACAAACCTTGGGCGTCAGGAGCGGATTTCGGTTGATTCATAAGGAACGAGCGAGAAGGTCGGTAAAATGCGATTTTACCTGATGCCGGCCCACGGGCTGGATTTCGCCCACGTCAGCTCAAGGGCGATCCTCAGACCGCGCCGCGCAGCCTCGGCGCGGTCACCAACAAGGCTCAAGCCAGGGAACCATTACATTGCAGCAAAACGCTCCGATTTTTTCGCCG
The DNA here is from genome assembly GCF_054782355.1 of Paraburkholderia jirisanensis. Taxonomy (NCBI): domain Bacteria; kingdom Pseudomonadati; phylum Pseudomonadota; class Betaproteobacteria; order Burkholderiales; family Burkholderiaceae; genus Paraburkholderia; species Paraburkholderia jirisanensis. The sequence continues at coordinate 234,435 of NZ_BAAGSQ010000029.1, read as the reverse complement.
TACCAGCGCCGCGCCTTTATCTGGTGTGCGATCGCGCTCATCGTCGGCCTCCTGATCTGGCTGTTGAGCCCCGTGCTCACGCCGTTTCTGCTCGGCGCGATTCTCGCCTACATCCTGCATCCGGGTGTCTCGTGGCTCACCCGCCGGCGCGTGCCGCGCAGTCTCGCCGCGCTGCTGATGATGCTGTTCTTCACGCTGATGGTCACCCTGCTGGTGCTGCTGGTGCTGGTGGTCGTGCAGAAAGAGGTGCCGCAGTTGCGCCAGCAGGTGCCGGGGCTCTTCGTGCATCTGAATGCGTGGTTAAAGCCCAAGCTGATCATGCTCGGGCTGGGCGATTCGCTCGATTTCGCCAGCGTGCGCGATATGGTCACCAGCCAGCTCGAAGGTAGCGCGCAAACCATCGCCGGCTACGCATGGACGTCGATCCGTACCAGCGGCAACGTGATGATCAGCCTCGTCGGCAATCTCGTGATGGTGCCGCTCGTGCTGTTCTATCTGTTGTACGACTGGAACGCGATGCTCACGCGCATCAAGCATTTCATCCCGCGCCGCTGGCTCGTGAAGACCATCCGGCTGTCGCAGGACATGGACCAGATGCTGTCGCAGTACTTGCGCGGCCAGTTGCTGGTGATGGGCGTGCTCGCGGTCTACTACTCGATTGCGTTGTGGGTGGCTGGCTTCGAAATCGCGCTGCCGGTCGGCATTTTCACCGGGCTCGCGGTGTTCATTCCGTATGTCGGTTTTGCGACCGGCCTCGTGCTCGCGCTGATTGCGGCCGGCCTGCAGTTCGGCAGCTGGTATGGTCTCGGTGCGGTCGCGCTGGTGTATGGCGTCGGACAGATTCTCGAAAGCTTTATCCTGACGCCGCGTCTGGTTGGCGAGCGCATCGGCCTGCATCCGCTCGCGGTGATCTTCGCGTTGCTCGCGTTTGGGCAACTGTTCGGCTTTTTCGGCGTGCTGCTCGCGCTGCCAGTGAGTGCGATGCTGTCGGTCGCGTGGCGCGAATTACGGCAAGGCTATCTGTCGAGCTCCCTTTATAGAAACTGAGCGGAACCTGAGCTTGTCACGCTTTCTCAGGTATTCCGGCTCTCTCATATCGATTTGAACGTGCTGCGTCAACTCACGCTCGATCTCGGCACGCCGCCGCCATCGACCTTCGACAATTTTTTCGCCGGCGGGAACGACGAACTCGTTACCCGCCTGCGCGGGCTCGACGCCGCGCTCACCGCCGGGCCGCTCGCGGACCGCACGTTCTACGTGTGGGGCGAGACCGGCAGCGGCCGCACGCACCTGCTGCAGGCGCTGGTGCATGAGGCGCCGCCCGGCCATGCGCGCTATGCGGGCCCGCACAGCAGCCTCGATGCGTTCGGCTTCGACCCGCGCGTCGCGCTGTATGCGATCGACGATTGCGACAGCCTGTCCGCGTCGCAGCAGATTGCGCTGTTCAATCTGTTCAACGAAGTGCGCGCGCATCCGGCGAGTGCGCTGGTCGCCACCGGCAACGCGGCGCCGATCGGCCTCGCGGTGCGTGAAGACCTGCGCACGCGGCTTGGCTGGGGGCTGGTGTTCCATCTCGCGCCGCTGTCGGACGAAGGCAAGGCCGCGGTGCTGAAGCACGCGGCGCGCGAGCGCGGCATCGCGCTGGCCGACGACGTGCCCGCCTACCTGCTCACGCATTTCCGGCGCGACATGCCGAGCCTGATGGCGCTGCTCGACGCGCTCGACCGCTTCTCGCTCGAGCAGAAACGCGCGGTGACGCTGCCGCTGTTGCGCACGATGCTCGCGTCGCCCAACGCCGACGGCGGCGCCGACAGCCCCCGTCAGCCGACCGCATGATCCGCTTCAAGTAAAATGGGCCCCCATGGCTAACCTTGCACTCTTCGACCTCGATCACACGCTCATCCCCACCGACAGCGACCACGAATGGGGCCGCTTCATGGTGAAACTCGGCATCGTCGATGCTGAAAGCTTCGCACGCGAAAACGATCGCTTCTTCGCCGACTACAAAGCCGGCAAGCTCGACATTCATGCATACCTCGTGGCCATGCTCACGCCGCTCGCGAAGTACTCGCGCGAGCAGCTGAAAGCGTGGCACGACCAGTACATGCACGAGGTGATCACGCCGACCATCGTGCCGGCCGCAATGGCGCTGGTGCGCCAGCACCGCGAAGCCGGCGACCTGTGCTGCATGGTCACCGCCACCAACGAATTCATCACTGGGCCGATCGCGCAGGTGTTCGGCGTAGACAAGCTGATTGCCTGCGAAGTGGAAACCGTCGACGGCCATCCGGCGTCGGCTTTCACCGGCCGGCCGACCGGCACGCCGAGCTACCGCGAGGGCAAGATCGTGCGCACCGAAGCGTGGCTCGCATCGCTTGGCAAGACGTGGTCCGACTTCGAGCGCAGCTATTTCTACAGCGATTCGCATAACGATATCCCGCTGCTCGAAAAAGTCACCGACCCGATCGCGACCAATCCCGACGACACGCTGCGCGCGCATGCCGAAGCTCAAGGCTGGCGCATTCTCGAACTATTCCAACCCACGTGATCAAAAAACTCATTCGCAAGCTGTTCGGACAGGAACCGGCCTCCACCGACGAGACCGCCGCCACGAACACGGACGAAACCACCGCAGAGGCCGCCCAGGCTGCCGATAGCGCGGCCGCACGCGGCACCGCTGCCGCCACCCGCAGCCGCCGCAAGCCGGCGCGCGGCGCCGCACAGAGCGCAGCCGAAGCCGGTCTGCCGAACGTGCCCGACGTGCCGGTGATCATTCCGTCGGACATCCACGGCATCGACCCCACGCTGATCTCCCGCAATGCGATTCGCGTTACCGAAGGCCTGCAGCAAGCGGGCTTTCGCGCGTTTATCGTCGGCGGCGCGGTGCGCGATCTGCTGCTCGGGATTGCGCCGAAAGACTTCGACGTGGCCACCGATGCGACGCCCGAACAGGTGCAGAAGCTGTTCCGCCGCGCGCGCATCATCGGCCGGCGCTTTCAGATCGTGCACGTGCAGTTCGGCCAGGAAATCATCGAAACCTCGACCTTCCGCGCGCTGGTCGATCCGCCGCCGGCCGACGCCGCGCCGCCTAGGCGCCTCAAGCGCGACGAGCTTGATCGCCGCACCCATGCAGTCGATGCAAGCGGCCGCGTGCTGCGCGACAACGTGTGGGGCGAGCAGCACGAAGACGCGACGCGTCGCGACTTCACGATCAACGCGATGTATTACGATCCGGCCACCCAGACCGTGCTCGATTATCACAACGGCATGGCCGATGTGCGCGCGCGTCTGTTGCGGATGATCGGCGACCCGACCACGCGCTTTCGCGAGGATCCGGTGCGCATGCTGCGCGTGGTGCGCTTCGCGGCGAAGCTCGACTTCGAAATCGAAGCGCACACGCGCGCGCCGATCCAGTCGCTTGCCGATCTGATCAACAATGTGCCGGCCGCGCGCCTGTTCGACGAAATGCTGAAGCTGCTGCTGTCGGGCCACGCGCTCGCCTGCCTGCAGCAACTGCGTAAGGAAGGCCTGCATCACGGCCTGCTGCCGCTGCTCGACGTGGTGCTCGAGCAGCCGCACGGCGAGCGCTTTATCTCGCTCGCGCTGAACAAGACCGATGCGCGCGTGGCGGCCGGCAAGCCGGTTTCGCCGGGCTTCCTGTTCGCCACGCTGCTGTGGCACGACGTGCAGCAGCGCTGGCAGCAATACGAAGCGAACGGTGAATTTCCGGTGCCGGCCCTGCATCACGCGATGGATGACGTGCTCGACATGCAGACCGAGAAGCTCGCCATCCATAAGCGTTTTTCGGCCGATATGCGCGAGATCTGGGGGCTGCAGCTGCGTCTCGAGCGCCGTTCCGGCCGCAGCGCGCTGAAGCTGCTCGAACACCAAAGATTTAGAGCGGGGTATGATTTCCTCCTGTTGCGCTGCGAGTCAGGCGAACTGGATCAATCGGTCGCCGCGTGGTGGACCGAATTTATCGACGGAGACGCTGCCGCGCGTGAGACCTTGCTCACGCAAGGCGGGAAGGACCGGACGCCCAAAAAACGACGGCGGCGCGGAGGTAGCGCCAGAAGCCGCAAGACGGGCGACGGAATGGAGGGCGGCACGCCCACAGGAAACCGCGAAGCAGACGACGTGAACCCGCATCGGGACCCGGACGGGAACCCGAACGGTGGTGGCACACACGAAGACTGACTGACGCGGTTCCGGTGGAAGCCGTCGAACGCAAGTTGTAGGAAGTGACGCCATGACGGTTGCCTATCTGGGTCTCGGCGCGAATCTAGGGGATCCGCGCCAGACCCTGAAAGACGCAGTAGTGTGCCTCGCGCAGCAGCACGCTGTCGCCGTGCTCGCGAAGTCCAGTTTGTATCGCACTGCCCCCATCGACGCGGGCGGCGACGATTATTTCAACCTCGCCGTGAAACTCGATACGGCGTTGCCGGTGCGGCATTTGCTCGCGCTGTGTCACAAGATCGAACATCACTTCGGCCGTGAACGGCCGTTTCGCAACGCGCCACGCACGCTCGATATCGACATCTTGCTGTACGGCGAGCATTGCATCGACGAGCCGGATCTGACCGTGCCGCATCCGCGGCTCACCGAGCGCGCGTTCGCGCTGGTGCCGTTGATCGAGCTCGACGAGTCGCTGATCATTCCGCAGCGCGGGCGTGCGCAGGATTTCTTGCCGGCGGTGGCTGAGCAGCGTATCGAGAAGGTCAAAGCAGCGTGCCAATGTCCGTTGCTTGGCGCGATAAGCGGCAGCAAGGAATCCGATCGGGGCGGCTGCCCATGAGTGCTTCGCCGTTCGCGTCGTCCGCTCCGCTTACCGTTACTGCGCCGGATACGCGTCCGCCGCACGCGTACATCGCGATCGAAGGGCCGATCGGCGTCGGCAAGACCTCGCTGGCGGAGCGGCTCGCGCAACGGTGGTCGATGCACGCGATGTTTGAGCGGCCGCAGGACAATCCGTTTCTCGATCGTTTCTATCGCGATACCGCGCGCTATGCGCTGCACGTGCAGTTGAGCTTTGCGCTGCAGCGTGCGCAACAGGTGCAGGAAATCGGCGCGTTGCATGCGGCGGGCACGCCGCTCGTCACCGATTTCATGACGCAGAAGAACGGTATCTTCGCGCGGCTCACGTTGAAGGAAGACGAGTGGCAGCTGTACCACGCGCTCGCGAGGCGGCTCGAAGCGCCGGGCCCGGCGCCGGATCTCGTGCTTTATCTGCAGGCAAGCCCCGAAGTGCTGTTCGAGCGCATCCAGAAGCGCGCGGTACCGATGGAGCTGCAGATCACCGATGCGTATCTGCGCGCGCTGTGCGACGCGTACAACCAGTTTTTCTATCACTACGACGGCGCGCCCGTGCTGACCGTCAACACCGAACACCTGAATCCGCTCGAATCGAACGCCGATCTCGAGCTGCTGGTCGAACGTATCGAGACGATGCGCGGCCGCAAGGAATTCTTCGTCAAAGGCACGACGCTGTAGCGCGGCCTTCCCCCTTTCCCACGGATTGACCATGACCTACTTGCAGGAAGCGAGCCGTAGCGCGATTACGGTCCCGAAACTCCAGGCAATGCGCGAAGCCGGTGAAAAGATCGCCATGCTCACCTGCTACGACGCAAGCTTCGCGTCGCTGCTCGATCGCGCGGGTGTCGACTCGCTGCTGATCGGCGATTCGCTCGGCAACGTGCTGCAAGGCCAGGTGACGACGCTGCCGGTGACGTTGACCGATATCGCGTATCACACGGCGTGTGTCGCGCGCGCGCAGCCGTCGGCGCTGATCGTCGCGGACTTGCCGTTTGGCACCTATGGCACGCCTGCCGACGCGTTTGCGAGCGCCACGCAGTTGATGCGCGCCGGCGCGCAGATGGTCAAGCTCGAAGGCGGCGAGTGGCTCGCGGAGACGGTGCGGTTCCTTGTTGAGCGCGCGGTTCCGGTGTGCGGCCATATTGGGCTCACGCCGCAATCGGTGCATGCGTTCGGCGGCTTCAAGGTGCAGGGCAAGACCGAGGCGGCAGCGGGCCGGCTACTGTGCGATGCGCGTGCGCTGCAGGACGCCGGCGCGCAGTTGCTGGTGATGGAAGCGATTCCGTCGCGCCTTGCCGGTGAAACCACCCGTCAGTTGAAGATTCCGACCATCGGGATCGGCGCAGGGCTCGACTGTTCCGGGCAAGTGCTGGTGCTGCATGACATGCTCGGCATTTTCCCCGGCAAGCGGCCGCGCTTTGTGAAGGATTTCATGCAGGGCTCGTCCAGTATTCTCGCGGCCGTCGAGGGGTATGTGCGTGAAGTGAAAGATGGGATCTTTCCTTCTGCTGAGCATACGTTTTGAGAGGTTGTTGAGGGTGGTGCGGCGGGCGGTGTAGCGGTTTGATGGTTGGCCCCGCTGCCGCCGTGCTGCGTCTGCTGCGTCGTCTGGTTTGTGCCTCGTCTAACGGACGATGCGCGCCGGCAGCGCGCCGCGCAATGCGTTGCAAATCAGTAGCGCTTGCGCATTGAGCACGTCGTCGCGCGTCAGAATGCGCTCGGCGGCGCCTAGCGCCGGATCGTCGAGCAACACGCCGCGCATCACACCGGGCAGCACGCCCGACGCAAGCGGCGGGGTCCACCAGCGGTCGTCCAGCTTCACGAACACGTTCGAGCGGCCGCCTTCAGTTAGCTCGCCGCGCTCGTTGAAGAACAGCGTGTCGAATGCATCCTTCGCTTCGGCTTCGCGCCATGCGCGATCGTATTCGGCACGGCGCGTCGTCTTGTGCAGCAGCAACGGGTCGTGCGACTGGACGTCGGCAAAGCCATGCTCCGGGCCGAGCAACACCCCGACGGTTTGGTCCGCGAGCGGCACCAGTGGCGCCGCTGTGATCTCGATGACGCCGCCCTTGTCGAGCGTGAGCCGCATCCGGTGCGGCACGCCCGGTGGCAGCGCACTGCATTGGGCAGCTAGCCGCGCCTGCGCGTCGGCCTGATCAAGGCGGAAGTCCAGCCACGTCGCGCTCGACGCGAGCCGCGCGAAATGACGCTCGACATTCCTGACGCCCGCCTCAAAGGTCGCGTACATCGTCTCGAATATCTGAAAGCCGGGGTCGGCTTCGGTCAGAAAACGTGCCTTCAATTTGCACTCCGCGTATTCGTCGTTCGGGACGCTGTCCAGCACGATGCCGGCGCCAATGCCCAGGGTTCCATGGCAGCGGCCCGTGGATAACTCGTTCTCGAGCGTCAGCGTGCGGATCGCGACCGACAGGCAAAAGTCGCCACAGCGTGGCACGGATGGCGCAGCAGACAGCGGCGGCGCGTCGAGCCAACCGATCGCGCCCGTGTACAGGCCGCGCGGGGTGGTCTCGAGTTGCTCGATCAACTGCATCGTGTGGTGCTTCGGCGCGCCGGTGATCGAGCCGCACGGAAAGAGCGCGCGCAGGATGTCGGCGAACGACGTGCGGGCGCGCAGTTGCGCGGTAACCGTCGACGTCATCTGCCACACCGACTCATAGGCTTCGACCGAAAACAGCGCCGGTACCTTGACCGTGCCCGTTTCCGCCACGCGCGACAGATCGTTGCGCAGCAGGTCGACGATCATCACGTTTTCGGCGCGATTCTTTGGGTCGTGCGCGAGGAAGTCGGCGGCGGCGCGATCGGTATCCGGGTCGCGCGAACGCGGCGCGGTGCCCTTCATCGGGCGCGTGCGCAAGGTGGCCCCCTTCTTCTCGATAAAGAGCTCGGGCGAACACGACAACACCCAGCGGCCTTCCGGTAGCGCGATCAGCGCACCGAACTGCACCGTCTGGCGCGCACGCAGGCGCCGGTACAGCGCGGCCGGTGGCCCGAACACGTCGAATCCAAGCCGATACGTGTAGTTGATCTGATACGAATCGCCGGCGCGCAATGCGTCGTGAATGGCGGCGATCGCGTGTTTGAATTCGGGGTAATCGACGCTCGCCTGCAGGCCGCCGGTGCCCGCCACGGTCGGCTCGACCGCACCGCTGTCGCGCTGCACGAGCCATATGTCCACTTCGTCGCGCGACAGCTTCGAGCATTGCTCGAACAATAAAAAACGCAGCGTGGCATCGCCACGCTGCGTTTCGTTGTTCAGCACCAGTTTGCGGCCGAATTCGTAGTCGGCTAGTACGACCGCGTGCAAGCCACGGCGCATGTCCTGCGCGACGGCCTCGCACACTGCATCGAGCTGCGCGGCGTCGGTACACGCGTGTTCATGGCGAAAGCCCGTGTAAAGACGGCTCGAACGGCGAGCGGCAGTCGAGTTGCAGTCATCGAGTAATGCGAACACCGCATTCCTGTCATCGGCCGTCATAGTCCCCGAACTTCAAATTGCCCTAGTTCGAAGGTTAGTCGAAAAAGCTCTTGACCCGATCAAACCAGCTCTTGCTTTGCGGACTATGGCGTGCCCCACCTTCGACCAGCGACTTCTCGAATTGCTGCAGCAGATCGCGCTGCCCTTCGGTAAGCTTGACCGGCGTCTCGACCTGCACGTGCACGTACAGATCGCCGGCGATGCTCGAGCGCAGACCCTTGATGCCCTTGCCACGCAAGCGGAACGTCTTGCCGGACTGCGTGCCTTCGGGCACGGTAAAACTCGCGCGGCCGGCCAGCGTCGGTACTTCGATCTCACCGCCCAGCGCCGCCGTGGTGAACGGAATCGGCATCTGGCAATGCAGGTCGTCGCCGTCGCGCTCGAACACCGAGTGCGGCTTGATGTGAATCTCGACGTACAGATCGCCCGACGGACCGCCGTTGATGCCCGGCTCGCCGTTGCCGGCCGAGCGAATGCGCATGCCGTCGTCGATGCCCGCCGGAATCTTCACTTCGAGCGTCTTGGTTTCCTTGGTCTTGCCCGCGCCGTGGCAGTTCGTGCAAGGCTCAGGAATATAGCTGCCGGTGCCATGGCACTTCGGACAGGTCTGCTGGATGCTGAAGAAGCCTTGCGACATCCGCACCGTGCCCGAGCCGCTGCAGGTCGGGCAGGTTTCCGGCTTGGTACCGGGCTTCGCGCCGGAACCGTGACAGACGCCGCACGACACCCAGCTCGGCACGCGAATCTGCGTGTCGTAACCGTGTGCCGCCTGCTCGAGCGTGATTTCCATGCTGTAGCGCAGGTCGGCACCGCGGTAGACCTGCGGGCCGGCACGGCCGCCGCGCGCAGCGCCGCCCGCGGCCTGGCCGAAGATATCGCCGAAGATATCGCCGAACGCATCGGCGAAACCGCCGAAGCCTTGCGCGCCTGCTCCGCCCATGTTCGGATCTACGCCAGCGTGGCCGTACTGGTCGTACGCGGCACGCTTTTGCGAATCCGACAGCATTTCATAGGCTTCTTTGACTTCCTTGAAATGCTCTTCCGCGTCCTTGCTATCCGGATTGCGGTCAGGGTGAAACTTCATCGCCAGCTTGCGATAAGCCTTCTTGATTTCTTCGTCGCTCGCGTTCTTCGCGACGCCCAGAACCTCGTAGTAATCCCGTTTCGCCATATCGCTTCAACGCCCGCCGTGCACCATGACGCGGCGGCTCCTCGTGAATGCCGGAGTCTTGCGACCCGCGCAGCGCCGGCTTCGCGCGCCGTGCGGCGCCGCAAAACCGTGCCCGTTATAAAACAAATGTGCCCGGAGAGCCGTAAAGGCTCGCCAGGCGCGATATCCGGCGGCGCTGGGGCGCCGCACGTCTTACAGCCGCGCCGCGTGCACAGTTCGGGTACACGCGGCGATGGTCGGATTGCAACCCGGCTTAGTCCTTCTTCACTTCCTTGAAGTCGGCGTCGACCACATCGTCGGTCTTGTCGCCGGATGCTGCGCTTTCCGCACCTGCTGCACCCGCTGCCGCGCCGGCTGCGCCTTGCGCGGCCTGCATGTCGGCGTACATCTTCTCGCCGAGCTTCTGCGATGCGGTCGACACGGTCTCGATCTTCGCTTCGATCGCGGCCTTGTCGGACGCGTTGTTCTTCAGCGTTTCTTCGAGATCCTTCAGCGCTGCTTCGATCTTTTCCTTCTCACCGGCGTCGAGCTTGTCGCCGTATTCCGCGACAGCCTTCTTCGTGCTGTGCACCAGTGCGTCGCCCTGATTGCGGGCATCGGCCAGTTCACGCAGCTTGTGGTCTTCTTCGGCGTTCGCTTCCGCATCCTTCACCATCTTCTCGATCTCGGCTTCGGACAGACCCGAGTTCGCCTTGATCGTGATGCGGTTTTCCTTGCCGGTTGCCTTGTCCTTCGCGCCGACGTGCAGAATGCCGTTCGCGTCGATGTCGAAGCTCACTTCGATCTGCGGCACGCCGCGCGGTGCGGGCGGAATGCCTTCCAGGTTGAACTCGCCGAGCAGCTTGTTGCCTGCTGCCATTTCGCGTTCGCCCTGGAACACCTTGATCGTCACCGCCGACTGGCTGTCGTCGGCCGTCGAATACACTTGCGCGTGCTTCGTCGGGATCGTGGTGTTCTTGTTGATCATCTTCGTCATCACGCCGCCGAGCGTTTCGATACCCAGCGACAGCGGCGTCACGTCGAGCAGCAGCACGTCCTTACGGTCGCCAGACAGCACCTGGCCCTGGATCGCGGCGCCCACGGCCACGGCTTCGTCCGGGTTCACGTCGCGACGCGGTTCCTTGCCGAAGAATTCCTTGACCTTGTCCTGCACCTTCGGCATACGGGTCTGACCGCCGACGAGGATCACGTCGTCGATTTCGCCGACCTTCACGCCTGCATCCTTGATCGCGACGCGGCACGGTTCCATCGTGCGCTCGATCAGATCTTCAACCAGCGCTTCCAGCTTGGCGCGCGTGATTTTCAGGTTCAAGTGCTTCGGACCCGACGCGTCCGCCGTAATGTACGGCAGGTTGATTTCGGTCTGCTGGCCCGACGACAGCTCGATCTTCGCCTTTTCAGCGGCTTCTTTCAGGCGCTGCAGCGCGAGCACGTCTTTCGACAGGTCGACGCCCTGCTCTTTCTTGAACTCGCCGATGATGTAATCGATGATGCGCTGGTCGAAGTCTTCACCGCCGAGGAACGTGTCGCCGTTGGTCGACAGCACTTCGAACTGCATTTCGCCGTCCACATCCGCGATTTCGATAATCGAGATGTCGAACGTGCCGCCGCCCAGGTCGAACACCGCAATCTTGCGGTCGCCCTTTTCGGCCTTGTCCAGACCGAACGCGAGCGCAGCAGCCGTCGGCTCGTTGATGATCCGCTTCACTTCGAGGCCGGCAATGCGGCCCGCATCTTTGGTGGCCTGACGCTGGCTGTCGTTAAAGTACGCCGGCACGGTGATCACAGCTTCGGTGACCGGCTCGCCCAGGTAGTCTTCAGCGGTCTTCTTCATCTTGCGCAGCACTTCCGCCGAGATTTGCGGCGGTGCGAGCTTCTCGCCGTGCGCTTCGACCCATGCATCGCCGTTTTCAGCCTTGACGATCTTGTACGGCATCAGGCCGATGTCCTTCTGCACTTCCTTCTCTTCGAAGCGGCGACCGATCAGGCGCTTGACTGCGAACAGCGTGTTCCGCGGGTTGGTGACCGACTGGCGTTTGGCAGGCGCGCCCACGAGAACTTCGTTGTCGTCCATGTACGCGATGATCGAGGGCGTGGTGCGGGCGCCTTCCGAGTTTTCGATCACTTTGACCTGATTGCCTTCCATCAGCGCCACGCACGAATTCGTGGTGCCAAGGTCGATACCAATGATTTTGCCCATTTTTACTAATCTCCTGACTTTGATCGCAGCGGAAAACGCCCGTGGCGCCTGACTCCAGGCTTGTGGCCGACGGCCGTCCCGCCCCTCAATTCATACCTGCACTCAAAGTGAGTGCGTCCGCATCGTTTTCAAGACCTTTAACCCAATGCGGTCTTTAAATTTTTTCAATCGCCCGCGCTTGCGGCGCGGATTTTCTCATGCGCGGCCGCTACGGCTGCCTCGAACTGCGCGAGACCGTGCCAGCCGGTTGCCCGGCCAAGACGCTTGCCGCGATGGAAGAAAAACCACGTGGGCACTCCGTGCAGCACGAAACGGCGCCCCAGTTCGCGATGCTCATAAACGTTGCCGTGAAACCAGCGCAGACCCAGCGCCCGAATCGCTTCCGGCTGCGCCAGCATCGCCTTCTTGGCGATCTCGCAATTGAAGCAGTCGTAACCCCAGAAGAACACCACCGCCAGTTCGTCGCCGGCCGACTGCAGCGCCGCGTCGATGCTTTCGGCGCTCACTTCCTGCATGTCGAAAGCGGCAAAAGCGGAGGCGTCGACGGGAACGTTAGCCATAAGACGGATTGCCAATACCAGAGGGTACGCGCGGATTACTTCGGCTGTGCGACCGTGACAAGCGCCGGACGCAGCACCCGGTCGCTGATCACATAGCCCTTCTGCAGCACCGCGACAACCGTATTCGGCTCCTGCTCGGCCGGCACCATCGAAATGGCCTGATGGCGATGCGGATCGAACTTCTCGCCAACCGGATTGATTGCAATCACGCGCCCTTTCTCCAGCGCACCGGCCAACTGGCGCAGCGTCAGCTCGACGCCTTCGCGAACCTTGACGAGGTCGTCGGACGAGTGCGCTACCGCTGCCTCCAGGCTGTCGATGACCGGCAGCAAATGCTCGGCAAACGTCTCGATCGCAAACTTGTGCGCCTTGGCAACGTCTTCCTGCGCGCGACGGCGCACATTCTCGGTCTCGGCCTTGGCGCGCAGAAAGCTCTCCTGCAAATCGGCAACCTTTGCCTGAGCCTCGGCGAGCGCGGCATCTACGCCAGCTTGCGCTTCACCCGTTTCTGGCTGGGCCCCGCGAGCCGCGTCGGCGGCCTGGCGCGCGGCGTCATCGGCGGGCGTGGGATTCTGGCTCGTCGGATTCTCTTGCGTGTTTTCCATGTCGCTGAAAGTCGATAGAAGAATAAAAACAGAAGCGGCTGCAATCGGCTGGCTAACCGCTAACTCGCGGGAGGCCGACCGCCTGCATTGTGCGTTGCGAAACAGCAACACTATCACCGCCCGGCAGCGGTGCAGATAAGGGCCAACACGCCGGTTTCAAGCCGTGGCCAGCCCTTTTTCGCACCTCGGCAGGGCAAAGGAAATGGCTCGTAACAACCATTACTAGCCCGCCATCATATTGAGATTGAGCGCGATTCGCGAGTGGCCTAAACTCCTTGAAAACGTCGGAAAAGACATGTTTACCCTAATCTGACGTATCCATTACTGCCAGTGAATCGAATCGCCCGTTTCCATTGCTGATCTCCGAGGGGAGTGCCATGAAACTGACCTTCGCAATCTCGGTGCTCGCCTTGGTGCTCATTGCGGGAACCACCACCATCTGCATGTCCGGCGCCGTCAACGATCACACCACCGAATACGGCGGCGTGCACGCCACGATGGAACAGCTGTTCAATCCCCACCTGAAAGTTTGTCGATAACCCGCCGGTCGCGCTTCGTCGGCCGGCCGTGCAACGCGGCCGCCGGCTCCGGAAAGCGCTTGCGCCGCTCCAGTTCCACCTGCCGTTTTGCCTTGCTGTCGTCGGTTTCCGCATAGAGCGACTGTGCAACCGGCGCCGGACCGCGTACATCGCACACGCCCAGCACCTCGATCTCCCAGACAACCCGTTCGATCTCGATCTCAACCCGGTCGCCGACGCGCACTTCTTTGGCCGGCTTGACTGCGACGCCGCCGATTCGGACGTGGCCTTTTTCGACCGCGTCGGCGGCCAGCGAGCGCGTCTTGAAAAAGCGCGCTGCCCAAAGCCATTTATCGATGCGCAACCGCGCACCCGGTTCAGTCAGAATCTTGTAGTTCATCGATCGCTCAAATGCTTCTGCGTGCAAAAGCGCACCTTGGCGTGAGAAAAACCATCGGACAAGTACTGTAGTCGAGGTGCCTGTTGCCAGTAGTGCGGCGGGCGTCCGGCAAGACACGCCTGTCGCCCAGTTTGTGCCGCCCGCTCAGGATGCAACCGCTGCTTGCGGCGCAGCCGCCTGAACCGGCCACCCCTGCAGATGCTGCGCCACGATCTCGCCCAATGCGGCAATCCACGCCGACGATGCGTTCAGGCAGGGTATCGCATGAAACTCCTTGCCGCCCGCCTGCATGAATTCCGCGCGCACTTCCATGCCGATCTCCTCGACCGTCTCGAGGCAATCGGCCGTGAACCCCGGGCAAAACACATCGACCCGCCGCACGCCCGCAGCGCCCAATTCCTTCACCGTCGGCGCCGTATAAGGCTGCAGCCATTCGGCCTTGCCGAAGCGCGACTGGAACGTTACGCGGCACTCGACCGGCGTCAGCGCAAGCGCATGCATCAGCAAGGCCGCCGTTTGCTGACATTGCTCGTGATACGGGTCGCCCAGGTCGAGCGTACGTTTGGGTACGCCGTGAAAACTCAGCACCAGCTTGTCGCCCGCCGCGAAATCGGGACGGCCGTGCACGTGCCAGTCATGATGCACTTGCGCCGCGAGCGCCGAAATATACGCGGGATGATCCGCATACTGACGCACCGTGCGTATCTCGAGCTGGTTACGCATCCGCTTCAGCGCGCCGAACGCCGCGTCGAACGCGGTGGCCGTGGTCGACGACGAATATTGCGGGTACATCGGCATCAGCAGTACCCGCTCGGCGCCTGCCAGCTTCAACTGGTTCAGCATCGCGGGAATGTCGGGCGTGCCGTAGCGCATCGCGTATTCGACCAGCACTGCGTATTCGTTCAGGTGCAGCAGATGGCGCAAACCTTCGACCTGCTTCTCTGTATGCACTCGCAGCGGCGAGCCCTCCGGCATCCACACCGCCGCGTACTTCTTCGCCGACGCGCGGCTGCGAAACGGCAAAATCAACACGCGCAGGATGATCTGCCACAGCAGCGCCGGAATTTCGACCACCCGCGGATCGGACAGGAACTGCGCGAGATAGCGGCGCACAGCACCCGGCGTAGGCGCATCGGGCGTGCCGAGATTGATCAGCAAGACTGCGACGCGATGTGCGACAGCAGACTGCAAAGGCCGCTCGAGATCGAAGCGCATAGGGTTGGCACAAAAGGCCGCGTGGGTCGCGGCGACGGTTCAGGTGAGGGCCATTATAGCGGCGCGCCATGCGACCGAAAGTCGGCCATCCGGCTAATTGGCAACGCGCGTGCGGCGACGCATCATGGTGTCCGGCATTGCACTGCATGCCGCGCATGCAGGTGCAGTAAGTTCACTGCTGGCTAAGCGTGGTCGAAAGCAGGCGCGCAGTGATATCGACGATCGGAATCACGCGGCTGTACGCCATCCGCGTCGGCCCGATCACGCCGAGCGTGCCCACGATCGTGCCGTTCACTTCATACGGCGCGGTCACCACGCTCATTTCCTCGATCGGCACGAGATTCGATTCGCCGCCGATGAAAATCTGCACTCCCTGTGCGTGACTCGATACGTCGAGCAACTGAAGGAGGCTGGTCTTTTGGTCGAATACATCGAAAAGCTTGCGCAGGCGCGCCATGTCCGACGACAGGTCCGCCACTTCGAGCAGCTTGCGCTCGCCGGAAATCAGCACGGTTTCGCCGGTATCGGTTTCATCGGTGCTGGCGGTTACCGCCGCGTGCATCAGGGCCGTCATGTCGCCGCGCAACTGGTCGATTTCTTCGCGCAACCGGCGCCGCACCTCGTCGAACGACAGTCCGGCGAAATGCGCGTTGATGTAATTGGAGGCCTCGATCAGCTGCGCCGGGGAAAAATCGCGTTGGGTGGCAAGAATGCGGTTTTGCACGTCGCCTTCCGGCGTCACGATGATCAGCAGAATGCGCTTGTCGGACAGGCGCATGAACTCGATCTGCTTGAACATGTGGCTGCGCCGCGGGGTCAGCACGACACCGGCAAACTGCGACAGATTGGACAGCACGCTCGCCGCTGCGGCGACGATCTTCTGCGGCTCGCCGCCCTGCAGCGTTGCCTGCAGCGTCTTTTGCACGACGCGCGTGAGCGCTTCTTCGTCGGCGGCGGATTCGACTGTCAACATCGTGTCGACGAACAGCCGGTAGCCGCGTGGCGTCGGAATACGGCCAGCCGACGTATGCGGACTGACGACCAGACCCAGCTCCTCCAGGTCGGACATCACGTTGCGGATCGTGGCCGGGCTCAACTCGAGCCCGGAATATCGCGACAACGTGCGCGAGCCGACCGGCTGACCTTCGGCGATATATCGCTCGATCAGCGTTTTCAGGAGGGTTTGTGCGCGGGGATCTAGCATGAGGAAAAATTTTAGCCTAACAGGGTTGCCGCAGCGAGCATTAACCGTACCGGCCGCGTGCGACCGCCGGCGCCTTGCTGCGCGCCAGCGCGCAGGCTGCGTCCCGCTAGCCGCGCGCGTGGTTGCACGCGGCTGTCATCAACGCTTCACCATTCTAACGATAATCGGGTGCACGCCGGTGTGCGTTACCAGCCCGTCGAGGCGAGCGCGCGAGCGCCCGACGCAGGAGCGCGCGGGTGCGGCCTGCCGCAACGGTTCTTTTCAGCACGCAGCTATGGTGTAATGCCGGCATGCAAGTTACCAGCCAGTTCAAGACCGTTGCGCTCATCGGGCGCAACAATACGCCAGGCATCGGCGAGCCGCTGACCGAGCTCGCCTCGTGCATCGCGAAGCGTGGCTTCGACGTCGTATTCGAGGCCCAGACCGCGCACGAAATCGGCGTGACCGACTATCCGGCATTGCGGGCCGCCGAGATCGGCGCACGTGCCGACGTGGCGGTCGTGCTCGGCGGCGACGGCACGATGCTCGGCATCGGCCGGCAGCTCGCGCCCTACCGCACGCCGCTGATCGGCATCAACCACGGCCGGCTGGGCTTCATTACCGACATCCCGATTTCCGATATGCGGGAAGCCGTGCCGCAAATGCTCAGCGGCAGCTTCGAGCGTGAAGAACGCATGTTGCTCGAAGCGCGCATCATGCGCACCGGCGAGCCGATCTATCACGCGCTTGCGTTCAACGACGTGGTGGTGAACCGCAGCGGCGTATCCGGCATGGCGGAACTGCGCGTGTCGGTGGATGGCCGCTTCATGTACAACCAGCGCTCGGACGGCCTGATCGTTGCCACGCCCACCGGTTCGACCGCTTATGCGTTGTCGTCGTCGGGTCCGATCCTGCACCCGCAGCTCGGCGGCATCGTGCTCGTGCCGATCGCACCGCACGCATTGTCGAACCGGCCGATCGTGCTGCCCGACGGGTCGAACGTCAGCATCCAGATCATCGCGGGCCGCGACGTCAACGTGAACTTCGACATGCAGTCGTTCACGGCGCTGCAGCTGAACGACACCATCGAGGTGCGCCGTTCGCGCCATACGGTGCCGTTCCTGCATCCGATCGGCTACAGCTACTATGCGACGCTGCGCAAGAAGCTGCACTGGAACGAACATCCGTCCAGCGAAAGCGACGAGTCCGACCTCTAGCGGGCCGCGGCGGCAAGCCGTCACGCGGGCCAAACAGAACCGGCCGGAGCAAGCCAGAACAAAGCCGAACCCGACCACCCCTGATCCAAACCACCGCAAGCCGCCTGATACCACCCAACCAGACGACCTCCCATGCTTCGCCACCTCTCGATTCGCGATTTCGTCATCGTCGCCGCGCTCGATCTCGAATTCGACAGCGGCTTCACGGTCTTTTCCGGTGAAACCGGTGCGGGCAAGTCGATCCTGATCGACGCGCTCGCGCTCGCGCTGGGTGCACGAGCCGACGCGAGCATCGTACGCAACGGCGAAGCGCGCGCGGACATCACCGCCGAATTCGATACGCATGAGCAGGCCGATGCGTGGCTCGACGAGCATGCCCTCGCCGCCCAGCCTAAAGACGACTCGCACGGCGGCACGGTGCTGCTGCGCCGCGTAATCGATGCGAACGGTCGCTCGCGCGCGTTTATCAACGGCACGGTGGCAACGCTCACGCAATTGCGCGAAGTCGGCGAAATGCTGGTCGACATTCACGGCCAGCACGCACATCAGCTGCTGATGCGCGCCGACGCGCAACGCGATCTGTTCGATACGCACGCCGGGCTGATCGAGCTCGCCGCCGGCGTGACGCGCACGTGGCGCAACTGGCGCGATGCGACGCAAGCGGTCGAGCTCGCCCAAACCCGCGACCGCGAATTGCAGCTGGAGCGCGAGCGGCTCGCGTGGCAGCTGGTCGAGCTCGACAAGCTCGCGCCGCAGCCCGGCGAATGGGAAGAGGTGAACAGCGAGCACCGCCGTCTGTCGCATTCGGCGAACCTGATCGACGGCGTGCAAGGCGCGCTGTCCGCGCTGTCGGAATCGGACGACGCGATGCTCCCGCATCTGGGTTCGATTATCGCCAAGCTGCGCGATCTCGCGGAAATCGATGCTGCGCTGAACGACGCGCTCGCCGCGCTGGAGCCGGCCGAGATCCAGCTGCAGGAAGCGGCCTATTCGCTGTCGCACTATGCGCAGCGTCTGGAACTCGATCCGCAGCGCCTCGCCGAGGTCGAAAAGCGTCTGGACGGCTTGCATTCGGCCGCGCGCAAGTTCCGTCTGCAGCCCGAGTCGCTGCCCGAAGAGCACGAGGCGCGCCGCGCGCAGCTGGCCGCGCTCGATGCCGCGGCCGACCTCGATAGCCTGCGTGCCGCCGAGGCCAAGGCAAAAGACGCGTACATGGCAGAAGCGAAACAACTGTCGAAGGCACGCGGCAAAGCCGCGAAGGCGCTCGGCGCCGCGGTGACGACCGGCATGCAGGAACTGTCGATGGCGGGCGGCAGTTTCGAAGTGGCGCTGGTCGCGCTGCCGGCCGGCGGCGCGTACGGGCTCGAGCAGGTCGAGTTTCGCGTCGCGGGCCACGCCGGCGTACCGTTACGGCCGCTTGCAAAAGTCGCGTCGGGTGGCGAACTTGCGCGGATCAGCCTTGCGCTGTCGGTCATTGCCAGTACTGCCAGCCCTACGCCGACGCTGATCTTCGACGAAGTCGACACGGGTATCGGCGGTGGCGTCGCCGAGGTGGTGGGCCGGCTGCTGCATCAACTCGGCCACGATCGTCAGGTGTTGTGCGTGACGCACCTGCCACAAGTGGCGGCGCGCGGCGACCATCATTTCCAGGTCGCCAAGAGCACGAAGGGCAAGCGCGGCACGGTGAGTACGGTCACGTCGCTCGACCGCGCGAGCCGGATCGAAGAAGTCGCGCGGATGCTGGGAGGCATTGAAATCACGGCGACCACGCGCAAGCACGCAAAGGAAATGCTGACGGCGTAGCGGCACACGATATCGCCCAACGGCACCCGACAGCCGCCCTTACGCGCGCCACGCGCGCACGCATCACCCCACGCGTGCGCGCGCACCACCCATCAACCAAACACCCGCTCCCAAAGCCGCAACACCGCCGCGCACTCCTGCGCCACCACGCTCCGCTCGACGCGGGCCTTCTCCATCCCATCGAGCCGCAGCTTGTGCTGCAGCTTCCGGTAGGTCCGATACGCGGCGCCGACCGTTTCAGCCTCGTCTCCGCTCATCAGGCCAAAGCGCGACACCTCGCGCAGCAGCGCAATATTGCCGGTATTACGAATCAGCTCCGGGTCACGCGCCGCATGCAGCAGCACCCAGTACTGCACGGTGAATTCGATATCCACCATGCCACCGCGATCGTGCTTCAGATCGAACAACGGCGTGCGGTTCGGATGCCCATCCGAGACACGCTGACGCATCTCGACGATCTCTTTGGCGAGCGGCGCAGCCTCGCGCGGCGTGGTCAGCACCTGCACGCGAATCGCCTCGAACGCAACGCCGATCTGCGTATCGCCCGCGCAGTAACGAGCCCGCGTCAACGCCTGATGCTCCCACACCCACGCGGTATTGGCCGCGTCGCCTTCGCGCAGCTGGTAGCGGCGGAACGAATCGAGATCCGTGACCAGCAAGCCGGATTCGCCGTTCGGCCGCAAGCGCAAGTCGATATCGAACAGCGTGCCGGCGCCGGTCGACGTGGTCAGCCACGAGATCAGCCGGCGCGCAAAGGTCGCATAGACATCGGGCGCGCAATCGGCGGAGTCTTCATACAGAAAGATCAGATCGAGATCGGACGCATAGCCGAGCTCTTTGCCGCCCAGCTTGCCGTACGCGATGATCGCAAAGCGCGGCACATCGCGATGGCGCTTGGCGAGCTGATTCCACACAGCTTCGATCGTCACGTCGAGCACCGCATCGGCGAGCTCGGACAGCCGGTCGCTGACGTGCTCGACGCTCAATTTGCCGGCCAGATCGATCAGCAGAATGCGAAACACCTCCGCCTGGTGCGCATGGCGCAACAAGTCCATCTGCTGTTCTACACCGTCCGCCGCCGCGAGCCGCAAGCGCAACGTGCGCTTGAATTCCGGCCAGTCGAACGGGCTTGCAATCGCTTCGTCGTCGAGCAGTTCGTCGAGCAGTTGCGGATGGCGGATCAGATAGCCGGCGGCCCAGCGCGACCCGCCCAGCACCGACAGCACGCGATGCAGCGCCTGCGGGTATTCGGTCAACAGCGCAAGGTACGCGCCGCGCCGGCTCACCGCTTCGAGCAGATCGAACAGCCGTGCGATCGTGTCGCCGCGCCGCTCGGGCGGCTCCAGCGTGCGCGCCGCTTCGAGCGCGCGTTGCGCGACGCTATCGAAACGTTGCCGGCTACGCTCGACAAGGCCCGTATAGCGCGACGATTCCCACACCGCGCGCAGCCGCGCGAGCAGTTCCGCGGGCTCGGCAATGCCAAGCTCGACGAGCCGCGCGCTCAGCGCCTCGCCGGCGCTCTCGTCCGCCAGCGCGCTGCTCCACACCCACGCCGCCGTGCCGTCTTCAGGCGCACCGCAGCCACCGTCGCCATTCACCTTGTCGGCGAAAATCTGGTCGAACTGCTGCTCGACCCTTTCACGGTGTGCATCCAGCACCACCATCAAGGCCGCGTAATCCGGAAAGCCCATCGAGCCCGCCAGCGCCGCACGCTCTTCGACGTCGACCGGCATCGCATGGGTCTGCGCGTCGTTGCGGTACTGCAGCCGGTGTTCGAGTTCGCGCAGAAAGCGGTACGCCTCCGACAGCTCGGCGCACACCGCCACCGCCATCAGCCCGCGCGCCGCGGCAAGGCGCAGTACCTCGAGCGTCGGCCGGATCCGGAAGCCCGCATCCTGGCCGCCGCGGATCAGCTGGAACACCTGCGCGCTGAATTCGATCTCGCGAATGCCGCCGCGCCCAAGCTTGATGTCGTCAGCCTTGTCGGGCCGCATCGACGCGCGGCGCTGCGCTTCCTGGCGGATCTGCAGATGCAGCGCACGGATCGCGCTGATCACGCCGAAGTCCAGATAGCGGCGGTACACGAACGGCATCGCGATCGCATCGAGCAACTTGGCAAGGCGCCGCGCCGGCGCGCTGCCCTGCTCCGACACGAGCCGCCCTTTGATCCACGCGTAGCGCTCCCATTCGCGGCCCTGCACGTAGAAATACTCTTCGAGCATGCCGAGACTGCACACCAGCGGCCCGGAGTCGCCGTTCGGCCGCAGCCGCATGTCGACGCGAAACACGTAGCCGTCGCTGGTCACTTCGGCGAGCGCACCGATCACCCGCTTGCCCAGGCGTGTAAAGAATTCCTGCGTGGCGATCGCGGGGCGCGTGCCGCCGGCCGTTTCGCCGTCGTCTTCATAGACGAAGATCAGGTCGATATCCGACGACACGTTCAGCTCGCGCCCGCCCAGCTTGCCCATGCCGACCACACCGAGCGTGAGCCGCTCGCCGTCCGGCCCGCGCGGCTCGCCGTACAGTGCCTCGAGTTCCGCGGACAGCACCGCAAGCGCCCGCTGGATCGTCGCCTCCGCGAGATCGGTCATCGCGCCGGTGACTTCCGCCACGTTTGCAGCACCGGCCAGATCGCGCTCCATCACGGCGCAGAACACCTCGGTGCGCAACTGCCGCAAAGCCCGTTTCAGTGCATCTTCGCGAAGCGGCGCACCGCTTGCTGCATCGGGTTCGGTGCACAGCTCATCGAGGCGCGCTTCGATGCACGCACGCGTCAGCGGCTCGGCCGCCAACGCCGCGACCCGCCCGGCAAGCTCGGGACGTGCTACGAAAGCACGGGACGCGTAATACGAATAGTCGGAACTCAGCAATTTCGTATGGGTCATGAAGAATCTGGCTCGCTGGTTGCTTTACCAGCGGCGGAAAAAAGTTCGCCGTACAACTCGCCGCACGGCTCGGCACCAGCGCTGCCATTTGCCCGCCAGGCCGCGCCAGTACAGGGTTTGCAGGAACGACAGCGAACACCCCGTGTGATACATTTCGACGCTAGACCGCAAAACTACCATACGCCCAACTTGCCTCAGCATGTCCGAGCGAAATCTACCCGCCGACCCGCACGAAGCAGGACGCGTCAGGCCCCATAGCGGAGGAGACCACGTGATGCTTCGGCACACGTTGCGGGTCGTCTCGTGCGTGGCGCTGGCCGCATACTTCATTGCGCTCGTGCTGGTGGCCGGCTTGCGCTATGTCGTGCTGCCGCAGGTCGAATCGTTCCGGCCGCGCATCGAAGCGCTGATCTCCGAGAAAATCCACGCGCAACTTTCGATCGGCAAGCTCACGCCGCACTGGATCAGCTTCCAGCCCGGCGTCGAAGTGACCGACCTGAAAATCCGCGCGCGCGACGGCCATGTCGCGCTGACCATTCCGCACGCGACGGCAACGGTCTCATGGCGCTCGCTGTGGACCTTCAAGCCGATCCTGTCGAGCCTGATCGTGGACCAGCCGGACGTGCTGATCGAGCGCAATGGCGACGGCGCGCTGTCGGTGGCCGGCGTGCCGCTGCCGTCGGGCCACACCGGCAACGACACCTTCACCACATGGCTGCTGCGCCAGCAGGCGATGGTGATGCGCGGCGGCACGCTGCGCTGGCGCGACGCGCGCCACGACGCGCCGGAAATCGCGCTGCAGAACATCCGCCTCGCGATCCTGAACGACGGCTTGCAGCATCGTTTCGCACTACAGGCGCCGGCGGACGGCAAGGTGCTGTTCGGCCCGCTCGATTTCCGCGCCCGCTTCACGCACGCCCGGCTCGCCGCAATGGGCAAGCCGATCAACTGGAGCGGCAACGCGTATCTGTCGACCGGGCCGGTCGATCTGCCGATGCTCGCGCGCTACATCGATTTCCCGATCGAGACTTACGCCGGCCGCATCGACAACGCGATCTGGCTGGACTTCGCGCAAGGGCGGATCCAGACGGCGAGCGGCGAACTGGCGGGCAGCGACATCGCGCTGCGCGTGAAGCCGACCCAGCCGAAACTCGACGTCCCGACCGCGCGCTTCTCGTGGACCCTGCACCAGGAAAACCGCGAATACACGCTCGCGCTGCACAACCTGCACGCGGAGTTCGGCCAGCAGCCGCTCGCCGACGGCACGCCGGTGATACGCACGCTGGCGTTCTCGACGCTCGACGGCCGCTTCGTGATGCCGAGCGTCCAGCACGGCCAGCTGATCAGCATCTCGGGCGACCGCGTCGACCTCGGCATCCTCGCCGAATTCAGCCGCGCGTTGCCGCTGCCGCGCCGGCTGCTGAACGGTCTTGTGCGCTTCAACCCGCGCGGCATCGTGGCGAACTACAAGATCGAGGTCGAGCGCGACAAGCCGGAGTCCGGCCAGGCGGCCAGCGAGCGCCATGAAGTCGGCGCCGAGCCGATCGTGCGCTATACCTTCAAGGGCGACTTGCAGGGCATCAGCGTAGCGGCTCAGGAACCGCCGCCGGGGCTCACCGCGCGCGGCCATCCGCGGGCCGGCATTCCGGGCATCGAGAATCTGTGGGGCAGCGTCGATGCCGACGAAAAGCACGGCACGATTACGCTGGACAGCACCAAGGCCGCGCTCACGCTGCCCGGCGTGTTCGACGATCCGCGCCTGACCTTCGAGCGGCTGCAGGGCAAAGGCAGCTGGACCGTCGCGCCGACCATCGCGCCAGGCGAGCAGCACCGGGCCTTCAAGGTCGACATTGCCGAGCTCAACGTCGCCAACGACGACACCGCCGCGCGAGCAAGCGCCAGCTATTCGAATGTCGGCCACGGCCGCGGCTCGCTCGATCTCACCGCGAAGTTCGAGCGCGCGCAGGTCAACCGGATCGTGCGCTACCTGCCGACCAGCATCGCCGAACGCGTCCGTGTCTACCTGGGCCATGGCCTGCAGGCCGGCATCTCGCGCGGCGCGACGATCGACATCCACGGCAATCTCGACAAATTCCCTTACTCGCGCGATCCGAGCGCCGGCGAGTTCAAGATCGTCGCGCCGTTCAGCGGCGGCCGCTTCGACCCGACGCCGTTCCCGCCGCGCAAGCTGCGCAACGGCACGCCGAGCATCTGGCCGGGCTTCGAGGGCATCGACGGGCAGTTCCTGCTGAAGGAAAACCTGCTGCGCTTCGACGTGAATCGCGCGCATTACAAGCGTGTCGCGATCAACAAGGTCACCGGCAAGATCGAAGACCTCGGCAATCGCGCGTCGAGCCTCGTCATTACCGGCAACGGCCATGGCCCGCTCACCGACATGCTCGATTACGTCGACAACAGCTCGCTTGGCATCATGACGAAGCACGTCACGCAGAAAATCGACGCCGAAGGCCCCGCCGCGCTCGACCTGAAGCTGACCGTGCCGCGCGCGCCGCTCGATCCGAAGGCGCCGCGGCCGCGCGTGAGCGTGGCGGGCTCGGTGGCATTCCAGAACAACCGGCTCGCGATGGACAACCTGCCGCCGCTATCGCAACTCACCGGCAAGGTGTCGTTCACGCAGCGCACGGCGCGCGTCGAGCATCTGGCCGGGCAGTTCTTCGGCGGCGATTTCCACGCGGATGGCGGCCTGCTGGAAGACGGCACCTACACGGTCGACCTGAATGGCCACGTGGCCGCCGAGGCAGCGCGCGAACTGAAGCTGCGCGGTCTCGCGCCACAGATGCTCACGCATGTGACCGGCAACGCGCCGTACCAGCTCAGCGTACGCGGCGCCAAGGGCCGCCTGCCGGAGGTGTCCGGGCATTCCGATCTGACCGGCCTCGGGCTCGATTTCCCGGCGCCGTTCAACAAGCCGATCGGCACGCCGATGCCGCTCGATCTGTCGTTCAAGCCGTACGCAGGCAGCGGCGCCGCCGATGGCCCCGGTCCGCGCCTCGAACGCGCCGATCTGAAGTTTGGCCCGATCGCCGCAACCTACCTGCTGCGCGCCGAGCTGCATCAGATGCCGAAGGTCGAGCGCGGCGCGATCGGCGTCAACCGGCCGGCCGATCTGCCGTCTGAAGGCGTGACCGCCGCGGTCGACCTCGACAGGCTGGATGCCGACGCCTGGCGTGCACTGTTCGTACAGATGCGCAACGCGAACCAGGGCGTCGCACCGATTCCGCCTTCCGCCACGACCGCGCAGTTCGTGCCGAACCGCTTCGCGGTGCACATCGGCGAGCTGACGCTGCTCAAGCGCCACTGGGACGACGTGGTGGTCGGCGCCTCACACGTCGACAACAAGTGGCAAGCCAACGTCGCGTCGAGCCAGGTGTCCGGCTATCTGTCGTGGCTGCCAGGCGCGATCCGCGGTTCGCCGGGCACGCTGCAGGCACGCCTCGCCCGCCTCGAGATTCCGTCGGCGACCGAAAAGGATCTGCTCGGACAGGCGATGGCGCAGCCGGCGCAGAACATGCCGACGATCGACCTGATCGTCAACGAGCTGATCGTGCGCGGCCACGATATCGGCCGGCTCGAAGTCGATGCGCACAACTTCGAGGAAGACGGCGTGCCGGTCTGGCAGCTCGACAAGTTCGACATCAGCAATCCGGCCGCAACCTTCACAGCAACCGCCAACTGGCGCACCGCGCGCGATTTCGGCCCGACTTCCGACGTAACCTCAGACGCAACCTCGGACGCAACTTCCGACGAAGACACGCCGCGCCGCACGGCGCTCGACTTCAAGCTCGACGTGAAAGACGCGGGCGCGCTACTCGACCGGGCCGGCCTGCCGCGCACGCTGAAGGCGGGCGAAGGCACGCTGACCGGCAAGGTGGCCTGGCGCGGCGGCCCGACGCGGATCGACTTCCCGACCTTGAACGGCAACCTCGCAGTCGATCTGCGCCACGGAGAGATCCTGAAGGTGCATCCGGGCGTCGCGAAACTGCTCGGCGTGCTGAGCCTGCAAAGCGTCGAGCGGGTTGCGACACTGCACTTCCGCGACGTGATAGGCGAAGGACTACCGTTCGAAAGCGTGACGGGCACCGCGCAGATCACCGACGGCGTCGGCCGCACCGACAATTTCCAGGCGATCACCGCGCCGGCGCGCGCCGAAATGAAAGGCACCGTCGATCTCGCGCACGAAAGCCAGGACCTGACCGTGCACGTGATCCCAACCGTCAGCGCAGGCGTCGGCGTGCTCGCCGCGGCCATCATCAATCCGTTGATCGGGCTGGGGGCGCTGGTCGGCGACATCGCGCTGTCGCAATCGATCCGCCACGCGTTCGCGCTCGACTATGCGATCACCGGTTCGTGGCGCAAACCGCACGTCGAGCGGGTGCACGGCGATCGCGGTAATATGGACGGCGTACCGGCCACGGAGGCGGCGCAAACGCCGGCCCAGTAGCCCGTAGCGGGCCTTGGGGCAGCGGTAAGCGATGCGCGGCAACAAGCGTTGTGCAGGAATCTTGCGATGCCGCATGCATGATCCGCGGCACTTGCGTTGCGCACGCCTGATTGCGTTCGCTACATGCATTGGCTGCCTGCCTCCGCTACGCGGCATCGCACCACTTCCCGCGGGCCGGCAATGTCTGAATCACGCAGTCTTCGCCGCGCAGTTCTGGTTGATATCCGGCGGCATACGCCGTGCGTCGCCGCCCTGAAGGAGTCTTTCGCAAGCTCATGAGCGATCAACACGCGCAAATTTCGCCCACCGCACCGTCTTTTCGCGTCGCGGCGCTGCAAATGGTCAGCACCCCCGATCGCGAGCGCAACCTTGCCGATGCCGAAACACTGATCGCGCAAGCCGCCGCCGACGGCGCCCAACTCGTCTTGCTGCCCGAATACTTCTGCTTCATGGGCTTCAAGGACACCGACAAGCTCGCGGTCCGCGAGGCTTACCGCGACGGCCCGATCCAGCGTTTTCTCGCCGATGCGGCGCGCCGGCACCGCGTCTGGGTGATCGGCGGCACGCTGCCGCTGACCGCCCCGGAACCGTCGCGCGTGCTGAACACGACGCTGGTGTTCGACCCGGACGGCAACGAAGCCGCCCGCTATGACAAGATCCACCTGTTCAGCTTCGAAAAGGGCGAAGAATCGTTCGACGAAGCCCGCACCATCCGCCCCGGCGAAGCGGTGCGGACCTTCGACGCGCCGTTCGGCCGGGTCGGCCTGTCGGTCTGCTACGATCTGCGCTTTCCGGAGCTGTACCGGCAACTGGGCGACTGCGCGCTGATCGTGGTGCCGTCCGCCTTCACGTATACGACCGGCCGCGCGCATTGGGAAACGCTGTTGCGCGCGCGGGCGGTGGAAAACCAGTGCTATGTGCTCGCGGCAGCGCAAGGCGGCAAACACGAAAACGGCCGCCGCACGTGGGGACATACCATGTTGATCGATCCGTGGGGCGAAATCCTCGACGTTCGCGACGAAGGCGCGGGCGTGGTTGCCGGCACGATCGAACGCGCACGCATCGACGAAGTGCGGCAGAGCCTGCCGGCCTGGCGTCACCGCGTGCTTGCCTGACACTGCCTTAGCGCGATGAATTTTGCGCAACCGAGCATCGTTGCATTGAAAGCGCGCCGCCTGTCACCCATATCGTCGGGGCGCACCGTCCGAATCCATTGAATCGAGCAGAACCTACTTCGCATGAACATTATCGAACCCAGCATCCGTAATCTTGCGACCGCGAAGGACGTGCTCCTCACGCCCTACGGCCTCGACGAATCCGTGCTGATCCGCACGCTCGCCGATATCTTCACGCACCGCGTCGACTACGCCGACCTGTACTTCCAGGCCACGCGCAGCGAAGCGTGGAGCCTCGAAGAAGGCATCGTCAAATCAGGCAGCTTCAGCATCGACCAGGGCGTCGGCGTGCGCGCCGTGTCGGGCGACCGCACTGCCTTCGCGTATTCGGACGATCTGTCGCCGGACGCAATCCGTCAGGCCGCGATCGCCACGCGCGCAATCGCGAAGGCCGGCGGCGGCAAGCAGAAGATCAAACCCGCTTCGTCGCTGATCGGCGTGGCCGGGCGCGATCTGTACCTGCCGTCCGATCCGCTGCACTCGCTCGATGCGACCGCCAAGGTCAAGCTGCTCGAGCGCGTCGAGCAGATGGCGCGCGGCCGCGACCCGCGCATCACGCAGGTGATGGCGGGGCTTGCCGGCGAATACGACGTCGTGCTGGTGGCACGCAGCGACGGCGCGCTCGCCGCGGACATCCGTCCGCTGGTGCGGGTTTCGGTGACGGTGATCGCCGAACAGAACGGCCGCCGCGAGATCGGCAGCGGCGGTGGCGGCGGCCGCTTCGATTACAGCTATTTCACCGACGAAGTGCTGTCCCGTTATGTGGACGACGCGGTGCATTCGGCGCTCGTCAATCTCGATGCGCGGCCCGCGCCCGCCGGCGCGATGACTGTGGTACTCGGACCGGGCTGGCCGGGCGTGCTGCTGCATGAAGCGATCGGCCACGGTCTCGAAGGCGACTTCAACCGCAAGGGCTCGTCGGCGTTTGCCGGCCGCATCGGCGAACAGGTGGCGGCCAAGGGCGTGACGGTGGTCGACGACGGTACGCTGCCGAATCGCCGCGGCTCGCTCAATATCGACGACGAAGGCAATCCGACGCAGTGCACGACGCTGATCGAAGACGGCATCCTGAAGGGCTACATCCAGGACACGCTGAACGCACGGCTGATGAAGATGCCGGTAACCGGCAACGCGCGCCGCGAATCGTACGCCGCGCTGCCGATGCCGCGCATGACGAACACCTACATGCTGAACGGCGACAAGGATCCGCAGGAAATCATCGAATCGGTCAAGCACGGCCTGTATGCGGTGAACTTCGGCGGCGGCCAGGTCGACATCACGAATGGCAAGTTCGTGTTCTCGGCGTCCGAGGCCTACATGATCGAGGACGGCAAGATCAGCTACCCGGTGAAGGGCGCCACGCTGATCGGCAGTGGGCCGGAATCGCTCAAGTACGTCAGCATGATCGGCAACGATATGTCGCTCGATACCGGCGTCGGCGTGTGCGGCAAGGAAGGCCAGAGCGTGCCGGTGGGCGTCGGTCAACCGACATTGCGGATCGACCGGATGACGGTCGGCGGCACGGTTTGAACGCGAGGTAACGCGCAGCTGGTCCGCACGTTTTCCGCGCAAATCGCGCAAAGCGTGCGGATTATCCGCATTTTTATCCCCCGCAGCTTGTCAATCGAGCCTGCTCGGGTTATAAAGCCAATCAACCTTTTTTGACGAACAACCCCGTTTCCGCCATGTCCGCCAAGTTTTATTTTTATTTTTTCTGGGCATCTCAGACCGCTGGCGGATCGAGAGGGGTGTTAGCGCAGTAAAGGCAAAACCCGAAATTCCCGAAAAACCGTCAGCGAGTCTGGCGGTTTTTTTTTGCCTCTCGCCCAAACAACACATACGCACGCGTTAGAACCCTGGAGAACCAGCATGCCCCCGCACAATACCGACGATGTCCGCATTCGCGAGCTGAAGGAACTCGTGCCGCCCGCACACCTGATCCGCGAATTCCCCTGCAGCGAGAAACTGTCGGACCTGATCTTCAGCACCCGGCAGGCCGCGCATCGCATCCTGCACGGGATGGACGACCGCCTGATCGTGATCATCGGGCCGTGCTCGATCCACGATCCGAAAGCGGCGCTCGAATACGCGGGGCGCCTGCTCGAACAGCGCAAGCGTCTTGCCGGCGAGCTCGAGATCATCATGCGCGTGTACTTCGAAAAGCCGCGCACGACAGTGGGCTGGAAAGGTCTGATCAACGATCCGCATATGGACAACAGCTTCAAGATCAACGACGGCCTGCGTACCGCGCGCGAACTGCTGATGAACATCAACGAGCTCGGGCTGCCCGCCGGCAGCGAGTACCTCGACATGATCAGCCCGCAGTACGTCGCCGATCTGATTTCGTGGGGCGCGATCGGCGCGCGCACCACGGAATCGCAGGTGCACCGCGAACTGGCCTCAGGCCTGTCGTGCCCGGTCGGCTTCAAGAACGGCACCGACGGTAACGTGAAGATCGCCGTCGACGCGATCAAGGCGGCGTCGCAGCCGCACCATTTCCTGTCGGTGACGAAGGGCGGCCATTCGGCGATCGTGTCGACCGCCGGCAATGAAGACTGCCACATCATCCTGCGCGGCGGCAAAGTGCCGAACTACGATGCGCAGAGCGTGAACGCGGCCTGCGCCGATATCGGCAAGGCGGGCCTGGCCGCGCGTCTGATGATCGATGCGAGCCATTCGAACAGCTCGAAGAAGCATGAGAACCAGATTCCGGTGTGCGCGGACATCGCGCGCCAGATCGCCGGTGGCGACGAGCGGATCGTCGGCGTGATGGTCGAATCGCATCTGGTGGCCGGTCGCCAGGATCTGCAGGAAGGCTGCGCGCTTACCTATGGGCAGAGCATCACCGATGCCTGCATCAGCTGGGACGAAAGCATCCCCGTGCTCGACGGACTCGCCGAAGCAGTGAAACAACGCCGCATCGCGCGCGGCAGCGGCAACTGATATCGAAGACACCTGCGAGGCGCGCGCCTCGTTATCTGCATTGACTGGCGATGCCGCGAACCGGCGTCGCACGAAAGCCCGGCCTCTGTGCCGGGCTTTTTTTTATCCTTTTTTTGATCACTTTCTGTTGATCGTTAGCCATCCGGACGAATGGTGGTTCATCTGCAACCCCGGTACCGTAACGGTTGTGACAGGCAGGTTGAGGGACACAAAAAGAACTTGACCGGAAGGAGTTTACCCGTATAAAATTTTGTACATGAAGGGAGTCTATGAGTCAGGAGAAAGAAATTCGCTGGGTAGGTTCCAGCTATGACGACCTTCTCGAGTTTCCAGACGAAGCACGCCGGCAAGCAGGTTTTCAGCTTGCCAAGGTGCAAGCCGGCCTCGATCCGGACGACTGGAAACCCTTCGATGTTGTCGGTACCGGCACGCGTGAAATTCGCATCAAGGAAGCAGCAGGCGTATTTCGCGTGATGTATGTCGCCAAGTTTGTGGATGCGGTGTATGTCCTGCATTGTTTTCACAAGAAAACGCAGGCTACCAGCAAGCAAGACAAGGAAATCGCTGAAGCGCGTTATCGCGCGGTGGCTAACGTTAGGAAGGCATAGCAATGGTGATCGATACCAAAATCCGCCATGTGACCAAACCCGGCGCGAACCTGTTCCTCGAGCTCGGGTTCTCGGCCGAGGAGGCGAAGCGCCTGCACGCGGCTTCGCAAAAGCAGATCAACGATACGCGTTTGCTGAAAGAGCAACTGATGACCGAGCTGTCGAGCTGGATCGAACAGCATCATCTGAAGCAGTCCGAGGCCGCCGAAATTCTGATGGTGTCGCGGCCGCGCGTGTCCGATGTGGTCAACAAGAAAACCGCCAAGTTCACGATCGACACGCTCGTCGAAATGATGAGCAGGATCGGCAAGCCGGTTACGCTCGCGGTCGGTTGAAGGTGGCTCGGGTTGCGGCCTGTGAAGGCTGTTCGTGTCAACCCGCCTCGATGCCAACTGGCATGGTTACTTCGGCGCGCGGTCGTGCCGCCACAGCACATCGCTGCCGCCGTTCATCCGGTTCAGCACGCGGGCCAGCACGAACAGCAAATCCGATAGGCGATTCACATAGCGCCGCGGTGCCGCGCTGACCGTATCGACAGCGCCCAGCGCAACGATCGCGCGTTCCGCGCGCCGACACACGGTTCGGCACACGTGTGCGAGCGAAGCTGCGCGCGTGCCAGCAGGAAGGATGAACTCCTTCAAAGGCGGCAACGTCGCGTTGTAGTCCGCCAGCCATGCGTCGAGACGGCCCAGGTGCGCGTCCGTCACCATCGTATGGCCGGGCACACTCAGCTCGCCGCCCAGATCGAACAGGTCATGCTGAATCGCGGTGAGCGCTTCGCGCACATCGTCGGGCAATGCCTCACATAGCAGCACGCCGATATGCGAATTGAGCTCATCCACTTCGCCGATCGCCGCAATGCGCGCGTCGTCCTTGCGTACGCGCCGCCCGTCGCCCAATCCTGTGGTGCCGTCGTCGCCGGTGCGAGTGGCGATCTTGCTCAAGCGATGACCCATGATGTCGTCCCGTTCGGTCGGCCTCGATGCCGCAGTATGCGCATCCGTCGGTGGCGTCATTATAGGTTCCGCGGGTCAGCCGGTTTGCAGTCGTAGAGGGCGGCTGCCGGCCGCGCATCCGGCTGGACGTTCGGCGTAGAATGATTGGAAAACCAGCCTGTCAATACAGGCACTCAAGGAGACTCGCGTGAACCATCCCACGCCGCCCGCCCCGGTGCGCCGCCCTCGCCCCTTCCCCGCCGAATTGCTGGCATCGTTGAAGTCGGAGTTTGGCGAGCGCGTGTCGACCGCCGAAGCGGTACGCACCAATCACGGTCGCGACGAGTCGCCATTCGATCCGCAATTGCCCGATGCTGTCGTTTTTGCACGCAATACCGAGGACGTGCAAGCCGCCGTGCGCTTGTGTGCCCAGCATGGCGTGCCGATCATTCCGTACGGCAACGGCTCGTCGCTCGAGGGTCATCTGCTGGCAGTGCAAGGCGGCGTGTCGATCGATCTTTCCGAGATGAATCATGTGCTGTCGATCAACCCGGAAGACCTTACCGTCACCGTCGAACCCGGCATTTCGCGCAAGCAGTTAAACGAAGCGCTGCGCGACACTGGCCTCTTTTTCCCGATCGATCCGGGTGCGGACGCGAGCATCGGCGGCATGTCGGCGACGCGTGCGTCCGGCACCAATGCCGTGCGCTACGGCACGATGCGCGAGAACGTGCTCGGCCTGAAGGTCGTGCTCGCCGACGGCAGTGTGATGCGCACCGGCACGCGCGCGCGCAAATCGTCCGCGGGCTACGATCTGACACGGCTCTTCGTGGGCTCGGAAGGCACGCTAGGCGTCATCACGGAAATCACGCTGCGGCTCTACCCGCAACCTGAGGCCGTGTCCGCCGCCGTATGCGCGTTCCCTTCGATGCAAAGCGCCGTGCGCACGGTGATCGAAACCATTCAGATGGGTGTGCCGATCGCGCGCGTCGAATTTGTCGACTCGCTGGCCATCCGCGCGATCAATCGCCATTCGCACCTGACGCTGCGCGAAGCACAGACCTTGTTCTTCGAGTTTCACGGCACTGAAAGCGGCGTGAAGGAACAGGCCGAACTCGTGCAGGAACTGGCAGCGCAGAACGGCGGTGAAGATTTCGAATGGGCGACGCGCGCCGAAGACCGCAGCCGTCTATGGAACGCGCGGCACAACGCGTATTTTGCAATGCTGCAGCTAAAGCCCGGCTGCCGCGCCGTCACCACCGACGTCTGCGTGCCGATCTCGCGTCTGGCCGAGTGCGTTACCGAAACAGAGCAAGACCTGATCGCGTCGCCGCTGCCTTGCCCGATCGTCGGCCATGTCGGCGACGGCAACTTCCACGTCGCGATACTGATCGATCCGGCCCGGCCCGAAGAACTCGCGGAAGCGGAGCGACTGAACCAGCGCATCGTGCAGCGCGCGTTGCGCATGGACGGCACCTGCACCGGCGAGCATGGCGTCGGCCTGCACAAGATCGATTTTCTGGTCGAAGAAGCCGGTCCGGTTGCGATCAACACGATGCGTGCAATCAAGCGGGCCCTCGATCCGCAGAACCTGATGAACCCCGGCAAGATCTTTTCGTGGGCGGCGTAGCGTAACGCCAGTAACGCTAGTAACGCCAGTAACGCTACGCGCCATGCCCGTACGCCAGACGCGCCGCCATACAAACCAATCGAACGCAACGGCGCCGCGCCCTGAAGCAAAGGAACAACGAGGAGACCGACAATGAACGCCCCTGCCGAACTATCGGCCGAAGTGCTCGCGCAGCGCCAGCGCGAAGTGGTACAGGCTTTGATGGCCGTTCTGCCGACTCACTGCCTGCTGTATCGCGAAGAAGATACCGTCGCGTACGAGTGCGACGGTCTCGCCGCCTATCGGCGTCTGCCGCTGGCGGTCGTCTTGCCGGAAACCGAATCGCAGGTGCAGCGCGTCGTGCAGATCTGCCAGCGGCTCGGCGTGCCGATCGTGCCGCGCGGCGCGGGCACCAGTCTGTCGGGTGGCGCGATGCCGATCCGTCACGGGGTGGTGGTGTCGCTTGCGCGCTTTCGCAAGATTATCGAAGTCGATCCCTACGCGCGAACCGCTACCGTGCAGCCCGGCGTGCGCAACCTGTCGATCTCGGAAGCCGCCGCGCCTTACGGCCTTTACTATGCGCCCGACCCTTCGTCGCAGATCGCGTGCACGATCGGCGGCAATGTCGCGGAAAACTCCGGCGGCGTGCATTGCCTTAAATATGGGCTCACGGTGCATAACGTGCTGCGTGTGCGCGCCATCACGATGGAAGGCGACATCGTCGAGTTCGGCTCGTTGAGCCCCGATGCGCCCGGTCTCGATCTGCTCGCCGTGCTGGTGGGTAGCGAGGGCATGTTCGCGATCGTCACCGAAGTCACGGTCAAGCTGATTCCGAAGCCGCAAACCGCGCAGGTGATCATGGCCAGCTTCGACGATGTCGTCAAAGGCGGCGATGCGGTGGCTGGCATCGTTGCCGCGGGCATCATTCCGGCCGGCCTCGAGATGATGGACAAGCCGGCTACGCGCGCGGTCGAGGAGTTCGTCAAGGCGGGCTACGATCTCGACGCGGCCGCGATCCTGCTATGTGAATCGGACGGCACGCCCGAGGAAGTGAGCGAGGAAATCGTGCGGATGACGGCCGTGCTGCGCGAACACGGCGCGACGCGCATCCAGATTTCGCGCACGGAAACCGAGCGGCTGCGCTTCTGGTCGGGCCGCAAGAACGCCTTCCCGGCCGCGGGCCGCATTTCGCCCGATTACTACTGCATGGACGGCACGGTACCGCGCCGCAGCATCGGGCCGCTGCTCGCACGCATCGAACAGATGGAAAAGAAATACAACCTGCGTTGCATCAACGTGTTTCATGCAGGCGACGGCAATATGCACCCGCTGATCCTCTTTAACGGCAACGACCTCGACGAGTGGCACCGCGCCGAGGCATTCGGCAGCGATATTCTCGAGACCTGTGTCGAACTGGGCGGTACGGTCACTGGCGAGCATGGCGTGGGCATCGAGAAGATCAATTCGATGTGCGTGCAATTTTCCCCGCAGGAGCGCGATGCGTTTCATGCGGTCAAGCGCGCCTTCGACCCGCCGGGCCTGCTGAATCCGGATAAGGGCATTCCTACGCGGGCCCGGTGCGCCGAGTACGGCAAGATGCATATTCGAGGCGGCCTGTTGCCGCACCCCGAGTTGCCGCGCTTCTAGGCGCCGCTGCTGCGGCACGACGTCCGGTAGCGCCCTGCATCGCGCGTCACGGCGCGTGGCATGCGCTACGCGTAATGCGTATGCAAACGGTAGCGCCACTTGCAGCAGCACCGCACGAACCTGTACGTCGAGCCCGGCGTCCACTCCGGAATCCACCCCGGCAACACACGCAAACCACGCTCTACGCGGCCCGCTTCGGCGGCAACCCGTACGGGTCCGCTCCGGGTTGTCAGCCCGGCGCCGGCCGGTACAATCGAAATCAATACAACGAAGCACGACGCCATGGAAGAGGACGACATCGTCGCCGTTTGGTCCGAACGCATCCGTGCGGCTAGCGCCGACCGACACCCGGTGCGGATTCGCGGCGGCGGCACGAAAGACTGGTACGGCCAGTCGTTGCAAGGGGAGATCCTCGACACGCGCGCCCACCGGGGCATCATTGCGTACGACCCGGCGGAACTGGTGATCACCGCGCGCGCCGGCACGCCTTTGCTCGAAATCGAAGCGGCGCTCGCCGAGCATAACCAGATGCTCGCCTTCGAGCCGCCGCACTTCGGCCCACAGGCCACGTTCGGCGGCTGCATTGCGGCGGGCCTCGCGGGGCCGCGCCGTCAATCGGCCGGCGCACCGCGCGACTTCGTGCTGGGTGCGGTCATGATGAACGGTCACGGCGAAGTGCTGCATTTTGGCGGACAGGTGGTCAAGAACGTCGCGGGCTACGACGTATCGCGGCTGATGGCGGGCTCGCTC
This sequence comes from Paraburkholderia jirisanensis, assembly GCF_054782355.1. Classification (NCBI taxonomy): domain Bacteria; kingdom Pseudomonadati; phylum Pseudomonadota; class Betaproteobacteria; order Burkholderiales; family Burkholderiaceae; genus Paraburkholderia; species Paraburkholderia jirisanensis. The sequence goes on along the minus strand of NZ_BAAGSQ010000029.1, from coordinate 198,241 downwards.
GGCACGCTCGGGCTGCTTCTCGAGCTATCGGTGAAGGTGCTGCCACGACCGAAGGCGGAAGCCACGCTGAAGTTCGACATGAACGGTACCGACGCGGTCCGCAAGCTCAACGAATGGGGCGGGCGGCCGTTGCCGGTCACCGCGAGCGCGTGGCGCAACGGCACACTTGCGTTGCGTCTGGGCGGTGCGGAAGCGGCGGTCAAATCGGCGCGTTCGTCGCTGGGCGGCGAAGTGGTCGATGCGGTCGAAGCCGAACGCTTCTGGGCCGGCTTGCGCGAGCAGACCGACCCATTCTTCGCGGCGATCGCGCCGCAAGCAGCGCTCTGGCGTCTTGCATTGCCCACCATCACCGAACCATTGCAACTGCCGGGTGCGCAGTTGATGGAATGGGGCGGCGCGCAGCGCTGGTGGATCACCGATGCGGACGCGCAAACCGTGCGTATCAGCGCGAAGCAGGCTGGCGGCCACGCGACCATCTTCCGCACCGGCCAGGGTTATGACCGCAGCGCGGGCGTGTTCACGCCGCTGCCCGCGCCGCTGATGAAGATTCACCGCGGCCTGAAGGCCGCCTTCGACCCGGCTCGCATCTTCAATCCCGGCCGGCTGTATCCCGACTTCTGAGCGCGCGATGCAAACCAATCTCGCGGACTTCATTCGCAACACCCCGGACGGCATCGAAGCGGACGCGATCCTGCGCAAGTGCGTGCATTGCGGCTTCTGCACCGCCACCTGCCCGACCTATCAACTGCTTGGCGACGAGCTCGACGGGCCGCGCGGCCGCATCTACCTGATCAAGCAAGTGGTGGAAGGCACGCCGGTCACGCGCAGCACGCAGACGCATCTGGACCGCTGCCTGACCTGCCGCAATTGCGAGTCGACCTGCCCGTCGGGCGTGCAATACGGACGCCTTGTCGAGATCGGCCGCAAGCTGACCGAAGAGCGCGTATCGCGACCGTTCGGACAACGCGTGGTGCGCCGCCTGCTCGCGAGCTTCGTGCCGAACGAGACGCTGTTCACGCCGGCGATGCGCCTCGCCCAGCACGTGCGGCCACTGCTGCCGAAGAAGCTGCGCGACAAGGTGCCGGCGCGCCAGCGCCAGCTCGAATGGCCGAGCGCCACGCACGCGCGCAAGATGCTGCTGCTGGCCGGTTGCGTGCAACCTTCGATGATGCCGAACGTGAACACCGCCACGGCGCGCGTGCTGGATGCACTTGGCATCGAGACGATCGTCGCGCCGGATGCCGGCTGCTGCGGCGCGATCCGCTTGCATCTGGGCTATCACGATGAAGCGCTCGACGACATCCGCGCGAATATCGATGCGTGGTGGCCCTATGTCGAACAGGGCATCGAAGCGATCGTGATGAATGCATCGGGATGCGGCGCGACGGTGAAGGAGTACGCGCATCTGCTGCGCGACGACCCGGCGTATGCGGACAAGGCGCGCCGCATCGTCGAGCTGACGCGCGATGTCGCGGAGATCCTGCCCGAGTTCGAAGAGCCGCTGCTTGCACTGACGCGCCGCCGCGCCGTGCACACCGTTGCGTACCATCCGCCGTGCACGCTGCAGCATGGGCAGCAGATTCGCGGCAAGGTCGAGCATCTGCTCGGCGAGCTTGGCATCGACGTGCGCCTGCCTGTCGATAGTCACCTGTGTTGCGGCTCCGCGGGTACCTATTCGCTGACGCAGCCCGCGCTGTCGTACGCGCTGCGCAACCAGAAGCTCGAGCGGCTGCAGGCGCAGGAGCCGCAGATCATCGTGTCGGCAAACGTCGGCTGCATCGCGCATCTGCAAAGCGGCACATCGACACCGGTCGTGCACTGGATCGAACTGGTCGAACACATGCTGGCTGGTTAACGGCGTCCGTATAATCGGGCTTTACCGCCCTATTACCGCTTAATGTGCAGGTTTTCATGTCCGACCTGATTCACCACCTCGGCGCGGTGCGCGAACGCATCGCGCGCGCCGCGCATGCAGCGGGCCGCGATCCGCAAGCGGTCGCGCTGCTCGCCGTATCGAAGACATTTCCGGCTGAAGATGTGCGCGCCGCGCATGCAGCGGGTCAGCGTGCGTTCGGCGAGAACTACGTGCAGGAAGCGCTCGCGAAGCTCGATGCGCTCGCCGATCTGCGCAACGAACTCGAATGGCATTTCATCGGGCCGCTGCAGTCGAACAAGACACGGCCGGTGGCTGAACGCTTCGACTGGGTTCACTCGGTCGACCGCCTGAAAATCGCCCAACGGCTTTCGGAACAGCGTCCGGATGACTTGCCGCCGCTCAACGTATGCGTGCAGGTCAACGTCAGCGGCGAGGCGTCGAAGTCGGGCCTCGAGCCTGGGGAAGCGGCCGACGTCGCGCACGCGGTAGCGGCATTGCCGAAGCTGCGTCTGCGCGGCCTGATGGCGATTCCCGAACCTGCCGGCGACCTCGAACAGCAACGCGCGCCGCATCGCGCACTGCGTGAGCTGTTCGAGCAATTGCGCGCCGGTGGGCTGGCGCTCGATACGCTGTCGATGGGTATGTCGGGTGATCTCGAAGCCGCCGTGCTGGAAGGCGCGACGATGGTCCGTGTTGGCACGGCGATCTTCGGCGCACGCGATTATTCGCACTGAAATTCGCTCACTGAAATTCGCTCACTGAAATTCGCGCACTAAAATTCACACACTGAAATTCGCGCACTAAATCACGCGCACCAGGGTGCGCGCACTAACCTCGGCTAAATACATCATGAAAATTGCGTTCATTGGCGGCGGCAATATGGCGGCTGCGCTGATCGGCGGTCTGATCAAGCGCGGCGTGGCCGCTGCCGATCTCTATGCGATCGATCCGAACGAAGAGGCGCGCAAGCGCAACGCCGACCAGTTCGGCATCACCACCGGCGCGGCCGCCGACGCGGCATTGCGTCCGTACGACGCCATCGTGCTGGCCGTCAAACCGCAGATCGCAAAGCAGGTTGCAGCACAACTTGCACCGCATCTGTCGGCGCAGCAGCTCGTGATCAGCATCGTCGCGGGCATTCGAGCGGCGGACCTGTCGCGCTGGCTCGGCGGCCATGCGCGCATCGCGCGCACGATGCCGAACACGCCGGCGCTGATCGGCATGGGCGTGGCGGGTCTGGTCGCGCTCGACGGCGTCGACGAAGCGGGACGTGCGCTCGCATCGCAAGTGCTCGGCGCAGTCGGACAAACCGTCTGGTTCGACGACGAAACGAAGATCGACGCGGTCACCGCGATCTCAGGCAGCGGGCCAGCCTATGTGTTCTATTTCATCGAGGCGCTGCAGGAAGCGGCGCGCCGGCTCGGCATGGATGAAGTGCAAGGACGCGCATTGGCGGTTGCCACGTTTACAGGCGCTGCACAGCTGGCCGCGCAATCCGATGAAGCGCCGTCCGTGCTGCGCGAGCGTGTGACGTCGAAAGGCGGTACGACCGCCGCGGCGCTTGCCGCATTCGACGCGCAAAACGTGAAAGAGGCGATCGTCCGCGGTGCACTCGCGGCCGATGCGCGCGCGAAAGAAATGGGCGAAGAGTTCGGCAAGCAGTAACGCGGGTACGGCAGCGCATGCAGGCTGCTGCTTGCGATCGATGCTTGCGCAACGTGTTGCGCAGGCCCGCATTGAATCTCAGGCGACTACGCTCTCACCCACCGCAGAATCAGAACGCCTGCGATGCGTAATTTGCCGCATATTGCGCTGCAATGCCCGCGAACACCGCGCCGCCCAGCCAGTTGTTGTGGCGAAAGGCGGCGAAGCATGCCATCCGGTCGCGCTCGCGTATCAGCGTGTAGTGATAGACCACACAGCCCGCCGCAGCCGCGAGACCGAGCCAGTAGAACACACCATAGCCGAGCACCACGCCGATACCCACGTAGATGCCGAGCGTCACCGCGTAGCACAGCATGATCGCGAACACGTCATAGCGGCCGAAGGTCAACGCGGAAGTACGGATGCCGATCTTGATGTCGTCTTCGCGGTCGACCATCGCGTATTCGGTGTCGTATGCGACCGACCAGAACACATTGGCGATCAGCATCACCCACGCGAGCAATGGCACGTGGCCCTGGATCGCCGCGAAGGCCATCGGAATCCCAAAGCCGAATGCGATGCCCAGATAGGCTTGCGGAATCGCAAAGAAGCGCTTGGTGAACGGATAGGTGCCGGCGACAAACAGCGCAAACACCGACAGTTCTTTGGTCAGCATATTGAGCGGCAAGATCAGCAGGAACGCGAGCAGCGACAGCCCTGCCGCCAATGCAACTGCCTCCCAGGACTTGATCTTGCCGGACGTCAGCGGACGGTTTTCGGTGCGCTTCACGAAGCGGTCGAAATCGCGGTCCGCGTAATCGTTGATCGCACAGCCGGCCGAGCGCATCAAAACCGTGCCCAGCGCGAAGATGACCAGCAGCGATGGCGAAGGCCGGCCTTGCGCGGCAATCCACAGCGCGTTGAGGGTCGGCCACAGCAGCAGCAGGCTGCCAATCGGCTTGTCCATGCGAACAAGGCGCAGATAGAGCGGGAGTCGGGCGAACATGGGGAAAAGGCGTCGAATACGGTGCGGCTATTTTAGTGCACCGTGCGGGTTGCCGGCTTCACGAGCGCCGATCGAACCTGTTACGCGTCAATGCGTGCTGCCGTGCGCGCGGCGCACCCAGCAATAAAAAAGCCCGGCAGATCACATCGATCTACCGGGCTCTTCGAGCGAATCAGGCTGATTTACGCCAGCATCGAACGCAGCATCCACGCGGTCTTTTCATGCGTCTGCATGCGCTGCGTGAGCAGGTCGGCGGTCGGCTCGTCGTGAGCGGATTCCGTTGCCGGGAAGATTTCGCGCGCGGTGCGCACGACGGCTTCCTGCCCTTCCACCAGCTGACGGATCATTTCTTCCGCCAATGGCACGCCGTCCGCTTCCGCAATCGACGACAGCTTGCCGAATTCCTTGTAGCTGCCCGGCGCGAACACACCCAGTGCGCGAATGCGCTCGGCGATCGAATCGACGGCCAATGCCAGCTCGGTGTACTGCGTTTCGAACATCAGATGCAGCGTGTTGAACATCGGACCCGTGACGTTCCAGTGGAAGTTGTGGGTCTTCAGGTACAGCGTGTACGTGTCGGCCAGCAGGCGCGCCAGACCTTCGGCGATCTTCTTGCGGTCTTTATCGCTGATACCGATGTTCACGTGCGAAACGGCTTCTTTTTTGGCCATGATGACTCCTTTGAAGAGTGATTCGAACCGGTCTGCATGCGCGGGGTTGGCGTGTTCGCAACCCTTGTACGCTTAAACGCCCGACAGTGTAGCGTAGAACGCGCCGCATCCGCGCGGCAGGCCGTGCGTACGATGCGCGCGGAGCACCTGTCGCGCGTGCGCGTCACGTCGGCCTCGCGAGCTAGCACTGTGGCCACCGCCGTGACTACAGATGCAGCCACAGCAAGCGCTGCTGTCGTCACCTGTCGTGCGGCTGCCCGGGTTGCTTCAACCGCCAAACAGATGCGCCAGCCCGTGCGCGGCGATCACCGCATAACCACTGCTGACGACTGCAAGACCGAGCATACGGCGCGCGAGCGCCGCGTTCGCCACGTGCTGGGCCTGTTGCACCGAACCTTTACCGCTGATACTCGCCAACACCATTTGCACCATGATCGTTCTCCTTTCCTCAAGCAGCGGCGCAACGCTGGATGCGTGCCACTGCGCTAACTCTTCGTTGCCGGGACGTGCGGCGCCTGTACGGCGACCGACTTTCAATGCGATGCAGCCACCGAAGGCCGCGCATCACGCAGACAACGCGCGATCGACCAGCAGAGCGATGGCAACCGTGCGCAGCGTGCCGGCAACGGACGCGACAGCCTGCAACGGCTGCGCAGCGGACTGCGTATGGTTCATCGGTAATGACTGCATGGCTTCCTCCGGATAGAGCGCTGAAGGGTCGGTGACCCGCGTGGAGGAACTATACCAATACTATCGACTAGAATTATTTAATTAATTTTATCTATTCGATAGGGGTGGAGATTGGCCGCAATCACGAAGGGCGGCGCACGGCCGCCACGCCGTTCAGTTCACCGCTGCCGGCAAATCGAGCTTCCTGACCCCAAGCAGATCGCAGGCCGCAATCGCGTCGCAGATCGCATCGATGGCGGGCATCCGCGTAAAACTCTTGCGCCACGCGAGCACCACACGCCGATCCGGCACCGGCTCGTCGAACGCCACATAGCTGAGCAAGCCAGAGTCGACGCCACCCGCGTGCGGTTTCACTTCATGCACCGACATGCGCGGCAGCACCGTAATACCGACGCCGCTCGCGACCATATGACGAATCGTCTCCAGCGACGAGCCCTCAAACGTCTTCTGAATACCGTCGGCGTTCTGCGAAAAGCGCATCAGTTCGGGGCATACGCCCAGCACATGGTCGCGGAAGCAATGGCCGCTGCCGAGCAGCAGCATGGTTTCCTGCTTCAGGTCGCTCGGATCGATCTTGGCGCGCGACTCCCACGCATGCCCCGACGGCAACGCGACGACGAACGGCTCGTCGTACAGCGGACGCAGCATCAACCCGGTCTCGGGGAACGGCAGCGCCATGATCGCGACGTCGATTTCGCCCTGCTTGAGCAGCTCGATCAGCTTGAGCGTGTAGTTTTCCTGCAGCATCAGCGGCATCTGCGGCACGCGCTTGATCATCTGCTTGACGAGCGTGGGCAGCAGGTACGGTCCGATCGTGTAGATCACGCCCAGGCGCAGCGGACCGACCAGCGGATCCTTGCCCTGTTTGGCGATTTCCTTGATGGCGAGCGTCTGTTCGAGCACGCGCTGCGCCTGCGTAACGATCTGCTCGCCGATCGGCGTGACGCTGACCTCGCTGGTGCCGCGCTCGAAGATCTGCACGTTCAGTTCGTCTTCGAGCTTCTTGATCGCGACCGACAGTGTCGGCTGGCTGACGAAACACGCCTCCGCCGCACGGCCGAAATGCCGCTCGCGAGCGACGGCCACGATGTATTTCAATTCAGTGAGCGTCATGGGGACCAATCAGGGCAATGAATTTGATAGGTTTCAGTTATACACCGATGGGGCCAATTCGCCAACCCGTCGCGCGCACGAAAGCTATGCGTCGCTTCGCGGCGCGATCGAAACGCGCGGTCGGGCGGCTGTCAAGCTTTCAGATACTGCTCGCGCGCGCCGAGCCAGCGCGCCAGTTGCTGCGTGACGGCATCCGGATATTCGGCCAGCAGCTGCGCGGCTGCCTCGCGCGCCGGCTCGATCAGCCAGCCGTCCTGCTGCAGGTCGGCAAAGCGCAGCATCGCCGCGCCCGACTGGCGCGCGCCGAGAAATTCGCCGGGACCGCGGATCTCGAGGTCGCGCCGCGCGATTTCGAAGCCGTCGGTGGTCTCGCGCATCGTCTGCAACCGCGCGCGGCCCGCAATCGACAGCGGCCCCGCGTACACGAGCACGCACACCGAAGCCGTCGTGCCGCGTCCAACCCGCCCGCGTAACTGGTGCAATTGCGCGAGCCCGAAGCGCTCGGCGTGCTCGATCACCATTAGCGACGCGTTCGGCACGTCGACGCCGACTTCGATCACCGTGGTCGCCACCAGCAGCTGCACCTCGTTGCGCGTGAAGGCGTCCATCACGGCGGCTTTCTCCGCCGGTGCGAGCCGGCCGTGCACGAGGCCGACTTTCAGCTCCGGCAACGCGGCCGCGAGCGTTTCATAAGTCTCCACTGCGGTTTGCAGCTGCAGCGTCTCGCTTTCCTCGATCAACGGACACACCCAGTACACCTGGCGCCCCGTCAGCGCGGCCTCGCGCACGCGGCCGATCACTTCTTCGCGGCGTGCGTCGGAGACCAGCTTGGTCAGGATCGGTGTGCGGCCGGGCGGCAGTTCGTCGATCGTCGATACGTCCAGGTCGGCGTAGTAGGTCATCGCGAGAGTGCGCGGAATCGGCGTCGCGGACATCATCAGCTGATGCGGCTGGAACGCGCGCGCGCCATCGGCCGCGTTGTGCGCCTTGGCGCGCAGCGCAAGCCGCTGCGCGACGCCGAAGCGGTGCTGCTCGTCGACGATCACGAGGCCCAGGCGCGCGAACTCCACGGCGTCCTGGATGATCGCGTGCGTGCCGATCATGAGTTGCGCGGTGCCGAGCGCGGCCGCTTCGATGGCGGCGCGCTTCTGCTTCGTTTTCAGGCTGCCCGCAAGCCACGCGACCGTCACGCCGAGCGGTTCGAGCCAGCCGCGCAGCTTGCGGGCGTGCTGCTCGGCGAGGATTTCGGTGGGCGCCATCAGCGCGGCCTGGTAGCCGGCGTCGATGGCCTGCGCGGCGGCCAGCGCCGCGACCACCGTCTTGCCGCTGCCGACGTCGCCTTGCAACAGCCGCTGCATCGGGTGCGGCTGCGTCAGATCGTGCGCGAGCTCGGCGCCGACGCGCTGCTGCGCGCCGGTCAGCGCGAACGGCAGCGCCGCCAGCAAACGCGCGACCAGCGAATTTGCGTCGTGCTCCGCGCGCCGCGGCATCACCGGTGCGCTGCGGGTGCGGCGCTCTTCGTGCGCGCGCTTGAGCGACAACTGCTGCGCCAGCAGTTCCTCGAACTTGATGCGGGTCCACGCAGGATGCGTGCCGTCGATCAGCGCGGTTTCGTCCGCATCGGCGCTCGGGTGATGCAGCGTGCGCACCGCTTCCATCAGCGGCGGCAAGTCGAGCGGCCGCAGATACGCGTGCGCGACCGGCTCCGGCAGCAACTCCGGCAGCGTGGTGCGCGACAGCGCGTTGTCGATCGCCTTGCGCAAATACGCCTGGCTGATGCCCGCGGTGCTCGGATAGACCGGCGTCAGCGCTTGCGGCAGCGGCGTGTCTTCGTCGACCACGCGCACCGCCGGATGCACCATCTCCATGCCGAAGAAGCCGCCGCGCACGTCGCCGCGCACGCGCAACCGCACGCCATGCGCCATCTGCTTGACCTGCGAGCCGTAAAAGTTCAGGAAGCGCAGCACCAGTTCGTCGCCTGCGTCATCGCGCAGCTTGACCAGCAGCTGGCGGCGCGGCCGGTACGCGATCTCGTTGTCGAACACCACGCCTTCGGTCTGCGAGATACCGCCGGGCAGCAGTTCGCCGATCGGCGTCAGCGACGTCTCGTCTTCGTAGCGCATCGGCAGATGCAGCACGAGGTCGATGTCGCGCGTGAGCCCGAGCTTGGCGAGTTTGTCGGCTGTGCCGGTGCCGGCGGGTTTCTGTGCAGCGGCTTTTTGCGCAGCGGGTTTCGATGCGGGCTGTCCGGCGCCGCGCTTGCGCGCCGCCTTCTGCGCGGGCGGGTCCGCGGCGTCCGTGCTCAGGCCGCTGGCCTGAACGCCGGCCTGATCCTCCGCCAGCACCAGCTTGCCGCTCGCCGTGCGGCGCTTGCGCGGCATGGCAGCCGGATCATCGGGTTCGACAGGCGGACGGCGTTCGGACAAAGGCATGAGTCGCTTCGCAAGTACAATATCGGGTTTCCAGGGTAGGACGGCAGTCGGGCTCGCGACGCGCGCCGCCGCGGCAACGTCCCGCAATCATAGCCGCTCGGCGCGCCGCATCGAACCGGGCCGCACGCTTGCCGCGCGCATTACTGCGCGCCGATACCCTGCCATCCCGCTTTTTGCATCGGTTTCATACCCACCAGCTTGCATGTTCACGCTTTCCGATTTCGATTTCGCGCTGCCCCCTGAACTGATCGCGCAGGTCGCACTGCCTGAGCGCAGCGCAAGCCGCCTGCTCGAGGTAGACAGCCAGACCAGCCCGGCCACGCTGGTCGACCGCGGCTTTGCCGAACTGCCTGCGTGCATCGCGCCGGGCGACCTGCTGGTGTTCAACGACACCAAGGTGCTGAAGGCGCGCTTTCTCGGCCACAAGACAAGCGGCGGCAAGATCGAAGTGCTGATCGAACGGCTGACCGGCGAGCGCACCGCGCTGGCGCAGATCCGCGCGAGCAAGAGCCCGGGCACCGGCACCACGCTGCGGCTCGCCGACGCGTTCGACGTGACGGTCGGCGAGCGCGTCGAACCGTTCTACACGCTGCATTTCCCCGCCGACTGCCTGACGCTGATCGAGCAGTACGGCCGCCTGCCGCTGCCGCCGTACATCGAGCACGATCCCGACGCGATCGACGAAACGCGTTATCAGACGGTCTACGCGCAGAACCCGGGCGCGGTCGCCGCGCCGACTGCGGGCCTGCATTTCGACGACGCGCTGTTCGCGCGACTCGACGAGCGCGGCGTGCAGCGCGCAACGCTGACGCTGCACGTCGGCGCGGGCACCTTCCAGCCGGTGCGGGTCGAGAAGATCGCGGAGCACAAGATGCACAGCGAGTGGTATCAACTGCCGCAAACACTGGTCGACCAGATCGCCGCCGTGCGCGCACGCGGCAACCGGGTGATCGCGGTCGGCACCACGTCGATGCGTGCGCTCGAAGCGGCCGCGCGCGACGCCGAAGCGGCCGGCAAACCGCTCGCCGCGACCAGCGCGGAAACAGACATCTTCATCACCCCGGGCTACCGCTTTCGCGTGGTCGACCGGCTGGTGACGAACTTCCATCTGCCGAAGTCGACGCTGCTGATGCTGGTGTCGGCGTTCGCCGGCATCGACACGATCCGCGCCGCGTATCGCCATGCGATCGACGAGCGTTACCGCTTTTTCAGTTACGGCGACGCGATGCTGCTTACGCGCCGGGACAACGTCTGATGCGCGCCCCTGATGCACGCGGCCTTATCGGTGCATCGGTTGCCATCGCCGTTTCATCTGCCGCCGGATTCGCTCCGGCAGCGTTCATTATTTGCGCCGGACTGTCTTCCGGTGGCACAGGAGCTTTCCCATGACCGACGGTCATCCTCACGATCCGCGCGACGCGCGCGACGACCACGGCGCGTATCTGGGCGAACGCCCGGCCAACGGCCTGCAATTCGAACTGCTCGCGACCGACGGCCAGGCGCGCCGCGGCCGCCTGACGCTGAATCACGGCGTGATCGAAACGCCGATCTTCATGCCGGTCGGCACCTACGGCACGGTCAAGGCAATCCAGCCGCGCGAGCTCGAAGAAATCCGCGCGCAGATCATCCTCGGCAACACGTTTCACCTGTGGCTGCGTCCGGGCCTCGACACGATCGCCGCGCACGGCGGCCTGCACCGCTTCATGGGCTGGCAGCGGCCGATCCTGACCGATTCGGGCGGCTTCCAGGTGTTCTCGCTCGGCGATCTGCGCAAGATCACCGAAGACGGCGTGACGTTTGCGTCGCCGATCAACGGCGACAAGCTGTTTCTGTCGCCGGAAGTGTCGATGCAGGTCCAGAAGGTGCTGAACTCGGACATCGTGATGCAGTTCGACGAATGCACACCGTACGCGACCAACGGCGTGCCGACTTCGCATCAGGACGCAGCGGACTCGATGCGCATGTCGATGCGCTGGGCGCAGCGTTCGATCGACGAATTCAACCGGCTCGGCAATCCGAACGCGCTATTCGGCATCGTGCAGGGCGGCATGTTCGAAGACCTGCGCGACGAATCGCTGGCGGGCTTGTCGGAGATCGGCTTCCACGGCTTTGCGATCGGCGGGCTGTCGGTCGGCGAGCCGAAGGAAGACATGATGCGGGTGCTCGAACACATCGCACCGAAGCTGCCCGCCGACAAGCCGCACTACCTGATGGGCGTCGGCACGCCGGAAGACCTGGTGGCAGGCGTCGCGGCCGGCGTCGACATGTTCGACTGCGTGATGCCGACCCGCAACGCGCGCAATGGCTGGCTGTTCACCCGCTTCGGCGACGTGAAGATCCGCAACGCAGTCCACAAGAACTCGCTGCGCCCACTCGACGAACAATGCGGCTGCTACACGTGCCGCAACTTCACGCGCGGCTATCTGCACCATCTGCATCGCGTCGGCGAGATTCTCGGCGCGCAGCTGAACACCATTCACAACCTGCATTACTACCTCGAATTGATGCAGGAAATGCGCGACGCGATCGGCGCTGGCCTGTTTGACACGTTCCGCAAGCAGTTTCACGATAACCGGGCGCGCGGCATCGACTGAGTTCCGTCGCCGGTCCGGCATTCGCGCCGTAACGGGCGGCCGCCCGATAAATTACAATTTACTTTCGACCGCGTATGCCATCCGGCTGCGCGGTCGTCCCGCAGTTCGGGATCGGGCGCCGGGGCGTCGTACAGAAGCCCTGTGCAGCCCTTGTGACAAGCAATCGCGACCTGTTCGGCAAGCCGAATCGGCGTGCCGTCGTACAAATGGCCGGTGGTAGAATACTCGGCTGACTTTTTTTGACTGGTATAAACGGAGAGACCAACGTGCCGTCGTTCATTTCTAATGCATTCGGGCAAGGTAGTGCCGCAGGGGGCGCCGAATCGAGCCTGATGAGCTTTTTGCCGCTCATCCTGATGTTCGCGGTGCTCTATTTCATCATGATCCGCCCGCAGATGAAGCGTCAGAAGGAACATCGCAGCATGCTCGCGGCCATGGCCAAGGGCGATGAAGTCGTGACCAACGGCGGGATCGTCGGCAAGGTGACCAAGGTCACCGACGCATATGTCGGCGTCGAGATCGCCGAAGGCACGGAAATCACCGTGCAGAAGGCTTCGGTCACCACGATTCTCCCGAAGGGTACGATCAAATCGCTGTAAGGCCTGCGCTGAAGGGCATGGGTCGCGAGGCGCCGCCAATGCGTCCCGCCCCGCCCCGACCGGCCCCGCGGCAGGTGAAGGAACCCGGCACTACACCGTTTCCGTCACCTGCCGCCGCGCACCGCCTACTGCATCGCCTCTGAGCCAAGCTTCCGTCGGACCCATCCCATGAATCGTTACCCCCTCTGGAAATATGTCGTGATGCTGGTGGCGCTCGTCATCGGCCTCGTGTACACGCTGCCCAATTTCTTCGGCGAAGCGCCGGCGGTGCAGGTGTCGAGCGGCAAGGCCACGGTCAAGCTCGATTCGACCACGCTGTCGCAGGTCGAAGCGGCACTCGCATCCAGCCAGATCAAGCCGGACGACATCACGTTCGACAATTCCGCGACCAATGCGAACATCCGCGTGCGGCTGCCGGATACCGATACGCAGCTGCGCGTGAAAGACCTGCTGCAAAAGTCGCTGAACAGCGACCCGACGGACCCGCAGTACATCGTCGCGCTGAACCTGCAAAGCGCGTCGCCGCGCTGGCTGACCGCGCTGCACGCATTGCCGATGTATCTCGGCCTTGACCTGCGCGGCGGTGTGCACTTCCTGCTGCAGGTCGACATGAAGGGCGCACTGAACAAGAAACTCGATTCAGACGCGGCGGACGCCCGCACGTTGCTGCGCGACAAGCGCATTCGCGACGGCGGCGTGAACCGCGTCGACCAGTCGGTGGTCGTGAACTTCTCGGACCAGAGCGCGGCCGATGCGGCGCGCACGGAACTCACCGCGGGCGTCACGGAACTGCAGTGGGCGACGCAACCGGCACCAACCGGCGGCTTCCAGGTCGTCGGCACCTTCACGCCGGACGTGCAGCGAACCGTGCAGGACGCTGCGCTCAAGCAGAACATCACGACGCTGCATAACCGCGTGAACGAACTGGGCGTCGCGGAACCGGTGATCCAGCAGCAAGGCAACGACCGCATCGTGGTCGAACTGCCGGGCGTGCAGGATACGGCCAAGGCGAAGGACATCATCGGCCGCACGGCAACGCTCGAAGCGCGCCTCGCCGACCCGAACAACCTGCATCCGAATCCGAGCGACCCGGTGCCGCCGGGCGACGAACTGTTCACGCAGGGCAACCAGGCGCCGGTAATGCTGCGCAAGCAGGTGATCTTCACCGGCGACCGCATCATCGACGCGTCGGCCGGCTTCGACGAGCACCAGCGTCCGTCGGTCAATATCCGTCTCGACTCCGCAGGCGGCCGCGCGGTGCGCACGGTGTCGCGCGACAACATCGGCAAGCCGATGGCGATGGTGCTGTTCGAAAAGGGCAAGGGCGAAGTGCTGACGGTGGCGACGATCCAGTCCGAACTGGGCGACCGCTTCCAGATCACCGGCCAGCCGACGCCGCAAGCCGCAACCGATCTGGCGCTGCTGCTGCGCGCCGGCTCGCTCGCCGCGCCGATGGACATCATCGAGGAACGCACGATCGGCCCGAGCCTCGGCGCCGACAACATCAAGAAGGGCTTCGATTCGGTCGTCTACGGCTTTATCGCGATTGCCGCCTTCATGATCGCGTACTACATGCTGTTCGGCCTGATCTCGATGATCGCGCTGTCGGTGAACCTGCTGTTGCTGGTGGCGATCCTGTCGATGCTGCAGGCCACGCTGACGCTGCCCGGCATCGCCGCTATCGCGCTCGCGCTCGGTATGGCGATCGACGCGAACGTGCTGATCAACGAGCGCGTGCGCGAAGAACTGCGCAACGGCGCGCAGCCGCAACTGGCCATCCAGAACGGCTATGCGCATGCATGGGCCACCATTCTCGACTCCAACGTCACCACCCTGATCGCCGGTCTCGCGCTGCTCGCGTTCGGTTCGGGCCCGGTGCGCGGCTTCGCGGTGGTGCACTGCATCGGCATCATGACGTCGATGTTCTCGGCGGTGTTCTTCTCGCGCGGCCTCGTGAACCTGTGGTACGGCGGCAAGAAGAAGCTGAAGTCGCTGGCGGTAGGCCAGGTGTGGCGTCCGGCCACGCCGGACGGCGCGGCCGCAGCCTTCATCGAAGACGACACCGAGACCGGCACGCCCGGCACCGCCGGCAAGGCGCGCGCCGTGACTGCGCCGGCCCTGTCGAAGAAGGCCGCTGCGGCGCAGGCACGTGCTGCCGGCAAGCCGACCGTGCGCCGTCGCGACGGGTCGTCGAATGCCGGCACGCCCGGCGGTTCGGCATCGAATACGCCCAAGAAACCGGGTTCGCCCCGCTGAAGCCCGGAGAACGAGACCATGGAATTTTTCCGCATCCGCAAAGACATTCCGTTCATGCAGCGCGCGTTGATCTTCAACGCGATCTCGCTGCTGACGTTTATCGCTGCCGTATTCTTCCTGCTGCATCGCGGGCTGCATCTTTCGGTGGAGTTCACCGGCGGCACGGTGATCGAAGTGCAGTATCCGCAAGCGGTGCCGCTCGAGCCGGTGCGCGCGACGCTCGACAAGCTCGGCTACGGCGACGCGCAGGTGCAGAACTTCGGCACGTCGCGCGACGTGCTGATCCGCCTGCCGCTGAAGCAGGGCTTCACCTCCGCGCAGCAAAGCGACCAGGTGATGGGCGCGCTGAAAGCAGACAACGCGCAGGCGCAGCTGCAACGCGTCGAGTTCGTCGGCCCGCAGGTCGGCAAGGAGCTCGCAACCGACGGCCTGCTCGCACTCGCGTGCGTGGTGGCCGGTATCGTGATCTACCTGTCGTTCCGCTTCGAATGGAAGTACGCGGTTGCCGGCGTGATCGCCAACCTGCACGACGTGGTGATCATCCTCGGCTTCTTCGCGTTCTTCCAGTGGGAGTTCTCGCTGTCGGTGCTGGCCGCGGTGCTCGCGGTGCTCGGCTACTCGGTCAACGAATCGGTGGTTATCTTCGACCGGATTCGCGAAACCTTCCGCCGCGAACGCAAGCTGAGCGTGATCGAAGTGATCAACCACGCGATCACCAGCACGATGTCGCGAACCGTCATCACGCACGGCTGTACGCAGATGATGGTGCTGTCGATGTTCCTGTTCGGCGGCCCGACGCTGCACTACTTCGCGCTCGCGCTGACGGTCGGTATCCTGTTCGGTATCTACTCGTCGGTGTTCGTTGCGGCAGCGCTGGCGATGTGGCTCGGCGTCAAGCGTGAAGACCTGCTGAAGGACAAGAAGGAACGTCACGACCCGAACGATCCGAACGCAGGCGCGCAAGTCTGAGCGCTGCGGATCAGATAGCAGAAGAACAAAAGGCCGGTTCGAATCGCGAACCGGCCTTTTTTTTGGGTACGCGGCAAGCGCCTGCGCTTTATCTCAAACCCAGCCGGCGCCGCGCCGTCAGCAACGCAATCACGCTCAGCGCGGCCGCGGCGATCAGATAGAAACTCGGTGCCGCCTTCGAACCCGTCGCGCCGATCAGCCATGCGATGATGAACGGCCCGAAGCCGCCGAACACCAGCACGGCGATGTTATACGCGAGCGACATACCGGTTGTGCGCGTGGCCACCGGAAACAGCTCGGACAGCAGGCCCGGCAGTGCGCCGAAGTAGCCGGTCATCAGCAAGCCGAACGCCACCTGCATCGCGATCAGCGCGCCGAAGGTCGGGTGCGCCACCAGCAATACGAAGCCCGGATAAATCAGCACCGCGAGCAGCACCGCCGGCACCAGCATCACGTTGACGCGGCCAAGCCGGTCGGACAGATGCCCGACCACCGGCGCAAACACCAGCTGGATCACGCCGGTCAGCGCCGTCGCCGCGAACGCAACCGACGGCGCGAGCCCGAGCTGCCTGACGCCGTAAGTCGGCATGAACAGCACCAGATAGGTCGACACGGTGCCGAGCACGACCGTGCCGATGCCGATCAGGAGCCGCAGCTTGTGGCTCGCAAACGTGTCGCGTAGCGGCGTCGCGGTGGGATCGGCGGCAAGAAACTCCGGTGTTTCATCCAGACGCGTGCGGATGTACCACGCGACCGGCCCGATCAGCAGACCAAACAGGAACGGCACGCGCCAGCCCCACGCGTCGAGCTGCTGCGGCGTCAGCTGGTTGGTCAGCACTGCGCCGAAGCCGGCTGCCAGCAGCGTCGTCAGGCCCTGGCTGGCGACCTGCCAGCTCGCAAAAAAGCCACGGCGCGCGGGCTCGTGTTCCGCGAGAAATGCGGTTGCGCTGCCGAACTCCCCGCCTGCCGAAAACCCTTGCACCAGGCGCGCCGCAACCAGAATCAGCGGCGCCGCGATGCCGATCGACGCATACGTCGGCAGTACGACAATCACGAGCGTGCCGCTCATCATCAGCAGGATCGACAGCGTCAACGCCGCCTTGCGGCCGGCGCGGTCCGCATAAGTGCCGAGCACGATCGCGCCGAGCGGCCTCATGAAGAACGACACGCCGAACGTGCCGAGTGTCAGCAACAGCGACACCGCGTCGTTGCCCGCCGGAAAGAACAGCCTCGCGATGATGACCGCAAAGAACCCATAGACGACCAGATCGAACCACTCCAGCGCGTTGCCGATCGACGCGGCCAGCACGAGGCGCCATGATCCGGCGCGCTCCGCGCTCATGCGCGCGGCTGTCGTTGCACTCATGTTGATCTCCGATGCGCGCGGCGTTGTTGGCGTGGACAGCAGGCAGCAGTCCGTCGCAGCGCCCGACGCGTGGGCCGCTCGCTGGGGTGCCCGATTGGATGCGCGCACAACCATCGGGCCGTAGCGCCACTGTGTACCGGAAAATCGTGCCGCGCGCGAGCCGGAAAATCGCCAGGTACGGCCGCGCGGGGAGTCAACCGGGCTACTGCTTGATCCCTTCCGCCTGAATATGCAGCACCGTCGCCATATTGAAGCCCTGCTTCTGGCCGAGCCCGATGCCGTAATCCGCGCGATCGAACTTCGCCGTCGCATCGACGCCGCAGACCTCGCGCTTGAGCATCGGATGCTGCATGCATTTGAACGATTCGACCTTCAGCGTCAGCGGTTTGGTCACGCCGTGCAACGTGAAGGTGCCGGTCACTTCGACCGGCTTGTCGCCGTCGAACGAAATCTGCGTGCCCTTATAAACCGCCGTCGGATATTTGGCGACGTCGAGCAACTCGTCGGAACGCAGATGATCGTCGAGCTTCGCGTTGCCGGTCTGGATCGATGACGTATCGACGGTCACGTCGACAGTGCCGGTTTTCGCCGCGCGATCGAGCGTCACCGTGCCCGACGATCTGGTGAATTTTCCGCGCCATACCGATATGCCACCGAGGTGATCGGCCTCGAAGCTCGGGAACGTGTGGTTGGGATCGAGTTGATACGTATCGGCCGCGGCCGCGTCAAACGAGATGCAGGCCGCGAGCACGCCCGCGGCGACCAGCAATGTCTTCCTCATCTTGTTCTCCTTGATCAACGCACGGTGCACGCTCGCACCGTGCCGGCTGTTTGCGTTGCTACGTCGCGATGCTGCTGCACTACCGCGTTACTGCACTACTTCGCTGCGCCGACGATGTGAAACCGGATCACGATATCGTCAGCCACAGTCGACGTGTCCTTCCATTCGCCGGTGCCGATGTCGAACTGCAGGCGCTTGATCGTCAACGCACCGTCGAAGGTATGCGCGGCGCCCTGCCCGCTCATCTTGACCGGCACGACGACGGTCTGCGACTTGCCCTTGATGGTCAGTTTGCCCGTCACGTTGAACTGGTTCGGGCCGGCCGGCGCAATCGCGCTGGAAACGAAGGTCGCATTGGGATACGTCTTGGTGTCGAACCATTCCTTGCCGCGCACCTCCTGGTTGTAGGACTCGTCGCCGAGGTCGTAGCTGGTCATGTCGACGCTTGCCTGCACGGTGCCGGCGGCCGGCTTCGCCGGGTCGAATGCCACCTGCGCGGAGAACTTGCCGAACTTGCCTTCGACCGGCACGTTCATCTGCTTCGAGGTCGCGGTCAGCGTGCTTTGAGCGGTATCGATCTGCGCGAGCGCGCTGCCGGAGAACGTGCCCAGCGCAACTGCCGTAAGCACGCTGCATGCGGCCAGCATCCTGCGTTGCAACGAAGCCTTCATGGTTGTCCTTGGAGTCATTTGAGAAAAGGGATCATCCGCGCCAGCAGCCCATCGCGGTCCAGCCATTGATGCTTGAGCACCGCCGCGATATGCAGCACGACCAGCACCAGCAGCGTGTAGTTCAGGCCGATGTGCACGGTCTTCAGCACGACCTTCAGCGTCGGATCGGGGGCGATCAGGCGCGGCAGCGGCACGAGGCCGAGATAGACCACCGGCACATTGGCCGCCGAGCTATACAGATAGCCCGAAGCCGGAATCAGCAGCATCAGCGCGTACAGCAGCAGATGCGTCGCATGAGCGGCGCCGCGCTGCCAGGCGGGCATGCCGGGCGGCAGCGGCGGCGCGACATGGGTCGCGCGCCACAGGGTGCGCAGCACCGCGAGCGCGAACACTGTCACGCCGATCCATTTATGCCAGGAAAAATAGCGCAGCTTGGTCGGCGTAAAGCCAGGGATGTCGGTCATCACCCAACCGAGCGAAAAGCCGCAGACGATCAGCAGCGCAATCAGCCAATGAAACGCGATGGCCGTGCGTGTGTAAGGCGTGGGCGTGGCAAGCGGGGCAGGATGTGCCATGTCAGGGTTCCGCGCGAAGGGTAAGCGTGAAACGAAACAGCGGCCGCCGATATTCCCAACGATGCATGTCGCATTGCGAAACAATCGACGGCACGAGAGACCTCGCCGCCATGCTACTCCACCCGGCGCGCCGCGCGCAGACGCTCATTGCTGCGGCCTGGATTTTGCTACTTCGCTGAGCCACGCGCCGAACTCCGGGAGACGCTGAGCGCCCAACGGAAAAACGCCAATCGCAAGGCTGCCGGGCTGGGCCGGCCTGATGGGTGCGTGCGATGCGCCTTTGATACTATGTGGCCAGGTTTTTACGCCGCTCAAGGCCGGCCGCGCGCGGCCGGCGACGCGCGGCTCACGCCCTTCCTTCAACGTTTTCAGCTGCCTACGCATGGAACATGACCGTTTGATTGCATGTCACGAATGCGATGCGCTGTTTCAGAAGCCGCGGCTCGGCCGGCGCCGCCTCGCGCGTTGCCCACGCTGCAAGGCGGTGTTGTACGGCAGCACGTCGGGGCGGCTCGACGCGATCTGCGCGATGACGCTCGCCGCGCTGATAACGTTCCTGATCGCGCAAGGCTTTCCGATTATCGAGCTCGAAACCAACGGCATCACCACCCAGGCGAGCCTGCTCAGCGCGGTCGGGCAGCTGTGGTCGGAGAACATGCAGATCGTCGCGGTGATGGTGTTCTGCTCGACCACGCTGTTTCCGCTGATCGAACTCTGCGCGTTGCTGTATCTGCTGCTGTCGGTGCGCGCCGGCTTCGTGCCGCCCGCGTTCAACCAGTTGCTGCGCGCGATCCAGTTCGTGCGGCCGTGGGGCATGATCGAAGTCTTCATGCTCGGCGTGCTGGTGACGATCGTCAAAATGACCGGTGTCGCGCGCGTCGTGCCGGAGGCCGCGCTGTTTGCTTTCGGCGTGCTGACGCTGATGTTCGCGGTGGTGGTGACCTTCGATCCGCGCACGCTGTGGGACATCGCCGACACGCTGACGCGGCATCGCGCGCGCCAGACGCAGCGCGTGGCCGGGCCGCCTGCGCCCGCGCCATCGACGGCGCCGCGCCGCGGATGAGCCCACGATGAAATATCTGACGGCCAGGCGCGCCGGCCTCGTTGCGTGCCACGCGTGCGCGCTGGTGCAGCAACACGTGCACTCGATCGACCCGCAGCGCTGCAGCCGCTGCGGCGCGGTACTGCACCGGCGCAATCCGGACAGCCTGATGCGCACGTGGGCGCTGCTGATCGCGGCCGTCGTGCTGTACATTCCGGCGAACCTGCTGCCGGTGCTGCACACCACGTCGCTGGTCGGCAACGAAGACGACACGATCATGAGCGGCGTGGTGTTCTTCTGGACCTCGGGCGACTGGCCGCTGGCGATCATCGTGTTCGTCGCCAGCATTCTGGTGCCGATGCTGAAGCTGTCGGTGCTGGTGCTGCTGGCGCTGACCGCAGGGCGCCGCTCGCGCTGGCGGCCGCACGAGCGCACTTCGTTGTACCGGCTGGTCGAACGGATCGGCCGCTGGTCGATGCTCGACATCTTCGTCGTGACGATGACGGTCGCGCTGGTGCGCTTCAAGTCGCTGGCCGAGATCACCGCGGGGCCGGGTGCGCTCGCATTCGGCTCGGTGGTGATCCTGACGATGCTCGCCGCGATGCAATTCGATCCACGTCTGATCTGGGACCCCTTCGACACCGCCGCGCCCCCACCGGCGCCTGCGCCGTCTCGCGAACCCGTGCCCGGCGCGGACAGCATCACTCCCTCTTCCCAGGACCCCGCACATGAATAGGCCACAAGACCCGACGCCCGACGCGCCGCGCCAGGACCCGCCGGGACCGCCCCCGCTGCCCGAACCCGATATCGACGCGCGCCGCCGCTGGCTGCCGTCGCTGGTATGGGTGATTCCGCTGATCGCCGCGCTGATCGGCGTCGCGCTGGTGATCCAGTCGATCTACGAGAAAGGGCCGACCATCACGATCAGCTTCAGCTCGGCGGAAGGGCTCGAGCCGGGCAAGACCAAGGTCAAGTACAAGGACGTCGACATCGGCTACGTGAAGACCATCAAGCTCGCGAAAAATCACTCGCGCGTGATGGTGTACGTGCAGCTGACCAAGGAAGCCGAAGACTTCGCGGTGAAAGACAGCCGTTTCTGGGTGGTGCGGCCACGCATCGGCGCGAGCGGCGTGACCGGCTTGAGCACGCTGCTGTCGGGCTCGTATATCGGCGTCGACGGCGGGCGCTCGACCGAATCGGAAACCGAGTTCGTCGGGCTCGAATCGCCACCTGCGGTCACGGTCGACCAGAAGGGCCGGCAGTTCACGCTGCGCGGCGAGTCGCTCGGCTCGCTCGACATCGGCTCGCCGGTGTTCTACCGGCGCGTGCAAGTCGGCCAGGTGACCGGCTTCTCGCTCGACAAGGATGGCACCGGCGTCACGCTGCAGGTGTTCGTCAGCGCGCCGTTCGACCAGTACGTCGGCACCAACTCGCGCTGGTGGCATGCGAGCGGCGTCGATTTGCGGCTCGATTCGGGCGGCTTCAAGCTGAACACGCAATCGCTCGCGACGGTGATCGTCGGCGGTCTCGCGTTCCAGTCGCCGCCAGGCCAGGCGGTCGGCGTGCAGGCGCCGAACAACATGACGTTCCGCCTCGCCTCCGACGAAACCGACGCGATGCACGAGCCGGACGGCGAACCGGTACGCGTGGTGATGAACTTCAACCAGTCGCTGCGTGGGCTGTCGGTGGGCGCGCAGGTGGACTTCCGCGGCATCGTGCTCGGCCAGGTGACGAATATCGGCGTCGAATACGATCCGAAGGCGCGCAACTTCACGATGCCGGTGACCATGAACCTGTATCCGGACCGGCTGCGCAAGCGCACCGGCGAAGCCATGCCGGCCCAGGACACGCAGGAAGGCCACGCGTTGCTGGAGGCGCTGGTCAAGCACGGGCTGCGCGGCCAGTTGCGCACCGGCAACCTGATCACCGGCCAGCTGTACGTCGCGCTCGACATGTTCCCGAACGCGCCGAAGGCGATCGTCGATGCGTCGCGCGATCCGCTCGAACTGCCGACCATTCCGAACACGCTCGACGAACTGCAGCTGCAGATCGCCGACATCGCGAAGAAGCTCGACAAGATTCCGTTCGACCAGATCGGCGCGAACCTGAACGGCGCGCTGCAAAACGCCGACAAGCTGTTCACGAAGCTCGATACCGAAGTGCTGCCGCAAGCGCGCGATACGCTGAACGCGGCCAAGCAGACGTTCGGCACGGCGCAGTCCACGCTGCAACAGGATTCGCCGCTGCAATCCGATGTGCACCAGGCACTCACCGAACTGACCCGCACGCTGCAATCGTTGAACGCGCTCGCGGACTATCTGGAGCGTCACCCCGAATCGCTGGTGCGCGGAAAATCAGGAGATAACAAATGACGTTTGCGTGGCTCACCCGTTCGTTGCGTAAGCCGCATGGCGCGGCGGCTCGTGGCATGCCGGCCGCGGCGCGCGCCGCTGGCCGTGGTGCCGCGCTTGGGCTGATGGCGCTGGCGCTCGCGGCCTGTTCTTCGCCGTCGAGCCGCTTCTATACGCTGAGTGCCGGCGATACGTCGGCGCAGCCGATCGCGACGGTGGCGAATCCGGCGTTTCTGATCGAAGTGCCGCCGGTCGATGTGCCGCCGCAGGTCGCGAAAAACCAGCTGGTGGTGCAGACCGGCGAAACCCAGGTGCGCGTGCTCGAAGAAGAACGCTGGGCCTCGCTGCCGGGCGACGAGATCCGCCGCGCGCTGTCGAATGGGCTGACGCAGCAGCTCGGCACCTTCGATGTGTACGGCACGCCTTATCCGGACCGTGTGCCGGTGTACCGGATCAGCGTCAATGTGCAGCGGTTCGAGTCGTGGCCCGGCTCGCATGCGCTGATCGACGCGGTGTGGAGCGTGCGGTCGGTGCGCACGCAGGCGGTGCTGACCTGTCGCAGCGTGGTTAGCCAGCCGGTCAGTGGCGGGTACGATGCGCTCGCCGAAGGACATCGGCGCGCGGTCAGGCAGATCGCGACGCAGATCTCGGCCGCTGTGCGCGCGCTCGCGGCTGCGCCGGCGAAAGGCGCGGCGCCGGCCTGCCCGGCTGCTTCGGCGGGGGCGCCGGGGGCAGCTGGGGCGGGGGCCGGTGGCTAAGGGGAGGGGCGCCGTTGCGTGTGTCGAATCAAGCCGTAGGTAAACACTACCGCAGCACGCCAGCATCGCCCCGCTGCTCTTCTGCTCGGCATGCCTATGCCGACATCAGTTCGCCGACGTCAATTCGAAGCGAAAGCGCTTGCCAAGTGCCGCTGCGGCACTGGCAAGCGTAGCAAGCGTCAGGCTCGTGTCATCGTGGTCCAGCAAGCGATTCAAAGCCGAGCGACTAGTCTTCATGCGGCTTGCCATCATCGTCTTCGTGATGTGCTGTGCCTTCATCTCCTGCGCGATCTGCCACGCGATCACACGTTTGATCGCTACCGCGGTTACCTCTTCCAGCACTTTCTCTTCGGCAAGAAAATCATCGAAATTCGATCCGATGTGCCTGTTTGCCACGACACACTCCTTGTGTAGAAACTTCGACTTCACACTATAGGCTGCGCAGTTCTCGCAATCGGTCCTTTGCCAAGCCTAAATCCTCTTCGGCGTGCTCTGCGATTTTTTGATGAATGCGTGTAGCAGGATCATCTCCAGGTCGACCACGGTGAACAGAATTCTCGCAATTCGCTTATGCAAACTGACGCGCACTTCCCATAGATCCCGGTTCATCTTCCGCACTAACGGCATGCCGAGCGGCCAACCAAACTGTACTGTCTTGATATCTTCACCGATTGTCTTACGGTCTTGAGGGTTGAGCTCCTTTAACCAGTCACGGACCGGCTCATTGCCGGTTGCGGTTCGAAAAAAGCGGACGCCGAGAACGGCGACGAGTTGGACCATAGGCGCAGGCAAAAAAACCAAACCAACGAAATTGTACCAAATTTGGTACGTTTGCGCGAGTATGCCGTTTGTACGCGCTTCTGCAAAAACTGGGGCCACAGTCACCGTCAATCCGCCGATCTCGTCTCGGTGCGCCACCCCAGCGCGTACAATGGCGCCTTGTTCCACGCCCCTTCCCGGCACGCTCAATGTCCTTCGATTTTTTCGCCCCTTGTCCGCGTGGCCTTGAAGCCACGCTCGCCGCCGAACTTGCGGAAATCGCCGCGCGCCACCTGAACGGCGCGCCGTTCGACACCGGTGCGCAAGTGCCGGGCGGCGTGCATTTTCGCGGCGGCTGGGCCGCCGGCATGGCCGCTAACCTGCATTCGCGTATCGCTAGCCGCGTGCTGCTGAAAATCGCCGCGCGGCCGTACCGCAACGAGCAGGACGTCTATGCGCTCGCGCTGGAGCAGCACTGGGAGCAGTGGTTTTCGGCGAACGAAACGCTGCGGGTGGACGTCACCGCGATCAAGTCGCCACTGCGCAGCCTCGAGTTCGCGACGCTGCGCGTGAAGGATGCCATCTGCGATCGCCTGCGCGACGTGAGCGGCGCGCGCCCGAGCATCGACACCGGTGCACCGGACGTGCGCGTCTTCGCGTTTCTGACGGCCACCGATTGCACGCTGTACCTCGACACGTCCGGCGAGCCGCTCTTCAAGCGCGGCTGGCGGCTCGACAAGGGCGCGGCGCCGCTGCGCGAAAACCTCGCGGCCGGCATTCTGCGTCTGACTGGCTGGACCCCCGGCACACCGCTGTATGACCCGATGTGCGGCAGCGGCACCTTCCTCGCCGAAGCCGCGCAGGTCGCGCTGCACGTGGCGCCGGGCGTCGAACGGCGGTTCGGCTTCGAGAAGCTCAAGCAGTATGACGTCAACGCATGGCAAACGCTGAAGGTTGCCGCCCAGGACGCGAAGCGTGCCGCCCGTGCAGCGCGCAGCGAAGATCTGCAGATCTTCGGCAGCGACATCTCCGGCGACGTGCTCGACAAGGCGCGTGCGAATCTGGCGCGCGCGGGCCTGACCGGCTTGCCGCTCAAACAGCTCGACGCGCGCGGCATGACGCCGCCGTCGGGCGGCGCGGGCATTCTCGTCGCGAATCCGCCGTATGGCGAGCGCATCGAGGTACGCGGGCGTGGGCCGCGTGGCGAAATCCGTTCAACCGGCCGCGAGTCGCGCGACGACGACAGCTTTCGCCGCAGCCACACCGACACGCCCGACAGCGAGTTCTTCCACGCGCTCGGCGATGCGTTGAAGCAGCGCTTCACCGGCTGGCACGCCTTCATCCTGACTTCCGATCGCAAGCTGCCCGGACAGTTGCGGCTGCGCGAATCCACGAAGACGCCGCTGTATAACGGCGCGCTCGAATGCCGGTTGTTCCGTTTCGACCTGGTGGCGGGCAGCGTGAAGTCGCGGCCCGCAAACGGCGACGCGGCACAAGACTGAGCGAGCTGCCGGCCCGTTGATCGCGTCGTGGCGCAAACCTCGACCGCAAGAAATTGACGGCCACGTCCGGCTACGGGTGCATGCGCGGCGGTAGTAGCCCGCCATCATTGCTGCGCGTGGCCCGCCTACCCTGCTTGTTCGATGGCATCTGCGCCTGCCGCGCCGTGCCGATAAACGGCCATTACGTCGCGGCGGCTCGGTGCGTCCAGCTTGCGCAGGATCTGCTGGACCTGGGTTTTTACCGTCCATTCGCTCTTGTTCAGAATGCGCGAGATTTCCCAGTTGGTCTTACCCTCGCGCAGCCAGCGGAACACCCCTTGTTCGGCGGGCGTCAACGGCAATGCGCTCGCCGCATGCCCGCGCGGGGTGCCGGCGCCCGCGGCGCGGGTAAGCGTCTCGGCAGTTGCAACGGCCGATGCAGCTGCGCCCGTCACAGCCGGCCCATCGTGCCACGCCAGCACCGCGTGATGCAGGCGGCGCGCGATAGGGTCGGCAAGCGTGTCCCATTGCGCATGCGCCGCATCGCGCACGTTGAAAAGCGCGAAATACGACGCCACGGCCCGCTGCACATCGACATGACCATGCAGCAGCACATTGCGCAAACCGAACTGCCTGAGTAGCGCAGCCGGTTCGCCGATCGCACCGGCTTCGACATATTGCGGTCGGCGCACCAGCAGCCAGTGCGACAGCACCGGGCAGCCGACTTCAGCGTGAGCGGTGACCTGTTGCAGATAGAGAGGCGGCAGGTCGATGGCGAGCGTATCCAGAATCTTGACACCGAGTGTGCATTTCTCGGCTATACCGAACACGGCGCCGCGATAAGGTATCAGCTCGGACAACCAGCCGCCGACCCATTTCGCGAAGTCGTCCCGACTCGCGTTTTCACTGTATCTGTCGTCTTCCATCGAATTTCCCTCGAATACGAGCACGCTGGTTTGTCATCGGCGCTGTTGCGCTCGACCGGCCAGCCTGGAGCCGAAATATTCTGCGTGGTATTGAGGAAAAGCCAAATCAGAAACGTCCCAATGAGGATGCCGAATCGTCACGTTATTCGTGAGCATCAGCCATCGGCAATCGCTTTGCCAATACTCCGGGTGGAGTATGGAAATCATGCGACGCTCAGCCGAAACTAGTGCCGCTCCAGTTTCAGTTGAACCCGTGAGAGGCATGCATGGACCGTGGCCCGCAATCGTTTGCATCCCGCTTGATCGATCCTGCGCTGTTCGGAATAGACAACGATTACTTCCCGCATATCGATGCCATTCTCGGCGCACGCGAGTCGCGCTATTTCGGCAGCGGATTTCAACGCGTGCGCTATTGCGCAAAAGTCGATGTCGCGGCCAGCGAACCGTTGCTTGCCGACGGATCGCTCTGCGTGCGGTATCCGCCGGACTGGTCCGTCAAGGCACCGCAAAACCGGATCTCGCCTCACCTGTCGACCGTCGACGCGGTCTACCTGGGCGCCACGCTCTCCGAGTGGGCGCTGCATCACGCGTTCACCACGCAGCAGGGCCATCCTGCGCCGCTGCTAACCCATTGCGAGGTCAAAAGCGGCGCCGTACCGGACGAATACCTCGATGCACTGCCGTTCACGATACGCAGCCTCGGCACCGCGCCAAACAAGGACCGCAGCTCTCCATACGGCCTAAACACCGCACTGCAACTGCGCATCGGCGTGATGCAGATGGTGGTGGAAATCGCACACAGCGGTGCGTTGAAGAGCGAGCGCACTGCGCAGCAAACAGACCCGCTCGCGTCAGCAGGCCCTCAAGCCGATGCCGGCCGGCTTGCCGTCGCGGGCACGCACCATATCGACCTGCAGCACGTGCTGCTCGACCGCGCCGGCTTGCGGGCCAGCGCGGAAGTGCTGTTCGGCCCGACGGCGCCGGGCTACCGCCTGCTGTCGTATGTCGAATTCGTGCTCGCCAGTGCGCAGCTCGCGCAGGCCATCATTTATCGAACCGACCGTATCCCGCGCGTGCACAGCAACACGCTGTGGATGCGCGACTTCAGGATCGCCGCCGCCGCGCACTGCAAGGTGTGCGAGCCTCAACTGATCGAGCTGCGCACGCTGAACCATAAGCGCCAATGCCTGGGCGGGGATCTATGGTCGGTGTACCGTTTTCTGTGCCGCCTCGGTCCGCTCGGCGCGACCTTCACGTTCGCGCACAAGCTAAACGGCGCGCACGCCGCGCCTGCCACGACGGAGCGCAGCTAAATGCGCATTGTCATCTCCGGCACGTATTCGACTGGCAAGACCACGCTCACCGATGCGCTGGCCTATTTGACCGGCATTCGCCGCACTCATGCACGCACGATGCGCGAAATCCTGCCGGAGGCGTTGCCCGGCAAAGTGCTCGAGGAGTGCGGTCTCGCCGAGCTGATGGAACTCTGCTTGTGGCGCTTCAAGGAACGCGTTGCCGCCGAGCAGGCATGCGGCAGCCCGTTCATTTCCGATGGCTCGTGCCTGCACGAGTGGATCTACGCGCGCGCCAGGCTGGATACCGGCGTCAATCCCGCGCACGGCCCCATCACGCGAAGCTTGCTGCATGCCACGCAAGCGAGCGCCCGGCGCACCTATCGGCGCGTGTTTGACCGGCTCATCCATGCAGTCGAAGCGCACGCAAAGTCCGCGTACGACGAGGTCATTCACCTGCCGATCGAGTTTCCGTTGCGCGACGACGGGCATCGTCCGGTATCCGAACCGTTCAGGCGGCTTACCGAGCAGATGCTGCTCGATACATTGCAACGCCTGCGGATTCCGGTTCATGTCGTCAGCGGCACCGTCGAATCCCGGCTCGCGCAGATCGTCAACCGCTACGGATGGTTACCGACGCGCAGCGTCGCCGAAGCGCTTGCGCTCGCGCAGGCAAACGCGCTTCGCGTCGAGCACGAGGCACTGGAGAAACATGCTGCGTGGCGCCGCGACATGAACTGGCCACGCCGTGTGCTGCGGCAGTTAAGCAGGTTGTAAACAGGCCGGCTGCCATGCGAGGTGCAGCGGGCTCTCTGCTTTTGCCCGTTCACTCACCCATTCACTCAATCATCCATTCCGAAGAACAAGGAGTCTTTTATGCCTAAAGTGGCCATCGTTTTCCAAAGCAACAGCGGCCATACCGCCGTGCTTGCCGAAGCTGTCAAGCGCGGCATCGTGTCGAACGCGGGCACCGAGGCCGTGTTGATTCCGGTCAATGCGGCAAGCGAGCATGCACACATACTCGATGCAGCCGAGGCGATCATATTCGGCGCGCCGACCTTCATGGGCAACGTGCCGGCCGAATTCAAACAATTCATGGATTCGACCGCTAGCGTATGGTTGAAACAAGGCTGGCGTAACAAGGTCGCGGCAGGCTTCACCTGCTCGGCGTGCTGGAGCGGCGACAAGCTGAATACGCTGGTGCAGATGGCGATTTTCGCTGCGCAGCATTCCATGCTGTGGGCGCCGCTCGGCATGATGCCGGGAAACTGTACGAGCGCGGGCTCGCCAAGCGATCTGAACCGGGTTGGTGGGTTTCTCGGCGCGATGGCACAAGCTAACGCCGATCAGGGCGCGGACGTCGCGCCGCCGCAGGCGGACCGCGACACGGCGGAGCATCTCGGCAAACAGGTCGCCGATATCGTGCATCGGCTAACTTATGGGGTGCGTTGACGCATTAACCAACGCGTGGCGACCGGCGTAGACATGGGTAGCGGGTGTTGGGCCGCGCGCTTTTGCCTTGCTGTTTGTTACTGGACGCGCGGCCGCACCGATGTTGGCCGCGCGCTACTACAGCAATTAGCAGGATGAGGCAGTGGGGCCCAGTTGACAGCGCGGTCCGATGTGGCGCAACCAGGGGTGGCTCGGCTGAGGTGGTTCGGCTGAACGGCGGGAGGCAGGCGACGCAGCGGATATCCTCCCGCCACGACGGCCAGCCGCCTCGCACCGCGATCACTCCACCGACTTCACCATATCCTCGATCACCTTCTTCGCATCGCCGAACACCATCATCGTCTTGTCCATGTAGAACAGGTCGTTGTCGAGCCCGGCGTAACCCGCCGCCATCGAGCGCTTGTTGACGATCACGGTGCGCGCCTTGTACGCCTCGATAATCGGCATGCCCGCGATCGGCGATTTCGGATCGGTCTTCGCCGCCGGGTTCACCACGTCGTTCGCGCCCAGCACCAGCACCACGTCGGTCTGGCCGAACTCGTTGTTGATGTCGTCCATTTCGAACACGAGGTCGTACGGCACTTCGGCCTCCGCCAGCAGCACGTTCATGTGCCCCGGCATGCGGCCCGCCACCGGGTGGATCGCGTAGCGCACGTCGATGCCCTTCTCCACCAGCTTGTCGGTCAGCTCCTTTAGCGCATGCTGCGCGCGCGCCACCGCCAGCCCGTAGCCCGGCACGATCACCACCGTCTCCGCATTACCCAGCATGAACGATGCGTCTTCGGCCGAGCCCGCCTTCACCGGCCGCTGCTCGGTCGCGCCGCCTGTGGCCGCGGCGCTGGCTTCCCCGCCAAAGCCGCCCAGCAGCACGTTGAAAAACGAGCGGTTCATCGCGTGGCACATGATGTACGACAGGATCGCGCCCGATGAGCCCACCAGCGAGCCCGCGATGATCAGCATCGCATTGTTCAGCGAGAAACCGATGCCCGCGGCCGCCCAGCCCGAGTACGAGTTCAGCATCGACACCACCACCGGCATGTCCGCCCCGCCGATCGGGATGATGATCAGCACGCCCAGCACGAACGCGATCAGCGTCATGATGATGAACGGCAGCCAGGACTGCGTCAGGAAGAACAGGATCCCGAAGCCGAGCATCGCCAGCGCGAGCAGCAGGTTGATCATGTGCTGGCCCGCGTACACCACCGGCGCGCCCTGGAACAGCCGGAACTTATATTTGCCCGACAGCTTGCCGAACGCGATCACCGAACCGGAGAACGTGATCGCGCCGACGAACGTGCCGATAAACAGTTCGATGCGGTTACCGTACGGCAGGAAACCCGGGACCGGATTGTCCGGATCGACCAGCCCGAACGCCGACGGCTCCGACACCACCGCATACGCAATGCACACCGCTGCCAGACCGATCAGCGAGTGCATCGCGGCGACCAGTTCGGGCATCTTGGTCATCTCGACGCGCGCGGCGACGAACGCGCCGATCGCCCCGCCCACTACCAGCGCCGCGAACAGCAGCCCGAGGCCAAGCCCGAGATTCGAGCCGAGGCCGGCCGCCTGTTTGAGGATCAGTGCGATGGTCGTGACGATCGCGATCGCCATACCGACCATGCCGAACAGGTTGCCGGCGCGTGCGCTTTTCGGGTTCGACAGGCCTTTCAACGCCTGGATAAAGCAGACCGACGCGATCAGGTACAGCAGCGTCACGAGGTTCATGCTCATTTTTATGCGCCCTCCTGCTTGCCGCCGGGGGCTGCGAGCTTGCCTGCGGCTGCGCCTGCGAGCTTCTTAGGTTCTTTCTTCCTGAACATCTCGAGCATCCGTCTTGTCACCAGAAACCCGCCGAACACGTTGACCGCCGCGAGCGCCACCGCCACCGTGCCGAAGAACTTGCCGGTGCCGCCCACCGTCAGCCCGACCGCCAGCATTGCGCCGACGATCACGATCGCCGAGATCGCGTTGGTCACCGCCATCAGCGGTGTGTGCAGTGCCGGCGTGACGTTCCAGACGACGTGGTAGCCGACGTAGATCGCCAGCACGAAGATGATCAGGTTGATCACCGTGTGGTTGATGACTTCCATTGCCATTTCTCCTTGTGCGTGAAGGCGTCCTGAGGGCCTGAGCGGGCCGCGGGACGCTTTGCGAGGCTTTACGAAGCCTTGCGTGCGAGTTCGCCGTCTCGTGTGAGCAGGGTGGCCGCGACGATGTCGTCGGCCAGATCGATGTTCAGCGCCCCTTCGTTCGTGACGATCAGCTTGAGGAAATCGAGCAGGTTGCGCGCGTACAGCGACGACGCGTCGGCCGGCACCATTGCCGCGAGGTTCGTATAGCCGGCCAGCGTCACGCCGTGTTTCGTGACCACCTGGTCGGTTTCAGTGAGCGGGCAATTGCCGCCGCGCCGGCCGTCGGCCTCCGCGCCGCGACCTGCGGCGAGGTCGATCAGCACCGAGCCGGGTTTCATCGCCGTGACCGTTTCCGCGGAAATCAGCGTGGGCGCGGCGCGGCCCGGGATCAGCGCGGTGGTGATCACGATATCCGCCTGTTTCGCGCGCTCGTGCACCAGCGCCGCCTGGCGCGTGAGCCACGACGGCGGCATTGGTCGCGCGTAGCCGCCCACGCCGACGGCCGCTTCGCGTTCTTCGTCGGTTTCGTAGGGCACGTCGAGGAATTTCGCGCCGAGCGATTCGATCTGCTCTTTCACGGCAGGACGCACGTCCGACGCTTCGATCACGGCGCCCAGACGTTTAGCCGTGGCGATCGCCTGCAGACCCGCGACGCCCGCGCCGAGGATCAGTACGCGCGCCGCTTTCACGGTGCCCGCGGCGGTCATCAGCATCGGCATGAAGCGGGGGTACAGGTCGGCAGCGAGCAGCACCGCCTTGTAGCCCGCGATGTTCGCCTGCGACGATAGAACGTCGAGACTCTGCGCACGCGTGGTGCGTGGCGCGGCTTCGAGCGCGAAGGCAGTCACACCCGCAGCCGCGAGGCGCGCAGCGTTTTCTGCATTGAACGGATCGAGCATGCCGACCAGCGTCGCACCGCGCTTCATCAGCGGCAGCTCGGCCTCGGTCGGAGACTGGACCTTCAGGACCAGTTCGGCGGCAAACGCAGTGGCGGCATCGGCGAGCTGCGCACCGACGGCGGTAAAGGCGTCGTCCGGAAAACTGGCGCGCACCCCAGCGCCGCTTTGCACCGTCACCTGGTGACCCTGCGACACGTATTTCTTCACCGTCTCCGGCGTT
Source organism: Paraburkholderia jirisanensis (assembly GCF_054782355.1). NCBI lineage: Bacteria > Pseudomonadati > Pseudomonadota > Betaproteobacteria > Burkholderiales > Burkholderiaceae > Paraburkholderia > Paraburkholderia jirisanensis. Next base: position 165,683 of record NZ_BAAGSQ010000029.1, on the reverse strand, counting down.
GCGGCCACGCGGGTTTCGTAGGGGCGCGTCTCGGCTGGCACTCCGATGTGCATCGTGAACTCTCCTCGACTTTCTTGTTAGACAGACTCGCCGACGAGGGCAACGCCGGCTTGCAAATGCAACGGCTACCGCGTCACTTTAACCAAAACCCGCGACCAAATCGATATTTGTGCGGGATCCCCGCCCAGCAGGGCTCTGCGGCCTCATCGGCGTGACAGGCGGCCCCGGCGCGTCGGCTATCGGTGCACCCGGGCGGCGAAAGCTCATAACCGGTAAAATGCAGCCCCATGAAACCGGAAACGTGGGCTCCGCATGTAACGGTCGCCGCCGTGGTCGAACGCGACGGGCGCTTTCTCGTCGTCGAGGAACACACTTCGGCCGGGCTGCGCCTCAACCAGCCGGCCGGGCACCTCGAGCGCGGCGAAACGCTCGTCGACGCAGTCTCCCGCGAAACCCTCGAGGAAACCGCGCATCCGTTCACGCCCGACGCGCTGATCGCCGTCTATATGACGCACTTCGGCCGCGCGGACAGCGAAGGCGTCACCTATGTGCGTTTCACCTATTGCGGCACGGTCGCCGACGCGCAAAACCGCGCGCTCGACCCGGACATTGTCCGCACGCTGTGGATGAGCGCCGATGAACTGCGTGCGTGTCCCGAGCGGCATCGCTCGCCGCTGGTGATGCGCTCCGTCGACGATTACCTCGCGGGCCGGCGTTTCCCGCTCGACCTGGTGCACACGCATTCGGTCGGGCCTCCCCGATAAAGAAGTCAGGCACAAGCATGAGCAAGCAGAAAGTCGTAGTGGGCATGTCGGGCGGCGTCGATTCGTCGGTCACCGCATGGCTGCTGAAAGAACAGGGCTACGACGTGGTCGGCCTTTTTATGAAGAACTGGGAAGACGACGACGACGGCGAATACTGTTCGACCCGGCAGGACTGGATCGACGTGGTTTCGGTGGCCGATCTGATCGGCATCGACGTCGAGGCGGTCAACTTTGCCGCCGAGTACAAAGACCGCGTCTTCGCCGAATTCCTGCGCGAGTACTCGGCCGGCCGCACGCCGAACCCGGACGTGCTGTGCAACGCGGAAATCAAGTTCAAGGCCTTCCTCGACCACGCGATGTCGCTCGGCGCGCAAACCATCGCGACCGGCCACTACGCGCGCGTGCGCGAGATCGACGGCCGCTTCGAACTGCTGAAAGCGAAGGACCACACGAAAGACCAGTCGTACTTTCTGCATCGGCTCAACCAGGCGCAGCTGTCCAAAACCCTGTTCCCGCTCGGCGAGATTCCGAAAACCAAAGTGCGTGAAATCGCCGAACAGATCGGTCTGCCAAACGCGAAGAAGAAAGATTCGACCGGCATCTGCTTCATCGGCGAGCGGCCGTTCCGCGAGTTCCTGAACCGCTATCTGCCGACCCAACCGGGGCCGATGAAAACCACCGACGGGAAAACCGTCGGCGAGCATATCGGTCTTGCGTTCTATACGTTCGGCCAGCGCAAGGGCATTGGTCTCGGCGGCAGCAAGGAAGGCAGCGGCGAGCCATGGTTCGTCGCCGGCAAGGACATCGCATCGAACACGCTGTTCGTCGCGCAGGGCCACGACCACCCGTGGCTGCTCAGCGAAACGCTGAGCGCCGGCAATACCAGCTGGGTGGCCGGCCACGCACCGTCCGAGGGCTTCGCCTGCGGCGCCAAGACCCGCTATCGGCAAGCCGACGCGGCGTGCCATTTCGGCCACGCCGAGGTTGCGCCGGAACGCTTCTCGCTGCACTTCGACGACGCCCAATGGGCTGTCACACCGGGGCAATCCGCGGTGCTCTACGATGGCGACATCTGTCTCGGCGGCGGCATCATCGAACACGCGGCCACCGCGCAGCACGCCGCCGGCAGCGACGTGCGGCAAGCAGCGCTGGCGGCGCGCTGAAAAACGCGCGGTACGGCTCGCTGGCTGGCCGTACGCAAGGAAAAGCCTGTCCGTCAGTCATCAACCCGCAGCGAATTCCGTCCGCACCGATGTGGGCGATCCCGTCGCGGTGAACTCAAAAAAGCAACGGAGTCCCCATGTTCTCTCGACGTTATCTGGCGATGTGGTGCGTGGTGCTGCTCGCGGCGGCCTGCGCGCTGCTGGCGGCACTCGATCGCATCTCGTGGCTGTGGCTGATCGTGCCCGCGCTGCTGGTCGGGCTCGGCGCATCGGATCTGCTGCAACAGCGCCATGCGATCCTGCGCAACTACCCGCTGTGGGGCCACTTCCGCTTCATGTTCGAGTTCATCCGGCCGGAGATCCGCCAGTACTTCGTCGAAGACGACACCGAGGAAAAGCCGTTCTCGCGCGCGCAGCGCAGCATCGTCTATCAACGCGCGAAGAATGAAACGGACAGCCGCCCGTACGGCACCGAGATCGACGTAAAGGCGGTCGGCCACGAGTGGATCAGCCATTCGCTCGCGCCGACCAGGCTCGATAACCACGACTTCCGGATCGTCGTCGGCGATACGCGCGCGCAGCCGTACTCGATGTCGATCTTCAACATCTCCGCGATGAGCTTCGGCTCGCTGTCCGCAAATGCGATCCGTGCGCTGAACCTCGGCGCGAAGAAAGGCAATTTCGCGCACGACACCGGCGAAGGCTCGATGTCGAAGCATCACCGTGAGCATGGCGGCGACATCATCTGGGAGATCGCATCGGGTTACTTCGGCTGCCGCAACGACGACGGCACCTTCAACGCCGACAAGTTCGCACAGCAGGCGCGCGAACCGCAGGTGAAGATGATCGAAATCAAGCTGTCGCAAGGCGCGAAGCCCGGCCACGGCGGCGTGCTGCCGGCCGCGAAGATCACACCGGAAATCGCCGAAACGCGCGGCGTGCCGATGGGCCGCGACTGCATTTCGCCGGCGACGCACTCGGAGTTCTCGACGCCGCGCGAACTGCTCGCCTTCGTCGAGCGGCTGCGCACGCTGTCGGGCGGCAAGCCGACCGGCTTCAAGCTGTGCATCGGCCACCCGTGGGAGTTCTTCGGCATTGCGAAAGCGATGCTGGAAACCGGCATCCTGCCGGACTTCATCGTCGTCGATGGCGCGGAAGGCGGCACCGGCGCCGCGCCGCTCGAGTTCACCGATCATATCGGCGTGCCGCTGCAGGAAGGCCTGCTGCTGGTGCGCAATACGCTCGTCGGCATCGGGCTGCGTGACAAGATCCGCATCGGCGCGAGCGGCAAGATGATCACCGCATTCGATATCGCGAAGACGCTGGCGATCGGCGCGGACTGGGTCAACGCGGCACGCGGATTTATGTTTGCGGTGGGCTGCATTCAGGCGCAGCACTGTCATACCGGCCGCTGCCCGACCGGCGTGGCCACCCAGGACCCGGTGCGGCAGCGCGCGCTGATCGTGACCGACAAGTCCGACCGCGTGTTCAACTTCCATCACAACACGCTGCACGCGCTGAAGGAAATCGTGCAGGCCACTGGCCTGATGCACCCGTCCGATCTGCGGCCGCATCATATCGTGCGGCGCGTGTCGTCTTATGAAGTCCGGCTGATGTGCGACCTGTTGAAGTTTCTCGAACCCGGCGATCTGCTGAACGGCAACTATCGCTACACGCTGTACGAGAAATGGTGGCCGGTGGCGCGCAGCGATTCGTTCACGCCCGAAGTGACGAGCGTCGCGGCTTGAGGCGGGTTGCGGCGGGTTGCGGCTTGACGCGTTATGCGAAAGGACTGGGCGGCGAGCACGCATAGCGGCAGGCCGTGCAGCCTGCCTACCCGCCAGCCCTGCGCGATATTCAGTTGGCCGGCGCGGTATCGGTCAGCGCCGTGTCGATGAACGACTGGCGTTGCGACAGCTTCTGGTAATGCTTGTCGAGACTCGGATGGTGCTCGCGCCAGTTCAGATCGGGCATTCTGAAATCCAGATAGCTGAGCGCACAACCGACGGCGATGTCCGCCAACGTATAGTGGTTGCCTGCGCACCAGGTCTTGCTGCCGAGGCCTTGCGACATCGCGACGAGACCCTCGTCGACCTTGCGCCGCTGCCGCGTGAGCCACTTTTCGCTGCGTTCACCGGCCTCGCGCTGCACGCCCTCGATGCGTACCAGCACCGCCGCATCCATCATGCCGTCCGCCAGCGCTTCCCAGCAGCGAACTTCGATGCGTTCACGGCCCGGCTGCGGAATCAGCTTGCCGACCGGCGACAGCGTATCGACGTATTCGCAGATCACCCGCGAATCGAACACCGCCTCGCCGTCGTCCATGACGAGGCACGGCACCTTGCCAAGCGGGTTGAAGGTGTGGATCGAAGTGTCGTCGGCCCAGACGTTTTCGAGCACCAGCTTATAGTCGATTTTTTTCTCGGCGAGCACGATCCGCGCTTTGCGGACAAATGGGCTCGACAACGAACCGATGAGTTTCATCACATCTGCCTTTTCTTGAACTGGGCGAAAGTATACGTGGAATGGCGCCATTTCAACTGGCATGGCGGCTTCTGGCGAGTCCCGCCGGTACGGCTTGTGGGCGGATTGCAACAGAGCCGACGCGCGCACTGGCGCTCGGGCGCGCTACCCTTGTCCGAACGGCCGGCGATGCACGCGGCGCGGCCGCAAACCATTGCGCATTGAGCGCTACAATCGCACGATGAACCTGCCTACCGAACCCTCCATCGATCTGACAGCGGCCGTCGCCATCTACCGTCAGCGCCGCGCGCGCGTACTCGCCGCACTGCGCGCGGCGGGCGGCGGCGTGGCGATCGTGCCGACCGCCACCGAAGTGCTGCGCAACCGTGACGCCGACTATCCGTACCGGCACGACAGCTACTTCTACTATCTGACCGGCTTTACCGAACCCGAGGCGCTGCTCGTGCTCGACGCGAGCGCGGCGGCAGGCGAGCCCGAGGCGATTCTGTTCTGCCGCGCGAAGAATGCGGAGCGCGAAACCTGGGAAGGCTTCCGCTTCGGCCCCGAGGGTGCGCGCGATACATTCGGCTTCGACGCGGCCTTCCCGTTCGACGAACTCGATACGCATGTGCCACGCATGATTGCCGACAAGCCGGCACTGCACTATGCACTCGGTGCGTCGGCAGAGCTCGACGCGCAGGTGCGCAGCTGGCTGGACGCGGTGCGTGTGCGGGCGCGCAGCGGCGTGCAGGCGCCGACCACCGTGCATGACCTGCTGCCGCTGCTCGATGAAATGCGGCTCGTCAAAGACGACCATGAACTCACGGTGATGCGGCGCGCCGCGCAGATCTCCGCGCTGGCGCATCGCCGTGCGATGGCTGCGTGCCGGCCGGGCATGCGCGAGTACGAACTGGAAGCGGAGCTGCTCTATACGTTTCGCAAGCATGGCGCACAGGCGCCGGCGTATGGCTCGATCGTCGCGGCAGGCGCGAATGCGTGCGTCCTGCATTACCCGGCCGGCAACGCGATCGCGCGCGACGGCGATCTGATCCTGATCGACGCCGCCTGCGAACTGGACGGCTATGCGTCTGACATCACGCGCACTTTTCCCGCCAACGGGCGCTTCAGCGCCGCGCAGCGCGAGTTGTACGACATCGTGCTCGCCGCGCAGCAGGCCGCCATCGACGCGACGCGCGCCGGTGCGAGCTTCGATGCGCCACATGAAGCAGCCGTGCGGGTGCTCGCGCAGGGGCTGCTCGACACGGGCATCATCGCCCGCGAGCGCTTTTCGAGTGTCGACGACGTGATTGCCGAGCGTGCGTACGCGCGCTTTTACATGCATCGCACCGGCCACTGGATCGGCATGGACGTTCACGATTGCGGCGACTATCGCGAACGCAGCGTGCCGCCCGACGCGCAGGGCCTGCAGCCGTCACGCACGCTCGCGCCGTCGATGACGCTGACGATCGAACCCGGCCTGTATATCCGCGCGGCCGAGGATGTGCCGGAGCAATACTGGAACATCGGCATTCGCATCGAAGACGACGCGGTCGTCACCGGCACCGGCTGTGAACTGCTCACGCGCGATGTGCCGGTGGCCGCCGACGAGATCGAGGCGCTGATGCGCGATGGGCGTGCAGACCTTGGTGCGGCCGCGCCGCGTAGCGCATGAGCATGCCAGGCATGGATCGCACACAGCAAACCGATGCCGCTTCGGCAGTCGACGCACCTCGCCCCGACGCCGTCTCGCGCACAGACGCCACGGGCCAGCCGTTCGACTTCGACGTGACGATCGTCGGCGCGGGGCCGGTTGGGCTCGCACTCGCGGGTTGGCTCGCGCGACGCAGCGCCACGCGCGCGCTGTCGGTCGCGCTGATCGACGCACGCGAACCGGAAGACGCCGTGTCGGACCCGCGGGCCATCGCGGTCTCGCACGGCAGCCGGATGATCCTCGAGCCGCTGCGCTGGCCCGCGGACGCCACCGCCATCCAGCGCATACACGTATCGCAGCGAGGCCACTTCGGGCGCACGCTGATCGAACATGCGGAACACGGACTGCCCGCGCTCGGCTATGTGCTGCGCTATGGGTCGGTCGTGCACGCGTTGGCTGAAGCGGTGCGTGCAACATCGGTGCATTGGTTCAAGTCGACTACCGCGCAGCCGCCGGTACAGGAAAACGACGGCGTTACGCTGCGCATCGAAAACAGCCATGTGACGCGTACGCTGCGCACCCGCATTCTGGTCAGCGCAGAAGGCGGGCTGTTTCATGAACAGCAGGCGCGCGCAGGCGGCTCGCGCGATTACGGGCAAACCGCGCTGGTCGGTACGGTAACCGTATCGGCACCGCGACCGCACGTGGCGTGGGAGCGTTTTACCTCGCAAGGCCCGATTGCGCTGCTGCCGCTCGGTGGCGTGCGCGGTGCGGATTACGCGCTCGTCTGGTGCTGTACGCCGGCAGAAGCTGCGCGCCGCGCCGAATTGTCCGACGATGCGTTTCTGTGCGAACTCGGCATTGCGTTCGGCGAACGCATGGGACAGTTCACGCAGATCAAGGGGCGCGCGGCCTTTCCGCTTGGCCTCAATAGTGTGGATGCACTGGTCAAGGGCCGCGTTGTTGCGGTCGGCAATGCGGCGCAGACACTGCACCCGGTGGCGGGCCAAGGGCTCAACCTGGGCCTGCGCGACGCGCACGCGCTGACCGACGCGCTGTCGCAGTTCGGCGCGACGCCGCTCGCGCTCGCCGCATTCGCACAAAAGCGCGCGCTAGACCGGCGGCTGACGATCGGCGCAACCGACACGCTCGCGCGTTTGTTTACAGTCGACTTGCCGGCATTGGGCACGCTGCGCGGGCTTGCGCTTGCCGCGCTGGAGTTCGTGCCGCCGGTGAAGACGGCGCTCGCGCGGCAGATGATGTTCGGACAACGTCGTTAATGCTGGTTCGCGCACGGGTCCTGCAAATGGACACGACAGTGTTCGTCTTCTTTTGGTCTTCGCGCGGTCGTCTCACGGTCTTCTCGTGGTCTTCTCGTGGTCTTCTATGACCCAACGGACTTTCATAGAAGATTTAACGGCGTGCCGCAGGCTCAACTGTCGTTGCGTTGAGCCGTTAACGTTAAAATAGAAACTTTCCCTTCGCGGTTTGCGGTTCTCACTGCTGTGTCAGGATTACCTGATGCAGCGGCTTATCCACGCGTTTTGCACGCGTTTTGCATCCGCCTTGCACCCGTTTTGCGTCGCTATGCCCGTTCTCGGCTCACACAATTTGCGTAACAACCTGTTCGTCGCCCCGATGGCCGGGGTCACGGACCGGCCCTTCCGTCAGCTCTGCAAGCGCCTGGGCGCGGGCTACGCGGTGTCCGAAATGGTGGCATCGAACGCGCAGCTGTGGAAAAGCGAAAAAACCATGCGCCGCGCGAACCACACGGGCGAGGTCGAGCCGATCGCGGTGCAGATCGCCGGTGCCGATCCGCAGATGATGGCCGAGGCGGCACGCTACAACGTCGCAAACGGCGCGCAGATCATCGACATCAACATGGGCTGCCCCGCGAAGAAAGTGTGTAACGTCGCGGCCGGTTCGGCGCTGCTGCAAAACGAGCCGCTCGTGCAGCGTATCGTCGAAGCAGTCGTGAACGCGGTCGGCATTGGCCCCGACGCGGTGCCTGTTACGCTGAAGATCCGCACCGGCTGGGATCGCGAAAACAGGAATGCGCTCACCGTTGCACATCTTGCCGAGGCTGCGGGCATTTCAATGCTGACCGTGCACGGCCGCACGCGCGCCGACCTGTATCACGGCGCGGCCGAGTACGAAACCATCGCCGCGGTGAAGGCCGCCGTGAAAATTCCAGTCGTGGCGAACGGCGACATTACGTCGCCGCACAAAGCGCGCGACGTGCTCGCCGCCACCGGCGCAGACGCAATCATGATCGGCCGCGCAGCGCAGGGGCGCCCGTGGCTGTTTCGCGAGATCGAGCATTTTTTGCAGACCGGCGCCCTGCTGCCGGCGCCGCGTATCGACGAAATCCAGCAGGTGATGAACGATCACCTGGAGGACCACTACGCGTTTTATGGGGAATTTACCGGCGTACGTACTGCGCGTAAGCATATCGGCTGGTACACTCGCGGCCTTTCCGGCGCCAACGCGTTCCGTCATCGGATGAACACGCTGGACACGACGCGCGAGCAGTTGCTCGCTGTCAACCAATTTTTCGACGAGCAGAAGGCGGTTTCCGACCGCCTTGTGTACGTCGACGAAGATGTCAATAACAACGGCGACCCGGACCAATCCGACCGATTAGCAGCATGAGCAAGCACAATATCGAACAATGTGTCCGCGATAGCCTGGATGTGTATTTCCAGGATCTCGACGGCTCCAATCCGCACGACGTCTACGAAATGGTGATGGCGTGCGTCGAAAAACCGATGCTCGAGGTGGTGCTCGAGCAGGCCGGCGGCAACCAGTCGCTGGCAGCCGAATATCTCGGCATCAACCGCAATACGCTGCGCAAAAAGCTGCAACAGCACGGGTTGCTGTAGCGCGCGCCCCGCCACGCTTTCATCGGGCTTTTCCGTTCTCATCATGATCAAGCAAGCGCTCATCTCTGTTTCCGACAAGTCCGGCATCGTCGATTTTGCGAAATCGCTGTCGGCGCTCGGCGTCAAGATCCTGTCCACCGGCGGCACCGCGAAACTGCTCGCGGACGCGGGGCTCGCCGTCACCGAAGTGGCCGACTACACGGGCTTCCCGGAAATGCTCGATGGGCGCGTAAAGACGCTGCATCCGAAAGTGCACGGCGGCATTCTCGCGCGCCGCGACCTGCCCGAGCATATGGCTGCGCTCGGACAGCACGACATTCCGACGATCGACCTGCTCGTCGTGAACCTGTATCCGTTCGTGCAGACGGTGTCTAAAGAAGATTGCACGCTGGAAGACGCGATCGAAAACATCGACATCGGCGGCCCGACGATGCTGCGTTCCGCAGCGAAGAATCACCGCGACGTAACGGTTATCGTCGATCCGGCCGACTACGCAGCCGTGCTCGACGAGATGCGCGCAAACAGCAACACGGTCGGCTATACGACGAACTTCCGCCTGGCTACCAAGGTGTTCGCTCATACCGCGCAATACGACGGCGCGATCACGAACTATCTGACGAGCCTGACCGAAGAGCTGCAGCACCGCACGCGCAACACGTATCCGGCTACGTTCAATCTCGCCTTCGACAAGGTGCAGGATCTGCGCTACGGCGAAAACCCGCATCAGAGCGCCGCGTTCTACCGCGACCTGTCGGTGCCGGCGGGTGCGCTAGCCAACTACCAGCAGTTGCAGGGCAAAGAGCTGTCATACAACAACATCGCCGATTCCGATGCCGCGTGGGAGTGTGTCAAGACTTTCGACGTGCCGGCCTGCGTGATCATCAAGCACGCGAATCCGTGCGGCGTGGCGATGGGCGCGGATACGAACGAAGCGTATGCGAAGGCGTTCCAGACCGATCCGACTTCGGCCTTCGGCGGCATCATCGCGTTCAACCGCGAGGTGGATCAGGCAACCGCTCAGGCGGTAGCGAAGCAGTTCGTCGAAGTGCTGATCGCGCCGGCATTCAGCGCTGAGGCGCGCCAGGTGTTTGCGGCCAAGCAGAACGTCCGCCTGCTGGAAATCGCGCTCGGCGATGGGCACAACGCATTCGACCTGAAGCGTGTTGGCGGCGGCCTGCTGGTGCAATCGCTCGACGCGAAAAACGTGCAGGCGCAGGACCTGCGAGTAGTAAGCAGGCGCCATCCGACGTCGAAGGAAATGGACAACCTGCTGTTCGCATGGCGCGTGGCCAAGTTCGTGAAGTCGAACGCGATCGTGTTCTGCGGCAACGGTATGACGCTTGGCGTAGGTGCTGGCCAGATGAGCCGCGTGGATTCCGCTCGGATTGCGAGTATCAAGGCGCAGAACGCGGGATTATCGCTGGGCGGCTCGGCCGTTGCGTCGGATGCGTTCTTCCCGTTCCGTGACGGGCTCGACGTCGTGGTGGCGGCAGGCGCAACCTGCGTGATCCAGCCGGGCGGCTCGGTGCGCGACGATGAAGTGATCGCCGCCGCGGACGAGCACAACATCGCAATGGTGCTGACCGGCGTGCGCCACTTCCGCCATTGAGCATCGGCTAGATCAGCAATTCGCTGCTAAACGGCCCGGCAGTCCAGCACTGCCGGGCCGTTTTTTGTCCGATTCGTTGTAGTATCGCAGGCACTGAGTCAGCCCTTTCGTTATGAGAATTCTCGGCATCGACCCCGGCCTGCGTGTGACCGGCTTCGGCGTGATCGACCAGACCGGCCACCACCAGTTAACCTATGTCGCGAGCGGCGTCATCAAGACGCAGGACACCGACTTGCCCACTCGCCTCGGCACGATCTTCGACGGGATTTCCATGCTGATTCGACAGCACGCGCCCGACCAGTCGGCGATCGAAAAGGTGTTCGTCAACGTCAACCCGCAGTCGACACTGCTGCTCGGCCAGGCACGTGGCGCCGCAATTTGCGGGCTGGTAGCGGGCGGCGTGCCGGTCGCGGAATATACGGCGCTGCAGTTGAAACAGGCGGTGGTCGGCTATGGCCGCGCGACCAAGGAACAGATGCAGCAAATGGTCGTGCGTCTGCTGACGCTCTCTGGCGTGCCCGGTACCGACGCAGCGGATGCGCTCGGCATGGCGATCTGCCATGCGCACAGCGGTGGCACGCTGGCCACGCTCGGCGGTATTGCCCCGGCGCTGGCGAAGAAGGGGCTACGCGTGCGGCGCGGACGGCTCGTCGGTTAACGTCGGCTAGCGCCACTCGCGCTACACTCGCGCTTTCCCCCTCGATTGAATCGATCATGATTGGTCGCATTGCCGGCGTCCTGCTGGAAAAGAATCCGCCGCACCTGCTCGTCGATTGCAACGGCATCGGCTACGAAGTCGACGTGCCGATGAGCACCTTCTACAACCTGCCGTCGACCGGTGAAAAGGTCGTGCTGCTCACGCAACTCATCGTGCGTGAGGATGCCCACCTGCTATATGGCTTCGGCACCGCGCAGGAACGTGCGACGTTTCGCGAATTGTTAAAGATCAGTGGCATCGGCGCGCGCATGGCGCTCGCCGTGCTATCGGGCATGAGCGTGCAGGAACTGTCTCAAACCGTCACGCTGCAAGACGCCGCGCGTCTCACCCGTGTGCCCGGAATCGGCAAGAAGACAGCGGAGCGCCTGCTGCTCGAACTCAAGGGTAAGCTCGGCGCCGATTTAGGCGCGCCCGCCGGCGCCGTATCTGCCTCCGATCATGCTTCCGATATTCTGAATGCCTTGCTCGCATTGGGTTACTCCGAAAAAGAGGCGCTGGCTGCCACCAAGAACGTGCCAGCCGGCACCGGGGTTTCCGAGGGCATCAAACTCGCGTTGAAGGCGCTATCGAAGGCCTGACCAGCAGGCCTGGCACCGTGCAGCGAGCACCGTGTAACGATGGGGTGAAGCATCGCATGCCGGCGCCGTTCGCGCACCCTGGCCAATCGGCAGAGTTTCGTAACGGACGACGCGCGGTACAATGCGCGTCATGATCGAAACTGACAAACTCGCTGCCGAACGCATCATCGCCGCCACGCCCGTGTCGCCGAACGAAGAGGCATTCGAGCGTGCGCTGCGCCCTCGCCAGCTCGACGAATACGTCGGCCAGGAAAAGGTGCGGGGTCAGTTGGAGATCTTCATCGAGGCAGCCAGACGCCGGTCGGAATCGCTAGACCACGTGCTCCTATTTGGGCCGCCGGGTCTCGGCAAGACTACGCTTGCGCACATCATCGCGCGGGAAATGGGCGTCAATCTGCGGCAAACGTCGGGGCCCGTGCTCGAGCGTGCCGGCGATCTCGCCGCGCTGCTCACGAATCTCGAAGCGAACGACGTATTGTTCATCGACGAGATTCATCGTTTGTCGCCGGTGGTCGAGGAAATTCTGTATCCGGCGCTCGAGGATTACCAGATCGACATCATGATCGGCGAGGGGCCCGCTGCGCGCAGCGTCAAGCTCGATCTTCAGCCGTTCACGCTAGTCGGCGCGACCACCCGCGCCGGCATGCTCACGAACCCGTTGCGCGACCGTTTCGGCATCGTCGCGCGGCTAGAGTTCTATAACGCGCAGGAGCTGGCGCGCATCGTGTTGCGTTCGGCGTCGCTGCTCGGCGCACAGATTCATCCGGACGGCGCGCTTGAAATCGCCAAACGCTCGCGCGGCACGCCCCGTATTGCGAACCGGCTGTTGCGGCGCGTGCGCGATTTCGCTGAAGTCAAAGCAGACGGCAACATCACCTCGCAGGTCGCCGATGCCGCGCTGGCAATGCTCGATGTCGATCCTGTGGGTTTCGACCTGATGGACCGCAAGCTGCTCGAAGCGATCCTGCACAAGTTCGACGGCGGCCCGGTCGGCGTCGACAATCTCGCCGCGGCGATCGGCGAAGAGCGCGATACGATCGAAGACGTCCTTGAGCCTTATCTGATCCAGCAAGGCTATTTGCAGCGCACACCACGCGGCCGCGTGGCGACGTTGCTGAGCTACCGGCACTTCGGCCTCGCCGCGCCGGATTCTTCAAGCACGGTGCGCGGTTTGTGGGATCCGGATCCGGCCGCGCAAGACTGAGCGATTAACGCGCAGCGTTCTTGTCGAAGCTGTCGTCGCCGCTCTGTCCGTCGAGATGATCGACGTCCGCCCAGACTTTGACAGTCGCCCGGCCGTTGTCGAAATCGACAACATTAACGCTGGTGTTAAGCAGCGGGTAGTCGCGTGGCACATCGAGCGAGATTCCATTCGCGAACCGGTACACACAGTCAAGCACACCGCCATGCGCGACACACGCGATGCGTCCATTCGGATGCGCCGCGATAATCGGCTCAAGCGTACGCAGCACGCGGTGATAGAACGTGCGTTGCGACTCGCCGTCGGCCGGTGCAAATGCCGGATCGTGCGTTTGCCACTGCGTGTATTCGTCAGGAAAGCGCTCGGCGATTTCCTCGCTGTCATAGCCCTGGAACGCGCCGAACGAGCGCTCGCGCAAACCGCGATTCAGCACGATCGGCATATGCAGCACTTCCGCCATCGGACGCGCAGTCTGCTGCGCGCGCTGCAGATCGCTCGAATAAATTGCATCGAGCGTGATGCCTTCCTGCGCCTCGCGCGTGAAGCGGTCGGCAAGTCGCCGCGCCTGCTCGACGCCGCTGGTAGCGAGCGGAATGTCCAGATGCCCTTGAATGCGCTTGATGCGATTCCAGTCCGTTTCGCCGTGCCGGATGAAAAGTATTTGAGTGGACATGTATCAGCGTTCGTTGTCGATCGATGAGGGCAGACGTGGTGTACCAACCCGCCGTTGATCACACCAACACCCGCAGTTCAGCACTCTACGCACGCACTTGCAGCCAGAACGTGACGGGGCCGTCGTTGACCAGCGAGACTTGCATATCCGCGCCGAATTCGCCGGTTTCGACCGTCGGATGCTTCGTGCGCGCCGCAGCAACGATGTAGTCGAACAGGCGCTTGCCTTCGTCGGGCGGCGCGGCTGGGGTGAAGCTCGGACGCAGCCCGCTATTCGTATCGGCCGCCAGCGTGAATTGCGAGACAAGCAGCAACCCGCCTGCTTGCCCCGCGCCGTCGATGTTCTGCACCGACAGGTTCATCTTGCCCGCCGCATCGCTGAATACGCGGTAGCCGAGCATCTTCGCGAGCAACCGGTCGGCGATGGAATCCGTGTCGCCTCGCTCCGCGCATACCAGTGCCAGCAGGCCGGCGCCAATCGCGCCCGTCACGCGATCGCCGACGCGCACTTCGGCATGTCGCACGCGCTGGATCAACGCGATCATGCGGCGCGCCCAGCAAATTGAAACGGACGCAACATGACAGCGACGGACACGAACGGCATCTGCATTACGCGGAAAGCGTCACGCGCGCAAAACGCCGCTTGCCTACTTGCACCACGTACTCGCCGGCATCCACCTTCAGCGCGCGGTCGGAAATGATGGTGCCGTCGATCTTCACGCCGCCCTGATCGACGTTGCGCAGTCCGTCGCTGGTCGACGGCACGAGGCCTGCCTGCTTCAGAAACTGCCCGATCGCAAGCGGCGCGCCCGTCAGCGAGATGGACGGAATATCGTCTGGCACGCCGCCTTTCGCGCGATGGTTGAAGTCTTCGAGCGCCCGCCCGGCATCCGCCTGCGAATGAAAGCGTGCAACGATTTCCTGTGCCAGCAACACCTTGAAGTCGCGTGGGTTGCGGCCGGATTCCGCTTCACGCCGGAAACCCGCGATCTCGTCCATCGAACGGAACGACAGCAGTTCGAAGTAGCGCCACATCAGGTCGTCCGAGATGCTCATCAGCTTGCCGAACATGTCGGTAGGCTTTTCGCTGATCCCCACGTAGTTGTGTTTCGACTTCGACATCTTCTCGACGCCGTCGAGTCCTTCGAGCAGCGGCATCGTCAGAATGCATTGCTGCTCCTGGCCGTATTGCTTTTGCAGTTCGCGGCCAACCAGCAGATTGAATTTCTGATCGGTGCCACCGAGTTCGAGGTCCGAGTTCAACGCGACCGAGTCGTAGCCCTGCATCAGCGGATACAGGAATTCGTGAATCGAGATCGGCACGCCGCCCTGGAAGCGCTTGGTGAAATCTTCCCGCTCAAGAATGCGCGCGACCGTGTAGCGTGAAGCCAGCTTGATCATGCCGTCTGCGCCAAGCGGCATCGACCATTCGCTGTTGTAGCGCATTTCGGTCTTTTCGCGATCCAGCACCAGCGCGGCCTGCTCGAAGTACGTTTTCGCGTTCGATTCGATTTGCTCGCGCGTAAGCGGCGGACGCGTGGCGTTGCGCCCCGACGGATCGCCGATCAACGACGTGAAGTCGCCGATCAGGAAAATCACCGTGTGCCCAAGATCCTGCAGCTGGCGCATCTTGTTTAGCACAACCGTATGGCCGATATGGATGTCCGGCGCAGTCGGATCCAGCCCCAGCTTGATGCGCAGCGGCGTACCGGTGGCAGCGCTGCGCGCGAGCTTCTGCGTGAATTCCTCTTCGATCAGCAACTCATCGACACCGCGCTTCGTAATGGCGAGCGCATGACGAACTTCGTCCGTGACGGGAAAGGTGGGTTTGGAGGTGGGCTCAGTGCTCATGCTGGAACGGGGAGATCGCAAAAGCGTAGATTGTCCCATAGTTGCGTCGCAAAGCGACCTATGCGCGCTGCGATTCGACGAGCGTTGGCCGATCGGCCAGGGTTCGCGTCGCGCCCGCAGCCTTTATGCTCATGTCCATTGAGCGAGGCGCATTTCTTGCGCACTGCAGCAGACTGTCGCGGCGAGCAACGTTGAGCGACAATCGGCATCGTCAGTTTAAAACGGACTCTTTAAGGGAGCATCACGTGGCGAAAGACGCGGCAGACGGCGTGTATTTCGGATTGATGTCAGGCACGAGCATGGACGGCGTGGACGGCATCGCGGTCGAATTGACAAAAGGCAAGCCGCCGGTGGTCCGCTCGGAGGCGTTCGTCGGCTTTTCGGAGGGCTTGCGCGATGCGCTGTTCGCTCTGCAACAGCCCGGCGACAACGAAATCGAGCGTGAAGCGCTGGCCGCGAACGCGCTGGCCGCGCGCTACACGGTGTGCTGCCACGAACTGCTTCGAAGCGGCAACCTGTCGGCGGAGGGCGTGCGCGCGATCGGCGTACACGGCCAAACCGTTCGGCACCGGCCCGAGAAAGGCTATACCCGGCAGATCAATAATCCGGCGCTGCTCGCCGAAATGACCCATATCGACGTCATTGCCGATTTTCGCTCGCGTGATGTCGCCGCGGGCGGCCAGGGCGCCCCGCTGGTTCCGGCGTTTCATGCGACGGTGTTCGGCGTGAAAGGCGAAACGCGTGTGGTATGCAATCTGGGCGGCATCAGCAATGTGACGATCCTGTCTGCAAACGGCGCTGTACGCGGCTTCGATTGCGGCCCCGCCAATGCGTTGCTGGATGCATGGGCGCAGCGGCATCTCGGCAAGCCGTTCGACGAAAACGGTCATTTCGCGAGCGAGGGACAGGTACATCGGCCATTGCTGAACGCGCTGCTCGACGAGCCGTTCTTCGAGCTTCAGCCGCCGAAAAGCACCGGCCGAGACCTGTTCAACGAAGAATGGCTGAATGCGAAGCTGCAGCCGTTCCAATCCCTGAATCCGGCAGACGTGCAAGCGACGCTCGCCGCGCTAACCGCCGTGACGGTAGCACGTGAAGTCGAGCGTCATGCCCCCGATTGCAACGGGCTTTATGTGTGTGGCGGCGGCGCGCGCAATCCGGAGCTGCTGCGGGCGCTGCAACGCGCGCTCGAGGAAAGCGGCGTGTCCGGCGTGCCGGTCATGACCACGGAAGCGCTTGGGGTCCCGCCACACCAGGTCGAGCCGCTCGCTTTCGCGTGGCTTGCCATGCGCTGTGTCGCGCGCCTGCCGGGGAATCTGCCGGCGGTCACCGGCGCGGCCGACGAACGTGTATTGGGCGCGATCTACCCGCGCTGAAATTCAAACCGCGCCGGATCTTGCGACCACGACGCGGCATAAAAAAACGGGGCTTCGGCCCCGTTTCTTGTACTACTACTCGCTCAGAACTATCTCAAACCGAGAATGACGAACCGCAACCGCAAGTGGTCGTCGCATTCGGGTTCTTGATGACGAACTGCGCGCCGTTGATATCGTCCTTGTAGTCGATCTCAGCACCGACCAGATACTGATAACTCATCGAATCGATCAGCAGGTGAACGCCGCTCTTGTTCATCACGGTGTCGTCTTCGTTGACCGCTTCGTCGAACGTGAAACCGTACTGGAAGCCCGAGCAGCCGCCGCCCTGGACGAACACGCGCAGCTTCAGATCCGGATTGCCTTCTTCGTCGATCAGTTGCTTGACCTTGTCGGCCGCTGCGTCGGTGAAGACGAACGGAGCCGGCATTTCAGCCACGGGGGTGTCGGTCACTTCGCTCATGCGAACTCTCCAAAAAAACTGCTAGACGCTATTGTAGGGCCGATCCTGATATCGTGCTGAAGCCCATGAAAACAATAGGTTCTTACGAATTGCGCGGTGGCGGGACACGATGCCGCGCCGGGCGGTTCGATCGAATTGGCTCGCCTATGTCTGTATAACCACTCGGCGAGGTAGAAAATTCCAAACAAAAAGCCGCCGACGCAAGTTTGCGACAGCGGCTTTTCCCAGCAGATCTTGCCGTGCGGCCCCCAACTGCAGCCAGCTCCGGCAAAACCGGCATGAAGCGATTAACGCTTCGAGAACTGTTTCCGGCGACGTGCCTTGTGGAAACCGACCTTTTTACGCTCGACTTCACGCGCGTCACGCGTAACGAAGCCTGCGCTCGACAGAGCCGGCTTCAACGTTGCGTCGTAGTCCATCAGCGCGCGGGTGATGCCGTGGCGAACCGCACCAGCTTGACCCGTTTCGCCGCCGCCCGTCACGTTCACCTTGATGTCGAACGTTGCAGCGTGGTTCGTCAGTTCCAGCGGTTGACGCACGATCATCAGCGACGTTTCGCGCGAGAAATAGTCGGCGATAGGCTTGCCGTTGACGATGATGTCGCCCTTGCCTGCCTTGATAAAGACACGAGCGACTGCGCTCTTGCGGCGGCCCGTACCGTAATTCCAGTTACCGATCATGTGGGCTCCCCTTAGAACTCGAGCGCTTTCGGCTGTTGTGCCGAGTGCGGATGCGTTGCTTCAGCGTAGACCTTGAGCTTCTTGATCATCGCGTACCCGAGCGGGCCCTTCGGCAGCATGCCCTTGACCGCCTTCTCGAGCGCACGGCCCGGGAAGCGTTCCTGCATCTTGCCAAACGTCGTTTCGTAGATGCCGCCCGGATAACCCGAGTGACGGTAGTACTTCTTGTCCAGGGTCTTGTTACCTGTGACCCTCAGCTTGCCGGCGTTGATAACGATGATGAAATCACCGGTGTCGACGTGCGGGGTGAATTCTGGCTTGTGTTTGCCGCGAAGACGGCGTGCCACTTCGCTGGCGACACGGCCGAGAACCTTATCCGTCGCGTCAATCACGTACCATTCGCGCGCCACCTCATGGGCTTTGGCGGAAAAAGTCTTCATGATCGATCCAAAAAAAATGCCATGCCCAATGCTTGTTCCTGCTTGTATTTTTGCGCCTATCAAGAAGTTCTGATGCTTCCGTGACGCGCTTGACGCTCGCTGTAACGCGGGCCTCGCAGGCTCTCCCTGTTCTTCTCCCGCGGGCATGAATGCGGAAAAGCCCTGAATTATAAAGGAATTTACGCGCCGGAGTCAAAACATCGGCGCAGGCAAGATGGAATCTGGCGGAAGGGAGGAAAAAGCAGAAAAAAAGCCCGAACCTTTGGTTCGGGCTTAATCCACCTTAGGAGGAGGGTGGAGGAGACATGCGGAGATTGCTCAACAGCAGCAACCAATGAACAGATTATATGTGCGCAGCTTGTGCGACGCAAGAGCATTTACATTGCGAAATCTAACTTCACGATATGAAATTCAAGCCAGCCCTCCAAAATCGGAAAACATTTCTTTAATTTCAACAGGTTAAGCGAATATAACCACCGCCCGGAAGCGCTGCGAAGTGCGCGAAATCCCTTAGTCGTCGAGGGGAATCCCGCACGGCGCCAAACATGCTGCATCGCAACACACAAGCGCAAAGCCGCTCCTGCGCAATCCGAGATAACGCCCGGCGGCCGCACGATCGACCGGCTACAATGCATCCTCGAATTTGCTCCGAAAGAGCTGGGGATACGGGTATGGAATGCAAAGTGAGCTGGATGGGACAGGACGGGATGGCCTTCGCCGCCGAGACCGGCAGCGGCCATCTGGTCACGATGGACGGCGCCCCCGAAGGCGGCGGTCGCAATCTCGCGCCGCGCCCGATGGAAATGGTGCTGCTCGGCACCGGCGGCTGCACCGCCTACGACGTCGTGATGATCCTGAAGAAAAGCCGTCAGGAAATCACCGACTGCTCGGTGACGCTGAAAGCGGAGCGCGCCAGCGAAGACCCGAAGGTGTTCACCAAGATCCACTTCCACTTCACCGTGACCGGCAAGAACCTCAATCCGGCAACGGTCGAGCGCGCGATCAACCTGTCGCACGACAAGTACTGCTCTGCGTCGATCATGCTGGCGAAGACCGCCGAGTTGACCCACTCGTTCGACATCGTCGAGATCTGATACGGGCCGAACGGCCGGCCGCGAAACGCGCGGCACAAGCCGTACAAGCGCACACCGCAGCACATAAAGCAAAACGCCGGCGCCCTTACGGACGCCGGCGTTTTTCATTCAGCGGCAAAGCCTGCCGATAAGCCGGATTCTGTGCACGCGAAACGTCCGAAGACGCGCCGCGCGTAGCAGCCATTCCTCTAGGCGCGCCATTGCTGACGCGCTCAAGCTTCCTACCCGCAGACGGAACGGGGGCCCCGCCCTGCATCTCGAAGATGCACGCCTGCCTACTTGGAATTGCTCCGGGTGGAGGTTACCTTGCCGGAATACGTTGCCGCATCCGCGGTGCGCTCTTACCGCACCGTTTCACCCTTACCTGATCCTGGCTTGCGCCAGGCCATCGGCGGTTTGCTTTCTGTTGCCCTGTTCCGCGTGTCGCCACGGATGGCCGTTAGCCATCACCCTGCCCTGTGGAGTCCGGACTTTCCTCGCCCTCGCCGGCGTGAGCCGGCAAAGCCGCGGCTGCCTGGCCTGCTTTGCTGGGCGCCATTCTAACATTGCCGGTGACGGGGTCTGCGCGGCGTCGGCCGGGGCGGAATACCGCCGGGTCGTCGTAGAAGGATGCGGCTTCATTCGCTTGCCACCAGCCGGGTATGCCGAGCACCGGCAACGGTGCGAAGACGCGGCTGGTCAGAGCGTCGGCGGTTAGCAAGGTGCGGCTCACCGTGTCGTCGAGCCAGGCGTCGCGTGCCGCTGCGGTCCACGCGAAGTACTCGCCGGGCACGTCGACGATCCACGCGTGCGCGGTGCACGCCTTGTATGGCGCGACCAGCTTTTCCAGCAACGCATGTCCAAAGCAGCGCACCTCGCAAAGCGTGCTCCATGCGGCACGCCGCGCGAGAAACAGCGACCGCCAGTCGAAACCGCGCAACGCAGCGGCAAGCGCAGGGTCGGCGCAAGCGAACAACACGGCGTTTTCGTCGAAGACAGTGAGTACATCGCGTGTCGCGCCGCGCGTCGGGCCGACGCCCAAGGCGTCGAGCGCGGCCGATCCGCGTGCGCTCAATGCGGCCTTGATGCGCGGAAACTGGAACCACGACAGCGCGTTGAAGAAATCGTGCAGATTGTGCCGCGTAGGGACAGCGCCCGTCGACGCGATATGGGCCTCGTAAGTCGTGCCTTGCGGAAGCTCGTGCTGCGCAATGAACGACAGGCGCTGGCCTCGCCCGGTGTTCACGTTGGCACACGATGCATCCGCGTTCATGGCGCTGAGCAGCTCAGCCGGGCCTCGCAGCGCGGCGTGCTGCCAGCGCGGCCCGCGCGCGTCGAACTGGGCGAACCACGGCGTGGACCAGTCGATGTCATCAAAGCCCACAGCCAGCGGCTTCATCACACCGCGTGGCGACAGCTGGCCGCTAGCGGCGATACCGTGGATGTCGACGTTATCGCAGCACGCACCGTCGTTGCACTGATCAACCACAAGCGCCGCTACAGCCGCTTTAGACCAGCCGCCAGCCGATCGACTCGCCACCGCCCAACGGCACGACCGGCGTATCGCCTGCCAGGACTTCGGCAGGCAGCGTCCATTCTTCACGGCGCAGCGTCACGTGTTCGGTGCTGCGCGGCAGGCCGTAAAAGTCCGCACCAAAGAAACTTGCGAAGCCTTCCAGCCGATCCAGCGCCCCAACGCTGTCGAACGCTTGCGCATACAACTCCATCGCATGCAGTGCCGTATAGCATCCAGCGCAGCCGCACGCATGCTCTTTCAGCCCCTTCGCATGTGGCGCGCTATCAGTGCCGAGGAAGAAGCGCGGATTACCGGACGTAGCCGCCTCAACCAGTGCAACGCGATGCATCTCGCGCTTGAGCACCGGCAGACAGTAGTAATGCGGCCGAATCCCGCCCTGGAAAATCGCATTGCGGTTGTACAACAGATGGTGCGCCGTGATCGTCGCACCGAGCCGCCCAGGCGCCGCATCCGCGTCGCGCACGTACTCCGCGGCGTCCTTCGTCGTGATGTGCTCGAACACCACCTTCAATTCCGGAAAATCGCGACGCAGCGGCGTCAGCACACGATCGATGAACACCTTCTCGCGATCGAACAGATCGATCGACGCATCGGTCACTTCGCCGTGGATCAGCAGCGGCATCCCGGTTTCCTGCATCGCCTCGAGCGTCTTCGTGCACTTCGAAAGACTGGTCACGCCACCATCGGAATTGGTCGTCGCGCCGGCCGGATACAGCTTCACACCGTGCACGAAGCCGCTTGCACGCGCCCGGCGGATTTCATCCGCAGGGGTGTTGTCGGTCAGATACAGCGTCATCAGGGGTTCGAACTTTGCGCCCGCAGCGTCGCCCTTGGGCAGCGCCGCGAGAATGCGCTCTCGATACGCGCCCGCCTGTTCGGTGGTCGTCACCGGCGGCCGCAGGTTCGGCATGATGATCGCGCGGCCGAACTGCCGCGCGGTATGCGGCAGCACAGCCGCGAGCATCGCGCCGTCGCGCACGTGCAGATGCCAGTCGTCAGGGCGCGCGAGCGTAACGGAATCGACGGAGGCGGAGGTAGCGGAAGAAGAGGTCATGGCAAGCGGGTAGCGAATTGCGCAACACTTTATTGACGCGCGCAAACCGTCGTTAAGCGGCCTGAACACCCGTCAATTTTAATAATGTCGCGTGAGGGCGAGATGATATGCTTGTAAAAATGTCATTGTAACGGCTCGCCCGCTGTTACACGCTCTACGCTAGCGCATCATGTGCCAACTTCTCGGAATGAATTGCGCCGCGCCGACCGATGTCGTGTTTTCGTTCACCGGCTTCGCGGCACGCGGCGGCGTCACCGATCACCATGCCGATGGCTGGGGGATCGCGTTCTTCGAAGACAAGGCCTGCCGCCTGTTCATCGATCATCAATCGTCGGCCACCTCACCGGTTGCCGAGATGGTCAAGCGCTACCCGATCAAGTCGAAAAATACGATTGCGCATATCCGCAAGGCGACGCAAGGCCACATCGTGCTCGAAAACTGTCATCCGTTTTTGCGCGAATTGTGGGGCCGACACTGGATCTTTGCGCACAACGGCGATCTGCAGAATTACCATCCGGAGCTCGACGGCGTTTATCAGCCGGTCGGCACCACCGACAGCGAACTCGCGTACTGCGCGCTGCTGCAAGGGCTGCGTAAAGCGTTCCCGGGTCAGCAACAGCCGCCTCTCGAAGAACTGTTCGCCGCGCTCGAAACGCTGACGCGCGAAATCACGCAGTTCGGTGTATTCAACTTTCTGATGTCGAACGGGCAGGCGCTGTTTGCGCATTGCTCGACACATCTCTACTACCTCGTACGCAGCTGGCCGTTTTCGACCGCACATCTGGTGGATGCGGACGTGTCGATCGATTTCGCGAAGTACACGACGCCGGAAGACCGCGTCGCGGTGATCGCCACGCAGCCGCTCACCGATAACGAAACATGGACGCGTTTCGCGCCCGGCGATCTGCTGATGTTTCAGCACGGCAACGTGATTGCACGCACCAACGTGCCGGTGCCGCTGGAAGTGCTGGAAAAGGCCTCGAAGCCGTTGTGCGACGGTACGGTCCAGCCGAGCGCGACGATGCTGCCGGAAGCTGCGACGCTCGACCTCGAAGCCGACGATCAGGCCGCCTTCGAATCCTGATACACACGAACACGAACGGCGCTCGCGCGACGGTATCGCTGCTGCAGCGAATTGCAGCGAGTGCACCACCGCGCGCTCAAGCCATCAATCAATCGTCCATCGGCTGATCGTTCGGGTGCAGGAACACCGCTTTCAGCGCATTGCTCATCGGCAAATTCAGATTGATGCCCTTCGGCGCGATCGGTGACATGAACCATTTGCGATAAAGCGCCTCACCCTGCCCGTTCGTCTCGAGCCGTGCGATCGTGCGGTCCGCAATTGCCTTGATGGCCGGCTCCCCTTTCGGCAGCATGCAGGCGATCGCCTCGTGCGTCTGCGGCTCTCCGGTCACCACATACTCCTGCGGGTTGTGAGCAGTCGCACGCTCGCTTGCCAGCACATCGGCGTCCATGAAAAACGCTGCCGCGCGCCCCGTTTCGAGATTCATGAACGATGCGCTGTGATCGCGCGACGAGATTACCGTGATGTCGGCGTTTTTCTCATGCACGTAGCTGCGCAAGTAACGCTCAGACGTCGTGCCGGCCGTCACGGCCACCGTCTTGCCACTCAAATCGCCAAACGAATGAATGTTGGAATTGGCCTTCGTCAGCAGTCGCGTCTCGGTAACCGAAATCGTGTTGGAAAAATCGACCTGCTGCGCGCGCTCCTTATTATTCGTGGTGCCGCCACATTCGATGTCGATCGTGCCGTTCTGGATCAGCGGGATGCGATTCTGCGCGTTCACCGGAATCATCTTCACCTGCAGGTTCGGCGCACCGATCGCGACCTTCAGATCCTTGACGATTTCCAGCGAGATATCGTGCGAATAGCCGATCACCTGCTCGCTGTTGTCGTAGTACGAGTACGGCACCGACGCTTCGCGAAAGCCGAGCACGATGGTATTTCTGCCCTTGATTGCCGCAAGCCGGCCGGTCAGATCCTGCGCCTCTACCGGTTGCACGAGTCCAGACAGCGCGAAACATCCGCACAACAGCACCGCGAAGACGCCATAAGGCAAGCGTCGGTGCAACGACAGCGACTGCGTTTTCATGGAGGTCTCCTTCACGATGATGGGGAACGCGACGTCGATCGGATCGCCCGCCTAGGCGCGCAACGCCGCGCACCCCGCGGCGATCCGGTTGCAGGCTTCTTCGAGTTGCTGATACGACGTCGCGAACGAAATGCGGAACGCCGGCGACAAGCCGAACGCCGCGCCCTGAATCACGGCCACTTCGTGGCTTTCGAGCAGATACATGACGAAATCGGTGTCGTCGCCGATCACGCTGCCATCCGGTTTGCGCCGGCCGATCATGCCCGCACACGACGGATACACGTAGAACGCACCTGTCGGACGCGGACAAAACAGGCCATCGATTGCATTCAGCCGGCTGACGACCAGATCGCGCCTACGCTGATACTCGCTGCGCCAGCCGACGAGAAAATCGGTCGGACCGGTCAACGCAGCCAGCGCCGCGGCCTGGCTCACCGACGAAGCATTGCTGGTGCTCTGCGTCTGCAGCTTGGCCATTGTCTTGATCAGCGGCTTCGGGCCGCCCGCATAACCGATGCGCCAGCCGGTCATCGCGAACGCCTTCGATACGCCGTTGATCGTCAGCGTGCGCTCGCGCAGTTGCGGATTGCATTGCGCGAACGTCGCGAACTTCAGGCCGTCGTAGATCAGATGCTCGTACACGTCGTCGGTCATCACCCACACGTGCGGATGGCGGCTCAGCACTTCACCCAGCGCGACCAGTTCGTTCGCGGTATACGTCGCACCAGACGGATTGCACGGCGAATTGAGCACGACCCATTTGGTGCGGCTCGTGATCGCGGCCTCCAGTTGCGCGGGCGTCAGCTTGTAATCGCTTTGCGCACCGCACTCGACGATCACCGGACGACCGCCGTTCAGCATCACCATGTCCGGATACGACACCCAGTAAGGCGCGGGAATCACAACCTCATCGCCGTCTTCGACAGTGCTGGTTATCGCGTTGAACACGACCTGCTTGCCGCCGGTGCTGACCATCACTTCGTCCTGCGCGAACGCGAGGCCGTTCTCGCGTTCGAACTTGTCGCGAATCGCGCGCTTCAGCTCAGGCGTGCCGTCGACTGTCGTGTAACGCGTCTTGCCGGCCTTCATCGCAGCGTAAGCCGCCTCGACGATATGCGGCGGCGTATCGAAGTCCGGCTCGCCCGCCGTGAGTCCAACCACGTCGCGGCCCGCGGCGCGCAGTTCCTTCACGCGCGCGGTCGCCATCGAGGTCGGCGACGGCAGGATACGGTCCATGCGTGCGGCGATCAGCTTCATAGCGGGTTCCCTGGTCGATGACGTAGCGGCGCTCACGCGATCACGCCTTTCTGCTTCAGGTAAATATCGATCCAGTCGCGCTTGTCCTCGCCTTTCAGGATCGCTGCCTTGCGTTGCTGTTCGCGCTGGGCCTGCGCGTTGGCAGCGGCCAGCACGCTTTCCAGCTGGTTGGCGGGCACGGCGACCAGACCGTCTTCATCGCCGACGATCAGATCGCCCGCTTCGATCACCAGCCCGCCGATCGCGACCGGCACATTGATTTCGCCCGGGCCGTCCTTGAACGGGCCGCGGTGCGTATTGCCGCGCGCATAGCACGGGAAATCGGCGGCATGAAATGCTGCGACGTCGCGCACGGCGCCGTCGATTACGAAGCCGGCGATACCACGCACCTGCGCATGCATCTGCATCAACTCGCCGACCAGAGCTTGAGTGACTTCACCGCCGCCGTCGACGACGATCACATCGCCGGGCTGCGCGATATCGATCGCCTTATGGATCATCAGGTTGTCGCCGGGCCGCACCTTGACGGTGATCGCGCGGCCCACCAGCTTCTTGCGGTGGTGATACGGTTTCAGGCCGATCACGCCGCACAGCCGCTGCATGCTGTCGCTGATATGCGGCGTGACGACCGTCTGAAAACGCTCGATGATGTCTTTGCCGATCGGCGCGGGCATCGGCAGAATGCGAAAGCCGGGAAGGTTGGGCTGGCTCATGAGGCGTGGTCCATTGGCTGGATGAATCGGGATCAGAACGTCGCGTGCTGGCGCAGATACGGCACGAGTCCGCCCGCGTCGAGAATCTTCAGGATGTCGTGCGGGAACGGCACCGCGTCGAGCAGCAGACCGTTGCGCATGCAACGTATGTGCGTGCGTGGGCCGACGTCCACTTGCAGCGTGTCGCCCTCGCCGATACCGCTGGTATCGCACTCGACCGGATACAAGCCGTTGTTGATCGCGTTGCGAAAGTAGGTGCGCGCGAAACTTTGCGCGAGCACGATGCGAATGCCGGCGCCGACCACTGCCGTCACCGCGACTTCCATCGCCGAGCCGCAACCGAAGTTCTTGCCGGCCACGAGGATGTCGCCGATGCGCACGGTGGCGGCGAACGCCGGGGCAATCGTTTCGAACAGATAGTCTTTCAGCACCGCGGGGTCGAGCGACTCCCGCTTGCGGCGCGAGGAAATAATGTAGTCGGTGTTGACGTCGTCGCCGAAGCAGCGCGCAGTGCCGTTCACGGAAAATTGCATGGCGTAGGTCGTTTTCGTTATCGATGCGCGGCAATCGCCTGCGGGCTGACGATCCTGCCTGCCACCGCGCTAGCCGCGCACACTTCCGGCGAAGCGAGGAACACGTTGGCGTTCGCGTTGCCCATGCGTCCTTTGAAATTACGATTGGCGGTGGAGATCACGTTGGCGCCGTCTTCGGGAATCGCGCCCGCCGTACCGCAGCATGAACCGCAGCCCGGTGTGACGATCACGGCCCCGAGTGCAATGAACTCGGCCAGTTCGCCGCCTTGCGTCAATTCCTGCAGCACTTCGCGCGAGGCTGGCGTGACCACCAGTTGCACGCCCGCGGCAGGCTTGCCAAACTCGCGGAACACCGCGAGTGCCTGGCGGAAATCTTTCGCGCGGCCGCCCGTGCAAGTGCCCAGATACGCCATATGCACCGGCACCTCGCCGAGCGCGGCGAGGTTCGTCACGTTGTCGACGTTGTGTGGCCGCGCGACGTACGGCTGCAGCGTCGACAGATCGATGTCGAACGACTGCACATAGATCGCGTCTGCGTCGGGCGTTACTGCCTCCAGCGGCTCGGCAACGCGAGACTCGAGATAGCGGCGTGTCGCGGCGTCGCAAGGAAACACCGCGTTTTTAGCGCCCATCTCGACAGACAGGTTCGCCACCACCAGACGGTCTTCGAAATCCAGCGACGCAACGCCTTCGCCATCGAATTCCAGCGCGCAATACGTGGCGCCATCTGCGCCGAGGCGTTGCGCAAGATGCAGCGCCAGATCTTTCGGATAGACGCCGCGCGGCAGCTCGCCATGCAATGTGATGCGGATCGATTCCGGCACGCGCAACCAGACCTTGCCGGTCAGCATGACGCCCGCCAGATCCGACGAGCCGATACCGGTCGCAAAGCAGTTCGCCGCGCCGTACGTGACCGCATGGCTGTCGGCCCCGACCAACAGCTGCCCGGGCTTGGCAAGCCCTCGCTCGACCACAAGCTGATGCCCGATGCCCGCACCGATATCGCATAACGCAATGCCCTGCTCACCGGCAAAGCGGCGGATCTTCGCCTGCAACATCGCGGCTTTCGGGCTTGGCGGCGGCGCGTAATGGTCGAGCGCGAACAGCAGTTTCTGCGGCGCATGCACCCGTTCGCCACCCATCGACGCGAAATAGTCCATCGCCATCGGGATCGAGCCGTCCGTGCCCATCGCGCAGTCGACTTCGCAAATCGCGATATCGCCCGCACGCACGCTGCGCCCCGCGCTCGCAGACAGCAACTTTTCCGAGAGGGTCATGCCTCGCATTTCATCGTGCCTCGTGTTGAGGTTGGCCGGCGATCCTGGTATCCAGGTTGTCTCCTGCGCGACCGGTGTGCCGAGTATCCCAAACCAAAATCGCGCATAACGGGAGTAATCGGCATCGCGACCGATGAATAAAATTCCTGGGTCGCGACCGGCGTAAGATGCCGTTTCCGCCTGCAAGCCCTGTCAAACGGGGCTGGTGCACCGTAGCCCCGTTTCTCCGCTATAGACCATGCTCACACTCAAACAGCTGGAAGCCGTCTACTGGGTTGCACGCCTCGGTACCTTCGGAGCCGCCGCCGACCGGCTCTACACCACGCAGTCGGCGATTTCGAAGCGCATTGGCGAACTGGAAGAGTTCTTTGCGACGCCGCTGTTCGACCGCAGCCGCCGCACCGTGCAGCTCACCCCGAAAGGACGCGAGTTGCTCGAAGCCGCCGAGGAAATGTTGCAGCTACGCGACCGGCTGCTCGAGCGGATGGGCAAGGAAGTCGAAGTCGTGCGCCACTTCCGGCTCGGCATCACCGAGCTGATCGCGCTCACCTTCCTGCCGAGTCTCGTGCAGGAGATCCGGCTCGCCTATCCGACCGTCTCGCTCGAACCGGAAATCGACGTCAGCGCCAATCTCAGCGCGAAACTGCTGCGCGGCGAGGTCGACTTCATCATTGCGCCGACCGTGCAGCGAGACCCGCGTTTCACGTCGGTGCCGCTCAAGAAGCTGCAGCTCAAATGGATGGCGAGCCCGTCGCTGCTCAGCAATGCGAAGGCGTTGTCGCTGGAGGAGATCGCGAACTATCCGATCCTGATGCAGATCGGCACGTCGGGCGTCGACGCGATTTACGAGCGCTGGTTCGAATCGAAAAAGCTGGCGATCCGGCGCACGTATGCCGGCAATAGCCTGATCGCGCTGAGTTCGCTGACGGTGGCGGGATTTGGTGTGAGCTACCTGCCGGCGCTGTATTTCGCCGATCTGGTCGAGCAAGGGCTGCTCAATGTGCTGAATTCGCCGCAGCGGATACCGGCTGTGCGGTATTACGCGGTGTATCGGAATGACGGGCCGGCGCCTTTGTCGTCGGTAGTTGCCGACCTGGCGCGGCGCTTATGTGATTTTTCGAAACCGGATTTGAAGCCTGTTGCGGCCTAGCGCCGCAAACAGGTGAACAGGTGGACAGCGCAACCCGCTGCCGCCCACCCGCATCACACAACGTTCAATGCAGGATCTTCGCGAGAAAATCCTTCGCGCGATCGGATTTCGGGTTCGCAAAGAAATCTTCCTTGCGATCGTCTTCGACGATCAAGCCCTTATCCATAAAGATCACGCGGTGCGCGACCTTCTTCGCGAAGCCCATTTCATGGGTGACGCACATCATCGTCATCCCTTCCTGCGCGAGTTCGACCATCACGTCGAGCACTTCGTTGATCATCTCCGGGTCGAGCGCCGAAGTCGGCTCATCGAACAGCATCGCGATCGGATCCATCGACAGCGCGCGCGCAATCGCTACGCGCTGCTGCTGGCCGCCGGACAACTGCCCCGGAAATTTATCCGCATGCGCCCGCAGCCCGACGCGATCGAGCAGCTTGATGCCCTTCGCCGCGGCTTCGTCCTTCGAGCGGCCGAGCACCTTGATCTGCGCGAGCGTCAGATTCTCGGTGATCGACAGATGCGGGAACAGCTCGAAATGCTGGAACACCATGCCGACCTTCGCGCGCAGCTTCGACAGATTGGTTTTCTTGTCGGTCAGCGACTGGCCGTTGATGACGATATCGCCTTGCTGGAACGGCTCGAGGCCGTTGACGGTCTTGATCAGCGTCGACTTACCCGACCCCGACGGACCGCACACCACGACCACTTCGCCCTTTTTGACTTCGGTCGTGCAGTCGGTCAGCACCTGGAACTGACCGTACCACTTCGAAACATTCTTGATAGAGATCATCTTGCGACCTTTTTCTGAAGACCTTTGACGAGGCTCGACGCGACCACGCAGATCACGAAATAGCATGCGCCCGCGAACAGTACCATCTCGACAATCGTGCCGTCACGGTCGCCAATATTCGCCGCCGTGCGGAAGAAATCGGCGAGGCTGATCACGTACACCAGCGACGTATCCTGAAACAGCACGATGGCCTGCGTCAGCAGCAGCGGCACCATCGCGCGAAACGCTTGCGGCAGCACGATCAGCTTCATCGCCTGGCTGTACGTCATGCCGAGCGCGAAGGCCGCATTCACCTGCCCGCGCGACACCGCCTGAATACCGGCGCGAATGATTTCCGAGTAATACGCGGCTTCGAACAGCGAGAACGCGATCATCGCCGACGCCAGCCGGATGTCGATATCAGGCGACAGCCCGAGCACGTTCTGCAGCAGCTGCGGCACGATCAGGAAAAACCACAGCAGCACCATCACCAGCGGGATCGAACGGAACAACGTGACGTACAGCCGCGCGAACCATTCGAGCGGCTTGACGCCCGACAGCCGCAGCAGCGCGAGCACCGTGCCGATCAGAATACCGGCGACGATTGCGATCACGGTGATCTGCAACGTGATGATCGCGCCGGTCCACAACGTAGGCAGCGCGCCCGGAATACCACTCCAGTCGAAATGATGCATCACTTGCCTCCGATGTAACCCGGCAGCCGGGTCTTTTGCTCGACGATCTTCATCAGCTGCATCACGACGAGGTTGATAATCATGTAGGCAACCGTCACCGCGATGAACGACTCATACGACTGCGCGGTGTAATCGACCAGCTGACGCGCCTGTGCGGACAATTCGAGCAAACCGATGGTCGACGCGACCGCGGAGTTCTTGAAGATATTCAGAAACTCGGACGTGAGCGGCGGCACGATGATCCGGTACGCGACCGGCAGCAGCACGTAGCGATACGTCTGCGCCTGCGTGAAGCCCAACGCGAGTCCCGCGCCACGCTGGCCGCGCGGCAACGCATTGATACCCGAGCGCACCTGCTCGCACACGCGCGCGGCGGTAAACAGCCCGAGACAGATAATCGAAGACGAGTAAAACTGCATGAACGGCGGCAGCTGCTTGAACCACGTGCCCATCGAAACGGGCAGCAATTCCGGTATCACCAGATACCAGACGAAAAACTGGACGATCAGCGGAATGTTGCGAAAGATCGCGACGTACACGGTGCCGATTGCGGAAAGCGTCCTGCTCGGCGCGGTTCGCAGCACCCCGAACAGCGAGCCGACGATCAGCGCGATCACCCATGCCACCAGCGACACGGTAATGGTCACCCAGAAGCCCGACATCAGCCAGCCGAGGTAGGTAGTCGGCTCGCCGGTGGAAACCGGACTTAGCAGAATGCCCCAGTTCCAGTTGTAGGACATAACGAAGCTCCAACAAAAAGAAACGGAAGAAGCGCGCGGCCTCTTCCGTTTCGTTTAACGCATAGCGTCAGTGACGGTGAATGACGTTAGTCGATCGCCTTGTCGTTCGGGCTCTTGTACAGCGCCTTGATGTCGTCGCTTTCCGGGAAGTTCAGGTTCAGGCCCTTCGGCGGAATCGGCGATTCGAACCACTTCTTGTAGATCGCGTCGGCGTCGCCCGAGGTTTCGACCTTCGCGATCGCGTCGTCGACCACCTTCTTGAACTCCGGATCGTTCTTGCGCATCATGCAGCCGTACGCTTCGTGCGACTGCGGCGTGCCGACGATCACGAAATCGTTCGGGGTGTTCGACTTGGCGCGCTCGCCGGCAAGCAGCGCGTCGTCCATCATGAACGCGGCGGCACGACCGGTCGACAGCGTCAGGAACGATTCGCCGTGATCCTTCGCGCTGATGATGTTCATGCCCATGTTCTTGTCCTGGTTCATCTTGCGAAGCAGGCGCTCGGACGTGGTGCCTGCGGTCGTCACGACCGTCTTGCCCTTCAGATCCGCCCAGTCCTTCACGCCCGAATCTTTCTTCGTCATCAGGCGCGTGCCGATCACGAAGATGGTGTTCGAGAACGCCACTTGCTGCTGGCGCTCGGCGTTGTTGGTGGTCGAACCGCACTCGATGTCGATCGTGCCGTTCTGCACCAGCGGAATGCGGTTTTGCGACGTGACCGGCGTGAGCTTCACCTTCAGGTTCGGCATGTTCAGCTTTTGCTTGACCGCGTCGACCACCTTCAGCGCGAATTCCTGCGAGTAACCGACGACGTTTTGCTTGTCGTCATAGTACGAAAACGGAATCGACGATTCGCGGTGACCCAGCGAAATAACGCCCGTATCCTTGATTTTCTTCAGCGTGCCGGCGTCTTGCGCTTGCGCGCCAACAGCAAACAATCCGAGGGTGGCGAGAAGCAGCGCAGCTTTTTTAACTTTCATTTGTGATCTCCTAGGCAATAACACGGGCGCCAGTTTATCAAAGTAATAATTCTGAAAGTATGGTTGTTAACCATGTTCAGAAGCACATGTTGCGTAAAGCCCGCACTGGCCAACGCGCGAACCGGTACGCAAAAACGGACGGCATCTTACAATGCCGTCCGCCTGTAATGTGTGCGATCGAACGATATCGCACGAAATGATGTTGTAAAGCTATGAATTCAGGGGTAAAGGCCGCGCATTTCGCGTGCTTGCAGGATCCGCTTGCAGGCCACGATAAACGCCGCCGTGCGCACCGACACCTTCTGCTCGTCCGACACCTGCCAGACCGCCGCGAATGCCTCGCGCATCACCCGTTCGAGGCGTTCGTTGATCTCGTCTTCGGTCCAGAAGAAGCTCGAGAAATCCTGCACCCACTCGAAATACGACACTGTCACGCCGCCGGCATTGGCCACGACGTCGGGAATCACGAGAATGCCCTTGTCGTGCAGGATGTCGTCGGCGGCGGTGGTGGTCGGGCCGTTCGCGCCTTCGACGATGATTTTGGTACGGATCTTCGCCGCGTTTTTCTCGGTGATCTGGTTTTCCAGCGCAGCCGGAATCAGGATGTCGGATTCGACCGTCCAGAAGTCTTCGTTCGCAATCGTGTCGGCTTCCGGGAAACCGCCGACGCCGCCATGCTGCGCGACGTGATCGAGCAGCGCATTGGCATCGATGCCGGTCGACTTGTAGAGCGTGCCAGTGTGGTCCTGCACGGCAACCACTTTCGCGCCGGCTTCCTGGAACAGCCGCGCCGCGATGCCGCCGACGTTGCCGAAGCCCTGCACCGCGATCCGCGCGCCTTCGACGCTAAAGCCGATGCGCCGCGCCGCCTCGCAGCCGACCACGAACACGCCGCGGCCGGTCGCTTCACGGCGGCCGAGTGAACCGCCAAGCGTGATTGGCTTGCCGGTCACGACGCCAGTGGCCGTTTGGCCCTGGTTCATCGAGTAGGTGTCCATCATCCACGCCATGATCTGGTCGTTGGTGTTGACGTCCGGCGCGGGAATATCGGTGTTCGGCCCGATGATGATGCCGATTTCGCTGGTGTAGCGACGCGTCATCCGCTCCAGTTCGCCGCGCGACAACCGGCGCGGGTCGACGCGAATACCGCCTTTGGCGCCGCCGTACGGCACGTTGACGGCAGCGTTCTTCACCGACATCCACGCCGACAGCGCCATCACTTCCGACAGCGTGACGTCCTGGTGATAACGCACGCCGCCCTTGCCAGGGCCGCGCGATACGTTGTGCTGCACACGATAGCCTTCGAAGTGGGCCACGGTGCCGTTATCGAGTTCGATCGGGACGTCTACGATCAGGATGCGCTTGGGGCGCTTGAGCGTCTCGATCCAGCGGGACAACGAACCGAGATACGGTGCAACGCGATCGACCTGGCGCAGGTAGTTGCCCCACGGGCCGAGCTCGTCTTTATGCAGATAGGATGGCAGAGATTCCGGCGATGCTTCTAACTTCGGTTGGGATGACATGCAGACTCCGACGGTCGACGAATGACGCCATTGTCGAAAATCGGCTGAAGCAAGGCCAATGCCGTTTGATCATCCCGTTATGCGTGAAATGCATAACATTGTAGGGGACGCTGAATTACGCGGTGGCGGTGGCGGTGGCGGTGGCGGTGGCGGTGGCGGTGGCGGCGCGTTGCAACGCTGCGTTGAAGATGTTGATTGCGTTGGCCTGCTTATGACGCCGGTTGCTTCGACAACTCCTCCGACACCACGCCCCACAGCGCGCGCACCAGCGCATGCCGCGGATCGTCGCTTTGCCCGGCGAGCTTGTCGCGGTACAGACGGATCTCCATCGTCAGCGTGAACTGGCCTTGCGGCACGCCGCGCGCCGCGCGATCGAGGCGGATCAGGCGGCCGTCGGCGAGCGCGTCTTCGACGGCGCTATGCGGCAGGAACGCGACGCCGTGCCCAGCCAGCGCCATCGCCTTGAGGCCTTCGGCCATGTCGGTTTCATAGACGCGATCCAGATACAGCGGGTGCGGGCCGTTGGCGATGATCACTTCCGTCATGCGGCCCAGATACGCGTTCGGCGTGTACGACAGATACGGCGTGGGCTCTTGTGCAGTACCCGGCAGCGTATATCGCGCACGGCCGGCGCGGCCCGGCGCGGAGAACGGGCTGATCAGCTCGACGCCGAGAGACAGCATGTCGTAGCGGGCCGGGTCGAGCGCAACCGGGTGGCTTGGATGGTGATAGCCCATCACCAGATCGCAGCCGCCCTCGACCAGCGACAGCACCGCGTCATGCACGTTCAGCGCGCGCAGGCGCGTGTGGATCGAGCCTAGCTTTGCCTCTATGCGTTGCAGCCAGCGCGGGAAATAGGTGAGCGACAGCGTATGCGGCACCGCGAACTCGATCGTGGCCGCCGGCGTCGCAGTGTGGCCGCGTAGCAGCGTGCGCGCCTCGTGAAACTGCGACAGCATCGCAAGCGCCTGCTCGTAGAACACCTGGCCGGCATTGGTCAGACGTGTCGGATACACCGAGCGGTCGATCAGTTCAGTACCGAGCCACGCTTCCAGCGCCTGGATACGCCGTGAAAAGGCCGGCTGCGTAACGTGCCGCAGCTCGGCGGAACGGCTGAAACTGCGGGTTTCCGCGAGCGAAACGAAGTCTTCGAGCCATTTCAGTTCCATGCGAAATTAGGCGGCAGCGGCAATGGGAAGTCAGCATTCTAGCGGCGTGCCGCGGGTGTGCCACTAGCGTGTCACGCTTGCCGCCGGCACCGCCGCCGGGCCGTTAAGGCTTGCGGTGGTAAAATTCGCGGTTCTCCCCGTTTCCCTCCTGACGCCTCGCGTCCGCCGATCATGTCCGACACCCGTCCCGATACCCTGTTCGCGCTCACCGCGCTGTCCCCGCTCGACGGCCGCTATGCGCCGAAAACCGAAGCCCTGCGCGACTGGCTTTCGGAATCTGCCTTCATGCGCCATCGCGTGATGGTTGAAATTCACTGGCTGATTGCGCTGTCGCAGGCCGGATTTGCCGAAGTGCCGCGCTTCTCCGCGGAATCGGAGCAGTTCCTGCTGCAACTGGTCGAGCGCTTCACCGCGCACGACGCCGCGCGCATCAAGGACATCGAGCGCGTGACGAATCACGACGTGAAGGCTGTCGAGTACTGGTTGAAGGAATCGGTGAAGGGTCAGCCGGAGCTGGAGCGCGCCAGCGAGTTCATTCACTTCGCGTGCACATCCGAAGACATCAACAATACGTCGCACGGCTTGATGCTGGCTGGTGCGCGTGAACATGTGATTCTGCCGGCGCTGCGCTCGGTGCATCAGCGGTTGATCGCGCTTGCTCACGCGCAGGCTGCGCAGCCGATGATGTCGCGCACGCACGGCCAGCCGGCCAGCCCGACCACGCTCGGCAAGGAAATCGCCAACGTCGCAGCGCGGCTTGCGCGTGCGATCGATCGCATC
This sequence comes from Paraburkholderia jirisanensis, assembly GCF_054782355.1. NCBI lineage: Bacteria > Pseudomonadati > Pseudomonadota > Betaproteobacteria > Burkholderiales > Burkholderiaceae > Paraburkholderia > Paraburkholderia jirisanensis. The sequence continues at coordinate 129,811 of NZ_BAAGSQ010000029.1, read as the reverse complement.
GAGAAGGTTGAACTGCTCGGCAAGATGAACGGCGCGGTGGGTAACTTCAACGCGCATCTGTCCGCTTATCCGGAGTTCGACTGGGAAGCGTTCTCGCGCAAGGTCGTGGAAGAGCGGCTGAAGCTGACGTTCAACCCGTACACGATCCAGATCGAACCGCACGACTATATGGCCGAACTGTTCGATGCCGTGTCGCGTGCGAACACGATTTTGCTGGACCTCGATCGCGACATCTGGGGTTACATCTCGATCGGCTACTTCAAGCAACGCACGAAGGCCGGCGAAATCGGTTCATCGACGATGCCGCACAAGGTCAATCCGATCGACTTCGAAAACTCGGAAGGCAACCTCGGGCTGGCCAATGCAACGCTGCGTCACCTCGCCGACAAGCTGCCGATCTCGCGCTGGCAGCGCGATCTGACCGACTCGACGGTGCTGCGCAATATCGGCGTGGCGTTTGGTTACTCGCTGCTGGCGTATGACTCGTTGATCCGCGGGCTCGACAAGCTTGAAGTGAACCCGCAACGGCTGAATGAAGACCTCGACAACACGTGGGAAGTGCTGGCTGAGCCGGTGCAAACGGTGATGCGCCGTTATGGCATCGAGAACCCGTACGAGCAGCTGAAGGAATTGACGCGCGGTAAAGGCATCACGCGCGAGGGGCTGCAGACGTTTATCAACGGGTTGAATATCCCGGCTGATGCGAAGGAACGGCTGCTGGCGATGACACCGGCTTCTTATGTCGGTAAGGCCATCGAGCTGGCAAAGCGGATCGCTTAAGCAGTTCGATAAGACGCTTTTCAGAAACGTGCCGTTCAGTTGAGAAGCTGAACGGCACGTTTCTTTTTGTATCAACGGCGACGGACATAGTTAGCCAGTGCGGTTGATCCGCTAATAGTTTGGCATCCTACAATGGCTGCGCCGTCGAAAACATCGATGGTCGGGTTTGAGAGCCTGCTTTTGTCCGTCCGCACATTCTGCGTCGAGTAGGTGTGCGTCGCCACTGCGTGCTGCCAAAGGGCGGGCCGTGGCGAGGGAGCCGTAAGGCTCGCCGGATTGACGTGACGCCGGTCTCTCAACCTCGCTAGCGCGCCCGCCCACCTTCTACAGAATTTTGTGCGGGCGATTTCGAGTTTCCACGAGAGATCGCAGCATGAGCAAACTTCCTCCTCCGCAAGCCATCCGCATTGGGCTTCTCGCTGCACGCGCGAGCCAACGATACGCGGATCAATTCGCCGAACTGCGTGCGCTCGCCAAAGTTCTCCAATCCGCCGCCGAGTTCGACAAGACGGACAAGAGTGTGTCTCGCGACCACGGAAAAGTCGCATCGATCATTGCGCGTCTAAGCGACGAGTATTCGAAATTCGCTCAAGCGGAGGCTAATATGTTCGAAGTCTCGACAGAACCCGAGCCCGAAGAGGGAGACTTCATTCCCAGCTACATGCCGCAAGCGCAGCCGGGCATCCGGCCAGCGCGCCGCAAAAAAGAAGCAGCGGCCGCAGTTGCAGCCCCCGCACCGGCCTGAGCACATAAGCGGGCCGCGTCTGCGGCCCGCTCGCCGAATCAAACAAGACGCGGCACGCCAAGCGTCTGCAACTCGGTCACCGCCAGATAACGCGTCTCGCGCAAAGGCCGCAGCACCTTGCCGGAATCGGCCGTGCGATGCATGTAGTAGTAGAGCCCGTTGGTCGTGGTCAACTGCATGAACGCGTGTTGAAACAGGGTGTCGTCCCATACGCGAATCAATGTCTTGTCCATATCGAGCAGCGTCTGCCGTAAGCTGGCCACTTCCTGCCGCAACGCCAGCATCATTCCGCCCGGACTCTTCGGTACGCGCGGTGGCTCGCCGTCCCGCACCGAGTATTTAACATTCCAAAGCGACGCGTGATGTCCAATCTGATCCCTCACCCGCTTGTGTTTTTCGATTCTGCGCAACAGAGGAATCCAGGCCGCTGTCGCGCTAGACCAGAGTTTTCTGTCAGATAGCGCGGCGTAATTCGGAAAGGTCGCTTCGACAAATTTATAGCGACGATTCACCTGAATCTGCCGAAGCACCTCGACCCAAAATCCGAACGACATCGCCGCCACGAAATCATCCGGAGAGCGCACGGACGGCTTGCCCCATTCATCGAGCGCGTTCAAACGCTCGTCGGCCTTGTTCTGCAAGCGTGGCTGCAGCACCATCGAATTGCGGTTGCCGGCGTACCACGTGCCGGAATACATGCCGCTCAACGTGGTGTGCAAGCGATTGCGAAGCGCCACCTCGACGTGACTGATCAACGGCCACATCGCGGCGGCAACGTGCTGATGCCAGATCAGCGCACCCAGGCACTGCGCCTGGTTCTCGGCCTTGAAGAATGTCTGGAACGCTCGGATTCGCGCAGAAGAGAATGTGTCTGCGACAACTGAAGCTGGAATATTTTGCGGCATCTGGATTTCTTTGCTAGACTAGCAACGCGCCTGAGGAATCGGACCACTTGCTAGCTCGCTAGTCCAATGTCCCCGACTGGTAAGGAAATGAGAGCCGCCCTCGGGCGGCTTTCGCTTTTTCTGACTTCGTTTCCCCTACTTTCAGCCGCTGCTCTCATCCAGTGCCGAGGTCGAGATACATCATTGTTACCTATCTCGACTTTAGTTTGGAGTAGAAAACTCTGATTTACATGTCAGCGCTTTTCGAGCTGCTCAAGCACGCTGTCCACAATCTGCTCCGGCGCGAGCTCGATGCTCACGGTAATCGCTTCGTCGTCGCTCGGCTCTTCCAGAGTATCCAGTTGGCTCGTCAATAGCGACGGGTCGAAGAAATGCCCGGTGCGCGTGTGCAGCCGCTGTTCCAGCACCTCGCGCGTCCCCTTCAGATACACGAAGCACACGTCGCTGTCGCCGTCGCGCAGAATGTCGCGGTACGAGCGCTTTAACGACGAGCACGTGAACACCGCCGTCTCGTTCGCGCGCTGCTTCTCTTCGATCGCCTCGCGTATCGTCGCGAGCCACGGCCAGCGATCTTCGTCGGTCAACGGAATGCCCTTGTGCATCTTCTCCTTGTTGGCCGTGCTGTGAAACGCATCGCCATCGGTGAAGCTGCATTTCAGGCGCTCCGCCAGCAGTTCTCCAATGCGGCTCTTGCCCGCGCCCGACACACCCATCGCAATCAGAATCATCGAACACTCCTTACACGACCGCCGCCAACGCGAAGGTCAGTCCCAAACCGAGCAGCGAGATGATCGTTTCGCACAGCGACCATGTCTTGAACGTCTGCCCCACCGTCATGCCAAAGTATTCCTTGATCAACCAGAAGCCGCCGTCGTTCACGTGCGAGAAGATCAGCGAGCCCGCGCCGGTGGCCAGCACCAGCAGTTCCGGCTTGACCGGCAGCGCGTGCGCGGCTGCGATCGGCGCGACGATGCCGCAGGCGGTACTCATCGCGACCGTCGCCGAACCGGTCGCGAGTCGGATCAGCGCCGCGACGAGCCAGCCGAAGAACAACGGCGACAGGTGCGCCGCCGTCGCCGTTTCGACGATCTCCTTCGAGATGCCGCTGTCCATCAGCACGCGCCCAAAACCGCCGCCGGCTCCGACGATCAGCGTGATGCCTGCGATCGGCGCCAGGCAGTCGCCGCAAAACTTCTGGATCTGCTCGCGATTGAAGCCGCGCCGCGCACCGAAGGTCCAGAAGCTGACCAGCACTGCGATCAGCAGCGCGACGTCGGAGTTGCCGACAAAGTGCAGCAGGTCGTTGGCGAGGGTCTTGGGCGTAAACACGAGATCGGCCCAGCTGCCGATCAGCATCAGGATGACGGGCAGCAGAATCGTGAACAGCGTCACGCCGAAGCTCGGCAAATCGTGCAGAGATTTCTCCGTCTTCTCCGCGCTATCGACGAACTGTGCCGCAAGCGGATTATTCTCCGGCAGCTTGATGTGCCGATGAATCAGCAACGCGAACAGCGGCCCGGCGACGATCGCGGTCGGCACACCGACGATCAGCCCATACGCGATGGTTCTGCCGATATCCGCGTGATACGCCTGCACGGCGAGCATCGCAGCCGGATGCGGAGGAATCAGTCCGTGCACGACGGACAAACCAGCAACCATCGGCATGCCGATCAGCAGCAGCGACTTGCCGGTACGCTTCGCGACATTGAACGCAATCGGAATCAGCAGCACGAAGCCCACTTCGAAAAACACCGGCAAGCCGACAATGATCGCGACGAACATCATCGCCCAGTGGATGTTCTTCTCGCCGAACCAGTCAATCAACGAAGTCGCGACCCGCTCGGCGCCGCCGGATTCGGCCATCATCTTGCCGAGCATCGTGCCCAGACCGACGACCACCGCGATATGCCCGAGCGTATTGCCGTTACCCGTTTCGAACGACTTGACGATCGTGCCCATCGGCATGCCGACCGCCAGCCCCAGCAGCAGCGACACGATGATCAGCACGAGGAACGGATAGACCTTGTAGCGCGTGATCATCAGGATCAGCAGCACGATCGCGATGACCGCGTAGGTCAGCAGCATGCTGCCGTGGACAGCCTCCATGAACGCCTCCTTTTAGTGTTTATTGGTTCGACGGAACAGCGGGTTGCACGCCGCGTGCCGGGGCGCGGATTTTACTGCCGACTGCCGGCCCATGCGCGCTCCATCCAGTTCTGCTTGCGTGCACGCCTGAAAAACGAAAGAGCCTCGCCTTCGCAGCCATCAAGGCTGAAGCGGCGAGGCTCCGTGATGCTGAACTAGTCTCGTCTAAGTGTCAGCGGCTAAAACGCATAATCAGTGCGCCGCGAGTGCGCTTGCAGCGCGTGCGAGGCGCGTCACTTCGTCCCAGTTCTGCGCGGCGAGCGCAGCTTTCGGCGTCAGCCACGAACCGCCGACGCACACCACGTTCGGCAGCGCGAGGAAGTTCGGCGCGGATTCCGCAGTAATGCCGCCGGTCGGGCAGAATTTCAGCGTCGGGAACGGGCCATGGAACGCCTGCAACATCGGCACGCCGCCCGCTTGCTGCGCCGGGAAGAACTTGACGATTTCATAACCGAGTTCGAGCGCGACGATGATGTCCGACGGCGTCATCACGCCCGGCAGCAGCGGCAAGCCAGCGTCTTGCGCGGCCTTGTGCATGTCCTTCGTGAGGCCCGGCGACACGCCAAACTGTGCGCCAGCTTTCTTCGCCTGCGCGCAATGCTCAGGCTTCGTGATCGTGCCGACACCCACCACAATATCTTCCGCCAACTGGCTCGCGCGCTCGATCGCCTTCAGGCCGGCTTCCGTGCGCAGCGTGATCTCCAGCACCTTCACGCCGCCCGCATGCAACGCGCGCGATACGTTTTCGCCCTGCTCAGCCGAATCGAATGCGAGTACCGGAATCACCGGGCCGAGCCGTACGATGTCGCTTACTTTTTTTGCCGTCATGGTCAGACTCCTTACTTGTGCAGGGCGTGTGCTTTCGCACTTGCGGCAGTCCTGGCCGGCTTGTGCGCATGATGCTCCGCATTCGCATCGGCTGCAGCAGAACCGCGCTCGTCCCCACCGTGATTATGTTCGGCCTCGCCGCGCAGCGGACCGAACACCGACGCGCCAAGTTCCGCCGGCGCCGCCGCAGTCCGGAACACGCTGAACAGCTCGCGCCCGAAGCCCACTTCGTTTTCCGCCTGATGGTGGCATACGGCGAGCGGCCGTGCGTCCCATTCAGCGGCGTCGATTTCGATGTCGAGCACGCCGGCTTCGGCATCGATGACCAGCGTGTCGCCGGTGCGCACTTTGCCGAGCGGTCCTTGCAGCAGCGCTTCAGGTGACACGTGAATCACTGCCGGCACCTTGCCCGATGCGCCGGACATGCGGCCATCAGTCACCAACGCAACGTGGAAACCTTCATCCTGCAGCACGCCGAGCAGCGGCGTCAAACGATGCAGCTCAGGCATGCCGTTTGCCCTCGCGCCCTGAAAGCGCACAACAGCGATGAAATCGCGCTTCAGTTCGCCTTTGTCGAAAGCTTCCTGTACGGCTTCCTGCGAATCGAACACGATCGCCGGTGCCTTAACTGCGCGATGCGCGTGCGCCACCGCGGAAATCTTGATTACGCCGCGGCCGAGCTTGCCCTGCATCAGACGCAGGCCACCGTCCGGTTGGAACGGCTCGTCGATGGGCCGCAGCACCTGGGTGTCGTGGCTTTGCTGTGCGCCCGCTTGCCACGTCAGCTTGCCGTCGATCAGCTTCGGCTCGTGCGTGTAGTGATGAAGGCCCTTGCCGGCCACCGTATTCACGTCCTCGTGCAGCAGGCCGCCTTCGAGCATGGTGCGGATCAGGAACGCGATACCGCCCGCCGCGTGGAAGTGATTCACGTCGGCCTTGCCGTTCGGATAGATCTTCGCGAGCAGCGGCACGGCTTGCGACAACGTGTCGAAATCGTCCCAGTCGATGATGATGCCGGCCGCGCGTGCGATTGCTACCAGATGCAGCGTGTGGTTTGTCGAGCCGCCGGTGGCGAGCAGCGCAGCGATGCCGTTGACGATCGCCTTCTCGTCGACGATGTGGCCGATCGGCGTGTAGTGGCCGCGATCGACCGTCAAGTCGAGCACGCGGCGCGCGGCTTGCGCAGTGAGCGCGTCGCGCAGCGGCGTATGCGGATGCACGAATGCTGAGCCCGGCAGATGCAGGCCCATCACTTCCACCAGCATCTGGTTGCTATTGGCCGTGCCGTAGAACGTGCAGGTGCCGTGGCCGTGATAAGCAGCGGCTTCGGCTTCGAGCAGCGCATCGCGGTCGCAGCCGCCGGTTGCGAAGGTCTGGCGGATCTTCGCCTTGTCGTCGTTCGACAGGCCGCTCGTCATCGGCCCTGCGGGGACGAAGATAGTTGGCAGATGGCCGAACTGCAGCGCGCCGATCAGCAGGCCCGGCACGATCTTGTCGCAGACGCCGAGGCACAACGCAGCGTCGAACATGTTGTGCGTCAGCGCGACCGCGGTACTCATCGCGATCACTTCGCGCGAAAACAGCGACAGTTCCATGCCGGCATTGCCTTGCGTGATGCCGTCGCACATTGCGGGCACACCACCGGCGAATTGCGCGACGCCGCCGTTTTCGCGGGCGGCCGCCTTGATGATGTCCGGAAACGTGATGTACGGCGCGTGCGCGGACAGCATCTCGTTGTACGCGGAGACGATGCCGATGTTCGGTTGACGGATTGCCTTGATCGCCAGTTTGTCGTTGCCTTCGAGGCCGGCAAAGCCGTGTGCGAGGTTGGCGCAGGACAGCGCGCCACGCGCCGGGAATTTGCCTTGCGCCTGGTCGATGCGCGCCAGATAGGCTTCACGAGTGGGCTTGCTGCGCTCGATCACGCGGCGCGTGACCTTCATCAATTGCGAATGCGGGGAAACCATTGATGCTCCTTCTGCGCCGGGTGGCGGATGCGCGCGTGGCGCCGGATTCGGTATCGCGGGAACACGGCTGAGGAGCCGTGCAACGGATATTAGTAGAAAAACTACATCGAATCAATGTGGCAGTCGCTGAAATTGGTGGCGTGAGAAAAGAACGGGAGGCCGCTTCAGTGCTTGATTTGGCGCGACCACACGCATATTAGGGAAATCACCTATGAGCCAATATGTAGTTTTTGTACCAACATCGCTAATCAGCTATAGTCCAATCCGTTTCTTCAGCATAGTGCGAGTCCTCCGATGATGCTGTCCCAGTTGGAAGCGATGCGCGAACAGCTTCGCCCGTCCGAACGCAAGCTCGCGGATTACGTGATCGACGCGCCGCGCGAGGTGCTCGACCTGTCGATGACCGAACTCGCGGCGCGCACCGGCGTGAGCCAGCCGACCATCGCGCGCTTTTGCCATGCGCTCGGCTTCTCGGGCTTTCGCGAATTCAAGATTCGCCTCGCCCAAGCCATCGCAGGAGACGTGCCCGCGGTCTACCGCGACGTGCGGCCCGACGAGCCCGCGCCCGGCGTTGCCGCGAAGGTGCTCGACCGTACGATCGGCGCGCTGATCCAGATGCGCAATAACCTCTCCACGGATAGCGTCGCTGCGGCGATCGAGTTGCTCGCGCGGGCGCGGCGCATCGAGTTTTATGGTGCCGGCGGTTCGGGTATCGCTGCGCTCGATATGCAACACAAGTTTTTTCGGCTCGGCATGCCGAGCGTCGCGTATTCGGATCCGCATACGTTTCTGATGTCGGCCGCACTGCTCGGCAAGGGCGATGTGGTGGTTGCGATTTCGAACACGGGACGCACGCGCGATATCGTCGATGCGGTGAAGTCAGCGCTTGCTGCCGGTGCGAAGGTGATTGCGCTGACGCACGGCAATTCGCCACTCGCGCGGATCGCGTCGATCGGGCTGTTTGCCAACGTGGATGAAGACACTGATATTTTTTCACCGATGACGTCGCGTACGTCGCATCTCGCGATCGGTGACATTCTGGCGGTGGGTGTGGCGTTGCAGCGGGGGCCTGAGCTGGCCGAGAAGATGGCGGGCGCGAAGGATCTGATTACGCGCCGACGGATTGGGGCAGATGAATGAGCGCGGATGCGCGTTTGCATAGCCGCTCTGTGTCGACCGCATGGCAGCTTTAAGGCAAACGCATGCGGCACCCTTCGTGCATACACATGCGCCGCCGCAAACGCAAAATGGGCTCCCGAAGGAGCCCATTTTATTTACTACATGAAGTGAGCCACAGCTACGCGATTCGCAGTCGAGCAGCCTTACTGCGCCGCTCTTCCGCTCATCGCATCCGGCTTACCACTGGTACGAAGCACCCGCACCGATGGCCGTGCCGTTACCCGGGGCCACGCTACCGCCGATCTTGGCCTTCAGGTTCTGCGTGATGCGAACCGAAGCACCCAGCGCGACAGCCTGGTAACCCTTGTAGTTGCCGGTGCCGACACCGACCGCGATCGTCTTGCCTTGATCGACGTCCGGAATCATCGTCAGCGCGGTTGCCGCAGCGATACCGCTGTAGGCGCTCTTCGCGACACTGTTCACCTGCGACTGCACCGAGTTGATACGCTGGTCGGTGTAGTCCTTCGACGACATGCCGTTCGGCAGGTCACCGATACGCGCATCGGTGTAGCTGTTCGCGCCTGCAACCGCTTCGTTCAGCTGGCCGACGTTGACTGCATCGGTCGTCTCGGTGCCGGCCGCGACGTTGGTGATCTTGTTGCCACCGGCGTCGTTGTTCCAGCTGCTGCCGCCACCGCCCTGGTTGATCACCTGGCCTTCAACCACCGTTACACGGTTGTCGAGGTTGGTGACCTGACCTTGCAGAGCCGACAGCTGACCGAAGTTGACCGCGTCGTACTGCTTCTTGCCGTCAGCGACGTTGGTGAGCGTCACAGGGGCCGTCATCGTACCGCCGGCCATGCCGCCCAGCGTGATCGTGTCGTGCTTCGACGAGTCGTACATCACGACGTCACCGATGTTGCCGGTGTTGTAGTTGATGTCGTCGATGCGCTTGTTGGTTGCGTACAGCTGCGAACCATTCACCGCATCCGCGCTCGTCGCCGACAACTCGCCTGCTGCCACGTTGTGCAGCGCCACCGGAGCCGTAGCACCCTTGCCGCCGAACGTCACCGAGTCCTTCGCCGTGCTGTCGTACACCACGGCGAGCGTTTCACCCGTCGTACCGTCGATCACACCGCCGTCGACCAGCTTGTTCTTGATGTTCGTGATGTCACCAGTGTTCTGCGTGACACGGCCATCAATGTTGGTGATCGCGTCGCCGACCGTGTGCACCGTCGTCGAGCCTTCGTTCAGCGCGAACGTCGGAGCCGTGATCGTGCCGTCCGTGTTCACCGTCGAACCGCCGCCCAGCGCTGCTGCCGTGCTGCTGGCCACGTTGTACAGCTGCGAACCGTTGATCGCATCCATGCTGGTTGCGTTCACGTTGCCCGCCTGGACGTTGGCGATCTTCGTACCCGTTGCGCCGCCGAGCGAAATCTGGCTCTTTGCCGCATCGTCATACGAGACAAACGCGTTGGTCACGTTGCCCGACGTATCCACGTTCAGGCCTGCAGCCTTCAGCTGCGCGACGTTGACCGCGTCCTTGTCGGCTACGCCGGCGTTCACGTTCGACAGGATCGTGCCGTTCGCGCCGTTGAACGTCACCTTGTCGTGTGCCGAGGTGTCGTACGTGATGCCATCGACCGAACCGGTCGCTGCCTTCGCGTCCACCGCCGCCAGCGCTGCGCCGACGTCGGTGAAGGTATTGCCTGCAACGTTGTAGCTCGGCTTGTTGACCGTACCGTCAGCGTTCACCGACGAACCGCCGCCGAGCGCCGCCGCCGTGCTGCTGGCAGTGTTGTACAGCTGCGAACCGTTGATCGCTTCGGTGCTGGTTGCGCCGACTGCGCCTGCCTTCACACCCGCTAGCGTCGTGCCGCTGGCGCCGTTGAACGTCACCTTGTCGTGCGCCGAAGAGTCGTACGTGATGCCGTCGATCGAACCGGTGGCCGCCTTCGCGTCCACTGCTGCCAGCGCCGCACCGACATCGGTGAAGGTGCTGCCCGCCACGTTGTAGCTCGGCTTCTTCACCGAGCCATCCGCGTTGACGGTTGCGCCGCCGCCGAGTGCGGAGGTCACGCCCTTGAGCTGCGAGACGTTCACTGCGTCGAAGTCTTGCGTACCGGCTGCGACGTTGATCACCTGGCGACGTACGAGGCTGGTGCCCATGGACGGCACTGCCGACGAGCCGACCGATACCGTGTTGGCACGATTGTCGTCCGAGCTGTTTGCGCCGAGCACCACGCTGCCTGCAGTACCCGTGATGATGTTGCTACCGATCGCCACGGTGTTCTTGCCGCCCACCGACACGTTGCTGCCGATCGCCACCGCGTTGTCCGAACCCGTGTTCACTTCGGTTCCGTTGCTGCCGATGGCCACCGAGTTGATCGAGGCTACCGACACGGTCGAACCGATGCCCACTGCAGAATCAGAGCTAATCGCGACATTCTGGCCGACTGCCACACCATTCGCACCCAGCACGCTGATGTTCTGGCCAGCGGCTACGGCGTTGGCCGCATTGGCGTGAGCATTCAGACCCATCGCGACCGCATTGTTGCCGAGTGCATCGGTTGCCGTCGACAGCGTCGTCGGACCGGAGACGATCAACTGGTCCGGTGTTTTGCTGGACGCGGTTGCGCCGAGCATCATCGTCGAAGCGCCCAACATGCCGTTGTTCTTCACACCGTTGTTGACGATCGCCGCGCCGATGGCCGTGTTCATCTGACCGACCGTTACTGCGTCGCTGATGCTCGTGCCGTCTGCCAGGTTCACGATACGGCGCTTGCTGGTCGTGGAACCGACTGCAAACGTGTTCGCTTGCGAAGTCGACGAACCGAAGCCAATCGCCACCGAGTTGGTCGCCATGGCGCGGGCGTTTGCACCGATGGCGAGCGCACCGTCGCCCATCGCTTGCGCGAAGCCGCCGATGGCTACCGCATCCGCGCCTGCAGCCGTCGCATCCAGCGCGTTGGTGTCGCCGAACTTGATGTACTTCAGCTTCGGAGCGATTTCCACAATCGCCGACGACATGCCGGTGATGCGGGTATCGAGCGCGGTGACCGCGCCGTCGACGCCATCGACCGTCTTGCCGCCAACCGTGTACTCAGGCATCGAGATGCTGCCGTCCGGATTCACCGTCGAGCCGCCGCCGAGCGCCTTCGTTTCGCTTGAGGCCAGCGTGTACAACTGCGAGCCGTTGATCGCGTCCGCGCTGGTTGCACCAACTACGCCTGCCTTCACGTTCGTGATCGTCGTGCCGTTCGTGCCGCCTGCCAGCGTGACCTTGCCCTTCGCCGCATCGTCATACGCAACGAACGAGTTCGTCACGTTGCCGGACGTATCCACGTTCAGGCCTGCCGCCTTCAGCTGCGAAACGTTCACTGCGTCCATGTCGGCCGCCCCGGCCTTCACGTTTGACAGCGTCGTACCGCCGATGCGGTTGAACGTCACCTTGTCGTGTGCAGACGAGTCGTACTTTACTGCGTCAGACAGTTCGCCGTTGATGGTCGTAATCTGCGTGTTCAGCGAGTCGACATTCTGGTTCGTCGCGAAAAGCTGCGCCCCGTTGACTGCGTCCGTGCTCGTGGCGCTCAGTTCGCCCGCCTTCACATTCTCGATCTTCGTGCCAGCCGCGCCGCCTGCCAGCGTGATAGCGCCCTTCGTTGCGTCGTCATAGGCGACGAACGAGTTCGTCACGTTGCCCGAGGTGTCGACGTTCAGGCCTGCTGCCTTCAACTGTGCCAGATTCACTGCATCCATGTCGGCCGTACCAGCCGTCACGTTCGACAGCTTCGTGCCACTTGCACCGTCGAATGTCACCGAGTCATGCGCCGAGGTGTCGTACTTCACGCCGTCGACCGAGCCCGACGCCGCCTTCGCGTCGACTGCCGCCAGTGCGGAGCCCACGTCGCCATAAGTGTTGCCTGCGACGTTGTAGCTCGGCTTCCGGATCTTGCCGTCCGCATCCACCGACGAACCGCCGCCCAGTGCTTCGGCCGTGCTGCTGGCTGTGTTGTACAGCTGCGAGCCGTTGATAGCGTCCATGCTGGCTGCGCTGATCGCACCCGCCTTCACGTTCGTGATCGTCGTACCAGCGCTGCCGCCTGCCAGCGTCACCTTACCCATCGTCGCATCGTCGTAAGCGACGAACGAGTTCGTCACATTACCCGAGGTGTCGACGTTAAGACCGGCTGCCTTCAGCTGCGCAAGGTTCACTGCATCGGTATCCGCCTGGCCTGCCGAGACACCCTTCAATTGCCGTGCGCCTGCAATACCGGTGAAGTCTACGGTCGTGCCGTCCGTGCTTCTGGCCACGGTGATCGTCCGGCTTGCGGCATCCTGCTGGACCAGACCGATCTCGCCGTTGTTAATGTCGTTCGTCAGGTTTGTGATCGACGTCGTGTTACCCGTCGTCGCCGTATCGATGGCCGCCAGCGCCGAACCTACGTCGGTTTTCGTCTGGCCTTGAATCGTGTAAGACGGCGTCTTGATCGTGCCGTCGGCGTTCACCGACGAACCGCCGCCGAGCGCCGCTGCCGTGCTGCTGGCGGTGTTGTACAGCTGCGAACCGTTGATAGCGTCCGTGCTGGCTGCGCCCACTGCGCCAGCCTTCACGTTCGTGATCGTCGTGCCGGCCGTGCCGCCAGCCAGCGTGACCTTGCCCATTGTCGAATCATCGTATGCAACGAACGAGTTCGTCACATTGCCCGACGTGTCCACGTTCAGGCCCGCCGCCTTCAGTTGCGCCAGGTTGACTGCATCCATGTCGGCCGTACCAGCCATCACGTTCGACAGCTTCGTGCCGCTTGCGCCGCTGAACGTCACCTTGTCGTGTGCCGAGGTGTCGTACTTGATGCCGTCGACCGAACCTGACGCTGCCTTCGCATCGACTGCCGCCAAAGCCGTACCCACATCGCTATACGTGTTTCCAGCGACGTTGTAGCTCGGCTTCCTGACCTTGCCGTCTGCGTCGACCGACGAACCGCCGCCCAATGCTTCAGCCGTGCTGCTAGCGGTGTTGTACAGCTGAGAACCGTTGATAGCGTCCATGCTGGTTGCACCAACCGCACCTGCCTTCACGTTCGTGATGGTCGTGCCGCTCGTGCCGCCGGCCAGCGTCACCTTGTCGTGCGCTGATGAGTCGTACATCACTGCATCAGCCAACTGGCCATTGATATTCGTGATCTGCGTGTTCAGCGAGTCGACGTTCTGGTTGGTCGCGTACAGTTGCGAGCCGTTGACCGCGTCCGTACTAGCTGCGCTCAGGTCGCCTGCCGCCACATTCTTGATCTTCGTGCCAGCCGCGCCGCCTGCCAGCGTAATGGCGCTCTTCGTTGCATCGTCGTAGGCGACGAACGAGTTCGTCACGTTGCCCGACGTGTCGACGTTCAGACCGGCTGCTTTCAGCTGCGCCAGGTTCACTGCATCCGTGTCGGCTGCACCGGCCTTCACATTGGCGATCGTCGTGCCGTTCGTACCACCGGCCAGCGTCACCTTGTCGTGTGCCGACGAATCGTACTTCACCGCATCGGCCAGTTCGCCGTTGATGTTGGTAATCTGCGTGTTCACCGCACCGATGTCGGCGGTGTTCTGCGCGACGTTCTGGTTCGTGGCGTACAGTTGCGCACCGTTCACCGCGTCCGTGCTGGTGGCGCTCAGTGCGCCCGCCTTCACGTTCGTGATCGTCGTACCGTTCGTGCCGCCTGCCAGCGTGACCTTGCCCTTCGTTGCATCGTCGTAGGCGACGAACGAGTTCGTCACATTGCCCGACGTATCGACGTTCAGACCGGCTGCTTTCAGCTGCGCCAGGTTCACCGCATCCGTGTCGGTCGCC